>NZ_JALJWF010000001.1:4184816-5452132 GCF_024168645.1 Pseudomonas sp. GGS8 | reverse complement strand
CCCGGCGACAACTACAAAGACCACAGCCGTCTCGGCACTTTGAGCAATCTTTACGGCAGGCCAATCCAGATTTCCGAAGCCATTACCGCGACCTTGGGCGACCGTATGCTCGCGCCCTTCGTCAATGCCGATCAGGTCGGAGTGATCGGCTATTCGGCGGGCGGTGAGACCGCCTTGATCCTGTCCGGCGCCACTCCGGACCTGGACCGTCTGCGCCGTTATTGCCAGGAGCGCCCGGACGATCACGATGCCTGCAACACGCAAGGTGAATTGGTCGTCGACCGCGATGACCTGCAGCCCGTGGCGGATCCGCGAGTGCATGCCTTGTTATTGATGGCGCCGCTGAGTCTGAAATTCGGCCGCCAGACCCTGGCCGAAGTGCATGTGCCGGTGCTGCTGTACAGCGGCGACGGTGACAAACTGGTGGCATTCGACAAAAACGCCGCAGCCCTGGCGCGTAAACTGCCGACCGCACCGGACTTCAAATTACTGGCCGGGGCAGGGCATTTCGTGTTCCTGGCGCCGTGCAACGAAGAACAGATCGCCGCCATGCCGGCGCTGTGCACCGATGCCGACGGCGTCGACCGCAAGGACATTCACCGCAACCTGATCTCCGAAGCCGGACGTTTCTTCTCCCATGCCTTGGGCAAACCAAGCCGGGCCGGTATGCAAACCGCGGATCAATAAACTCCTACTGGAGATTTACGGCAGGCTTTAGACAGTCGCCCGGTGCTTCATAATCAAGGTCAAGCCGAGTCCGGTCACGGACAACAACGCTGCACTAAAGAAAATCCACGAATACCCCAGGTTCAACGCCAGCGCGCCCATCAGTGGCCCGGCAATCGCCAGTGCCAGATCGAAAAACACCGCATAGGCACTCAAACCCGCCCCACGACTGGAGTTGGGTACTTGCTTGATCGCTTCCACTCCCAACGCCGGATAGACCAGCGACAGGCCGAATCCGGTCAGGCCTGCGCCGATCAAGGCGTAAACGGTCGAGGGCGCCAGCCACAACAGGACCAGCCCCACGGTTTCAATGCTCATGCAGGCAATGGCGGAGGTGAAGCCGCCGAAACGGCTGATGCTGGAAATGAACAACAGTCGAGACAGAATGAAACATACCCCGAACACCGTCAGGCAATACGCGGCACCGGTCCAGCCGAGGCTGGCGTAATACAGGGTAATAAAAGTGGTGAGCGTGCCGTACCCGATGGACGCCAGGCTCAGGCTCGCGCCGAAGGGCGCGATGCGCCCAAACACCGCCCAGAACGGCAGGCGCTCGCCGCGAATCACTGGCGCAGAAGGTTTGTTGCGGATCAACAGCAGTGCCAGCAGGGCCAGTAACGATAGCGCGATCCCGAGGCTGGCGAAGCCCAGTTCAGCCACCATCACCACGCCCAGCGGTGCGCCGATGGCGATGGCGCCATACGAGGCAATCCCGTTCCAAGAGATCGACTGCGCTGCGTGTTCGGCACCGACCTGGCCCATGCACCAGCTGACGGTGCCGACTGCGATCAAACCTTGGGCGATCCCCAGCAACAACCGGCCGGCGATCAGGATGATCAGACTCGGCAAAGGGATACTTTGCAGCAAGGTCGATATCAGCGTCAGTACGCCGCTCAACACAATCCCCGACAACCCGTAAACAATCGCCCGTTTGGTGCCGACGCTGTCCGACAAACGCCCGGCCATCGGGCGGCTGAGCAGGGTGGCCAGGTATTGCGAACCAATAGCCAGCCCCGCGACGATGGCGCTGAACCCCAACTGTTCATGCACATACACCGGCAACACGGCAATCGGCAGACCGATGCAGAGGAAGGCAATGAAGCTATAGAAAACGATGGAAACGATCTGCAGGGTGATCGCCATGGAGCTTTGCGGGGGCAGTTGCTGCACAGACATGAGAGCTCGTTCGCGGGCGGCGGTAGGAGAACTGCATCATGGCGCGGGCGTTACTTAAAAGGAAGCAGGCTAACTATATGGGGCTTTGAGTTTTGCAGCGGTATCGAGGGCCTCGTCGCGGGCAAGCCTCGCTCCTACAAGGTCTGCGCATAACCTGGAACGAGGCTTGCCCGCGAATGTGTCAGCACCCAAGCATGCCTTGGCCCTGAAATGCAAAAAGCCCTGTCACCAGGACAGGGCTTTTCACTTGCAGCCAGAAGCCGCTTTACATCAACACACCCTGACTACGCAGGTAGTCGTCATAGGTGCCGCTGAAGTCGATCACGCCATCGGCGCTCAACTCGATGATGCGGGTGGCCAGGGACGATACGAATTCACGGTCGTGGCTGACGAAGATCAGCGTGCCCGGGTAGTTCTCCAGCGCCAGGTTCAGCGCTTCGATGGATTCCATGTCCAAGTGGTTGGTCGGTTCGTCCATCACCAGCACGTTCGGTTTTTGCAGGATCAGCTTGCCGAACAGCATGCGGCCTTGCTCACCACCGGAGATGACCTTGACCGACTTGAGGATCTCGTCGTTGGAGAACAGCATGCGGCCGAGGGTGCCGCGAACCAGTTGCTCGCCGCCCTGGGTCCATTGGCCCATCCAGTCGAACAGGTTGCAGTCGTCTTCGAAGTCGTGCGCGTGGTCCTGGGCGTAGTAGCCCAGCTCCGCAGCGTCGGTCCACTTCACGGTGCCGGCATCCGGGGTCAGTTCGTTGACCAGGGTGCGCAGCAGGGTGGTTTTACCGATACCGTTCGGGCCGATGATCGCCACGCGCTCGCCAGCTTCAACCTGGAAGCTGAAGTCCTTGAACAGTATCTTGCCGTCGAAACCTTTGGCCATGCGCTCAACGATAACGGCCTGACGGTGCAGCTTCTTGGTTTGTTCGAAACGGATGAACGGGCTCACACGGCTCGAAGGCTTGACCTCGGCCAGTTGGATCTTGTCAATCGCCTTGGCGCGGGAAGTGGCCTGCTTGGCTTTCGAGGCGTTGGCCGAGAAGCGGCTGACGAACGATTGCAGTTCCGAAATCTGCGCTTTCTTCTTGGCGTTGTCCGACAGCAGTTGCTCGCGGGACTGGGTCGCCACGGTCATGTACTCGTCGTAGTTGCCCGGGAACAGGCGCAGCTCGCCGTAGTCCAGGTCAGCCATGTGGGTGCACACGCTGTTCAGGAAGTGACGGTCGTGGGAGATGATGATCATCAGGCTGGAGCGCTGGGTCAGCACGTTTTCCAGCCAGCGGATGGTGTTGATGTCCAGGTGGTTGGTCGGTTCGTCGAGCAACAGCACTTCAGGATCGGAGAACAGCGCCTGTGCCAGCAACACGCGCAGTTTCCAGCCCGGCGACACTTCGCTCATCGGGCCGAAGTGCTGCTCGATGCCGATACCCAGGCCCAGCAACAGCTCACCGGCACGGGATTCGGCGGTGTAGCCGTCCATTTCGGCGAATTCGGTTTCCAGCTCGGCCACGGCCATGCCGTCTTCTTCGGTCATTTCCGGCAGCGAGTAGATGCGGTCGCGCTCAGCCTTGACCTTCCACAGCTCTTCATGACCCATGATCACGGTGTCGATCACGGTGAATTCTTCGTAGGCGAACTGGTCTTGACGCAACTTACCCAGACGCACGTTCGGCTCAAGCATGACCTGGCCGCCGGACGGCTCGAGGTCGCCGCCGAGGATTTTCATGAAGGTCGACTTGCCGCAACCGTTGGCGCCGATCAGGCCATAGCGGTTGCCCGCGCCGAATTTGACCGAAACGTTTTCGAATAGCGGCTTGGCGCCGAACTGCATCGTGATGTTAGCTGTGGAGATCAATTACTTTACCTATCAATGGGTTGCGAGCTGCGCATTTTGGCGCTTGGGCCATACCTGGGGCGTTTTGGAGTTTCTCCATCCCTCCCCAGTCACCGCTAGACTTCAACCGGCGCGCATAAGTCGAGAGCAGCATCTGGACGCTTGTCCAAGCTGTTGGGCAAAAAAGGCGGGATTCATGCCAGACATTCTGCACATTGTCGCATAAGTGTGACGGCAGTTGTATGGCGCGCGATAACGTGTCACGAGCTTCTTCAGGGCTGCCTCGCTGTTTGGGGCCGCCCGAGGGGAGGGTTCATCCTGGTAGATGGCGAAACGCTGCGGAAATCCTTGATTACACGCCAATGTTATTTTTGTTCAGCGTTGTGTTCGGGACACTGGGCGCTGCTCTGGGTAAAGTCGGCAACGCTTGCCCGGCCAGGTGTCTTTCAGAAGGATTGCTGAATGGCCAGCACTTGGTCAGGGTGGGCACCTATTCGGATTCGCCTCTGCGGGTGGGACGATATAGCTGATCGGTAATTGTTCCCGAAAAAATGGTCTCTACCGGCCCGATGAGAAAGACCGGGCCCACGCCATCCCATTGAACCGTTACGGTGCCGCCATCACATTCAACCTCAACGGAATGGTCTAACAAGCCACGACGGATTCCGCTGACAGCGGCGCCACAAGAGCAAGAACCTGAACCAAACGGTATCCCACCCCCACGCTCCCAAATGCGCAACCGAATGTGTTGTCGGTTAATGATCTGGACGAAATGCACGTTCGTCCTGATGGGAAACAATGGGTTGGTTTCAATGGTCGGCCCGATTGTCGCTAGATCAATGGCTGTCAGATCATCCACAAAATAGGTGCAGTGAGGATTGCCCATGCTGCAAGCTGCCGGGCCACCAGCCAGTGGCAAAACAGCAGTATCCAGTTCCTGAGCCAGAGGAATATCTGACCAGCCGAAAAGTGGCTCACCCATGTTGACCGAAATTGCGCCGGTTGAAGTTCGTTCGCAAGTGAGCAGACCACGGTTGGTTCGCAGCGCTATCGAAGTCGTATTCGATTCGCGCATCAGCATATCCGCGACACCCCGCGTTGCGCTGCCACAAGCATCCAGCGTGGAGCCATCTGCATTCCAGAACATCAAGCGCGCAACTGCATCATCGCAATCAAGCACCACCGCGAGTTGATTGAATCCGACCCCTCGGTGCCGATCACCCAGTCGCCGAGCCATGGCACTTGTCATTGGATTGGCCGAGTTTCGTGAGTCCACAATAACGAAGTCATCGCCATTGGCGTGCATCTTGTGAAAACTCAGCGGCATATATTGATCCTGGCGACGAGACATGGGTGTATTGACGTTTTGAGGCGATCTAGCCCCATTCGCATAACCTTTGCAAACTGTGTGAAAGTTCGTGAGGCTGATGATGTGTATGGCAGACATTTACCCCGGAGCGTACCTCGGAAGAGGGCTGTCGTTCAAAACCGATAACTATTGACCGACTCATGAATTAGTATTTCCTCCCCCCACCCAAGGAACATGGAAGTGAGAAACAAATACGCGACGGGCATGCTCTTTTTACTGACGCTTGTGACCGCTCAATGCGCTTACTCAAGCGCTACAGACGAGTCTGTCGAGAATGCCTCGTTGCTCTGCAAAATCCTTGATGGCAACGACGCCTTGACCCAGGCCTCCGAATTCTCGGCGGAGGACCGCACGGTCAACATCTCGGTAGACCGCTCTCCGGAGGAGGCCAAAAAGCTTTGCCCGGAAATCAGCGCCATCGTCGAGTATCACGAGATGACCTTTGCGCAAGGCTGGACTGTGCAGATCACCGCTCCAGACAGTGGTTATGACGTTGTTGCTACCTGCCCGTTGTGACGATGGTGGTTGTCCTGTACGCCAGTGATCAGGTGCAGTGGAATGCGCTTTTGATCATCAATGGACGGGATTTCGAAACTGCCCACTATTTGGAGGTGTCGCTCACTCAGCCCGGTCGACTCTTCTTCCTTTGCCTTAGCCATTCTCGCGTGGTTCGCTGCGATTTCGTTGAGAGTTGACACGTTACATCTCCCGGTGACTGACCAAGCGTATCGCTGGAGTCCTTAAACGTTAATGTGATTGCCGCCGCGTCAGAATTACGTCGTTCCGGGGCCGCTACGACCGGCATCTGCAAGCCCTAAGCCATACATTGACGCGTATTCCGCGTCACGCTTTCCATGCGACGAATGGCGTGCGCGATGTGATTACGGGTGACAAACCTTCAGATTGGTTTGATCAGTTCAGGGCCATCGTTGTGCACATTGCCCACGGCTTGATCAACCTTGAACCACTCGAATGTCTCACTCGGTTCCCCCTGCAACAGCACTATCTGTTCGGCGCGCTCTTTCGGTGTGGCCGGGTCCAGCCATTCTCGGGCCAATTCGGGATTCAGCGTCACCGGCTGCCGATCATGAACATCCACCATGCCGCCCTTGCTGTCGGCGGTGATGATCACGAAGCCGTCATGTTCGTCCGGCTGATGTTCGTACCTTGGATACTGACCGATCGCCGCGCACAGGATCGGCGCACGATCCTTGCGGCGGATGAGGTACGGCTGCTTTTTCGGGCCGCCCTCGTAAACCCATTCAAACCAGTTATCGATGGCAACGATCGCCCGATGCGGCCATATCGCTTTGAAGAACGGACCGTGGCTGACTTTCTCGACCCTGGCATTGATCGGCATAGGGTGTTCTTCGGACCAATGCGGCCGCCAGCCCCAGCGAACCCTGTCGGCGTGCAGCACGTCGCCTTCCTGGTGGAAGAGGGCGAGCTGAGTCGTTGGCGCGGCGTTGTAGAGCTCGAATGGCTGATCGCCGGCATTATTGACCAAGGCGTTGGGCATGCTCAGCGCCTTGACGAAGTCGTGGATGCCTCGGTACTGCGAAAGTCGTCCGCACATGGCTGAACCCTCATGCCTAATTCTGAGCTTAGACGATCCTTTAAACCGATAGGGCGTTAAGGTCGTATGGGTGTTTTTGGCGACATGAATAGACACATTTTTACAGTTGAAGGTTAACTATTGGTTACAAAGTGTGGCTAAAATGCCATCTTTCCCAGCCATGCCAACTGTCGGCATGGCTCAAGAACGCGCCATCGGGACGCACTTTGTTCATTTCAGACGTGTGACGATTTCCGTGAAACTCATTATTGCCGCTATCTATGTCATCTCCATCGCGTATGTCCACTTGCGCGGGAAGGTGCGCCACAAACTAGGCCGCCAACTAAGCGACCACTCGACGTTTCTGGCGCCGATCAATTGCTTCCTTTATATGTTCTCGAAAATCCCCAATCGGCCTTATCTCAATCCGGCGGACTTTCCTGACTTGAGCCCTTTGCAGGCTCATTGGGAAGAGATTCGCGCCGAAGGTCAGAACCTGCTCAAGGCCGGGGAGATCAAGCGCTCGAATCAGTACGACGACGTCGGTTTCAACTCGTTTTTCAAAAGTGGCTGGAAGCGTTTCTATCTCAAGTGGTACGGCGACAGTCACCCGTCGGCCGCGAAGCTCTGCCCGCGTACTACTGAACTGTTGCAAAGCATTGGCTCGGTCAAGGCAGCGATGTTTGCCGAACTGCCACCGGGTTCCAAACTGGTCCGCCACCGCGATCCGTATGCCGGCTCGTACCGTTATCACTTGGGGCTGGAAACGCCGAACGAAGCTGGTTGCTATATCAACGTCGACGGTGAGAACTACCATTGGCGTGACGGCGAAGCGGTGATGTTCGATGAAACGTTCATTCATTACGCTGAAAACACCACCCAGCAGAACCGCATCATCTTGTTCTGCGACGTCGAACGGCCGATGAAGTATCGCTGGGCCGCGGCGTTCAACCGCTGGTTCAGCCGTACAGTGATGGCGGCGGCGGGGGCACCGAACGATGCGGGTGACAAGACCGGTGCAATCAACCGTTTGTTTGCCAAAATCTACAAGGTTCGCTTGCGTGGCAAAGCGCTCAAGAAGCGTAACCGCACCCGCTATTACCTGGAGAAGTGGGCGATTTTTGGTGGGTTGTTGGCGATTTTTGTGCTGATCTGAGTTTTGTGTTGTGGCGCATGACGCTATCGCGGGCAAGCCCGCTCCCACAGTGTTCGTGTCGAATGTAAATTCTGCGAACGCCGCCGAACTTGTGGGAGCGGGGTTGCCCGCGAAGAGGCCGGTATGTTCACTGCATAATTTATAAATGCTTCAGTAACCGGTCAGCCACGATTATGCTTCGTGGCTTTTTTGTCTGTGCTCGTTTTGGTTTTTGCTGCCGTTTTACCGGCACTCCTGGCACCGAGGCTGCGCTTGAGCAGTTCGGTCAGATCGATTACCTCCGCTGTCTTGCGTTCCTCCTCACCGGTAGCGGTTTCGACGATTTCGATCTTGCCTTCATTCGCCTTCTGCTCAACCAGCGCCATGATCTTGTCTTCAAAACTGTCGCGGTACTCCTCGGGCGTCCAGTCGGCGCTCATGTCCTCTACCAGCCGTTTTGCCATCTCCAGTTCGCCTTTGGCCAGGTCCGGCTTGGTCACTTCACTGCCCAACTCCAGTTGATCCAGGCTGCGCACTTCGGCCGGCCAGCGCAGCATCACCAGAACCAGGGCTGACTCCAGCGGCATGAGGGCCGCCAGGTGCTGGCGGGTATGCAAAACCACACGGGCGAGGGCAACCTTGCCGGTTTTGCTGAGGGTTTCGCGCAACAGCGCATAGACCTTGCCACCGCGTTTGTCCGGCGCCAAGTAATAGGGTGTGTCGATGTTTTGCAGGGGGATCTGCTCGCTGTCGACAAAGGCAAAAATGTCGATGGTTTGAGTCGACAGTGGATGAGCGGAGCGAATGTCCTCTTCGCTGAGCACCACGTAACGACCCTTTTCGTACTCGACCCCTTTGACGATGTGCGCCTGGGTGACCTCCTTGCCGGTGACCTTATTGACGCGTTTATAGCCCACCGGCTCCATGCTGCGACTGTCGAGCCAGTTGAAATCGATCCCGTGGGAAGACGTCGCCGAGACCAGCGCCACGGGGATGTGCACCAGACCGAAACTGATTGCGCCTTTCCAGATTGCCCGTGCCATCGTCGTGTTCTCGTCAGCCCATTGATGTTCAGGTGACCTGTTGCCTGGGGGAAAGTTTCAGTCGGCTGCGACCCGCTTTTGCGGGCTGATCGACGGTGCAGTCAACTGGTGTTACATCTTTTGAAGGAGGTTTTGGTTAACAAATCCGAACCCTGGGCGTAGCGTGGCTCTATTCATCCATGAAGCGTTGCACGCTCTTTCAGAGAGGTCTCCATGAGCCGATGTGTGTTCGGCGTCATCGCACTGGCATTGAGTGGCGTGCTGAGCAGCCTGGCCCTGGCCGACGCCGCGCCGCCATCCTCGCCCTTGTTGCTGGCCCAGAACCTGCCGGGCAGCACCAATAACAATCCTTACAACAACCCGATGCGCCGGGCCAATCCCAACAGCATGCAAGGCACGAGCCCCGGCATCCGGGTGATCCGCGGACCGAGTACGGCACCTGTGCCGCGGCCACCAACCCTGGAGAACGGCGATATCGGCAACCGTTATCCGCAGGATCGCCAGGTTCCCGCCAGCCCACCGAAATTCATCCCCAATCCACCTCATCGGGACGCAGACACCAGCAACCGTTGAACGGCAGGACAGAGGCCTTGCCAACCCTTTTTGACCACAAAAGGAATCGTGCATGTTGCGTAAAACCCTCCTGGCCACGCTCTGTGCTGGCGTACTGATCACCAGCGCGCCCGTGTTTGCAGCGCCTGCCCAGGAACTGAAAAGTGAGGAGGGCGCTCTTGAGGTCACGCTGATCGTTAAAGGTCTGGAGCATCCCTGGGCGCTGGCGTTTCTGCCCGGTCGCCAAGGGATGCTGGTGACCGAACGGCCGGGCAACCTGCGGGTGGTCAGTGTCGATGGCAAACTTTCGAGTCCGCTCAACGGTGTGCCTCAAGTCTGGGCCAAGGGGCAGGGTGGGTTGCTCGATGTGGTGTTGTCGCCCGACTTCAAGCAAGACCGCATGGTCTATCTGTCTTATGCCGAAGGCGGCGGTGAGGGCGGCAAGGCGGGGACGGCGGTCGGTCGCGGACGGTTGTCGGAAGACCTGACGGCCCTCAAGGATTTCAACGTGATCTTCCGTCAGGAGCCCAAACTTTCAGTTGGTAATCACTTCGGCTCCCGACTGGTGTTCGACCGCGACGGTTATCTGTTCATCACTCTGGGCGAGAACAACGATCGACCCACGGCGCAGGACCTCGACAAGCTGCAAGGCAAGGTCGCGCGGATCTACCCGGACGGCAAGGTGCCGAAGGACAACCCCTTCGTCGGGCAAAAAGGCGTTCGTCCGGAAATCTGGTCCTACGGCCACCGCAACCCGCAAGGCGCGGCGCTCAACCCCTGGAGCGGCACACTCTGGGAAAACGAGCACGGTCCTCAGGGCGGTGACGAAGTCAACATCATCGAACGTGGCAAAAACTACGGCTGGCCAATAGCAACCCATGGCATCAACTATTCCGGCCTGCCGATTCCGGAAGCCAAGGGCAAAATCGTCGAAGGCACCGTGGGCCCGCACCATGTCTGGGAAAAATCCCCCGGCCTCAGCGGCATGGCGTTCTACGATGGCGATCGCTTCAAGGCCTGGCAGCACAACGTGTTTATCGGCGCGCTGGTGGGGCAGGAACTGATCCGCCTGCAGTTCGACGGCGACAAGGTCGTTCACGAAGAGCGATTGCTGGGTGAGCTGAACAAACGGATTCGCGATGTGCGACAGGGGCCGGATGGGTATCTGTATGTGCTGACCGATGAGGACGATGGTGCGTTGTACAAGGTTGGGTTGAAGTAATACGTATACCGTTAAATCAAGACGCAACGAAAATCCTGTGGGAGCGTGGTTTGCCCGCGAAGAATGCACCGCGGTTTTTCAGGTATTACGCGTCATCGTTCTTCGCGGGCAAGCCACGCTCCCACAGGTTCTGCGTCTTGACTTACCGGTATTGGGGAAATCCCCTTCGCCACAATGATGCATTTCTCCAGTCGCAGCGCGTCGGCATGGTCTTGGTAATAGTCGTGAATCAGCGCGAATCGCCGATAACTGTTGCGTTCGTACAGAGCGATTGCCATCAGGTTGTCGATGCGCACTTCAAGTCGCAGGTAGGCGCAATCGTGCTCAATGGCGCAGACCTCGGCGCGTTCGAGCAGTTGCTTGCCCAACCCACTGCCGCGAGCATCAACGGCGATCGCAATCGAGTACAGACGTGCCCGTGAAGTGCCCCGATGAAACAGCACCAGCGCATACCCCACCAATCGATCGCCACGTTGGGCCACCAGCAGTTGTCCGTGAGCCCGGTTGATCATCCATTGAAAACTGCGCCGGTTGAGCCGGTCCGTGGTAAAGCATTGCTGTTCGAGTGCCAGCAGTGCCGGCAGGTCCTCAATGACAGCTGGGCGAAAAACAGGATTCATTTGACCACCGTAAAAGTTGCGTAATGAAACGGGACTTTCGAAAAAGTTCGTGCTTAATAGGAAAGGTCTTGTTCTCCAACGGATCAATCACTATGTCAGCGGTACAAGGTCATTGGCGCGAAGTATCCGAACAAACTTTGCCGGCGGCAATAACTTCTGCAAACTATTTAAATGCCTCGATCAGAACTTCCAGCCCGTTGATGATAATCGTCGAACGCAAGGAAGACTGGGCGTCCTACTTTCCCAGTGAGGACATCGTCACCGCCCAGGAATACCTCGAACAGACCCGCAATAACGAGCAGGGCAAACGGGTTCAGGTGATCAACCTGTGCCGCAGTTACAAGTACCTCGGGCACGGCTATTACTGCTCGCTGCTGGCCGAAGCTCGGGGGCACAAGGTGATTCCGTCGGTGCGGACCATCAGTGAACTGACCCGAAAATCCCTGTATGGCCTGGCCCTGGACGATCTGGATAAAACCCTGGAAAAAGCCTTAAGTCATCATCTTTACAGCGACACAGAAGGTTTCACTTTGACCCTTTACTTCGGTAAAACATCGATCGAGCCATTGCAGGATCTGGCTCGACAGTTATTCGAGGTTTTCCCCTGTCCGATATTGTTAGTTGAGTTTCGTCGAACTAACGGCTGGCACATCGAAGGTGTAAAGTCTGGGGCTTTGCATAAATTGCGTGAAGATCAGGAAGATCAGTTTGCTAACGCGCTGGACAGTTTCAGTCGCAAGATCTGGCGCCTTCCACGCTCTCGACGTTTGGCCCGTTATGACCTGGCCATTCTGCACGACCCGCAAGAAGCATTGCCGCCCTCCAACCCCAAGGCTTTGGACAACTTTGTCAGGGTCGGCAAGACGCTGGGCATCGACGTTGAGCTGATCGAACGCAAGGACTACGCCCGAATCGCCGAATACGACGGGCTGTTGATCCGCGAGACGACAAGTGTCGACAACCACACCTACCGTTTCGCGAAAAAAGCCGAAAGCGAAGGTCTGGTGGTGATGGACGATCCGACGTCGATCCTGCGCTGTACCAACAAGGTTTACCTGACTGACTTGCTCAAGAGCCATCAACTGGGCATGCCGGCCACTGAAATCCTCTACAAGGAGCGACCGGAAGACTTCGAGTGGGTAGGCGAGCGTCTGGGGTTTCCTTTGGTGTTGAAAATCCCCGATGGCTGTTTCTCAAGGGGCGTCATCAAGGTCGAAAGCCAGCAAGCCTTGCTCAAGGCCACCGCCGAACTGTTCGAACACTCGGTGTTGCTGCTGGCCCAGGAGTTCTTCTACACCGAGTACGATTGGCGCATTGGCGTGCTCAACCGCAAACCGATTTTCGCCTGCCAATACTTTATGTCCAAGGGCCACTGGCAGATCTACAACCACAAGGCCAAAGGCCAGGACATCAACGGCGAATGCCGCACCCTGGCGGTTCACGAAGCGCCGCGAGCGGTGGTTGAACTCGCGGTGAAGACCGCGAATCTCATTGGCGACGGACTCTATGGCGTCGACCTCAAACAGTCCGGCGACAAAGTGGTGGTGATTGAAGTCAACGATAACCCGAACATGGACGCCGGCATCGAAGACGCATACTTGCAGGACGATCTGTATACGCTGGTGTTGGAAGAGTTCGTCCGGCGGCTGGAGCTCAAACGCCGCGGTCAGGCTTGGTGAGCCCGCGCACCACCAGATACAACAACGGCCCGACAGACACGAAAATCGCCGTCACCAACAAATAAGGAGCCACCGACAACCCCGACTGCCCGCGCTTGCGCGCATCCTGGTACATCCAGATACCGGCAAGCGTTGCCAGCAGGTACAAATCAATCACCACCTGCGCGGTATCGGGCCGCGACATCAGGCTGATACCGAAGTCTAGCAACGACTGTTCGGCCTGTAGCATCACCGAAACGGTGTAGCCGGCGAAGGCGATCAGGGCAATGAGGGGCAGGGCGACAGACTTCATGGTTTCCTTCCTTGGGACGATGAGCAGAATCGCCAGCCTACAGAACTCATTGAAAACTGGCCATTGACTTGCCATCAGCGTCCGGCTAATTTCCAACCATGACTTCCCCCGTATTGCGCTGCCAGCCAAGCATTATTACCGCCATTCCTTATTTGGCGGGCTAGCTCACGACTGCAGCACCCAACCCGCCCTAGAGGCGGGTTTTTACTTTCTGTCTCTTGGGCTCCGATCAAAGTCAGGAGACAACCATGAGCAGCACCACCGCCCAGCAGAGCTTGCTTGAGCATTACGTGAAAAAAATCCTCGCCGCGCCGGTCTACGAACTCGCCGTGCGCACGCCGTTGCAAGCGGCACCGGCCTTGTCCGAGGCGTTGGATAATCAGGTCCTGCTCAAGCGCGAAGACTTGCAACCGACGTTTTCCTTCAAGATCCGCGGCGCCTACAACAAGTTGGTGCACCTAAGCGATGAACAGAAGGCCCGGGGCGTGATCACCGCGTCGGCAGGCAATCATGCCCAAGGCGTAGCGTTGGCGGCACGCGAATTGGGGATTGCCGCCACCATCGTCATGCCCTGCACGACGCCGGAACTGAAGGTGCTGGGTGTACGCAGCCGGGGAGCCGATGCGGTGCTGCACGGCGAGAGTTTTCCGTTTGCCCTGGCGTATGCGCTGGACCTGGCGCAGCAAACCGGCCGCACCTTTGTCTCGCGCTTCGACGACCCGGACGTGATCGCCGGGCAGGGCACCGTCGCCATGGAAATCCTTCGCCAGCATCAAGGGCCGCTGGATGCGATCTTTGTGCCGGTGGGCGGCGGTGGTTTAATCGCTGGTATCGCCGCGTACGTCAAATACCTGCGCCCGGAAGTGCGCATCATCGGCGTCGAGTCGGAACATTCCGCCTGTTTGCAGGCCGCCTTACAGGCCGGTGAACGGGTTGTGCTGCCAACCGTCGGTACCTTCGCCGATGGCGTGGCTGTCGCTCAGATCGGCGCGCACGGTTTCGAGGTCTGCCGGTTTTGCGTCGATGAAGTGCTGACCGTCAGCAACGATGAACTCTGTGCCGCGATCAAGAACATCTACGACGATACCCGCTCGATCACCGAGCCTTCCGGCGCTCTGGCCGTGGCCGGAATCAAGCAGTACGTGGCGCAAACCGGCGTCCGGGGGCAGACCCTGGTGGCTGTCGATTCCGGCGCGAATATCAACTTCGACAGTTTGCGCCATGTGGCTGAACGCGCCGCGCTAAGTGGCGCCCCGGCATAAGGGATGGGCGGATTATTCCTGTACGGCTTTCTCGACGTGGTTCGACGCCGACCAGATCCGGTAGCGCACTTCGACGTCCTTGGGCACATAGAGCACGATCGGTAGTTTGCTGTTGTAACGCAGCCGGAAACCGTCACCGACCACCGGCACGAAGTCCTTGTTGCTCTTGCTGTCAGGGCAGGCCATCAACGTGCTCATTGGGCCGCTGACTTTTTCCAGCCGGTAAAACGGGTAACCCCAGCCTTCGAGGTTCTTTTCCTCGAGCATCCCGCCCAGGCGCTGATGGTTGCAGTCGACGGTCAGGGTCTTGCCGGCCAGGATCTCCACCTGATAGCCGTCTTCCTGTTTTTGCGGGGCGAGGTGAATGACCTGGCGGGTAAAACCGCTCTCCGGCTTGGGATACGGCGCGACGTCTTCGAGTGTCGCGGCCTGGGCTGCGGACGACAGAAGGACAACTATCAGCCCGGCGGTCGTGTTAAAGGGTAAAGCACCCATAATGCCTCCTTGCGTGTGTGTGGGGTCAGCGGATACTGAATGAATGGGCGTATTCTCACTACCGTCCTCGGTCAATGCAAACCCGCCATCAGGGATCGATTGCAAAATGCAGGTATCGAAAACAGTCCTTTCTTGCATTTTGCATGGCGTGATGCGTGCCATCTCCACCAGCCCCTTGATTTGCCGACGAGTCGCAGGGCGAAATTCTGGGCATGTTTTATGCTGAAGCTGTCTTGAGCTGACCGCGATCCCTGTTGAGTCAGCGCTGAAACAAAAAAACGGTCGGACGTTGGAACGATGAAGCCCGCGAGAAAGAAAAGAACGGGTGATCTGAGCTCCGACCGACATTGATTCTTGATTGGCAATCTCACAATAACGAGAGGGTGGCCATGTTTCTTTCTGCCTTGGAACTACGCAATATCGTTGAAAGCAGTTTTCTCCCGAAACGCTGCCAATGCACGCTGTCGCCGGACCTGTCGATGACCGTTAAGGTGTATTCGGATAACGAGACCGACCATCTCGACCTGTTCGTCACCGGCATAGACGCCCATCACCTCAACGGCTGTCGGGAAATCAACAATCTGATCGCCGGGTTACGCACCGACCTTGAGCACAAAACCCATAGCCAACTGTTCAGCCCAAAGTCAAAGGCCCATTAACCGGCCGTTTCACCCAGTTCGAGCGATACGCGCCGGGTCTGGACAAACCCCAGACCCAGTGCCAACTCCACCAGGATCGCCAGTAAAATACCCGGCCCGGCATGACCATTGAGCCATTCGCCGAAGCCCAGCGCTGCCAAGCCGAAACAGCCCACCATAAAGCCGCTGCACATCGCACTTCTCGCCGCCGAGGGCGGTGCCTGCCGCACGAGATAAAACATCACCCCCAGCGCACCGAACAGCACCGCACTGCGCCTGGCCACAAAACCCGCCGCGGGCGAATACTCGATACTCCAGATCGCCAGCAACCATTGCGGCATCAAACCCCACACCAGCGCCAGCAGAAAGCAAAGCGCGGCGGTGAACGTCGACAGCGTGCGAAACGAGAACGGCATGGCGAATCCTTTCGGCGGTAGAGGGGATGCCAAAGCATAGCGTCAGAATCCCCGCAGGCCTACCGCCAAGTGCCGAATCAGAATCGTCTGTCAGCTCTGATAAATGCACGCGTCAGAAAGTTTTCGATAGGTAATTTCCGCAGGCTTACCCGAGGTGCTATCGATGTACTTCATGTCCGCCGTGACCACTTGGCAGTCCAGCGTCGACGGTTCGGTCATGGAAACGACCTTGCCCACATGCAGCGGCATGCCGTAGTGATAAGGCACGGCCTGAGAGGGCGATGTGTCGTCGGCCTGAGCGAAACCTGCGAACGCGGTGCAGGTGAGGGCAGTGGTGATCAGTAATGCTCGCATGTTCATGATGGGTCTCCAGTGCAGAGGGGGAAGTCAGTTCGATGCAAGGGCGTCGAACCTGCCGCACTGGGCGTCAGAAGGTGCTGAGGGAGTGCGGTCCAGTAAAGTTTTGGACCGCAGGATTAATCGAAGGTTAAGTGGCGGGCTAATGGTTGTTGCGTGCCGGTTGTGCGGTCATCTGTTCGAGGCGCACAACCTTGAACCCACGTCGATCTGGAGGCGTCTCTATACCAGCGGGTCCTTCCAGCTGCCCCTTTCCAGCAACATAGTCATAGACCAGAAACTTCGCCGACACTTCATACCCGATATTAGGAATGACCAACCGGATCTGCTCTCGTCCAAGGTACAGCCAACGTGGTAGCGCCTTCTCGGCAAAATCGATTCGCTCGACGGCGTGACTGACAGGGTTTTTGCGTAAAACGACGCCTTTTAAATACGGCGAGCCGTATGCGAAGGCGAATATCAGGCTGGAAGAAACACACTTTGCCAGGAACACTTCGCCGAAAAAGTCGAAATCCGGGATGTCGGTAAAGGCCGGTTGGATTTTGCTGTCGAGTTTCACAAACAGGCGCTGGCCTTGCGCATTCGTTTCCGCCAGCAAGGACACCTGAGTTCTATCGGCCAAAGGGCAGGTGAGAATTGTCTGGAGTGGTTGCGCGTAGGCCGGGGCGGCTAGCAGTGCCGCGATGATGTACTTCCATGGTGTTTGCATTCGGGGAAATCCCTTCGGTTGTCGGGTCCTACATTACTGCCCGTGAGTCGTAATAAATCCTAAGAAAGCTTCGTCCCTTTCCTACGTTCGGGGAACGGATTTATCGTTGGCATAGTAATTATTACTCGGCATTAATTAGTAATCGCCAGCACCGTGACCAAACGATGGGTGGCGGCTGTGCACAGGCTTGGTCAACCGATAACGCCAAATCGGCTCGCCCGAAGGCGTCCCGCACACAGCCGCCATTACAACGCAATACGATAATTTGTACGC
This sequence comes from Pseudomonas sp. GGS8, assembly GCF_024168645.1. Taxonomy (NCBI): domain Bacteria; kingdom Pseudomonadati; phylum Pseudomonadota; class Gammaproteobacteria; order Pseudomonadales; family Pseudomonadaceae; genus Pseudomonas; species Pseudomonas sp. GGS8. The sequence continues at coordinate 5,434,779 of NZ_JALJWF010000001.1, read as the reverse complement.
ATTCTTCAAATTCGTGGCGACTGTTAAAGGCAGAGATTATTTGCTGGCTCAACGTTGCAAGACCTGCCAACCGTCAAATGACCGAATCGGGTACCCGGCTTAAAAACAGCTCCAAGCCTTTTTGATACTGGTCTGCGTCCATGACATCGCTGTTTTTGGGGATGTGATAAAACTTGCCCTTACGATCCAGTTCGGCAGAAGCCACGGAGTAGAAGTCGGGCGTCTCCTTGAGGCGCACGATCTTTCCCCAGGCCAACTCGCCTTTGGCGCCTCTGCCTTTGGTCTTGATCAGGCTGAAGCCCTCATCGTCGAACAGTAGCCGATAAGCACCTTCAGCGGCCTTGAGGTTATTGCGCAATTTGATTTCGATGAGGTGCTGGTTCGTGCTGCGAAAAGTCGTGCGTGGCTTGGCATGGCTGGCGGCGAGACGTGCTCGCAGGCGGCGTAGCAGTCGACCGGAGATGAACCACCAGACCACCATAAAGATCACTCCGGACAGCACCATCGAAATAATCTTCTGGGAGGTGAACAGGCGCTCGGGGAAATAGATCGCCAGCATGCCGCCGGCCAGGCACAGGACAAACAGCGGGGGCGCGAGCAAACGATCCTGCAAGCGTGCGACGTAGCTCAACAGTCGGGCCTGCTGTTGATCATGCTTGAGCATTTCGCGCTCCAGCAGCTCGCTGATCCTGATCTCGGTGTGCTCGGGTGTAATGGTGAATTGCAATTCCATGACGTTGAATCCGAGTCCTTTTCTTGAAGAGGGCAGAGTTTACGTGTTAGCGCGGCTCCTGGCATATTCAACCAGGTCTTTGGGGTAAACCATGTGATCGATGGTGTTGTCGTCTATGCCGTATAGAAAGGCAATCGCACCGGCCTCAAAGGCCCAATAGCCAACGTAGATTCCGTGCTCTCCTTGAAGGTGGGTGTCGTGCCACGGAGCCTGCTCGAACGCTGGATACCATCGTTGGCAATATTTCTTCAGTAGTTTTGACGCTTCTTCTTTACTGTCGCTATAGATCGCTTGAATGAGTGGTGTATACACGTCGTAATACCACTCATCGACATCGTGCCGGTCAGGCAATACTTTCTTCAGTAAGTCTTCGTAAAGAGTGTCGTCACCCACGGTCGCTTGCGCCTCACGGAACTGGCAGGAGAGGAACTGTGTAATGGTGCTGGTGATCGTCAGGTTCATCCATTTCGATGGGGGGACCGCATAGTAACGGGTGTACTTGTTGAACGGATGCTGCTCACCATCGGCGGCAGCGGATAGTTGCTGAGCCCCGATGTATTGGTCGGCATGCTGAATATATTGGGAGAAAAGACATAACGCCCAATGAAGAAAAATAGGCAAGCTGTCTTTTATTCAAGTCCACCGGCAGGCCCTGAAGTCAGGACCTGCCATAGTAGAGGAGGTATGGGGGCGTGTATTTCAGCTCAACTGCCGCCGATACGGCAAATCCGGCCCGGTCTTGCTGCAGGTCAACGCGGCGGCGCTCACTGCAAACCTGAGCATCGCGTCAATCTGCTCACGGCTCAGTCGCTGCACACCCTCGACCGAATCCAGCTGCTGCTCGGTCAGCCAAGTAATCAGCGCTGCCTGGAAGGTATCGCCAGCTCCCACGGTGTCGGCAATCTTTACCGAACAAGCCGGTACCGACCACGAACCGTGTCTACGGCTGAACACCGTCGCCCCCTGACCGCCACGGGTCAGGAACACTAACTGACAGCGATGCTCCAGCCAGCCTTCGATCACGCGCTGCGGATCCTGCTCGGGGTACAACAGGCTCAAATCTTCGTCGCTGACCTTGATCAGGTCGGCAAGCTCCACCAGGGTGGCAATCCGCGAACGCCACAGCTCGATATTCGGCTCGGGATTCAGGCGCACGTTCGGGTCGAGGCTGATCAGGCGTTTGCCGCTTTCGCGCTGCACCAGCGCCAGCAAAGTATCGGCAATCGGTTGCACCACCAGCGAGAACGAGCCGATGTGCAAGCCGCGCACTTCGGGCTCCAGTTCTGGCAGGTGCTCCAGTTTCAATTGCCGGTCAGCGCAGCCTTCGCCACGAAAGCTGTAGTGGGGCGAGCCATTGGCACCGACCGCCACCATCGCCAGCGTGGTCGGCGCGGCAAAGTCCACGAGGTAATCCGGGCGCACGCCTTCATCCTGCAGCACTTGCTGCAACCGTCGGCCGAGGTAATCGGTCGACAGCCCGGCAAACAGTGCGGCATCCACGCCCAAACGGCGCAAACCTACCGCGACATTGAACGGCGAGCCGCCGGCAATCGCCTTGAAATTCACTTTGGACGCCAGACCGCTGGCATCGTCTTCGCTGAAGAAATCGAACAGCGCTTCACCACACACCAGATACATAGTTGCTCGCTCTTTAAAGGGTTACGACATGCTGTTGATAGCGTTCATAGGCCTGCTGACAGGCCAGTACATTTTCTGCAATCGGCAAGGTTTCACTGGCCGGATCGAGCTTCACACAACGCTCGCACAGATCCGTGAGGCTGTCTTCATGCCCGTTTGTCCAGGACGTGCACCACGCCGCCTGAATCGCTGCACCAAGGGCCGCGGCCTCGCTGTGTTCGGGACAAATCACCGGCGTGTTCATGATGTCGGCGACGATCTGGCGCCACACCGGGCTCTTCGAGCCGCCGCCGATCAGGCAGATGCTGCGGCTTTGTAAGCCATTGTGGCGCAGTAGGTCCAGTCCGTAACGCAAACCGAAGGTGGTGCCTTCCACCACGGCGCGGCACAGGTTGGCCCGGGTCAGGTTGGTCATGGTCAACCCCAGCAGACTGCCGCTGGCATGGGGCAGGGCGGGCACGCGTTCGCCATTGAGGAAGGGCAGCATGCACACGCCTTCGGCACCAATCGGCGCTTGCTCGACCAAGGTGTTGAACTGCTCGATATCCAGGTCGAACAGCTCGCGAATCGCGCCGGTGGCATTGGTCAGGTTCATCGTGCAGATCAGCGGCAGCCAGCCGCCGGTGGAGGAACAGAACGTTGCCACCGAGGCGTCCGGGCTCACGTGCGCTTGCTCGGCATAGGCGTAGACCGTCCCCGAGGAACCGAGGCTCATGGTGATCGCGCCAGGCTTGATGTTGCCGGTGCCAATCGCGCCCATCATGTTGTCGCCACCGCCGCTGGAGACCCGTGCCTTGGGGTTGATGCCCAGATGTTCGGCGATGCCTGGCAGGAGCGTGCCGACCGGCTGGTGGGCATCGATCAGCTCCGGGAGCGCGGCTTGCAGGCGCCCGCTGGGGTCGATGTCGCGCAGCAGTTGCAAGTCCCACTGACGCGTGCGCACGTTGAAATAACCGGTGCCCGACGCATCGCCATACTCGCTGCAACTGCGGCCGGTGAGCCAATAGTTGAGGTAGTCATGGGGCAGCAGGATGCGGGCGATCCGGGCGAAAATTTCCGGGTGCTGTTCTTTGGTCCAGAGCAGCTTGGACACGGTGTAGCCCGGCGCGATGACCACGCCGAGGCGTTCCAGTGAAGCCTTTTCGCCGCCCAGATGAGTCAGCAGACGATCATTCTCCGGGGTGGATTCGGTATCGCACCAGAGCTTGGCCGGGCGCAGCACCTGGCCGTGATCGTCGAGCAGCACCAGACCATGTTGCTGGCCGGAAACGCCGATGCCGAGAATGGCCTGACCGTCCACACCCGCGGCGAGCAGTGCGTGGCGGGTCGCCAGGGTAAAGGCTTCCAGCCACTGGGCGGGGTCTTGCTCGCGACGGCCATTGGCACCGCTGATGAGGCTGTGGACGGCGGCGCCCTGACCGAGGACCTGGCCGCTGTGCGCGTCGAGGATCACGGCTTTGGTGCCTTGGGTGCCGCAGTCGATGCCCAGAAACAGTTGTTGGTTTGCCATGGAAGATCCTTGGATCGTCAGGTCGATATCAGTGCGTATTCAACATTTATGGTGTCTGTCAGTCAGTCATCGCGGGCAAGCCCGCTCCCACAGTGGTCCGTGGTGGAACACAGATTTGTGAACAACGCTGCTCCCTGTGGGAGCGGGCTTGCCCGCGATGACGACAGCAATCACACCACAGGGCTCAGGCCAACACCCGCTCCAGCGTCCGCGTCACCCCAACCTCGCGCAAGCTGTTGCAGCACCACTCGAACGCTGCGACGAACTCTGGCGAACGCGGTATCGCCGTGCCGAAAATCTCCTCAACGTCCAGCAGCCGCTGAGTGATCAACGCATCATCGCTCACCAGCGCCTGACAGAACGCCGCCCGCGGATCAGGAATCGAAAAGGTGTGACCATTCTCATCCACGCCTTTGAGGTACAGCGCCCACGCTGCCACCACCAGCGCCGCACGCTTGGTTTCGCGGCCGTCGGCGATCAAGCGGTTGAGAGTCGGCACGGTGAATTTCGGAAACTTCGATGAGCCGTCCGAACACACCCGCTCCAGTTGATCGGCAATCGCCTGGTTGGAGAAGCGCGCCACCAGGGTGTTTTTGTACTCGGTCAGGTCGATCCCTGGCACTGGCGCCAGTTGCGGCGTCACGTCCAGGTCCATGTAGGCGCGCATGTAGCGCACGAACAGCGGGTCGTTCATGGTTTCGTGAACGAAGCGGTAACCCTTCAAAAAACCCAGATAGGTCAGGGCCAGGTGGCTGCCGTTGAGCAGTTTGATCTTCATCTCTTCGTAAGGCGTGACGTCGTCGGTGAACTGCACGCCGACCTTTTCCCAGGCCGGACGACCGTTGACGAATTTGTCTTCCAGCACCCATTGCACAAACGGTTCGCAGACCACCGGCCAGGCGTCGTCGATGCTGTGTTTGTCGTGCAGTTGCAGGCGATGCTCGGTGCTGGTCATCGGTGTGATGCGGTCGACCATGGCGTTGGGAAAGCTGACGTTGCACTCGATCCAGTCGTGCAAATCGGCATCGCGCAGGGCGGCGAATGCGAGCAAGGCTTTACGGGTCACCGCGCCGTTGTGCGGCAGGTTATCGCAGGACATCAGCGTAAACGCGGGGGTGCCGGCTGCACGCCGTTTGGCCAGCGCAGCGCAGAGGAAGCCGAACACGGTTTTCGGTGCGTTCGGGTTGGCCAGGTCGTGCTGGATCTGCGGCAGGTGCGCCATGAACTCGCCGTTGCTGTCGTCGATGCAGTAGCCGCCCTCGGTGATGGTCAGCGAGACGATGCGGATTTCGGGGCTGGCCAGTTTATCGATCAGCGCTTCGGCGCTGTCTTCGGCCAGCAGCATGTCGCGGATAGCGCCGATGACCCGCACTTCGGTGTCGTCGGTATCGCCCAGTTCAAACAGGGTGAACAGGTAATCCTGTTCTTTGAGATCGTCCCGGGCACGACGGTCTTCGGCGCGCAGGCCAACCCCGCAGATGGCCCAGTCCAGTGCTTCGCCGGTGTTCATCAAGGCGTCGGTGTAGTACGCCTGATGCGCGCGGTGGAAACCGCCGACGCCAATGTGCGCGATGCCCTGGCGGGTGTCGCTCAGGGTGTAGGCGGGCAGGGCCACCTCGGGGGCGAGGCGGTTGAGGTTGGACTTATTCAGTTTCATCGAATGTTCTCTGATATCAGGCCGCGGCGCGCAGTGGGCGGGTCAGCGCCACGCCGTCGGCATCGAATAAATGGCAGTGTTCGGCGTCCAGGTGCAGGCTCAGGGTTTCGCCATAACGGCTGGCCAGATCACCGCGAACACGCATGGTCAGCGCTTCGCCGGACGACGTCAGCACATGGCAGAAGGTGTCGCTGCCCAAACGTTCGCTGACATCGGCGGTGACTTGCAACGTGCAGTCGCCAGGTTGCGCCAACTCCAGGTGTTCCGGGCGAATGCCCAGCGTCACCGCGCCGCCGACGCTCAGGTTGGCAGCGCTCAGCGGCAGGGTGATGCGGGTGCCGGCGTCCAGCAGCACTTCGCAGCCCCGGCTTTCAACACGGGTGACTTTACCTTTGAGGAAGCCCATTTTCGGTGTGCCGAGAAAGCCTGCGACAAACAGGTTGGCCGGCTGGTGATACAGGTCCAGTGGCGACCCGACCTGCTCGATCTTGCCGCCATTGAGCACGACGACTTTGTCGGCCATGGTCATGGCTTCGACCTGATCGTGGGTCACGTAGATCATGGTGGCTTGCAGTTCTTTGTGCAGGCGCAACAGTTCCAGGCGCATCTGCACCCGCAGGGCGGCGTCGAGGTTGGACAGCGGTTCGTCGAACAGGAAGATTTTCGGGTTGCGCACGATGGCGCGGCCGATCGCCACGCGCTGACGCTGGCCGCCGGACAGTTGTTTGGGTTTACGTTCGAGCATCGGCCCGAGTTCCAGAATGCGCGCTGCTTCACCGACCTTCTTCTCGACTTCGGCTTTCGCGACACCGGCCAGGTCGAGGGCGAACGACATGTTTTTGCGCACGCTCATGTGCGGGTACAGGGCGTAGGTCTGGAACACCATCGCCAGGTCGCGCTTGGCCGGGCTGACTTCGGTGATGTCGCGGCCATCGAGCTCGATGGTGCCGCCGCTGACTTCCTCAAGGCCAGCGATCAGCCGCAGCAGGGTGGACTTGCCGCAACCCGACGGGCCGACGAACACCACGAATTCCTTGTCGTTCACTTCCAGGTCGATGCCTTTGATGATGGAAAAACCTTCGAAGCCTTTTTGCAGATTTTTTATTTTCAGGTTGGCCATGATGGCGCTCCTTTATGTTTGTTCTTTAAGGGCTATTTCACAGCGCCAAACGACAGGCCGCGGACCAATTGTTTTTGGCTGATCCAGCCGAAGATCAGGATCGGCGCACAAGCCAGGGTCGACACCGCCGACAATTTGGCCCAGAACAAACCTTCGGGGCTTGAGTACGAGGCGATCAACGCGGTCAGTGGCGCGGCTTTCGATGAGGTCAGGTTCAGCGACCAGAACGCCTCGTTCCAGCACAGGATCAGCGACAGTAAAACCGTGGAAGCCAGGCCGCCCTTCGCGATCGGCAGCAGCACCCGGACCATTTCCTGCCATAACGTGGCGCCATCCAGGCGTGCCGCTTCGAGGATGTCCTTGGGGATGTCTTTGAAGTAGGTGTAAATCATCCAGACCACGATCGGCAGGTTGATCAGTGTGTAGATCACGATCAGCGCGATTCGCGTATCCAGCAGGCTAAAGCTCTTGGCCAACAGGTAGATCGGCATCAGCACGCCCACCGGCGGCAGCATCTTGGTGGAGAGCATCCACAGCAGCGTGCCTTTGGTGCGTTGGGTTTCGTAGAACGCCATGGAGTAGGCCGCCGGCACCGCAATCAGCAGGCACAAAGCGGTGGCGCTGAAAGAAATCACCACCGAGTTCCAGGCGAAGCTGAAGTAATCGCTGCGCTCGTTGATGTGCAGGTAGTTTTCCAGCGTCGGCGTGAAGATGAACTGCGGCGGCGTGGCGAATGCGTCGATTTCGGTCTTGAAACTGGTCAGCACCATCCAGAAGATCGGGAAGAAAATCAGGATTGCGATGGCCCAGGCCAGGGTGCCGAGCAGCAGGCTTTGCAGGCGACGGGATTGTTGAAGAGTCATGGCGCAGGCCTCAGGCTTTGTCTGTCAGGTTTTTGCCGATCATGCGCACCAGCACGATGGCCGCGATGTTGGCAATTACCACCGCGATCAAACCACCGGCGGACGCCATGCCAACGTCGAACTGCACCAGCGCCTGGTTGTAGATCAGGTAGGCGAGGTTGGTCGAGGCGTAGCCGGGGCCGCCGTTGGTGGTGGTGAAGATTTCGGCGAACACCGACAGCAGGAAGATGGTTTCGATCATCACCACCACCGCAATCGGCCGCGCCAGGTGCGGCAAGGTCAGGTGCCAGAAGATGGCGATCGGGCCGGCACCGTCCAGGCGCGCGGCTTCTTTCTGTTCCTGGTCGAGGGACTGCATGGCAGTCATCAAAATCAGGACCGCGAAGGGCAGCCATTGCCAGGACACAATGATGATGATCGACAGCAGCGGGTAGTGCGCCAGCCAGTCCACCGGCTGCGCGCCGAACAGCTTCCAGATATAGGCAAGAATCCCCGAGACCGGGTGAAAGATCAGGTTCTTCCAGATCAGCGCACCGACGGTGGGCATGATGAAGAACGGCGAGATCAACATCACCCGCACGATGCCGCGACCGAGAAACTCACTGGCCTCCAGCAACGCGCTGATCAACACGCCGAACACGACGCTGATCAGCAACACGCTGCCCACCAGCAACAGGGTGTTGGTGGCGCCGGGCAGGAAACCCGAATCACTCAGGAAGTAGCTGAAGTTCTCCAGCCCCACGAATTCGTTTTCACCGGGGTAGAGGAGGTTGTAGCGGATCATCGAAAAGTAAACGGTCATGCCCAGCGGCACGATCATCCACAGCAGCAGCAACGCCACCGAGGGGCTGACCAGAAACCAGCCGGGGTTGGCCAACCGGCTTTTACGCACCGGTTGCGGGATGTCCATGTGAGCTTTGACAGTGGTTGAAGTATTCATGGCGATCAGAACCGATTGGGAACAGACAAATGAAGATCAACTGTGGTAGCGAGGCTTGTGTGGTGAGGGGGCAAGCCCCCTCACCACACAAGCCTCGCTACCACATGGGGGCGCTGGTTATTTGGGATAACCGGCGCGCTTCATCTCACGTTCGGTGGTTGACTGGGCGGCGGTCAGGGCCTGATCGACCGTGGTCTGGCCGATCAATGCGGCCGAGAACAGCTTGCCGACCTGGGTGCCTACGGCCTGGAATTCAGGAATGGTCACCAGCTGGATGCCGATGTAGGGCACGGGCTTGAGGGACGGTTTGCTAGGGTCAGCGGCTTTCAGCGATTCCAGCGTCACCTTGGCGAACGGCGCGGCATTCATGTAGGCCTCGGAGTAGGTCGAGGCGCGAGTGCCTGGCGGTACGTTGGCGATGCCGTCTTTCTCCGCGACCAGAGCACCATATTCCCTGGATGTGGCCCAGGCGCTGAAGGTTTTCGCCGCTTCCTTGGCTTTGGAACTGGTCGGGATGGCCAGCGCCCAGGAATACAGCCAGGCCGAACCTTTGTCGGTGACCTGATGCGGTGCGTAGGTAAAGCCGACGTGGTCGCTGACCTTGCTTTGGGTTTTGTCGGTCACGAATGAGCCGGCCACACTGGCATCGACCCAGATCGCGCACTTACCGCTGTTGAACAGCGCCAGGTTCTCGTTGAAGCCATTGCTCGACGCGCCGGGTGGGCCGGACTTTTTCATGGTGTCGACGTAGAAGTTCAGCGCATTTTTCCACTCAGGGCCGGTGAATTCCGGCTGCCATTTCTCATCGAACCAGCGAGCGCCATAGGCGTTGGCGACAGTGGTAATCAGCGCCATGTTTTCGCCCCAGCCAGCCTTGCCCCGCAGGCAGATGCCGTACTGTTCTTTATCTTTATGGGTGAGTTTGCTGGCGAATTCGCCGATCTGTTCCCAGGTCGGGCGTTCCGGCATGGTCAGCCCGGCATCCTTGAACAGGTCGGTGCGGTAATAGGTGATGGAGCTTTCAGCGTAGAACGGCAGGGCATAGAGCGTGCCCTTGACCGAAAGGCCTTCACGCACCGAAGGGAAAACGTCGTCGAGGGCGTAGCTGGCCGGCAAGTCCTTCATCGGTTCCAGCCAACCCTTGGCACCCCAGAGTGCAGCTTCGTACATGCCGATGGTCAACACATCGAACTGCCCGCCCTGGGTCGCAATGTCGGTGGTCAGGCGTTGGCGCAGGACGTTTTCTTCAAGCACCACCCAATTGAGTTTGATGTCCGGGTGCTCGGCCTCGAAGGTTTTCGAGAGCTTTTGCATGCGGATCATGTCGCTGTTGTTGACGGTGGCGATGGTCAGGGTCTGAGCGCCGAGGCTAACGCTGCTGACGGTGATGCAGGTGAGGGCAAGCAGAGCTTTTACAGAAGGTTGCATCGTGCACTCCTTTTCTGCACCCAAGGGCTACAGAAGGACAGTTATTGTTTTTGTGTCTTCCAGCGGAGGGAAGAATGTGTACCGATTACAGCCTTCAATTGATGGGCTGACAAATCATCCATCGCACTGTGATCGATACTTTTTTGCACTGGGCTTTGGCGGGGGAGATGCAAGGACAGGCTTTGCAGAGGCGAGCGGTCATTGAATTTGTACAGGTTTCATCGGCCTCTTCGCGGGCAAGCCTGCTGCTGTAGGAGCGAGGCTTGCCCGCGAAGGCGATCTAAAATTCAGCCCAGGTTTTGCTCAGTCAACCGCTGCACCGCCAACCGCCGGTAGTGCGACGGCGTCATGCCCTTGAGTTGTTGAAAGCGCCGATTGAAGTTGGAAATATTATTGAAGCCCGACTCGAAACACACATCGGTCACCGTTTTATCGCCATCGGCCAGCAGCTCGCAGGATTTGCTGATGCGCAGGCGATTGACGAACTCGATGAAGCAGCGGCCTGTAGCCTGTTTGAACACTCGGCTGAAGTAGGTCGGCTTGAGGCCCAAATGCTCGGCCACCTCTTCCAGCGTCAAACCCCGGGCGTAATGGGCAAAAATGTAGTCCACTGCGCGGTTGGTACGGTCGATATTGTGTTCGTCGGCCAATTGCGGCGTTGTGGCACCGGACAGCAACTGATAGTCATCGGACGCCGCCAGCAATTCCAGCAGAATGAAAAAATGCCCAAGTCGGGTCATGCCTCGGGTGTCGGCAATCCGTTGCATCAAGGTCATGGCCTGGCGGATCGTGCGCTTGCAACGAAATTCGATGCCGTACTGTGCACGCTCCAGCAAAGGCGTAAGGGTCTTGAGTTCGGCAAATACCTGATGACCGCTTTCGAACAGTTCATCAGTGAAATTGACCAACATGTCGCGCTTGGGCACCACTTCGTCTTCGGCCACCTGGCTGATCCAGTTGTGGGGCAGGTTGGGGCCGGTCAGGAACAGCGTTTCCGGGTAGAAGTTACCGATGTAGTCACCGATGAACACCTTGCCGGAGCTGGCGACGATCAGGTGCAGTTCGTATTCCTTGTGGAAATGCCAGCGCACCAGGGGACAGGGGAATCCGTGCTGGCGATAGATGATGGACAACCCGTTGTGGTCGTCCATCAATTCGTAGGAAGGATCGGTGACTCTGGCTGTTCGGGTCATGTCAGGGCGCTTTTTATTGTCATTGCACCCTGATCATGCCTCTTTCCGACCAGGTAATGCCAGCGTGCAGCACCCCAGGCATCAAGCCGGCTCCCGATCATGCAACGCATGGCCGTAAACGGCTTTCATGCTGGTGGCCGTCCAGCAATAACGAACGATCTCTGACTGGTCGAAAAAGTCGGTATTGATGATGCTGCAGCGCGTCACCCAGTCCCGGGTGGGGTTGAACCAGTCATTGATGTGGTTTTTGATGTCTTGAGGCCCCCCCAGAAACGCGTAGCTGGTGGCCGATAACGACCATAGGAATGATTCGTAAGGCGCGTCTTTGAGCGTGTTGGAAATATGGGTTTTCAAGTCCTCGGTGTCGGTAAACCGCCTGTTGATCCATTTGTGTGCAATGCGCGGCCAGAAATAATCCTCATCCAGTTCCCGTCGTACGGGCGCCGCTAATATCACCCGGCGGCGGGCACTGATCCGCTTGAGCTCGCCGATCGTTTTTGTGGCGTTGTCGGGCGGTATTACTCGCTGTCCGAGTTGGCTGATCAGAAGCTCATTGAGCTTCTGATAGTCGAAGCGTTTATTACCGTCTCCTAGCTGATGAAAGTCCAAAACCACAAATTCATCCGGATGACGATCCAGGAAAGATGAAACTGCGCTGATGAGTTCATCGAGGACTCGGTGGGATTGGTAGCCATTGTGATGGAAATAGAAGATTGATTGATCAGCCGCCTCGGTGTAGCCCAAGCGGATATCGAATGCCCGTGCACCATTGGACAGTTGCCAGGCAAATGAACCGTTTTGACAGGTCGTCCAGTTGCCGACGACTACCTCATAATTAGGTGCCTGTTTATCCATGCCGGCGTTATGGGCGCCGGGCCAGATAACATCCGTCAGTTTTATACGATTGATGTCGAGGACATTACTCATCCACGTTTGTTTATCCAGCGTGATTGCTGCGTTGTGGGTCATGACCGTTCCTTGTCGTTGAATCGTCTCCTCCATGGCGGCGACGAAATTCATGTGTCGGATGTGGCTGCGTGCCATTCCGCTATTACTCGCCTGTGTAGAAAGGCTTGCATGACCCAGCATAGAAGTGCGCGACAGCATCGCCAGTCACGGAAATACTTGCACAAGAAATAACCCTTTAATGGCGCCGCAACTAGTTGGCTCGCTTGGCCGCTTTACTCAGGTTCGCGGTCAGGCAATATGAAACAATGTTGCTTTCTTCAATGAAATCGACGTTGATAATATTGCACCGTGTTGCCCAGTCGCTTTTATTCGGGGCAAACCACGAATTCAGCTCATCGTGAATATCTACCGGACCACCGAGAGCGCTATAGCTGGTCGCGGACAGGGACCATGGTGCCCATGTGCCTGGCGGATATTTCAACACTTTTATAATGTGCTGCTCCAACTCGGCGGCACTGGTGATGCCGTTGCCAGACCATTTGTGCTCGATTTGCTGAATGAACACGTTCTTGTCAATTGCCCAGTGCCAAGGCGCAGCCACCACAACGCGTTGGCTGCCGCTGAGACGTTTGAGTTGGCCGATGCTCAACGAGCGATTTTGGTTGGGAATCAAACGGCGCCCAAGGAAATGGACCACCATCTTATTGAAGTAAGCGTAATCAAAGGAGTCCCCATGCAACTCATGAAAGTCCAGGATGATGAATTCATTGGGGTTTTCTTGCAGAAATGTTTCTACGTCGTTGACAAGGTGCCCAAACGTGCGGCCGTTACGGTAGCCGTTGTGATGAATGCAGAACTTGCCGAGCCCCGGCGCACTGGCGTCATACGTCAAGCGGATGTCAAGCACTCGGGAACCGTGGCGCAGTTGTGAGTAAAACGATTCGTGCTGACACGCGAGCCAATGGGCGCCCGGGATCAGCGGCCAGGACGCCTTCCAGTCGCTGCCGGCGTTATGGGTGCCTGGTAGTGTCAATTCGGCGAGCGACAAAGTATCAATCGCTGGCGCGGCGGCCATCCAGTTTCTAAATGCGTAGTTGTGCTGAATAACGTTGTCCATGTAATGCATCCTTGCATTGTTTTATAGGTGTTATCGGTTGATCGAATTTAATGTTTGTCACTTCGATCAATGATTTATAAGGAAGAAAATAGAAGTGATCAACAGTTGTGATAATGCAAGATATGTGTAGTTAGTTACTTGGCTTAAGCGAGGTTTCGGTTTTTCGCCTCAATCCATTGCGCCATGTATTGCGTACTTTTGTGGTGGTGATGGCGTAACATGCTGCCCGTAAAGTTATCGCGTCTACGTTGTGGCAAATGTTGCTGGCAGTACAATAACTTCTCGATCAATGCCGGGCCATGTTCCGACGCTTTATATCGATCGGCCAATAAACGCTGCCCGAGGGATTGGGCGGCCGTCCAGAGTGCATCATCCTTATACAGTTGCACCGCATAATCGGCGAACTCCTGTGCCGTCCGGGTCACGGCGCCTGGCCACGGATGTTCGCCGTGCATTGCTTCGGCACCGATAGGCGTTGTAACCGTGGGTGTGCCGCACAGCATGGCGTCGACAATCTTGCCTTTAATACCGGCACCGAAGCGCAGAGGCGCCAGACAAATGCGTGCCGCCGACATCACTTGCAAAGCATCTTCTGCCCAGTTCATGACATGAAAACCCTGGGCCGGGTTGTGCAGCGCGGTAGCCTTGGGTGGCGTGTAAGCGCCGTAGATATGCAACTGAGCCGTGGGCAGTTGCTCGCGGATCAACGGCCAGATGGTTGTTTTCATCCAGAGCACCGCATCCCAGTTAGGCGCATGTCGAAAATTGCCGATGCTGAGAAAGTGCGCCCGATCTTCAAAGGCTGTCGGCGGTACGCTCGCAGGTTCGACCATCAGCGGACACCAGTGCAGCAAGTTGCGCGGCAGCTTGAACTGCTCGACCAGCAAATCGATCTCCACTTCAGAGATCATCAGGTTCAAGTCGCAACGGTACAGCGCAGCAATCTCCCGTTTGGCGAGATCGGTATCGGCCATGAGCTGGAACTCTTCATGCAAGGCTGGCGCGAATAGCTCGCTGAAATCGTTGGCGTCGTTACTCGCCTTCAAGCGTTCCTTGAGCCGCTGATGCCGTGCATGACGAAGGCTTTGCAGGTCAGAGGTCTCAAGCACGCGCAAGGCATCGGGGCAGTGTTTTTCGACTCGCCAACCGAACTGTTCTTCCATCATGAACTGGTCGAACAGGACAATATCCGGTGCGAGTTCACTGATAAACGCATCGAAGCTGCTGTTGTTCAATTCGATCGGCACTTCGCGGATGCCCAGCGCGGTCAGGTCCGCACGATGCTCACCGGTGCCAGCCGGACTGCTGAAGGTAATGTCCCAGCCTTGCTGCAAGAACGTATCGAGGATTTGCATCACATGCCCGCTGGCCGCCGAAGAACGGGGCTCGGGCCAGACGTAACCAATGACAAGGACTTTGGTTGCGTGGGGCTGGATCATGTAAGGGCGTTCCTTGAGGCGGGAAAAGGGCGGGGGAGAAGACGAAGGCCGTAATTAAACCACAGCCCGCAGTGCTTTTCCGTCCGCCATCCTGCGCCAGGGACAGTGCTCGCGATCACACCGCCTCAGTGCGTCACGACAACAGTTGCGAGGATTTTCCCAGGTTGATTCGAACAGGGTCGACGACCCGGCCTGAACCGGCATTTTTCAACGCACGGCGCAACGCCGACAGGTTGTCGTAGAACGCTGGGGCGTTGGTCTTCAACTGGCTCAACAGTGACGTCACCATTGACTGGGAGTCGGCGTTGAGCAAAGCAGGCGCCGTATGGAAAAGCTCCGAAGGAATGAATGCCGGAGGATCCAGCAATATGGGGGCATCGGCACCTGCCAGCTTGCTGGAAAGGTCGATGTGCGTGCGACCTTTGGCCAGATTCAACAACTCGGCTACGTCCACTTCACCCGACTTCAAGGCATGTTTTTGCGATTTTTGTGCATAGAAGAAGTCCAGAGTGTCGGGACCTCCATGGGACATCTCATGGATCAACACGTCGGCGATTGCACTGTTGTCATATTTAACGCTGCGGTAAAAGTCGTTCAGGTGGTCCGCATAAAATACGATGAACTCTTCAAGGGGGGCGTCGGCCTTGGATGCGGCTTGCCAGCTTCGATACTTGCCGGGGTATAACCCGCCTATGACCGACTTTGGGGTGGTGGCCTCGATGGTGAAGTTGGTGGTCTTGATCGCATCAAGGTCATCTTTGATCAACAGAAGATCGTCCAGGTATCGTTCGGCAATCGCGGACGAATCGTCACCGAAAAATGTCCGGTAGACGAATTTCCTGTCAGTGTCGTGAAGACGACTGGTTAATACCTCTATCGCATTGCTGACTTTATTTCGCGCAACAGGCAGAGCATTCTTGATGATCGCGCGGCTGTAATTTTTCGGCAGCAGTCGATGCCATCCGCGAACGGGAATGAAGTCCGTCAATTTCAGGTTTCTCAGTGGCGCCCCCCATGGCGAACCCGTTTTTACGTTGAGGGCGTACCAGTCTCCGCGTTTTTCGACAATCAACAGATGGGCAGGCTCGCCTGTATCGCCCAGTTTTTTCCAGGAGCCCTGCAGGATGTCTGTGCGATTGGCTGCTTTGATCAAGTCATAGGTTTGGGCGCTGCCCGTGAGTCGGCGGACTTGAAATGTCGCCGCCTCGATGGCCGCCAGGCTGTGTTTGCTGAATTGCAATGCGCCTTTCTTGATCAGGTGTGCACCGCTGAAGAGCAAATCAGGTGCGCCATCCAGCGGGTTCAAGAGAGAAACCGTCAAGCGTGCGGTGAGTTTGCCGAGTTGGGCGGACCTTGACGCAAATGAGGCCGTTTTCGAGGCGGCACTGGTGAGTTTTGCGCTGACGCCGATCACCGTGCCGACCACCGCCAGGCCATCGAGTATGCAGCCGACAGCGCCTTCGGCCCGGGTGGTGCTGCTGTCCGATGACAGGTCTTCAATACATTTTTTGAATGGCACGACCAAATCAATGATGAAGGTCTTGATTTTCTCTGCTTTGTCGCGCTCCAGCTCCAGTGCGGTTCGTCCTTCACCATTGCGCTTGAGTTCTTCATAGCTCGCGAAGGGGCGGTGCTGGACGATGAAAAGGGCCAGTTTTTCCAGTTGCTCATTGAGAAAGCTCTGGTACTGACTGCCGATCGACGGGGCTCCCGACAGGGGGGCGGCGATCATTCCGAGTTTTTCGATCACGGCCCTGCTCGAGATACCCTCGCGTGGTTCAACGCCCTGGCTGTAAGCGAGAAAATCAATGGGCATCTGAAATGGGCTCACCGCCGGGGTTGGCTCGGTGATGTTCCCGGTGAAGTCCACCCGGGCCGGTGAATTGATCTTTCCAGAACTGACAATCAATCGGCCCAAGGCGTTGTTCTTTCGACATTCGCCACGCAGGGTGAAGAGCTCATAGCAGTCAACTTTCCCTTGGTAAGATGCGGTGATGATCACCGCGTAACGGCAAGTGGCTGCGTCTTTATCCTGTTGGGTTTCCTTGTAGTGGGTCGGTTGAATGCCGGCACCAATAAGCCCGATATTACTGACCGGTGTGGTGTAGGGACGCGCCACCGATTCGCGAACGGTATAAACACTGATTTCCCCCATCTGAAGTGCAGTGCGGTCCAGTGCCGGCAACTGTGACAGGGCGAGTTTTATATTAGTGAGAATGCCGGCTTCCAGGTTCTGGTGATAGGCATCGAAGGCAACTTCATACAATTCGTTTGCCGGCGTCAGATGTTCAATTCCAGGAAGTTCCGGGTAGATGTCATTGGCGCTATTCCAGTCCAGAGTGACCAGGTCATCAGACATGTGCAAATCAACGACGGACATTTTCAACGTCGACCCGCGACCCGGGTGAAAGCCCTGGCCGGCCTTGGTCAGATTCACCGTCTCCAGAAAACGGCAGTTCGGGTACGCCTTCTGCAATTGAGCAAGTGCAATGTTTCGTCGGGAGGGAAGTGGGGAGGTGAGTGAGTGAATGACCTGGTCAAAACGATTGATATGTTGTTGATAGGCATCGATCGCGACGATCAGGGACGGCTTGTCGTACTGGCCGTGTGCGTCAGGAGAGATCACCTTGTTCATGGTCGCCCAATTAATGACGGGCTTGATCGTTGAGGCGTTGTGCAGCAGTTCCAGTTCCGGGGTCACGGGCTCCAGCGCCGAAAACTTCAAGAGTTCAGCATAGGACATCAGCCGCGAGGATCCCGGGTCATAGGCCTCGGCCAAGGCAACCGCCTGCGTGAGCGCAACCCAGGCCGGGGTTCCAAGTCGTATCGATGTGGGCAGGCCTCGGACCAGAAATTCCGGCGCAATACCCGCCAGCAAGATGAACGTGGCAAGCGGGGTGGCCACTCCCGAGTCTCGGCCCAGACCCACCAGGTGCCGGTCCAGGTCCTCCCGGACTGCCTCGGGACTGCGATCGACATTGCTGGGCTGATAAAGCTCGTAGCCGGCGATCTCAGTACCTGTGATGTCTGCCGATGGGTCGATGGCAAGTATGATGGCGGCCACCAGTAGCGATTGAAGATGCTCCTTGGGGGGTTCCTGGTCTTCGTGCGCGCCGTACCAGCCTGTAACGTTGAGGTACTCTTTGGCCCATTCGATCGCTGTTGATGTCTCCAGAATCTGGTCCAGCAAGTAATCCGCGCCGGCTTGCACTTCATCACTGGTTCTGTTGCCGATGACAGGGCGTGCGAGCTCCTCCAGCATTTGCTGGGGGCGCGAGAACGCTTGCAGAGTGAGGCGCGCCACCTCACCACGCTCAATCTTGCTCAGTACAAAAGGCGAGTTCTCATGCCCGGAGACGGCTTGCCAACAGTTGCCGATCGGCGGGCCCGCGGGCAGGTCAAGGGCCAGGAAGTCAATCAGGTTTCCGGCCTCGGTAACCGTCGTCGGAACCGTCAACTGATTAAAGCGCAGCCATTGTTCAACACTGATGTCGTGAGCGAAATAGATATACCCGCCCGCGTGAAGGGCGATCTCCCCAATAATCGATAAAGTCTGCTGGAGTTCCGAGAAATACTTGATGTCTTCCATCAAGTTATGCCAGCCCCCCTGCGAGCCGGCGTGGAGGTTGCCCTCGATATCCACTCGCAACGGCGGCAACATGTCCGAGGCACTCCAGGCCTCACGCGACGCTATAAAGTCAGGACTAAGGGTGGTGCTTTCCAGTAGTTCTTTTGCAGGGCCATAGATTTCATCAAACAAGGAATTCGGGCGATGCGGAATATAGAATGTTGAAAGATCAATCTCTTGCGTGCCTTCCATTCCTTTTATGTAATGCGCCATGGCGCGGACAAAGTCTTCTCGCTCAGCTTGCGTGGCTTTTAGTTGCTGTGTGTTTTCAATCGGCGGGTGCACCGGGGCGTGGCTCATAAACATCCATTTAATTAATCGTCGTAGGGGACTCCAGGAGTGGAACTTCATTGTTCCAATGTTCTGGCGCTCGACAAGAGTATCTTTGGCGATTAAAAAGTGGGTAGCGCTACTTGTTTATCTGATGTGTCGGCCTTGGATCTAAAAGAGCAACTTTTCGCGATGAAGGCGGGCTCGCCAGCGTTTCAAGGCGCGCAATGAATTGACCCATCATTGCGATACGGGTCTTTCCCCCCCTACAGCCCTGTCAGGGCAATATGTCCTTGACCTTGTCGCGCAACTGATCAATCGAGAACGGCTTGCCGATCACATACATGTCATCAGGCACTTCGATGCTCTCGGCATAGCCGCTGGCGAACAGAATCGGCAACTCCGGACGCAACAGGCGCGCCTGCTTGGCCAGCTCCCGACCGTCCATGATTGGCAGCCCCACATCGGTCATCAGCAAGTCGATGCACTGGTCCTCATCGTTGATGAAATCCAGCGCCTTTTCGCAGCCATCGGCTTCAAGTACCCGGTATTCCAGTTCCACCAGCACATCGACGATCAGCATGCGCACGATGGCATCGTCTTCAACGACTAGTATGGTGGATGTGTTGGTGGACATAGTGGGGCTCTCAAAGGTTGGATTTGCTATAGCGTCGATCGAAATCACCGGGCTCTTGCATGAGTACGTGACGGATCACGACAAGTTCCCGAGGCGTTACAAGAAACAATAGCCGCACAAGAGCCACACAGAATAACCACTCCTTTGTGCCGGGGCAGTGAAATGCAGGATTTTGCCGAAAAACGTGTCAGAAAAATGGATGCCCTCGGCCGTTTTGGGGCAGACTCGATGGCTTTCAACAGTTCGACAAGGCTTCCCATGACCTCTGCGCCTGCGGTTGACGAGCAACGATTCCGTAAACTCTTGAGTCGCAACGTCAGCCTGCCATTGGGTGTTGGCGTCATCAGCGCGGTGTTCTTCGTCTCACTGATCACCTATCTGCTGTCGGTGATCCAGTGGGTCCAGCACACCGACCGGGTGATCAATAATGCCAATGGAGCCGTAAAACTGACCGTCGATCTGGAAACCGGTATGCGCGGTTTCCTGCTCAGTGGCGACGAGCATTTTCTTGAGCCCTATGAGACGGCCAAGCCAAGAATAGCGGTCGCTCTCAATACCTTGCTCGAACTGACTGCGGACAATCCGGTGCAGACCGATCGCCTGCACCAGCTCCAGGCCTTGCAGACGGAATGGGCCGATTACGCGCAATCGATAATCGATTTGCAGCGAGCAGGCGGTGATTACCGCAGTGTCGTCAAAGTCGGGCGCGGCAAACGGTTGACCGATGAGATCCGCAAGCAATTCGAAGACGTGATCGATATGGAGCAGCAGTTGCGTACCACGCGCAACGAAGAAGTGCGGCGCACCACCATCTGGAGCATCGCCCTTTATCTGTTGTTCGTGGCCGGTATCAGTGGATTGCTGGCCTATATTGGTCGCCGGGATCTGCTCAACCTGTCCCGCAGCTTTGGCGTCAACCTCGCCGCGCAACAGGCCAGCGCCCGGCGTCTGGAACAGCAGGCCTGGTTGCGCAACGGCCAGACCGAACTGGCCGAGCAAGTCTTGGGGCAGTTATCGCTCAATCTGTTGGGGCGCAATATCCTGCAGTTCTGCGCGCAATACCTCGGCAGTGCCGTCGCGGCGATCTATGTGCGTGAGGAGCATGGCGGCCTGAAGCGCATCGCGTCATACGGTTTCTCTCGGGAACAGGAGGCGCTTGAGCAGCAGATTTACAATGGTGAAGGGATTGTCGGCCAGGTGGCGCAACAGGCGCGCCTGATTCGTCTTGATGAGGTGCCAGGCGACTACTTCAAAGTCAGCTCTGGCCTGGGCGAAGGTTTGCCACACAGTGTGCTGGTAGTGCCGACCAGTGATGACGATCGGGTCAACGGGGTGATCGAGCTGGGTTTCCTGCGGCCGCTGGCGGATCGTGACATCGAGTTGCTTGAACTGATCGCCGGCAACATTGGCACCTCGATCGAGGCCGCTCGTTATCGCCAGCGCTTGCAGGAAGTGCTGGCCGAAACCCAGCAACTCAACGAAGAGCTGCAGGTTCAGCAAGAGGAACTCAAGAGCGCCAACGAAGAGCTGGAAGAGCAGTCGCGGGTTCTCAAGGAATCCCAGACTCACCTCGAAACCCAGCAGATCGAGTTGGAGCAAACCAACGAACAACTCGCCGAACAGGCGCAGATCCTGGCTGAGCAGCGCGACGCCATGGACCTCAAGAACAGTGAGCTGAATCAGGCCCAACTTGAGCTTGAGGCCCGCGCCGAAGAATTGCAGCGTGCCAGCAAGTACAAGTCCGAATTCCTCGCCAACATGTCCCACGAGCTGCGCACGCCGCTGAACAGTTCGTTGATTCTGGCGAAATTGCTGGCGGAGAACCCGCAGGGAAACCTCAGCGCCGAGCAGGTCAAGTTCGCCGAGTCGATCTATTCCGCCGGCAACGATTTGCTCAACTTGATCAACGACATTCTCGACATTTCCAAGGTTGAGGCCGGCAAGCTTGAGGTGTGTCCGGAGAACACCAGCGTCGCGCGCCTGGTGGAAGGCCTGCGGGGAATGTTCGAGCCGTTGGCGGCGGACAAGAAACTGGATTTTGAAGTCGAATTGCGGGCTGACGCGCCGCTGAGACTGTTCACCGACTGCCAGCGCCTGGAGCAAGTGATCAAGAACCTGCTGTCCAACGCGGTGAAGTTCACCGAAAAGGGCACTGTCAGCCTGATCGTGGCTGCTCAGCCGGCCGATGGCATTGCGTTTATCGTCCGCGACTCCGGGATCGGCATTGCGCCGGATCATCAGGAAAGCATTTTCGAAGCCTTCCGTCAGGCCGACGGCACCACGAACCGTCGTTACGGCGGTACCGGCCTGGGCCTGTCGATTTCTCGTGATCTGGCCACGTTGCTGGGCGGCTCCATCAGCCTGACCAGCACGCCGGGGCAGGGCAGTGTGTTCACCCTGGTCTTGCCGCAGCACTACGTCGAACCGGGCGATACGCCTGTCGAAACGATGAAAGCCACGCCGGTGGCCATGCCGGCTCTCCCATCGAAAAACGCCGAGGTTACCGCGGCTGTGCCGCTGATGGCCGATGTCGATGTTGCGTGTTTCGACGATGATCGCCACAAGGCGCCGTTCGCCAGTCGTTGCATCCTTGTGGTGGAAGATGAGCTGAACTTTGCACAAATCCTCTACGATCTGGCCCATGAACTGGGTTATCAGTGCCTGGTGGCCCACGGCGCCGATGAAGGCTACGACCTGGCCAGGCAATTCATCCCCGACGCGATCCTGCTGGACATGCGCCTGCCGGATCATTCCGGGTTGACGGTATTGCAGCGCCTGAAAGAGCACGCCGAGACCCGGCACATTCCCGTGCATGTGATCTCTGTCGAAGACCGTGTCGAGGCCGCCATGCACATGGGCGCCATCGGTTATGCAGTCAAACCGACCACGCGCGAGGAACTCAAGGAGGTATTTGCCCGTCTCGAAGCCAAACTGACCCAGAAGGTCAAACGCATATTGCTGGTCGAAGACGATGATGTGCAGCGCGACAGCATTGCCCGATTGATCGGCGACGAGGACATCGAAATCACTGCCGTCGGCCTGGCGCAGGATGCACTCGATTTGCTGCGCACCACGATTTTTGACTGCATGATCATCGACCTGAAGCTGCCGGACATGCTCGGCAACGACTTGCTCAAGCGCATGTCCTGCGAGGATATCTGCTCGTTCCCGCCGGTGATCGTCTATACCGCGCGCAACCTGACCCGGGACGAAGAGGCCGAGCTGCGCAAGTATTCGCGCTCGATCATCATCAAGGGCGCGCGTTCGCCCGAGCGGTTGCTGGATGAAGTGACCCTCTTTCTGCACAAGATCGAATCCCGGCTGTCCCATGAGCGCCAGACCATGCTCAAGACCGCGCGCAGCCGCGACAAGGTGTTCGAGGGGCGCAAAGTGCTGTTGGTGGATGACGATGTTCGTAACATCTTTGCCCTGACCGGTGCGCTGGAGCAAAAGGGCGCGGTCGTGGTGATTGGCCGTAACGGTCGTGAAGCGATTGAGCGATTGAATGACGTCGAGGACATCGACCTGGTGCTGATGGACGTGATGATGCCGGAAATGGACGGTTTCGAAGCCACCCTCGAAATCCGCAAGGACCCGCGCTGGCGCAAACTGCCGATTATTGCGGTGACGGCCAAGGCCATGAAGGACGATCAGGAGCGCTGCTTGCAGGCCGGCTCCAACGACTACCTGGCCAAGCCCATCGACCTGGATCGCCTGTTTTCGTTGATTCGTGTGTGGTTACCGAAGATGGAACGCATTTAGTGGAGCGCAGCGAAATCGAAATGAGGTTGTTGATCGAAGCGATCTACCTCAAGTACAGCTACGATTTTCGTGATTACTCCGGCGCGTCGATCAAGCGCCGGGTCAACCATGCATTGAGCCAGTTCGAGTGCAATACCATCTCGGCGCTGCAAGAGAAGGTCCTGCACGACCCGACTGCGTTCATGCAACTGCTGCAATTGCTGACAATCCCGGTCAGCGAAATGTTTCGCGACCCTTCGCACTTCCTGGCCCTGCGTGATGAAGTGGTGCCGCTGCTCAAGACCTATCCGTCGATCAAGGTCTGGATTGCCGGCTGCAGCACCGGCGAAGAGGTCTATTCGATGGCGATTCTGCTGCGCGAAGAAGGCTTGCTGGATCGCACCATCATCTATGCCACCGACATCAACCCGCGTTCGCTGGATAAAGCCAGGCAAGGGATTTTCTCCATGGCGAATGTTCGCGCCTACACTCACAACTATCAGCAGGCTGGTGGTCAGCGCTCGTTCGCCGATTACTACACGGCGGCCTATGACTACGCGATTTTCGACAAGAGCCTGTGCGACAACGTGACCTTCGCCGATCACAGCCTGGCCACCGATAGCGTATTCTCCGAAACTCAATTAATTTCGTGTCGTAATGTACTGATTTATTTTAATAAAAAGCTTCAGGATCGAACGTTCGGCTTGTTTCATGAATCTTTGTGTCATCGTGGCTTTCTGGCGCTGGGCAGTAAGGAAACCCTGGATTTTTCGGCCTATGGCAATCAATTTGAGCCGTTGGTCAAACATGAAAGGATCTACCGCAAATCATGAACTGTGCAGGTATTCCTTGTGTAGAAGCTACCCTGATCGGGGCTTCGGCCGTCTGCTTGTCGAGCGGGAACGAATCACATGCTAAGTAACATCCAGGCCAAATTACTGATCGTCGACGACCTGCCGGAGAACTTGCTGGCGCTGGAGGCGTTGATCAAGTGGGAGGACCGCATCGTCTACAAGGCCTTGTCCGCCGATGAAGCCTTGTCGCTGTTGTTGCAGCACGAATTCGCGCTGGCCATTCTCGATGTGCAGATGCCCGGCATGAACGGCTTCGAGTTGGCCGAGTTGATGCGCGGCACGGAAAAAACCAAAAACATCCCGATTGTGTTCGTCAGTGCCGCTGGCCGTCATCTCAACTACGCGTTCAAGGGCTACGAAAGCGGAGCCGTGGACTTTCTGCACAAGCCGCTGGATGTTCACGCGGTCAAGAGCAAGGTCAATGTCTTCGTCGATCTGTATCGTCAGCGCAAGGCGATGAAACAGCAGGTCGAAGCCCTGGAGCAAAGTCGCCGGGAGCAGCAGGCACTGCTCGAACAGTTGCAGAACACCCAGAATGAACTGAAGCAGGCTGTGTGCTTGCGCGATGATTTCATGTCCATCGTCGCGCACGAAGTCCGCACGCCGCTCAATGGCCTGATCCTCGAAACCCAGTTGCGCAAAATGCACCTGGCCCGGGATAACGCCGCGGCGTTCACTCTGGACAAAATGCACGCCATGGTCGAGCGCGACGAGCGGCAGATCAAAAGCCTGATCCGCCTGATCGAAGACATGCTCGATGTGTCGCGAATCCGCACCGGCAAGCTGTCGATCCGCCCCGGTCGGTTTGACCTGGTGCAACTGGTGCAGAATCTTTTGCAAAACTTCGCACCGCAGATTGAGGCCGCAGAGTCGCCAGTCAGCTTGATTGCCGACCAACCCGTGATGGGTGACTGGGACGAGTTTCGTATCGAACAAGTAATTTCCAATCTGCTGACAAATGCGTTGCGCTATGGTGCCAAGAGCGCGATCGACGTACGCGTGTACAATCACCTCGGGCAAGCGCGGGTTGAGGTTCAGGATCGCGGTATCGGGATCGGTGAAGAGAATCAGCAGCGCATTTTTCAGCAGTTCGAGCGGGTTTCCACCCGGGCCGTGGTGGCGGGGCTGGGCCTGGGGTTGTTTATTTCGCAGCAGATTGTCGCCGCCCATGGCGGCTCCATTACCGTCGAGAGCCGGATTGGCGAAGGCGCCTTGTTTCGCGTTTGTCTGCCGCTGTAGGAAAACAGCCCGATGAACGCAACCTCTGAGTGACCATATGGTCGTATCAGCAGCTATTGACCGAACAAAGGTTTTCCATGAGTGAAGATGCACAAGACGTGGTACTGATCGTTGAGGATGACCCTTCGATTTTGATGGTGCTGTCCGCATATTTGTCGGGTGAAGGTTACCGGGTACTGCAAGCCGAAAACGGTGAGCAGGCCTTTGAGATTCTGGCGAGCAAACCGAATCTGGACATGATGATCACCGACTTCCGCCTGCCTGGCGGGATTTCTGGCGTGCAGATCGCCGAACCTGCCGTGAAGCTGCGACCGGAACTCAAGGTGATCTTCATCAGCGGCTACCCACAGGAAATCCGCGAGACCGACAGCCCGATCACCCGCAAGGCACCGATCCTGGCCAAGCCATTCGATCTGGATGTGTTGCAACAGATCATGCAGGACATGCTGTCCTGACGCTGTGTCGACGGTTGTGCCGCGCGGCCCCCCTGCAGGAGCTGCCGAAGGCTCGGGCCGCGTTCGGACGATCTTTTGATCTTGATTAAAGCCCTTGCTGCAATGCCGGATCATCCGGATTGAGCTGCTCGAGCTGCGCCAACAGGATCTGCACGTTCTGCAACTGTCCGCTTTCCTTCCAATAGTTGATCAACAGCACGCGCGCCTTGCGATCGGCCGGGTGGCGCTGGACGATTTCCTGTAGCTGTTTCTGTGCGGCCTCCAGCTCTTGCTCGCCATGCAGCGTGGTGGCCAGGTCGTAGCGGTAATCCTTGTTGTCGGGTTCAAGCTCCACGGCTTTGGACAGCCCGAGCAACGCGAACTCACTTTGCCCGTGATGCAGTAACCAGAGCCCCAACGCATGTTGCAGATAGGCCGAATCGGGCTGGGCCTTTAACTGCTTCGCCAACAATTGCTGGGCGGCATCGCTTTGGCCCTGTCGGTCCAGCACATCAATCTGCATCACCAGTGCCGGCAGGTTGCCGGGCGCCAGTTGTAACGTGCGTTCCAATGCCTGCTGCGCGTCCTTCAATTCGGCATTGTGTAAATGCAGGCGTGCCAATTGGTACTGCGTGTCGGCGCTTTCCGGCTGGAGCTTGAGGACCTGTTCCCAGGCATCGATGGCTTGCTCCAAGGGGCCGAAATACAACCCCAGCTCATCCGGGGACAAGCCCAACAAGGCGTTGACTGCAACAAACCGGACACTTTGGTCGCTGTCATCGAGCAAGGGCCCGAGCAACAGACTGCGCTGCCCGTTGGGCACTAAACCGCTGATGCTTTTGATCGCCGCAATGCGCACCTGCGCCGATGGATGTTGCAGGTCCGCATCCGCCAGTTTCAAGGCTTGTGGGCTGGGGTAGTTGGGCAATTCGGCATGCAGCCAGACGCGGCGCTTGTCGGACAGGTCAGGGCGGCCCAATTGCTGGTAAAGAACCCGTGCCGCCCCCGGTTGACCCGCGCGTGCCTGGTTCAGCGCTTCGCTGTAGCCGCGCCGGATTGTTTCCGGCACCACAGGCGTCGTGCTGCGCACAAAAAACCAGGCGAGGGCGAGGGCAAACAGTGCACAGAGGCTGATGAGCAGATAGCGGCGGGACTGAGGCATGCAGGAATCCGGGAGCTGACAGGCTTTTGCAAAGTCACCAGCTTCGGTCAGGCCGGGCTGTGAGTCAAACCCTGGCTCAGTTCAGCACGTAGTCATAGGGCTCAAGGGCGGGTGGCAAGTCGGTTTGCCCCAGCGCTGCCAGCACTTCGCGCTCCAGTGTGCGCAAAATCGCATTGCACGGCAGATCGTTCTCATCGAAGCCGAATGGGTCTTCCAGATCGTCGCCGATTTCGTCGAGGTCGAAAAAGGTGTAGCTGACAATGGCGGTAATCACCGGTGTCAGCCAGCCAAGAGGTTCTGCCATAGCAAACGGCAACAGGATGCAGAACAGTCCACGGTGTGATGGCGCTTATCTCGTTTTCAACGCGCAGACGGGCGATCAGGCCATAGGCGAACCCGCAGAGCTCACGCAGCATAAGTTCACGTTCGGCCGCCGCCATCAACCCCTGGGTTTGGCGAATCTATCAAGGTGGGCGTAACCATCGGCGAAATGGCCTACATGTTTTGTCGACACTGAAACCCGTCGAGGCCTTGAAGCAATGACTACGCTTGCAGGAGATGACTCCATGAGCGCTCCCATGCAACCGCTGCTTCAATACTTCAAGGCGATTCTCAACCCCGGACGCGAGGTGCTGCTGTTTGCCCTGAGAACCATCGTGGCCGGGTTGCTGACGCTGTACCTGGCCTTTGTGTTCGACCTCGACCAACCCAAGTGGTCGATCATGGCGGTGATCATCGTCAGTCAGCCATTGGGCGGCATGGCCCTGGCGCGAAGTTTCGGCCAAATCACCGGCACCACGTTGGGTGCGGCAGTCGCGGTGTTGATCATGGCTATTTTCCCCCAGGCACCGCTGCCCTTCATCATCACCCTGGCCCTGTGGTTGGCACTGTGTACCGCCGGCGGCACCTTGTTGCGCTACACCAGTTCCCAGGCGTTTGTTCTGAGCGGCTACACGGCGGTGGTCGTGGCACTGCTGGCGCAACCCGATCAGGAGGGCACGTTTCTATTGGCGGTCACTCGCGTGACAGAAACGTTGTTGGCGGTGGCCTGCGTGTGCGTCGTCAGCCTTCTGACCGCGCGACCGGAGGCAGTGGCCCGGGGTTACTTCGCCAAGATCGATCAAGTGATCAAGCTGCTCGCGACGCACGCGGCAGCGGTCATTCGAACCGAGGAAAGCGAGGCCGATTTCCACAAGCGGCAAATGCTACTGTTGGGCGAGATCAGCGCCCTTGAAGGGCTGCGTCGGCATTTGTATTTCGATGCGCCACGGTTGCGCAGTGCCGATAGTCTGGTGCAGTTGCTCGGCAATCAACTGGTGCTGCTGACTTCGCGGCTGACGGCATTGCGTCACCAGCGGCAACTGCTCACCGAACGTTGGGAGGGCGCGTTGCCGGAAGAGATACAGCGGTTGCGCAGCGAGGAACTGGCGTTTCTCGATGAATTGGCCGTGCAAGGGCGCTCATTGTCGAGCGAGGCGCGGCACCATTTCGCGGCGCTGCAACAGCGCTTCGATGACCAGGCCTACAAGGCCGAACAACTCACCGAGACGATGCCTGCGACCCTGCGCTCACTGGCCTGGGCACTGCGCTGGGAGCAAGCACGGATGTTGGAGCAACTGGGGCAGATTCTGGAACTGAGTGACGCGATCCAGGACGGACGTGAAGCCAGTTGCGTGTTCCGCGGCCGGGAAAACCCGTTGCATCTGGATTTCACATTAGCGGCAATGAATGCAATCCGGGCATTTACCGCGTTGCTGGTGGCCGGTCTGATCTGGATCGAGACCGCTTGGGATGGGGCCCGTGGCGGGATGATTGTGGTGGGGATTCTCTGTTCGCTGATGGCGACTTTTCCGCGACCGTTGCTGGCCAGTCAAAGCTTTGCCAGGGGACTGGGGCTGGCCTTGGTGGTGTCGGCGCTCTATATATTCATGCTGATGCCGATGATCAGTGACTTCGAGTTACTCGCCTTGTTGTTCGCGCCATTGCTGTACGCCGTCGCGGTGGGGCTGGCCAGTCCACCAACCACCGGCACGGGCATTGGTCTTGGACTGACGACCATGCTGTTGCTGGGGCCGCAAAACGCAGGAATCGGCCAAAACAATGCCGTTCAGTGGTTCGAGTTTGCCGGTGCGTATATCTGCGCGGCCGCGATGGCGCTCAGCGTGTATGCCTTGATTTTCCCGTTCAGGCCCGATTTACGAATGCGCCGGCTGTTCAATGAAAGCTGCGAGCAGGTCTACGCTTTGTTGAAGACGCCGGCCACCGATGAACAGCAATTTGCGTTTGAAAGCCGCATGGTCGATCGCCTGACCATGATGCTGGGACTGTTGCCGGCGACCAACGACAAGCATTCCCGCGAGCTGTTCGAAGTCAGCCTCGGGTGCATGGCACTGGGGGTGGCTTTGAACCAGCTCAGGCAGCAGGGGCAAGGCAATACGTTGCTGAGTACCGAACAACAAAACCGTTTGCTGGCGGCTGTCCGTGAGACAGGACAATTGATTGCCGGGCGGCCCGGGATTGACCCTGAACAGTTGCTCGGAAACTTGCGTGTCCTGGGCGATGAACTGGACGACCTGCATTTGGACGTTCACGAACATCTATGGTCGGTGTTCCGGATGCGCGTGGCGCTGTTGATCGTGGTGTCGTTTCTGGAGCGCCATCGCAAATACTTTCAACCCGCAGACAAGGAAGGAGTGCCAGCCCTTGCCCATTGATCTGGAAGTGGGGGGCGTCTATTTGCCGCCAATCGCCCAGGCCCTGTTGCTGGCCTTGCCCATTTTTCTGCTGTTGGACTGGACCTTGCGCCGCTTTGGGGTATTGCGATTTGTCTGGCATGAAGCCCTGTTCGAAGGCGCGTTGTATGCCTGCGTATGCGCAACGTTGATTCTGGTGATGGGAGCCTGAGCTGTAATGTCCACTTGGGTCATTAACGTTGAACCGCGCATCAGCTTCTGAGCGGACTCTGTGCGTTGGCGTACAGACTCGTGCCTGTGAATCCACTCAATCTGGGCTTTGTCAGATTGCTGGACGCGCTTTGAGCGATAGTCAACCAGCCAGTTTCTTCATGCGTCCGAGGAGATAGCCATGAGCTTGGGCACAATCCTGTTAATTATTCTCATCCTGCTGTTGATCGGTGCGTTCCCGAGTTGGCCGCACAGCAGGAGTTGGGGATACGGGCCGAGCGGTGGGTTGGGCATTGTGGTGATCATCGTCATCGTGCTGCTGCTAATGGGGCGACTTTGATTGACTGGCGCCGGGCTTGACTGTACAGCCGCATGTTGCTGTTTCGAGCCTCTTGCCGCCTTGTCTGAGGTGCGCTACCTAGCTTGCTAATGAGACCGATGCGCGTCTCGGAACGTTATTTATGCATTCTATCTTCCGCCGGGCACTTGGGCAGCGTGTTCTATCACCCCCCTGGAGTGACCATGCGCCGGTACGGGAGACGCTTTTCGGCATCGAGCGACTTGAGCAACATGCCGAGAGTCTGGCCATCGCCCAGCAGGTGACACCCAGGCCACCCACCGTGCTTTCCTTGCATGTACGCCTGGACGACAACGCCTCGGTCCTGCTCGCCGCCTACCGGGCGAGCGCCGTGGAGCTTGAGAGCGGCCGAAGCGTGGTGCCCGCCGCCGAATGGCTGCTGGACAACTACCATATCGTCGAGGAACAGATTCGGGAAATTCGCGATGATCTGCCACCTGGCTACTACCGCCAGTTGCCGAAGCTCGCCGAGGGACCGTTCGCTGGCTACCCGCGGGTCTTCGGCCTGGCTTGGGCCTTCGTTGCGCATACCGACAGTCATCTCGACCTCGACATGCTGCGGTGTTTCATCGACGCGTACCAGCGGATCCAGCCGCTGACCATCGGTGAGTTGTGGGCTGTGGCGATCACCCTGCGTATTGTCCTGATCGAGAATCTGCGCCGACTCGCCGAGCAGATCGACGAGGGTCGTATGGCCCGCGCGGACGCCGACGAACTGGCCGATCGTTTGCTCGTACCTGCCAGCGCCCGTTCGGCGCTGGCGGATATCGCCGCACGTCCGCTCGGGCGGTTGCCCGAGCTGTTCGCCGCTCAACTCGCCAAACGCCTGCGCGACCAGGATCCGCGTACGACCCCGGCGCTGGGCTGGCTGGACGAACGTCTGCAAGCACAGGGTATTTGCGTCGAGGAGGTGGTGCAGCACGCCCAGCAACGCCAGGGCGCCTCCAATGTTACGGTGCGCAACATCATCACCAGCATGCGGCTGATTTCCGATATTGACTGGGCCAAGCTGTTTGAAAGCGTCAGCCTGGTCGATGCGCGCTTGCGCGCGGGCAGTGCGTTTGCCCTTATGGACTTCCCGACGCGCAACCTGTACCGCAGCGCCATCGAGCAACTGGCGCGTGGCTCGGCTCTCTCGGAACTGGAGGTCGCCGACCGGGCCTTGGAGGCTGCCCGCCTGGCTGAGAGCGTCGCGCAGGGTGAGGAGTGGGGCGGGCGGGCGAGCGATCCTGGCTACCATCTGATCGCCGAGGGACGCCCGGCGCTGGAGCGGGCCATAGGCTTTCGCGCCCCTCTGCGCCTGCGCATCAGCCGCTTTAACATTCGCCTGGGCATTGGCGGCTATGTTGGCGGCATTTTTTTGCTGACCACGCTGCTGCTGGCGCTAATGGCTTGGGCCTTGGCGGTGCCGTCCGTGGCTGTTGGCTGGATCCTGTTGTTCCTGCTGTCGATGTTCGTGCCGGTCACCGAGGTGGCCACGGCGCTGGTCAATCGCATGATCACCTGGAGTTTCGGTGCCATTACTCTGCCGGGGTTGGAATTGTCCGCCGGCGTGCCGCAGGCGCTACGTACGCTGATCGCTGTGCCGACGCTGTTGACCAGCGAAGCCGATCTGTTGGAGCAGATCGAGCGACTGGAGGTCCACCATTTGGCGGGCATCGGCGGCGATCTGGCCTTTGCCTTGCTGGCCGATGGCGTCGATGCGCAGCAAGAGGAGCTCGACAGCGATGCGCACTTGCTGACGGTGGCAGCCGAGGCGATCGAACAGCTGAATCGCCGCTATGGGCCTGGCCCCGGCGGCCAGCGCTTCTTCTTGCTCTGTCGGCGGCGCTTGTTCAATGCCAGCGAGCAGTGCTGGATGGGCTGGGAACGCAAGCGCGGGAAACTGCACGAGCTAAATCGCCTGTTGCGTGGGGATGGCGAGACGAGTTTCATGTCCATCGCCGGCGAGGCACCGAAAGTGCCGGTCGGGGTGCGCTACGTGATCACCCTTGACGCCGATACCCGCCTGCCGCGGGAGGCGGCGCTGCGGCTGATTGGCAAGATGGCTCACCCGTTGAACCACCCACGTTTCGACGCCGCGCTGAAGCGCATTGTCAGCGGCTACGCGATCCTCCAGCCACGGGTCACGCCCTCTCTGCCGCTGGGCGGCGAGGGCTCCTTTTATCAGCAGGTGTTCTCCGGTCCCGGCGGCATAGATCCCTACGCGGCGGCGGTTTCGGATGTTTACCAGGACCTCTTCGGCGAAGGTTCCTACACCGGTAAAGGTATCTATGATGTGGATGCCTTCGAAGCCGCGCTCGGTGGCCGGGTCGGCGACAACCGGCTGCTCAGTCATGATCTGTTCGAGGGCATCTTCGCCCGCGCCGGCCTGGCCTCGGATGTCGAAGTGATCGAAGAGTCCCCGGCGCGCTTCGATGTCACCGCCAAACGTCTGCACCGCTGGACGCGCGGCGACTGGCAATTGCTTCCTTGGGTATTCGGGCACTGGACGGGGGCTCAGGCGGTACCGCCGATCGGCCGCTGCAAGATGCTCGACAACCTGCGTCGCTCGTTGTTCGCGCCCTTCGCCCTGGCCAGTCTGGTGTTCTGCTGGTGGCTGCCGTTGCCGCTGGCGCTGCTCGCTACACTGTTCGTGCTGGCGACCCTGATGATTCCGGCCCTGCTGCCGACCATCTGCTCCCTGCTGCCGCAGCGGCGCGGCATCCGTCTGCGCAATCACTTCGGCATGTTAGGTGCCGACCTGCGTCGCACGGCTCTGCAGATTGTGCTCTCGCTGGCCTTTTTGGCGGACCTTGCATGGCGCATGGGTGACGCTATCGGGCGCACGTTGGTGCGGATGTTCTCCAGCCGCGATCACCTGCTCGAATGGACCACCGCCGCGCAGGCCTCCGGCTGCCCTTTGCCAGACCTGCGCGGCAGTTACCGGCAGATGGCTGGTGGCACCGCGCTTGCGCTGCTGATGAGCGCCGCCGGCCTGGCCTTAGTGCCCAGCTCCTGGCCGCTAGTCGGGCCACTAGCGTTGCTCTGGCTGGCGGCGCCTGCGCTGGCGCTGCTGAGCAGCCGGCCATCGAAGGTCGCCCGCCAGCGCACCGCTTCGCCGCTGGACGCGCATGCCCTGCGCTTGACCGCGCGACACACTTGGCGCTTCTTCGAAACCTTCGTTACAGCGGAGGATAACCTGCTGCCGCCGGACAATTTCCAGGAACAGCCCAATCCGGTACTCGCACATCGCACCTCGCCGACCAACATTGGGCTCTACCTGCTCTCGGCAGTCGCTGCCCGCGACTTTGGCTGGGCCGGCAGCATTGAGACGCTCGAGCGCCTGGAAGCGACCATGGCAACCCTGGAGAAGCTGCCGCGCTACCGCGGGCATTTTTTCAACTGGTATGCGACCCACGACCTGCGAGCCTTGCATCCGGCCTACGTGTCGTCGGTCGATAGTGGTAACTTCGCCGGGCACCTGATCGTGCTCGCCAACGCCTGCGATGAGTGGCGGGAAAGCCCGATGGCGCAGGAGGCCTGTCGCGGCCTGATGGACGACCTGTGGCTGGTCCAGGAGGCCATCGCCGGGCTGTCGGGCGCAGGTGGCGAGCCGCTGCGGCAACTGCGCGACGATCTGGAGGAAGTCCGCGTCCACTTGGCGGGGCTGCAAGCATTCGACGGACTGCTGCCGAGTCTGAAGCGGCTGACCGAGAAGGCCGCCAAGGTGGCCGTCAGGGTCGTTCCGGTCGGCGAGGGTGATGACTTGCTGTTCTGGGTCGAAGCACTGCGCAAGGCAGTGGCCGAACACCTGCGCGACCGCACTTCGCCGGACGAGGCGCGGTCTACATTGGCGCCGCGCTTGCAAGCGCTCGCCGATATGGCCCGGACGATGGCTGGGGCAATGGACTTCAGCTTCCTGCTCGACCCCGAACGAAAGCTACTGTCGATCGGCTACTCCCAGACCGACAATCACCTCGATCCGAGCTGCTATGACTTGCTCGCCTCGGAAGCACGACTGGCCAGCCTGTTCGCCATTGCCAAGGGGGATGTCCCGACTCGTCACTGGTTCCACCTCGGACGCATCGCAACGCCGGTCCCCGGCGGCTCGGCGCTGATTTCCTGGTCCGGCTCGATGTTTGAATATCTGATGCCGTCGCTGGTGATGCGCGCCCCGGCGGGCAGCCTGCTGGAACAGAGCACTCGTCTGGTGGTGGCGTTACAGGAAGCCTACGGCCGTTCGTTGGGCATCCCCTGGGGGATCTCGGAGTCCGCCTACAACGCCCGCGACCTGGAATTCACCTACCAGTACTCCAACTTCGGTGTGCCCGGGCTTGGCCTCAAGCGCGGGCTGTCCGAGAACGTGGTGATCGCGCCCTATGCGACCGGTCTGGCGGCAATGATCGATCCGCAGGCGGCGCGCCGCAATTACGAGCGGCTGGCCGGGATGGGCGCGCAGGGCCGCTATGGTTTCTACGAGGCGCTGGACTTCACCCGCTCACGGCTGCCGGATGACGAGAATGTGGCGATCGTTCGCTGCTTTATGGCCCACCATCAGGGCATGACCATCGTTGCCATCGCCAATGCCTTGCACGATGGCAGGATGCGCTGCCGTTTCCACCGCGAGCCGATGATTCAGGCCTGCGATCTGCTGCTGCAGGAGCGCGTGCCACGGGACGTACTGTTGGCGCATCCACGAGCCGAAGAGGTGACGGTTTCCGCGACCGAGGGCCGCAGCGAAACCCTGCGGCGCATCGATGCGGGAAGCGGCGGTGCGCCGATCACCCATCTGCTCTCCAATGGCCGCTACACGCTGATGCTCACCTCGGCAGGTGGCGGTTACAGTCGCTGGGGGGATATCGACGTGACGCGCTGGCGTGAGGATGCCACCCGCGATGACTGGGGCAGCTTCATCTTCCTGCGTGACACCCAGAGCGGGGAAGCCTGGTCGGCGACGCTGCAGCCCAGTGGCCGCGACGTGGAAAACGGCGAGGTGCTGTTCCACGAGGATCAGGCCGAGTTCATTCATCGCCAAGGCTCGCTGGTCACCAGCCTGGAAGTGCTGGTGTCCGGCGAGGACAACGGCGAAGTGCGGCGAGTTTCGCTGGTCAACAACGGGCGCAGGCCACGCGACATCGAACTGACCTCCTATGCCGAGGTGGTCCTGGCGACTCGGGCCGCTGACAGCGCGCATCCAGTGTTCTCGCGAATGTTCGTGCAGACTGAATACCTTGCCGAGTTCACGGCACTGATCGCCACTCGCCGCCCGCGTGGACCGGAGGAAACGCCGGTATGGGCGGCGCACTTCGTGGTGGTGGAGGGTGAGCTGATCGCTGATCCGCAGTACGAGTCTGACCGCGCGCGTTTCCTTGGCCGCAACCGTAGCGTGCGCGAGGCGCTGGCGATCACCGGGCATCGGGCGCTATCGAACAGCCAGGGGACGGTCCTCGATCCGATCTTTTCCTTGCGCCAACGTCTGCGGGTTGGGCCCGGCAAAGTTGCGCGGGTAGCCTTCTGGACGGTGGTCGCAAGCTCGCGAGAGGCATTACTGGATCTGATCGACAAGCACCATGAGCGCAATGCCTTCGAGCGCGCCAAGACCCTGGCCTGGACCCAGGCCCAGGTGCAGTTGCGCGACCTTGGCATCGATTCCGAGGAGGCGGCGGACTTCCAGCGCCTGGCCGCGCCGATTCTCTATGTTGACCCACGTTTTCGCGCTTCGGCGCCAGCCATCATAAGAGGGGCGGGGTGCCAGTCGGGGCTGTGGCCGCTGGGGATTTCTGGTGACCTGCCGTTGGTTCTCTTGCGCATCGACGAAGTCGAGGACCTCGCCCAGGTCCGTCAGTTGCTGCGGGCCCGTGAATACTGGCGGATAAAGGGCCTGCACGTCGACCTGGTCATCCTCAACGAAAGGGCGTCGTCCTATGTGCAGGACCTGCAGGAGGCGATAGAAACCGCAGTACGCAGCACTCAGTCTCGCCTGCGCTTTGGCGAGGAGCGCAGGCGCGGTGCGGTCTACACATTGCGAACCGACCTCATGACCGTTGAAGCACGGGCGTTGCTGCAGGCCGTGGCGCGAGTCGAGTTGATCGCCCATCGTGGTTCTATTGCAGACCAGCTCGCGCGCCTGCCAATGCCTGCGCCGCGCAACTGGCTTGCCGCCCGCCAGCCTCCGTCAATGCCAGTGTGGCCGTTGCCGCAAGCACCGGTCGGGGATGACGGCCTGGAGTTTTTCAATGGCCTGGGAGGCTTTGATCGCAACGGGCGGGAATACCTGATCACGCTTGAGCGCGACCAGACGACGCCCGCGCCGTGGATCAATGTGATCGCTAACCCGGCGTTCGGCTTCCAGGTCTCGGAACACGGCAGTGGCTACACTTGGGCCGAGAACAGCCGTGAGAACCAACTCACCCCCTGGTCCAATGACCCGGTCGCTGACCCGGGGGGCGAGGCGCTGTATATCCGCGACGAAGAGAGTCACCAGCTTTGGAGCCCTACCGCGCAGCCGATCCGCGACGACGGTGTCTACCGCGCTGCGCACGGCTTCGGCTATAGCCGCTTCAACCATTCGGCACACGGCATTCACACGCAATTGCTGCAGTATGTGCCGCTGGACGACCCATTGAAAATTTCCCGACTGACCCTGCGCAATCTGTCCGGGCGGCCACGTCAACTGTCGGTGACGGCCTATGTGGAATGGGTGCTCGGCACCTCGCGCGGGACCAACGGGCCGTTCATCCAAACGGAGATCGACGCCGCCACTGGCATGCTGCTGGCGCACAACCCATGGAGTATCGCCTTCCCGGGGCGGGTGGCATTCGCTGATCTTGGCGGCCGGCAAAGCGCCTGGACCGCCGACCGCCGCGAATTCCTCGGTCGCCATGGCGGGCCGGCGGCACCCCAGGCACTGCTCGGTAGAGCACCGTTGTCCGCGGCCTGTGGTGCCGGTCTGGACCCATGCGCGGCGCAGCAGTGCGTCGTCGAGTTGGCCCCCGGCGAGTCTGTCGAGGTGCTGGTCTTGCTGGGTCAGGCCGAATCGACCGATGCTGCCCGGGAGATGGTTCTGCGTTACCGCGAGCGTGACCTGGACGAGGTACTTGCAGCGGTCAAACGGCACTGGGACGAGGTGCTCGGTGCAGTCCAGGTACGCACGCCCGACCGCGCCCTGGATATCCTGCTCAATGGCTGGCTGCTCTACCAGACTCTGGCCTGCCGCATCTGGGCTCGTTCGGCGTTCTACCAGGCCAGCGGTGCCTATGGCTTCCGCGACCAATTGCAAGACTGCATGGCACTGGCATTCGCACACCCAGCGCAAACCCGGTCTCACCTGCTGCGTGCTGCCGCCCGGCAGTTCGTCGAGGGCGATGTGCAGCACTGGTGGTTACCGCATTCGGGGCAGGGGGTCCGTACGCGGATTTCCGATGATCGTGTCTGGCTGGCCTTCGCCTGCGCCACCTATGTCACGTCTTCCGGGGATGCCGAGGTGCTGGACGAGAGCGTGCCGTTCATCGAAGGGCGGCAGTTGGACCCCAGCGAAAGCGACGCGTTCTTCCAGCCGATGCCCGCGGACGAGTCGGCTTCGCTGTTCGAACATTGCGCCCGCGGTCTCGACCAGTGTCTGACGCTGACCGGTGCCCACGGCTTGCCGCTGATCGGCAGCGGCGACTGGAACGACGGTATGAACCGGGTTGGCGCGGGCGGGCAGGGCGAGAGTGTCTGGCTCGGCTGGTTGCTGTTGAGCACCTTGAACAGTTTTGCGCCTTTGGCCGACGGCCGCGATGATCAGCGTGCCAGGCGGTGGCGGGCGCATGCAGGGTTGCTGCGCAAAGCGTTGGAACGTGAGGCCTGGGATGGCGACTGGTATCGCCGGGCGACGTTCGACGATGGTACGTGGCTCGGCTCGGCGGCGTGCGAGGAATGTCGGATCGACTCCATTGCGCAGTCCTGGGCGGTACTCTCAGGTGGCGCCGATCCCGCCCGCGCGAGGCTGGCAATGGCCTCGCTGGAGCGTCTGCTGATCCGCCGCGACGACCACCTGGCGCTACTGTTTGCCCCCCCGTTCGCGCACACCTCGCTCGACCCCGGCTATATCAAAGGCTACCCGCCAGGCCTGCGCGAGAATGGCGGGCAGTACAGCCATGCGGCGATGTGGACGATCCTGGCGTTGACCCGACTCGGGGAGGGGGACAAGGCCGTCGAGCTGTTCGCGCTGCTCAATCCGATCAACCATGCGCGCACGCCAGAGCAGGTCGAGCGCTACAAGGTCGAACCTTATGTGATCGCCGCGGATGTCTATTCCGTTGCGCCGCATATCGGCCGGGGAGGCTGGACCTGGTACACCGGCTCGGCCGGCTGGATGTACCGCGCCGGCGTGGAGGGGATTCTGGGGTTGCGCCGCGAGGGGGCGTTTCTCGTTGTCGATCCCTGCATTCCGCGTCACTGGCCAGGTTTTGAAGCCCGTCTGAGGCTGGACGGCAGCGACTACACGATCAGCCTGAAGTCGGCGGGACGACGTTGCCGGGACCTCGAGCAGGCGCTGCTCGATGGTGTACCGCAGACCTGCGAGCAAGGGGCCGTTCGCGTGCCGCTGGACGGATGTGCGCATCGTCTTGAGCTTGTTCTCTGATGGGTACGCTGGCGCACAGAACGATGTTGCCGATGCGTTCAATCTGGAGGTGTTCAGAAGGTCCTGGATCACAATCGGAGAATCGTCATGCTACAAACAATCGTGGTTGTCCTAATCGTCCTGTGGTTACTTGGGCTGGTAACGTCGTACAGCCTGGGCGGCTTCATTCATGTCCTGTTGATCGTGGCGCTGATTTTGCTGGCGGTCAGTTTCTTTCAGAGTAGGCGCTCATAAGCCTCTTCGGCCATCGACATGCCGATGAACAGGGTTGGGCGCCGTTCGCGGACACTACAGTCCATTCTCGCCGATGAAGCGCTTTTCGATCGCCTGCAGCGTGCCGCCTTCGGTTATTTCCTGCAGGCATTGAATCCGCCTAACGGACTGGTGGCCGATACCTCGCGTCCCGGCTCGCCCGTCAGTATCGCGGTGGTCGGATTCGCCCTGTCAGTGTATCCGCTGGCGGTAGATCGGGGCTGGCTGACACGGGCCGATGCGCTGCGGTTCAGCCTCGCCGCGTTGCGCTTTTTCCAGGCCAGCGATCAAAGCGGTAGCCCTGCGGCGACAGGATATAAAGGGTTTTATTATCACTTCCTTGATATCCATACGGGTGTGCGGGTTTGGCGCTCGGAACTGTCGATGATCGACACCGCTTTGCTGATTGCCGGCGTGTTGACGGCAAGCCTGTATTTTTGCGCGGATACGGCCGACGAGAACGAGCTGCGGGGCCTGGCCGACTTTCTTTATCGGCGCATCGACTGGCGCTGGGCACAGGACAGTGGTGAGACGATAAGGCAGGGTTGGAAACCCGAATGCGGGTTCCTGCATTACGGCTGGGAAGGCTACAGCGAGGCCATCCTGCTGTATGTGTTGGCGCTCGGCTCGCCAAGCTGTGCGATCGTGGGCGACTGCTACCGGGCATGGACCTCCACCTATCAGTGGGAAAACCTCTACGACCATGACTATCTCTATGCCGGGCCGCTGTTTGTCCATCATTTCTCCCATGCATGGATAGATTTTCGCGGCATCCACGACGGTTTCATGCGTGAGAAGTGCTCGGACTACTTCCAGAACAGCCGGCGCGCCGCTTACATCCAGCGTGAGTACGCGCGGCGTAACCCGCAAGAGTTCGCCGGCTACGCTGAAAACTGCTGGGGCCTGTCCGCTTGCGATGGGCCGAGCGACGAGCAGCCGCAGCTGTCCAATGAGCAGCGGCGATTGTTCGGTTATGCCGCTCGTGGCGTACCGTACGGGCCGGATGACGGCACACTGTGCGCCCCCTCGGTGCTGGCGTCGTTGCCGTTTGCGCCGGAAATTGTCCTCGACGCGGTGCGGCATATGATGGAACGCTACCCGGAAATGTGCGTCGAAGGGCGCTTTTCCAGCAGCTTCAATCCGAGCCTCGCCGATGCCAACGGGCGCGCCTGGGTGTCCGCAGGGCACTATGGGCTCGATCAGGGCATCGTACTGATGATGATCGAGAACCATCGTAGCCAACGGATTTGGGAGCTGATGCGCGCCTGCCCCTACATCCGCGACGGTTTGCAGCGCGCCGGGTTCCACGGCGGCTGGTTGCAGCAACCGCCATTGGCGGGAGCAGGCTGATGACGCAAGACTACGATGGGTCGATCACCACGCCGCAGGATGCTTATGAGCGTCAACGCCTGGCCAGTGTGCATCCGCCGCGCTGGGTCAATCCGCACGCTGCCGAGCGCTACCACTTGGTGATAGTCGGTGCGGGGCCTGCGGGTCTGGGCGCCGCGAAAACCGCTGTAGCGCTCGGCGCCAGGGTGGCGCTGATTGAATGCAGGTTGATCGGTGGCGATTGTCTGAACAATGGTTGTGTACCGTCGAAGGTGATTATCCGGACGGCGCAGTTGTATGCCGAAATGCGCGATGCCCGGCACTATGGCGCGCAAGTGCCGAGCGACATTCAGGTCGACTTCGCTGCCGCGATGGCGCGCGTACGGCGTATCCGCAGTCACCTCAGCGGCGGCGATTCGGCGGCACGATTGAGCGCAATTGGCGTGGATATGTTCTTCGGCGAAGTGCGCTTCACGGGGGCTGACTCACTAACGGTCGATGGGCAGACCCTGCGCTTTCGCAAAGCCTTGATTGCGACTGGCGCGGCCCCGAATATCCCGCTGATTCCCGGTCTCGCGCAAGCCGGTTATCTAACCAATGAAAACGTTTTCGATCTGACCGAGTTGCCGCGCCGCCTGCTGGTGATTGGTGGTGGCCCCCTTGGCTGTGAACTGGCCCAGGCCTTCTCCCGGCTTGGCGCACAAACCACCATCGTGCAAGACATGCCGCTGTTCCTCGGCAACGAGGAACGGGACGCCGCGCAACTGCTCTCGGATGCCTTCGCTCGCGACGGCATCGAGGTCCGTCTGAACACCCAGGTCGTTGCCGTGCGCGTAGAGGGTGGGCAGAAACTGGTCGACCTGGTCAGCGACGATTACCGCAGTACGGTTGCCGTCGATGCGATCCTCGCCGGCATCGGCCTCTCGCCGAATGTCCAGGGCCTGAACCTGGAAGCCGCCGGTGTCGACTACGACGCCAGTGAGGGAATCCGTGTCGATGACTTCCTGCGCACCAGCAATCCGCTTATCTACGCTGCCGGGGATGTCTGCCTTGAGCACAAGTACACCCATACCGCCCTGGCTTCAGCCCGCATTGTCGTGCAGAACGCCCTGTTGCGCGGTCGCGAGCGGATGAGCCGGCTAGTGATCCCCTGGTGTACCTACACCGATCCGGAAATTGCTCACGTCGGTTTGTATGTGCGTGAGGCCAACCGTCGGGATATTCCGGTGAAAACCTTCACCATTCCCATGCATCAGGTCGATCGTGCGGTCACTGACAGCGAGGAGGTGGGTTTCGTGAAAATCCACGTCAGGGAGCGCACGGACCAGATTCTCGGTGCCACCATCGTCGCTCGCCATGCCGGCGACATGATCAACGAAATCACCCTGGCCATGGTGGCGGGCGTCGGCTTGCGCACATTGGCCCTGGTGATCCACGCCTATCCCACGCAGGCGGAGGCGATCCGCAAGGCCGCCGATGCCTACAATCGAACCCGCTTGCCTCCTCGCGTCAGGTCACGTTTGGCGCGCTGGATGGAGCGCTGAGTCAGTAGCCTAAAGCCGTGCCAGCAGCGCCTTGGCGCGTGCACAGACATTGTCGACGGTGAAGCCGTATTCGCGCAGCAGGACGTCGGCCGGTGCCGAGGCGCCGAAGCGTTCTACCCCGAGCATGTCCCCCTGCGCGCCAATGTAGCGCTCCCAGCCTTGCCGCACACCCAACTCGACCGCCAGCCGCGCGCCGACTGACGGCGGCAGTACGGCGTCGCGCTCGGCCTGCGGCAGGGCCTCGAACAGCTCCCAACTGGGCATCGAGACACAGCGCACGGCAATGCCTTCGCGTATCAGGCGTTCGCCCGCCGCCAGGATCAAGGCGACTTCCGAGCCACTGGCGAGCAGGATCAGTTCGGGCTCACTGTTCGCCGCATCGCTCAGCACATAGGCGCCGTGGCGCAATCCATCGGCCGTGGCGTAGCGGTTGCGATCCAGGGTTGGCAACGCTTGCCGGGTCAAGACCAGCAGCACAGGGCGGTCACGGGTGGTCACCGCAACCTGCCAGGCGACCGCGGTTTCATTGGCGTCGGCGGGGCGGATCAGCACCAGGTTCGGGATGGCGCGCAGGCTCGCCAGTTGTTCGACAGGCTGATGGGTAGGGCCGTCCTCGCCGAGCGCCAGGCTGTCGTGGGTGAACACATGCACCACGTGCAGGCCCATCAGCGCTGCGAGGCGTAGCGGTGGGCGCATGTAGTCGGAGAAGATCAAGAAGGTCGCGCCAAAGGCAATGAAGCCGCCGTGTGCGGCAAGACCGTTGACGATGGCGCCCATCGCATGTTCGCGCACGCCGAAGTGCAAGTTGCGACCCGCTTTGCTCCAGCCGCCCACGTCAGAGCCTTGCCGATCCGTGCCCGTGGTGGGCGGCGGGTTGAAGTCGCCAAGGCCCTTGAGCGCGGTTTTCGTTGAGGGATCGAGGTCGGCGGAGCCTCCGCTCAGTGCTGGCAGACGGGGCGCGATGGCATTGATCACCATGGCGCTGGCATCGCGTGTGGCCAACCCCTTGGCATCGGCGGGAAACACCGGAATGTCTGCATCCCAGCCTGGCGGCAGTTCTCCGTTCAGGCGCTGCTCCAATTCATGGGACAGTTCTGCAAAGGCCTTGGTGTAGACGTCCATGCGCATGTGCCAGGCAGCCTCGCTCCGCGCCCCGTGTTCCACGGCCTTGCGAAAATGCGCCAAGGCAGCGTCGGGTATCAGGAAGTCCGGCTCGGTGGGCCAGCCTAGCTTCTCTTTGGTTTTGCGCACCTCTTCCACGCCGAGCGGCGAGCCGTGGGCCTTGAAGGTGTCCTGTTCGGGTGAGCCGTAGCCGATATGCGTACGAACGAGAATTAACGACGGCCGCGTGCTTTGCGCCCGTGCCGCCTGCAGCGCGGCATCTATCGCCAATAGGTTATTGCCATCTGGCACCGACACCGTGTGCCAGCCGTAGGCCTCAAATCGCCGCGCACGATCCTCGGAGAAGGTCATGGCGGTGCCGGCGGCCAGAGTAACGGCATTGTCGTCGTACAGGCAGGTGAGTTTGCCCAACCCGAGATGGCCGGCGAGCGAAGCGGCCTCGCTTGCCACGCCTTCCATCAGGTCGCCGTCGCTGACGAGGGCGTAGGTATGGTGGTCGACGACCGCATGACCGGGACGGTTGTAGCGCGCGGACAGTTGCGCCTCGGCCATCGCCATGCCGACCGCGTTGGCCAGGCCCTGGCCAAGAGGTCCGGTGGTGGTTTCCACGCCGGGCGTGTGTCCGCGCTCGGGATGCCCTGGCGTCTTGCTACCCCATTGGCGGAAACGCTTGATCTCCTCCAGCGCAAGCTCGTAGCCACTGAGGTGCAGCAGGCTGTAGAGCAGCGCCGAGCCGTGTCCGGCGGAGAGCACGAAACGGTCGCGGTCGGGCCACTGCGGGTTGTGCGGGTTGAACTTGAGCCAGCGCGTCCACAGCACATAGGCCATCGGCGCAGCACCGAGCGGCAAACCGGGGTGGCCGCTATCGGCTTTTTGCACCATGTCGAGCGAGAGGAAGCGTAGGGTATCGATGCATTGCTGGTCGAGTTTGCTGGTCATGATGGTCCTCTACCCAATCCTGAGTGTTGGCCTCTGCCTATGAGTCGTTTCGAGGTCCTCCTGAATTTCAGCTATGAGCTTGCCTATCGCTCGATTGCAATTGAGGCTGGCAGTAAGAATTCCCGTAACCAACAGCTCTACTCGACCAGAGACAGGCTCGAATATCAGAGCCTGCAGTGATCCGCTTTGATCGACTCGGCACTCGCAGGACAGGGGACGGAGTGCTGACTCGATGATGTGACGCAACTCACGCGTGGATAGCATGATGACTCCAGTGAGGACGGTGGACTCGGGAAGGGCGAGTGTTGAACCGTCTCATAGCTGGAGTGTGAGGGACGCCGTCGGGCGGGTCTGTTCGCTAGAACACGCAGGTGCGGGTCAGCAAGCCGGTTTTAATGGAACATAGGGCAGCAGGCGCTCGGTTTCTTTTCTGACGACGGCGTAGCACTCGCAACTCAGTTGCTCAAGTGCGGCCCTGTCCAGCACCTTGATATGGCCACGGCTGTATTCGATGACGCCCAGGCGTTGCAGTTTGCCAGCGGCATCGGTCACGCCTTCACGGCGTACGCCGAGCATGTTGGCGATCAACTCCTGGGTCATGA
The DNA here is from genome assembly GCF_024168645.1 of Pseudomonas sp. GGS8. Classification (NCBI taxonomy): domain Bacteria; kingdom Pseudomonadati; phylum Pseudomonadota; class Gammaproteobacteria; order Pseudomonadales; family Pseudomonadaceae; genus Pseudomonas; species Pseudomonas sp. GGS8. Next base: position 5,390,610 of record NZ_JALJWF010000001.1, on the reverse strand, counting down.
TCAGTTGATTGTCTTGCAGGCGATCGAGAGACAGCAGCAACCAGCGGCACAATTGTTGATCGATCGAGTGGTGGCGGTTGCACGCGGCGGTCTGCGCCATCTGGGTGATCAACGCCTGGGTGTAGCGCAACATCAGCAGGAGCATCTCCCCGTGGCGATTGAACTCATCCTTGAGTCGCTGGCTGGGTAACCGAAAGGCATGCCCGGCGCTCTGTACGATCGCCCGGCTTGGCGTGCTTTCGCCGCCCATGAATACGGCAATGCCGATCAAGCCTTCATTGCCTACCACTGAAATTTCCGCCGATGCGCCGTTTTCCATCACATACAGTAAGGACACGATGGCGTCGGTGGGGAAGTAGACGTACCGCAGGATATCCCCGGATTCGTAGAGCACCTTGCCGAGCGGCAGGGTGATCAGTTCGAAGTAGGGCAACAAGCGCTCCCTCGATTGTGCGGGAAGGGCCGCCAGAAGATGGTTCTGTTGTGGCTTGGGTGTATCAAACATATCAGCCAGCATCCGAGGTTGAGACTTTTCCGATACCTACAGATTAATCCATGACGCACGTCGTACGCTGCCAGAAGGGGCCGTCCGTCGGTTTTGCGGGCACATTCAATTCGGGCGGTCGTCGAGGATTGGCGGCTCCATAGGCTCCTTGTCATCTTTCATGCCTTTGAAGAGCGGCGTAACGGAGGAAGACGATGCGAGCGCTTTGATCAGGCGTGAGTGCTCCCAAGTGCAAAGAAGCGTCAATGGTTCACCAGCGGCAACATCACCACGAACTCACTTCCCTTACCATCCCCCTCGCTCGTGACGGTAACCTTGCCACCGTGTGCTTCGACCAGCTCCCGAACGACGGTCAACCCAATGCCCAAACCGGACCCGTTGAAACCTATGGCGTGTTCGTCTTGAACATAAGGGTCAAAAATAAAAGGGAGTGCTTTAGCCGAAACGCCGATTCCATTGTCGGAAATACTTATCTTCAAAGCGTCGGGCTCTACCGTGACAGACAGCTTGATTCTGCCGTCGGCCGGAGTGTACTTGGCCGCATTCGCCAGTAGATTGTGGAGAATCTGAGCGAGGCGTCCTGAATCTCCATTCACCATCAAGATGCCATCTGGAAGATGGACGTCGAAATGCTGCTGTTGCGCGATCATTACAGGGCTACACGCATCAATAGCCTCAATCAGAATTTGCATCATGTCGACATCGCGGCGATTGATTCGCAGCTTGCCAGTGCTGGCGCGGGAGACGTCGAGCAGATCGTCGACCAGCTGTGAAATATGCTGTACTTGACTCTCAATCAACTCACGCATTCGCGGCAGTTGGTCGCTAGGCAGTCGAACCATACGCTCTGCAATCATGCTGATAGGTGTTAACGGATTTCGCAGCTCATGGGCCACCATCGCCAGTACGCTTTTCTGCTGACTCAATGCGCGCTCGGCGGTAGCCTGAAGGTCTTGAGCGCTGAGCGCAGCCATTACCAACTGGGCATTAGCCTCGCGCAATTCCTGGTACAAACGCTGCTCCTCCAGACGAGGGGGGGGTACAGCGTCTGATTGCGCCAAGAGTATCGCCAGTACCAGCTGCTGATTGGCCTCGATCACTTGCTCGACTTGTTGGGTATCCACCAACCGGCTGCTGGCGTCGCTCAACTGTTTTTGCAGTGCTGCCAGTACGGCGCGTGCTTCAACAGTTTTTTGGCCAAGCAGGAAGAGTTCGTGAGCAGCATTGGCCATCTCATGCTCATTCTTGCCACCAGCTTTACTCATGAGTCGGGCTCAAACATTTTTATCCCCTGTACGTAACGCTCCTGAACTCTGTTTTGTCGGTCGACCACCGAGCAGCCCCTCCTGATCCGGCAGCATTTCGCCGATCTGGAGGCCGTTATCGTCGATGCAGTACTGGCGCAACTGATCTGAGTGGGCGCTGGCGCGCACCTTGACCACGGCCATGATCCGCAACAAGCGGCTCTCTACTTCAATATAGCGCTGAACGATGATCGCATCGGTGAGAAAGGCGGTGCCGTATGGACTGAACCGCAGATCGGTGTAGCGGTCTTCCAGCTCGGAGGTCATCAACACACTGACCCCGGCGCCGGTCAGCGCGGTGACCATGCGTGACAGCGACTCGCGAAAGTCCTCGCGGAAGGTCGGCGCCAGCGCAAGTTCGAAGCCCGACAGCGAATCGATAACAACGCGGGTGGCTTTCAGCCGGGTGATCTCGCTCAACAGCAACTGCACGATCTCGTCGATGGAGAGGTCCGGGGCTCGGCTGTCCACCAGACCGATCTGCCCGTTCTGGATCAGATCCGCGAGGGTGGTGTTTTGCGAGTGATTGGGCCGTTGTTCGAACACCGCGATCACGCCGGTTTCGCCATTGCGTGCGCCTTCAGCGAGAAATGTCGAGGCCAGAATGCTTTTGCCCGAGCCCGACGGCCCGGCTACCAGCAAGGAGTAACCACGGGGCAGACCGCCGCCGAGCATCTCGTCAAGCTGCGGCACGCCCATCTTCAGGCGCTTGATAGGGAACTCCAACGGCGCTTCAACCGGGTTGGGTGCCGCTGGCGCAAAGACCTTGATCCCCGACGTCGCGATGCGGAAGGTATGCAGCCCCGGCAGTGTCGGTTGGCCGCGCATCTTCATGATTTCCATCTTGCGCACCATGGAATTGCGCTGAACGCTTTGACGCAACCAAATCAGGCCATCGGCCACGGTGAAAATCGGGTTGGTGTCGGTTTCGGTGAAATATTCGCCGATCAGGAAGGTCGTCGCCTGCCAGGTGGTCATCAACATGCCCAGTTGCTGAACGAACTGCGGCAGGTTGTTGTTGGGGTTGTCCTCGGTTTGGCTGGCCAGCACCACCGAACGGAACGAGTCGACGAACACCAGTGACGGAGAGTGCGCCTCCACCTCGCTGACGATGCGCCGCAGCACTTCGTCCAGATTCCCGGCGAGGGTGTCGTTAGCCAGGTTGATATAGCGAATCGAATGGTTGATCGCTTCATTGTCGAAAAAATCGAATTGCTGTTGATAACGCAGCATCTTCAACGGCGGCTCGCCAAGCACCGTAAAGAACAGCGCCGGACGTTCGGGCGTCGCCAGGGCAAACATCATCTGGTGAGCCAGGGTGGTCTTGCCGCAGCCGGGAGGGCCGGCGATCAAGTTGAACGAAAACTCCGGCAAACCTCCGCCCAGCACCTCGTCCAATCCTGGCACGCCGGTGGCCAAGCGGTTGATAGTCACTTTGGTGCTCATGGCGAATTTTCCTGCGATGGGGTGTCGCTCAAAGAAGGTTCCCACACGTCACGAAGCAACCGTGCGGTGAGCGAGGGCCCGATCAGCGTGGTCAGCAGCTCGTAGAAGGTGATCAGCATCACTTCACCGAAAAACAACGCATCGGCTTCGCTTTGTTCGACGAGTACGGATTTGAGGGCAGCCAGATCCAGCGCGGCCTGCACGCGGTCATAGGTGCCGGCCAGGCGCGGATGAGCGCAAGCGCACCGCTGGAGGCTGCGGCGGTAAAGCGCGGCAACCCCTTGCTGGCCAATGATGGGCGTGAGGGCTGCGTCCATATCCTGCAAGGTTGAAACGATCGCCTGGGCGACCCTTGCAATGTCAGCGTCGGGGCCAACACGGTGCGCCAGAGAAGCTACGATCTGGCGGCTCTCTTCGCTTAGCGTGGACATGACTGACTAATATCTGATGGACAGAGTCTGATGGTACACCCTATATCGAGTTTATCGAGCCTCAGTCTGAGGCAGCATTGAAAAAGCAGTCTGATTGTCTGCTTTTGGCTGTGATCTCAAATCTCAGTGAAAATGACCGTCTACGCTTGCGTGTGTGCGGTGGTGATTTTGGTGATGGGTATCTCATGAGTCTGAAGAAAACCGTTGCACAACTGGTGACTTTGGCCGTAGTCGGGTTGGCGGTGCTGCTCGGTTGGTTTGCTTGGGATCATTACACTCGATCACCCTGGACTCGTGATGCGCGAGTGCGTGCCGATGTGGTGACGCTATCAGCCGAGGTATCGGGACGCATCATTAGCTTGCAGGTGCAGGACAACCAGCATGTGCAGAAGGGCCAGTTGCTGCTGGAAATCGACCCGGCGCGCTACGCACTGGCGGTCGAACACGCGAAGCGCTCAGTCGAAGTGGCGAAAGCCACTGAGGGCCAATCGCAGGCATCAATCATTTCCAGTGAGGCCTTACTCAAACAACGCCAGAGCGAAGAGCACAGGCGAAGGACGCTCAAGCAGCGTTTCGCGATCTCCGGCGAAGAGTGGGAAAAGTCCAGTACCGAAGTGGCGGTAGCTCAGGCGGACCTGTTGAGAAACCAGGCCAACCTTGGCTTGGCGCAAGCCAATGTGCAGCTGGCTATTGCCGCCTTGACCCAGGCCGAGCTGGATTTGCAACGAACCCAGGTGGTGGCGCCGGTCAGTGGCTATGTGACGAATCTGCTGACCCGCGAGGGTGACTTCGCTAGTGGTGGCAGTGCGCTGTTGGCGTTGGTTGACAGTCAATCGTTTTATGTTAGTGGCTACTTCGAAGAAACCAAGCTGCCGCGAATCGAGGAGGGTGATCGGGTCAGGATCGAGTTGATGAGCGGCGAGACCTTCGGCGGCACCGTGCAAAGCATCGCCTTTGCTATCGCCGACCGTGAGAACTCCCCCGGCAGTCGCCTGCTGGCCAACATCAACCCCAGCTACACCTGGGTCAAACTGGCGCAACGAGTGCCGGTGCGGATTCAGATCGACGCCGACTATATCGCCAAAAACCGCCTGCGTGCGGGGACCACGGCCACGGTGACTGTTGAAGAGCGCCGGGATAGCGAGGCCACTCACTAACCCCTGTAGGAGCGAGGCTGAACTGGTCAAGTAATTCTGGACACCAGTTAAGGTTTTCACGCCGCCAGTTTCTCCATAGCTACCGGCGACCGGTAATCGTTGTAGCTATGGAGCCTGACGTTGTTGTATCGCATCACATAACGCTGCACATCCACGCGGGCTTCATGCTCCGAGCTGTAGCCATCTTCTGGCACCCACTCTGACTTCAGGCTCCCAAAGAAACGCTCCATCGGGGCATTGTCCCAGCACTCACCTTTACGACTCATGCTGTGCAGGAGTCCATGCTTGCGCATCTCATTCCTGAATTTGTGGCTGGTGTATTGGCAGCCTTGATCAGAGTGAAACAGCACCTCTTTTGGACGGCCTCGCAATTGGACCGCCATCCGCAACGCTTCGCAGGTCAACGTGGCATCGGAAATCATTGAAAACGACCACCCCACGATCCGGCGAGCAAACAGATCCAGCACCACCGCGAAATACATCCAGCGCTTGCCAACCTTGATGTACGTCACATCGCCACACCACACCTGGTTGATCGCCGTGACATCAAACTTGCGCTTGAGTACATGCGGCGCCACCAGCGCTTCCACGCCGGAAGATTTGTACTTGTGCCGCCGCCGCTGATGACTGGCAACCCCGGCTTCACGCATCAAACTGCGAGCCATATGTCGCCCGACACGATGCCCCTTGGCTTGCAGCTCCTTGGAAAGGGTGCGAGAGCCTGCGGACGCTCTGGACTCCTTGTGATGCTCGACCAGCACGGCTTTGAGTTTCTCCCGCTCAGGCTTCACCTTGCCTTGGCGCTGACGCCAGGCGTAAAAGCTGCTGCGGTTGACTCCAAACGCCCGACAGCAATTGTTAACGCCGTACTGCTCGTCCAGCTCATTGATCAACGAGAATGATCTTTGGAGTCCAAAAGCAGGAGAGCACTGGCCTTTTTTAGGATTTCAATGTCCAGGTCTTTTTGCCTGAGCAACGCTTTGAGCTGCTGAATCTCTCGCTGATCGGCGGTAATTGCCTTAGCCCCCTCCGGGGTCGAACCCAAGCGCTCTTTGCGAACCTGGTCGACCCAACGGCGCAAGGCGGTAGGGCCAATATCCAGACTGGCACAGACTTCGGGAACTGACTGGCCCTCGTCCAGCACCATGCTGGCGGCCTTGAGCTTGAATTCACTGGAATAAGATTTACGCATATCCAAACACCTCAGATTTGGGCGCCATCATAGCGCCCGATTGAAGTGTCCAAAATCATTAGGCCAGTTCAGGCTTGCCCGCGAAGAGTGCACTGCGGTTCTTCAGGTATTACGCGTCACCGTTCTTCGCGGGCAAGCCTCGCTCCTACTGACCGACAAAAAAAAGCCCCGCGACCGAATGAGGCGCGGGGCAAAAAATTTGGTTGGGTTGCGGCCAACCAAAGGGGCTCTTTAATGCATTACTTACTGGCGACAGTCTCTGGCTGCCAGCCGCCGCCGAGGGCTTTGTAGATCGCGACAATGCCGCGATACAAATCGACTTCGGCCTGGGCCTGGGTGTCTTCGGCGGCCAGACGTTCACGCTGAGCATCGAGCAGCACGAGGAAGTCCACAGTGCCTTCGCGGTAGCGAATTTCGGCGAGGTCCGCAGCGGCGCGGCTTGATTCGCTTTGGCGGATCAGCGAGATCAGGCGCTGCTGACGTTTGCCGTAATCGCTGAAGGCGTTTTCCGATTCTTCCAGTGCCAGCAATACGTGCTGCTCATAGGTTGCCAACGCGCCTTCGGCTTCTGCATCGGCGCCGCGCAAACGGGCCCGAACGCTGCCCAGGTCGAACGCCGCCCAGGTAATGCTCGGGCCCAGTGCCCAGGCATTGGCCGCCGACGAGCCGATCTGCGAACCGCGCCCGGCAGTCCAGCCGAGGAAGCCGCTGAGGCTCACCCGAGGGAACAAATCAGCCTTGGCCACGCCGATGCGGGCGGTGGCGGCTGCCAATTTGCGTTCGGCGCTGCGGATGTCCGGACGCCGTTGCAGCAGTTCACCCGGATCACCAATAGGCAGGGCCTTGGCGATCGCAGGCAAGTCTTTTGGACTGAGGTCGACGGTCAGCTTGTCTGGACGTTCACCCAGCAGGGTGGCGATGCGGTTGCGCTGACGAACCTGTTCGGCTTGCAGTTGTGGCACGCTGGCTTCGACAGACGCCAGGCGCGCATCGGCGCGCACCACGTCCAGCTGATCGCCGACACCGGCATCACGCAGGCTTTCGGTGATCTTGCGTGACTCCTGCTGGTTGTTCAGGTTGGCCAGGGCGATCTTTTCCCGCAGTTGCGCGCCGCGCAGTTGGCCATAGGCGTCCACCAGTTCGGCAATCATGGTGACTTGCAGTTGGTAAAGATCGGCTTCGACCGCCTGCTGTTCCGCGTCGCTGGATTCTAGGTTGCGCTGGATGCGACCGAACAAGTCCAGTTCCCAGGCCATGTCCAGACCCAGGTCATAGCGTTCGCTGTTGACCCGTTTAGTGGTCTGGCCGGGAATCTGCCCCTTGGCCAGGTCGCTGCTCGCGCGGCTGGTGATGGTTGGCATGGCGTCATTGCTGGCGTCATCGCGAATCGCCCGGGCCGCTTTCCAGCGGGCGAAGGCCACGCGCAAATCACGGTTGCCCTGCAAGGATTGCTTCACCAACTGGTTGAGGGTCGGATCGTCGAATTGCTGCCACCAGATGCCTTCGAAACGGGCGCGGTCAAAGTTCTTCTGACCGGCGCTGCCATCGGTGGCGGCCGTGATGTTGGCCGCCTCGGTGGCTGGGGTTTTGTAGTCCGGGCCGACGGCACAGGCGCTCAGCGCCAGTACCAGCAGGCTCGGCAGGAAGGCTTTCAGGCTCATTGTTGCGCCTCCAATTTCAGCGCCTTGGCCGCTTTGCGTTGCTCGCCGCGCTCCACAAAGTTGCGAATCAGTACGTAGAACACCGGTGTCAGCAACAGACCGAAGAAGGTCACCCCGAGCATCCCGGAGAACACCGCCACACCCATGGCATGACGCATTTCGGCACCGGCGCCGCTGGAGAAGACCAGTGGCACAACACCCATGATGAACGCGAAGGAGGTCATCAGGATCGGCCGCAGACGCAGACGGCAGGCTTCCAGAACCGCTGCCAGCGGGCCGAGACCTTCTTGCTGTTTATCCTTGGCAAACTCGACGATCAGAATCGCGTTCTTACACGCAAGTCCCACCAGTACGATCAAGCCGATCTGGGTAAAGATGTTGTTGTCGCCGCCCGAGGCAATCACCCCGGTAATGGCCGACAGCAGGGTCATCGGTACGATCAGGATCACCGCCAGTGGAAGGCTCCAGCTTTCGTATTGAGCCGCCAGCACCAGGAACGCCAGCAGTACGCAGAGCGGGAACACGAACAGCGCGGTGTTGCCGGACAGAATTTGCTGGTAGGTCAGGTCGGTCCACTCGTAGGTCATGCCATTCGGAAGTTCATCCTTGAGCAGTTTCTCGATGGCTTTCTGGGCCTGGCCGGAACTGTAGCCGGGGGCTGCCGCACCGTTGATTTCGGCGGTGATGAAGCCGTTGTAGTGCATTACGCGGTCTGGCCCGGAGGTGTCGCTGACCTTGATGAAGGTCGCCAGCGGGATCATCTCGCCACGGTTGTTACGCACTTTCAGCTGACCGATCTGGTCCGACTCGAGGCGGAACTGTTGCTCAGCCTGAACGTTGACCTGGTAGGTGCGACCGAAGCGGTTGAAGTCGTTGGCATACAGCGAACCCAGGTAGATCTGCAGGGTGTCGAAGATGTCGCTGACAGCCACGCCGTGGGTCTTGGCTTTTTCCCGGTCGATGGCGGCATCGACCTGCGGCACGTTCACTGTGTAGCTGGTGAACAGACCGGCCAGTTCCGGCACGCTGCGGCTTTTGGCGATGACGTTCATGGTTTCTTTGTACAGCTCGTCATAGCCCAGGTTGCCCCGGTCTTCGATCTGCAGGCGGAAACCACCAATGGTCCCCAGGCCTTGTACCGGCGGCGGCGGGAAGATCGCCATATAGGCTTCCTGAATCCCAGCGTACTGGCCGTTCAACGCCCCGGCAATCGCACCGGCGGACATGCTCGGGTCCTTACGCTCGTCGAACGGTTTCAGGGTGACGAACACGATGCCGGCGTTAGGGCTGTTGGTGAAACCGTTGATCGACAGGCCGGGGAAGGCCACCGCGCTTTCCACGCCAGGCTGTTTCAGGGCCAGGTCGGACATGCGCTTGATCACGTCTTCGGTACGGTCCAGGCTCGCGGCATCCGGCAGTTGCGCGAAGGCCACCAAGTATTGCTTGTCCTGGCCGGGGACGAAACCGGTCGGCGTGTTGGAGAAACCGAAGAAGGTCAGCACCATCAAGCCTGCGTAGAGCAGCAGGGCGATACCGCTGCTGCGGATAACCCGGCCCACGGTGCCGACATAGCCGTGGCTGGCCTTGTCAAAGAAACGGTTGAACGGACGGAACAACCAGCCACCGAAGATCTTGTCCAGCACCTTGGAGAAACGGTCCTTCGGTGCGTCATGACTTTTGAGCAATACGGCGGCCAGCGCCGGCGACAAGGTCAGCGAGTTGAAGGCCGAGATCACGGTCGAGATCGCGATGGTCAGGGCGAACTGCTTGTAGAACTGACCGGTCAAGCCGGAAATGAACGCAGCCGGGATAAACACCGCGCACAGCACTAGCGCCGTCGCGATGATCGGGCCGGTCACTTCACGCATCGCACGCTTGGTGGCTTCTACCGGAGTGAGTCCGAGCCCGATGTTTCGCTCGACGTTCTCCACCACCACGATCGCATCGTCGACCACGATACCGATGGCCAGTACCAGTCCGAACAGCGACAGGGCGTTCAACGAGAAGCCGAACAGGTGCATCACGGCAAACGTACCGATCAGCGAAACCGGCACCGCCACCAACGGGATGATCGAAGCGCGCCAGGTTTGCAGGAACAGGATCACCACCAGCACAACCAGGATCAGCGCTTCGAAGAGGGTGTGAACCACCGCCTCGATGGAGCCGCGCACGAAGATCGTCGGGTCATAGACGATGCTGAAGTCCATGCCTTCCGGGAAGTTCTTCTTCAGCTCGGCCATTTTCGCCCGAACGTCGTTGGAGATCTGGATCGCGTTGGAGCCTGGGCGCTGGAAGATCGGGATCGCCACCGCCGGCTGGTTGTTCAGCAAGGAACGCAGGGCGTACTGGCTGGAGCCAAGCTCTACGCGAGCAATGTCTTTGAGGCGAGTGATTTCACCATTTTCGCCAGAGCGAATGATGATGTTCTCGAACTCTTCCTCGGACACCAGACGACCCTGGGTGTTGACCGACAATTGGAACGCCGTGGCATTCGGAGCGGGTGGAGCGCCCAGGGCACCGGCCGCTACCTGACGGTTCTGTTCACGAATCGCGGTGACCACATCGGTGGCGGTCAGGTTGCGCGAAGCGGTTTTGTTCGGATCGAGCCACACCCGTAACGAGTAATCGCCCATACCGAACAGCTGCACATCACCGACACCGCCCAGACGCGCCAGCTCATCCTTGATGTTGAGCAGGGCGTAGTTGGACAGGTAGAGCATGTCGTAGCGTTTGTCCGGCGAAGTCAAGTGCACAACCATGGTCAGGTCGGGCGATGCCTTGTCGACGGTGATACCGATGCGCGTCACTTCCTCGGGAAGTTTCGGTTCGGACCGGGTCACGCGGTTCTGCACCTGCACCTGCGCGTTGTCCAGGTCGGTGCCCAGAGCGAAGGTGATGGTCAGGGTGATTTTGCCGTCTGCGGTGGACTGCGAGGACATGTACAGCATGTTCTCGACGCCGGTGATGGCTTGCTCCAGCGGAGCGGCCACGGTTTCACCGATAACTTTAGGGTTGGCGCCCGGGAAGTTGGCACGGACCACCACGGTCGGTGGCACCACTTCCGGGTATTCGCTGATCGGCAACTGGAACAGCGAGATGGCGCCGGCGATCAGGATCAGCAGCGACAATACCGCTGCGAAGATCGGCCGTGAAATGAAGAATTGGGAGAAATTCATCGGAGTAGTTGCCCCTTAACCGCGTGGAGTCGCAGCAGCCAGTTTCACAACCGTACCCGGCGCAACCTTGGCAGGTGCGACTTGGGGCAGGTTGCTGGCTTCCAGCGCTTGTCGTTGTTGAGCGAGGGCCGCGAGGGTTTCCTTGCTGGCCATCGGAATCACCTCAGGGGTGACCGGTGAGCCAGGACGTACCCGTTGCAGGCCCTTGACGATGATGGTGTCGTCCTTGTTCAAACCGCTGCGCACGATGCGCAAACCTTCGATCTTCGGACCCAGTTCGACGGGGCGGTAAGCCGTTTTGTTGTCGGCATCCATCACCAGCACGAACTTTTTACCCAGGTCGGTACCGACCGCTTCGTCGTTGATCAACACAGCGGAGTAAGTGCCGCTACCCACCAGTTTCAGGCGTGCATACAGACCCGGGGTGTAGCTGCCATCGCTGTTGTCGAACACAGCACGACCGCGGATGGTGCCGGTCTTCGGGTTGACCTGGTTGTCGACGAAGTTCATCTGGCCCTGGTGCGGGTTGCCGTCTTCATTGGACAGACCCATGTAAACCGGGGTGGTGGCGCCGCGTTGACCCTGGCGGGCGAGCTGGTTGTACTTGAGGAACACACGCTCGTCGGCGTCGAAGTAGGCGTAAACCTTGTCGGTGGAGACCACGCTGGTCAGGGCGGTGGTGTCGGCGGTCACCAGGTTGCCGGCGGTGATTTCCGCACGGCTGACACGGCCACTGATGGGCGCAGTCACGCGGGTGAAACTCAGGTTCAGTTTGGCCAGGTCCAGTTGTGCCTGGAGGGCGCCGACGGCGGCGCGAGCTTCCTGGGCGGCGCTGGTGCGCGAGTCGGCGAGTTCGGCGGAAATCGCGTTGCTGGTGCGCAGGCGCTCACCGCGTTGGGCTTCGTTTTCACTGCGGGTGGCTGTGGCGCGAGCTTGCGCGACCAGAGCTTCTAGGCGGCGGACCTCGGCCTGGAAGGGGCGCGGGTCGATCTGGAACAGTAAGTCGCCTTTCTTGACCAATGCGCCTTCGGTGAAGGTTACGTCATCGATCTGGCCGGAGACCCGTGGACGAATCTCTACCGTTTCCGGCGCTTCCAGGCGCCCGGTGAATTCGTCCCACTCGTTGACCGGTTGCTCCAGCACCTTGGCCACGCTGACTTTGGCCGCGGGCATGGTGGCAGCGGCGTCCGGCGTCTTGCCGCAGGCGCTCATCACCAGCACGGCCAACAGAGCCAAGGGGAAGCGCAAATGTTTGAGTGACTGTTCCATGGATGCATCCGCCAATGTATTGAGATGGGACGGATGATGCTTGGCAGGGTTGTATCGCACGAATCGAATGAGGCGAAGGTAACTATCATTCAGAATGATATAAGCCAGGAGCAAGCCCTCTAGCATGCACCTTTCGTTAGCGGGCTATCAAATGAAATGATGACAATTGTGTGTTGCGGGGAGTGCAAAGGTCTGGCTTGAAGCCGTGTCGCAGTCTTCGCGGGCAAGCCTCGCTCCTACACTGGACCAACAAAACACAAATCCCTTGTAGGAGCGAGGCTTGCCCGCGAAGAGGCCATCAGCCTCAACACAAAATCCGGATCAAGCCAGGCTATCCGGATCCCCGAAGAACATTTTGACTTGGCTCTAGGGCGGTGTTTTAAGGCCGAAAAACTTAGCAATGCCCCACTTTTACCCTCGTTCGCTCGTGATACACGAGCGAACGAAAATGGCGAGTGCTGGCAGAATTCCATTAGGGTTCTCCACCCCACCTCAGGAATGCTCTATCACCATCACCGCAGTGGTGTCCGCCTCGAGTGCTTCGAACACGTGCGGCACATTCGCCAAGTAGCTGATGTAGTCGCCAGCGTTCAGCAATACAGGTCCAGTCGCCGGGCCGATATGGGCACTGCCACTGCACAGCACCACGTGCTCTACGGTGCCCAGTGGGTGGGGCTGAGACAGCCGAACTTCGCCGGGCTGCACTTTGAGCCGATAGATATCGCGTTGTACTCCCGCCGGACAATCGGCAAGCAGTGTCGCTGCATAATTGGCAGTCTCGGCATAGGTGGTCATGCCCTCGTTGGCGCGAATCACCCGCAGGGTCTGCTGGGGGTGCTCGAAGAACCGGGTGACTTGCAAGCCCATTGCCATCGCCAGCGACCACAAGGTTTCGATGCTGGGGTTACCAATTCCCGACTCCAATTGAGACAAGGTCGACTTCGCCACCCCGGCGCGCTTCGCCAGCTCGGTCAAGGAAAGCCCGGCGGCCAGGCGCTCGCGTTTGATTGAAAGGGCCAGCAGATCGATTCGGCTCGGGTTATTTCTCGGTAGCGCGTTCGTTATGTCGTTCATTTGTTTTGCAAATCATCCTGAATTGGGTTGACGCTCTCAGATGCCTTGTTCAGTATAGCAGTCATTAGTTCATTATAAACTTCGTTTTGCCGAGCCAACCCCCGCGAATGGCGGCTTAGGTTACGGCAATGCCGACAGCAAGGAAGCAGTGAGTGATGAAGTCGCAAACCCGTGGGACGCTCGAAATGATTTCGGCCATGGTGATCTCCGGCACGGTGGGCTGGTTCGTCATCATGTCGGGGCAGAGCCCGGAGGCCGTGGTGTTCTGGCGTTGCTTGTTCGGCGCCATGGCAATGCTGGTTGCGTGCCTGGTGCTCGGGGTGCTGGGCCGCTCCCGGATCAACGCCCGGCAGTTCATTCTGGTGTGCCTGGGCGGGATGGCGCTGATTCTAAACTGGGTGCTGTTATTCAGTGCCTACGAACATTCCTCTATCGCCATTGCGACGGTGGTCTACCACGTTCAGCCGTTCATGCTGGTCGGTCTAGGCGTGCTGTTCTTCGCCGAGCGCCTCAGCGCCGCCAAGGTCGGCTGGTTGCTGTTGGCCTTCGCCGGTCTGATGCTGATCGTGTCCGCCAAAGGCAGCGGGCAGGCCACCGGCGCCGACTACCTGCTGGGCGTCTGCCTGGCCCTGGCTTCAGCCTTCTTCTACGCTGTGGCGGCGGCGATCACCAAGCGCCTCAAGGACTTACCCGTGCACCTGATCGTGCTGATCCAGATGGTGGTTGGCGTGCTGATCCTGGCACCGTTCGTGGACTTCACCAGGGTCGATACGGTCGAGGGCGCCTGGACTTACCTGATCATTATCGGCGTGGTCCATACCGGGCTCATGTCGACCCTGCTGTACAGCGCCATCCAGAAAATCCCCACGGCGCTGGTCGGGGCACTGTCGTTCATCTATCCGATCGTCGCCATCCTGGTCGACTGGGTTGCCTTCGCCCACCCGCTCGGCGTCCTGCAAGTGATTGGCGCGAGCGCCATCCTGCTGGCGGCTGCGGGCATGAACTTCGGTTGGTCGCCGGGCCGCACCTCGCGTCAGGAAGTGACGTAGGGCCTGGCGCGACACCACACGCCATCTGAATCATCGTTAAATCAAGGGAGTTGATGGTGACTGTGATCCTGTGTGGCCTGGACGACATTGCCACCTATGACATCACCTCTGCCTGCATGTGGTTGGTGTGGCAGGCGCTGTCATACGACCTTGAGGGGTGGCGTATACCCTGTTGGTCGCTGCCCATTTGGCTCAGCAGCAGTGCCTGCGGCTCTTTATGTGGGCCGTTGTGAACGCCCGGTCGCCAGCGATTAGGCGCTCTGCGCCGCTTTGATTCAAAGGCTCTCAGGGTCGCCAAAAAACATTTTGACTAGGCTCTAGAACAATATTTTTAGGCAGAAAAAGTTCAAATATGCTCCCAATTTTGCCCCCTGTTGCATCAAGTTTGCGAGCGATCGCGAATGGCGATTTCTAACAGAGACCAAGATGGATTCGGATTCCGCTCGCCCAATACCTGGTAGCGTTGCCTCTGCGATCGTCTGAGCCAGCAATAACTTCATCAGACGGTTGCAGATAAACCTAGAGTCAATTAGGCACTTAATGTGGGCGTTGGTAGGTTTAGGGATACCGCCAGCAATCTATCAAGTAATGCGTTGCAGGATGGCAATAGCGGCGAGTCGATAAAAAGAATCACACCGTCAGCTTACCTCCGCGGCCTCGTCAAACTTCAACCGGGCCGCTTCAACCTCAGGCAATTTGTCGAGCGTCCATTTATGCAATTCGCGAAATGGCTGCTGCAGTGTTCGACCAAGTGGGGTGATCTCATACTGCACTGCCACAGGCGAGAACGAAATGACTTGGCGCGAGACGAGACCATTTCGTTCCAGCCGCCGCAGGCACTGTGTAAGTGCCTTCTGAGTTACGCCCTCCAGGCGGCGCCTGATGGCATTAAAACGATGCGGCCCGTCATCAAGCACCGCCAGAACCATCATCGACCACTTATCTGCGATTTGGTCAAACAGCGCCCGGCTTGGGCACTCCGACGAAAAACATTGCGGCTTTAAATCCAGCATCGAAGTTTCCTCATGTATACCTAGGCGACTCTAGGTGCCTAATTGACATTTGGTTTACAAAATATACTTATATGGCTTCCAGAAGCAAATGGAGTCCATCCAATGTCAAACCTAGATACCAGCATTTTATTTCGTCCCTTTTCCATCCGATCGCTTGAACTGAAAAACCGGATTGTCATGTCGCCAATGACGAGGCAATTTTCGCCAGAGGGCATCCCCGGTGAAGGGAGCGCTGCATACTACCGGCGGCGGGCTGAGGGTCGGGTCGGATTGATTTTGTCAGAAGGGACCGTCATCGATCGTCCCGCTTCACGTAACGGTTCCAGCATCCCTTTTTTTCACGGTGAAGCAGCGCTAGCTGGATGGAAGAACGTGATCGATTCTGTTCACAATGCTGGTGGCCGTATGGGGCCGCAACTCTGGCACACCGGTGCAGTGCGTGACGTCAGCGGCTGGGAGCCTGATGCGCCGGTTGAAAGCCCATCTGGCCTCGATTCGCCAAACGACCCGCGCGGTGTGGCAATGAGCGAAGAGGATATTGCAGACACAGTTGCTGCTTTTGCCAAGGCAGCGGCGGATGCCAAACGCCTGGGTTTCGACACCGTTGAGATCCATGGGGCTCATGGTTATTTGATCGATCAGTTCTTCTGGGCGGGTACCAATCAGCGCACCGATCGTTATGGCGGACCGACGATCAAAGAGCGCTCGCGTTTTGCCGCTGAGATCGTGTCTGCAGTGCGTCATGCGGTCGGCCCCGAATTCCCTATCATCATGCGCGTTAGTCAATGGAAGCAGCAGGACTTTGGAGTGCGCCTCGCCGAGACCCCGGCATTAATGGAAGACTGGCTGCTACCGTTGGTTGAGGCGGGTGTTGATGTTCTGCATTGCTCGCAGCGACGCTTCTGGGACCCTGAATTTCCCGAAATTGATGGTGAGAACGGGCTGAACTGCGCGGGCTGGGCGAAGAAAGTCACTGGAGCCACAACCATTAGCGTCGGTTCGGTCGGGCTGGATAATGATGTTACTCACGCATTCGCCGGCAAGGGATCAACCCCTGCGAGTCTGGATCGGCTCGTTGAGCGTATGGAGCGCGAAGAGTTTGATCTGATCGCAGTAGGGCGTGTTCTGCTGAGTGACAAGGATTGGGCCGCTAAAGTGGAAAATGGCGATTATGCAGATATGAAGGGCTTCAACCCGGCATCTTTAGCCGAATTGGTTTGAGCCTTATTGCGGAGTGGAGAGTGTGATGCCACAAAGGTTTTAGTCTGAAGGAATCAGAGGTCTGGCCTCGGATGCTGCGAGGTGGAGATCATAATCTGCTGTTGAGTGCGCCATGACTGTTTCAATTGAGCGAACATGCCAAGGCCACTCAACATCCGCGCAAACAGAATTGCGTTGCAGTGCGGCCCGGGCATTTACGCGCAGGCTACACAGTGTCGCTAGGTAATGTAGCGTTAGATTCTTCATGGCGCGGGGAGGCTCTGTCGTATGACGGAACTCATGTCGATCAGGGCTGAGTTGCCGGTTTAGTACCTCGGACGCCACTCGGCCCATAGCTGCTGTTTTGTGACTGTATATCTTTTTGGTCACAAGTTGTCAGTCCTCGATAGGATGAGTAAGCTGTTCCCATGAATCAGCCATCAATATCTTCAGCTTCGCCCAGCCCCCGTGGCCCAGCCGATCACGACATTCGAGACCAGATTGTCGCGGCGGCCAACGAACACTTCAGTCAATACGGCTACGCCAAAACCACGGTTTCCGACCTGGCTAGGGCCATCGGGTTTTCCAAGGCCTATATCTACAAATTTTTTGATTCCAAGCAGGCGATCGGTGAAGCCATCTGCGCAAATTGTCTAGCAGAAATCGTCGCGGCTGTGGAGCAGGCGATCAATGTAGAAGACCTGTCGCCGACGGAGCGCTTTCGACGATTGGTCAAAACTGTGATCGCCACAGGTGTGAATCTGTTCTTTAACGACCGAAAACTCTATGACATTGCAGCATTCGCGGCGTCGGAAAGCTGGCCCAGTACGCAGGCTTATGACGCGCAGATCAAGCGCTTCGTGTTGCAAATCGTGCGGGAGGGGCGAGAGATCGGCGAATTTGAACGCAAGACTCCCCTGGACGAGACAGTAGAAGCGATACATCTGGCTTTGCGGCCTTTCGTCAATCCTTTACTCCTGCAGTACAACCTCGATTATGTCGAGGAGGCGCCCACGCTCACCTCCAACCTCATTTTGCGTAGCCTCATGCCTTGACCTTCGGCTAACGGTTTTACGTCATGCCTGTGTAAGCGACACATCACCAAAACGGCTTTTCACTTTGCCCTTCTTCCAGTCGTCGAAGGGCATTTCATTTATTCATTATGTGACCATTGACGGAATTGGTCACATGAATAAGCATGTGGTCCGTTACTTCCACTGCTTCATCTCAGTGATACCCATAGAGTTCAAATAATGAAAAAATAGTGCTCAAGAGCCCATTTGGCCTCGCAGTCGTGCTCGCATCTTCAAATGTGTTTGCAAGTGGTTTCGCTCTCAACGAACAAAGCATCAGTGGGATGGGATCCGGGTTTGCCGGTCGCTCTTCCTCCGCTGAAGATGCGAGCACGGTCTTCGGTAATCCTGCGGGCATGTCTCGCTTGAAAAGGGAGCAGGTCAGCGTGGGGGCTGCGACTCTTTTCGCTAAGTCCGACATAAGCCAAACCCGCAGTACATTCGGGGGCCAGGAAGACGGTGACATGGTGCCAACCACTACAGTGCCTATGGGTTACTACGTCAAACCCATCGATGAGCATTGGGCGTTCGGTGTAGGGTTTTATGTACCTTTCGGTCTGATGACTGACTATGGCAGCGGTTTTGCCGGGCGTTACTACGCCAACAAAAGTGAGGTCACGACCCTTACGTTCCAGCCCACCATCAGCTATGCCTTTAACGACAAAGTTTCGATCGGGTTCGGTCCGACCATCAACCGCATCACCGGTGAGCTGTCCGGGATGGTGCCCAATCCACTTAGCCCAGGTCGCAATGACGGAAAACTTAAAAGCACGGGCGACGACACGGCCCTCGGTTTCAACGCCGGTATCCTGGTGCAGGCTACAGACCGAACCCGCCTGGGAATGACCTACCATTCCAAGGTCAGTTACCACTTGGACGCCAAGACCAAAGTCACCGACGGCATCTTTAGCGTGTTGGGGGTCAGCGGCCGCAGTTATGACGCTTCGCTGGATGTGGATACCCCAGAGTCTGTGGACTTCTCGGTGACTCATCAGCTCAGTAATGACTGGACTCTATATTTGGGGAGTACCTGGACACGCTGGAGTCGCTTTAAAGAATTAACCATCGAGAACACTGGTTTACCCCCTTTGTTGAACGGCTCGCTGGGCACTATTATCGAAGAACAGAACTGGCATGATACGTGGGCTCACGCTATCGGCACGGCGTACAAATTGAACAGCCAATGGGTACTTCGCGCAGGCTTCTCGGTCGACCAGTCGCCCACCAACAACACCAACCGTGGACCACGTATTCCTACGGGTGACCGGAAGGTTATCAGCTTCGGTGCTGGCTGGACTCCGGCGGACAATGTCACGATCGATGTTGCTTATTCCTACCTATGGGAGGAGAGCGTGCAGATCAACGATGCCTCTGCGAATAGAGGTGCATACAGTGCCAGATATAAGAACAGTGCGAGCGGGCTCGGTACGTCTGCTAGTTACCGCTTCTAATTGAGTGCTGTTACACGATGAATGTCCTGTCGGGAGCAGGCGTTGCCTCCCGACCGTTAAGAGCACATCTCGGGCCTTTCCCCTGAGGTAAAAGGCCTCTTTTTCGCCCCCTCAGACTCCCATCACCTGCGCCATCAAGCTCTGATGAAACCGACGTGGAGTGGCCCACGTCAAGACGGTGATGGCCTTGTTGCCAAAACCCGGCACCACGCTCATGCGTCCGGCTTGCAGCGCACGGATTCCTGCACGCACGACGGGTTGAGGCTGCATCATCACCATTTTTAAGGCCGGTGTGATCCGTTGTTTGGCGCTTTCTGCAAATCCGGTATCTGACATCCCAGGGCAAAGTGCGGTAACGACGACGCCGTCATTTTTCAGTTCACGATGAAGCGCATCAGAGAAGCGAAGAACATAGGCTTTCGCGGCAGAGTAAACGGCGAAATTCTTCACGCCCTGGAAGGACAGCAAGCTGGCGACCATCAGGATGTGGCCACGTTTGCGGGCTCGCATGTCGGCCGCGAAAAGGCGTGTCAGGGCTGTCAGGCTGGCGATATCCAAATCAATCATGGTCAGGGACTCATCCAGAGGTTGATCCAGGAAAGGCCCCTGCAATCCATGACCCGCATTGTTGATGAGTACATCGATCACTATATTGCGCTCGCTCAGCCGCTCGTGCAGTTCGATGATCGCCGGGATCGAGGACAGGTCTACTTGTTCGACGATCACATCAACACCGAAACGTTCGTGCAACTCCACCGATAGCGCTTCGAGTTTACTCAGTCTCCGTGCTACCAGGACGAGAGATTTCCCCTGCGCTGCGTATTGCCGGGCAAACTCCTCGCCAAATCCGCTTGATGCACCGGTGATGAGCACCCAGGAATTCTCGTTCGATTTCATTTCGTTGTTCTCCGGTTGGTTTCTATTGAGCAATTGGCCGCTGACCGCGTCAGTCGGTGAGCGAACCCGCTCTCGGATTGGGTAGTAGCTGAAAGAGGAGGGGGTGCATTAAGTGCCACGTCACGTTTCAAGTCATCGGGTCGCCACGGGCTGGGCTTCGGGAGGCTGCCAGCCACCACCGAGCGCCTTGAATGCCGCGACCGCTGCCCGTGCCGATTCCGTTCGTGCTTGTGCCCGAGCATCGGAAGCCTGCAGCATCGTCTCGTCGGCATGCAGGACGTCGATCAGGCTGGCCGTGCCTTTCTCGTAGGCAATGAACGACGATTGGCGAGCCTGTGTCAGAGACGCCTCACCCCCGGTGAGGGTGGTTGCCTGGGCTTCCCGATTCACCAGTGCGGAGAAAGCGTTCTCGACATCCTTGGTGGCGCGCAAGACGGACTGGCGGTAAGCGGCCAAGGCTTCGGCCTCCTGTCCCTTGGCTTGGTCGATTTGGGCGTTTATGCGACCGAAGTCGAAGAGTCTCCAGCGCAGTCCCAATACGCCCGCCGACTGGCTGGCGCCGCCAGTAAAAAGGTTGCCTGCGGATACAGCCGTGGCACTGCCCAGTAATGCGCTAAGGGATAATTTCGGGTAGTACTCAGCAATCGCCTCCCCGATGCGTGCGTTTGAGGCCGCAAGACGGCGCTCAGCCACAAGGAGGTCTGGCCTGCGGCGCAGCAAATCGGCCGGCGTTCCCGTCGCCTTTAACTGCGGCGCTACAGGAATGCTCCCCGCACTTGCCAGTTGTGTGCGGTGAGTGCCTGGCGGCGTGCCGAGCATTACATCCAGCGCATTCATGGCAGCATCCAGGCCGGTCTGCAGGACTGGCACTGTCGCTTGGACCTGCGATAGCGCTCCCTCAGTCTGGTGAACCTGATAGTTGGCAGCGAGGCCCTTGCCGTAGAGTAATTGGACTTTCTTTAGCACCTCTTGCTGCGTTTTGACTTGCCGATTCGCAATGTCTAGCCGGGTCTGCAGTCCGCGGATAGTGATGTAGATATCGGCGGTCTGTGCAGCGACGGCCAATCGTGTGGCAGCGACGCCGGCCTGGGAAGCCTGGTACTCGGCCAGAGCAGCCTCGCGTCCGCGGCGCAATCCGCCAAAGACATCTACCTCCCAGCTGGCATCGAGGTTGGCCTCGTAGGAGCTTCCGTACCGATCATAGCCAGGCGTTGAGTTCAACACCTGGCCGAGCGGCGTCTCGATTGACTGGTAGGAGCGCGCGGCCTGTCCGCTGATGTTCCCTGAGGGCAGTAAAGCGGCATTTGCAGCGCCCAGTCCTGCCCGTGCCTGCGTGACTCGCGCCGACGCCTGCGCCAGATCCAGGTTCTGCTCAAGTGCCTTGGAGACGAAGTCGGCTAACAGTGGATCACCAAAGCCTTCCCACCAGGCGACAAGACTGGCCGGCGTCGCCCCAGGCCTCTGTTCGACAGCAGACTGCCCCAAGTAATGGTTCGAAAGTGGGACGTCCGGACGGTGATAGTCCGGACCGACCGCGCAACCTGTCATCAAGCTGGCACTCACCAAGAGAGCAATGGGGCGGAGGGGAGGCATTGAGGTACCTTCAATCGAGGATGTTTGTGACCATATTACGTTGTGGTCACATTCTGTCAATCGACGCTCTTTGAGCTATGTTCGGAATTGGCTCAATATGTGCGGTGGTTCTGGTGCTTAGGCCGAGGGGCTTGGCATTTCATAATATGTGACCATTGACAGTAATGGTCACCAGACTGAGAATGTGGTGCCTGTCCTATTTTTTAAGTAAGGGAACCTATGCGCCGGCTTCGACCTGTCCCCATTGCCGCTTGCTTGTTGCCTCTCGTCCTGACGGCGTGTGGTGACTCATCCACCGTTGAAGATCCACGCACGCAAGCCCCTCTGGTGAGGTCCTCTGCGGTTCAGGCTTCGTCCGACGTCTCACGTTCTTTCACTGGCGTCGTGGCTGCCCGCGTCCAGGGCGACCTGGGCTTCCGGGTATCAGGCAAGATACTTGAGCGTCTGGTTGACACCGGTCAGACCGTTAAACGTGGTCAGCCACTCATGCGCCTTGACCCAATCGACCTGGGGTTGCAGGCGCGAGCACAGCAAGAGTCAGTCATCGCCGCTCGGGCCCGAGCCAAGCAGACTGCAGATGACGAGGCGCGATATCGCGACCTGGTCGCCGCAGGTGCTATTTCTGCATCGGCCTATGACCAGATCAAAGCCGCAGCGGATACCGCAAAAGCGCAGCTCAGCGCTGCTGAAGCGCAGGCTGACGTGGCTCGCAATGCTTCTGGTTATGCGGTGCTGTTTGCGGATTCCGACGGCGTTGTGGTGGAGACGCTCGCCGAGCCCGGACAAGTTGTCAGCCCGGGACAGCCCGTGGTTCGACTGGCGCGGGCCGGGCAGCGCGAAGCCATCGTGCACTTGCCCGAGACGCTACGCCCCACAGCAGGATCCACTGCGCAGGCGACGCTTTATGGCAACACCACGGGTGCTGTTACAGCGAAGCTGAGGCTGCTTTCTGACTCGGCCGACCGTATGACGCGCACCTTCGAGGCGCGGTATGTGCTTGAGGGCGCGCTGGCCAATGCGCCGTTAGGTTCGACCGTCACGCTTCGGATCGCCGAAGGCACCACGCAAGGGCAGGGGCTGCAAGTACCGATCGCTGCCGTTTATGACCCAGGCCAAGGCACTGGCGTGTGGGTCATCGCCGGTACACCGGCGAAAGTGACTTGGCGATCTGTTCAGGTCCTGGGCTTGAGCGACGACGCAGCGCGAGTCGCAGGCGACCTCAAGGTCGGCGAGCAGATTGTAGCGTTAGGCGCGCATCTGCTGCGCGATGGTGAGGAGGTGAGACTGGCTCAACCGGGTGACGTCAAGGTTGCCGGGAGTCATCCATGAGCGAGGGGCGCTTCAATCTTTCCGCGATCGCCGTTCGCGAGCGCTCCATCACGGTGTTTCTGATCTTCCTGATCGCCGTTGCGGGCATCCTGTCGTTCTTCCAGCTGGGGCGCGCGGAGGATCCTCCGTTTACGGTCAAACAGTTGACGGTCATTACCGCGTGGCCGGGCGCCACGGCGCAGGAGATGCAGGATCAGGTAGCAGAGCCACTTGAAAAACGCCTGCAAGAACTGAAATGGTACGACCGCACGGAAACCTACACCCGTCCTGGCCTCGCTTTCACGATGGTGTCACTGCGCGATAGCACGCCGCCCGCGCAAGTGCAGGAGGAGTTCTATCAGGCGCGTAAAAAGCTCGACGATGAGGCCAGGAAGCTGCCGGCGGGTGTCATCGGGCCAATGGTCAACGACGAGTTTTCGGATGTGACATTTGCGCTTTTCGCCCTGAAAGCCAAAGGCGAACCGCAGCGACTGTTGGTACGTGATGCAGAGTCGTTGCGCCAACAACTGTTGCATGTGCCGGGCGTGAAGAAGGTCAACATTATTGGGGAGCAACCCGAGCGTATCTTTGTTTCCTTTTCTCATGATCGCCTCGCCACCTTGGGCATATCGCCTCAGGACATCTTTGCCGCACTGAACAATCAGAACGTGCTCACGCCTGCCGGTTCGATCGAAAGCGACGGGCCACAAATCTTCCTCCGGCTGGATGGCGCCTTCGACAAGGTGCAGAAGATTCGTGACACACCCATTGCGGTTCAGGGGCGGACGCTGAAGCTCTCGGACGTGGCGACGATCGAACGTGGTTATGAAGATCCGGCAACCTTTCTCGTGCGTAATAACGGTGAAGAGGCCTTGTTGCTGGGGATCGTGATGCGTGAGGGCTGGAACGGTCTTGACCTGGGCAAGGCGTTGGACGCGGAGACGGTCAAGATCAATGAAGGCATGCCGTTGGGCATGACGCTCTCCAAGGTCACCGATCAATCTGTAAATATCAGTTCGGCCGTCGGCGAGTTCATGGTCAAATTTTTCGTCGCGCTGCTTGTGGTGATGCTTGTCTGCTTTCTCAGCATGGGCTGGCGTGTAGGCGTTGTGGTCGCTGCGGCTGTGCCGTTGACGTTGGCTGTGGTGTTTGTGGTGATGGCGGCCACTGGAAAGAACTTTGACCGTATCACCCTTGGCTCGTTGATTCTGGCGCTCGGACTGTTGGTGGACGACGCCATCATTGCCATCGAAATGATGGTGGTGAAAATGGAGGAGGGCTACGACCGCATCAAAGCTTCCGCGTATGCCTGGAGTCATACCGCCGCACCGATGCTTTCCGGTACGCTGGTGACGGCTATCGGCTTTATGCCCAACGGTTTCGCGCAGTCGACAGCCGGCGAGTACACCAGCAACATGTTCTGGATCGTGGGCATTGCCCTGATTGCCTCCTGGGTGGTTGCGGTGGCCTTTACCCCGTACCTGGGTGTGAAGATGTTGCCGAACATCAAGAAGGTCGAGGGTGGTCACGCGGCCATCTACAACACCCGAAATTACAACCGCTTCCGCCAGGTGTTGACGCGTGTCATCGCTCGCAAATGGCTGGTGGCCGGTACTGTTATCGCTACGTTTGTCGTGGCGATTCTCGGCATGAGCCTGGTCAAGAAACAGTTCTTCCCGACCTCGGACCGTCCAGAGGTATTGATTGAAGTACAAATGCCTTATGGAACCTCCATTGAGCAGACCAGCGCCACCACCGCCAAGATAGAGGCCTGGCTGCAAAAGCAGGGTGAGGCAAAAATCGTCACGGCCTATATCGGGCAAGGCGCGCCGCGCTTCTATCTGGCGATGGCGCCGGAACTCCCCGATCCGTCTTTCGCGAAGATTGTGGTGCTGACGGACAGTCAGGAGGAGCGCGAGGCCCTCAAGTTCCGTCTCCGCGAGGCCGCTGCTGAGGGACTTGCCCCAGAAGCGCGTGTCAGGGTAACTCAGCTTGTGTTTGGTCCGTATTCGCCGTTCCCTGTTGCCTATCGGGTGATGGGGCCTGATCCGTCAAAATTGCGCGAGATCGCGGGCCAGGTACAGGACGTGATGCAGTCGAGCCCGATGATGAGGACCGTCAACACTGACTGGGGGCCACTGACGCCGACGCTGCATTTTGCTCTGGATCAGGATCGCTTGGAGGCGGTGGGGTTGACGTCAAACTCAGTCGCGCAGCAACTGCAGTTTCTCCTCGCGGGGGTACCGATCACCGCGGTTCGTGAGGACATTCGCTCGGTGCAGGTGGTTGGTCGCGCAGCGGGTGATATCCGGCTCGATCCCGCCAGGATAGAAGGCTTTACGCTGGTGGGCACGGCGGGCCAGCGTATTCCGCTGTCCCAGGTAGGGGAAGTGGACGTGCGTATGGAGGATCCGATCCTCCGACGTCGTGACCGCACGCCGACCATTACCGTGCGCGGTGACATTGCCGAAGGCATGCAGCCACCGGACGTCTCGAGCGTGATCATGAAAGAGCTGCAGCCGGTCATCGACAAGCTGCCTGACGGGTACCGGATCGAGCAGGCGGGTGCAATCGAGGAGTCGGGCAAGGCCGGTAAAGCGATGTTGCCGCTGTTCCCGATCATGATTGCCATGACGCTGCTGATCATCATTGTGCAGGTCCGTTCGATCTCGGCGATGATCATGGTGTTCCTCACCGCGCCTCTGGGATTGATTGGTGTGGTGCCGACATTGCTTATCTTCCAGCAGCCGTTTGGTATCAACGCCTTAGTCGGTCTAATCGCCCTTTCGGGCATTCTGATGCGCAATACGCTGATTCTGATTGGGCAAATCCATCACAACGCGCAAGAAGGGCTGGATCCGTTTCACGCAGTGGTCGAAGCCACGGTCCAACGTGCCCGCCCGGTACTGCTGACAGCGCTGGCGGCCATCCTGGCATTCATTCCGCTGACACACTCCGTCTTCTGGGGGACGCTGGCCTACACGCTGATTGGAGGCACATTCGTCGGGACCATCATGACGCTGGTGTTCCTGCCAGCGATGTACTCCATCTGGTTCAAGATCCGTCCTGACAATAAGGGTCAACTGAACAGCGAAAGTGACGTAGCACACGAGCCTGGAGGAGAGGACGCCACCCGTCCTCTCGTCGTTCTTCAGCCGTAGGCCATAGCGTGCTGCTTTTAGTGGGCGTCGCCTGAAAAATGAAGAGGGTTCAAGGTTTTTTAAGTTTGTTGGAGATCTGTTACAGACTATCTGGGTCACCGAAAAACATCTGAATCCGCGACCTTAACCATCGCTCACCCGGATCATTATCCTGCGACCCACGCCAGGCCATGTGCAATTCAAAGCTGCGCACCGGCAACGGTGGATCCTCTGCCCGGACACCACCGGCGGCGGTCAACGCTTCGGCGGTGTAATCCGGGACGGTGGCCACGATATCGGTGCCGCTGATCAGTGTGCTCAACCCGTTGAATTGCGGCACCGCCAGCACCACGTGCCGTTTGCGCCCCAGTTTCTCCAGCTCTTCATCTATAAAGCCGCTCAGGTCACCCGCGAACGAAACCAGTGCGTGAGGGCGGGCGCAGAAATCATCCAGGCTCAACGGCCCCGGCACGGTGTCGGCCCGCAACAGTTTCGGCATGCTGCGGCGCAGTACTTTGCGCTTGGCGTTGGCCGGAAGGTCGGCGGTGTAGCTGACACCAATGGAAATTTCGCCCGAGGCCAACAGGTTCGGCATCAGGATGTAATTGGCGCGACGCACCACCAACACGATGCCCGGTGCCTCGGCACGCAGCCGTTTGAGCAGCATTGGCAGCAACGCGAACTCGGCATCGTCCGACAGGCCGATGCGAAATACCGCGGTACTGGTCGCCGGATCGAATTCCGCCGCACGACTGACCGCGGTGGAGATCGAGTCCAGGGCCGGCGAGAGCAGGGCGAAGATTTCTACCGCCCGGGCGGAAGGTTCCATGCTACGACCGGTGCGCACGAACAGCGGGTCATCGAACAGCCCGCGCAGGCGCGAGAGCGCCGCACTGATGGCCGGCTGGCCGAGGAACAATTTCTCCGCAGCGCGGGTCACGCTGCGTTCGTGCATCAGTGTTTCGAAAACGATCAACAGGTTCAGGTCGACACGACGCAGGTCATTACGATTCATCTGGAGTCCTGGCAGATTCAGCAAACTTGACGTGAGCGACCATATGAGAACAATGGCCGGCGTGAATCTTACGGGGAAAGACTGGTACTCTGCACAGGGTAATTCAGTTTTCCTTGGAAGGCTGCTTCGGTTTTTACGGCATTGGATGATGTCGCCGTCGCTGCGGAATCAATGACAGGCATGTCGACTATTAATGGCCACTGATGGTCTTGGGTAGAAAGCCCAGATAGAGTTCAGGGCATTAGAGGTTATTTTGACGAGGTTTGCGATGTCCCGCACGATCCGTTTTCACAAGTTTGGTCCAGCCGAGGTGCTCAAATGCGAAGAGCATGCGGCTGCTCTGCCTGCGCCGGGCGAAGTGCAGGTGCGTGTCGAGGCGATTGGCATCAGCTGGTACGACATTCTCTGGCGCCAGAACCTGGCTTCGTCCCATGCTCGCCTGCCTTCAGGCCTGGGTCATGAAATGGCCGGCGTGGTCACGGCGCTTGGCGAGGGTGTCGATGACCTGGCTGTCGGTGACAAGGTCGCCAGTTTCCCGGCCGAAAGCCCCAACGACTATCCAGTCTACGGCGAACAGATCGTTCTGCCGCGTTCGGCACTGACCCGCTACCCGGACGTGCTCAGTCCGGTCGAAGCCAGCGTGCACTACACGCCGTTGTTGATCGCCTATTTTGCTTATGCCGATCTGGCGCGCGTCAAACCCGGGCAATTCGCTCTGGTGACCGACGCCAGTCATTGCGCCGGGCCGTCGTTCGTACAGTTGGGCAAAGCCCTCGGCGTGCGCGTGATTGCTGCGACCAAAACCGCAGACGAGCGTGAATACCTGCTGTCACTGGGTGCCGAGAAAGTCATCGTCACCGAAGAAGAAGATCTGCTGATGCGGATCAACAAAATTACCGATAACCGTGGCGTCGATGTGGTGTTCGATGGCCTTGGCGGTCCGCAGATGTCAATGCTCGGCGATGTGCTCGCGCCTCGCGGCAGCCTGGTGCTTTATGGTCTGCAAGGCGGTAACCAGACACCATTTCCGGCTTGTGCGGCGTTCCAGAAGAACATTCAGTTCTTCGTGCACTGCATCGGTAACTTCACCGGCAAGCCAGAGTTGGGCATCCTCCAGGACCAGGCGGCGCTGCAACGTGCGCTGCGCGATATCAACCAGTTGACCGCGGACCGTGTGCTGCTGCCGCTCAAGACTCGGGTGTTCCCGTTTTCCCAGTTTGTCGAAGCGCACCGCTACATGGACGAATGCCCATGTCGCGAACGAGTCGCCCTTGAGGTCGAACCTGCCTGAGCTCTTCGTACGAGCCTCTTTGTATAAGCCCCTCTGGAAAAGTCCGTGCAAGCATGGACTTTTCCGCTGTCAAAACCTCCAAAATGAGACATCCCATTGATCCCTCGGTGGGGCGGTTCAGCAACTGAACTGGTTTTTGCTCTCGATCTGTATCTTCTAATCATTATGTAAGCCCTGATAATTGAATGATTATTTCATCTCAAGGAAAGAGTCATGGCTGGGTATCAGGTTGAAACTTTTCAACGCGCATCGGCAATACATGCTCAACAAATAATTCGACGTCGCTCGACACTCATGCATTTATTGGCAACTTCTTTCTTTATTTCTTGTATTACATGTCTGTGGGATGTTGTCGGAAATTTCCTAGGAAATCGCTCGAGTCCGAAGAACGCCAGCCACGCTGGGCGCTGCGGCGATCCGGCGCTGCTTGAGTCCCCCGGGGACATGCAACCATTTCAAATAATTACACAATGCTTAAGTGCTAGCATTTGATAACAGTCCCGGCCCCCCCATTCATGACAGGCAATCCGACGCGCAGTCCATGTAATTGTTTGCGTGGCGTTGAACTTATGAGTAACAGGTAAACAATGATGACCCATACCCATGAACAGGCAATGAATTATGTTTATCAACAAGTACTGCAGCGTTTGCTGAGCTTTTTCTCTCGCGCCGAGCGCACGGCATTGCAACTGATGATTCAGCGCCTGGTGGTGTCGGCTGGAGGTATGGAGCGTATCGGCGATTACAAGGTGCTTACGATCCAGTCCGGGTCCCGCGACAGCTGCTACACACTGGCTCTACTGCGCGCCGCGCAACTGAGTATCGCCGGTCGGGCACCAGCGACGTTTCGGCTGCGAGTGGCCACTTTGCGCTTGAATGGCACGGCTGCGACAGCGCTGGAAAACATCCATCACAGTAGCAGCGCATTGTTTCTCTACGACGATCCCCGGGTCGAAATGTTGATGGTCGATAATCGTGAAGTCCTGCCGTTCAATCACCTGGGACCAATCTCCGAGGCCGGCCGAGAGACGAATCGGCTCAATCTACTGATGGTCGGGCACCGTCGCGCCTGGAACGGGCCGCTCGAGTTGTGGGACGACGGGTACCTGGCCACGGGAGAGTTTTATGGGCAAATCGCCCGCTGGGACAACGGCGTCGATGTAATGGTCAGTAGCGATTCACCTCGTCGGCAGGCGCAGTTTCTCGACGGTTTGAACCGCGCCGCAGCCAAGGCCGGGCTTCAGCCGCCGAGCCGCCATGAAGCGAGCTACGAGGGATTGTTCGCGCGGCTCGATGAGCTGGGCAGTGATTGCTATCGCGAGTTCTATCCCGACTCTGTTCAGGCTGCATGGCGTCCTGCCGACCGCTTTGAAGCCTGCCGTCGCACGACCTTCATCGACATTCACGACATGCTGGTCAGCAACCTGGAAGAGCGCTGGCCGCTGCTCACGGACTTCCTCGGGTTTCAACCTGACGAACTGACGGCTCAACTCAGCGATAACGACCATGTCAGTCTGTCGATATCCGCACACCTTCGCGGCTTGCAAGCGCGCTTTGTACACGGTCGCACCTACGAGGAGGGCGTCATCGAGTACCTGCAACGGGCGCTGCTGATGATGCGCCGTAAACAGTTGCCCGAGCGTTTTTGCGAGCAGGCCATGGAGACCTTCGGCAATCCGCTGACAATGGCCGATCAGCGTGGATTGGCGACGGCCGAGGCACAAAAGAATCTCGGTTTGAGTGAAGCCCAACTGGTGTGTCTGCTGTTCGCCCCTTTTGTCGATAATGGCGCGGCACTGGAGCATTTTCTCCGTCAGTGCCACCCCGGCATGCTGGTGGCGCTGCCGGAATTGCACCGGGCGATGCAGGGCGGCCCGGCACCCGAGCAGGTTCTGCAGTGGATGGTTGATGTCAGCGGGTTGCCGGTCAGCCTGATCGGTACGCTTTACCGCATGGGGCCGGTGGTATGGGACGAGGGTAGGGGGCCTGGCACGGAAAGCGGTGACGTGGGCGTGCGAGATGAAGGCATGGACCTTGAAAGTGAAGTGGCAGTGACTGGCGAATGGTCGACGGGCCAGTGAACGTTCCTGGTTTGGCGGATTCATCAAGAGTGCGTCATGACGTTCGTAGCGTGTTCGGTCATCACCCATGAAAGGACCACGAGATTCCGATTTCGCGTACCAGGCGGTGTACCGCTACCTGAACAATCTGATTAATGAACCGGGCAGTGACGTGCGAGTGCGCCTGCCCTCATTGCGGCAGTTGGCGGATCGTTTGAGTGTGTCGATCTCGACCATTCAATACGCCTATTCATTGCTGGAGAAGGAGGGACGCATCTATTCGGTTGCCAAGTCGGGCTATTACGCACTGCCGGTGTCCTCCATCGGCCTGCCCGGCAGCGGCAAAGACCTGCTCGAAACAGTCTATGTCAACGCCAGGCGCCCCGGCATGCTGGTGTTGAGCGCCGATGAGCCGGCGTTGTTACAACCTCTGGACAGCCCGTTATTGTTGCTGGAGAGAGAATTGCTGCGCCAGTATCCACGCCAGCCGCAACCGTCTTCGCAACCCTGCGGCGAGCTGGAACTGCGCACGGCCCTGGCGGCACGCTACACCACTTCACCGACGCGCTGCTGGCATGCCGATGATGTCTATATCGGCGCAGATATGCGCGGCGTACTTGAAATATTGATCGCCGTCCTTGAACTCAAAGATGCGGTGGTGGTGGTCGAGTCGCCGTGCGACTGGGTGATTCTGCGCTTGTTTCAGGACGCGGACGTGCAGGTTGTCGAGCTGCCGCTGCAAGCCTGTGGCGGCCTGGATCTCGAACAGCTGAGAAAACTGCTCGAGACCGAGCGGGTGCGATTGGTGATGCTTTCATCGGGACTGAACATGCCGCGCGGGAGTGTGGCGCCTGACGGCAACCGGCAATCCATTGCGCAACTGCTGGAACGGCATGGCTGTTGGGTGTTGGAAAACGATTGTTACGGTGAGCTCGAATTTGAGCCGAGCGGCTTGCGGTTTCGCGACCTGCTGGACCCTGATCGGCTGATCGTGTTTTCCACTTTCGAGAAAATCATCGGCTCGGAGGCGCCCTTTGGTTATCTGCTCTCGCGGCAACTGCGTGCCGAGTTGCAACGGCACTTTCTGTTGCGGGCATTCCGTTTGTCGCTGATTCGTCAGAAAGCCATCGCACGGCTGTACAGCAACGGACGCATCGATCAACACCTGCTGGTGTTGCGTCGACTGCTCAAGGAACGCATGGTGCTGATGACCCAACTGCTCCAGGAGCGCCTGCCGGATGCGCTGCATTTCGTCGAACCCCAGGGCGGAGCGACGATCTGGATCCGCTCGTTGCGCCAGGTCAATGTGCATCGAGTATTCCAGCGGCTGCTCAAACAGCAAGTGGTCATCGCACCGGGGGAGTTGTTCAGCCTGCAGGGCTTGCACGCGCAGCACTTGCGCCTGAGTCATACGTTCGGTGGCGATCACGAGCTCGTCGCTGCTCTGGGGCAACTGGGGGATGCCTTGCGTCTGGAATCGATCGAGCCGAGTCGCCAGGGATCCTCGGAACCTGACAATCGATAACGTCGCGCTATGGCCAAACTGTCAGTAAACTGCGTTCATATTCCGAACCACTCTCTCTCAGAGGTTTTGCATGACACTCAGTCCTTTTGCGGGCAAACCGGCACCGGCAGAACTGTTGGTCGACATCCCGCGACTGGTAACGGCCTATTACACCGGGCAGCCCGATGCAGCCATTTCTACCCAGCGCGTCGCCTTCGGCACGTCCGGACACCGAGGTAGCTCGTTCGACTTGAGTTTCAACGAATGGCACGTCCTGGCCATCAGCCAGGCGATCTGCCTGTACCGCGAAGCCCAGGGCATCGATGGTCCGCTGTTCGTCGGGATCGACACCCACGCGCTGTCCACGCCGGCCGGGGCCAGCGCCCTGGAAGTGCTGGCAGCGAACGGAGTGACCGTGATGATCGCCGAAGGCGACGAGTACACGCCGACGCCGGCCATTTCCCATGCGATTCTTTGCTACAACCGCGGGCGCACTTCAGGCCTGGCGGACGGCATCGTCATCACGCCGTCCCACAACCCGCCGCAAAGCGGTGGCTACAAGTACAACCCAACCAACGGCGGCCCGGCCGATACCCACATCACCAAGTGGATCGAAGCCAAGGCCAATGAGTTGCTGGCAGCCAAGCTCGCCGGCGTCAAACGCATCAGCTACGAGCAGGCCCTGAAGGCCAGCACTACCCATCGTCACGATTACCTCAACACCTATGTCGCTGACCTGATCAACGTGATCGACTTCGACGCTATCCGCGATGCGAAGCTGCGTCTGGGTGTCGATCCGCTGGGCGGAGCAGGGGTGCGCTACTGGTCGGCGATTGCCGAGCACTACCGCCTGGACCTGGAAGTGGTGAATAAACAGGTTGATGCAACGTTCCGTTTCATGACCGTCGACTGGGACGGGCAGATCCGCATGGACCCATCGTCCAGCTATGCCATGCAAGGCCTGATCGGCTTGAAAGAGCGTTTCGACGTGGCGTTTGCCTGCGACCCGGATCACGACCGCCATGGCATCGTGACCCCGTCCGGTGGTTTGCTGGCGCCGAACAACTACCTCGCGGTGTCGATCGATTACCTGTTCCAGAACCGTCCACAGTGGCGCGCCGATGCGGCCGTGGGTAAAACCGTGGTCAGCAGCGGCTTGATCGATCGCGTGGCCAAACGTCTGGGCCGTCGTCTGTACGAAGTGCCGGTCGGTTTCAAATGGTTTGCCGACGGTCTGTTTGACGGCTCCCTGGGTTTTGGCGGTGAAGAAAGTGCGGGTGCATCGTTCCTGCGCAAGGACGGCGGTGTCTGGAGTACCGACAAGGACGGTTTGATACCAGCGCTGCTGGCCGCTGAAATGACCGCTCGTACGGGCCGTGATCCAAGCCAGGCCTATCGCGCGTTGACCGATGAACTGGGTGAGCCGTTCTCGGTACGCGTTGATGCCAAGGCCAATCCTGAGCAGAAAGCACTGCTGAGCAAATTGTCGCCAGACCAGGTCACCTCGACTCAACTGGCGGGCGAAGCGATCCAGAGCATCCTCAGCCACGCGCCGGGCAACGACCAGGCCATAGGCGGTCTGAAAGTCATGACCGAGAACGGCTGGTTCGCGGCGCGGCCGTCGGGCACCGAGGACATCTACAAGATCTACGCGGAAAGCTTTGTCAGTGACGACCACCTCAAGCAATTGGTGGCCGAGGCTCAGACACTGGTGGATGGCGCAATCTCTGCGAAGTGATTGAAGGCCCTGTGGCGAGGGGGCTTGTCGGAACGCCGCATCGCCCCGTTCGGCTGCGAAGCAGTCGTAGAGTAGGTGCATGCAGTCAGTTTGAAGAATTGTGATGACCTGATTTGGGGTCGCTTCGCAACCCAACGGGGGCAAGCCCCCTCGCCACAGTAAATCCCTTCACCACAATGGCTGCACGTAAAGGGGCGACCATCAACGGTCGCCCCTTTTTTGCGCACGGATTTACCGCATCAAGCCACGTCCACCAAAACGATTTCGCTGTCCTCGATCGCAGTCACCCGCAACACTTGCTCATCGGCAATCGCGACCCCGTCTCGAGCTTGTGCACGCAAGCCATTGACTTCAATGACGCCGGTGGCGGGAACCAGATACGCACGACGACCACTGTCCAGGTGATACTCGGCGGACTCACCAGCCTTAAGGTTCGCGGCCACCAGACGCGCATCGGCACGAATCCGCAGGCTTTGATCGTCGCCGGCCTTGCCGCTGGCCAGGGTCACGAAACCTTCGCGCTGACCTTGGGGAAACGGTTTGGCCCCCCACGAAGGTGCCAAACCGGTTTCGTTGGGGATGATCCAGATCTGAAAGATCCGGGTCTCGGTTGCTTCCAGGTTGTATTCACTGTGGGCGATCCCGGTGCCGGCGCTCATGACCTGTACATCACCGGCCTCGGTGCGACCCTTGTTGCCAAGGTTGTCCTGGTGAGTAATCGCGCCTTCACGAACGTAGGTGATGATTTCCATGTCCCGGTGCGGGTGTTGCGGGAACCCGGTGCCGGGGGCAATCACATCGTCGTTCCACACCCGCAGGTTGCCCCAGTTCATGCGTTTGGGGTCGTAGTACTCGGCGAACGAAAAGTGGTGGTGAGCATCCAGCCAGCCATGGTGCGCGCCGCCCAGGGAGTTGAAAGGTCTGAGTTCAAGCATGATCGTCTCCTGAAAAGGTTCGTCATGGGGCAGAACGTCTGAGCCACAAACGAGAACCGGTGGTTGATGGTGAGCATCATCTATCAGGTACTGATCGATAAAAAGCGTAAAAAATGCCTCAATTAAATCGAATTAATCGATATCAAATAACCTCGAAAAATTCTCATCCAGCCTTCACTTCATCGCATAAGCCAATGACCTGTAAGCATTTCACTAGAACTCAATGGCAAATGCAGACACCATAGCCCCGACAGCCTCACACACTGGAGTCCGCCTGCGTGCCGCAACACACACCTGATCTTCCTCCTGAACTTCGTCCCTTGGCCGAGATGCCTTTGCTCAAGCGCCTGGCCGCCCGGTTCTTTGGCCACGGCTTGACCCGCCTGCGTGCGCAACACCGTGCGTCCTGGCTGCATGGTCAAGCCGACGGTTTTCGCAGTGGTCACAGCGCCGGTGTGGAGTATGGCTATAAAGAAGGCAAGCTCGAGGGCCTGGAGGAAGGTCGGCAGGTTCTGCTGATCCGCGACTCGCGCTCCACCGAGCATCGGCCGCCCAACGTCGATGACAACCTGTTCGACGATTGGCGCCTGCCATTGAGTGCCGAGCTGAAGAGGCGCATGAAGGCTGACGTGGCGCGACTGCTGCCTGCGCATGCCCAGCCGAGCGCTGCCCAGTGGAAGATGATTTTCAGCGAAACACCGTCCACCTCGGTGATTGCCGGGGCAGGCGCGGGCAAATCGACCACCCTGGTGCTGCGAATCCTGCTGCTCAGCCATTACCTGGGGTTTGAGCTGAGCTCGATGACCGTGGTGACTTTCACCCGCGAGTCGCGCAAGGACTTCATCAATAAGCTGATCGAACTGTTTGCCGTGTGGGGTCGGGCACTCAGCTTCAAAGAAGCGCGGGACTTGGTGCGCACCTTCCATTCGCGGATCCTGCCGATGGTGCGCAGCCTGCCGGGTTTCGAGCGCCTGCAAGCTTTCGAAAACCTCAGCTTGCGCGTGCAGGGTGCCGATGAGGAGGTCGACAGCAATCCCTTCGACCTGCGAATCAACGACGCCCAGCGCCAGCCGCTCAACGCCTGCTATCACAACCTGCACAGCCGCGATGAGCGTTTCCGTGAATTGATCAAGCCGTTGTCTCGTCATGCCTTGCAGCTCAAGGAGCTGGAGCGCGATCACCCGGACGTGCAAAAACGCATGGCGGTGACTGAACTGGCCGCTAAGCGCGATGAAGAGCTGTGCGACACCCTCGAGGACCTGTGGTTTCGCGCCGGCGCCTGGCCGATCAAGGGCATTGAGCCGAATCGTCAGACCTTCGACATCAACGGCTCGACCTTCCATTGCCACGGCTACATTCCTGCGCTGGATGCCTGGGTGGTACTGGGTTTCGACCCTCGGGAAAACCCGCAGGTCAGCCGTCCGAATGCCAAGCTTACCGTGCGTGCGGAGTGGGCTGTAAAGCGCACCTTGTTTCAAGCTTTCTGTCGTAAGCCATTGATATGGCTTGATAGTTATGAATCTTCAAAGCGTGTTTTGGCGTCTCTCGCCGGTGACGCCAGCGCCGGGCCGGGCTTCGATTACAAGGTCAAGGGCGAGCTTGCTTCCGCGCCGTTGCTGGACTGTTTTGTCGCGGCGGCCGGGTTTATCGAGAACCTCGGCCTGGATGTGCCCAATGCCGTGGGCCAGATGAGTTTCGCCAAGGATGATCCGGACCGATTCTTCTTCGAGGCCTTGAGCCTGTTCTGGCGAGCGCTGGAAGATCATCTGCTGGATCAATCGCCACCCGTGATGACCTACAACCGGATGTTTGCCCTGTTCAGCGAGCATTCACCGGAGAATCTCAAGCTGCTCAGCGATGAGCTGCTCCGGCCGATGTCGCACTTGATGATTGACGAGTTTCAGGACGTGTCGCCGCAGATCGTTTCCTGGATTCGCGCCAGCCTGGCCGAGATCCGCAGTCGTGGCCCGGCCATGCATGTAGGGCGCGGGGCGCAGCGTTCGTCACTGCTTTGTGTGGGGGACGACTGGCAATCGATTTACGGCTGGCGTGGTAGCTCGCCGAGCTACTTCATGGAGTTCAACAAGGAGTTCCCGTCGCCGAGCACGACCAAGGTGATGCTCAGCGACAATTACCGCAGCCATCAGCACATCATCGACGCGGCGGAGCATATCGTCCGGGCTGCACCGGCAATCGCCGGCAAGAAAGCCAAGGCCAGCGGTGAACCCAAGGCCTTGCTGCCGGTGAATGTGCTCGATCGGGATGACCAGGGCATGGCCCAGCGTTTGATCGAGCACTATAAAAAAGGCGATTCAATCTTGATGCTTTATCGAAAAAGTAGCGATAAGTCATTGATAGAGGAGCATATTCAGTCTGTAGTTAATGTGGATTCTAGCTTGCCGTACGACGCGCGAAGGCTCAAGCAACTGACCTATCACAGCGCCAAGGGGCTGCAGGCTGACGCGGTGTTTCTGCTGGGCGATTGCCAGCATCTGACCAGTTCGCCTTACAAAAATCAGGTCTATCGCATGGCCGGACTCGGCAAGGCCGGCGACAGTGAGCCCTACGACAGCGCACAGAAGGACGAGATCCTGCGACTGGCCTACGTGGGCATCACTCGGGCGGTGAGCCATTGCTACTGGTATGTCGATGGTCAGGATACCCAAGCGGCGAATATGCCCAAGGCCTCCGACCGGATCGGCAAGGGCAAGGCGTTTTTTGCCGATCATCGTCAGGGAAAAGTTTCTGCCTGAAACCGATAAGCCGTCGGCAGTGGCGTTCAGGCAACGACGCTACCGACGGGCTGCGAAAAGTTGCGGGGGGCGCAATCCCGGCCTAAGGTCCAAGCGAAGGTTTGCTTGCAACTGGCGCGTTTGACTGGCCGCCGGTTGCTGTCCATCCAAATGCGGATTACCGCAGCGAGGTGACGACATGCCGAACAACTCCCGTCCCGCCGTGCTCGAACTGATCGGTAATACGCCGCTGGTGCGTATCAGCCGCTTCGATACCGGCCCGTGCACACTGTTTCTCAAACTCGAATCGCAGAACCCTGGCGGTTCGATCAAGGACCGTATCGGTCTGGCGATGATCGACACCGCTGAGCGCGATGGTCGCCTGCGCCCCGGTGGCACCATCGTCGAGGCCACGGCCGGCAACACCGGTCTGGGGCTGGCACTGGTTGGCCGCGCCAAAGGGTATCGGGTGGTGCTGGTGGTGCCGGACAAGATGTCCACCGAGAAGGTGCTGCACCTCAAGGCGATGGGCGCCGAAGTACACATCACCCGCTCCGACGTCGGCAAGGGCCATCCCGATTATTACCAGGACGTCGCTGCGCGGCTGGCCAAAGACATTCCCGACGCATTCTTCGCCGATCAGTTCAACAACCCGGCCAACCCGCTGGCCCACGAGTGCAGCACTGCGCCGGAGATCTGGGCGCAGACCCAGCATGATGTGGATGCCATCGTCGTCGGCGTCGGTTCGGCCGGCACACTGACCGGGCTGACCCGTTTCTTTCAGCGCGTACAACCGAATCTGGAAATGGTGCTGGCCGATCCGGTCGGCTCGGTGATGGCCGAATACAGCCGCAGCGGCACCCTTGGTACGCCCGGTTCCTGGGCGGTGGAGGGGATCGGCGAAGACTTCATTCCATCGATTGCCGACCTTTCCAGTGTGCGCAAGGCCTATTCGATCAGCGATGAGGAAAGCTTCGATCATGCCCGCCAATTGTTGCGCGCCGAAGGGATTCTTGGCGGTTCTTCGACTGGCACCTTACTGGCGGCGGCGCTGCGTTACTGCCGCGAACAAACCGAGCCGAAGCGGGTGGTCAGTTTCGTCTGCGACACGGGCACCCGCTACCTGTCGAAGGTCTATAACGACCAGTGGATGAACGACCAAGGCTTGCTTGCGCGCAAACGTTACGGCGATTTGCGTGACCTGATCGCCCGGCGCTTCGAGGATGGCCGGGTGGTCAGCGTGGGGCCTGACGACACCTTACTCACGGCGTTCCAGCGCATGCGCCTGGCGGATGTATCGCAACTGCCGGTGCTGGTGGATGGGCAGCGGTTGGTCGGGGTGATCGACGAGTCCGACATCCTGCTTGGCGTGCACGAAGACGCTACGCACTTTCGCATGACCGTGACCAGCGCGATGACCGATAAGCTCGAAACCCTGCCTCCCGGCGCCAGTCTTGCTGAACTGGAGGCGGTGCTCGACCGTGGGCTGGTGGCGATCATCGCCGACACCTCGGGCTTCCACGGCCTGATTACTCGCGTCGACATGCTCAATCACTTAAGGAGATCCCTCGCATGAGTCAGCACGATGAAACTGCCGCGCCACGCGGATTTGCCACCCGTGTGATCCATGCCGGGCAGACGCCGGACCCTACCACCGGGGCGCTGATGCCGCCGATTTACGCCAACTCCACTTATGCGCAGCAGAGCCCCGGTGTGCACAAGGGCTTTGACTACGGGCGCTCGCACAACCCGACGCGCTTCGCCTTGGAGCGTTGTGTGGCAGACCTTGAGGGTGGCACCCAGGCGTTCGCCTTTGCCTCCGGATTGGCGGCGATCGCCACGGTGCTCGAACTGCTCGACGCTGGCGCGCACATCGTTTCTGGCAATGATTTGTACGGTGGGACTTTCCGACTGTTTGAACGGGTACGCCGGCGCAGCGCCGGGCATCGCTTCAGCTTCGTCGATATGACTGATCTGGCGACCTTCGAAGCGGCGCTGCAGGTCGACACGCGGATGGTTTGGGTCGAGACGCCGAGCAATCCGTTGTTAAGCCTGACTGACCTTGCCGCCGTCGCGCGGATCTGTCGCGAGCGAGGCATTATCTGCGTGGCGGACAACACCTTCGCCAGCCCGTGGATCCAGCGTCCGCTGGAATTGGGCTTCGATATCGTGCTGCACTCGACCACCAAGTACCTGAACGGTCACTCCGACGTGATCGGCGGCATCGCGGTGGTCGGGCAAAACGTTGATCTGGCCGAGCGCCTGGGTTTTCTGCAGAACGCAGTGGGAGCGATCGCCGGACCGTTCGATGCTTTTCTCACCCTGCGCGGGGTGAAGACCCTGGCGCTGCGCATGGAGCGTCATTGCAGCAACGCGCTGGAGTTGGCGCAATGGCTGGAACGTCAGCCGCAAGTGGCACGCGTCTATTATCCGGGCCTGCCTTCGCACCCGCAGCACGAACTGGCGCGGCGGCAGATGCGCGGGTTCGGCGGGATGATTTCCGTCGAGCTGAACAGCGACCTGGCGGGCGCCAGACGTTTCCTGGAGAGTGTGCGGATCTTCGCCTTGGCTGAGAGCCTGGGCGGGGTGGAAAGCCTGATCGAGCACCCGGCGATCATGACTCACGCCACCATTCCTGCAGCAACACGCGCGCAGCTCGGCATTAGCGATGCGCTGGTGCGTTTGTCTGTGGGGGTGGAGGATGTCGAAGACCTGCGCGCCGATCTGGCCCAGGCCTTGTTGCAAGTTGCGGCGACGCATTCCTAGTAGCAGCTGCTACAAAAAGCCCGCTAAATCCATGAGCGGGCTTTGTGTCGGGTGCCGATCGTCAGGCATAACTCCTGAGCGCCACAGGTGGAATGAACGCTTCCAGTTCATCCTCAACCGCTTCGATAATCCGTTCTACATCGGCGGCATTCATAACCGTTGCACAAGGAATACCGGCAATGGCGATCATGGTTTCGCCGCTGGCTCGGTCAAATAGACGAGCAACCATGCTGCCCGGTGCATCCATGGTCGCCTCGAAACCCATGGGATGAAAATGCCAGCGCATCAGCTGGCAGGCATTTGGAAAAGTGACCTTACTGAATGAACCTTGATTCATGTGTTGCCCGCCTTCTTCATCGAGCGCTTCCTTTAGCTCATGTTAGGAGGGAAGAGCCTTCAATGGCTCAACCGGTGACTGTCTTTAAAAGTAGCACCCGGATGTGAAAAGCATGTGTAATTTTTCAGTCCGTTTAGCGATTGGTTCAATTTTTTTTGACGCAGGTCATGAGAGACCGGCATTTCGGCCAAAGGCCAGCATTGCCGGGCATCCCTTTGGTCATTGAAGCCCGGACAGAACTTCGATTCTTCAGCGCGATACCGAGTGGGTCCGTCAACCGTGGGGCGCGTGCGGTGTTACTCGGCGCGCCAATCTGTCATTTGCTGGCATCCAGCACGACGCGATAGCGCGCCTTGCCACTGCGTAGGTGATCAATGGCGTCGTTGATCCGGCTCATGGGAAAGTGCTCGACCTGCGGCAAGATCTGATGACGAGCGCAGAACTCCAACATGGTTGCCGTGGTGCTGGGCGAGCCAACCGGCGAGGCGGACAAGCTTTTTTGTTGGGGAAGCAGGTTGAATACGTGCACTGGAATAGCGCTAGGCACGACGCCAACAAAGTGCAGGCGACCCTTGCCGCGCAGCGTTCCGAGCAGGGTCGGCCAGTCGAGATCGGCGTTGGCGGTGACCAGGAGAAAATCCAGGGTGTCGGCAATGGATTTCAACGCGTTAATGTCGGTAGAGGCGAACACGTTGTGTGCCCCCAGGCGCCTGGCTTCGTCCTGCTTGCTCAACGACGAGGTAAAGGCCGTGACTTCGCAGCCCCAGGCGTTGAGGAAACGCAGCGCCAGATGACCGAGGCCGCCGATTCCCACGACACCGACCCGGTCAGTAGGTTTGACGTTAAATTCCACCAGCGGGTTGAACACCGTCGAGCCGGCGCAGAACAGGGGGCCGGCCATGGCCGGGTCGAGTCCGTCCGGTATCGCAAGCGCCCAGGCCCAGTGCGAACGCAGGCGATCGGCGAAGCCTCCGTTGCTGCCAACGATGGTGGGTTGGACGGTGCTGCACAGATTGTGGGAGCCTCCGATACACGAGGCGCAATGCATGCAACTGCCTTTGTACCAACCAATGCCCACCCGTTGTCCCACGTCGAGACCGCGTACCTGTGCGCCCACTCGCACGATCCTGCCGACCACTTCGTGGCCAGGGATAAACGGGTAGTGGCTCAGACCCCATTCGTTATCGATCATCGACTGGTCGGAGTGGCAGACGCCGCAATACTCCACGGCGACTTCTACCTCCTCGTCTCCCAATGGACCGGGATCGTAGCTATAGCGCTCCAGTGAAGCGCCTGCCGATGTTGCAGCCCAGCCGGTGAAAGTTGTGAGTTCGGTGCTGTCGCTCATGGGATACCTCCAGATCAAGAGACAGGTGCTTTGGCCGCTCGGATGCGGTGGTCTGGCAATGCTGACCAGCAGCCAAGGCGTAATCAGTCTAGCAGGCCGCAATGACGAGCATGATCTGAGGACGGTGTTGGGATTGACCGGCAGTCGGAGTTCTGTCTTCGGCCATTGCTGCAACTAACTGGATGTTTAATTTAAACTGGCACAGATACTAATAAATCCAAAAAACGAGAACTCATCAACAAAAAAGCAACTTACCTATATTTAATATTTAAATACGAAATTGTCGGACAATCAGGCTGGAAACCTCAACTACAAACAATCTTTCGACAGCGCAAGCAATGTTTGCGGGCGTTCTACGAAACAGTTCAATTTGACGTCAAAAAAATGTAGACGTTTGATTTCGAATTGTGTCAGTTTTTATACGCCTTCATTGGGCGAGTGATAGGACGATCTCGCCAGAGATTGTCGTATCGGACAAAAACTGTTCCATTGCTAAACAAGGAAGTGTGTTTATGTCGAAAGTAAAAGACAACGCTATTGATCTTGCCGAACAGGCCTTTGCACCATTGGCTGCTTTCAGTTCTGCCTACAATCAGATCGATAGCTTCAGCCATCAGTATGACCGGGGTGGCAATCTCACGGTCAATGGCAAACCCTCCTTCTCCGTCGACCAGGCCGCTACCCAGCTGCTGCGTGACGGCGCTGCCTACCAGGACAAGGACGGCAGCGGCAAAATCGAACTCACTTACACGTTCCTGACCTCGGCCTCGTCGAGCACCATGAACAAGCACGGCATTACCGGGTTCAGCCAGTTCAATACGCAACAGAAAGCCCAGGCCGTGCTCGCCATGCAATCCTGGGCCGACGTGGCCAACGTCACCTTCACCGAGAAGTCCTCCGGCGGTGACGGCCATATGACCTTCGGTAACTACAGCGGTGGTCAGGATGGCGCAGCGGCTTTCGCCTATCTGCCTGGCACGGGCGCCGGTTATGACGGTACTTCGTGGTACCTGACCAACAGCAGCTACACGCCGAACAAGACACCGGACCTGAACAACTACGGCCGTCAGACCCTGACCCACGAAATCGGTCACACCCTGGGCCTGGCGCACCCTGGCGATTACAACGCCGGTGAAGGCGCACCGACCTACAATGACGCGACTTACGGGCAAGACACCCGCGGTTACAGCGTCATGAGCTACTGGAGTGAAAGCAATACCGACCAGAACTTCAGTAAGGGCGGCGTGGAAGCTTATTCTTCCGGCCCGCTGATGGACGATATCGCGGCCATCCAGAAACTCTACGGTGCCAATACCACCACCCGTACCGGTGACACCACCTACGGCTTCAACTCCAACGCCGGTCGCGACTTCCTGAGCGCGTCTTCGTCGTCGGACAAAGTCGTGTTCTCGGTGTGGGATGCGGGCGGCAAGGATACTCTGGACTTCTCCGGCTTTACCCAGAACCAGAAAATCAACCTCAATGAAGCCTCGTTCTCCGACGTTGGCGGCCTAGTGGGCAACGTGTCCATCGCCAAAGGCGTCACTGTCGAGAACGCGATTGGCGGTTCGGGTAGCGATCTGTTGATCGGTAACAGCGTGTCCAACGAGCTGAAAGGCGGTGCCGGCAACGACATCCTCTTCGGCGCGGGCGGTGCGGACAAACTGTGGGGCGGCTCGGGTTCGGACACCTTCGTGTTTGCGGCCAGCAGCGACTCCAAGCCAGGTGCGGTCGACCAGATCCTCGATTTTGTCAGCGGCCTGGACAAGATCGACCTGACCGGCATCACCAAGGGCGCGGGCCTGCATTTCGTGAACTCGTTCACCGGGGCGGCAGGCGATGCAGTGTTGAGCACTTCGGGCGGCAACAGCCTGTTGTCGGTGGACTTCTCCGGGCACGGCGTGGCTGATTTCCTGGTCAGCACCGTTGGCCAGGCGGCGTTCTCGGACATCGTGGCCTGATTCAAGGCAAAAAGGAGGGTGGCGCTTTACGCGTCGCTCTCTGCCCTGATCCAGAGTAAAACGCCCTATGAATCAGAACGCTCTTACCTGCAAAACAACCGCGTGGCTGTTGGCGACGCTGATGATGTTTCTTGGAGAGGTAGCCATGGCACGCAGTCTGAAATTAGCCGACCCGTCGGAACTCGCCGGCAATTGGCAAGCCATTTTGAATACCGCGCAAGACTCGCCCGAATCCCAGGCACTGCAGGACAAGCCGTTGAATGTCTGCACGATCGAGCTTAAATCGGACCAGACCCTGGGTGAGGGCGCCGACTGCCTCGGCGCCTGGCTGAACAAGCCGGCGAAGGGCTGGTTCCCGGAACCGGACGGTATTGCCGTGACCGGGGAAGAAGGCTCAAAAATTGTGTTCTTCAGCCGACTGCATGCGGGGCTTTATAAAAGTACCTTGAAGTCGGGGCTGATTATTACGCTCATGCGCGCAGCGCAATAAGCGAAAAGAGTCGGATCGATAGCAGGTGCTGAATATAAAGACCGTTATTGCAGTTATAAGCGGCAGATCAATAACCGGGACGTTTTAGAGTCCACAAAGAGTTGTTATTAATTTGTAAGCGATAACCGGCAAAAGAATGTCTCGATCCGTGTGCGGACAGTTAAATGGAACCTCGCCAAGTGAGGCGAGGCTTAATACCTCAGGAAAAACCAATGAAGATGGCGAAGAGCCCGGCCACCGCACCGTTATTCAAGGCACTGGGTGACTATAAGAGCATCTTGATCAGCGTCGGCTGCTTTACTGCATTGATCAACGTTCTGATGTTGGTCCCGTCGATTTATATGCTCCAGGTTTATGACCGGGTGCTGTCGTCGCAAAACGAAACCACACTGGCGATGTTGTCGCTGATGGTGGTCGGATTCTTCGCCTTCATCGGGCTGCTGGAGACCGTGCGCAGTTTCATCGTCATCCGTATCGGCAGCCAACTGGAGCGCCGTTTCAACCTGCGGGTGTATCAAGCCGCCTTCGAGCGCAACCTGTTCAAGGGCGAGGGCAACGCAGGGCAATCCCTGGGCGACTTGACCCATATTCGCCAATTTGTCACCGGCCCGGCGCTGTTTGCCTTCTTCGATGCGCCGTGGTTTCCGGTCTATCTGTTGGTGATTTTCCTGTTCAACTTATGGCTCGGCGTATTGGCCACTGCGGGTGCGGTGCTGCTGATCGGGCTGGCCTGCCTCAACGAGGCCATGACCAAAAAGCCTTTGGGCGAAGCTGCGGGGTTTTCCCA
This sequence comes from Pseudomonas sp. GGS8, assembly GCF_024168645.1. Classification (NCBI taxonomy): domain Bacteria; kingdom Pseudomonadati; phylum Pseudomonadota; class Gammaproteobacteria; order Pseudomonadales; family Pseudomonadaceae; genus Pseudomonas; species Pseudomonas sp. GGS8. The sequence continues at coordinate 5,345,707 of NZ_JALJWF010000001.1, read as the reverse complement.
GAAGTCCAGCCAACTGGCTACCAGTCACCTGCATAACGCCGAAACCATTCAGGCCATGGGCATGCTCGGCGCATTGCGCAAACGCTGGTTTCAGGTGCACTCGCGTTTTCTTGGCTTGCAGAATCAGGCCAGCGATACCGGCGCGGTCATCAGCTCCCTGAGCAAAACCCTGCGCCTGTGCCTGCAATCCCTGGTCCTGGGGTTGGGCGCCTTGCTGGTGATCAAGGGCGACATGACCGCCGGGATGATGATCGCCGGTTCCATTTTGATGGGCCGGGTGCTGAGCCCCATCGATCAGTTGATTGCCGTGTGGAAGCAGTGGAGCGGCGCCAAACTCGCTTACCGCCGCCTCGACGCTTTGCTGCAAGCCTTTGCGCCGAGTGACGAGGCCATGGCGCTGCCGGCGCCGAAAGGCCTGATCACGTTCGAACAAGTCAGCGCCGGCCCGCCAGGCCAACGGGCAGCGACCCTGCACATGGTCAATTTCCACCTGGGCGCCGGCGAAGTGCTGGGCGTGCTCGGGGCTTCCGGCTCCGGTAAATCGACCCTGGCCCGGGTGTTGGTCGGCGTCTGGCCGACGTTGGGCGGCACGGTGCGCCTCGATGGTGCGGACATTCATCGCTGGAATCGCGACGACCTCGGCCCTTACATCGGTTATCTGCCTCAGGACATCGAATTGTTCAGCGGCAGCATCGCCGAAAACATCGCTCGATTCCGTGAAGCGGATCCGCAAAAAATCGTCGAGGCTGCGCAACAGGCTGGCGTCCATGAATTGATCCTGCGCATGCCCCAGGGCTACGACACCGTGCTCGGCGAAGACGGCAACGGTTTGTCCGGCGGCCAGAAGCAAAGGGTGGCCCTGGCTCGCGCGTTGTACGGCCATCCGAGCCTGGTGGTGCTGGATGAACCGAACTCTAACCTCGACACCGTCGGAGAAGCCGCACTGGCCGGCGCCATCGCACACATGAAGGCCCGGGGCACCAGCGTGATTCTGGTCACCCATCGCTCTTCGGCCCTGGCCCAGGCCGACAAGTTGCTGGTGCTCAACGAAGGTCGCTTGCAAGCCTTTGGCCCAAGCCAGGAAGTGCTCAAGGCGCTTGCCGGCAACCAGTCGGCGCCCCAGGAACAACCACGTGAAAAAGCCGCGCAGGCACCGGGCGGGCTCAGCATGAGCCGGCAGTATCAGCCCACGACCAGGAATTCGGGTGTATGAGCAGCACACGCATGAACAACGATAACGAAGCGATGATGGAACACGATTACATTGCCGAACGCCCCGAGCGCGACGCTCGTTTCTTCGCCCGCATGGGCTGGATTCTGGCGATTGTCGGCGCCGGTAGTTTTTTCACTTGGGCGAGCCTCGCGCCGCTCGATCAAGGCATCCCGGTGCAGGGCACCGTTGTGGTCTCGGGCAAGCGCAAAGCCGTGCAATCGATGAGCAACGGCGTGATCAGCCAGATTCTGGTGCGCGAAGGCCAAGTGGTAAAACAGGGCCAACCGCTGTTCCGCCTCGACCAGACCCAGGTCGCGGCCGATGTGCAATCGCTGCAAGCGCAATACCGCATGGCATGGGCCAGCCTGGCGCGCTGGCAGAGTGAACGGGACAACCTCAAGCAGGTGAGTTTCCCCGCTGAACTGAGCAACGATCCTGACCCGCGCCTGGCGCTGGTGCTTGAAGGCCAACGGCAATTGTTCAGCAGCCGTCGCGAAGCGTTTTCCCGTGAGCAAGCCGCCCTGCGCGCGAATATCGAAGGCGCCAGCGCGCAACTGGCCGGCATGCGCCGCGCACGCACCGACCTGACGGCCCAAGCCAGCTCCCTGCAACAACAGCTGAACAATCTGCAGCCCCTGGCAGACAACGGCTACATCCCGCGCAACCGCTTGATGGAGTACCAGCGTCAGTTGTCGCAAGTGCAGCAACAGTTGGCAGAGAACACCGGCGAAAGTGGCCGGGTCGAGCAGGGCATCCTTGAATCCCGGCTGAAGCTGCAACAGCACAGCGAGGAATACCAGAAGGAAGTGCGCAGCCAGTTGGCCGACGCGCAGCTCAAAAGCGTGACCCTGGAAGAGCAACTGACTTCCGCCGGCTTCGACCTGCAACACAGTGAAATCATCGCCACCGCCGACGGCATCGCGGTCAACCTTGGGGTTCATACCGTCGGCGCGGTGGTGCGCCAGGGTGAGTCGCTGCTGGAAATCGTTCCGCAAGGCACCCGCCTGGAAGTGGAAGGGCACTTGCCGATCAACCTGATCGACAAGGTCGGTACGCACTTGCCGGTGGACATTCTGTTCACCGCGTTCAACCAGAGCCGCACCCCGCGAGTGCCGGGCGAAGTCAGCCTGATCTCCGCCGACCAAATGGTCGATGAGAAAACCGGTGTGCCGTATTACGTGCTGCGCAGCAGCGTCAGCGATCAGGCGATGGAAAAACTCAACGGCCTGGTGATCAAACCCGGCATGCCGGCAGAAATGTTCGTGCGCACGGGTGAACGTTCACTCCTCAACTATCTGTTCAAACCGCTGCTCGACCGGGCAGGCTCCGCGTTGACCGAGGAATAAGGATGTTCGGTTGTATGAATAAGCTTTCCCTGCTCGCAGCGACCCTGGCGTTGCTGACGTGCAACAGCGCAATGGCCTTGGGGCCGTTCGAAATCTACGAGCAAGCGTTACGCAATGATCCGGTGTTCCTCGGCGCCATCAAGGAACGCGATGCCGGCCTTGAAAACCGTGCCATCGGCCGCGCCGGGCTATTGCCGAAGCTGGGTTACAACTACAACAAGGGGCGTAACTCCTCAAAGGTCACGCAACTGAATGACCGCGGTAACAGCCAGAGTGAAGATCGCAACTACAGCAGCTACGGCTCGACCTTGACCTTGCAACAGCCATTGCTCGATTACGAGGCTTACGCGGCGTACCGCAAAGGCGTGGCGCAATCGCTGTTCGCCGATGAAAACTTCCGGGGCAAGAGCCAGGAGCTGCTGGTTCGCGTGCTGGAGAATTACACCAAGGCGCTGTTCGCTCAGGACCAGATCGACATCGCGCGCGCGAAGAAAAAAGCCTTCGAGGAGCAGTTCCAGCAGAACGAGCAGATGTTCCGCCAAGGGGAAGGCACGCGCACCGACATCCTCGAAGCCGAGTCCCGTTACGAACTGGCGACCGCCGAGGAAATCGAGGCGCGTGACGAACAGGATGCAGCTCTGCGGGAACTGGGCGCCCTGATTGGTGTAGCCGCCATCGACATTGGCGACCTGACGCCGTTGGATCAGAACTTCCAGACCTTCACCCTGCAACCGGCCAATTACGACACCTGGCACGAGATGGCGGTGGCCAACAACCCGAACCTGGCCTCCCAACGGCAGGCGGTGGAAGTGGCGCGCTATGAGGTCGAACGCAACCGCGCCGGGCATCTGCCGAAAGTCAGCGCCTACGCCTCGATGCGCCAGAACGAATCGGAAAGTGGCAACACCTACAACCAGCGCTACGACACCAACACCATCGGCATCGAAGTCAACGTGCCGCTGTATGCCGGCGGCGGGGTCTCGGCCTCGACCCGGCAGGCCAGCCGCACCATGGAACAGGCCGAGTACGAACTGGACGGCAAGACCCGGGAAACCTTGATCCAGCTACGCCGCCAGTTCAGCGCCTGCCTGTCGGGGGTCAACAAGTTGCGGGCTTATCAGAAAGCGCTGACGTCGGCTGAAGCGCTGGTGGTCTCGACCAAGCAAAGCATTCTGGGTGGCGAGCGGGTCAACCTCGACGCCTTGAATGCCGAACAACAACTATTTACCACCCGCCGGGATCTGGCGCAGGCACGCTACGACTATCTGATGGCCTGGACCAAATTGCACTACTACGCCGGCACCTTGAACGAACAGGACTTGGCCAAGGTGGATGAGGCGTTCGGCCAAGGCCGGCCAACGAAGATTCAGTAACCCTTGTGGCGAGGGGGCTTGCCCCCGTTCGGATGCGATAGGTCCGTTGAATCACCCATTGCGCTTATGGGCGTGGTGGAAAGCTCGCCGCTGGTTCGCGATGCGGCGCGGGTGGGCGTCCATGCCAGCCTGGTCTTGAGCCGGGACATTCGGTTGAACCTCGATTACACCGGCCAACTGGCCAGCCGTGAGAAGAGCCATGGAGTCAGGCTGACTCTCAATTGGCAGTTTTAACGCAGGCGAGGGGGCTTGGCGCAATCCCTGTGGGAGCGGGCAAGCCCGCTCCCACAGGTTCCGCGCCTTAACTCAGAGGAATTGGACCCCCTGGCCACAAGGATTTTGGCAACACAACTAAGGACGGTAGCTTGATGGATAACAAGTACAACAATCTTGCCTTGCTCTGCGCACTGGCAACCCTGGGCACCGCACACGCGGCGCCCTACGTGGAAAACGGCAGGACAGGCGATCCCGATAGCTGGCGCAGCTCGGAGTTCAACGCCGACTGGGGCCTGGGCGCGATCAACGCTCAGGAGGCCTACGCCGCCGGTTACACCGGCAAAGGGGTGAAACTGGGGATCTTCGACCAACCGGTCTACGCCTTGCACCCGGAGTTTTCCGGGGCCAACAAGGTAATAACCCTGGTCACCAGCGGCATCCGCGAGTACACCGACCCGTACATTCCGGTCAAAGCCGGGGACGCCTTTCTCTATGACGGTTCGCCCTCGGTAGGTTCCAACGGCAAACTCGGCGCCCACGGTACCCACGTTGGCGGAATCGCCGCGGGCAGTCGCGATGGCGGGCCGATGCACGGCGTCGCCTTCGGCGGGCAGATCATCAGCGCCGACAACGGTGACCCTGGCCCGGAAGACGGCATCATTCGCGGCAACGACGGCGCGGTGTACAAGGCCGGTTGGGATGCCCTGATCGCCAGCGGCGCGCGGATCATCAACAACAGCTGGGGCATCGGCATCACCGACCGCTTCGACCTGGGTGGCCGGGACCCGGCGTACCCGCACTTCACCGTGCAAGACGCGCAACTGCAATTCAACGAAATCCAGACCTTGCTGGGGACCAAACCCGGCGGTGCCTACGACGGCGCCATCGCCGCTGCCCGCAGCGGCATCGTCACGATCTTCGCTGCCGGCAACGACTACAACCTCAACAACCCGGACGCCATCGCCGGCCTCGGTTACTTCGTCCCGCAGATCGCGCCTAACTGGATGACCGTCGCCGCGTTGCAGAAGAACCCGGACATCAACAGCCCCGACCTCTACATCATCAGCACCTTCTCGTCGCGCTGCGGCTACACCGCGAGTTTCTGCGTGTCGGCACCGGGCAGCCGCATCTACAGCTCGATCATCAGCGGCACCAATGCCGCTGACCTGACCACCGGCTACGCCAACTACAACGGCACCTCGATGGCGGCGCCGCACGTTGCCGGCTCGGCGGCGGTGTTGATGGAGCGCTTTCCGTACATGACTGGCGCCCAAGTCGCCAGCGTGCTGCGCACCACCGCCACCGACCTCGGCGCACCGGGCGTCGACGCGCTGTACGGCTGGGGCATGATCAACCTGCGCAAAGGCATCGACGGCCCGGCGATGTTCGTCACCGAGCAGGACATTCCCGAAGAGTTCCGCATCGACGGCGCCTACGGCTCCAGCCAGTTTGTCGCGGACTTGCCGGGCATCGGCGCGATCATCGACGCCGGCAAACCCACCGAGCGCGTGTGCAATGACGTGCACTGCGGGCTCGACTTCTGGCGCAACGACATTTCCGGCCATGGCGGCCTGACCAAGCAGGGCATCGGCACGCTGGTGCTGACCGGCGCCAACACCTACACCGGCCCGACTCTGGTCAATCAGGGGCGATTGGCGATCAACGGTTCGCTGCTGTCGGCGGTCACCGTCAACAACAGCGGCATCCTCGGCGGTAACGGCAGCATCGCGGCGCTGACCGCAAAAAGCGGCGGCACCGTGGCGCCCGGCAACTCCATCGGCACCTTGCAGGTGGCGGGCGACGTGACCTTCGAACCTGGTTCGACCTACGCCGTAGAGCTGTCGCCCACCCGCAGCGACCAGATCATCGCCGGCGGCAAGGCAGTGATCGAGGGCGCCACCGTCAGCCTGTCCCTGGAAAACAGCCCGACGCTGCTGACCACCAGCGAAGCGAAAACCCTGCTCGGCACTCAGTACAACATCCTGCAAGCGGCCGGCGGAATCGAAGGGCGCTTCGGTGCGGTGGTGCCGGATTACCTGTTCCTTGGCGGCACCCTCGACTATTCGGCCAGCGGTATTCAACTGGCCGTGGTGCGTAACGCAACATCCTTCACCAGCGCCGGCCAAACCCCGAACCAACGCGCCGTGGCCGCTGCCGCCGAGCAACTGGGCGCAGGCAATTCGCTGTACGAAACCCTGCTGCTGTCACCGACCGCCGCTGACGCGCAACAAGCGTTCCAGCAACTCTCCGGTGAAATTCATCCGGCAATCGGCACGCTGCTGATCAACGACAGCCGCTACCTGCGCGATGCCGTCGGTGAACGTCTGCGCGAGCACGATCTGTTCGACGCCGCGGCACCGACCGATGACCGCAGCAATGCCTGGCTCAAAGTGCTCGGCGCCTGGGGCAAGAGCGATGGCGGGCATGACAACGCCAATTCCAACAGCTCCATCGGCGGGCTGCTGGCCGGTGTCGATGGCTTGATTACTGAACATACGCGGTTGGGTTTCGTCACTGGTTACAGCGACAGCTCGTTGAGCATGGGCGATGGCACACACTCTTCAGCCTCGGTCGACAGCTACCACTTGGGCGCCTACCTGGGCCATGAAATCGACGCGCTGCGCCTGAGTGTCGGCGGTGCTTACAGCTGGCATCGCATCGACGTCAAACGCGACCTGCAATTCGGTGACGTCAGCGGCAAGCAGAAATCCAAGCGCGATGCGACGACTGCACAGCTGTTCACCGAAGCGGCCTATCGCCTGGACCTGCAACCGCTGGCGCTGGAGCCGTTCGCCAACCTGGCCTACGTGCATTTGAACAGCGACAGCTTCAGCGAAAAAGGTGATGCCGCCGCACTCAAGGTCGGTGAAAACAATCGCGACGCGGTGCTCTCGACCCTCGGCCTGCGGGCGAGCCAAGCCATTTTGTTGTCCGACCAGCACCAGTTGGAACTGTCCGGCACGCTCGGCTGGCAGCACAACCTGAGCAGCACCCGTTCCGAAGACCACCTGGCCTTCGTCAACGGCAACACCGCGTTCAGCGTGCAAAGCGTGTCGATGGACCGCGATGCCGCGGTGGTCGGCGCTCGTGCCGGACTGGCGCTGGGCCGCGATACCCGTTTGAACCTGGATTACAACGGGCTGCTCGGCTCCCGGGAAAAAGACCACGGTGTGGGCCTGACCCTGGACTGGCAGTTCTGATTCGACGCAAAGGAAGCCACAACATGGGACTGTTTGATTACAAAAATGCCGGCAGTGCGGCCGGCAAGGCGTTGTACTCCGACGCGATCGCGCTGACGCTCTACGCGTACACGCCCACCGGCCAGCCACTGCCGGCGACGGCTTGGGCGCCGATTGGCGCGACAGCCTTGGGCTATCAGGGCAAGGTCGGGCCTCAAGGCACCTTCTATGGCGAGAAGGACGGCTTCACCAGTGCCGAAGCCGAAATCCTCGGTAAATACGACGGTTTAGGAAAGCTGATCGGTCTCGGTATCGCCTTCCGTGGCACGGGTGGCCTGGGCTACAGCGACACCTTCGGCGACATGAAAAACAACCTGCTGGCCGCGGTCGGCCCGGTGGACTATGCAACGAACTACGCAAAAAACGCCTTCGACACCTTGCTCAAAAACGTCGCCGCGTTTGCCATTGCCCAGGGCCTGAGCGCCAAAGACGTACTGGTCAGCGGGCATAGCCTCGGCGGGTTGGGGGTCAACAGCCTGGCGGAGTTGAGCGGTAATAACTGGGGTGGTTTCTTCAAGGACGCCAACTACATCGCCTTCGCCTCGCCGACCCAAAGCGCCACCGGCAACAACGTGCTGAACATCGGTTACGAGAACGACCCGGTGTTTCGCGTGCTCGACGGCACCACGTTCAGCAGTGGCTCGCTGGGCAAGCACGACGGTCATCAGGATTCGGCGACCAACAACATCGTCAATTTCAATGACCAATACGCATCCACCGCGCAGAACCTCGTGCCGTTCAGCATTCTCAACCCGCTGAACTGGTCGGCCCATGGTTCGTTGGGCTATGCCGATGGCTTGAACCGGGTGATCGACTCGCGCTTCTACGACCTCACCGACAAGGACTCGACGCTGATCGTTTCCAACCTGTCGGAGTCGTCCCGAGGCACCACCTGGGTCGAAGACCTGGGCCGCAGCGGCGAGCCCCACACCGGCAGCACGTTCATCATCGGCACCGACAGCAATGACTTACTCAAGGGCGGCGCCGGCAACGACTTCATCGAAGGGCGAGACGGTAACGACCGGTTCCGCGATGACGGTGGCTATAACCTGCTGCTGGGCGGCAAGGGCAGCAACACCTTCGAGCTGCAGAAGCCGTTGCAGAACTTCAGCTTTGCCCATGACGGCGACGGCACCCTGTATGTGCGCGACGCTTACGGCGGCATCAGCATGACCCGCGACATCGGCGCGCTGGTGAGCAAGGAATCGGGCTCGTGGTGGGGCAGCAAGGAGGTGACCTACAACGTCACCGCCAATGGCTTGCTCAATGGCACGGAACTGACCCACTACAACCACTCGCTCAACGGCGATGCCGACAGCAACACGCTGGTAGCCAGCGTCGACGGTGACTGGCTGTTTGGCAACGCCGGCAACGACCTGCTGCGCAGCGACAAAAGCCACGTGACCTTCGTCGGTGGCACGGGCAATGACGTGATGCATGCCTCGGGCGGCAACAACACCTTCCTGTTCAGCGGCGCCTTCGGTTTCGACGCGATCAATGGCTACCAGGGCAGCGACAAACTGGTGTTCATGGGCGTCCAGGGCGCGGGGCAGGGCTATGACTACACCCGGCATGCTTCACAGGCCGGCAACGACACGGTGCTGAAGATTGGCGATTACGCCGTGACGCTGGTGGGGGTGGGACTGGATAACCTGTCGGCTTCGGGAATTACGTTTGCGTAAAGGCTGCTGCATGCACTAGAGGCTCCGGGGCGCTTCGTAATCGAGGCGTCCTGGCTGTGAGCTATCTCTGACAATTCCAACAAAGAGAGAGGCAATACCAATGGGTGTGTATGACTACAAAAACTTCAGCACAGCAGATTCCAAGGCGTTGTTCAGCGATGCCATGGCCATCACGCTGTATTCCTATCACAACCTCGACAACGGTTTCGCCACCGGTTACCAGCAAAACGGCTTCGGCCTGGGTTTGCCGGCCACCCTGGTGACCGCGCTGATCGGCGGCACCGATTCCCAGGGCGTGATTCCCGGCATTCCCTGGAACCCCGATTCGGAAAAGGCCGCGCTTGATGCCGTGCAAAAGGCCGGCTGGACCCCGATCACCGCCGCGCAACTGGGCTATGACGGCAAAACCGATGTTCGCGGAACCTTCTTCGGCGAGAAGGCCGGTTACACCAGCGCCCAAGTGGAAATCCTCGGCAAGTACGACGCCCAGGGCCATCTCGCGGAAATCGGCATCGCCTTTCGTGGCACCAGCGGCCCACGGGAAATCCAGATCGGCGATTCCATCGGTGATGTGATTAACGATCTGCTGGCGGCGCTCGGCCCCAAGGATTACGCGAAAAACTATGTGGGCGAAGCCTTTGGCAATTTGCTCGGCAAAGTCGCGGCGTTTGCCCAGGCCAATGGGCTGTCAGGCAGCGATGTGCTGGTCAGCGGCCACAGCCTCGGCGGTTTGGCGGTCAACAGCCTGGCGGATTTGAGCGGTGAAAAGTGGTCCGGCTTCTACCAGGATTCCAACTACATCGCCTACGCGTCGCCGACCCAAAGCAGCAGCGATAAAGTGCTGAACATCGGTTATGAAAACGACCCGGTGTTTCGCGCCCTCGATGGCTCGTCGGCCAACCTGGCCACGGTAGGCGTGCACGATGCTCCCAAGGATTCGGCGACCGATAACATCGTCAGCTTCAACGACCATTACGCTTCGACGGCGTGGAATGTGCTGCCGTATTCGATCCTCAACATTCCCACCTGGATCTCGCACTTGCCCACCGGTTACGGCGACGGCATGACCCGGGTGCTGGAGTCCAAGTTCTACGACCTGACCAGCAAGGACTCGACGATCATCGTCGCCAACCTCTCGGATCCGGCGCGAGCCAACACCTGGGTCCAGGACTTGAACCGCAATGCCGAAACCCATAAAGGCAGCACGTTTATCATCGGCAGCGATGGTAACGACCTGATCCAGGGCGGCAAGGGTAACGACTACCTGGAAGGCCGCGACGGTAACGACACCTTCCGCGACGGCGGTGGCTACAACATCCTGTTGGGCGGCAAGGGCAGCAACGTGCTGGACCTGCAGCAGTCGGTGAAGAACTTCGTCTTTGCCAATGACGGTGCCGGTAACCTGTATGTGCGCGACGCCAACGGCGGCATCAGCATCACCCGCGACATCGCTAGCATCGTCACCAAGGAGCCGGGGTTTCTCTGGGGCGTGTTCAAGGATGACGTGACCCACAGCGTCACCGCCAATGGCCTCACCGTCGGCAGCAACCTGACTCAGTACGCTTCAAGCGTGAAGGGCACCAGCGGCGCCGATACCCTCAAGGCCCACGCAACGGGCGACTGGTTGTTTGGCCTGGACGGCAACGACCACTTGATCGGCAGCAGCGGCAACGACGTGTTTGTCGGCGGGGCGGGCAATGATCTGATGGAGTCGGGTGGCGGGGTCGATACCTTCCTGTTCAGCGGCGCGTTCGGCCAGGACCGGGTGGTGGGCTATCAGGCCAACGACAAACTGGTGTTCCTCGGGGTTCAGGGCGTTGCGCCAAACGACGACTTCCGCGCCCACGCCACGGCGGTGGGGCAGGATACGCTGCTGACGTTTGGCAGTGATTCGGTGACTTTGGTGGGTGTCGGGCTGGACAGTTTGTCTGGTAGCGCGATTGTGATCGCCTGAGGGTAGCGGGGCGCCTGTCAGGGCCCTATCGCGGGCAAGCCCGCTCCCACAGTGGTTGGTGATGTTCACAAAATCTGTGTCCGCATCAAATCCCTGTGGGAGCGGGCTTGCCCGCGATGAACGATAACGCGGTAGTTCAGTGACTCACCGTTCGGCAGCCACCGAAACCGCCAAGCCCATCGAAGAAAAAAGCCGCTTCCAGCTCCAGCCGGAACAGCCCTGGGTGACGTTGCGCCTGGGCGACGGTAAACAACCGGAGAAGACCGGCAATATCAGCATCGACCGTTCGATGCAGCAGGAACAGGAGCGCTGCCAGCGAATTCAGGAGCAACTGATCCGGCGCGGCGGGCAATGCATTTCCTGCGATAACAGCATTCCGGGCACCCACTAAACACCGAGCGCCCGTTACGGCATGGGCGCTCAATAACCCTGCACGCGATCGATCTCGCCGAGCATCGGCTCACCCCGTTGATGCCGGCGGATGTTCTCCAGCAACACCCCGAATGCGCTTTCCGGCTGAGTCATCGCCGCGATGTGCGGTGTCAGCAGAATCTGCGGGTGGTGCCAGAACGGATGATCCGCCGGTGCCGGTTCCTGCTGCAGCACATCAAGCACCGCGCCGCTCAAATGTCCGCTGTCCAGCGCTTCCAGCAGATCCTCTTCGATCAAATGCCCGCCACGGCCCATGTTGATCAGTGCCGCGCCCTTGGGCAGTTGTTGAAACAGGCTGCGATCAAGAATGCCCTGGGTCTGTTCGGTCAGCGGCAACACGCACAACAGAATGTCGCACTGGCTGAGGAACGCTGGCAGTTGCGCGTTACCGGCATAGCAATCGACCCCGGAAATTTGATGGGCACTGCGCGCCCAACCCGACAAGGCAAAGCCCAGCGGTTGCAAGGTCGCCAGAATCTGCTGCGCCTGAGCGCCGAGCCCCATGACCCCGACCCGACGCCTGGCCGCCGGTTGCAGCAGGTGCGCTTGCCAGCAGCGGGCCAGTTGTTGCTGGCGGTAGCGCAGCATGTCGCGGTGCAGGCTGAGCACCGCGAAACTAGCGTATTCACACATGCCGCGGGTGATGCCGGGGTCCAGCAGGCGCACCACCGGCAAGCTCGCTGGCAGACGATTGAGGTCGAGTTGATCGACGCCGGCGGACAAGGCAAACAGCACCTGCAGATTGGGCAACACAGCCCCGAGATCGTCGGGTGCCTGCCACGCGGCCAGGTATTGAATGTCCTTCGGGTCGCCGATGTCCGGCCAGGCGCGCCATTCGATATCCGGGGCGTGTTCGGCGAACAGCGCTTGCCACTGTTGGCCGCGCACAGGGTCAGCTTTATACAGCAGGGCCATGGGCATTTCCTGAAAGGTGAAGGTGCTGCCCATCATCGCGCAACGCCGGCGCAGGATCTGTTGAAAGCGCCGGGTTTAACGGGGGTGTATGACCTTGTATCGGCCCTGCACCGGCAGATTCGGCGGGCTGAAGGAATCTGCCGTTTGGCGGGGTGAAAACAGTCGATCCGAATTTCTCAAGGGGTAAGTTCGGCGTAGTTCGTTTCGCGCAAGCCTTAACCTGAACACCATCGCAACCACTTCCCGGTTGCCGGACTCACGATGGGAAATGCCATGAATAGCAAAGTCGACGAAACCCCTCATTTGCTCCGTCAGCGCGATCAATTCGTGCCACGTGGCCTGGTTACCGCGCATCCGTTGGTGATCGATCGGGCCCAGGGTTCAGAATTGTGGGACGTGGACGGCAAGCGCTACCTGGACTTTGTCGGCGGCATCGGGGTGCTTAACATCGGTCACAATCACCCCAAGGTGGTCGCGGCGGTGCAGGCGCAGTTGCAAAAAGTCTCCCACGCCTGTTTTCAGGTGGTGGCCTACAAGCCTTATCTCGACCTGGCCCAGCGCCTGTGCGAAATGATCGGCGGCCAGGACGCTTATAAAGCCGCGTTCTTCACCTCCGGCGCCGAAGCGGTGGAAAATGCGGTGAAGATCGCCCGCGCCCACACCAACCGCTCGGCGGTGATCGCCTTTCGTGGCGGGTTCCACGGTCGGACCTTGCTCGGTACCACGCTGACCGGTATGAGCCAGCCGTATAAACAGAACTTCGGGCCGTTCGCGCCGGAGGTCTTCCACACCCCATATCCGAATGCTTATCGCGGTGTCACCAGCGACATGGCGCTCAAGGCGCTGGACGAATTGTTGGCCACCCAAGTGGCGCCTGAGCGGGTCGCGGCGATCATCATCGAACCGGTGCAGGGCGATGGCGGTTTCCTTGCGGCACCGGCGGAGTTTCTTCAGGCCCTGCGCGCCCTGACTGAAAAGCACGGCATCGTGCTGATCCTCGATGAAATCCAGACCGGTTTCGGGCGTACCGGCAAATGGTTCGGTTTCCAGCACGCCGGCATCCAGCCGGATCTGGTCACCGTGGCCAAGAGCCTGGCCGGCGGTTTGCCGCTGTCCGGTGTGGTCGGCAAGGCCGAGATCATGGACGCGCCATTGCCCGGCGGCCTCGGCGGTACGTACGGCGGCAACGCGTTGTCGTGCGCGGCGGCGCTGGCGGTGATCGAGGCCTATGAGCAAGAGCAGTTGCTGGCCCGTGGCGAGGCCCTGGGTGAACGTCTGCGTCAGGGGCTGTTGCGCTTGCAGGCTCGTTACCCGCGTATCGGCGACGTGCGCGGTAGTGGCTTCATGCTGGCGATCGAGCTGATCAAGGATGACGAGGCACGGACCCCGGATGCCGACCTCAACCAACGACTGATCGACGAAGCCCGGGCCGGTGGCCTGCTGGTGATCAAGTGCGGCGTGCACCGCAACGTGCTGCGCTTCCTGGCGCCGCTGGTGACCACCGAAGCACAGGTCGATGAAGCGTTGCAGATTCTCGACGCGGCACTGGCACGAGTCTTGAACTGAGCTCACGCCAGCTCACGGGCGCTGCCACATGGCATCGCCCGTGAGCATTTATGGAGCATGGATTGATGGAATGCATCATCGGAGGCTTTACACACCATGGGGCTGACTGATTATCGAGCGTTGCTGATCGATTGCGATGAGGTGCTGGTGGATCGCGATTCCGGAGTCTGGGCGGCGTTGCAGCCGCTGCTCGACAGCCGTGGCGGTCACCCGGACAAGGCACAAGTATTGACCGAATTCAGCGAGGTGGTGCAGGCGCTGTACCCGCGTTTCGGCGAACTGGGCTTCAGTGGTTTGCTGTGTTTCGCTCACCGTCAATTGGCCGAGCGCTGGGAGTTGAAAGCCAGTTGGGAGGAGGGCATGAGCTTCGCCCGGTCGGTCGTCGGCTGGTCGTTGTTCGAGGACGCACCCGGCGCCATGCTGTATTTGCGCAAGTTCTATCGCCTGCTGGTGCATGGCGACCGTGACGCCGAAGATCGCGGCCTGCTGTGCGAACGCTTGGGGATCCTGCCCGACGATTTTATTTCCCTGGCCAGCGACCCATTGCAGGATCATGACTGGCTGGCGGCCAATGACCTTGATGCCAACTCCATCCTTCAGGTAACCCGGCTTGGCGCCCGACAACCCGGGGCGGGCGCGGTCTGCCTGATCTGTCGCGGCCGGGCCAGACACCCGACGCCGTGCGCGGCGGACTACTGCATCAACAGCATGGCGGATCTGGTGGCTCAGCATCAGCTGTCTTTACGGCGCTGATTTTGCTAGAAGATTGTCTTACAAACGGCAGTCAAGAGGTACGTAATGGAAGGTTTAGTCAAACTGGACCGGATCGACATCAGCATTTTGGTTGAGCTGCAAAAGGACGGGCGCATGACCAACGTCAGCCTGGCCGATGCCGTGGGCCTGTCGGCCAGCCCCTGTCTGCAACGGGTCAAGCGGCTGGAGTCGGCCGGGTATATTTCCAGCTACAACGCTCACTTGAACCTGGCCAAGATCACCGACTCGGTCACGGTGTTCACCGAGATCACCTTGAGCGACCACAAGCGCGAAGACTTCGCCAAGTTCGAGTCCAATATCCGTCTGGTCGATGAAGTGCTCGAATGCCACCTGATCAGCGGTGGCTACGATTACCTGGTGCGCTTCATGACCCGCAGCATCCAGCATTATCAGGAAGTGGTCGAAAGCCTGCTGGACAAGAACATCGGCATCTCCAAGTACTTCAGCTACATCGTCATCAAGTCACCCGTGCTCAAGGACGGCGTGCCGCTGCGCAAATTATTGCGTCACTGAAACTCCCTCCGCGTAGCCCCATTCCCTTGCAGCCTGCCGCGCCTTCAAAAAAGGCGCGCGCCGGGCTGATGCCGCAATTCCCTGTGGGAGCGGGCAAGCCCGCTCCCACAGGTTCCTCACCATACTGACTGACATTGTGCATGCACCTCGATTGGACATCGGGGCCACACAACCGCTCAACGCGCTTCATGCTGGCGCAAGCCGCATAAACAGCTGTTTACGCGGCGAAAACAGTCTTCGTTGGCGATATGAGTGTTGAATTTGGAACGAAGCGCAAAATCGCCTGCGTTGTAATGCGTTCAGAGAGAGGGGGCAGGTCGTTGCAGGGCTGCAACGATCCGTGGAACAACACCAATCGGAGCGCAAAAAAATGCGAATGAGCCACGCAAAAAAAGCACTGTTGGGTTACGGCGTCTTCATGCTGGCAAGCAGCAGCGAGGCGCATCAAATCTGGTACGAGCAACCACCGGGGCAACCCCTGGCGTTGTACTACGGGGAATATGACAAGAACATGCTGGAAGTCACACCGGGCGGGATGGACCGGTTCCGGCAACTCAAGGGCTGGTCGATCAGCAACAGGTCCCAGCCGTTGAGCCTGACCTTACAGCGCCAGGCGTTCGCGGTGGCGCATCAAGCCAGCGCGGATGATTCGCTGCTGGCCGAGGATGCGCATTACCCGATCTTCGACCTGCATGACGGCGATAAAACCCTCAAGGCTTACTGGACGCCCGCCACCCGTTGGGTCGGTGATTTGCGTGCACGCACCCCGGAATTGACCCTGGACATCGTGCCCACCGGCGTCGCCGATGCGGGCAAGGCGCAGTTCCAGGTGTTCTATGCGCACAAGCTCTTGGCCGATCAGGATGTGGCACTGGAAACCGGCTCCGGTGAAGTGTTCACCCGACGCACCGATGCGGCCGGCAAGGTCAGTTTCGAGTTGCCCTGGCAGGGCACCTATGTGGTGGCGGTCGAATACAAGGATCACACCTCCGGGCAGCGCACCAATCCCCAGGGGCAGGCCGAGCCCTTTGACGTGAAGAGCTTCAGTTCAACACTGTCGTTCTATCGAAAGGAAGGTCAGGTACCCTTGCCGCGGGCGCCGTCGCAGCTGCCAGCATCGGAAGTTGCCAGGCTGAAGAAACAGGGCTGAGCCAGCGGTAGTCCACTGACCAAGACATGAGTGACTGATATGAGCCTATCTACAAGCGTGGCAGGGCAGGCGGGAAGTGTTTCCCCTGCGCTGGCCACCAGCATTGCCAAAACCAACACTCGGATGCTCGCCATCGATGCCCTGCGCGGTTTCGTCATGCTGTTGATGCTGATCGACCACGTGCGTGAAACCTTTCTGCTGCACCGCCAGGTCACCGACCCGATCGATGCCTTGAGCGTGACCCCGGACCTGTTCTTCACCCGCCTGCTGAGCACCCTCTGCGCCCCGGTGTTCATCTTCCTCACCGGGTTGTCGGCGTGGCTCTACAGCCAGAAACACACGGCCAATGAAACCTCGGTGTTCCTGCTCAAGCGCGGGCTGTTCCTGGTGTTTCTGGAGCTCACGTTCGTGTGCTTTGCCTGGAACGCCGAGTTCCCACCCAAGACGCTGTGGCTGCAAGTGATCTGGTGCATCGGCATCTGCATGATCGTGCTCGCCGGGTTGCTGCACTTCAAACGCGGCTGGCTGATCGTACTTGGGGTGGCGATTGTCGCCGGGCACAACCTGCTCGATGGCGTGACCGTGGGGCCGGAGTCGCCGTTCTTTGTGCCGTGGTCGATTCTGCATCAGCGGGTGTTCATCGACATCACCGAGTTCACCCGGGCTCGCACCACGTATCCGGTGTTGCCGTGGATCGGTGTGATTTTGCTGGGCTGGGCCATCGGCCCGTGGTTCGGCAAGGACATAGAACCGGCCGCGCGGATTTCCCGCTTGCTCAAAGTCGGCTTCGGCCTGCTGGCGGCATTCGTGTTCATCCGCTACCTGAACGTTTACGGCGAAAAACCTTGGGTGCAGACCGGTGACTCGCTGCGCACGTTCATGAGCTTCATGAGCGCGAAGAAGTATCCGCCGTCGCTGATGTTCCTGATGCCGACCCTCGGCCTGGGGCTGATTCTTCTGGCGGTGTTCGAGAAGGCCCAGGATCGCTGGTCCACTGCGACCCTGGCGATCTACGGTGGTGCGCCGATGTTTTTCTATTTGCTGCACCTGTACGTGCTCAAGGCCATGTACCTGGTAGCCGTTGCCATCTGGGGCGCCAATCAGGGCACCTATTACGGCTTCGATAACTTGCCCATGGTCTGGCTGTGGAGCGTGATTCTCGGGGTGCTGCTGTTCTTCCCGACGCGCTGGTTCGCCAACCTCAAACAGCGCCGTCGCGACATCGCGATTCTCAAGTACCTCTGAGCCGCTCTTCGGTGCCCCCCATTGGGCGGGGCACCTGGCAGACCCGCTACGCACGACCGATTTTCCAGGAGAGAACTGTGAAGACGTTAACGACGCACGCCCTGCTTTTGGCCTTGGGAGGGGAAACCCTGCTCGCTCAGGCATCGGAACAAGACAACGCCAACGGATTTTTGCAGGACAGCCAATGGAGCCTGCTCAATCGCAGCCTCTTTGATCGTCGCGATTATCAACACGGTTCGCTGAGTAACGGCGCGCGCAACGCCTATAAACCCAGGGCCCAGCGCAGCGATCTGGCGCAGGAGTGGGCTTACGGTCTGATGGCCGATGTGGCCTCGGGTTTCACCACCGGCACCGTGGGTTTCGGGCTGGACGCGCACCTGTATTCCGGCTGGCAACTGGACAGCGGTGGCGGGCGCGCCGGTAAGGCGCGGGTGCTCGGCGTGGACAACGAAGGCCACCCCAAGGATGAGTTCAGCCGAGGCGGTGCGGTGGCCAAGCTGCGTTTTTCCTCCAGCGAATTGCGCTACGGCGAGCAGCGGGTGAAAACCCCGGTGTTCGGCTCATCCGACAGCCGCTTGTTGCCCGAAACCGCCACCGGCTGGCTGCTGACCAGCCGCGAACTGCCTGGCACCACGCTGTATGGCGGGCACTTTAACGAGAGCACCGACCGTAACGCCACCAGCCATGACCAAGGCTTTGTGGTCAATTACTCCAACGGCAAGCAGGGCAACAGCTTCGATTTGATCGGTGTGCGTAATACCTCGGTCAAGGGGCTCAATGCCAGCCTGTTCAGCGCGCAGTACGACAATACCTGGCGCCAGCACTATCTGGGCGCGGTGTACACGCAGCCGTTGGCCGCTGGCCAGGACCTGATCTTCGACCTCAATCTGTATCGCACCCAGGACACCGGCAAAGCGTTATCGGGCCGTATCGACAACACCACTTGGAGTTTTCTCTCCACCTACAAGGTCGGCGCTCACAGCTTTGGTCTGGGCTACCAAAAGGTCGATGGCGACACGCCCTTCGACTACGTGACCCGGGGCGCGATTTACCTGAGCAACTCGGTGGCGCTGTCCGACTTCAACGCACCCGAAGAAGCGTCCTGGCAGGCTCGTTATGATCTGAACATGGCCGGTTATGGCGTTCCTGGCCTGACCTTCGGCGCGCTGTATGTACGCGGCAGCGGCATCGACGGCAGTCACATGGACCCGAACGGCGGTTACCAGTGGTTGGGTTACGGACAGGGTGGCAAGCATTGGGAACGTGATCTGCAGGCCAAATATGTGGTGCAGTCGGGCCCGGCGAAGAACCTTGGGTTTACCCTGCGCCATGCGGTCCATCGAGGGAATTCGGCGCAGGCCGAGCTGGATGCCGATCAGATTCGCCTGGCGATTGAATACCCGTTGGGCGGGAAGTTCTGAGGCATCTGTGGGAGGGCTTTGTAGACACATTTACTGAGTTCAGCACAAATACCTGTGGGAGCGGGCTTGCCCGCGATGACAGCGGTAGATCCAACATTGATGTAACGGACACATCGCTATCGCGGGCAAGCCCGCTCCCACAAGGAGTCCGGGGTGCGAGCAAGCCCAGTCCCCACAGATCGAAACGTATAGTGCTATTTGACGGCATACACCTTGCGCACATACCGTGCACTGCTCCAGGCGCATGGCGCGCCTTGCGGTACGAACACGGTGTCACCAGGGTTGACCGTTACGCTGCTCCCGTCGGGCGCTTGCAAGCTCACACTGCCTTCAAGCAGGTGCATCAGCTCGTTGAGTTTGTGTGGTCGGCCATGGCGGGTGTACGGCGTCGAATCCCAGACACCGACGCGCAGATCAGTGGCGTCATCTTCGAAGGCATTGCGCGAACGACACTGCGGCGTAGGCCCGATCAGTATCTGCGGTTCCGGTGCCGCCGAAGGCGACAGCATCGCCAAAGGGTCGAGCGCCGTGAGCCCCGGCGTCAGTTCGGCAGTGGGGCTGGTGACGGCGCAGAAGGCCCAGCACGTATCGGGTTGTGCCTGAACTTGCAGCGCCGTACCGCGACCGATCACCGCGCTGGCACCGATCCCCAGTTCCAGCACCTGTTCCCCGGATTGCAGCACGATCACTTCGGTGTGCGGGAAGTCCTTGATATCGAGGGTTTTGCTGGTGTGAACGAGGCCTGCCGCGACGCCGTCGGGCCCGGTGAAGGCGATCTGACGACCGTCCATGAAAGGGTCGATGGAACTCAAGGGCGCGGCTTTGAAAGGCGTAGAAACACGGCTGCCGTCAGCGCGAGCCAACAGCAGAACGGTAGGTTGAGACATACGGGTGACGCTCCCTGCAAATGGCGGGTAGAAGGTGTTGGAAGAGGCTCGCTTCATCGCGCGCCGGGATCAGCCAATGGCTTGGCTGACGAGGGCCAATTGGCGGACGCCGTTGACCGCTTGCGGCGGTGTGCCCCGCGCCATTTGCGCCACGGTGTCGACCTGTTTGAGACCGGCCAGCGCCAGCCACTCGCTCAAACCACTGTCGGCCGGAATGTCTATTCGCACGAAAGCGTCCGGCACCTGGGCCAGCAATACGGCGATCAAGTGTTTCGCCTGTTCCTGGGTTTCGGCGATGACCGGGCCGAGGCAACGACCGCGGCCGAACGGGCGCAGCAGGGCGAAGGCACGCAACTGACCGTCGCGCTCGATACCCACCGAGTGCTCGACCACTGCGAACAGATCCGTGAGCACCGCGTGCCGGTCCAGCCCGCTGCCGGCGTTGGCCAGCTCCAGTTGACGAGCCCGGTCCGTCGCCTGCAACGGGCGGCACTCTTCGCCGTCCGCCAGAGGTTCGAGCGCGGGCACCTGCACCAAGCCTTGATGCTGCTGAATCCGGGCGAACTCGACAAAGCCCTGGCTGGTGTAAAGCGGTGCGCCGGCGAGGGTTGCATTGAGCACTGGCGTGCGCGACTGGCAGGCTTGCAGCGCGTGCTCCATCAACCGACGGCCGATGCCCTGGCCCTGATAGTCGTCACTGACAATCACCAGGCCGATGGTGGCGAAACCGCCTTGCAGACAGGCGAACGCGGTGCCGATCAAACGTTCGCCATCGAGCACCACGAAACCTTCGCTGACCCGCTGCAACATCGCCCAGTCTTCCAGACGATGAGGCCACTTCAACTCAACAGACAAGGCATGGGCCGAAGGCAAATCGGCGGCGGTCATCGGCCGATAGACATAGGTGGAAGGGTGCGAGGCGGACATGGCGAGTCTCCGTTTTACAGTGTGCGCGATCAGCCGGTTTTCCGGCGCGAGGATGCCTGTATCCCATCTGCGCGAAGGCCTGACAAGGGGTGCGGAAAGATTCGGCAGATTCCTCACATCAAAGGCCTGCAGACCACACTTACTACTTAATTGCCCCATAAGGTCGGCAGCAAATGCTTGGGCTTTTTTTCTACGATGGAGGCCTGAGTAAACGCCTCGCCGTCCCTTTCTGGAGTGCTCCATGGATAGCTTTGATCCTCGCCTTATCGCTGTGCGCAGCGCTCACTTTATTGCAGGCAAATACCGCGACGCCCAGCCGGGACTGGAGGTGGTTCGCCCTTCGGACGGCCAGGCCTATGCCCAGTTGCCGATCGCCGATGCCGACCTGGTGGATGAAGCGGTCAACGATGCCTGGCAGGCGTTTAACCGCAGCGATTGGGCCAGCCGTCCGCCCCGGGAGCGGGCACGTGTCATGCGCCGCTGGGCCGATCTGATCGAAGCCGATGCCGCTGTGCTGGCGCCGCTGGAAGCGGTGGGTTCGACCCGTCCGCATAAAGATGTGATCGCCTGGGACATTCCTTATGTCGCCGAGGGCATTCGCTTCTTTGCCGAACTGGCGGACAAGCACGGCGGTCATGTCGCCGCGACCCAGACCGATCGATTGGGTATGCAGATCGCTGAACCGTATGGCGTGATCGCCGCCATCGCGCCGTGGAATTTCCCGTTGAGCATGGCGTCGTGGAAAGTTGCCCCGGCGCTGGCCGCCGGCAATGCCGTGGTGCTCAAACCGTCGGAACTCACGCCGTTTTCCAGCCTGCGCTTTGCCGAACTGGCGGTGCAGGCGGGCATTCCTGCGGGGATTTTCAACGTGGTCCAGGGCGATGGCCGCATCACCGGCGATGCCTTGTGCCGTCATCCACGGGTGGGCAAGGTGACTTTTACCGGGTCTACGGCGACCGGGTCGAGCATCATGTCCACTTGTGCATTGGTGGGGCCGAAACCGGTGACGCTGGAGCTGGGCGGCAAGAGCCCGCAACTGGTGTTCGCCGACGTACCGGACCTCGCGAAAACCGCGCGCACCGTGGCGCTGGCCATCACCGGCAATGCCGGGCAGGTGTGCGTGTCCGGTTCGCGGCTATTGATTGAGCGCTCGATCATGGAACCGTTCGTTGCGCACTTGCAGGCGTATTTCGAGGAATTGCGCCCGGGGCCGACCTGGTCGTCCGAGAGCACGCTGTCGCCGATCATTTCGCGATTGCAGGCCAGCCGCATCGACGGCATCGTCCAGCGTTCACGTCAGGCCGGGGCCGAAGTGTTGACCGGTGGTGGCTTGTTTGAAGGGTTGGGTGGTGCCTATTACCAACCGACGTTGCTGGCGGGTCTGGACAACCAGAATCCGGCGATCTGCGAAGAAATCTTCGGCCCGGTGCTGACGGTGCAGGCGTTCGATGACGAAGAACAGGCACTGAGCCTGGCCGCACACGCCACTTACGGCCTGGCGGCGGGCGTGCACACCGCCGACATCAACCGCGCCCTGCGCCTGGTCCGGCGGCTGGAGGCGGGCACGGTGTGGGTCAACCGCTACGGACGCAGCAACGACTACATCCTGCCGACCGGCGGCTACAAACGCTCCGGCATCGGCAAGGACCTGGGCCGCGAAGCGTTCGAAGCCAACTTGCGCTTCAAGAGTGTGCTGATCGATATCGCGTACTAACACATAACTCTGTGGCGAGGGGGGCTGCCTGTGGCGAGGGGGCTTGCCCCCGTTGGGCCGCGCAGCGGCCCCAAAAAAACACTCACCGCGATCCGCCAGGTAAAACGCGTCAGCCGGTTTTACGACTGCTTCGCAGCCGAACGGGGCGATGCGGCGTTCCGACAAGCTCCCTCGCCACAGGTGATCCGTTAACCGCAGATCGTCGACAGGTTTCAAACCGCACCCAAACGGGCGCTTCCTCAGGGACGCGCCCGTTTTCGTTCAGCCCGGCGCAGGTTCTGCCGTGAATGGGGGCGTTTTTGAGCCCCGCGCGGCCATGAAGGTCCATAAGAGCGCATAAATACGGGGTTTGCCCAAGGCTGGAGCGAGCCGCAAAGTCTGCTGAGGGGGCAGGCTAAAACGGTGGTTTGTATCAAGCAGAGGTCGCTTTTAACGCCATCTGCTGATTTCACGGTGTTGTAATGACGGTGTGCTGCAGCGTTGCATCGCCGCTCCCGAAACGCAGCGAATACCTGTTGCGCCATGACCTCAACGAACTTCAGGACCGCACTCAATGAGCTTTCTTCGCCCCAAATTCATTACGTTCGACTGCTACGGTACGCTGACTAATTTCCACATGGGCACAATGACTCGCGAGCTGTTCGCTGACCGCGTGGTGCCCGAGCAGATGGATCAGTTCGTCAAGGACTTCTCGGCCTATCGCCTGGACCAGGTCATGGGTGACTGGAGGCCGTATGACGAAATCCTCAAGACCGCACTGGCGCGAGTCTGCAAGCGTTGGGGCATCGAATACCGTGGCGAAGGTCAGCTGTATTACGACGCCGTGCCAACTTGGGGCCCGCACCCGGATGTACCGGCCGGCCTGTCGAAAATCGCCGACAAGATCCCCCTGGTGATTTTCTCCAACGCCAGCGACAGCCAGATCATGTCCAACGTCGACAAGCTCGGCGCACCGTTTCACAAAGTCTTCACCGCTGAACAGGCTCAGGCCTACAAGCCGCGTCTGGCGGCGTTCGAGTACATGCTCGACAACCTCAACTGCGGCCCGGAAGACATCTTGCATGTGTCTTCCAGTTTCCGTTACGACCTGATGCCGGCCCACGACATGAAGATCAAGAACAAGGCCTTTGTCGCCCGTGGTCACGAGGTTCCGGGCAATGCGTTCTTCGGCTACCAGCAGATCACCGACATTGGTGGGCTGGCGGCGCTGGTCGGTCTCTGAGTCGAACGGTAACGGCGCTCTTCACGGAATAAGGGGTTGGATATGGGCAGTGAATCCTACTGGCTCGACACCGCACCGGCGTTTACCGGTGCTCAGCTCGGTGCGTTGCCCGGGCAGGTCGACGTGGCCATCGTCGGTGGCGGTTTCACCGGCCTGGCGGCGGCTCGCGCGCTGGCCTTGAAGGGCGCCAGCGTGGTGGTGCTGGAAGCCGGGAGAGTGATAGGCGAAGCCTCCGGGCGCAACGGCGGTCAGTGCAACACCGGCGTTGCCCAGGACTACGCCGGGCTGAGCGCCAGCCTCGGTGCCGACAAGGCCCGGGCCTATTACCAGGCCTATGAAAGCGCGGTGCAGAGCGTCGTGTCGCTGGTGCAGCAGGAGCAGATCGCCTGCGACCTCAAGCGCAACGGCAAGCTCAAACTGGCGGCCAAACCGCTGCACTACGAGGGTCTGGCGCGCACCTGTGACTTGATTCGCAAGGAAGTCGACGCTGAGGTCGAGTTACTGAACGCCGAACAGACCCGCGCCGAAGTGAATTCGGCGCAGTTCCATGGCGGCTTATTGCAGCGCAACGGCGTGCAGATGCACGTCGGACGCTTCGGCGTTGGCTTGGCCGAGGCGGCGGCACGTCACGGCGCCTTGATCTATCAAGGCACACCGGTGACGGACTGGAAGGCCCAGGCCGGCGGCTATCGGGTCAACACCGCCAAGGGTTCGCTGCACGCCGGGCAAGTGTTGCTGGCGACTGGGGCCTGTCAGCACGGCGGTCTGGGCTGGTATCGGCGGCGGATCGTGCCAGTCGGCAGTTTCGTGATCGCCACTGAGGTGCTGCCGCAGTTCCTCATCGATCAGTTGCTGCCCGGTCGGCGTGCCTATGTCACCAGTCGCATGATCGGTAACTACTTTCGCCTGACCCCGGATAACCGCTTGCTGTTCGGCGGCCGTGCGCGGTTTGCGATGTCCGACAGCGTGAACGACGCCAAGAGCGGCAAGGTGCTGCAAGCGGCGATGGTGCAGATGTTCCCGCAGTTGGCCAACGTGAAAATCGACTACTGCTGGGGCGGGCTGGTGGACATGACCTCCGACCGTTTGCCTCGCGCCGGTCAGCATGGCGGGGTTTATCACTCCATGGGCTACAGCGGCCATGGGGTGCAGATGTCGGTGCACATGGGCCAGGTGATGGCCGAGGTGATGGCCGGCAAAGTCGAGGCCAATCCCTGGCGCGAACTCGACTGGCCGGCAATTCCCGGGCATTTCGGCAAGCCGTGGTTCTTGCCGTTCGTTGGCGCTTACTACCGCCTCCAGGACTATTTGCATTGAGTTGATGTTGTGGCGTCACCGTCGTTTGCGTTTCCAGGACGCCCCGGACATCCGTGGGCACTCGAGCCTCATTTTTTCGACAGGTACAACTGATATGACTGACAACAAGATCGACTCGAAACTGATTTCCGGCCAGGACAGCCTGCGGGTATTCGAAGGCCTCAATCGTGGCATGTCACGCCGCAGCGCCTTGCAGATGCTCGGCGTGGCGGGTGTTGCCGCAGCGGGCGCCGGTAGCCTGTTCGGCGCCGCCGGCAAACTGTTCGCCGAAGAAGCGGCGACCCCGGGCAAAGGCAAGCCGGGTGGGCGGATTCGCGTCGCCGGCATGTCCAGCTCCACCGCCGACACCCTGGACCCGGCCAAGGGCGCGTTGTCCACCGACTACGTGCGCCACTTCATGTTCTACAACGGCCTGACCCGTTTCGACAGCCATCTGGTGCCGCAACTGGAACTGGCCGAGCGCATCGATAACACCGACGCGACGCTGTGGATCATCACCCTGCGCAAGGACGTGACCTTCCACAACGGCAAGACCCTGAGCGCCGCCGACGTGGTGTTCTCGCTGTCGCGCCACAAAGACCCGCTGACCGGTTCCAAGGTCATGCCGCTGATGGCGCAGTTCGAAGAGATCAAGGCCACCGGCACCCACGAAGTGCAGATCCGCCTGAGCGCGCCGAATGCCGAGCTGCCGTCGATCCTCGCCGTGTCGCACTTGCTGATCGTTCCCGAAGGCACCACCGACTTCAATCAGGGCATCGGCACCGGGCCGTTCAAGGTCAAGGAATTCAAACCGGGGGTGCGCTCGATTGCCGCGCGCAACACCGGCTACTGGAAACCGGGCCTGCCGTACCTCGACGAGATCGAATTCATCGCGATTGGCGACGAACCGTCACGGGTCAACGCGCTGCTGTCGGGCGACGTGCACATGATCAACGAGGTCAACCCGCGCTCGACCACGCGGATCAAGGCCAGCGCCAAACACCGGGTCGTCGATGCGCCGTCGGGCAACTACACCGACTTGATCATCCGCCAGGACCAGTTGCCGGGTAAAAGCGCCGAATTCACTCAGGCGATGAAGTACCTGCTGGACCGTGAACAGGTGAAATCCGCCGTGTTCCGTGGTTTTGCCGTGGTGGGTAATGACCACCCGATTTCCCCAGGTTCGCGCTACTACAACGCCGACCTGCCACAGCGAGTCTACGACCCGGAAAAAGCCAAATTCCTGCTGAAGAAGGCCGGCATGGAAAGCATCAGCATGCCGCTGGTGGCATCGCCCGCCGCGACCGGTTCGGTGGACATCGCCGTGCTGCTGCAACAATCGGCGAAACAGGCGGGGCTCAAGCTCGACGTCAACCGCCTGCCCAGCGATGGCTACTGGTCCAACCACTGGATGAAGCACCCGCTGAGCTTCGGCAACATCAACCCACGGCCGAACGCCGACGTGATGTTCTCGCAGTTCTTCCAGTCCAGCGCGCCATGGAACGAGTCAGGCTGGAAAAACGATCAGTTCGACCAGTTGCTGATGCTCGCCCGTGGTGAAACCGACGACGCCAAGCGCAGCAAGATGTACGCCGACATGCAGGCCCTGGTGCATGAACACAGCGGTATCGGCGTGCCGGTGTTCATCAGCAACATCGACGGCGTCGACCAGCGCATCAAGGGCTACGGCAGCAACCCCCTCGGCGGTTTCATGGGCTACATGTTCGCCGAACAGGTCTGGCTCGATGCCTGATTGGCCGCACACGGGTGTCAGCGGGGCTATTGCATGAGGGTAGGGCGATGAATAGCAACACACTGTGGTTGATCGGCCGGCGCCTGGGCGCGGCGATCGTGACCTTGTTGATCGTGTCCATGGTGGTGTTCGCCATTACGGCGGTACTGCCGGGGGACGCGGCGCAACAGGCGCTCGGGCAATTCGCCACGCCGGAACAGGTGGCGGCCTTGCGCCTGAAACTGGGGCTGGATCAACCCGGTGTGGTGCGTTACCTGCATTGGTTGATGAGCTTGCTGAGCGGCGACATGGGGCAGTCGGTGTCCAATGCCTTGCCGGTCAGCGAGCTGATGGCCGGGCGGGTGCCCAACACATTGATGCTGGCGGCCGTCACGGCGCTGGTGTCGGTGCCGGTGGCGCTGATCATCGGCATCGGCTCGGCCATGGGCCGGGGCGGGCGCATCGACAGCGTCCTCAGCTTCATCACCCTGGCCCTGGTTGCCGTGCCGGAATTTCTGGTGGCGACCCTGGCGGTGCTGATTTTTGCGGTGAACCTGGGCTGGCTGTCGGCGTTGTCCTATGCCAGCGACATCACCTCACCGCTGCAATTTCTGCGTACCTACGCCTTGCCGGTGATGACGTTGTGCTGTGTGATCGTCGCGCAGATGGCGCGCATGACCCGGGCGGCGGTGATCGATCAACTCGACAGCGCCTATGTGGAAATGGCCCGGCTCAAGGGTGTGAGCCCGGTGCGGATTGTCCTGCGCCATGCCTTGCCCAACGCCATCGGGCCAATCGCCAATGCCATCGCCCTGAGCCTGTCGTACCTGCTGGGCGGGGTGGTGATCGTCGAGACGATCTTCAACTACCCCGGCATTGCCAGCCTGATGGTCGATGCGGTGACTAACCGCGACATGGCGCTGGTTCAGGCCTGCACCATGCTGTTTTGTACGGCGTACCTGGGGTTGGTGCTGATTGCCGACCTGTGCGCGATTCTTTCCAATCCGAGGCTGAGAAACCAATGAACGATCTCATGGCGAAATCGGCGCCTGCAGGGCCCGAGCTGGCATTGGGCAAGGTCGCCCATGGGCCGTCGTGGCTCGGCCTGGTCGGGGCGGCGATGTGTGTGATCTGGCTACTGGTGGCCATCTTCGGCCCTTGGCTGGCGCCGCACCCGGTGGGTGAAGTGGTCTCCGACAACGTGTTCGACAGCCTCAGCGCGGCTTACCCGTTGGGCACCGACTACCTGGGCCGCGACATGCTTAGCCGGATCCTCGTCGGCGCACGATTCACCGTTGGGCTGGCACTGATTTCGGCGGTGCTGGCCAGCACATTGGGCACTGGTTGCGCGCTGCTGTCGGTGGTGTCGCCGAAGTGGCTGGACGAAGTGATCAGCCGTTTGATGGATGCCTTTATTTCCATCCCGAGCAAGATGCTGGCGTTGATCATGGTTTCGGCGTTCGGTTCTTCGGTGCTGTTGCTGATCTGCACCGCAGTGCTGAGTTTCACCCCCGGCGCGTTTCGCATCGCCCGCAGCATGGCGGTGAATATCGAAGCGCTGGAGTACGTGCAAGTGGCCCGCACCCGTGGCGAACGCCGGTTGTACATCGCCTGCGTGGAAATCCTGCCGAACATGCTCAACCCGGTGCTGACCGATCTGGGGCTGCGTTTCGGTTTCATCGTGCTGCTGCTCAGTGGCATGAGCTTCCTTGGCCTCGGCGTGCAACCACCGGATGCCGACCTTGGCTCATTGGTGCGGGAGAACATCGGCGGCCTCAATCAGGGCGCGCCGGCCATCGTGATTCCGGCGCTGGCCATCGGCACCCTGACCATCGGCGTGAATCTGTTCATCGACCGACTGTCGTCACGGCGTAGTCGACGTACGGGAGGTCATTGAAATGGGTGATTTGATTCGAGTCGAAGACCTGCGCGTGGTCGCTTGCGGCGAGCGTGGCGAGGTGGAAATCGTCAAGGGCGTGAGCTTCTCCCTGGCCAAAGGTGAGGTGCTGGCGCTGATCGGTGAGTCCGGCTCCGGCAAGACCACCATCGCCCTGGCGCTACTCGGCTATGCCCGACGCGGCTGCCGATTGGCGTCCGGCGTGGTGCAGGTCGGCGAGCACGACATGCTGGCGTTGAGCGAAAGGGAACTGCAAGGCCTGCGCGGCAATCGGGTGTCGTACATCGCCCAGAGCGCTGCCGCTGCGTTCAATCCGGCGAAGAAACTCATCGATCAAGTGGTGGAGGGCGCTTTGATTCACGGTCTGGGCAGCCGGGCCGTGCTGGAAGCCAAAGCCATCGAGCTGTTCCGCGACCTGGCCCTGCCGGACCCCGATCACATTGGCCAGCGTTACCCGCACCAAGTATCCGGCGGGCAGTTGCAACGGGTGATGGCGGCCATGGCGCTGATCAGCGATCCGCTGCTGGTGGTGCTCGATGAGCCGACCACCGCCCTCGACGTGACGACGCAGATCGACGTGCTGCGCGCCTTCAAGCGGGTGGTCCGCGAGCGTGGGGCGACGGCGGTTTATGTGTCCCACGACTTGGCGGTCGTAGCGCAAATGGCCGATCAGATCGTCGTGCTCAACGGCGGGCAGATTTTCGAGCAGAGCGCCACCGCGCTGCTGCTCAAAGCGCCAGCCCACGAATACACCCGCAGCCTGCTGCTGGCGGCACGCCCGGACACGACGATTCGTCCGCCCTGCGGCATCGCCGAAGAAACACCGCTGCTGACCATCCAGGGGCTGACCGCCGGTTACGGCAACAAGAACCTGCAAGGCATGCCGGCCATTCGCGTGCTCGAAGATATCGACCTGACCGTGCGCCGGGGCCAGGCCATCGGCGTGATCGGCGAGTCGGGCTCCGGCAAGTCGACCTTGGCGCGGGTGGTGGCCGGGTTGCTGACGCCGGCGTTGGGCGGCCTGACCTTCGATGGGCAGCCACTGGGTGGCAGCCTGTCCGAGCGCACCGATGAGCAGTTCCGCCGGATTCAGATGGTGTTCCAGAATGCCGACACCGCGCTCAACCCGATGCACAGTGTCGGCACCATTCTGAGCCGTCCGCTGAAAATGTACTTCGGCCTCAAGGGCGCCGCGCTGCGTGAGCGTATCGGCGAACTACTGGACCTGGTGCGTTTGCCGCGCGCCATGGCCGAACGCCGCCCGAATGAACTCTCCGGCGGGCAAAAGCAGCGGGTCAATCTGGCCCGGGCCCTGGCGGCCAAACCGGATCTGATCCTCTGCGACGAGGTGACCTCGGCGCTGGACACCGTGGTCGGCGCGGCGATTCTCGAACTGCTGCGCGACCTGCGTCAGCAACTGGGCGTGTCGTATCTGTTCATCAGCCATGACATCTCCACCGTGCGCGCGCTGTGCGACGACATTGTGGTGATGTACAGCGGCCATAAGGTTCAGGCCGGCAGTCGGCAGGCGTTTGCCCAGACACCGTTCCATCCCTACACCGACCTGTTGATCCATTCGGTGCCGGAACTGCGTCAGGGCTGGCTGGAAAACTGCGGCACCACCTGCGGCACGCTGCCGCCGATTGGCGCCAGGGCCAACGTGCCGGAACTGTGCACCTTCCTCAGTCGCTGCCCGGTGCGGGTCGACGGCCTGTGCAATCGCACCGCGCCGAACCGGCGGATCATCGACGGCGGTAGCGAAATTCTTTGCCATCACGACAGTGCCGAGTTGCTGAAGACTCAGCAGGGTTTATCCACCATGAGCCTGGGAGCCTATGCATGAAAGGGCGTTTTGTGAGGCTGGCCGAACAGGGCCGGCCGACCGTCAAGCTGACGGTGGACGGTTCGCCGATTGAGGCATTGCAGGGCGACACGTTGATGGTCGCGCTACTGACCCAGGGCTCGGCGCTGCGTCAATCGGAATTCGACTCGGGCCGCCGCGCCGGTTTCTGCCTGATGGGCGCCTGCCAGGATTGCTGGGTCTGGACCCGCAGCGGCGAGCGTCTGCGCGCCTGTTCCAACGAAGTCCGCGAAGGGCTGGACATTGTCACCACACAACCGGAGGCGATATGGCCACTGCACAGCTGAGCGCTCAACGAGTGGTTATTGTTGGCGCCGGGCCGGCCGGCATTCGCTGTGCCGAAACGCTGCTGGCGGCTGGCTTGAAACCGATCCTGATCGACGAGAATCGCCGGGATGGCGGGCAGATCTATCGCCGCCAGCCCGAAGGCTTTACCCGGGATTACGCCACCCTGTATGGCACCGAAGCGGCCAAGGCCAAACACCTGCACCAGAGTTTCGACCGATTGCGCGGGCAAATCGACTACCGCCCCGACACGTTGGTGTGGAACCTGACGCCGGGGCAGTTGTGCTGCGTCAGCCAGGGCAAACACTCGACGGTGGATTACGACGCGCTGATCCTGTGCACCGGCGCCACTGACCGCTTGATGCCGATCGAAGGCTGGCAGTTGGCAGGCACTTACAGCCTCGGCGGGGCGCAGATCGCACTGAAATCCCAGGCGGTTTCCATTGGCCATCGCGTGGTGTTCATGGGCAGCGGGCCGTTGCTGTATCTGGTCGCCAGCCAATACGTCAAAGCAGGCGCGAATGTGGCGGCGGTGCTCGACACTTCGCCGCTGATCAAACGCATTGGCGCTTTGCCCAAATTGCTGGCTCGGCCTGGCTTGCTGTTCAGCGGATTGAAACTATTGGCGCAGTTGTACCGGGCGAAAATCCCGGTGCACTTGGGGATCAACCCTCTGCAAGTGCTGGGTGATGCCGCCAGCGGGGTCAATGGTGTACGGATCAGCACGGCGAAAGGCGAAACCCTGACGGTCGATTGCGACGCCGTGGCCCTGGGATATCACTTGCGCCCGGAAACCCAATTGGCCGATCTGGCCGGTTGTCGCATGCGCTTCGATGAGGCGTCCAGCCAATGGTGGCTGGCCGTCGATGAAGAGGGCCGCACCTCGGTCAACGGTGTGTATGCCGCCGGGGACGGCTCGAAGATTCGCGGCGCCGATGCCGCCGAGCACGCCGGGCGATTGGTGGCGATGGCGTTGCTGGAAGATCTGCAGCAACCGCTGAACGCCGGTTTGCGTGACGAACAACGGCACGCGCTGGCGGTGATGGATGAGTTTCGCCTCGGCCTGGCCCAGGCGTTTCCCTGGCCGGCGGCGCAAGCCAAAGCCTTGCCGGATTCAGCCATCGTCTGTCGCTGCGAGATGATCAGCGCCGGCGAGTTGCGCCGCACGGTGAGCGAGAAGGGCGCCTGTGAAGTCAACCGGGCCAAGGCCTTCAGCCGGGTCGGCATGGGCCGCTGCCAGGGGCGTTACTGCTCCCAGGCCGGGGCCGAAGTGATTGCCGCGGCGGCGGGCGTCAGCGTGCAACAAGTCGGCCGGCAGCGTGGACAGGCGCCGGTCAAACCCCTTTCGATGCTCACCGAGGAGGTGTCGCCATGACGCTACACAAAGCCGATGTGGTGATTGTCGGCGGCGGCCTGATGGGCTCGGCAGCGGCGTTTTTCCTGCGCCAGCGCGGGCAGTCGGTGATTTTGCTGGAGCGCGACCAGATCGGTCAGTACGCCAGCGGGGTGAACTTCGGCAATGTCCGGCGTCAGGGGCGATTCCTCGGCCAACTGGAGTTGGCCAATCGATCCTGGGCGTTGTGGAAACGTCTGCCGGAGTTGATCGACGACGACCTCGAATTCATTGCCAGCGGGCACATGCGCGTGTGTTATCGCGAGGATGAAATCCCCGAGCTGGAAGCCTACGCGGCGGCGCCCGAGGCGGCGCAGCTGGATTTGAAGATCTATCGTGGCGCCGAGTTGCACGAACGCTTTCCGTTCCTCGGTCCGGACGTGAAGGGCGGCTCTTATGCGCCCCATGATGGCCACGCCAACCCGCGTCTGGCCGCGCCGGCATTTGCCCGGGCAGCACGCCGTCTCGGGGCGCGGATCGAGGAACAGACCGAAGTCGCTGACGTGCACAAAGTCGGTGGTGAATTCACCGTCAGCACCACCGATGGCCGACAGTTCAGCGCCGAGCGCTTGCTGATCACCGCCGGCGCCTGGGGCCAGAAACTCTCGGCGCAGTTCGGCGAACCGGTGCCGCTGGACACCCACGGCCCGCAAATGGCGGTGACCGAACCGGTGCCGTACGCCTTGCCGACGGTGATCGGCGTGTACACCAAAATCCCCGAGGAGGTGATCTACTTCCGGCAGATCCCGCGCGGCAACATCATCATCGGTGGCGGCTACCGCAGCAAACCGGACATGCACAACCGCCGCGCCTATGTCGAACCACGCAGCATTCTCAATCAGATGGATCAGATGCGTCG
This sequence comes from Pseudomonas sp. GGS8, assembly GCF_024168645.1. Lineage (NCBI taxonomy): Bacteria > Pseudomonadati > Pseudomonadota > Gammaproteobacteria > Pseudomonadales > Pseudomonadaceae > Pseudomonas > Pseudomonas sp. GGS8. The sequence goes on along the minus strand of NZ_JALJWF010000001.1, from coordinate 5,312,595 downwards.
GTTGCTGCCGGGTGTCGGCAACCTGAACATCATTCGCGTATGGAGCGGCATTGAAGGCTATCTGCCCGATTCCCTGCCGGTGATGGGCCCCAGCGGCAATGTTGACGGCTTGTATTACGCGTTCGGCTTCTGCGGCCACGGCTTCCAGCTTGGCCCCGGTGTCGGCGACGTAATGGCCGAACTGATCAGCACCGGCAGCACCAGCACGTCGATTGAGCCATTCTCCATCCGCCGGTTCGCCCCGGCAGCCGAACAACGGACAACTGAGCAAAGGAGCAGGGCCTCATGAAACCCCGCGTACTGGACATTCTCAAACGCCTGATGGCCTTCGACACCGTGTCGTCAGAGTCGAACATGGCCCTGATCGAGTACGTGCGCGACCTGCTGCTGGCCAAGGGCATCGAGTCGCTGATCGTCAAGGACGAAACGGGCAAAAAGGCTAACTTGTTCGCCAGCACCGGCCCTAAAGAGTTGCCAGGAATTTTGCTGTCCGGCCACACCGACGTGGTGCCGGCAGCAGGGCAGGCCTGGACCTTCCCGGCGTTTCAGGCGACGGTGCAGGACGGGCGGATTTACGGGCGCGGCAGTTGCGACATGAAGGGGTTTATCGCGTTGGCCATCGACGCCATGCTCGATGCCGCCGACCATTCGTTGAGCCGACCGCTGCAAATCGCCTTGTCCCATGACGAAGAAACCGGCTGCGTCGGTGTACGACGTTTACTCGACGTGCTGCACCTGGCGCCGGTACGGCCGTTTCTGTGCCTGATCGGTGAGCCGACCAACATGCAGTTCGTGCTGGGGCACAAGGGCAAGGGGTCTTACCGCACTTACTGCCGTGGCCTGGAAGCGCATTCCTCGTTGGCGCCGCGTTCGGTCAATGCGATTCACGTGGCCTGCGATTTCATCGCGGCACTGCGTCAGAGCCAGCAACACCTGCAAGCGCAGGGCGCGCAGGATGCCGATTACGACGTGCCTTACAGCACCGTGCACGTCGGGCAGATTGTTGGCGGCAAGGCGCTGAACATCGTGCCGAACCTGTGCACCCTGGATTTCGAGGTACGTAACTTGCCGGCGGACGATCTGGATCAGTTCCTGGAGCAGATGCGCGAGCGTGCCGAAGTGATCGTGCGCGAGGCGAAAAAGCTGTCCAGCGTGGCAGCCATCGAGATCGAAACCCTCAACGTCTATCCGGGCCTCGATACCCACCCGAGCGTCGAAGCGGTGCGCTTCCTGAAAAACTTCGCCGCTCCGGATACCGGCACCGCCAAAGTCTCGTTCGGCACCGAGGGCGGGTTGTTCAAGCAGCGTCTGGACGTACCGGTCGTGGTCTGCGGCCCAGGCTCGATCGAACAGGCGCACAAGCCGGACGAGTTTATCGAGATCAGTCAGATGGAGGCGGGGGAGCGGTTTCTTGAAGGCTTGCTCGGCTCCCTGAAACTGTAATCCACTCTGTGGCAAACAGAGATCATTGTGGGAGCGGGCTTGCCCGCGATGAGGGTCTGACATTCAACATTGATATTGACTGACAGGCCGCCATCGCGGACAAGTCGGATCGCCGCACCGCCGCTCCCACAGGGTTTTGTTTTGGTTTGACGGGCTATGCTCCCCTCAGTAGAGCCTGCCGTCCCACCGCGAATTTCAGCATCCAACACTGCCCATCAAACGCTTTCAGCATCCTCATCCGCGGCACCTCCCTAGACTGGGAAATGTCTCGGATCAGGACTCGACCATGCTCAAGAATCGTTTGAAAGACCCCAGCCTTCTGGCAGAACTCGCTTATGTGGACGGGCAGTGGATCGGTGCCGATAACGCCGCGACCCTGGACGTCATCGACCCGGCCACCGGCCAGTTACTCGCCCGGGTGCCGGCCATGCAGGGCACGGAAACCCGGCGTGCCATCGAAGCCGCCGAGCGGGCCTGGCCGGCGTGGCGTGCGCGCCCGGCGGCGGAGCGTGCGGCGCTGCTGGAGCGCTGGTATCAGGCGATGATCGACAACCTCGACGACCTCGCCTTGATCATGACCTGCGAGCAGGGCAAACCGCTGAACGAAGCCAAGGGTGAAATCCGCTACGGTGCCGGGTTCGTCAAATGGTTCGCCGAAGAGGCCCGCCGGGTCTACGGCGAAACCATGCCGGCCCCCAGCGGCGACCGCCGCCTGCTGACCCTCAAACAACCGGTCGGCGTCTGCGCCGCGATCACGCCGTGGAATTTCCCCAACGCGATGATCACCCGCAAGTGCGCGCCGGCCCTGGCCGCCGGGTGCCCGATCATCGTCAAACCCTCCGACCTGACCCCGCTGTCGGCCCTGGCCCTGGCGGTACTCGCCGAGCGTGTCGGCATTCCGGCCGGAGTGTTCAACGTGCTGACCGGGATGCCCGCCGGCATCGGCGAAGAGCTGACCGGCAACCCGACGGTGCGCAAAATCTCCTTCACCGGTTCCACCGCGGTCGGTCGGCTGCTGATGCGCCAGAGTGCCGAGCACATCAAGCGCTTGAGCCTGGAACTGGGCGGCAACGCGCCGTTCATTGTGTTCGACGACGCGGACCTAGAGCAGGCGGTGGCCGGGATCATGCTCAGCAAATTCCGCAACGCCGGGCAGACCTGCGTCTGCGCCAACCGCATTCTGGTGCAGGACGGCATCTACGAACGCTTCGCCCAGCGACTGGTGGAAGAGGTCGGCAAGCTCAAGGTCGGCAATGGCCTGGACGCCGACGTGAGCATCGGCCCGCTGATCAACCCGGCGGCGGTGAGCAAGGTCGCCCGGCACATCGACGATGCCCTGAGCCAGGGCGCGCGTTTGCTCTGCGGCGGCATTCCCGAGGGCGACAGCCAGTTCGTTCAGCCGACCGTCCTTGGCGAGACCCACGCCGGCATGTTGCTGGCCAACGAAGAAACCTTCGGCCCGGTGGCGCCGTTGATGCGGTTTACCTTTGAGGCCGAAGCGCTCGCCTTGGCCAATGCCACGCCCTTTGGCCTGGGGGCCTACTATTTCACTCAGGATTTACGCCGCTCCTGGCGGTTCGGCGAGGCGTTGGAGTTCGGCATGGTCGGTCTCAACACCGGGATCATTTCCATGGAAGTCGCGCCGTTCGGCGGCATCAAGCAGTCGGGGCTGGGCCGTGAAGGCAGCAAGTACGGCCTGGATGAATACCTTGAAGTCAAAGCCTTCCACATCGGCGGGCTGTAATTCATAGACACGGGGGCACGATTGATGAGCAAGGCATTCAGAATCGCCGCGATTGCCGGCGATGGCATCGGCAAGGAAGTCCTGCCGGAAGGGTTGCGGGTACTGGAGCAAGCCGCGAAGAAGTGGCAGTTGGAGCTGAGCATCGAAGTGCTCGACTGGGCTCACTGCGATTACTACCTGGAACACGGGCAGATGATGCCCGATGACTGGTTTGAGCAGCTCAAGGGTTTCGACGCCATCTACTTTGGCGCCGTCGGCTGGCCGGACAAGGTGCCGGATCACATTTCCCTGTGGGGCTCGCTGCTGAAGTTTCGCCGTGACTTCGACCAATACGTGAACATTCGCCCGGTACGTCTGTTTCCCGGCGTGCCGTGCCCGCTGGCCGGGCGCAAACCGGGGGACATCGATTTCGTGGTGATCCGCGAGAACACCGAGGGTGAGTATTCCTCGGTCGGCGGCAAGATGTTCGAAGGCACCGAGCATGAATTCGTGCTGCAAGAGTCGGTGTTCACCCGGCGTGGCGTGGACCGGATTCTCAAGTTCGCCTTCGATCTGGCCCAGACCCGACCGCGCAAACGCCTGACGGCGGCGACCAAGTCCAACGGGATTTCAATCAGCATGCCGTACTGGGACGAGCGCACGGCGTTGATGGCCGCGCAGTACCCGGACATCACTTGGGACAAGCAGCACATCGACATCCTGTGCGCACGGTTTGTGCTGCAACCGGACCGATTTGATGTGGTGGTGGCTTCGAACCTGTTCGGTGACATTCTGTCCGACCTGGGACCTGCCTGCGCCGGCACCATTGGCATTGCGCCGTCGGCCAACCTCGATCCCGAGCGGCGTTTTCCATCGCTGTTCGAACCGGTGCACGGCTCGGCCCCGGACATCTATGGGCGCAACATCGCCAACCCGATCGCGATGATCTGGTCCGGCGCGTTAATGCTGGATTTTCTGGGCAACGGCGATGAGCGTTATCGCGCCGCGCACGACGGGATTTTGCAGGCGATCGAACGGGTGATTGCCCAAGGGCCGATCACCCCGGACCTGGGCGGGCAGGGCTCGACCCAGGAGGTCGGCAAGGCAATTGCACAAGCGCTTTAAAAGCGATGGGAATCCTGTAGGAGCGTGGCTTGCCGGTATTACGCGTCATCGTTCTTCGCGGGCAAGCCACGCTCCCACAGGATTTGCGTCGGGATCAGTCTTCCTTGCGAATCGTGGTCACTTCATCGGCCCGGACCTTCACTTTCGCCCCGGAAATATCTTCGAACTCGAAGAAGCCGTCCTTGCTCTTGGTTTTCGGCATGTCCTTGGTCAAATACTGGGTGCCGTTCTGCAGGGTCACGACCGTTGGCGTCGAGCAACCGGTCAGGGCCAGAAGGGCCGCTACCGCCAGGGGCAAACCCAGAGTCTTGATATTCATACACACCTCCATCACTCAATAAAAACAGTGCGACGCCTCGTTCGAGATCAATCCTCACTGTGCCTCTAACGCGGTTAGGTGCGATGCAATGGCAGAAAGTTCGATGGTCTCCCGAAAATCGTCCGATAGCGTCGCCACTGATCCTTTTCCATTTGCACCGGGTGGGGCATAGCTGGTATCTGTACGCATAACCAGTATTCGCTTGCCATGGCCCGATTGCCCGTGATTGTAAATCCTCTCGACGACCCGTTCTATTACTTGAACAACTTCATGCAAGTGCTTGATTGGCTTGAGCATCGTTATGCCGATGTACTGAGCCTCGAAGAGCAGGACTTCATCCGCGACTTCAACCGACTGCCCCGCGAGTCCCAGGCTTTACTGGTCAGACTGGTAATGCGCAAGGGCGTGCATTTCAGGGCCGGCAAACTGAGTTACGTCGAAATCGGCGACATCGCCAGCGCCGTTGCGCCGCTCCTGGCGTCGGGCTGGATCGACGAGCAGTTGCCGTTGCACCTCGAGGATTTGTTCGACGTGCTGCTCAAGGCCGAGATTCTCCAGTGTTTTGGCGACGCCATCGATCAACCGAAAGGCAAAAAGAGCGACTGGCTGCCGGCCCTGAGCGAGCGGTTTCCCCAAGCGCAGCGTTTTGCCCAGTGGTGCCCGGCACTGGATGACCGGTTGTTCAGCCTGACTGTCATGGGCCTGTGCGACCGCCTGCGCCTGATGTTCTTCGGCAACCTTTACCAGGACTGGTCGGAGTTCGTGCTGGCTGACCTGGGCATCTACACCTACGAAAAAGTCGAGTTTTGCGCCGAGTCCCGAGGTTTGCGCAGTCGCGAGGACGTCGACGCCTGCCTGTTCCTGCACAGCTGTCAGCAGCGTTTCGAGGCCGGTGAAGACGTAGCGGTGGTTGTCGAACAAATCAACGGGCTCGAACTCGCCAATCCCTGGCTGCAAAGACGTCGGGCCAAGTTGCTGTTCCAGATCGCTCAGCATTGCGAGCGCATGGCGGATTTTTCCACCGCTCTGGGTCTCTACCGCGATTGCATCTACCCCGGCGCGCGTCTGCGACTGATTCGCGTGCTGGAGCGCTGTGGTGAATTTCAACTGGCGATGGAGCTGGCGGCCCAGGCCGAGCAAGCCCCGGAAAGCGCCACCGAGCATCAGCATTTATTGCGTGTACTGCCCAGGCTGCGACGCAAGCTGGGTGGGCCGCCGATCAAGCGGCCAGCCCCTCGGACCATGCAGCGTCTGGACCTGCAATTGCCCAGGCACGACCCGGCATTGTCGGTGGAATATTACGTTCAGGCGCACCTGGCGGACGAGTTGGCACCGGTGTATTACGTCGAGAACAGCCTGATCAACTCGCTGTTCGGGTTGCTGTGCTGGCCGGCAATCTTTGCTCCGTTGCCGGGCGCGTTTTTTCACCCGTTCCAGCGCGGGCCGGTGGACCTGCACAACGAAGACTTTCATGCGCGGCGCGCGGATTTGTTCCAGGCCTGCCTCGCCGAACTCGATAACGGGCGTTACGCCCAGACCATCCGCGAGCGTTACATCGCCAAGTGGGGCGTGCAGTCACCGTTCGTATTCTGGGGCGCGTTGAGCGAGGAACTGCTGGAGCAGGCGCTCGACTGTCTACCTGCCGAACACCTCAAACACTGGTTCAATCGACTGCTGCTCGACATCAAGGCCAACCGTGCCGGCATGCCGGACCTGATCCAGTTCTGGCCGCACCACAAAACCTATCGCATGATCGAAGTCAAAGGCCCCGGCGATCGTCTGCAAGATAATCAGGTGCGCTGGCTGGAGTTCTGTCACGAGCACCAGATGCCGATTGCCGTTTGCTACGTGCAATGGGTGGAGCAGGGCGCTTGAGCTACAGCATTGCGGTGCGGGCACTGTGTGAGTTCACCGCCAAGGTCGGCGACCTCGACCTGCGCTTTACCCCGTCGCCGACCGCGCTGGAAGGCATCGTCGGCCATCGCACCGTGGCGTCACGACGCAGCGAGGGTTACCAGAATGAGGTCGCGCTCGAGGGCCAGTATCGAACCTTGACCGTGAAAGGCCGGGCAGACGGCTACGATCCAGGGCAAAACTGCCTCGAAGAAGTCAAAACCTACCGGGGCGACCTGAGCAAGCAACCGGACAATCACCGGCAGCTGCACTGGGCGCAGGCGAAAGTCTATGGCTGGTTGATGTGCCTGAAACTGGATCTGGCGCAGATCGATCTGGCGCTGGTGTACTTCGACATCGTCAGCGAAAAAGAAACCTGTCTGGTCGAGACCTTCAGCGCCGCCGACTTACAACTGTTCTTCGAGCACCACTGCGGGTTGTTCCTGCACTGGGCCGAGCAGGAAATGGCCCATCGCGAGGGACGCAATCTGGCGGCACAGCAACTGACCTTTCCCCATGCCGATTTTCGCCCCGGCCAACGGCATCTGGCCGAGTCGGTGTTCAAGGCGGTCAGCACCGGCCGCTGCCTGATGGCCCACGCGCCGACGGGTATCGGCAAGACCATTGGCACGCTGTTCCCGATGCTCAAGGCCCTGGCGCCACAGCAACTGGACAAGGTGTTTTTTCTCACGGCGAAAACCCCGGGGCGCAAATTGGCGCTGGACGCGGCTCAGGTCATCCTCGACAGCGCCGATGCGCAGCCGTTGCGAATCCTCGAGATGATCGCCCGGGACAAGGCCTGCGAGCACCCGGACAAAGCCTGTCATGGTGAGTCCTGCCCGTTGGCCCAGGGTTTTTATGATCGCCTGCCGGCCGCGCGTCAGGCCGCCAGTGAATTGAGCTTGCTGAACCAAAGCGCCTTGCGCGAGGTGGCCCTGCAGCATGAGGTTTGCCCCTACTACCTGAGCCAGGAAATGGCCCGCTGGGCGGACGTCGTGGTCGCCGACTACAACTACTATTTCGATTTCAGTGCATTGCTGTTCGGACTGGCCCAGGCCAATAACTGGAATGTCGCGGTGCTGGTGGACGAGGCCCACAACCTGGTGGAGCGCGGCCGGCAGATGTACAGCGCCAGCCTAGACCAGGCGACTTTGAACGGCGTGCGAAAAACCGCCCCCGAGGCGCTGAAAAAAACCTTGCAGCGGGTCAATCGTGAATGGAATGCCCTGCATGATCAGCAATTCGCCCCGTATCAGGCCTATGACAAAGCCCCGGAAAAACTGCTTCAGGCGTTGTCTTCGTGCTGCGCGAGCATCGGCGATTACCTGAATGACCACCCCCAGGGCCTGGACAGCGGCTTGCAGAACTTTTACTTCGACATGCTGCAATTCGGCCGCGTGGCTGAACTGTTCGATGAGCATTTTCTGTTCGACATCAGCAAACGCGACCTCGACCGCAAGCGCAACCTGTCGCAGCTGTGCCTGCGCAATGTGGTGCCCGCCGGTTTCATCCGCCCGCGCCTGACCGCAGCGCGCAGCACGGTGCTGTTTTCCGCGACCCTGAGCCCTCGGCATTACTATGCCGACTTGCTGGGGACCCCGGCGAACACGGTATGGATTGATGTGGAATCGCCATTTCACGCCGCTCAGCTGCAAGTGCATATCGTCAGCCAGATATCCACGCGGTTCGTTCACCGTCAGGCCTCCCTTGCGCCCATCGTCGAGCTGATGGCCAAACAGTTCAGCCAACGCCCCGGCAACTACCTGGCGTTTTTCAGCAGCTTTGATTATTTGCAACAAGTGGCGCAGTTGCTGGCCGAGCGCTATCCGCACATCACGCTGTGGTCGCAGTCCCGTGGCATGGGAGAAGCGCAGCGTCAGGACTTTCTCGATCAATTCACCGCCGACAGCCAGGGCATCGGTTTTGCGGTGTTGGGTGGCGCGTTCGGCGAAGGTATCGATTTGCCCGGCGCACGCTTGATTGGCGCCTTCATTGCCACCCTGGGGCTGGCGCAACTCAATCCGGTCAACGAACAACTGAAACAGCGCATGGCGGCGATTTTCGGTGCCGGTTATGACTACACCTACCTGTTTCCAGGCGTGCAGAAGGTGGTGCAGGCGGCAGGAAGGGTGATCCGTACCCGGCAGGATCAAGGGGTGGTAATGCTGATCGATGACCGGTTCGCAGAGAGCAAGGTCAAGCAATTGCTGCCGAGTTGGTGGTCCGTTGAGCTGACGCATTTTCCTTCTGGTTTGTAGGAGTTTTTACCTTATAAAACAGTGACATATCTTGAAAGACACGCTCATTTGAACAAACAACGAAACAACGCTTTATTCAAAGGGCAGGCAATCACTTTCAAGCGAATCTTTGATAAGGAAATCAAGGTATGTCAGTAGCACCGAAATACCCGCACACCACTCAGGATGTCACCGCGGCGTTCGAGGAAATAAAAAAGAAGCTACTTTGCGGTATCACCGCCGAGGCCATCCCAAAAATGTTGGTCGTTGCCGGACTGCAAGGATCAGGTAAAACCTATCTACTGGAAAACACCCTTCTACCCACCAAACGCTATGACAACTACGTTCGTCTGTACCTGCCCGAATACCGAAAAAAACACCCTGAATACGCAGAAATGATCAAACAAGGTGTTTTATATGCGTATGAACATACTGAGGGATTTGTCCGAGAGGTCAGCGAAAAGATCTTCACCGAAGCCTTCAAGCTCAAGTACAACATCATCATGGAGTGTGCATTCGACAGTAACAAGTTTGCTGCCTTTCCACCGTCGGCAACCGCCCTCGGATATCAGTTCGAGACCCACATCGTGGGTTGCACTCAAGTATTTGCACACCTGTCCAGCATCAAGAGAGCGTTGAAAAGCCTGGCTCAAAAGGAGATGGAAAGGTTCCTGACGGTAGCCGATCTGAATGCCAGCATGGGTAATGCACAAGCGATACTCGTGGCCTTCGAGACGGCTGCAAAGGCGATCAGCGGTTCGCAAATCACCTTGTACGAGCGCGGATTCGGCGCGTTGAAAGAGCGTGTCTTGCGCGCTCAAAGCACCTACACACTAGCTGACGACGGCTCTGTCACCGTTGCGACATCCAAGACAGTTTTTGCCTACAGCGTCTATGCCAGCATTATTAATAACGTCATCGCGGTGAACGACCGGGAGCAAATGATCAAAGAGTGCCATATGACGTTGCACAAGGCCCGGACTCACGCCAAGTATGTCCCGAACTTCGTCTACAACGATTTGTACGCCTGTATCTCCAAAAATCTGCATTGATAATAGTTCACACCCATTCGGCGGCGAAGTGACACGAGGCTGAGACCGGCGCTTCGCCGCGCATCCATTTTTTGAATTTCCCAACGAGCGGTTTGTCGCATACTTCAGAAGAACAACAATAAGGGCAGGGATCCATGAGCGATGACCGGACCAAGAATGCCATTGAAGAGATGCGCTTTCGTCTGCTGATAGATGCGGTGGTCGACTACGCGATCTACATGATTGACCCCGATGGCATCATTTCCAGCTGGAACGCTGGCGCCAAGCGATTCAAAGGGTATGAAGAAGCGGAGATTCTCGGCCAGCACTTCTCGCGTTTTTATACCCCAGAAGACCGCCAGGCCGGCTTGCCTCAGCGCGCCCTCGATACCGCCATTAGCGAAGGGCGTTTCGAGGGCGAAGGCTGGCGGGTTCGCAAGGATGGTACGCATTTCTGGTCCCACGTCGTGATCGATCCCATTTTCGATCCGTCGGGCAAGTTGCTGGGTTTTGCCAAGATCACGCGGGATTTGACCGATCGCAAGATGGCCGAAGAAACCCTTAAGCAAAGCGAGCAGCAGTTCCGGCTGCTGGTGCAAAGCGTCACGGACTATGCCATCTACATGCTCGCTCCGGATGGACGCCTGACCAACTGGAATCCGGGGGCGCAGCGCATCAAGGGTTACCGGCCCGAAGAAGTCATCGGTCAACATTTTTCGATCTTCTACACCCCTGAAGACCGTGAAGCCGGCGAACCGCAGCGGACGCTGGACATTGCGACTCGCGAGGGCCGATTCGAAAACAAGGCCTGGCGCGTTCGCAAGGACGGTACGCGCTTTTTCGCGCATGTCGTGGTCGATCCGATCTGGGGCGACACCGGTACATTGCTGGGATTTGCCAAGATCACCCGGGACATCACCGAGGTGACACAAGCCCAGCAGGCGCTTGAACAAACCCGCGAAGCGTTGTTTCAGGCGCAGAAAATGCAGGCCATCGGCCAACTCACCGGGGGCATTGCCCACGATTTCAATAATCTGCTGACCGTTATCCTCGGCAATCTGGAAATCGTACGCAAACGCGCAGCGGACGATCCGAGAATTACCCGCCTGCTCGACAACGCGACCCAGGGTGCCTTGCGCGGCGTTTCCCTGACCCAGCGCATGCTCGCGTTTGCCAGGCGTCAGGAGCTCAAGACCGAAGCGGTCGAGATACCGACGCTGATACAAGGGATTACCGGGTTGTTGCGCAGTTCTCTAGGGCCTTCTGTAAACATTGAAACCTGCTTTGCAGCCGAACTCGAACCTGTCATGGCCGACGTCAATCAGCTGGAACTGGCGGTACTGAACCTGGCGACCAACGCCCGCGACGCAATGCCCGGCGGCGGAAAACTTTTTATCAGTGCCCGGGTGGAGGAGGTTTGCGATCAGGCGAAGTTATCCCTTGCGGCAGGTCGTTATGTCTGCCTGAGTGTCACGGACACGGGTGAGGGCATGGATGACGCTACCCTGGCGTTGGCCATGGACCCGTTCTTCACCACTAAAGGCGTCGGTAAAGGAACAGGCCTGGGGTTGTCGATGGTTCATGGGTTTACCGAACAACTGGGCGGGCGCTTCGTCCTGAAAAGCCAGAAGGATGCCGGTACCACGGCCGAACTCTGGTTGCCGATCGCAGTCGCTGGCTCGACCACCGAACCCGCTACCGAGCAGACCGCTGAGTCGCGGGTGCCCAGTTTGTGTGTGTTGGTCGTTGACGATGACAGCCTGGTGTTGACCAGTACCAGTCTGTTGCTAGAGGACCTTGGCCATCGGGTGATCAGTGCTGCGTCCGGTGCCCAGGCACTGGAGCTGCTTGACAACGGACATGACATTGACCTGGTGATTACGGACATGGTCATGCCCCGAATGAGTGGCGCGCAACTGGCGCAGGCGATCCGGGCCTTGAAGCCACACCTGCCGATCATCCTCGCCACCGGTTACGCAGACCGACTGGAAGGCTTCGCAGCCAGACTGCCGCGCCTGTCCAAGCCTTTTACCCAACTCAATCTGGTGAAAATCATTGCTCTGGTCATGAAGTGAATGACAGAGGCAATCGGGTCCAAAAAGGCCTTCTTCATCGCAGCGGCAAAACCTGCGTTCACTTGTAGCAGCTGTCGAGCCTGCGAGGCTGCGCAGCAGTCTTGAATCCGGCTAACGCAGACCTCGTCAAACGTCCAGCCGGTTGCGCTGCTCATAACGGGCAAGCATCGGTTGAGTGCTGATGCCATGCGCGAGAATGCTGAGCGCCACCACCGACAACGTCAGGTCGGTGCACAGCGTCGCTGCCGATGGACCCAAGTTATGGTTCAAGGCGTAGAACAGATAGTAAAAGCTACCGATGCCGCGAATCCCGAACCAGCCGATCAACAGGCGTTGTCGGCCATCCAGCAAACGCCCCCACGGTATGAGCCATACGCTTAAAGGGCGAATGGCACAAAACAGCACCAACGCAACCAGCAGCGCTCGCCAATCCCAGTGCTCGACCAGCACCACGCCCAGCAGGGTTACCAGAAACACTTCCATGGCGCGCTCCACCAGGCTGCCGAAAGCCAGCATGTCGCCCATCATGATGCCGGCCGCCACTTGAGTGTCCTGCAGATTCGACACGTCGCCATGGACGGCGGCTTCGGGCTCGACGTTCTGGTGACCAACCACCGGCTGCACCAGATTCTCGGCGGGCATCTGGGTGTCGCTGGTGGATTTGACTTCGGCTTGCCGCAAACCGAGGCCAGCGGCGAATACCGACAGAAAGCCATAGCCATGGATCTGTTCGGCGGCGACGTAAGCCAGGGCGATCAAAGCCAGGGTCAGGTAATCGTTGGGGGAAAGGGTGCTGTCGGCATTGCGGATGCGCATCGACAAGGTCAGGCGCCCGATGCCGTGGCCCATCCAGTAACCGATGAGCAAGCCCGCCGGCACGGCCCACAGCACGCTTTTCAAGGCCCATTCACCAAGCCAGGCACCGCTGCCGCCGTTCTGCTGCACAAACAACAAACCAAGGATCACGAAAGGGAAGGCAATGCCATCGTTCAGGCCGGCCTCACCGGAGAGCCCGAAACGTACCGGGTCGTCATCGCTGGCGTCGTTGACTTGCACCAGCGAGGCCAGCACCGGATCAGTGGGTGCCAGAATCGCCCCGATCAGCAGCGACGGCCCCCAGGCGAGGTCAAACCCGTAGCGCAGCAGCAGGCAGACGCCAATGATGGTCAGGATCATCACCGGTCCCGCCGGGCCGATCGCCACTCGCCATTGACGATCCTTGAGCGGCAGGCGCAACTTGAGTCCGCAGACGAACAGCGAAAAGAGCACCGCGACTTCCGTCAGGTGCTCCATCCAGACTGCTGCGTCCGTGATGTCCAGTTTCAGCAAGCCCAGGCCCGCCGGGCCGATCGCCACGCCCAGAGCAAGGCACACCGCCGAGGTGGTCACCGGCATCCAGCGCAGATAGGAAGAGGTCAGCGCCAGGGTCAGCAGCACCGCCCCCAACACCGCCACCCATGCAATGAAACTCATGCCCGGTTCCCGGATACGTGCGGCCCTTATGGCCTTTAAAGGTATTGAGCTACGTCAATCGTCAGGGTTCATTTTTTACTGAGGCAGCATCACGGGATGCCGAGTGGGAGCAAACAAGGCACACACATTCCCTTGTGGGAGCGGGCTTGCCCGCGATGGCGGAGTGTCAGGCTCCATCAATTTTCCTGACGGATCGCCATCGCGGGCAAGCCCGCTCCCACAGGGTATGTGTTGTGTCATTGACTCTGTGTGGAATCAGGCCTTGCGCTTGCGCAAACTGCGCTCCATCCGCGCAATCCCTTCCTCCAGCAGCGCCCGTGGGCAGCCGAAGTTCAGGCGCACGAACTGCTGGGCGTGATCGCCGAAATCCAGCCCGGCGCTCAGCCCGACTTTGGCCTGTTCGAGGAAGAACTGCTGCGGGTTGTCCAGCCCCAGTGCCGTGCAATCGAGCCACGCCAGATAAGTGCCCTGGGGCACGTTCATGGTCACGCCCGGCAACCGCGTGCGAACGGCCTCCACCAGATAGTCCCGATTGCTTTGCAGGTAGGCCATGAGTTCGCTCAGCCATGGGCGACCTTCGCTATAGGCGACGCGGGTGGCTTCCAGGCCCAGCGGGTTGACGCTGTCGACCATGCCGCAGCGGGCATGGTTGACGCGATGGAGTAGCGCAGCGTCCTGAATAATCATGAACGCAGTCTTCAGGCCGGCGATGTTGTAGGCCTTGCTCGCCGACATCAGGGTGATCGTACGTTTGGCAATCTGCGGGCTGAGCGAGGCGGTCGGAATGTGCACGCGCCCGTCGAAGCACAGTTCAGCGTGGATCTCGTCGGAGATGATCCAGGCGTCCTGCTCCAGGCAGATGTCGGCGACCGCTTGCAGTTCTTCTCGGGGGAAAACCTTGCCCAGCGGGTTATGCGGGTTGCTCAACAGCAGCGCGCCGCCGCCTTGCAGTGCCTGGCGCAAGGTATCGAGAGGCGTGGCGTACGTGCCATCGGCCAGCGCGTCGAAGTCCAGTTCGATCTTGTTCAACTGCCAATGGCCCGGCGCATGGCGCAGTGGCGGGTAGTTGGGCGTCTGCACGACCACGTTCTGCTGCGGCTGAACCAGCGCATGCAGGGCCATGTTGAACCCCGACTCGATACCCGGCAGGAACACCAGTTCCTGGGGCTGCACACGCCAGGCGTACTTGCTCCACAGGTCGGCGACGATGGCGTCACGCAAGTCATCCTGCGCCACGCTGTAACCGAGCATCGGGTGTTCCAGGCGTTTTTGCAGGGCCTGAATGATCGCGGGCGGCGCGGCGAAGTCCATGTCGGCGACCCACATCGGCAACACGTCGGCCGGGTAACGGCTCCACTTGGTACTGCCGGTGCCATGGCGGTCGAACACCTGATCAAAATCGAAAGTCATGCTCAGTCTCATAAAAGGCAGAGGGGGTAATCCGGCGGCCATGATAAGCGCCAACCTTCACCGCTGGCGAGTTGTGCAACAGAGCATGACCGGCAAGCCGCCGACGGTCGGTTTTCAGACCGCGCACCACAACATTGTCTAAAGTTCTAATTGGCGGTAGTTCCGTTGCCGTCACCGTGATCGTCCAGAAAAACCCGGCCAACGCACCGGGCTTCCACCTGATCAGGAGTGCACGATGGACCTCAACCGTCGTCAGTTCTTCAAGGTCGCTGGTCTCGGCCTTGCAGGATCCACCCTCGGCGCGCTGGGCATGGCTCCGACGCCAGCCTTCGCCGAACAAGTGCGTCATTTCAAGCTCGCTCATACCCATGAAACCCGCAACACCTGCCCGTACTGCTCGGTCGGTTGCGGCTTGATCATGTACAGCCAGGGCGACAATGCGAAGAATGTCGCCCAGAGCATCATTCACATCGAAGGCGATGCCGACCACCCGGTCAATCGCGGCACCCTTTGCCCCAAAGGCGCAGGCCTGCTCGATTTCATTCACAGCCCCAGCCGTCTGCAGTATCCGCAGGTGCGCAAGCCAGGCACCAAGGAGTGGACGCGCATCTCCTGGGATGAAGCGCTGGACCGCATCGCTGACCTGATGAAGGCCGACCGCGACGCCAACTTCATCGAGAAGAACGCCCAGGGGCAAACGGTGAACCGCTGGCTGACCACCGGTTTCCTCGCGGCCTCGGCCTCGTCCAATGAAGCGGGTTACATCACCCACAAGGTCATTCGCAGTCTGGGCATGCTGGGGTTCGATAACCAGGCACGTGTCTGACATGGCCCGACGGTGGCAAGTCTTGCCCCGACGTATGGCCGTGGTGCCATGACCAATCACTGGACCGATATCGCCAACGCGAATCTGGTTCTGGTGATGGGCGGCAACGCCGCAGAAGCGCACCCTTGCGGATTCAAATGGGTGACCGAAGCCAAAGCCCACAACAAGGCGCGGCTGATTGTGGTCGACCCGCGTTTCACCCGTACGGCCTCGGTGGCGGACTATTACGCGCCGATCCGCACCGGCACCGACATCGCCTTCATGGGCGGGCTGATCAATTACCTGTTGACCGAAGACAAGATCCAGCACGAGTACGTGCGGGCCTATACGGACGTGTCGTTTATCGTCAAGGCCGGCTACGGTTTTGAGGACGGCTTGTTCAGCGGTTACGACGCGAGCAAGCGCAGCTACACCGACAAGTCCGGCTGGGGTTATGAAATCGGCGAGGATGGTTTTGCCAAAGTCGACCCGACCTTGCAGGACCCACACTGCGTCTATCAATTGATGAAGCAGCATTACAGCCGCTACACCCTGGCGCTGGCCAGTCAGGTCTGCGGCATGCCCACCGACGCGATGAAGAAAATCTGGGAAGAGATTGCCACGTGTGCGCAACCGGGCAAGACCATGACGATTCTCTATGCCCTGGGCTGGACCCAACACTCGATCGGCTCGCAGATGATCCGCAGCGCAGCCATGGTGCAACTGCTGCTGGGCAACATCGGCATGCCGGGCGGGGGCGTCAACGCCCTGCGCGGGCACTCCAACATCCAGGGCCTGACCGACCTGGGCCTGCTGTCGAACTTACTGCCTGGTTACCTGACCCTGCCGGCCGAAGCCGAACAGGACTACGACACCTACATCGCCAAGCGTGCCCTCAAGCCGCTGCGTCCCGGGCAGATGTCCTACTGGCAGAACTACGGCAAGTTTCACGTCAGCCTGATGAAGGCCTGGTACGGCGCCAATGCCACCGCCGAGAATCACTGGGGCTACGACTGGCTGCCGAAGCTGGACATTCCCGGCTACGACATCCTGAAAATGTTCGACATGATGGGCAAGGGCGAGGTCAACGGCTACATGTGCCAAGGCTTCAACCCGATCGCCGCTTTGCCGGACAAGAACCGGGTGATGAAGGCGCTGGCCAAGCTCAAGTGGCTGGTGGTGATGGATCCGCTGGCCACCGAGACCTCGGAGTTCTGGCGCAACGTCGGGCCTTACAACGATGTGCAGACGGCCGACATCCAGACCGAAGTCATTCGCCTGCCCACCACCTGTTTCGCCGAAGAAAACGGCTCACTGGTCAACAGCGGTCGCTGGCTGCAATGGCACTGGAAGGGGGCCGATGGCCCGGGCCAGGCGCGCACCGACGTGAAGATCATGGCCGAGCTGTTCATGCGTCTGCGCCAGCGCTATCAGGCCAATGGCGGCGCCTGGGCCGAGCCGATCCTCAAGCTCGACTGGCCTTACAAAGTGCCCGAAGACCCGACGCCGGAAGAACTGGCCCGGGAATTCAACGGCTACGCCATCGCCGATGTCACCGACGCCTCGGGGGCGGTGGTCAAGGCCGGTCAGCAGCTGTCCGGTTTCGGCCAGCTCAAGGACGATGGCAGCACGGCGTCCGGGTGCTGGATCTTCTGCGGCAGCTGGACCGAGCAGGGCAATAACATGGCCCGGCGTGACAACAGCGATCCTTTCGGCATGAAGCAGAACCTGGGCTGGGCCTGGGCCTGGCCGGCGAACCGACGGATTCTCTACAACCGCGCCTCGTGCGACCCTCAAGGCAAACCGTGGGATGCGAAAAAACGGCTGGTGTGGTGGAACGGCAAGGTCTGGACCGGCACCGATGTGCCCGATTACAAGGTCGATGTGCCGCCGGAAGCCGGGATGAATCCGTTCATCATGAACCCCGAAGGCGTGGCGCGTTTCTTCGCCCTCGACAAGATGAACGAAGGGCCGTTCCCCGAACACTATGAACCGTTCGAGACGCCCATCGGCATCAACCCGATGCACCCCAACAACAAGCAGGCGACCAGCAACCCGGCCGGGCGGATCTTCGATTCGGTCTGGGACACCCTGGGCCAGGCCAAGGACTTCCCTTACGCGGCGACCAGCTACCGGCTGACTGAACACTTCCATTTCTGGACCAAACATTGCCCGATCAACGCCGTGACCCAGCCCGAGCAGTTTATCGAGATCGGTGAAGCCCTGGCCAAGGAGAAGGGGATTGCCGCTGGCGACCGGGTTCGGGTCAGTTCCAAGCGCGGGCATATCGAGGCGGTGGCGGTGGTGACCAAGCGGATTCGTCCGCTGCAGGTCAACAATCAGGTGGTGCACCAGATCGGGATTCCATTGCACTGGGGCTTCACCGGCGCCACCCGTCACGGTTACCTGACCAACACCCTGGTGCCGTTCCTCGGCGATGGCAACACACAGACCCCGGAATCCAAGTCATTCCTGGTCAACGTGGAGAAAGTCTAAATGGCCAGCCAAGACATTATCGCCCGTTCGGCCACCACCACCGTGCCGCCCTCGGTGCGCACCCAAGAGGAAGTGGCCAAGCTGATCGACACCACCAAGTGCATCGGCTGCAAGGCTTGCCAGGTCGCCTGCTCGGAATGGAACGAGCTACGCGACGACGTCGGTCACAACCTCGGCACCTACGACAACCCTCACGACCTCAGCGCAGACACCTGGACCCTGATGCGCTTCACCGAACATGAAACCGACGCCGGCAACCTCGAATGGCTGATCCGCAAGGACGGCTGCATGCACTGCGCCGAGCCCGGCTGCCTGGCGGCGTGCCCGAGCCCCGGCGCGATCATCAAGCACGCCAACGGCATCGTCGACTTCGATCAGGACCACTGCATCGGCTGCGGCTATTGCATCACCGGTTGCCCGTTCAACATTCCGCGCATCTCGCAAAAGGATCACAAGGCCTATAAATGCACACTGTGTTCGGACCGGGTGGCGGTGGGGCTGGAGCCGGCCTGCGTGAAAACCTGCCCGACCGGCGCCATCGTGTTCGGCACCAAGGAAGACATGAAGGAACACGCCGCCGAACGCATCGTCGACCTCAAGAGCCGCGGCTTCGACAACGCCGGTTTGTATGACCCTGCAGGCGTCGGCGGCACCCACGTTATGTATGTGCTGCACCATGCCGATACGCCCAGGTTGTATGCCGGGTTGCCGGATCATCCGACGATCAGTCCGCTGGTGGACCTGTGGAAAGGCCTGAGCAAACCCTTGGCGCTATTGGCCATGGGCGCTGCGGTGCTGGCCGGGTTCTTCCATTACGTGCGCGTCGGGCCGCAACTGGTCGAGGAGGACGAACATCCGACCACCGTCGACCCCGCCGTGCATGAGTTCGATCCGTCGGTGCACACCTTCGATCCGAGCAAACCGGGCGGGGAGGACAGGCCATGAACGACAAACCGATCCTGCGCTACACCGTCAACCAGCGTACCAATCACTGGCTGGTGGCGATTTTGTTTTTCATGGCGGCGCTGTCGGGGCTGGCCTTGTTCCATCCGGGGCTGTTCTGGCTCAGTAACCTGTTTGGCGGCGGTTCCTGGACGCGCATTCTGCATCCTTACCTGGGTGTGACGATGTTTGTGCTGTTCCTTGGCCTGGTGTGCAGTTTCTGGCGGGCGAACTACTTCATCACCAACGACCGGCTGTGGCTCAGGCGTGTCGGGCGTGTAATCCGTAACGAAGAGGAGGGCGTGCCGCCGATCGGTAAATACAATCCGGGGCAGAAGCTGCTGTTCTGGGTATTGCTGATCTGCATGCTGGTGCTGCTGTTCAGCGGGCTGGTGATCTGGCGTGCCTGGTTCAGTGCGTACTTCGGCATCACCAGCATTCGCTGGGCGATGCTGTTGCATGCGTTGGCGGGGTTCATCCTGGTGCTGAGCATCATTGTCCACGTCTACGCGGGTATCTGGATTCGCGGTTCGGTCCACGCCATGGTGCGTGGCCGGGTCAGCCGTGCCTGGGCGAGAAAACACCATGAGCTCTGGTACCGGGAAGTAACCGGTGACGAAACGCCTGAGCGACCGATCAGCAAAAAAGGATGACCCCTTGGCCACGATCCTCGAGCCTGGGCAGATAGAAGCGGCGGCGAGCTCACCGCCGTTTCTGTACCTGCCACCGAACAACCTGTTCACCCTGCGCGCGTTACGCCTGCAACGTTTGGCCGAAGGCCATCCCATGGCGGACTATCTGCGGTTGATCGCGGGGCTGTGCCACGTCCAGCAGCAGCTGATGGACAATCCGCCCGTGGCGACCATGCCCGACCCCGAACGTCTGCGATTGTGCGTAGAACATGGCTTGCCGCCGTTCGCTGCCGACAGCCTGGTGCGCGAAAACGTTTGGCTGCCCTATCTCGAGGCCTTGTTGCAGCGCTATCAGCCTTCGCCACACGCTGCAGTAGAAAACGCCGTGGCGACGTTGCGCAGCGCGAACCCTGGGCTGCTCAAGGCGTGGGCGATTGCCCTGGTCAGCGGCCAGTATTCACTGCTGCCGGCTGCGCTGGTGCCGTTTCTCGGTGCCGCGCTGCAAGCGGCCTGGAGCCATTGGCTGCTCCGCACGGCCAATCTTGAACTCCATCTACAGCGCCAGCATGGCGACAGCCTCAGCCAATGCCCGGCCTGCGGTTCGCCGGCGATGGCTGGGGTGATTCGTCATCGCGGCAAATACAACGGTTTGCGTTATCTGGTGTGCTCGCTGTGCGCCTGCGAATGGCATGTGGTGCGGGTCAAGTGCGTGTATTGCGAACAGAGCAAGGGCCTGGAATACGTCAGCTTCGAGGACGACCGCCACGCCGCCAATCAGGCTCCGTTGCGGGCGGAGGTCTGCCCGGGCTGCAACGGTTACCTGAAACTGATCTACCTGGAAAACGACGCCGAGGCCGAAGCTCTTTCGGCGGACCTGTCCAGCCTGATGCTGGACATGCGCCTGGAACAGGAAGGTTACCAGCGGCCATCGCCCAACCTGATGCTCGCGCCCGGAGGCGACTGAGCTAATACCTGTCAGCTCAGGGGCTACACTCAGACGCGACGGTCAATCGCTTCCGGGAGCCTCTGATGCGCGCAACGTCCGCCAGCCCAGCCTTGCGGCTGCCCTCCATCGACAGCTTGCTACGCCATCCCGCCTGTCAACCGCTGGCCGACCGTTATGGGCGTGACGCACTGCTGGCCGGCCTGCGGCAATTGCTCGATGACTTGCGCGAGCCGGTGCACAACGGTGAACTCGCTGCCGTTGAAATCGCCCCCGACGTATTGGCGGGGAGGGCCGGGGAGCGTCTGGCGATTCAGCATCGCAGCCAGATTCGTAGAGTGTTCAACCTCACCGGCACGGTGCTGCACACCAACCTCGGCCGCGCGTTGTTGCCGGAAGAAGCCATTGAAGCGGTGCAACTGGCTGCGCGCTATCCGCTCAATCTGGAATTCGATCTGCGCAGCGGCAAGCGCGGCGACCGGGACGACTTGATCGAGGGCTTAATCCGCGAACTGACCGGCGCCGAAGCCGTCACCGTGGTCAACAACAACGCCGCCGCTGTGTTGCTGACGCTCAACAGCTTGGGCGCACGCAAGGAAGGGATTATCTCCCGAGGGGAGCTGATCGAAATCGGCGGCGCGTTTCGCATACCCGACATCATGGCCCGTGCCGGGGTCAAACTTCATGAAGTGGGCACCACCAACCGCACCCATGCCCGGGATTACGAGGCGGCCATCGGCCCGCGCAGTGGTCTGCTGATGCGGGTACACGCGAGCAATTACAGCATCGAAGGTTTCACCGCGAGAGTACCGACGGTGGAATTGGCGCAACTGGCTCACCGCCACGGACTGCCCTTGCTCGAAGACCTCGGCAGCGGCAGCCTGCTGGACCTGACCCGCTGGGGCCTGCCCGCCGAACCGACGGTGCGCCAGGCGCTGCTCGACGGCGCGGACATCGTCACCTTCAGCGGCGACAAATTGCTCGGCGGGCCTCAGGCCGGATTGATCGTCGGCCGCAAAGACCTGATCGCCAAGATCAAAAAGAACCCGCTCAAGCGTGCCTTGCGGGTCGACAAATTGACCCTGGCTGCCCTCGAAGCCGTCTTGGCGCTGTACCGCGATCCCGATCGTCTGGCCGAACGCCTGCCGAGTTTGCGTCTATTGACCCGGCCCCAAACCGATATCCTCGCCCAGGCCGAACGCCTGCAACCGTCACTGGCGCAGGCGTTGGGTGATGGCTGGAGCGTCAGCGCAGTGCCGGCATTGGGCATGATCGGCAGTGGCAGCCAACCAGTGGCTCGGTTGCCAAGCGCCGCGTTATGCCTGCGCCCCAACGTTTCCAAACGGCTGCGAGGCCGACGATTGTTGGGGCTGGAGGCAGCGTTGCGGCGGTTGCCGATTGCCGTGCTGGGGCGTATCGACGATGACGCCTTGTGGCTCGACGTGCGCCAACTCGACGACGAAGCCGCGTGGCTGGCGCAACTCGATCAATTGCAGAAGGAGGGCCGGGACGGGTGATTGTCGGCACGGCGGGGCACATCGATCACGGCAAAACCTCCTTGCTCCAGGCACTGACCGGGCAGGCCGGTGATCGTCGCCGTGAAGAACGTGAACGCGGCATGACCATCGACTTGGGCTATGTCTATGCGGCGCTGGAACCGGGCGCGGCCCTGACCGGTTTTATCGACGTGCCCGGCCATGAGCGCTTCACCCACAACATGCTGGCCGGCGCTCAGGGCATCGACCTGGTGTTGCTGGTGGTGGCGGCCGATGACGGCGTCATGCCGCAGACCCGTGAACATTTGGCGATTGTCGAATTGCTGGGCATTCCTCGGGCACTGATTGCACTCAGCAAATGCGACCGGGTCGATCCGGCTCGGGTACAGGTCGTTCGTGAGCAGACCGAAGCATTACTGGCGCCCGGACCTTATGCCGGCGCACCGCAAATCGTGCTATCGAGTGTGACCGGCGAGGGCATCGAGACTCTGCGCCAAGACTTGTTGGAGGCTCAGCATGCGGTTGTTCAACGCAGCGCCAACGGCGGTTTTCGTCTGGCGATTGATCGGGCCTTCAGCGTAGCCGGCGCCGGCATCGTGGTGACCGGTACGGCGTTGTCCGGCCAGGTGGCGGTGGGCGATACGCTGATGTTGAGCCCGCTGGGTAAACCGGTGCGAGTGCGTGGCCTGCATGCACAGAACCAGGCCGTTGACCGCGCAACAGCCGGGCAGCGGGTCGCGCTGAACCTGAGTGCCGAGCGTCTTGCCCTGGAGCAGATTCACCGTGGCCACTGGCTGTTGGCCGAGTGGCTGCATGCGCCCACTCAGCGCCTGGATATCGAGATGACGGTGTTGGCCAGCGAAGCGCGAAGCTTCGAACACTTTCAACCGGTGCATGTGCATCTTGGAACTCAGGACGTGACGGGGCGGGCGGCCTTGCTGGAAGGCGCGAGCCTGGCACCGGGGGCGCAGATGTTCGCGCAACTGCTGGTCAATGCGCCGGTGTTGGCAGTGAAGGGCGACCGCTTGATCCTGCGTGACCAAAGCGCGCAACGCACCCTTGGCGGTGGCCGGGTGCTGGACCCGTTCGCCCCGGCCCGACAGCGCCGTAGCCCCGAACGATTGGCGCAGCTACAAACGCTGGCCACCACCAATAGCCTGGAAGAAGCACTGCCGGCGCTGTTGGCCAACAGCGACACCGGGCTCGATCCGCAGCGACTGGAGCGCCAGTTCAACCGTCCGCGCCAGACTTGGGAATTACCCGATGACGTGCGCCTCATCGATACGCGACAGGGGCTCTTGCTGTTCGGAGCGGCGCGCTGGGAAGCCTTGAAAGCGCCACTGCTGGAACACCTCGCACGCTTTCATCAACTCGAACCAGACCAAATGGGACCGGACCGGGATCGCCTGCGTCGCTTCGCCGGTACTGCGCTGGATCGACCGACCTTTATCAGCCTGCTCGACGAATTACTGGCCAGTGGAGCCATCGTGGCCAGCGGTCCCTGGCTGCATTTGCCCGATCATCAAGTGCGCCTGAGCGAGGACGACGAAAGCCTGTGGCAACAGCTACAACCGTTGTTCGAACAGGCGGGTTTCGATCCGCCGTGGGTGCGTGATCTGGCTAAAGCGACTGGCCATGACGAGGCGGTGGTGCGCCTGCTGCTGCGCAAGATGGCCCGGTTGGGGTTGCTGTACCAAGTGGTCCGCGACCTGTTTTACACCGACACGCTGGTGCGCCGACTGGCGGCTATGCTGGTGCAACTGGCCAACGATAACCCGGTGATTCAGGTCGCCGCATTTCGCGATGCCGTGGGCCTGGGGCGCAAGCGCAGCATTCAGATTCTTGAATACTTCGACCGGCTCGGCCTGACCCGCCGCTTTGGCGACCGACGCCACCTCCGGCTCGACAATGCACTGGCCCAATCAGCGACAGACTGAGTTCAAGGAAGGCAATCGCGCCCGGTGGCGCGGCCGGGCTTCAAACCCGGTTGGGGACGGCATCCGTTCCCGGGCAGGTTCGACTCCGGCTGCCTTCCGCCATTTCCACGGAGACCTTGATCACAGGTGCCCGAAGGTCAGCGGGTACTGGATGACGACGTAAACCCTGTCGATGTCATCGCCCGCCTGAGCGGTGTTGGCCCGATGAGACACATGGGACAGTTGCAGTGACAAGCCCTTGGCGGAGCCTGACTGCACGATGTAGCGCAGGTCGATGTCGCGCTCCCAATGCCGCCCGCCATCACCCTGTTGAGGTACGTACTCGCCGATGGTCGGGTCGAACGGGTTGTAGGCCCCACCTTTGGGCGCACGGGTGCCATCGATGTCGCTGCCCCTGACATAACGCGTCATGAAACTCAGGCCGGGGATGCCATAAGCGCCGAGGTCGAGGTCGTAACGTGCCTGCCAGGAGCGTTCATGGGCGCCGTTGAAGTCGGCGTACTTGATCGAGTTGGCCAGGTAAATGGAGTCGCCACCGACGAAGTCGAACGGTGTGTCGCCATTGATGCGTTGCCAGGCCAGGGTGAAGGCATGAGCATCCAGGGTGTATTTACCCGACAGGCTGTAGGCGGTGTTGTCGATGGCACCGGCCAGCGCCTTGCCGGTGTCTTGCGTGCGGTACAGGTTGGCGTCGAGGAACACGCCGGACTGTTTCAGGTGCAGATTGGCGTAATACTGCCGCCAGGTGTCGCTCAGCTCGGAGGCGTACAAGGCGCCGCCGACAGGACTGTGCGTGAACAGGTCGGCACCCAGAAACGTGATGCCACCGGCCTCGGTGTTGGCACCGTAGCCATAAAAGTTGCCCTTGCTTGTTGTGTTGTCCTGATTCTTGAACGCCGTGAAATGACCGGCCACCAGTTTAATGTCGTCGATTTCGTTGCTGTTCAACAGAAAGCCCGTGGCGTATTCCGGTTGCAGGCGTTTGTCGGCGGTGTCGAACACCGGGGTTTCCACGGTCATTTCACCGAAGGCCAGGGTGGTTCGGGAGGCCCTGATTTTCAGCGCGCCACCGGCACTGGAATAGTTGTCTTCGCTGCGACCGTCACTGTCCAGCGGCAGTAACCCGGTTCCCGAATGCCCTTTGCCGCCATCGAGCTTCAGCCCCGTAAAGGCGTGGCTGTCGATGCCGAAACCTAGCGTGCCGGGGGTGAATCCAGATTCAAATGAGCCGATAAAGCCTTGAGCCCACTCTTGTTTGTAGTTCTTGCCCGAAGGCGAGGGTGAGCGGTAGTCGCTGTTGAGGAAGAAATTTCGACTGAGTACCTCAAGCTTCCCGCCGTCGAGAAATCCTTGCGCGGGCTCCGGCGCTTCATCCGCCAGGGCTGTTCCGGCAAAAAACGCGCAGAGCCAGAAGGACGCCTTGGGGACGTCCTTCCGCCCGGAAATGCGCGGGAGGGTTTGTAAAGAAAACATGACTGATCTCCCGCTTGAAACAGCGACTCCGCAGAGTCGCTATTTATTCTCAATGGCCTTCAGAGGCATGGAACATGGTCTTGGCGTAGATCAGGCCCAGACCATAGGCACCACCGTTGGCGATGGAGGTTTTCACCGTCTCGTCGTATGTTTCGGTGCGTGCCCAGTCGCGCTGCAGTTCAAGCAGGTATTGCAGCGAAGTCATGGGGCGGGCACCGAGCTGGATCATGCGCTGCACGGCCATTTCATGGGCTTCGATGGAGACATCGCCACAGGCATCGGCGATGAAGTACACCTCGAAGCCTTGGTCGAGGGCCGACAGTGCCGGGCCAACGATGCACACGGAAGTCCACAGACCGGCCAGGACGATTTTTTGTTTGCCGATGGCGTTGACTTCAACGGCAATGCGCTCGTCTTCCCAGGTGTTCATGCTGGTACGGTCGATCACTTTGTGTTCCGGGAACACCGATTTGATTTCGTCGAAGATCGGGCCGGAGAAGCTTTTCTCGGCGACAGTGGTAAGGATGGTCGACACCTTGAAGCCTCTGGCGGCCTTGGCGACGAGGGCGGCGTTATTGCGCAGGGTGACGGCATCGATCGACTTGGTGGCAAAGGACATTTGCGACTGGTGATCGATCATGATCAGGGTGTGGTCGGTGGGGGTCAGCAGGGTTTTGCCTGGTACAGCTTTTGCGATGGCCATGGTGATGTCCTTGCGAGTGGAGTGAGGGTTGGTTCACAAGGCTATGATTGCGTAGATTTCGACGCAGATATTGAGTCGATGTGCTGTTTTGATTCAAGGCGCATCAGCACAAAGGTGGTCGCCAGACCCTGCAAAGGCCGTCAACAAACGCAACTATGACCTACGCTTGTTTCCAGACGCATGCTCACCGAACAGTGGCTCTTCCCTGATCGAAAACAACAAGAACGGTTATCCGGAGACGACTCATGTTTGCACTGGCCCGTCGATTCAGCAGCAACCTCGCCGCTTTCATCACCGCCGCCGCACTCGCATCCCCTGTTTTTGCGCTGGACACCGTCAAGTTCATGGCCCCCGGTTCGGTCGGTGGCGGTTATGACCAGACCGCGCGAGTCTTGGGCAAAGCCATGGTCGAGGCCCAAACGGCCAAAGCCGCCACCTTCGAGAACAAGGGTGGCGCCGGCGGGACCCTGGGGTTGGCGCAATTTGCCAATGCCACCAAGGGCGACCCCGATGCCCTGATCGTCGTTGGCGCGATCATGGTCGCGTCCATCGAGCAGAACAAACCGCAAATCACCTTGAAGGACGTGACACCGATCGCCCGGCTGTTTACCGAATACAACGTGATCGCCGTACGCGACGACTCGCCGTACAAAACCCTGGAGGACTTGCTCAAGGACTTCAAAGCCAACCCGTCCAGCATCAAATGGGGCGGTGGCTCCAAGGGGTCGATCGACCACATCGGCATCGCCGAACTGGCGAGCAAAATGGACATCCCCGTCAACAAGGTCAATTACGTTGCCTTCGCCGGTGGCGGCGAAGTCGTTGCCGCGGTGCTGGGGGGCCACATCACGGTGATCACCGGGGGTTACGCCGAGCTGGCCAAGTATGTGCAGTCCAAACAGTTCCGCTTACTGGCCGTCGGCGCGCCCAACCGCGTTGAAGGCATCGACGCACCAACCCTCAAAGAGGGTGGCTATGACGTGACGATCGGCAACTGGCGGGGTGTTTACGGCGCCGCGGGCCTGACGCCTGAACAGCGCAAGGCACTGACGGAAGCCGTCCTGACCGCCACCAAAAGCGCCGTCTGGCAGGAAAACGTAAAAACCAATGCGTGGTCGCCGAGCATTCTGACCGGGGATGATTTCGGCAAATTCGTCGATGAGGAGCACGGACGCCTGCGCGCGATGCTGGTCAAGGTCGGGCTGCTTTGAGATGGCCGGGCGCTGGAGCGTAAGGCCGGCTCAACTGGCGATTGGCGTCGGTATTGTCGTGATCAGTGCGGTATTGGCGGTCGGCGCCTCGCGGTTTCCCGCCGAGATGGGGTTCGTCATCATGCCGGCCTACGTCTATCCCTATGCCGTCGCGGCATTTCTGGGCGCCGTCGGTCTGTTGATGTGCTACCACGCGCTCACCGGTGGTTTTCGCAATCTGCCCGATGACCACGAGACTTCCAAGGCCGTGCCCGGCGGCAAGTCCGGAGCGACCTGGGTTACGGCAGGGCTGGTGGGCGTGGCGTTGCTCATTTCCTACATCGGCTTCGTATTGGCTGCTGCATTGCTATTTGCCTGTTCGGCGCGGGGCTTTGGCAGTCGCAGCCCGGTGCGAGACCTGGCCATCGGCATTGCCCTGACGCTGCCGATTTACTGGCTTTTCACCGCCGGGCTAGGGGTTTCCCTTCCGCCCTTGATCAACGCCTGGATCTGATCTAGGCCGAAGGAGGTCGACAAGGTGGATATTCTCTCGAGTCTGGCAGTCGGCTTCGCTGGCGCGCTGACGCCGATCAATCTGATGTGGGGTTTTATCGGCTGTCTGCTGGGCACTGCAATTGGAGTATTGCCGGGGATCGGACCGGCGCTGACCGTCGCCTTGCTGCTGCCGATTACCGCCAAGGTCGATCCGACCGGGGCACTGATCATGTTCGCCGGCATCTATTACGGCGCTCAGTTTGGCGGCTCCACCACCTCGATCCTGCTCAACACCCCGGGGGAATCGTCCTCCATGGTCACGGCCCTGGAAGGCAACCTCATGGCCCGCAATGGACGGGCAGGCCCGGCCCTGGCAACGGCCGCCATTGGCTCATTCGTGGCCGGCACCATTGCGACGATTTTGCTGACATTGTTTGCGCCCCTCGTGGCCACGCTGGCGCTGAAGTTCGGGCCGGCGGAGTATTTCGCGATTCTGGTGCTGGCCTTCACCACTGTGTCGGCAGTGCTCGGCGCGTCGATGCTGCGCGGCTTTGCTTCATTGGGCATCGGGCTGACCATCGGCTTGATCGGCCTCGACTCGACGTCAGGCATTGCCCGCTACACGTTGGGGGTTCCCGAGCTGGTCGATGGCATCGAAGTGGTGCTGGTCGCGGTGGGGTTGTTTGCCGTCGGTGAGGCCTTGTACGGCGTGCTCTACCAAAAGGAAGAAACGGCCGGCCAACACCGATTGACCTCGTTGTGGATGACTCGAGCCGACTGGAAACGCTCGGTCCCGGCGTGGCTACGGGGCACCTTGATCGGTTTTCCCTTCGGATCGATTCCGGCCGGTGGCGCGGAAATCCCGACGTTCCTGTCCTATTCGACCGAACGCAAACTCAGCAAATACCCGAAAGAATTCGCCGCCAGCAAAGGCGTGGGCGCCATCGAAGGCGTCGCAGGTCCTGAGGCGGCGAACAATGCGAGCGCCACCGGTTCGCTGGTACCGCTGCTGACCCTGGGCATACCGACCTCCGCCACGGCGGCGATTCTGTTGGCGGCGTTCCAGAACTACAACCTGCAACCGGGGCCGCTGCTGTTCCAGACCTCGGGCGAGTTGGTCTGGACGTTGGTGGCTTCTTTGTACATCGGCAACGTCATCCTGCTGGTGCTGAACCTGCCGTTGGTGGGGCTGTGGGTCAAACTCTTGCAGATTCCACGCCCCTACTTGAACGCCGGCATTCTGGTGTTCGCCACCATCGGCGTGTACGGCATGCGCCACTCATCCTTCGACTTGTTCCTGATGCTAGGCATCGGCTGGGCTGGGGTGTTGATGCGCCGCTTCGACTTCCCCGTCGCCCCGGTGATCGTGGGCATGCTGCTGGGGCCAATGGCGGAAAAACAACTGCGCAATGCTCTATCCATCAGCCAGGGCGACTGGATGATATTTGTGACACAACCGATTGCGGCGTCGGTCCTGGCAGTGACGTTGTTGGTGTTGGTGGTCCCGTATTTGCTGCATAAACGTGGGATCAAATTGCATGAGGATGATTAAGTGCTTTGTCAGCCGGTTTGATGATCAGCGCCAGTTCCAGCATCACGCGTTGTCCTCGCATGCCCCTCTTACCTCAACTTTGTAAAGTTGACATCTTGGACTCTGTTTCGTCCGTCTGTCGAAGGTATACCTCAATCTGGCGCTGCGCTTGACGACGCATCGCTATTCGATATGATTAGTTTTGATTAAGGTTTATTAGTAAAGAAACAAGATAAATCACGTCAGGAGTAATCGATTATGGCAACCACCGCGAAAACCCGATCCGTGACAGCCCACGTCCCAGTGCAGCTTGCCGAGAAAGTCGATTTGATGGCTGAGCGCCTAGAACGCTCCAAGAACTGGATCGTCAAACAGGCCCTATCCGCTTGGATAGATCAGGAGGAGGAACGCAGTCGACTGACCCGTGAAGCCTTGGCCGATGTGGACGCGGGTCGCGTGATTGACCACCAGGCTGTCCAGGCTTGGGCTGATAGCCTCAGCACAGACACTCCGTTGCCGGTGCCGCGTTGATGGAGTTGAAGTGGACAAGCAAGGCGATTTCCGACGTTACCCGGTTGTACGAGTTTCTGGCGGCGGTGAATCAGCCTGCTGCCGCACGAACAGTACAGCAACTAACGACTACACCGACCACGCTGCTGGCCAACCCACGCATTGGCGAGCGTCTGGAAGAGTTCGAGCCGCGTGATGTGCGGCGAATTCAGGTCGGCCATTACGAGATGCGCTACGAGATAGTGGATTCCACCATATACCTGCTGCGCCTGTGGCACACACGCGAGGATCGATAGCCTGGCAAAACTGCATGAGGATGATTGAGCATTCTGGGCAAACACGCGTTTGGCGGGCGGTCCACAACGGTCCACTTTGTGGCGCACAACTTTCCAAGACGTTTCCTACAACGTACCCTGTTGCCGCGTTTCGGTATCGACCCCTATAGTTCGGGCTCGCGGAAAACACCGCGAACGACCTTGGCCGGTCGGATATTAGGAACGTCCAACTATCCAACACCTTTGTGTTATGGCGGCTGTGCGCGGGACACCTTCGGGTGTGCCGGTTTCCTATTCCGGTCGGCCAACCCGCGTACGGCTGCCACCTCATTCGCTTGGCCGCGAACGGTGGAGGCTCTATTAATAGGAATTACATCGATGTCCGACCAAGTCATGCCGCGTTACCTCCCCATCGACACCTACGACGCCGAATCCCCGGTACTCTTCATCAACACCCACAAAGAACTCAGCGACCTGGCCGCCTGCGCCATGCATCGTTTCACCGTGGTTCGCGACCTGATGGACACCTTGTCCAGCCTCAACCTCAAAGGCATTTCCGACTGCGACCTGACCCGCGTCACCCGGGCGGTGCATCTGCTGACGCGTGAGGGCTGTGCCGTGCTGGATGTGATTCAGGCTCGGGCCTTGCAGCGGGAGGAGGGGTTCAAGGCCACTGTTTAGCGGTGTAGCGACGGACGCCTTCGCGAGCAAGCCCGCTCCCACATGTGATCGCTGACGTGCACAAATAATGTGTTCACAGACAATCCAGTGTGGGAGCGGGCTTGCTCGCGAAGAGGCCGGCACATCCAGCATTGCAACTGCCTGACACCCCACTTAATGCTCGCCACAAGGGATTGAGGAGTGGCCGCGCGATGGCCGAAAACCGGCTTACGCGACAGTCAGAGCCGGAACGCTTGTCGTCCTACCAGTAACCATTTGCCTTGCTGCTTTTGCCAGATCTGAAAGTTCTCGATTTCCGTGGGAACAATCTCGGTGCCCTTGATGGCTTGCGCCGAAAAATGATGGCGGACCAACGCCACATCACCCGAGACGGTGATTTTCTGGTTCTGCATCTCCAGCGTCTTGAAAGCGCTTTTTCCGGTTTCGATGTCGGCGATGAATTCTTTCTTGTCCTGGATTTTCCCGCTGGAATGCCCGTAGGTCAGGTTTTCAGCGGTGAGCGCATTCAGTTGTGGGACATTTTTGGTCAGCATCGCTTGAGTCAGATGATCTACCGCAGCGGCAACATCCTTCTCGCTCGATGCGGGGGAGGCCGCCACGTAGCCACTGAACAGGCATAAAAAACCGATAATCAGTTTCACTTTTTTCATGGGTAATTCCTTGTTGTTATAGGTACGAGGACGACAGATGAATTACGCCAACTCATCTGTCGTCGTACAACATATCAGGTTTTACCAAGTGATGCAGATATGGCATTTAGCGAGTGCTAGGCCAGCCGTCCCTCATGAAACAGACGTGCGCCAATGCGCTGAATTTCAGCTTCGCCCTGCGCCAGTGCCGCTCTGCTGGTGTGGACTGAATAACGCCCCATCACCAAATCGTGCGGATGCTTCACCGCCGAGCCCAGCACGAAAGACGTGTCGCCGTGCGCCACAAAATCGATGGGTTGGTCTGACTCCTCGAACACCGCCAACTCGCCAGTATTGACCGGGCCACCAACGTCCAGCCGACCGGCATTGACCGCCAGCCACGCGACGTTGTGGCCGGCGGGAGGTGTATAGCGCCAGCGTTCTCCGTCTTTCAAGCGCACGACGAGGTAGTTCATGTCCGAAGGTGCCGCAATCGCACTTTGCGCTGCGCGGTGGCGTCCGAGCAGCACACGCGCCGGGCCGGCTTGCGGGATCTGCGAGGGCGCCAAGTAGAGACTTTCCGCTGGTGCGTTTTCGTGTGAAGCGGGCAGGGCGACCCAGAGTTGGAAGCCCGATATTGAGCCGTCGCTGACTGGTTTGGCGTCGTGCCACACGCCATTACCGGCGCGCATCCACTCCACACCTTCGGTGGGCAGCACGCCCGTCTTGCCCGTGGTGTCTTCGTACACCACACCGCCTTCAATCATGTAGGTCAGCGTTGCGATCCCTGAGTGCGGATGCATGCCGAAACCTTTCTGCCCGCCTTGGGGCTTGAAGCCGAAGAGGTCAAGAAACACAAAAGGCTTCAACAACTGGCCCAGGTCGCCAGGGCTCATCAGTCGCGTGATCGGCCCGTGAGTGCTGCCGGAGGTGCGGTGAACGATGGCGCGCGTTGGTGTTGTGACGATGCTGTTCATAGGTTTTCCTCAAGTCTTGAGCCGGTCGCCTTGGGCATGGATCAGCGCGCCGCACCGAGCAAGGCCACGGGTTTCTGACGCCAGGCCACGAAGGCAGACATCGCCAGCAGCACCAGGGCAGGGGCGGGATTGCCGCCAATCACGAAGAGATGCGTGACCATTGCGCCGGTCATGGTCGCCGTCAGCAGCAGCCCGGCGAAAAAGCTCGTGACCGGGATCAGCAGCAACACAGCGCCAGCCACTTCAATGGCACCGGTCAGGTAACGAAACCATTGCCCGGCACCGACGGCGTCGAACACCTGGACCATTTGCGGCGCGCCGGCCAGCTTGGCGATGCCGGCCGCAGCGAACGCCAAGGCCAGAAAGATGCGAACACCCCAAAGGATGCGGTTTTGAATAGGGGAGAGAGATGAAGTTTGAGTCATGGAAAATGATGTCCTTGCCTGTGGTTTACGCAGTTAGAGGGCTAACTGCTGCGATGCAAGAAGGTTAAGCGTGCCCGGATTGGTTGATTAGATGGCAGAATTGGATTGCGCCCATCCATTTTTTGCTGGAATTATCGCTTTATGCTCGACCTGAATGACATTGCCTTGTTTGTCCAAGTGGTCCGCAGCGGCAGTTTCGCCGAAGCGGCGCGGCGGCTGGGCATGCCGCCCAACACAGTCAGCCGACGTGTCCAGCAGCTCGAGGCGCAACTCGACACACGACTGCTGCAACGCTCCACGCGCAAGTTGACGCTGACCCATGCCGGGCAGGCTTTTCACGAGCGCTGCGTGGGCGCGGTGGACGGGCTGATCGAGGCCGGGCACGAGTTGATGACGGGCAGCCAGGAACCCAGCGGCCTGGTGCGCATTGCCGCGACGGCGGATTTCTTCGACTTCTTCCCAATGGAATGGGTGGCTGATTTTCTCGCCGCGCATCCGCGGGTGCGGCTTGATTTCGTGCTCAGTGATGCCCGAGCCGACTTGATCGCCGAGCGTATCGACATCGCGTTTCGCGGCGGTCCGCTGCAAGACTCAGGTTACGTCGGGCGCCAGCTCTTCGGTGCAGGCAGCGAGGGCCTGGTGGCGAGTCCGGCTTACATCGCTGTTCGCGGTATGCCCGGTACGTTGCAGGACCTGGTGAACCATGACTGCGTGAGTTTCGCCCATCCCAGCGGCTTCACCACCTGGCGTCTGACCGGTCCAGAGGGTGTGGAGGAAGAAGTGCAAATCGCCAGCCGTTTTAGCGGTAACACGGCTCAGGCATTGCGCAAGGCTACGGTGGCTGGCCTGGGCATCGCGCTGCTGCCGCCGACGCTCGCCAGGCTCGATCTTCAGGCGGGCCGACTTGTACGTGTGTTGCCACACTACCAGCGCGCAGGCTTTGGCCTGCATGTGCTTTACCCGAGCCGGCAGCATCTGCCGCTGGCGGTATCGGCCTTCATTGAACTGGTGATGGAGAAACTAAGAGTGGAAGCATTCCCTGCGCAGGGCTGACCTATCCATATGCTTCAGCAGTGGTGGCCAAAAGCCTCTATAATGCACAGCCTCTGACGCCAGTGTATTCAACAGCCCGGTACTTCCTTGAAACGCGATCTTCGACTTGCCACTTTTCTGATCTTTCTGGTGTGTGTCTCCGTGGTGCTGCTGACGGCCTGGCAGATATGGACAGCCCGACAGAACACCTTGAGCGACATCAACACCGACACATTGAATCTGACTCAGGCGCTCAACACTTACACCGAGGGCACCTTCAAGCAAAGTGAAGTGTTATTGCTGGGCCTGACAGAACGGATCGAGAAAGACGGCACCGGCCCGCAGCAACTCGAACGGCTGAGCAAGTTGGTTGCTCAGGAGATGGACGCACTCCCGCAGTTAAATAGCGTGGTGCTGTATGACGCCCATGGGGACTGGCTATTCTCGACCCACACGCCGATCTCATCCAATAGCAACAACGCAGATCGAGCGTTCTTCCAGTATCACCGCAACACGCCGGATCGCGGCGTCCATATCGGCCCGGCGATTCTCAGCCGTGTCAGTTGCGCCTGGGTGATTTCGGTCAGCCGACGCATCGATCACCCCGATGGAAGTTTTGCCGGGGTGATCGCCGCGACCCTCAGCCTCGAACACTTCCTCAAACTTTATCGAAGCATCCATGTAGGGCAATTCGGCGCGATCAGCCTGACTTCATCCGAAGGGCGCCTGCTGGTGAGGTATCCCTTTCAAGTGGAAGACATCGGCCGTGATCTGTCTCGCGCGCCGATATTCTCCGAATATTTGCGCAACACCTCATCGGGCACCGTGGATTTTGCGTCGAATGTCGATGGTACCCATCGCCTCTACGCGTTCAAGAGAAGCGATCATTATCCTCTCGTGACGACGGTAGCGGTGGGGCGCGCCGAGGCAATGCAAGCGTGGCTCAGTCAGACAAAACAGTCTGTCGCTGTCGTTCTGCTGTTGTTGGGGCTCCTGGTTGCACTGGGGCGCAGGCTGATTTCCCACATCAGTCGGCGTATTCGGGCGGAGGAAAAATTGCTCGCCACCCAAACCGCACTGATCGAGCTTAACCAGACACTGGAAGTTCTCGCCAGCGAGGACAAACTCACCGGTCTCGCCAACCGCCGCCATTTTGATCAGTTTCTGGATGTCGAATTCAAACGCGCCAAGCGACTCGCAAGCCCGTTGTCATTAATCCTGATCGATGTGGATTTTTTCAAACCTTACAACGATCACTACGGCCACCTCGCCGGAGACGAATGCCTGCGGATCATCGCTCAGGCGATCAAGCACTGTGTACGTCGCCCGGGTGACATGACGGCTCGCTATGGCGGAGAGGAGATCGCCGTGGTGATGCCCAATACGGACGAATCAGGAGCGCGCACGGTTGCCGAGGCGATTCTGTCGGGTATTACAGCCGAGCAACTTGCGCATTTGTCGAGCCCGTTAGGTATCGTGACCGTCAGCCTGGGGATGGCGACTTATGTCGCCGACGGCAGTGATCCTGATGAAAAGGCACTGATCAGTCGTGCAGACCGTGCGCTTTACGTGGCGAAGTCGCAGGGGAGAAATCAGCTGAGCATCGCGTAATCGAGGCGTTACTGCACGCGGCGCAACTATCGGTTCAAGTAATAGTGACAATCAAGAAACGCAAGTTCTGCTGGATCGGGTAAAGGCGGAAAATCGCCTCCATCGAAGACGCAGCTCAAGGAATTTGCGCGATGAAGACATTGACCCGACTGGCAATTGTCGCCCTGTTGATGGGTGGGGTTGCTACTGCTGCAACCGCCTACGCAGACGACGCTCAATCGTGCCATTTTCTGCCCATCGCCGGCGCCAGCACCGGGTTGCAGCATTCACAAACCGTCGGTGTGCTGTACAGCGAAAACACCCTGGACAACCTGCAATACCTTGAGCGGTACCATGATGTGGCGGTGAACGGCGCGCGAGATGCGCTGGATGCACGGATTCGCAACGCGTTCATCAACAGCTCCGACCCGGAGTTGGCAATCGACTGGCTGATGAGCTCGCTGCAGCAGCAGTTCCTGTCCGTGACTGTCTACGACAACCTCGATGCGCTGGTGCAGGCCCATCCGGATGTGGTGGTCATGCTCGATACGCATAACCGTCTGCTGACCCAACACAACAGTCAGGTCGAGGCACGTTTCGCCGCGCGGTTCTACGACGCCAACCTGCAATACATCGGCAAGGCCGAAGGCGCCGTCGAGAAACAAATGCCTTCGGTCTGGGTACACAGTAAAGCGGCAGCCGAGATTGCCGCCCAGATCGATCAGCAACGCGACCTGCAACTAAGCGCCTTGAAGCAGTTCGATAACTCGCTCAAGGCTCTGGTGACCGCTGGCTGAACACCCAAACCATAACCGCAACGACGGCGACGCCGAACCGTTGATCAACGAAACAGACTTTTTATTTCAGGACTTCGCCGATGCGCCCTTTATTTGTTCCATTGATGGCTTTGGCCACCTTGCTGCTGGCCGGTTGCGCCTCCGCGCCGAACGACCCGACGCTGACTTTGCAGACGAAAAAAACGCCTGCCGAGTACGCCGATTGCGTGGTGCCGAAGTTGCAGGGCAGCGCATTGCACCCGACGGTCTCGCAAACCCAGCGCAGCTACCGGATCGTGGTGCCGAGCAAAGTCGCTGCGGACAACGTTCTGGAAGCCTACAAAGCCCCGAACGGCGGCAAGGTGTTTTTGTATGAGCGCCGCTTGCTGGCGTCGAACTTCATGCCTTCGAGTTTCGAACGTGCCGCGCAGGAATGCCTGTAACCCGTAACTGCTTTGAAGAACGCTCCTTTGGTTGGCCGCAACCAACCAATTTTTTGCCCCGTACCTTATTCGGTTTCGGGGCTTTTTTTTGCGTGCAGGTTTAACGGGGCAGAATGGCGGAGGAGGGTAGCCGTGCTCGTGCCAGAGATATCAGCCGACCGGCTCGGCCTTACAACTCATTGGTCCTGCGCCTGGCTTCTGGAAAAGCACCACGTCGCCGTCTTGCCAGAAGCTGTAGTTCCCCTGGTAATCCTTGCCCGTGTATCGAGCTCCCGAATCACTCTGTTCCTGGCTCAGGACGATCGAGGTGTTCGCCCAATTCAGGTACACGACACCAGGCTGCGTGTTAAAGAAGGTCGCGGCGATCAGCGAGTTGAGCCCTGTGCAACGAAAAGCCAAAGGGCCTTCGGTGAGCCTGTCCGGATC
Organism: Pseudomonas sp. GGS8; assembly: GCF_024168645.1. Taxonomy (NCBI): domain Bacteria; kingdom Pseudomonadati; phylum Pseudomonadota; class Gammaproteobacteria; order Pseudomonadales; family Pseudomonadaceae; genus Pseudomonas; species Pseudomonas sp. GGS8. Next base: position 5,275,459 of record NZ_JALJWF010000001.1, on the reverse strand, counting down.
TTTGGTTCTCACAATGGCCGAGCTTTGGCGCAGCTGGTGCGCGCGCTCGGCATAACTGCGGATCGTGCACGCCTTGGGTACAGGCGTGGAGGCACACTGATTGCGCGCATCGATCCAGAACTGCTGGTCGATCATGACTTTGTCCGGACGCGGCACTGAATGCTCATCCGAGAGCGCCAGGCGATAAAGACGCGTCAGTTCGATATCCATCTGCGCCAGTTGCGGATCGCGACAGATCAGCTTTTCGACGGACGCCTTTGCCTCGGCACAGTCGAAGCTGGTCTTGAAGGTGGGTGCAGCATTGACACAAGTGCTCGCCGCCGCGCATACGCTGGCAGCGAGTAGACCGGTGAAAAGGGTCGTGACCGTTTTCATGTTGGCTTCACCCAGATCATTACGTGATGCCCGGATTGCCGTGGGATTTATCGGTGCGTTGAATAGCTATTCGTTCGCATTGGTGTATCGCAGTGTACGTCAGTGCTCAGAACTTGCCATACCGCTCGGCGGTGGTTGGGTTGCAGGAGAGAGTTGGCCGCCACTGATATTTGACGGCCTTCGCCTGCAGCTATTCGACCCGCAGGTGCCCCACAAATGCCACATCACTCAAAGGCATTGCCCCCAAAGGCTCCAGGTAAAATCAGTTGTACTGACTTATCGATCCAGCGGCGGGTTTGGGCCTCCAGGTGTGGGTCAGCTGATAGGCAATTGCCAACCATATAAACCACCCCGGCATGACCATTAAAGCAATACGGGTGTCAGGTCTTAATGCCAGCAAACAGAGAACAAAGCCCAGGAACGCCAAAGAGAACCAGGCCATCGGCACGCCGCCAGGCATCTTGTAGGCCGATTGCGCATGCAGGTCGGGCCGGCTTCTGCGATAGGCAATGTACGACGCGAGGATGGTCGACCAAGTGAAAATCACCAGAATCGCCGACACGGTAGAGACGATGGTGAACGCTGTCATGACTTCTGGAACGATGAACAGCAACAGCACCCCCACCAGCATCAACAGTGTGGTGAACGCCAGGCTCAGCAGAGGCACGCTATTGCCCGACAAACGCCGAAAAATCCCTGGAGCATTGTCGTGACTGGCCAGCCCAAACAGCATGCGGCTGGATGAAAATACGCCGCTGTTGGCCGATGAGGCGGCGGACGTCAGCACCACAAAGTTCACGATACCTGCCGCTGCGGGAAAACCTGCAACCAGAAACAGTTCGACGAAAGGGCTCTTGTTGGGCGAAACCTGTTGCCATGAAGTCACTGCAATAATGCAGGCCAGTGCCAGCACATAAAACAGGATGATTCTCAGCGGAATCGAGTTGATGGCTTTAGGCAGGGTCTTCTCGGGGGAGCGAGTTTCGGCGGCTGCGGTGCCGATCAGCTCGGTGCCGGCAAAGGAGAAAATTGCCATCTGGAAACCGGCAAAGAAACCGAACAGGCCGTTGGGGAAGGCTGCCTGTTCATCCAGCAGGTGGTTCAGGGATGCGGTGACGCCATTGGGCGATACAAATGAACTGGCAATCAGCACCATGCTGACGCCAATCAAGGTGACGACGGCAATGATCTTGATGATCGCGAACCAGAACTCCACCTCACCGAAAAGCCTGACCGTCAGTACGTTCAAGGCAAACAGCGTCATTAGCATACCGATGGCCGGTATCCAGGCGGGTACATCAGGGAACCAGTATTGAAAGAAGCCGCCGACCACCACGGCATCACCCACCACCGCGACGCTCCAACTCAGCCAGTACGACCAGCCGAGAAAAAATGCCGCTCGCGGGCCAAGGTAGGCACCGGCAAAATCCGCGAAGCTTTTGAAGTTCAAGTTGGAGAGCAACAGTTCGCCCATGGCGCGCATGACGAAGTAGACGAACAGACCGATGATCATGTAGATGAGGATGATCGACGTGCCGGAAAGGGCGATGATCTTCCCGGAACCCATGAACAGGCCGGTACCGATGGCGCCTCCCATGGCCATTAACTGAATGTGACGATTGCTGAGGGTGCGCTGCAGCGCGGGCTGTTCAGGCAGCCCGGACGGAGTCGTTTTCATTACAAAACCTCTTGATTTTATGTTTTTGAGTTTTGGCAGAAAGTGGGTGTCTAGCGTTCTTGTTAGAGATGCAACGGCTACTGACGGTGGTGGTTTGCGTGTGGCAGGGTTTCTCGTTCGCTCACACGGTGAGTAGCCCCTTGGCACTTTGCTCAGGAGGCCTCACCTATGGCGATCAGCTGACTGTGCGCAAGCGCGAGGGCACTGCTGGCTGCTGATCAAGCAGTTGGTAGAGGTTTTTTATGTTGGCAGGCGTCGGCACCAGATGGATGCGCTCACCAATGGCATGCTCCCGCGCCAGGTCGTGCACGTAGCGCAGTGACGAAAAGTCTTCGAGGGCAAAACCCACGGAATCGAAAACCGTGACCTGTGCGTCGTTCTCACGGCCCGCGACTTCACCTTGAACAATCCGGAAGAATTCGACGACGGGAAAGTCGGCCTCCAGTTGTTGAATATCGCCTTCAATCCGGGTTTGAGGTTCAAACTCAACGATGACCCGGGCAGTGCGCAGGATGTCGGCGTGCAGTTCGGTTTTCCCCGGGCAGTCACCGCCGACGGCATTGATATGCATGCCGGGCTCGATCATCTCGGGCGTCAGAATTGTTGCATAGGCTTTGTCTGCGGTGACTGTGGTGACGATGTGCGCACCCTTGACCGCTTCCTGTACCGAGCTGGCCAGAATCACCTTAATGTCCGGGAATGCGGCCAGGTTGTGCTTCAACTTAAGTGAAGCGTCGCGATCGATATCGAAAATGCGGATTTCTTTGATGGACAGCATTTCGTAGAAGGCGAGGGCCTGAAATTCGCTCTGGGCGCCATTGCCGATGATTGCCATGATGTTTGCATCTGGGCGCGCCAGGGACTTCGCGACCAGGGCGGAGGTCGCGGCGGTGCGCACGGCGGTGGTCAATGTCAGTTCGCTGAGCAAGGTTGGATAGCCACTGTGGACATCGGCCAAGACACCGAAGGCCATGACCGTCAGCAAATTGCTTTGACCGTTGTCCGGGTGACCGTTCACGTATTTGAACGAGTACTGTTGGCCATCGTCGGTCGGCATCAACTCGATCACACCGTCGGCCGAATGATTGGCGGTGCGGGGCGACTTATCAAACTGCGCCCAGCGTGAGTAGTCAGCTTCGATGTAAGCCGCCATTTCGCGGATTGCCCGGCGGATTCCCACCTTGGCGAACAGGCGTGCGGCATGATCGACGTCTATAAAAAGAGTCATGTTTTTATTCTCCGATTCAATGGTTGAAGCGCTGTTATTCAGGGGGATAGCTCAGGCGCGTTTGCTCTCGTAACCATGCAGCACGTTGACCGCATTGATCCCGATTTCATCGACCATGTAGCCGCCTTCCATCACGAACAGGGTGGGGCAGCCCACACCTGCTATCAGCTCACCGATGCCGATGAAGTCTTCGCTTTCCAGCAGGAAGTGGCTGATGGGGTCGTCCTTGAACGTGTCGACGCCGAGTGAAATAACCAGCACTTCAGGGGCGAATTGCTGAAGTTTCTTGCAGGCGTGGAGCAGGGCGTTGCGATAGCTTTCCCAGGTGGTGTTCTTCGGCAACGGGTAGTTGAGGTTGTACCCTTCGCCGTGGCCGGCGCCGACTTCGTGGCTGAAGCCTGAGTAATACGGATAAGACACTGTCGGTTCGCCGTGCAGCGAGACAAACATGACGTCGCTGCGCCCGTAGAAGATGTTTTGCGTGCCGTTGCCATGATGGAAGTCGACGTCCAGCACCGCGACACGTTTGGCGCCTTGGGTAATAGCCTGTTGTGCGGCAATGGCGGCGTTGTTGAGATAGCAATAGCCGCCCATGTATTCACGTGCTGCGTGATGGCCGGGCGGACGGCACAGGGCAAAAGCACTGTCGTGGCCTTCATCGATCAGCGCCAGTCCGGTCAGCGCGATATCGGCGCTGGTTTTTACCGCTTGCCATGTGGTGGCGGTAATGGGGGAGCCAGCGTCCATGGCGTAGAAACCCAACTTGCCGTCGATGTAAGTCGGCACTTGCTCGTTGCCCAGATCGCGCACTGGCCATACCAGCGGCAAGGCATCTTGGGTGCGTCCGGTTGCGCTCCATTCAGACCAGGCGGATTCCAGAAAGGTTACGTAGCGCTCGCTGTGCGCGTTGACATAGCACGACCGGTCAAATGCTCGCGGTTCGATGACCTGACCCAGCCCTACCTGCTTGACCCGATGATGGACGGTATCGGCCCGACTGGGCTGTTCGAAGGAAGGCTTGAGCACGCCGTCTTTCAATTCGGTGCCGTGGTGCAAACGGTGGGAATCACTGAAAACTGTAAACATTGTGCGCATCCGTTGATGTGAGCCAGTGCAAATATTTTGTTCTGGCGCGGGTGCGATTTCTTTGCTTTGTTTTCAGGTTTTGATGGATATTGCGGGAGGATTTACTCGGGAGTGGCGTAATGCAGAAAAAAACGTCCAAACGCATCAGTCTCGACGACACCGACCTGGCGATTCTCGCATTGCTGCAGGAGGATGCGAGTATCTCCAACGCCGAGCTCAGTGAGCGCCTGTCGTTAAGCCTGACGCCTTGTTGGCGGCGGCGTAAGAGAATGGAGGAGGCGGGCGTGATAAAGGGCTATCAGGCCAACCTTGATCGACGAATGCTGGGGCTGGATATCATGGCGTTCGTGCACATCCGTTTTTCCACCCACGCCGATCACGCCCCCGACGACTTCGAGGCGGTGATTGCGCAATTGCCCGAAGTGTTGTCCTGTCACAAGATCACCGGGGATGCCGACTACGTGCTGCAAGTGTTGGCAGAGGATCTTGATAGCTACAGTGATTTTATCGAGCAGGTACTCAGGCGTCAGGTGGGTATTGCCTCCATCCAGTCCAGCCTGGCATTACGCGAGGTCAAGACCAGTAGCCGTATTGCGATACCCAAATCGAGCAAGGACTGAAGGCTGGGGTTAGATCACCTTTCTACCCCCCCTTCAAGCCCGCTCACACATTTTGATCTAGGGCTGTCCTCGATTTTTCGAGCACTGCAAATCCCCTTTCGGCTTGACTCAGGCTGTGAAATCGCTGGTGTGCAACTCCGTGACGCCCACCAGTGCAATTTCAAACTCGGGGATGGCGTCGGCGTCGACACTGCCGTAGAGAATGCCATCGGCAAAGCGCAGTTGGCCGGTGGCGTTGGCAGGGTCGAAGGCGTTGCTGCCGATGAAGGTGAAGGCGTCGATCTCAGTGGTCAGCGGGTTGGCGTCCAGGCCGGTGAAGTCGAGATGGTCGCCCTCGGTGCTCTTGAATCCGTTGATCACATCGCGCAAAGCGCCGGTGCCCATGTCCGACAGCGCACCAAACACGTAGGTATCCGCGCCAGTGCCTCCGGTGAGGTTGTCGGTGCCGGCACCGCCGATCAGGCGGTCATCGCCCGAACCACCCACCAACATATCGTTGCCCGCACCACCGTTCAGAACGTTCGCGCCGCTGTTACCCGACAGAGTGTCGGCGTAGGCGCTTCCCGTGAGATTTTCGAAGAACTTCACGGTGTCGAGCCCGGAACCCACGGTGTTCTGTTGCGCTGACGTCGAGAGGCTGACGGTGACGCCAGACGCGGCGCGTTCAAAAGACACCGTGTCATTGCCCTCGCGTCCGTCCAGCACGTTGTTGCCGGCTCCGGCGAACAGCGTGTTGTCCAACGCGTTGCCCGTGCCATTGGCGGCGCCAGGGCTATCGATATACAGATGCTCGACGTTGTTGCCGAGGGTATAGGCCGCCAGGCTGCTGTGCACGCTGTCGACCCCTCCGGACGCCGCATCGCTGTTGGTCTCGATCACGGCGTCGTCAGCGTTGTCGACATAGTAGGTGTCGCTGCCATCACCGCCGCTCATGCTGTCGGCCCCTGCGGCGCCATCGAGCACATTATTGCCGGCATTGCCGGTGATGAAGTTGTGCTGCTCATTGCCGGTGCCGTTGATGCCTGACACGCCGGTGAGCACCAGGTTCTCGAGATTGGCGCCCAGGGTCCAACTGACCGAGGCCTGCACCGTATCGATCTGCGAGATCGAGGTGTTGGTTTCCACCACGCGGTCGAGCACGTTGTTGACCACATAAATGTCATTGCCGTCGCCACCGGTCATGGTGTCGGCGCCCAGGCCGCCATCCAGCGTGTCGTTGCCCGAGCTGCCCACCAGGGTATCCGCCTGGTCGGTACCGGAAATCATCGTCCGGTTGTTGTCGAAAATGTCCTGCACGCTGTTGTTATCGTTGGGGTTGCCCTGGAAGCCAAGGTCATTGGCGATGTAGTCGGCCAGGCGCTGGCCGACGATTTCCGCCGATTCCTCGTGCAGGTGCCAGACGTCGTCGGGATACGTCAGCGGATCGACTTCGTGTCGCAAGGGGAGGTCGTTGTAGTCCACCGCCAGCTTGACGTCGGCGCGCTCGGCGGCGATGGCTTCCTGGGCGGCGTGGACATAGCCAACCCCCTCGACGATGGAGGCAATCTTTTCTTCCGAATAGCCACGGGCGCGCGCCGCGTCCTGCTCGTAGTGACCGGTTTCCATCATGTACACGTCGAAGTTGCCGAACTGGGCATGCAGGTAGTCAAACACCTTAAGGGTCGCAGCCTTGTAGGCCGCTGCTGCCGCTGCTTTGTCCGTGGCTTGGGCGATCTCCTGGGCGGCTTCCTCGCCCTGGCCCCAAATGATGCCCATGGTGACGTTATTGATCGATTGCAGTTCGCTGCGCTGATCGCTCAGTAGCGTCACGGCGCGCAACAGCGCAGCCCCGGGTTGGTTGGTGTCGGTCAGCCACCAGCACAACTTGAGTGCCTCGGCGCTGAGCGTCGACAGGCCGGTGACCGTGCTGCCGCCCACCGCGATGTCGATGCCGTTGCCATCGGCATCGGTGAACTGGCTGCGCACGTCATAGGGGGTGTAGCGGTCCAGGTCGTTGACCAGCATCGAGGTGCCGGACTGATTGTCGTCCTCCGTCATGCGCAGCAGGCGCGCATTGGATTGGCCGAGGGTGGGCAGGTAGAGGATGTCCTGTTGGGCGCGCTCACCGAACACGAAGTCGCTGGCGGTCAGGGTGTTGAGGTAGTTGCCGCTGAGGGCTATTTCAAAGCGATTGCCATCGGCATCCGCTTCGGCGGACTTGATGTAGGTCTTGTCGCCGGCCGCGTTGAGGGTGATGTACAACGTGCCATTACTGCCATCACCAAGGCCGACAATGCCCAGGCCTGAAACATCGATCTTGTCGACGCCCGCAGTGAAGTCATAAATCGTGTCGGTGGCGGTGACACCACCCGTGTCGTAGTCGCGGTAGCTGTCGAGCAGGTTGGTATAGCGGAAGGTGTCGGCGCCGTCGCCGCCATACAGCGAGTCGCGTCCGCCACCGCCGTCGATGGTGTCGGCGCCAGCGCCGGCCTTGATCGTATCGTTGCCACCGAGGCCGAGGATCAGGTCTGCACCCGCCGTGCCGTTGAGGGTTTCGGTATTGTTGGTGCCGGTGACAGTGTTGGCCACTCCCAGGGCGAAGCTATCACTGACCGATGCACCGGCCGGGTCTGTGGCCTTGACCAGCACGTCGTAATTGCCGGACGCGGTGCTGGTCGGCGTACCGGTGAAGGTCAGGTTGGTGGCATTGAAGCTCAGCCATGCGGGCAGGGCGCTGCCATCGGCCAGTTTGGCGGAGTAGCTGAGGCTGTCATTGTCCGGATCGGTGAAGCTGGTGGCCGGCACCACGTAGCTGAACGGGGCGTTTTCGGTTGCGTTCTGATCCAGCAGCGGCGTGGCCAGAACCGGCGCGTGGTTGGTCGGTGACGACGTGGCGAAGACAAAGTTGGCGCTGGTCAGCTTGTCGAGGTAGTTACCGTTCAGTGCCACTTCGAAGCGGTTGCCATCGGCGTCGGCAGTCAGGGACTTGATGTAAGTCTTGGTGCCGGTACTGTTGAGCGCCACGTACACGGTGTTGTTCTTGCCATCCCCCAGGCCGGTGAAACCCATGGCCGAGAGGTCGATCTTGTCGGCGGCGATATCGAAATCGGTGATCAGGTCGCCAAGGTTGGCACCGCCGGTGTTGTAATTGCGGTAACTGTCCAGGCGATTGGAGAACACAAAGGTATCCGCTCCGACGCCACCGGTGAGGGTGTCCATACCGGCACCGCCGTCGAGCTTGTCGTCGCCCAAGCCGCCATTGAGGCTGTCGTTACCCGCCAGGCCGAGCAGGGTGTCGGCCGAATCACTGCCCAGCAGCGAGTCACTGCCGCTGGTGCCGGTGAGCACACGATTGAAGATGAAATTGCTGGCGGTCAGGGTGCTGGCGAGGTTGCCTGAAAGAATCAACTCGAAGCGGTTGCCGCTGGCGTCGGCGTCGTAGTCCTTGATGTAAGTGCGGTCGCTGCTCGCGCTGTAGCTGACCTGCAGAGTGCCGCCTCGGCCAGTGCCCAGGCCGGTGAAACTGAGGCCAGCGAGGTCGATCTTGTCCTGGGTGACATCGAAGTCGGTGATGGTGTCATCGAAGCTTGCGGTTGCGTTGCGGTAACTGTCGGACTGGACGGTGAAACGAAACGTATCGGCGCCGGTACCACCGGTGAGTTTGTCGATGCCTGCACCACCCACCAGAATGTCGCTACCAGCCCCGCCATTGAGGGCGTCGTTGCCGGCACCGCCGTAGAAAATCTCGCTGGCGCTGCTGCCCAGCAGGGTGTCGTTGCCCGCCGTGCCTTGCACGGTGATCATCGGCACCGTGTCGCTGACGTAGCTGCCGTCGCCATAGACCAGCGCGGCACCATTGCTGGTGTGGCTGATGGTGTTGCCGATGATGGCGTTGCGATCGGTGCCGTCTTCATTGCGCTCCGCAACGCCGTAAGTCGACAGGTTGCTGCCGATGATGATGTTGCTCTGGATGGTGTTGTCGCTGCCGTTGAAGTACTTGCCGGACACACCCAGGGTGTCGTTGTAGGACTGGATGATGATCTCCGGTACGGGGTTGCCCAGGGAGTTGCTGTTGAGCGTGTTGTCGATGATCTCGACGTGGGTGCTGCCGTAGATGCGGATCCCGGCGCTGGTGTTGTCATGAATGTCGACGCCGCTGACCGTCACCTCGCTGGACATTTTGATCAGCACCCCTTCGGCGCCGTTGCCATACACCTCACCACCGGTGATGGTGATGTTGCTGGGGGAGGGGATGTCCTCGCTGCCGCGTTGGATCACGATGCCATTGCCGCCGTTGTCGTAGGCGATGTTATTGGTCATGGTGAAATCGTGGGTGCTGGTGACGACGTTGAAACCGTGCCGGTCGTTGTCGTAGGCGATGTTGTTTTCGAAGGTACTGTTGCTGAGGAAGTCAGCAACGAAGCCATCCAGGCCGTTGCCGTGGGACACGCTGTTCTTGATGACCATGTTGACGGTCTGCTCGTGGGGGTCGAAACCGTATCCGGAGCAATCCTTGATCTCGACGCTGTCGAGGGTGACGTTGGAATCGTAGCCAGCTTGGCCGGGAATGTAGCCGTTGAACCAACCGTCGATCTTGCCCGTGGTGTTGTCACGGTTGCCGTCGATGGTGAGGTTGCTGACGCCGAAGTCGTGGGTTTCCTCGCCATAGGCGGAACGGATGACCCCCGTGATCTTGGTGTCAGAACCGTCAGCCACCTTGACGGTGGATGCGCCCATGCCGTCGCCGTACAGGTAGACGTTGCTCTTGAGCATCAGGCAACCGTCGGAAGGTTCCACACCGCCCGAGACGATGTAAGTTCCGGTCGGCACGTAAACCTGCCCCCCGCCTGCGGCGGCCGCCGCATCAATTGCACGTTGTATCGCCGCCGTGTCGTCAGTGATGCCATCTCCTTTGGCGCCAAAATTTTGTACGTTGAAAATCATGAGCTTATCTCCGTATCAGGCTAAAACCTCGGAAGATGCCAATATTCCATCGACAACCACCGTGGTTTGACCCAGCGGAGTGCAAAAGTTATGACCACACATCGGGGATGTGTCAAAAAACCGATCTGGCTGATCGGCGGTTGGAGGGGGTGTATCAAAAAAGTAACAGTTTGTTGACGCTCGCTACGGTGGCGAGCGATGGCTCTGTGGGAGCGGCGGGCTGGCAGTAGACAATGCGCGCTTGAGAACCGGGGGATTTTGTGGCCGACGGAGCGCAACGATATAAGCGCAAAACATATCCGCCATTCCATCGGCACACACCGCCACTTCCACTTCGGTACGCGGATTTCCTGAAAAGTCTTTCCCCACTGAACTGAGCGCTCTAAGGATCAGATCACAGGCCTGTGCGCGGGTTGGCTCGCTCGCCTCGGGCAGTAATTCGAGCATAAAGGTTTCAAAGATTTGCTTCCCCGCCGCACGCACTTCGTGGGCTTCGGGCGCATCGCGATAGAGCGGGGCAGCGTCATGCAGCGCACCGCGCATCTGCGCCTCTTCGCACTCCGATCGGATAAAGGCATGCACCAACGTGCGCAGACGAACCAGCGGCGGTTCTTCCAGATTTTCCAGAATCCGGCGCAGCATCCCGGTGGTCTGCTGCCACTCATCACTCTGCAACCGGAACAGAATCGCGGCCTTGTTGGGGAAGTACTGGTACAGCGAGCCGATACTCACGCCAGCCTTTTCCGCGACCCGCGCGGTGGTGAATCGGGTCGCGCCTTCCTTGGCCAAAACCTGAATAGCGGCCTCCAGAATCGCGCGCACCAGCTCAGTGGAGCGTGCCTGCTGTGGCTGTTTACGTGAGGAAATACGGGCGGTCGGGCGGTTGGTCATGGGCAGCTCGGGCGTCAGGGGAGAACGCGAATAGCGAAGGTTGCGAATCACTCGCATCATTTAAATGTGACGAATCACTCGCATTTTAGCCCTCAACGGATGAAAAACAATCATGACAACCCTGACCACCGAGCCATTGGCAACCCTGATCGAACGCCTCTACACCCAGGCCAGCGCTGCTACCAGCCCGGCTCTGGAAAGCGTGTCTGGCGAAGAACGTGAACGCCTGATGCGCAGCAAGACCGACTACCTGAAACTCTACGGGATGCTTAAAGACCTGTGGCTACCGGTCTCCCGCGACACCGGCAAGCTGCTGTATATGCTGGCGCGCAGCACCAAGGCAAAGGCCATCGTCGAGTTCGGCACCTCGTTCGGCCTGTCCACCCTGCATCTGGCAGCAGCGCTGCGGGACAACGGCGGCGGTGTGCTGATCGGCAGCGAATTCGAACCATCGAAGATCGCCCTGGCGCGCGAACACTTCGTTGAAGGTGGCGTCAGCGACCTGGTGGACATTCGTGAAGGCGATGCGCTCGTCACCTTGGCAAGCGATCTCCCGGGGACTGTCGATGTGCTCCTGCTGGATGGTGCCAAGGCGCTGTATGGCGATGTGCTGAGCCTGGTTGAAAAACACCTGCGCCCGGGCGCTCTTGTCGTGGCGGACAACACGGATTACTGCCCTGAATACCTGGCTTATGTGCGCTCACCGGAGAACGGCTACCTATGCGTGCCGTTCGCCGACGACATCGAAGTTTCAATGCGCATGGGCTGATACAGGCCTGTTGAGGGGCCACCGACTCCGGAGGCCCCGGGAGGTACTTTCAGCTAGTAACGGTTTGGCACTCTGTCACTCGCATCCAGCCATTAAAAAAAGCCCCCCTTACCCCCAGATATCATGATTTTTCACGCGCACAAGCCTTCCATATAGTCCTCCCAAGCCCACTTGGAACACGGTTGTGTTTCCCTTGATGCGAGACAACTTTATGGAAAATAAGAAACGCGCCGTCCACGCTTCAGAGGTTGGGATGGGGACTCGAGCCGTATGGGGAGGAGAGCACGTTCAACATCCCTACAATGCGACCCAGACACCCATCGTGGTCAGTGCCGCCTATGGCTATGACGATATCGATAAGTGGTATGACGTGGCATTGGGAAAGGAGCCCGGCTTCATTTACAGCCGGATGAGCAATCCCACCGTCTCCGTCTTGGAAGATAAACTCTGTGAGCTCGAAAACGCAGAGTCGGCTGTGGCTTTCAGTACCGGAATGGCTGCAATCAGCGGTGTACTGCACACCTTCCTATCCTATGGGCAGCGTGTGGTATCTACACGTGACAGCTACGGTGGAACGAACAAAATTTTTGAGGAGTTTCTTCCACGTATGGGGGTGGAGGTAACCCTTTGCGATACGCTCGATACTGTGGCACTTGAGCGGGAGATCGCTAAAGGCTGCCGCGTCCTGTACCTGGAAACCCCCACGAACCCAACGCTGAAAATCGTTGATATTCGGCGCCTTGTGGCAGCGGCGAAGCGAGTGGGCGCTTTGGTTGTTGCGGACAATACATTCGCGACGCCACTGAATCAGAATCCGCTGGCTTTAGGCGTTGATGTGGTAGTGCACAGCGCGACCAAATTCCTGTCCGGTCATGGTGATGTACTCGGCGGCGTGGTTTGCGGCGCCGAGCATCTGATGTCTAAAGTTCGCCATTACCGCGAAATCAATGGTGCCTCGCTGGATCCTTTTTCAGCGTATCTGATCATCCGCGGCATCAAGACTCTGGCTCTGCGTCTTCGCCAGCAACAGGCGAGCGCGAAGCTTCTGGCCGAGTACCTCTGTACCGAGCCGCTGGTCGAGTCGGTGAACTATCCGGGGTTGCCTCAACATCCAGGTCATGACATCGCTCGTTCGCAAATGAACGGATTCGGAGCCATCGTCAGTTTCGTGCTCAAAGGTGGCATGGACACCGTGACTCGTTTGCTACCGCTGCTCAGATATGCGCATCGAGCGGGCAACTTGGGAGCTGTCGAGACCATCTATGGGCCGGCTCGGACGACCAGTCACGTGGAAAATACCTTGGAAGAACGTCAGGCACTTGGAATCTCCGAAGGTTTGGTTCGACTGTCCGTAGGTATTGAAGACTCAGAAGATTTATTGGCAGACCTGAAACAAGCCTTCGCGTTAGTGCGAAGTAAACACGGTGATGCACACCTTAACGCTGACAGTGCCCAACGTTTCATTGAGGTAGAAACCTGAATACGGGCAGGACGCTCGAGATTCATCTTAAGCCCTTCATGAAGAATGAAAATAATAAAATCCTGCGACGACAAATTTGTACTGCCCAACAGCCAGTTACAAGGCGTTTGTCCGAACATTTCATGAGAATAAAACTATGTCCACGCATATCGAAGATAATCAGTCCGACCCAAACTCGCATTTCAAAAAGGAAATGCAAACACGCCACATCGTGATGTTGGCATTGGGCGGGGTGATTGGTACGGGTTTATTCCTTACCTCCGGATACACGGTTAATCAGGCAGGGCCACTCGGCGCAGTGATCGCTTACATCATCGGTGCAGTGATGGTGTATTTAGTCATGGTCTGTCTCGGTGAGCTGGCGGTACAGATGCCAGAAACCGGATCTTTCAGTAGCTATGCAACGCGATACCTGGGCCCAGGCACAGGCTATACAGTGGCCTGGCTTTACTGGCTCACTTGGGCGGTAGCTATCGGTTCAGAGTTTACCGCGGCGGGCATACTGATGGTTCGGTGGTTTCCTGATACACCGGTCTGGATTTGGAGCGCGCTATTTGCCATCGCCGTTTTCTTAAGCAATGTTGTCTCTGTTCGGTGGTTTGCGGAGACTGAATTTTGGCTTTCGCTGATTAAGGTGCTGACCGTTGTCACATTCATTGTGATCGGCGGAGCGGCAATTTTCGGTCTTATTCAAGTACAGAGTTTGCAGGGTGCGGGACTTTCCAACTTCACTCGTGAGGGGCTTTTCCCCACCGGGCTTCTACCCATTGCCATGACCCTCCTGGCTGTTTCCTTCGCATTTTCCGGAACTGAGTTGATCGGGATTGCGGCAGGTGAAGCGCAAGACCCACAAACCAGCGTGCCCAAGGCAGTCCGCACGACAGTGGTACGTTTGGCGCTGTTCTTCGTGGGGACAATTTTCGTCCTTGCGACGTTACTGCCACGAGAGCAAGCGGGGCTCGTAGAAAGTCCGTTCGTGATGGTGTTTGAGCTGATTGGCATTCCATACTCTGCCGACATTATGAACTTCGTCATTCTCACGGCACTGATTTCCGCCGCTAACTCGGGGCTGTATGCAGCATCGCGCATGCTGTGGACATTGAGCGATCAAGGGCATATGCCTAAGCGCTACGCCAGGCTCTCCAGTCGGGGTACACCGGTGAACGCCATCGTTCTTAGTATGGCGGGTGCGGTGGCTTCTCTACTCAGCAGTGTGTTTGCCCCTGATACGGTTTACTTGGCCTTGGTGTCCATTTCCGGTCTGGCGGTCGTAGTCGTGTGGATGAGCATTGCTGCAAGCCAGATCGCGTTCCGTCGTCAATACGTTGCTAATGGCGGACGAGTTGAAGACCTGCATTTCCGTGTACGAGGCTATCCATGGGTGCCTATCGGTGCACTGTTGTGTTGCCTGCTGGCCTGTGTGGGTATCGCTTTTGATCCTGAGCAGCGAGTGGCGCTTTACTTCGGCCTTCCCTTCATCGCGTGGTGTTATTTCGTTTACTGGGTCACTCGAAACAAGAGAGCAGAGCGCTTGGCTTTAGCTGCAGCTGTTCATTCCTCTGGCACGGCGTGAGTTTCTCAGGCAATGATTGAGCATAGTTAAAGCCCTGATGAGGTTGCGCCGATGAGTCAAAAGTCACTACCACCCTTGAACTGGTTGAGGGCATTCGAAGTATCGGCGCGTTGTTTAAACTTTACCCACGCGGCGCAAGAGCTCTATTTGACTCAAGGGGCTGTGAGTCAGCAGATCCGCCAGTTAGAAAGTCACCTCGGTGTGGCGCTGTTCAAGCGCTTACCTCGAGGGCTTGGCTTGACCGAGGAAGGGCAGTCGTACCTGCCTGTCGTACAAGACGCGATCAGTCGCCTTGCAGTCGGTACAAACGAGATTTTCGGCCAGCACAATCGAAGACACTTGAAGGTGCGTGGCAGCCTTTCCTTTCTTCACTATTGGTTGGCCCCCCGTCTCGCAGATTTTTGTCGGGAGTACCCCCAGATTGATCTTCGATATATCAGCAATATCTGGGTGAAAGAACCGGACGGTGAGGATGACCTGGAGATTCGCTGGGGCTGCGGTGAGTGGTCGGGCTTGCACGCTCAGCGATTGACTTGGGACCTCCTTCAGCCTGTTTGCTCCCCAACGCTCATGGCCAGCTCACCCATACATGAGCCGCGCGACTTGATGAACCATTCACTGCTTCATGTGTTGGGGTATGAAGAGGGTTGGGGTTACTGGTTGAAGCGAGTTGGAGCAGACGACGTCGACTACTCCCGTGGCCTTCAGTTCGACACGCTGATTTCCACGATCCGCATGGCCGAATTGGGGCAGGGCGTTGCGCTGGCACGGTCTTCGGTGGTCGAGGATTTGCTTAAGAGTGGGCAATTGGTTGCGCCATTCAATCACCGAATCGAGGCAAGCGAATCCTTTTATCTGGTGCACGAACAGAACGAAGTGCTATCGCCTGATGCCGCACATTTTTCTACCTGGCTGGTGGCTCAAGCCCATCGCCTCTTGTAAAACTGATAGGGAGTTGTCATGCATTACGTAAGCACTCGCGGCGGCGACAGGCGTGCTGATTTTCGCAGTGTGGTTCTGTCGGGGCTCGCCGAAAATGCTGGTCTCTATGTCCCTGCCAGTTTGCCTGTGTTCACCGAGAAACAGATTGCCAGCTGGTCGTGGTTGCCGTTTGATGAGTTGGTTTGGCGAGTGATTTCGCCTTTTGTTGGCTCTTCCATAGACGAAAGTACCCTGCGTGCCTTGCTCAGTGACAGCTACCAACAATTCAAGCACCGCGCTATTACTCCGCTTGAACAGATCGGGCATAACGAGTGGATACTCCAGCTGTTTCATGGCCCGACCGGTTCTTCGAAGGATTTCGCCGCGCAATTGCAGTCGCGCCTGGTCGAGCATTTTCTGGAGGAGGTCGGTAAAGAGGCGTTGGTGGTCGGCGCAACCAACGGTGATACCGGTGTCGCTGCGCTTGAAGCCTTTGCTAACTGCCCGGCCGTCCGCATGGCGATACTGTATCCGCGCAACGGGCTTGCGCCTGAGCAACTCAGCGCCTTGCAGGCAGCCGACTCGCAGCGGGTTCAGCTGTTTCCGGTTGACGGTAATTTCGATGATTGCCAAACGCTGGTCTCCCGACTCTTGCGTGAGTGGCCGTTGGACGGAGTGATGCCGGTCTGTTTCAACTCGACCAATTGGATCGGCGTCCTGGCCCAGATCGTTTTTTACTTCCACGCAGCCTTGCAACTGGGCGGTGGTTCGCGTCCCGTTGGCTTTAGCGTTCCAGCTGCCAGCTCGGCCGAAATCTACGCGGGTTATATTGCGCAGAAAATGGGATTACCCATCAATCAGGTGATTATTTCCACCAACAGCAATGATGCCCTGCACCAGTTTTTTCATTGCAATCGCTACTCCACCCGGATGACTAATCGAACAGTGTCGCCGGCGATGGACTTCTCGTTGTTTTCCAACCTGGAGCGGTTTATCTGGGAGATTTACGAGCACGATGGCTGCGCAACAAAAGCACTGATGGAGCATTTTGAAAGTTGCGGAGAAATGAGCATCGGCAACCAGCAATGGCTGCGTGCTCGAGTACTCTTCGATTCCTATGCGGTACACGAATCCCAGGTACGCAATGAAGTAGTCGAGCTGTTCCGGGAGACAGGCTCTGCCATCGATCCTCACACCGCTGTCGGCGTATTGGCCGGCAGGCTTCATCGACGCAGCTTAGGTGCGCCGATGGTCACCTTCGGGCAAATTGCGCCGGCCAAGTCAGCGGCGCTATTGGCCGAACTGGGCGTTTGGCAAGCAAGCGTTCCGAGCACTGTCGAGGTGCGCGCGCAACCACCGTACCTGGCCAAGGGCGATCTGGACGGTCTGTGCCAGACTCTTCGTCTCGCGCAGCAGAGGTTTGCATGAAGCGCATTCTAGATCCGTTGGACGAACGCATACTGGCCGAACTTACCGCCAATGCGCGAATAGCCCATATCGAACTGGGTGCCAAGATCAACTTGTCGCGCAATGCGGTGCGCCAGCGCATCGAGCGTCTTGAGCGCGACGGTGCGATCCAGGGCTATACGGTACTTCTCGGTGAGTCGCGGCGGCCTACGTCGCTTATCAGCGCGGTGATCTTTGTCTACCGCTACGACCGCATGCGTGGTGAAGAAGTACTGACTGCGCTGCGCTCCATTCCCGAAGTCGTGCAATGTGAAGTACTCAGTGGTGAGTTCGATTTAATGCTGCGTGTGAATGCCGCCACACCTGAACGAGTCCATCTCGTGTGGAAGGAAATCGCGGCCATGCCAGGGGTGGAAAACACCGTGACATCGTTCGTCCTTTCTGCGGTGTTTTGACAACATCGTGCTTGGGCAAAACGCCCAACTAATACAGCACTCTGCCATATTCAACTGCCAAAGCCCGGCTCTTAGGATGTTCCTATCGAACAACATCAACATAGGAACAGCGCTTATGACTGAGTACAAAATTGCCTTGGTAGGATTTGGTGGCGTGAACCGTGGCTTCGCCCAATTGGTCGCCGATCGTAATGCCGAGTGGAAAGAGGCCCTCGGCTTCACCATTAAAATTGTCGGGGTCACCGATCTGTTCCTCGGCTCAATCGTTGCTAAAGACGGTCTGGATGCAAAGCAGTTGGTTGCGCTGCCGGTTGAGAAAGGCGCATTCGCTCAACTGCTCGGCGGCAATGCTGAGGCCTTCAACGAAACCGTAATCAAGCATTCCGGTGCAGACATCATCGCTGAGGCCACTTTCACCAACCCGGTGGATGGCGAGCCCGCAACTACCTTTTGCCGCTGGGCCTTGGAAAGCGGCATTCATGTAGTGACCACCAATAAGGGGCCGATTGCGCTGCACGGTGCCGAGCTCAAGGCGTTGGCCCGTCGCAACCAGGTCGCTTTCGAATACGAGGGGGCGGTGATGAGTGGCACCCCCGTGATTCGTCTGGCCAAGCAGGCCTTGGCAGGGGCCAATGTGCAAGGCTTCGAAGGCATCCTGAACGGCACTTCCAACTACGTGCTCACCCAGATGAAAAACGGCCTGGCGTTCAACGATGCCGTCGTACAAGCGCAACAGCTCGGCTATGCCGAGGCAGATCCAACCGCCGATGTGGAAGGGTTTGACGTACGCCTCAAGGTGGTGATCCTGGCCAACGAACTGCTCAATGCACGACTGAATGTCAGCGATGTAGCGTGCTCGGGTATCAGCAATATCAGCGCGGAAGATATTGCCCAGGCAAGTGCCAATGGCGCGAGCTGGAAACTGATTGGCTCAGCCGATCGTGAAACAGATGGCTCGGTTCGAGCGAGTGTGGAAGCTCGGTTACTGTCGAACTCACATCCTCTTGCCGGAATAAGCGGTGCTACGAATGCGGTGTCATTCAATACCGAACTGCTGGGAGCTGTCACGGTGTCCGGGCCTGGGGCAGGGCGTATCGAAACGGCCTTCGCATTGCTGTCGGACATCATCGCCATCCACACCACCCACGGCAACTGACAGGAGATAGTCATGAGCGTATCCAGCATGGCCAGTATCCAGCTTGTTGAAGCCAAACAGATTGATGTGTTCAGCCCATTCGATGGTCGCTTGGTAGGGCGCGTCCCTTGTCTCGATGCCGCCGCAGTTCCTGGCTTGCTGGAGCGCGCGCGAATTGGCGTGCGTGAGAGCGCGGCAATGCCTCGTCACCTGCGTGCGCGCATTCTTGAGGAGGCAGCCCGGTGTGTAGAGCTTGAGGCTGAAGCGTTTGCCAAACTCATTGTTGCAGAGGCGGGGAAGACGCTGCGACAAGCAGAGAAGGAAGTGAAGCGTTGTGTGAACACGCTGAAGCTATCGGCGCAAGAGGCTCGTCGTAACGCCGGGGAAGTGATTCCATTTGGGGCTTATGAAGGATCGGAGTCGCGTCAGGGTTGGTTCACGCGGGAACCGTTGGGGCTTATTGTCGCGATCACTCCCTACAACGATCCACTGAATTTGGTCGCCCATAAACTCGGCCCGGCAATCGCAGGTGGCAATGCCGTGATTTTGAAACCCTCGGAACTCGCGCCGTTGTCTGCACTCAAGCTCGTTGAGTGCTTGGTGAAAGCGGGGCTTCCGCCCTCTGTGATTACCCCGGCTACTGGTGGCGTCGACTTGGGTAAAGCTTTGGTGGAGGTTCGCGAAGTTCGGATGATTTCCTTTACGGGTGGTTTTGCCACGGGGGAGGCCATTGCTCGTAGTGCAGGGTTGAAGAAGCTAGCAATGGATCTGGGAGGAAATGCCCCGGTTCTTGTGCTTGAAGATTGTGATCTCGAGCCGACCGTGGAGTCCTGTGTATCTGGTGCCTTTTGGGCAGCAGGGCAGAATTGCATCGGCACTCAACGCATCCTTATTCATCGTTCAATTTATGAGGACTTCCGTGAGCGTTTTGTCAGCCAAACGCGCGCCTTAGTTGTGGGTGATCCTGACCAGCGGGCAACGGATGTAGGCCCGATGATTACGGAACAGGCGGCCCGTCGTACCGAACAATTGGTAAATGAAGCACTGGCCGAGGGGGCCGTTCTTCTGTGTGGGCACCATCGCCAAGGGGGAAGCTATGCGCCGACCGCGCTTGAGCGTGTAAGCCTCAACAGTCGGATTTGGCAGCAGGAAGTCTTCGCGCCGGTTGTCATCCTGGAGCCTTTTGACCACCTGGATGATGCTGTTGCTCTGGCCAACGCTCCGGAGTACAGCTTGCATGCGGGACTCTTCACACGTGATCTTTCCAAGGCCTTGAAATTGGCGCGGCAGATTGAAGCGGGGGGCGTGATGATCAATGATTCTTCCGATTATCGTTTTGATGCCATGCCTTTCGGTGGCTTCAAGTACGGAAGTCTGGGGCGCGAAGGTGTTCGGTTTGCCTATGAGGACATGACGCAGCCTAAAGTGGTCTGCATCAGCGAGTTGGATTAGGCCTAGGAAGTAAATTCGTCTTTGCAGACAGTCATTTACGAGGTTAACGATGTCCACCTTTCATGTGCGTCTCCCGCGCCAATGTGTCAAGAAAGAATCATTGAACCTTTATTGAGTGTGTCAATAAAGGCTCAATGGGACTACATCCTGACGCATGTCGGAAGCAATGCCTGACGCCTAGTTAGGCATTGCTCCAACCGGACGCCTTTAGCTTACAGAGCACCTGCTTCCGTCTTCTTCCAAGACTCAAGCGCCTGGACTTGCATGAACCACCGCTGGAGATTGGGCAGATCAGTTACGGGGAATTTGGCGCTGTGCTGGTCAGCTAGTGGCGCGGCTATAGCAAAATCGGCGAGTGAAAGACCGGTGTCGCAAATCCATTCTCGATTACTAAGGTGCGCATCAAGAAC
This sequence comes from Pseudomonas sp. GGS8, assembly GCF_024168645.1. Taxonomy (NCBI): domain Bacteria; kingdom Pseudomonadati; phylum Pseudomonadota; class Gammaproteobacteria; order Pseudomonadales; family Pseudomonadaceae; genus Pseudomonas; species Pseudomonas sp. GGS8. The sequence continues at coordinate 5,255,056 of NZ_JALJWF010000001.1, read as the reverse complement.
TTTCGCAGCTTCAGTCACAAGCCGCTCTCCGCGAGCGACCTCAATGGGATCGGGCGAGCCAATTCCAGCCAAAGACTTGATCGAGTTCTCCCAGTTAAGAATGCCGACGCCCGGCATGAAATCCTGCCCACACCAAAAAAGCCAGCGGTTAACGTCAGCACGGCCACGGGGCTCGATGGGATAAATAGTTTGGCTAGGGGTCATATTCGCCAAGTACTGCATGATGGCGTAAGATTCCCAAAGAACAAATCCATCATGTTCGAGAACCGGAACCCGATGATTCGGGTTAAGTTTCAGAAACTCAGGAGAGTTCTGCTCCCCCTTGAACAGATCCACCAGCACGAGATCGACTTTGATTTCGAGGTAATGTGCGGCCATCAGCACTCGGCGGCTGCAAGTTGATGCGGGATGGTAGTGAAGACGCATGGTTTTAGCTCCTTGTTTAGTGACCAACGCTGCCATTGTCTTCCTGCATACTGACAGAAAGTGTCAGTAGTGATGCGTGCGTTGCGTCTGCTCTCATCAGCCTGCCAGGACAAAGCCACTTATGTCTCGCACCGAAAGATTATTTGATCTGATTCAGACCCTGCGAAGCCATCGTTTTCCAGTGACTGGCAATCATTTGGCCAAAGAACTGGGGATAAGCGTTCGTACGCTTTACAGAGATATCGCAACGCTTCAGGGGCAAGGTGCCAACATTGAAGGCGAGCCAGGACTTGGTTACGTTTTACGCCCCGGCTTTATGCTCCCGCCATTGATGTTTACCGAGGAGGAAATAGAGGCCCTTGTCTTGGGTTCTCGCTGGGTGTCCGAGCGTGCTGACCTTCAACTGAGTAGTGCCGCAAAAGGAGCATTGTCAAAAATAGCTTCTGTTTTACCCCAAGACCTGCGAACCGCACTTGATACCAATTCATTGGTGGTTGGCAAAGGGAATCAAACAGAATTAGAGGCAATCGATCTGTCGCAGATTCGAAGGGCCATTCGAGTCGAGCATAAGGTAATAATCAAGTATCTAGATCTGAAGGGAGCTAGTTCAGAGAGAACGATTTGGCCCGTTGCGCTGGGCTATTTTGATCATGCTCGGATGCTTGCCGGGTGGTGCGAACTACGGCAAGAGTTCCGTCACTTTAGGACTGATCGTATATCTGCTTTGAGAGTAAAGCCCGAGCGCTACCCTCGTCGGAGGCAAGTCTTACTTAAGGAATGGCGCGAGGTGGACATTCTTCAGCGACATCAGCGGCCGCCGCAGCATTTGTCTTAGCGTGCTTTATGTTGAACGGTTGGATATCCCGAACATCTTGAATTGGGATGTTCGATGTTCCGGCACCCAACCAGGTCTGGTGCGGCGACATCACCTACATCTGGGCCCCGGGGAAATGGCATACCTGGCTGGCGTGCTGGATCTTTGTACGCGCCGAGTGGTGGGCTGGGCGCTGTCGGAAAAGCCGGACGCTGATCTGGTTATCAAGGCGCTGGACGTGGCTTACGAGCAACGAAGAAGACCTCAGGGCCTGCTGTTTCACTCGGGTTCGACCCCATCAATTCAATGGTGGGCTGGCGCCAGCACGGGCCGAAGAAAAACTTAACGTCGTGTCCGGGATTAGTTGACCACTACAAACCGACCAAAAACAGCCGATCGAGCAAGCTCCAGAAAAGCGGGTTGCGCGACTTTGCCATTCACAAGCTTGGGTTCGCCTGAGCGCCGCCAGACTGGCTGACGCATGCACATCGGCCGAAGCCTGCGGAGGGTCGGCGAACGTGTCTATAACTGTTCGCAGACCCATTTGCCACGACAGCTCTAGATTTGAACCGTTAACTGGTTGGAATCCTTAATATAAGCCCCTTGCTCTAACGCCTGATTTATAAAGATAACGACAAGTGTGCCGATACTCCAAAAGTACTTCAGGTCACTGCACGCTATTTTTGGCGATGAGCAAGGAACACAAAATGATGTCTATTCGTCAGAACGCGCTCAAAGCATCAGACGTGACCCTTTGCGGTCTGGTGTGCCTAGCTGGGGTGGCCGTCACGTTCTTGGTGCTGATTCTGTTCGTAGGGTCAGAGCAGCGTACCGTTAGCGTTGCTTTTCAACTGGAGGTCGACGAAAGATTCAGTCGCCTGCAACGACGCTTTAATACTCAGGTCTTGAAACTAGACGTTGTGAGGCGTTTCTTTATCAACGCCGACGATGTCACTGAAAAGGAGTTTCTGGGATTTGTTACGCCTCTAGTTGGAGAGGACGAAGCCTATAGCTGGGTGCCAAGGATTCTCGAGAAGGATCTACAAGCGTTTCGCGCTAAGGCGCTCCTCAACGGTACCAGTGATTTTTCATATCATGAAATTAATCCCGTCACCGGTGAAAGAGTCCCCCTCACCAGCCGGCCGGAACACTGTATATTGCTCTACTTATTGAAGCGCGATGACGTAAAGATCATACCCGGCATGGATATTCTGGCTCGCCCGGGTCGCGAAGCCTTGATGAGCAAGGCACGAAAAACACGTCAAATAGTTGTGTCGGAACCGTTGAAAATGACCAATGGGCAGTCGGGGGTTTTCTTTGTCGCACCTGTATTCCAGAAGCCCCCTGAGGTTCCATTGAACGATGATAATTTGCAGGGGTTCGTTGTCTCCACCGTACGCTTGGCTTCTTTGATGGAACAAGGCATTCCATTACCAAGTCTGCAACGACTGAACGTGACGCTTTCATTGATCGACACGCAGCATCAAGGGGAAAGCATTTATCAGAGCTTGGCCCCCGCGGCCCCTTCAGCGCTGTACACGCAGCGGCTGCTGAAAGTAGCCGACCAAAATTACTTGATCCAGTTTCGACCCAGCTCAACATTTCTGGTCGCCAACAGCTACGCACTGTCCATCAGCCTAATTGTCGTGTTCGGAGCAGGGTTGTCGCTGCTGCTGACCTTGATGGTGTACTTGCTGATTACGCAGCGCGCCCGCGCCCTCTTGCTGGTTGATGAACGCACGCAAGACTTGCGTTTGTTGAACATTACCGATCACCTGACCGGAGTCTATAACCGCCGATACTTCGAAGAGTTGATGGAGCGCCTGCTCATCGAGGCTAACGTGCAATACCGCCCTCTGTCGCTGATCATGTTTGACGTCGATCACTTCAAACACATCAACGACCGCTGGGGCCATCAGTGTGGTGATAACGTTCTGAAGTCGTTGTGCACACGAATACGTTCGGCAACACGCAAAACCGATCTGCTGTGCAGAACGGGTGGAGAAGAGTTTGCATTGATCTGCCCGGATAGCGAACTGAACGATACAAGGCTGCTGGCAGAAAAGCTTCGAGCTCTAATAAACACCCTACCATTTGATGATATTGGACAGGCGACTTGTAGCTTCGGCGTTGCAACATGGATTCCATCAGAATCGTTTGACGCCTTCATTCGGCGTGCCGATACCGCGATGTACAGTGCAAAATCAAATGGTAGAGATCAAGTCCAACTTGCCGATATGTAGCAGACGGCTACCCGGATCTCACTGCGCAAAAGCCAAAACTCGACAGCTTCGGAGCCGCGCTCTGCCTTCAGGTCACATCCCATTGTCCAGCACGCCCCCCTGGTAATGGTAAGCGCTCGGTTAAGTCACCGTGATTCGGACTCTGCGCTAGTGCTTCGGAGCGCGGGCATACCAACCGTAGATTGCGATGCCGGCATAACAGGTCGCTGGCACGCTCAATGCCATCGCGAGCGTCGAGAGGTCGGCCGCATACCCTGTCAATGGCGGAATAAATGCCCCGCCAACAATGGCGCAACAGAACAGGCCCGAACCTTCCGCCGCGCGATGACCGAGCCCTGCGGTCGCAAGGGTAAAGATCGTCGGAAACATGATGGAGTTGAACAGCCCGACGGCCAGCAGCGACCATCCGGCAACAACGCCTTGTGTGGTGGCAGAGATCGTCAACAGCACAATGACTGCCGTGGCGGCAAAGGCCAGCAGTTTCCCGGGCGCGAAAGTGCGCATCAGCGCCGAGCCGATAAAGCGGCCAACCAGGGCGCCACCCCAATAGAAGGCAACATGCTTGCCTGCGGCTTCGGCGGGAAGGGCCAGGGTTGTCGGCAGCATGAGGTAGTCGGTGATGAGGCTGCCAATCGTGACTTCGGCGCCGACATAGAGAAATATGCAAACGGTGCCGAGCGCAAAGCGCGGCTGCTTTAGAAGGTCGAGCGCAGCGAGTGGATTGAGACGTTCAGGTCTTGTTGACGTTTGCAGCTCATTTCTTTTCAGCCAGACGATCAAGGCGACCATGCAGATGAAGAGCGTAATGCTTGCATAGGTGTTGCTGATCACGCTGGCTTCCTGCGACAGGAAGGACGTCAGTTCTGCTGGCGACAATGCGGAGGTATCTACCGCATTGAGGGAGCCCAGGATCAGTATGGCACCCAGGTAGGGCGCGACCGTGGTTCCCAGCGAATTGAACGCATGGCCGAGGGTGAGGCGGCTGGGGGCCATTGCGGCGGTTCCGAGTAGGGAAAGCAGCGGGTTCGCAACGACCTGAACGGTTGTCACGCCAATCGCAAGCACAAAGAGGGCGCCGAGGAAGGCTGGAAACAATGCGGACTGGGTGGCAGGAATGAAGAGCAGGCATCCACCAGCCATCAGCAGCAACCCGAGGACGGCCGCTCTCATGTAGCCGATTCGCGAAATGAGCAGGCCTGCGGGTATGGCGAAAATGAAATAGGCAAAAAAGAATGACGACTGCACAAGCATGGCCTCGGTATAGCTGAGGCTGAAGAGGTGCTTGAGTTTTGGCACCAGGACATCGTTAAGGCTGGTGATGCTGCCGAGGATGAAAAACAGCGCGAACACGTAGGTGCTCATCCGTTGGGCGTGGGGTGTTGCCAAACTGTTGGTGACAGTCGCGCTAGCACTAGCATTCGTCATCACGGGCTTCCTTTCTTGTGATTGTTACTTTCAAGGAAAGCTCTATAGAGCCTCGGGCACCTTGACAGTGGGACAGCGCTATCTTTGTGCGGTGAAGTACTCGCCAAAGGAGGGTGCGCTGCCATCTGATTTTTTGTCTGTAGCCGCTACCGCTCACCCAAAGTCCAGGGCCAGTCGTTAGAGGGCGCTACCTTAGTGCCTGACTTTTCATTTGGCAAGCCGCAGGAGGAGAGTATCGCCCCGATCGGAGCCGCCTGCAGCTTGCCCCATGACGAACAAATCACTTACCTGAAGGAAGACTTCTTCGTCCCTGACGAATCCAACTATTTCAAGACGCATGGCATCACCTTCAACCTCGTCATCGATGAAGAGCACGACAGCTACGACCGAATTTTTGAAGAGAGTAAGAAGAAGCTGGTCAGCGAGAAGGTCAAGCCGCCTCACGTCATTGCCGGCCTGCACCGCTTGATGGAGATGATCTCGGCAAAGTATGGCCCTGATGACGAGGAGCCCATTGCGTTCAACGAAACAGTTGAGCTGATGAAAGATCTGCGCCGGCATTACGAAGAGGATTGCGAAACCAGCGTGAGCTTGGATTCTATCCTGCAGATGTGCTCCGGGAATGTCGGCCATATCACGATCAACAATCGCGACGTAGAGCAAATCCTTGCGTTGTCACAGAACATCTTCAGCCTGACGCCCAGGCGTTTCTATAACGAGGCCGCCCTGAAGCGAATCCGGATGCGATCTGTATGCGGGAAAAGCGAGATCCGCCTGTCTTTCGATGACGGCGCCCCATGCTCCGATCCAACCCTACATGATTTCCTACAGGTCATGCTGTGCGCTCTGTACGCATGCTCCAAGATTCCTCAGGATAGCCCGCTGCGGCATCTGCTTGAGCTAGGTGAGGATGCTAGTCAAAACGCCCCCCTGTCTGAGTTCATCAAGAAGTCCCGTCAACATCGTTCCTACGTGGCTTCTGTTTTTGACCGTGCCAAGGACGCGGAAATCTTCGTTGATGCCTTCTTCACATTCTTCGCCCCGAAAATTGTGTTCTCGCTGATTAAGGTGGACGAGATTCCTTTCGGTGGCGACGCGGTGAAGAACCGGGTATTCGTCGACTTCCATCTTGATCTGATCCTGGAACTCCCCGAGGTCAAACTGCTTCGTGTCCTGCACGGAACGCAAAACAGCGCTATGTGCCTCAGCGCAACGACGGGCTTCAAGCATTCCTACTCCGGCAATTTCTCCAGGAAAATGCTCGCCCGCTATGGGGAAGCACCATCCAGTAACCTTGATGTACGGGTCGTTCAGCGCTCCCAGGCTGACGTAGGCGCGATGTCGGATCTCCGGACTGCTCGTGCGAAAGCCAGAACCATGGAAGTCAGGCCCTTCCATAAGACGTCCGCCGACGACATCAGCGGCCTGCGCAGCGATCCCGTCTTCAAAAGCACCTATCGCTTCTGGTCAGACTCCCTGCTACCGCCTGGATATCGTGAAAACAAGTACCGGATGTCTGCATACCGCCGGCAGATCGAAGCGATGCTCATGGCAGCCTGGGACGAGAAAAATACCTTCGTGCTTTCGCTCAACAATCGCTTCGCGGAGCTCTTCAAGAACCTGTTCACGCAGGGTATTGAGGGGCGCCTGAAGGGCCTGCGGTGCCTCTACCAAGATAAGATTTTTGAGTTAAAGCCCTTTGAGGGCAAAACCAAGATAAGGGTCATCCTCTTCAGCTCCCAGTTGGCGAGAGAGGTCGACATTGATCAGTATCTCAAGGTGGATGCTGACACCCGTATCTGTTTGATCTCTGCCTACGGCAGCGCTGGTACCGGCCTCAACCTGTTCGTTGAGCGGGCCGAGGACAATTTCCACCAGGACTTTGACCGCCTCGTGCTGGTCAACACGCCTTTCTACAGCGCGATTCGCGAGAAGGACACCGGCCTCAACACCGTCAAGAACCACATTCTTCTGCTCAAGCATATCTCCTCCGGGGAGAGCGAGGCGGTACGCTTAGCTGAGTTCGACTCGAACCTTATGCAGCCCAAGAACCGCCGCATTTTGAACCAGGAGCATGACCTGGCCGTTCTCAAAGCGATCATCCAGGCCGTAGGGCGAGTAGAGCGGCGGGATACTCTGCTCCATACCGAAATATTCCTGCCCAGTGACGTTATCGATGACCTGATCGTGCGGTATAGCCGGCTTCGCCGAGAAGGTAATGATCTTCTCATCAACAGCCTTTCTCTGCTGAATCACAAGCTCATGCAGTTCTGCCTGCAACAAGCAGAAAGCCGATGCTTCGCGACTCAGGAAGAACGTGAGCAGTTCACCACCACCGTCGCTGCGGCTGCTGGCGACATTGAGGACTTCTTCAGCGGAGCATTCCGAAACAAGATACTCAAAGGCGCGCGTGAAGGTGACCGGGATGCGATGGAGCTCAACGAGATGCTCAGATCGCAGGAGAGCATCACCGCTCCAGAAAAGTACGTACGCAAGCTGCTGACATCCCCGCTGGTGAAGGCCTCTGGTTACTACCAAGGGGTCATCAGCACCTTCTACCTGCCTAGGGACGTGACCGATAGGGTCACCGTCTGCACGACCTTAGAAAGCTTCCATCACCTGAGCGACCTGTTGCATGGGCATGCCGTATACCAGCCTGGCAAGTGGCTTGTGCCGGACTACGTGCGCACCGATAGTGAAGACCATGACTTAGGGCCCGGCATCATCAATCTGGCGTGCAACATGGCCAGCGATGGGATTGATGTGCACCTACCAAATCCCGCCCTGATTCCACTCCTGAAAGGGAATGTAGGTGAATTCATCTTTTCGAAGGTGCTCTCCACGCTCGGGGTCAAGCCACTGAATCTGGATCAGTTAATCTCTCTTCTGGGCCCTGCGGTGTATGAGCGCTACGACACCTACGTTCACGATGGAGACACCCTCATCTGCATTGACGTGAAGCGGTGGTCGGGCACCCTGAACAACCAGGAGCTGTCCCTTAAAACCCTTCACCGGGCGGAAACCAAAAGGCAGGAAATGTACGAGTTGTGCAGTCGCCTGAACCTGCGACCTCGCTTCCTCTACGTCAACACGCAACCGGACGACAATGACTTGAATGCCGAGCGTGAGTTTAATTTCGGGGAGTCGATCCACTTCCTCAACGCCTTCAAGATGATCACCAAGTATGTCCCCGTTACAGGCACAACCCGAATCCACCGTGTCGATGACCGCTTGATGATCAACCCCACTTTGGTAAAGCTGCTAAGGAACGCGCAATGACCCTTTTCAATGTCTTGGAACCTGGAACCGCCGCCAAAGCTCGCACAAACATGCTGAAATTGTCCGGTGATCTTGAAGGCATCATTGAGCGCTTGTCGGCTCCTGAGGAGGGGCAAGGTTTCGTTCGGGCAGCAGTTGTCGAGGTCGCCAGGAAATATGGCGAGGAGGCCGCAGAGTACTATCAGCGGGTCGACTCCACCATCAAGGATTTCATCCGAAAAACGCTTGGTATTCCTGCTTCGACCGGGGTGCACTACAGCAGATTCAGCGGCAGAAAAGGGGTGTTCGGTTTCCTCTTTTTGAGCACCCAGGCACCAGAGCCTGGTCAGGTTCGCCGGGTAATCGCAGAGCACTCGCTATACCCCAATTACGCGATTCAGGCGCTCCTGGACTTAAAGCTCAAGCTTTCGTTCCTCGGCGACGTTCACAAGCACTACGAGATAGCGCCGGTCGAGTTCAACGCGGATCTGTACATTGGGCTAGTGCACAACCGCACGATGAAAAACGGCAGTTACGTCTTCGATGCGCTGCAGTACGACCTGTATTTTTCCACCGAGCAGGAACTCGCGCTCACGCTCAGCAGGGTGACGATGCAATGCTCTCTCTCGCAGGACTCCATTAGCCTGCCGGTGGGCGAAACGGGCAATCTCATGTTCGATTGGTCTGGGAAGCGCTTCCAGCGTACCCGGAAACTCAATGCGACTACGGACAGTGATCGCAATTACATGGCATTCGCCACAAACAACGTGAACGCGACGGCCTTCGATCAGTACCACAACAGCATCAACTACCATCAGACAGACTGCCTGAATCGAATAGAGCGTCTGTTCAAGCGTTATAGCATCGAGTTCAAGCCTGTTGTTTACGAGGCAACCCACCAGGTTAAAACTTTCCTGGAAGGGCTCCCTAAGATGTCAAACCCACTTTTGCTACTCGATACGTCGTCCAAGCCGTCGACCGATGAGGCCTGGCTCGGCAGCATATCTAAGCTTGCAGATAAATTCGGTGCCTCCAAGGTGTTGACCGCAGAGAGCCTTCCTGCACCGACAGACCTTGAGGTGGGCACCACGAATTACTTGGTGGTCAACGAGAAGATCAAGACACCAGGGGGTAGCAAGAACGGCTCCAGCATCTTCGACACCAGCGCCAACGAAGCTCACAACAGTTTCTGGCAGGCGCTTGCGCGCAAGCAGCGCAGCCCGGAAGCCGTCTTTGATTACTACACCTCCGTGAAGCTGCACCGCTTCACAGGAGGAGTAGACAGCATCTGTCAGGGTTTTAACGTGTTGCCGGGCAAATCTCTGTCGGCAGCGTCGATTGAAAAAAGCTTGCAGGAGCTCGCGCTCAAGGAATGCATCTTCCGGGACAAACTGGTGAGAATCGAAGGCGCGTCCCTGCCCGCGCGGTCTATACAGTTGATAAGCTGTCGGAAGGATCGTGGTGAAAACATCTACATTCAGGTTCTTGATGTGTTTGTTGAAGGTGAATGTATCAAAATCGAGGCTTCCCGCCGCTACGACGAATCCTCGAGAGGAGAGTTCAACTACGAGTTCAAGAAGCTAGCTGCAGTCTTCGGGAAAGAGGACAAAAAACCATTCGATGCTATCTGGGATGGGGCTTTCCTGATCCATGACAAAAGCACTGGTGCCTGGCTAACGGCATACAACACGGGCCGCGTTCCCTCCATAATCGGAAACACACTTTTCGATAACCAGGTGCGCCAGGACAGCGGCGTTTCTCCCTCGCGGGAAGTCGGTATCCAAGCGGCTGCACTACCGTATTACCTGACCCCCACCAGGCAGAAACAGCGCCACAGCGTCTTCATCCAAGACAATGGCGTTGAAGGCGCATGGTTCTTTGTAGCTTCCAACAAGTCTGCTAACAATACGATCCAGAAGCAGAGTCTGGTCTACAACACCTTGCTCACACGAGATTGCGGCACCCGGCTTCCCGTGTTGGATCACCCGTTGGGCGAACTGTTCTTCTCCACCTTCACCTACGACATCGTGAAGCTTCGAGAGTCAGCCAAAACCTCAATTCTTCAGAAAATCGTCGAAATCTGCCTGCACAATTGAGAGGGCACGTAGTACACGAGACGTTGACTGAAAGGCATTTGCCTTTCGTCATGGCCTTGGCTGCAAAGGACTGTCAGCCTAAGAGTAAGCGATAGGCATCACATTGGGTGAACGATGGATCGATGACTCCCTCTCTTTTTGCAGTAGTCGAACACCTTGGTCACGATAACGGCCAGGGTATTAATTGCCCATCACCTCTGGACATGTGAAAAGGAGGATCACCATGGCAGCTCTGTTCTTCCTACCTTGGACGTCGGTGACAGAGGAGCTGCGAGTTGCAAGCATGCGGTTGATCCCGTACGAGAGGGGACGACTCCCCGGTGAATTGCTGGGGATCCCGCAGGAGGCTCTAGACGGTGTTCTAGGGAACTACGGCGATCGAGGGCGGGGTACTCAAGCCGCTGAGCCGATCCATCAGGCGGCACTCATCATCTGGGACAATGACGCAGCAGGTCTGGACGTCTCTGACTTCGAGATCCAACACCGTTTGGTTCAGGGATCCTACCTCGCATTTTCCGCGCTAGCAGGCCGGACGTTGTGCTCAACGTCCGGTTACTACAACGCAGATACGCTTCAAATTGTGGCGCAGCGATTCGATGTTGGCTCGCCCACGCACTCCTGCATCACCACCCGACGGCGTGACGGCGGTACACAAAATATGTTGGCGGGGAGGCGCGGGCTCAAATTCATTCGGCCATACCACGTCGACAACAGCCCGCGCATTTCTCTAGACGTCCTCTTGTTGGAAGCACTGCTTAGGATGCCCGATGGAGAACTGAAGCAGAGTATTGATGAGGCGATCGTAGCCTTCCTCAGAGCCAACACCGATGCATCCTCGATGGATGAGCGATCAGAGCTCATTTTGATGAGGATCGCCATGGACACATTGCTTGGCGCGCCACATGACAAGGCTGCATTCCGTAGGGCTATCAATGGACACTTTGACGAACTCACAAATCCGCCCATCTGGCACAAGGGAAACCTGGACGAGTCGTGGTGGTGCAAGCACTGGGACAGCAACGTCGATCGTCCACTCGACGTCTGGGTTCATGATTTCAGTGCGGCTCGAAACGCAGCGGCTCATGGCCCAAATACGACTCAAAAGGGAAACCTATGGCCCCGGCATAACCACCTCCTTTTCGCGACCTGGCTGATGCCTCTGATCGTGAAGAAGCTGCTGGCTCAGGCGGGATTGTATGAGTTGAGCGCCGAAGACAAGGTGGCGCGAGAGGGATTTGAAGTGTTCCTGGCGCATGACTTGCTGGCATTTGCAGACGAAAAGGAAGACACGGTTTGGTGGCAAAAAGCTGAAGCCGAGCTCTTTCAGCCGCTTTTCGAGGAGCGATTGCGCAAGGCGTATGAGTGAGAAATAGTCGTGGTGGAGCGCAAGTCTTGCGCGAACATTTCCTGCGACATGGCCCCCGAGGCAGGCGAGGTGATTGATCCGAACATAGCTGCAGGTCGCAGGAGATGGCCAGGCTTATCGCTAATAAACCCGCCCCGCGGAGTTGCGAACTGCCCGCGCGGTTAGCTCCCCTGCTGACGCTCTTCCGTTTGTTGTCCATCCGAATTCAGGGAAGGCACCTCACTCTGAGCCTCTACCTGAGTAGCGCCCAGCATTGAGGGGGCTATTGCTGACCAGAATGGTGTTACGTAGCCATAGGAAATCTCCGCGTCCAGCTTCACCTGTTTGAGTGGACGCTCGGCTCGCTGTTCAGCCGCTTGCAGACTTCGCTCAATGGCTCGACGAGCCGCGGGGCTAATTTTGAATCTGTAGAACTTGAGGAAGACCTGCTCAAGGGCCAACTGGCGGAAGTTTTCCGGGCGGTGAGGGTGCCGGAACAATGGCTCAAAGCAGTACTCAATCAATTGGAGCATCACGCTAAGGTTGCAGCGTTTTTGTATGTACATCCCGCACACAAAATCTACGATTACTGGTACCGCTGTGTGAAACGCAAGCTGCACCTCAGCAAGGTAACTGCGCAGGCGATTGATGCCGAAATTCGCGAATGCTTCCCCCTGATTCATCATGACAATGAGATCCATTGCCCGAATCGACACAAAGCTCCGCCTGCTCATGACTAGCCGTATAAGGGCACGTGAGTACTCCTCAGGCGTTATCCTGTCCACTCGTAGAGCTTCCCTCAGCAGCATCTGAGGTGATGCTCCAACAATGCCCAGCAGGCCTGCAAGGTTGCGTAGCCGAGCATCTAATGACAACAGTCCTGCGCCATGCTCTTGGCAAGCGAGCAGGACTGCATAGTCTTCATGGCCCAAGATGTCCTTGAGCATCTGCAACTGCTCGGATTGCTCAGGCGGCCCGTACGCTGGAACCACTTGGCAGAAGGCTTCGATAGCCGTCCCGATTAATTCGAGAAACTCACGCTCCTTATGCCACACTTCCTCAGTTTGCTCCTGCATGCCGACTTGCCCGTCGCGGGAGAAGAGCGTGCCGCTCTTTCGGTAGCGGGCTGATGTTTCCACCTTCACATCCAGCAGTTGCTTGGTGGCAGCTGTGACGTACAACCTAGGGAAAAGCTCCAGCACATCGAGCACTCCCAGTGTTGCAAGCTCTACGAGCATCGACAGATCAATGACCCATGGCTGATCCTGAGTTGTATCAGACGGGAAGACATCGTGGGGGCCTATCCCCGTAGAGACTTGGAGAAGCGAGCCCTCATCAGGCCAGCCCCTGACAAGATCGATGACATCAACACCCAACAAGCGAGAGAGCAGTCCTAGGGTGGCCTGATGCTGACCATACAAGCTGATGGTATTGAGGCTCTGAGCCTTCTTTTGCTCAATCTGATCGACGAAGAAAGACACATCTAACTCGCCGTCTTCTCGCGTTGGAATGCTCATCGCAACGAGCGTCTTGCTCGGGACAACAGAATTTGAAACACGCTCGTAAGAGAGGTCAAGCAGGCGTCGGTGGATGGTAATAATCCGCTTCACCGTGAGCGTTTGCTCACCCACCAGGCTGCTAACTGATGTTGTATCACCGACTTTCAAACCAAGAAGCCGAGCAGCCTGCGGCGAATCCGCGGCGATAAACTCACCCGAAGGTGCCGGCGGTAGCTCGGAGCTGAAATCGATTGAGACATAGCCATTCTTGCCGGCGCTGTCTTCGAGCTCGACAGACGTGCCGATCTCAACAGCAGAGGGGAGTGCTTGAATAGCCTCAATCGCACTCGAGGCCATGATCATGAGAGAGATGTGGCCAGCTGCGGCGTCAACATCATCCCCATTCAGCCGCATCGCACGGTAAATTCGGTCAAGGCCTCGCTCCTGCATGCCTCTGCTGAGCTCTACGTTGGCAAGCTTCAACTGTTCTTGAACGGTGCCGTTCAGCAACACTGGTAGCCTGGCAACGTAATCATCCATTTGGCCCGGATTCTCGTTCGCCAGAACCTGAATGAACAGTAACCAGCCGGCTGCGTCACTCGGGCTTTCATTGACGAGTAACTCAGCCAGCTCGCGCATCTTTGGCCAGTCGCCGGCTTCGCCATAGATACTCAATGCCACATGACGAGCATCAGCGGAGTGTCGCCACTCACCCGGTAGTGACTCCAAAAGATCTCGAACCTTGGATCGTTGCTCACTGAGCGCGTAGCAGTGAAGCAAATCAACGTGCAGGGGGCTGAATGAGTCTCGCGGAAGAATGCGCTCAAGCATGGTGATAGCGTCGTGGTAACGCCGCGCATGTAGCATCCACTGCGATGCCATAGACAGATCCAGAAGGTCGCTGCTTTGGGGAGCGAGTTCAGCGACGCGATCTTCAAATGCCTGACGCATCGCCTCATCACCGGCATAGGCCCGTGCTGCAAATACTCCGTCAGAGATACTGCTCGTCTGCGGTGTGATGCCTAAATGCGCCAGCTCCCCACGAACCACCTCATGCTGTTCATGGCGCAGCAGCAGTTCCCAGTGCATATGCCTGAGGATACGAGTCGCTTTGCGAGACCCATCCGTATCAGGCTGACTGAGCTGGGCGCTGTAAGCCGCGGCAAGCATTTCCGTATTATTTGCAACCAGGCATGCTTGCCCATAAATGACTCGCGCTTCGTCCGGAAGCTGCTCAATCCGATCCGCAAACCGAGCAACAGCGTCGCTCTGACGGTGAAGATCGCAGAGCGCCTCCAGCTCCACTCTTGGCGTTAGCTCATCTTCGGGTACGCCATGCTGTCTACCGGCTTCGATCATGCTCAGTGCTTCAGCTGGCTGCCCCAGCAACAGGTGCGCATAGGCCAGGTGGAAAACGATTTCAGTCTTTGTCCTGGGACTCTGCTCAGCCCATAACACACCCTCACGATCATCGAACTTCGACATGGCGTCGAGGATGAGCCCACGCCGATCTTGGGGCTGCGATCGGGTGTTCACGTGGAAGGGGTTGGCAGTCGCCAATCTCAGGACAAGCCGGAGATAGTTTTCGAGTATGAAAATCGAACTGTCAGACTGTTCCATCGCCTTGCGGATGGTGCCGATAGCTCCTTCATCATCTCCGGCTCCAGCCATCGAGCTGGCCAGCATCTGCCAAGCCCCCGATTTTTCACGAAATGCCTCAGGTATCTCTTCAGCTATCAACTGCTCTCTATTCAGGAGCCTCGCATTGGTCAGCGCAACCCACACGGAGTACGAGTCAGGGAACCGCACGATTGCAGCCTGTCCAACCTGGATTGCAGCCTGCACGTCATTCTTGAGCATGTAGGCCCGTACCTGCCCAGCAACGATACGCTCATCGTCTGGGTAAAGGCTGGCGGCCATTTCAAGATCTGCCGCGGCATTTACATCATCAGACAAATGCCAAAAGCACATCCCCCGCAAGAAATACCATCGGGCCTGTTGGTGTCCATCAAATGTGTTGAGATCTTCTTCAATGAGCTCCAGTTGCGCCTGCGCATCCAGATAACGATGGTCGTTGTGCAATTTACTGATGCGATCGAGCTGGCGGGAGGCGAGAGTGCTTTCCGACGTCTGACTCACCGTAGGTAGTTCATCAGCGAGGAGGGTGCTAGCGGCAGCGCCGTTGCCGGAGAAGAGGGGCGCCAGGTATTCCGCTAACGGTGCTAGCTGGTCATTCCGCTCTTGGCCGACAACTATGGCGCCTGCCTTCAAAGCCCGAAAGGCTTCACGCATGAGCCTCGCCATCTTGAATTCTTCGGCCAGCCCTTCCAGGTGCAGGGGAAGGGAAGTCAGGTCGATTTCTGCGCCGGTGCCATTGAGTTCGGCACAAACGGAGACCAGCTTCGCCCACACAGTGCCGCTTTCCCTGTGAGGCAACGCGTGCTCGATAAATTGCTTCTGGTATCCAACCTCTTGGCTACGATCCGAATCCAGATCGTGAGGGATGAACCTGAGATGCAGCGCAAACTGGCGCAAGTCTTCGCCAGCAACAGGAGCTTCGTTGTAGAGCTCTACTGCAGCCTTGATGGCCGCGTACGCCGCTCTGTTCCGTTCATTGCTGGATCCTTCCGCATGCACTCGGGCGTACCAAGTGTCGTGTGACAGCGAACCGAACGCGAGCCGCACGACTTCGACAGCGCTCTCCATGTGCGACGAGCTGGCTACGTGATAAACGATTAGGCTGTCGTCTATACCCCGTTGGAATGTCGGCGCCCTAAAGTCGAGCCAGGCGAGACCAACAGCTTCTTTAAACGCTTCATTGTTGGCGGTCGCTTTGGGCGAACGCTTCATCTGCATCCTGATCGTTGCTTTTTGGCCAGTGCTTGGCGAAACAGCCTGGATCACCAAGTCGTCTGTGTTGTGACCAAACCCTCTGCCCTGGAACAGCAACCCTCCAATGACGAAACCATCACGCATCCCTGCACAGTGATCTCCAAGGCACATAGCGAGCAGTCGCACTGCTTGAACCCGATGTTCAAAGACAATGCCACGCCCACCGGTTGAAATAGGACTTGCTACCTGTTTCTGCCGGGTCTTCGATTTAGTAGTGGAAGCTTTCGCTGCCTTTGTCCTTGGAGGCCGTGCCATACCTGGTTCGCGCAAATGAGATGCTGCCCATCTTATCGATCATTCGGGGCCATGCGTAGTTATCTCTCGGTTTCATACCTCTGGATCAGCTCAGTTACGTCGCCTTGTCTGTTACTACGCAGGCATTCCCAGCCCCAATCAGCGTCATGTTTCTCCATAGCCGCCAACCTACGCCGCTCTGGCGAAAGAATTGGTACTGAGTCGTCGACCCGAAAAGGCTTTCCCATCGCAAAAAAGATATCGAATCCGTACGAGAGATCGACCAGCTTCAACATCACGCGGGTGCGCTTGCTCCAAGGTAGGGATTGGCCCTTACCGATACTCGTGCGGTAAACCAGTATATTGAGCCGGGCCGAAGCTTCGATGTACTCATCCACCGAGAGCGCCACCCGTTCATGCGATTCCATGGCCAGGGGCAAAATGAGATTCACAAGGATTTGCAAGAGGGGGCGAGCGACTTTCATCGCATGTAGATCCATCGCCATCATCAACAATACGTGATGCAGAGCGATGCAGATCCGTCCCGTGTGTCCCGCACACTCTTGAGCGGACTCGCGAAGTAACCAAATCAAGCACGCAAGCGCATCCAGGTTCGCTTTGCGTACCAGTCGGTTTAACAGGACAGGTGTTACCTGCAAGCGGGCGCTTTGGATCAATGGCGCATCATCTTCCGGCGAAAAAATCACGGTCTGCACGCCCGGAGCGAGCGTTCTCAGATAGCTGTCTCCTCGCAAGATCTTTTGGTCTGACAGATCCAGCACTCGCCACAAAGGATGGTTCAGGTCTCGTGCCGATCCGTGACATTTCTCTTCGACAGTCCTAAGCAACTCTGGCTGGGGACGGTGGATGCCGTCTTCATAGCGAATCCACTTATTCCGGTAGCTACTGATCGAGTCGTTCTGGTCACGAATAAATGAACCAGGCTCAAAAAATTGCTCAAGGCTGTAGGCCGTTGGCAGTCCAGTACGCCGGCGCAGATTCTCGAACCAGAAGCGGATCGACAGGCTTTTCAAAGTCTCATGCCCACTCATTGCATCGACATTTAAAAGATTTCGCGTTGGCAGGTGAAATTGTTCGATGATCTCGTAAATTCCTTTCAGATCAATCATTTATGCCTAACCCATCCTGAATTTGTACAGTAAAAAAATAGGGTGTTCTTACGGCTCGTGCAACTCTTTCCGCTGGACTAGGATGTCCCGCAATCCCTCTACGACAGACATTTCAGCGCCCGAGAGGCTGGTGGAAAATTTCCCAATAAGGCTAGAAAGGTGTCGCATCACTTTGGGATTGGAACAGCACATTTGGTTGGAAGAAGCTGCACTCACGCATGAAAAACGCCGTTGGGACTATCGATAGGCTCGGCATGCAGCACGCAGTGCTCGGCCATGACAGTAGGCCTGCCATACGTACGCAATCGAAAGATATGGAGCTAAAAAGTGGGATCCGCTGAAGAAGTAAATCAGACGAAGCAAGCACCTGACATCTTGATGCCCAAAGGAATTCTAGCCCGCACCCTAACGGCTCTGGCATCTGCAGTTCTTCGTTCCCAGAAAGTGCATGACAGTGAGTCCTGGGAACACGGTTCAAATCATGGCTATCAGCAGGGCTGGAAGACTGGCGCCAACGCTGGTTTCAGGCAAGGCTTTGACAAGGGGCGAAATGAAGGGCACGAGGCAGGTGCACTTGAGGGTCATCAGCGAGGTCTGGAAGAAGGGTTCGAAGCTGGAAAGCGTATCATCGAGCTTCGCCCCGGCCGACCTGTTGACGTCAAGGGCCCTCAGGTAGATCGCAATCTATTCGATGATTGGCGCTTCCCAATTACCGAGCAGATTGAGAGGGAGGTCAGAGAGAAAGTTGCGCTGTATCTAAAAGGCCAAGAGCCTACAGCAGACCAATGGAAAATGATTTTTTCCAAGGATCCTTCGACCTGTATCGTTGCTGGCGCAGGGAGCGGCAAATCTACAACGATGGTGCTGCGTCTGCTGGTATTGCACCGGTATTTAGCAATTCCAAGAGACAACATCGCAGTGGTGACGTTCACTCGCGAGTCTCGTAAAGACTTTCGGCGTAAGCTCACAGAGGTCTTCGAGCTTTGGGGAATCACGCTCACAGAGAAGATGACGGGCCAAATCGTCCGGACATTCCACTCAAGGATTCTCGACTTTATACGCTGGAGCCAAGATCACCCAAAAGTCAGCGCATTTGAGTTCTTCTCCCTCAAGAAGGGAGAAGACGAGGACGAGGAGGACGAGCTCGAGAATGTTTTCGATATCCGGCTGACCGTTGAGCAGTTAGGTCTGATGTATGCCGCCTATCAACAGACCTACGAGGCTAACAAGGAATTCAGTGAGTTGGTGGCTGAACTGGTGCGCCGATCATCTAAACTCGCTCCCATGAGTGCGAATTCGCCAGAGGCTAAAAGACGCGCCGGTCGAATGGATGAATGCTCCAGGCGTGATGCTGAGCTGACCGAAACCGTTGAACGCCTATGGCAGCAATCAGGTTTCTGGCCGATAGATGGCATCCAACCAGGCCCTTTTCCACTCTCGCTCAAAGGCAGAGAATTCTTTGCCAACGGCTACAGTGAAGAGCTAGATGCCTACGTCGTCCTCGGTGTGGGCAAGAACGATCGAAAGTTGTCTCTACTCTCTCATCCGAAGATGAAGCTCACAGGCGCTACGACCATGAAGAAAACCTTCTTCCAGGTCTACTGTGACAAGGGCATTATTTTTTTGGATAACTACGCTGAAGCCACCTCCACACTAGAAATTCTTCGAGGCTATGTCACCAAATGCCCGAAATTTGACTATCAAATCGAAGGTGAGCTGGGTGAGACACCTATCATGCAGGCCTTCCACTCGGCGGCTTCATTCCTCGAAAACCTCGGTCTCGATGTCTCGGAAGCCGTGGATCGTATGAGCTTCCCTGAAGGCAGCAGTGACGCAATCTTCTTCAAGGCATTGGCCATCTATTGGCCGGCATTCAATTTGTACCTGAGTCGCCAGACTCCGCCCATCTTCACCTTTAACAAAATGTTTGAGATGTTCGGAGAGCGAGGCGAGGCCAACCTGCAGGAACTACCGGATGAAGTGTTTATGCCAATGCTGCATCTGCTGGTCGATGAGTTCCAGGATTGCGGTGCGAACACAATTTCCTGGCTGAGGGCTGTCTTCAGAGAGGCTCGTCGTCGACGCCTACACATCTTGACCGATACAGCAGTGTGCCCTGGGTCGCTTATGGCGGTGGGTGATGATTGGCAAAGCATCTATGGCTGGCGCGGAAGCTCACCAAAATTCTTCAAGGATTTCGAGGACTACTTCCCGTCACCCAGCACCACGCATGTACTCATGAAGGAAAATTACCGCTCCCAGCAGATGGTCATTGATGCGGCTGAAAGCCTGGTCAAACATCAATCGAATGATGATGAGAAGCACGGAATAGCTTCACATCCAAAGGTCAAAGATCTGGCCCACCCGGTGCAGGTACTAGATCGAAATGACAGCCACCTCGCGGAACTTGTTGAGCGCCATTTCGACCAGGGGCAGACCGTACTTGTGCTTTACCGAAAGAATGACACCAAACGTGAGGTGCAGGACAAGCTTGGGTCTGTGCTAGCTAAGGCCAAAAGACTCAAGCGTTCCGGCAACATTAAGCTACTGACCTACCACGGATCTAAAGGGCTGGAGGCTGACGCGGTGTTTTTGGTCGGAGATTGCGCGCAGCTTTCAACTTCTCCCCATCGAAACATGGCCTATCGGCAGGCAAAACTGGGGGAGATGGGTGATCCCAAGCCTTATGACACCGCCCAAGGTGAGGAAACATTGCGCCTGGCCTATGTAGCCATCACCCGAGCGAAGCAACATTGCTATTGGTTCGTCGAGCCAGCTCAGCCTCTTAAGGGGGGGCTGGTCAGCGCGCTGGCGCGAGTGTCCTTCAAGAAGCCTTTCTTCGAAGATCTTAGAACTCGATAACAGCATCGCCATCCTTGCGCAAGCGCAGGCGATTCCCGCAAGGATGGTGAGATGTTTGTACGCTGCTATTTTCTAGGCGTTGGACAGCTACGCATTCCTTACCCATTGCACTCAGCCCATCCTGGCTTAGCTATTTTCTGTATCAAATCGTGTTCCAATCGACAAAAATCGAACCGTGCTTATAGGATCCATTTAGCCCTGAGGACTGCACCTCAGCGACCTCTATTCACACAAAGGACTGTAAACCTTGATTACCAAAATTCACATTCGCGGATACCGTATCTACAAGGATTTCACCCTGCGCCCAAACGCAAAGCTGAACATCCTGGTAGGGGACAATGACGCCGGAAAGTCGACCCTGATGGAGGCGATCGCGCTGGCGCTCAACGGGCGAATCGCAGGGAGAGGTGTGCTGGAGGAGCTGAATCCGCACTGGTTCAACGTTGACCTAGTGGAGCAGTTCGTATCGCAGCGCAAGGCCGGACAGAAACCCGCGCTGCCCGAAATTCTGATTGAGCTCTATCTGCAAGATAACGATGAACTTCAAGGGCTATGCGGTGCTGTCAACTCCGAAGTGCCCACAAACGCGTGCCCAGGTGTCTTCCTCAGGTTTTTCCCGAATGAGGAGTATCAGGACATGCTGGATGAGTGGCTAAAGAATCCCAATCCACTGCTGCCGGTCGAGTACTACACCTACGAATGGCGCTCTTTTGCTGACAAAGAGCTGACCAAACGTCCACGCACGCTGTCAGTGGCTACCATCGACTCCCGCACCGTCAAGTCGGCTGCCGGCGTGGACTACCACCTACGCCAGATCTTGAGCGACCACTTGGAGCCCCCTGAGAAAGCCTCCATTTCGCTCGACTTCCGGGAGGTGAAGGCAAATATGACCAGCGGCGCGCTGGCGCCAGTGAACAAGCGCCTCTCCACGCTGGATGCTTCCCTACAGGCTGAGCCCATGGCCCTGGCAATGGATCAGACCTCGCGTACGTCGTGGGAAAGCGTTGTGACGCCTCATGTGGACGGCGTGCCATTCGCGATGGCAGGCCAGGGACAACAAGCTGCGATAAAAATATCTCTAGCAATGAGGCGCCACGCCTCGAACGTCAAGATTGTGATGATCGAAGAGCCTGAGAACCACCTTTCCCACACAAGCTTGACCACGCTGCTGGAGCGTATTGAGTCGTTGGCTTCAGATGATCAGCAGCTCTTCATTTCGACTCACAGCACCTATGTCCTCAACCGACTCGGACTCGATGCGCTCCATCTGCTGAACCGTAACTCAGCGTCCAAAATCACAGCGCTTGATCCTGAAACGGTCAGCTACTTCAAGCGCCTGCCTGGCTATGACACGTTACGCCTTGTTCTGGCGAAAAGGGTTGTCCTGGTTGAGGGGCCTTCAGACGAAATCATTTTTGAAAGGGTGTTTTCGGATCTGTTCGACCTCCGACCGATCACTGCTGGCATCGATGTCGTCAGTATGCGCGGCCTGGCTCTCGCGCGTTGCTTGGAGCTTTGTGCCGCAATCAACAAACCGGTGGCAGTGATGCGAGATAACGACGGGGTTGATCCCGCTGAACTGCGTGAACCGCACAAGGAGTGGCTCGATGGGGTTAAGCGGCAGCTGTTCATCGGCGCCGTTGCCGATGGTTACACGCTGGAGCCTCAGCTGATCACTGTGAACACCGAAGCACACCTGCGTGATGTCTTGGCCATTAAGCCGGCAGCCAATCTGTTGACCTGGATGACGCGCGCGAAGACAGAAGGGGCTTTGCGTCTCGCAAGCTCAAAAAAGAAACTCCACGCCCCTGCCTACATGAAGGCTGCTGCGGAGTTCATCGTCAATGCCTAATCATCTGACATTGGCCGTAGCGGGCGGTCGAAAGACACAGGGACTGATTGAGCACTGTAAGGCCTTGCCAATCGAACGAAAAATCGCAGTAATCACATTTACCCAGTCGAATCAGCACGAGATTCGTAACCGCCTTGCCACACAGGCTGGAGACCGTCACAACCTTGAGGTACTGGGATGGTACACCTTCCTTCTGCGCCACTTCGCCCAACCTTTTTTGCGCTTCAAATTCCCGGATGAGCGGGTAGGGGGCTTTGATTTTGATGGCCGCCCGTTTCGAATGGCCCGTGGCAAAGATCGCTACATGAACAAAAGCAATCAGGTCTATGGCTGCGAGCTTGGCCGACTTGCGTTTGAGCTGCTGGAGACCACGCCTGCGCTGCTTCGCAGGCTGGAGTGCCTCTATGATGAGATCTTGTTCGATGAGGTACAGGATCTCAGCGGCTATGACTGGGAAATCCTGCAGGCATTGCTTCACTCTCGAATCGATTTGCGAATGGTCGGGGATGTTCGCCAGGCGGTTCTATCGACCAACCCGCGTGGTCAGAAGAATAAGAAATACGGCTATGCTGCTGCACTGGAGTGGTTCCGAGAACGCGAGGCAGAGGGGCTGTTGAGCATCAACTACGCGACGACCACCTACCGTTGTCGCACCGAGATCGCAACGTTCTCAGATTCCATCTTCGATGCTGACTGGGACTTTCCACCCACAACATCCGAGAACCACGATGTGTCGGGGCATGACGGCGTGTTCCTGCTGCACAGCAAAGATCTGGAAACATACGTCGAGCGCTATCAACCGCGCTGCATGCGCTATTCCGCCAGTTCAGGAAAGCGATACGAGCTCGAGTACGTCAATTTCAAAGGTTCGAAGGGTTCAACCTTCGAACGCGTCCTGATTGTCCCAACCAGCAAAATCGAACAATTCATCAGCAAATCAACACTGTTGGAATCCACTACGGCTGCCGCCTTCTATGTCGCGGTGACCCGGGCAAAGCAGAGCCTCGCGATCGTGATCGACAAGCCCGGAAAATCGGCGCTGCCTGTGTGGACGCCGTAGACGCCAATCAGCCTTTTACCAAGCTAGGTGTCGAGAAATAGGATGCTGGGAAGCGCACTACTCAGCACGATGGTGATAGCTGTAGTATTGAGACGAAGGTGTACATTTGTACCCCTTCGATTTGACCATTCTAAACGTCAGCCTCTATCCCGCGTCCCCAATCGCTTCACGGACAGCGCCCGCTCTTGATCATGGGAGTGATAGTAGGTGTTCTGAGTCGTTGCCAGATTCGAGTGGCGCAGGTCGTACTGGAGATCCTTGGCGTTTCTGAAAGGCGCGTCGAACGTGGCCGAGGTGTGGCGAAGCCAATGAGACGATGCCACCCGCAGGCTATCCATTTCGTAGGGCTCGCGTCCTTCATCACGCATCCGTACCAGCGCGTTGTCGAAGACGGCTTGGAGGAGGGCGCGCACTTGCCTGTCAGAGAGCCCAGCACGCCCGCTCAGCGTTTTTAGAAGCGGCGTTTTCTCCTGGTAGCCCGGCAATGGACTTAGCCCGATAAATGTGCGATAGCGTTTAAGGTACTTTTCCACGTACTCATCACGCACTGCAATCTTGCCGGACTTATTCCCTTTACCCACCACGTGAAACCACCAGTTTCCATCTGCATCCAGACGGAAATCACCCATGCTTGGCTGCCAATTGGAACGTCCAACAATGTCTGATATGCGTAGATACATGCTGAACATCGTGATGAGAATGAACAGGGTGCGCTCATGCTTTGCGGGCTCAGCCGCTGCCATCGCTTCCGCCGTATCGATAACGTAGTCCCATTGCAGTGGCGTTAACGCACGAGAGGAGTTCGACTCCTGTTGGGATGAGCTGTACTGTCCCTTTTTTGTGACCTTTCGAAACGGATTGGAACTGGCAATCTCTTCTTCGACTAGATACTCGTAGAAGCCGCTTGCAATCTTGAATACGTTGCTCATGCTGCCTTTCGAAGAGTGATAATCAGCACTCGGAAATTCTTCAGTATCTTCAGCCATCTTCCTAGTTTGTTTAGGCACGCGCTGTGTAAACGGTTTCCATTTTTGATTAGGAACTAAATCCGAGCCCGAAGATGAAGTGTCATCTGCATTGGCGAGAAAGCGATTGCGGATTACTGAGCCAACCCAACTGGCCGGCGGGTTCTTACAAAACTCCAGAAAGGCTTCGGCATCAAGTCTTTTCAGTTCGTTAACTGGCTTCTCACGGATAATCAACGACCACAGAAGCAGGCGTTCTACGTGCCCACGATAGGCGCTGTATGTGAGCGCGTTGTCCGCATAGCAACGTAGATAGCCACGTGCCGCCAGGAAGCCCGGGATTGCCTTGAGCTCTGGTGCGAAGCAATCCAGATACTGGTCGACGCTGGTCATTGAGGGCCGGCCCAAGGTGAAATCTTGATCTACAAAGTCACCGTGAGATTCAAAGATTGGCCGGGGAGTGCGGGTCATCTAACTTACCGAAAAGAGTTGGCCTTACTTAGCGATTGAACACTTCCTAATCTGGCTGTATTAGGAAGTTTTATAATCCTATACAACCTACTCCCAATCGCTTGACCTAGTTAATGGGGATCTTTCGATAGTATCGCCAAGTTAGGCCGGCCGCAACCTCTACCACTAAGCGCCCACTCATCAGTAAAACAGGTGACCGGCCTTGACAGATAGAGAGAAACGAATTACCCGCGACCTTCACTTTTTTCTACCACACTTTTTAAAGCGCTGTGCGGCTGGATCAAAGTGCTGCTTGGTTCACCTATTGCCGATTAACGCATTAATTGGTGAATTTCTTAGTTTCTACCTGTGCACGACCAATGATTACAGAGCTCTTAGTTTTAAGTTATTTAATGAATTTAATTTTCTTACGTCTTATCCGACCAATATTTGTCTAAATACGGAGAGTTACAACCCCGGAGCGCCGCCCGCAGGAAAGTGTCCGCTTTATTCTCACTTCCAGCGCTTTCGGATTGTGTCCAGGATAAGTGCAAATCGCCTGGAACCCAGTGAAATCAGGCCTCAGCCTGAGAATGGAGCGTCGCGGGTTTCGGAAAGTGTCCAGAATTTCGTCGTTTTCAGGAAAAAACATCCGCATGGCGCCACCCAGGGCCAGGCACGCCTGGAGCACCGAAATCGAGACGATCCTTGAGTTGCTATTGCGCGCTGCCCTTGGCAGGCGTGGGCTGCAGCCTATCAGTGCAACGCTTGGCGGGATCTGGCGGAAGCAGCGCGCAAACGTTCTCAAACTGCGAATTCTCGGGAAGTGTCCAGAATATGGCGTACGACGTACACATCGGACTGTGTCCAGATAATGTGCAAATATCGCTGGAGGCCACGGAATTCCTGGGCCCTAGCAATGTGGTGGTGAACGCCGAAAATCTAAGAGTGTCCAGAAAGCCGCAGAATTGTACAGGAATGTTCAAACAGACGTTCGATGGCGCAGACCTTTAAAATCAATAGGTTGCGCGAATCGCATCAAGGCAAAAGTGTCCGTAATTCGTCGGATTCCAAGCGTATTGAAGGCTCGGCGCGAGGCTGTAGGCCGGGTAGATCAAAGGGTACAGGGTTGCAGGGGGCGAAAGTGTCCTCAAATCGCGACGGTAACAGATATCCAGATTCAGAAAATTTCCGTCCAATCATTAAGAAACGCTGACAGGGAGAAGTTTCGCTCTGACACATCATTTAACTTATGGGCGATGTTATTTGTTCATAACCGACCCTTACATCAATCATTACTGGGTTTTCGTACCATTTTTGGAGCCTAACGTTCACAGATTGATGTTCATGAGGCGCCTCTGACTTGTCTGCTGAAGACTCACAGGATTGATTTTCAGATTAGAATTTTTTCCCATCAGACGAGTATGCTCGTGCAACAGGAATGTGATGAAGCTTCGTGACAGGTCGCAGAACAGACGAACCTCACCCACGGTTAGCTCCTCATGCTCGCTAAGTGAGGCCCCATGGCGGATCCCTCCACCATCTGTTGCAGACAAGTAACCATAAATGCTGTCCAGCCAAGCGCTAACAACCCGTTGGTGTTCTCATTCGATCCCCGTTGCCAAGGACGATGAGGATCGCAGAAGTAGACCTTTATGTCGGTTGCCACCGTAAAGCGCTTATGGTCAGCCATCTCTTTGCCGCGATCCCACGTCAGCGACTTGTAGAGTTCTTGGGGTAAGCTGCGGGCGTTTTCGATCAGGGCGCTGATGACCGTATCGCTATCCCTACCGTCCAATTTCACCAGCATTACATAGCGGGTATGACGCTCAACAAGAGTGGCAATTTGGCTGTTCCTGCTACCGCACAGCAGGTCGCCTTCCCAGTGACCTGGCACCGCCCGATCCTTAGCCGCGGCCGGACGTTCGCGGATCGATATCGCGTCAGCGATTCGACCGTGGTTTTCTTTCTTCTGCGTGTGATGGCGGGATCCACGCATGGCCCGCGTGCGCCGTAAATGCTCGAGCAACTCCTTCTTCAGAGCCCCGCGAGCCTGTATGAAGAGCGTGCGATAGATCGTCTCGTGTGACACCTGATAGCTCGTATCGTCCGGGTAGATACGCTTCAGCCGACCGGCAATTTGTTCCGGTGACCACTGCAATTGAAGCTTGTCTGCAACAATTTGCGCCACCGCTCGGTTCTCAACAAGTTTGCACATCTTAGGTCGATGGGCGCGATCCCAGGCGGCTTGATCAGCTCGATTAGCCCGGTAGCATCCTTGGCCACCGTTGCGTCTGATCTCACGACTGATCGTAGAGGCTGCTCGCCCTAGCAACACGGCTAGTCGCCTTCGATGACCTGGGCAGGTCACCGCTGCTTAATCACCAAGGCGCCTATTCCTCGGTGCTGCCGCATCCGCGCTTGGCGTCGCGCGCTGAAGACACGCGCGAGAGTGCCTTCCAGGGACCTCAGCCATAACCTTTACTACTGATGCCCCAGGCTGTACGCAGTTACCAGGCCGACTATCAACCACGGCAACTGTCGAGCGGTTTGCGCAGCAGCGAAGCGCGCATGCTCATGGTTATGGAAAACGACAGCGGCCTGGAAATGTGCGGTTTGCAGCGCGAAGTGGCCATGCCCATGCGTGAGATCGAGCAGTCGATGGATATTCTCAAACGCAAGGGACTGGTAGCGGACAGCGATGTGGGTTGATTCGCCCTGACCGCCGAAGGCGTGGAGCAAACCGAGGCCTTGTGGACCATTGCCTCCGAGCAGCAGGGGAGGGTGCTTGCCGACTTTTCGCCGGAGCAGATCGAAGACTTCAAGCGCATGCTTGAACGGGTGATTGGCAGCGCTTGAGGCGAGTGGCAACGGTGTTCAAAGCTCGTAGAGCAGGTCATCGGTCGCGCTGGCAAAGGCCGTCTGAAAAACGCGAATGGCCTTGTCGGCTTTAGAGTTCGTTTCAGCCGTGTGCTGATCGATGGTGGTGATGTATTCCTTGAGGTCGGGGTTACCGTTCACAAACACTTCTTTTTGCGAGAGATGAGTGAGCATGTTTGCGCAAAGGTTTTTACCCTGGCTAGTGAGTCCTTTATAAATTGAAATATTGTGGTGGTTAGACTGCAGGCGAATGAACTTGATGTGTTCGTTGTAATTGTGAAAGCGTGGGTGGTAGAGGTCGTCAAATGACTCCGGTGATGGGTATTCTTGCTCGCTGGTGAATTCGCCTTCCTTGAGTGACCATATATGATTGCTTTTTCTCAGGTTACAGTCGACGCAACATACAACAAGGTTGAACAAGTTGAAGGTATGCTGTACGCACTTTGAGCGAGGTAGGACATGCTCTATTGGTTTGGCGTGTCCGCTGTTTAGTAATGGGCGCCGGCAATAGCAACATTGATAATGTTGTCCTTTTTCAAGGAGCGTGCGCAGTTGCTTCCTTATCAGCTCTCCAGAAATTTCCGGGGTTTTACTACATGAGAAATTATAGAGCTCATCCCATAAGTTTATTTCCACTTTTGGCTTGTTGTTTGGCCGCCTTCTGAACTGCCGTAAAGCTTTCCTTGTCATGACTTTCAAGTAGTCTTGGGTCGCCGCCACATGTGCAGGGTCACCATGACACTGCCTGAGGTAGTCCTCAAGTATGGCTTCTAGCGCTGCTTCAGTTGGCACGCTAACCATTGCTTGCCACCTCTTCCTGGACCGAGGAAATAGCGGAATGTGCGGTGTTGATCAGCTCCAGGTCGCGCTGGAAGCGGCTGTCCTGTTGGTCTATGTCAGAACTGTCCATGGTGCTTTTCAAGGTCTTCAGTTGTTCAAGGGCACTCTCAAAATTAAAGTCTGGAGGTGTCGTCTCTTTGTTTTGCAGCTTCATCACCGCGGCAACAAGCTGCGCACAGCGCTCGTACACTTCACGGTTATGCGGTGTGTAAGTATTGAAGCCAGCCACCAGAATGGTTTCCACCGAATGGCGGCGATCAGGCGCAATCGGGATTAATCTCCCGGCCTCAAGTACGTAGCAGGGCGTGTCTTTTTTCGGCGCGTTGGTAATCAGTACCGGCGCATGGGTTGCCGTGACAAAGCTTAGCGAAAGCCGTTCGGCGAGGGTGTTGAGGATTTTAGGCAGTGTCTGTTGCCAACTCACGTGCAGGCTGACCTCGGGTTCATCCAGCAGCACGATGGTGTGTTTATCCTCTCGTGCTGTCTCGATGATGTGGGCAAGTAGCAGCAAGATATTCTGCTCGCCTGAGCTTAGGTCGGTGAAGAGCAGATAGCGGTTGTCTTTGACCTCTTTGTCGTCTGTGTCCTTGCTCAGTGCCAGGGTGTAAATCTCCAGGTGGATCTGATCCAGCTCGATCCTGTTTTCTGCCGCGTCAATACTCAAGGCGATCATTGCGTCGCTTTCATGCGCCATCTGTTCACTTTTGGAATGGGCGCGGGGCGCCAGGTACATCTGCGCCCTGAACTTCAGCACCCCTAGGCATTCGATCAAGGCGTCTATCTTCAATTGATCGCGGAAGATGGTTTCGAGCGCAGCGAGGATGATTTCAGATTTTCTGAATTTCGAGCGTGCGCTGAGGTAGCTGCTGCCGCAGGTCTGGTAGTAATCGCGGTTTTTGTCGGTAACCTTTGGGAAACGGTTAGATTGCGACAGGGTAATTCCGACGGTTCGGGTTTTCTGCTTCAGCAGTTTGTTAGCGATATCACCGAGCAGCAGGCTTTTGCCTGCGCCGTTATTGCCGATCACATAGGTGCTGCGTGGTTTTTCTGCATCGATCAAGGCGACGATCTCATCGCCATTCACATCTATGCGGTTGTGGTCTGCTGCAGCAAAATCGACGTGTTGGCTGACGCGGAAGGTGTTTCGCAACGTTTGCTCATGACGTGATACCTGCTTGCACAAGCCGTCGACGTCACGGTAGCCAGTTTTGAATTGGCTATTGAGGATGGTCGCAATCCTTGGTGTGCATTTGTCAGGGTCGACTGGCACGCCCAGCCACATCAGGTAAATGCTCGCCGCGAGGATAGTGCGCTCAATAGCATCGAGTGAAGCGAGCGCCGGGTTCGCGGTGACGTTGATGTACACCGTGCTGTCGGCGGCGGCGCGGGTGTTGTCAATGACAACGATTATGAATTTCCTGGCTTTGCCCTGGTAGTAACTGTCGAAGGCAACAACGCTTTCAATCTTCTCATCGTCCTGGAGTTTTTCCCATTTCTGATTGGCCTGGGCCGAGCTTGCCCCTGTGTTGGTACGGGTGAGAATAAACTTTCCTTGTTTGCCAAGCACCTGAGAAAGCTGCAAGTAAATGTCTTCGGAAGTGGCGCTGCGCAGCGTGTCCAGATGGGCTGTTGACGAGGCATCTTGTGACGGCGAGTCAATCAGGCAGGCTGCCCGTGAACCATGGATATAGAACTCTCCAAGCCCATCAACAAAAACAGGCTGAATGTTGTTGGTCCTAAGCTTTAGCTCAATCATTGCTCTATGCTGCTGGGCAATCTCAGCAGACATGGGAAACGATTTTCGCGGTGCGGGTCCGAGCACGCCAAGCGAAAGCTCTGCAGTGTTGGGGCAGATATCTACGACTTCACTGCGAAGGTGTGAGAAAAACTGACCCGCAAAACCTGCAACTATTTTGCAGTGGCGGTAATCAATCTTTCCCTGGCTACCAAGGAGGATATCCCAAGTATAGTTGGCCAGGTACTTGGCCTCATCAGCTGGCAAGTTGATTAGCGCTCTTGCCACTACTGGATAAACAGCATTCACCACCAAGTCGCTTGTTAGCATGTGGGCGTTTCGTGAGAAGGCGATGATATCATCAACGTGTTGATTGATATCGTCGTCAAAGTGCAGAAGCGCTGTTTTATTCTGCACCAAGTACGAAATCACGGGTGCGCAGGCCAGATGAAATGTTTCATCTTCAAGTGCAACACCTGTGACTTGTTTGCGAATCTTCTTCAGCGTTGCCGCTGCGGCCAAATCCCGATAGTCATAATACATGTTCAAATTCCAGGCTGTCGGCAACGCAGCAGAGAGAGCGCTACTCGGATCAAACGATGGCCAGCATAGTGCCTTGATGGCTCAATAGCATCAACCGCTGAGGGCGATTTGACCCCCAACTGTTAGGCTTTTGAAACACTAACAGCGTCGAAACTCTAAAAACTTGAGGCGATCTTGAAATGTAGTAAGGCATGAACTTTAGTGAGGGAGCGGATCCAGAGGGAACGACTGTGAAGCCGACCGACGCGCCCCCACTCATCAAACTTCCTCTACAGCAACCCGCCGATCTGGCGCCGATGCCGGCGCAGGTCCTGGCATCGGCGACCAGCCGTGGTGCCAGCAGCGGGCCGGCCGGTACCCTAAGTAATGTGCGGGTGCTGAAAACCTAGCAGTTGGCACCGGCGGCGCGCGCCAGTGACGCTCCGCAAGCGATACCCTGCACGATCCTCACGCGTTGCTGGCGCTGGATGCCAACGACAGCTCGACCATTTACATTCGCGCCGATGCCCTGGTGGAGCAACTGCGCCGTACCCGCCCCGACGTGGTTGACCTCGACGGGGCGGTCGATTTCGCCCGTTTCATCGATATCCAGGGCAAGAACCGTGGTGCAGCGGATTGGGTCTGGCGGCAGGTCAGGCAATTGGTGCTCGAAGATGACGACATCACTGAGCTGGCCAAGGAACTGTTCAAAGAGAAAGCCACCGATTTCGCCGTCGACTGAGCCGCGCAAAAGGGCGCCACGGCACTGATGACCGCTATCGAAACCCAGCTTGCCGGGCCACCCGAACTTTACCGATGGAGCGGGGGAGTCTTGAACCCGCAGGACAAGATCGCCGAAGAGACTCAACTGAGCATCGAATAGCCGATCCTGTTGTTTATCCACGGCAACGCCTCGCACACCCTAGGCAGCTTTGGTGAGCTACCAAGCACTGCCGCCTGGAAAGAGCTGCATTGAGCACCGCACCTTCTCGGAAAGCCCGATCGCCAACGCGTTGCAAGCGCTAGAAAACCTACCCAAGAAGGCCCAGGTGCAGCTGGTGAGCCATTCACGCGGTGAGCTGGTGGCTGACTTGCTGTGCGACCCCGCCGACCCGGACCTGCCGCGCTGGATCAAGAGCTACCGCCGTACGCCCAGGCCCGACGAAGCGCGGCGGGAAAAGCGTGACATGGCACTGGCTGCCGAGCCCGAGGCATTTGCCGAAACCGAGCAGCGCAACCTGGAAGCATTGAGAAAGTTGCTTGAGCAAAAGCAACTGAAGATCACCCACTATGTACGCGTCGTCGCCCCGGCTCGTATGACATGACCTGTCATTTAAAAGAGTCGGTCGTTTCGCTGGGTGTTGCGTTTCAGTTCATACCTTTGACACCCGCTTTTCCTAGGCCTGAGAGTTTAATTCGTCGCCATCAATGAAAAAGCTATGTTGCTCGTCTTGGTCCGCACCCTGTTGCAAATAATTTGTTACACATTGAGCGGTCCAATCAAGCCGGAGATCTGTTTTTCACCTTTGAAGCAAACTCAATTAAGCTCAGCAGCAAAATTGAAAGAGACGCCAAAAAATGGAATTTCCTGGGTTAACTCGGCAGTTGCTAATTGACCCTGAGCTTTGGAGTATGACTCGATCAGGTGCACGGGCTGGTCGGGGTTTTCGGTATCAAGACGCAGTAACCGCTTGGCTTGCCTCATTGGCGTGGAGTGGCGAAGCCACTTGGGCGCGGCTCATTCCGGAAGGGGTCGACGACCTTACCTTGCACGGACCTGAGCTTGAGTTTAGAGCCCAGCTCAAGGCCAGGCATGATCCTCAGGGTGTCTTTTCCCAATCTGAGACGGCAAAACACCTTGCCAAAAGCGCTAAGGATCTCCCGCTCGACTGGCGTGAATCCAATCGGGTGAGACTAGCACTGGTGCTAGAGCGACCGCTTGAGGGTATTCAACCTACAGGCTGGATAGTCACGCTTGCGGAAAGTGGCCAAGATCTGACGAAATTCGAAAAGCTTTTGGCAGAGGCATTAGGGCAACCCGAGAATGGTGTGGTCGAGGCTTTACTAGTGCGCACCCACCTGGTGATCGAACCCGATCCGCTAGATCGTGGCTGCGCTGCCCTCACCAGTGCATCGCTACCACCTGCGGGTGTGCGGCTAGTGCTCCAGCAACTTCGCGAGCAGGCTGGGAAAGCATCTGACTCCAACTACTTAGCATCGAGCGAAAAGCCAGAGACGTTGGACCGAAGCGACGTGCAGGAACGTATCGATGGAGTTCTAGGGATTATTGATCCTATCGGCTACGTTGCTTTGACAGCTGGCCTCGCAGAGATTGCAAATTTCAGCGAACCTATGCCGGCTGCAGCCTTCTACCGAGGTGTCAACGTGGCGCCAGGGCACGTCGGGGCCGGCCTAGTGTTTGGTCGACCGGAGCTGATGGCGGACATTTTGACCGGCCTTGAGGCAAAGCGATTTGCATTAGTCGCGGGACCTTCCGGTGCGGGGAAGTCCGCACTTGCCTGGTTGTCGGCTCACCATACACGTCATGCCGTGCGTTGGTACCGCATTCGGGAGCTGCAGGTCGCCGATGTAGCAAAGCTCGTTCAGCTCGCCAAACTACTAGAAGCGAGTTCTGAGCGCCCCGTCGGTTTCGTCGTTGACGATGTGGGCCGTCAGGAGACCGCTGGATGGGATGGGTTGGTTCGGGAGGTAGAGGCCCAAGCAGGTCTGCTTGCCATTGGTACGGTGAGAGAAGAGGACATCTTTCTCCTGTCATCCGCAGCTCGTACACCGACGATCCGCCCCAAGCTAGATGAGAGTCTGGCATACGGAATCTGGAAAGCTCTGCAAACGTCCGCCTCAGTGGTTTTCAGTCACTGGCAAGAACCATTTGAGCTAAGTAACGGTTTGCTTCTCGAGTACACCCATTTGCTAACTGCCGGGGAGCGCCTTGAGGAAACGATTCGTGAGCAGGTGCTTCGTCGTCTTGCTGAAGACCGGGGTGATGAGCTGATGATTCTAAGGACCATTTCCTTCGCTGCTGCTCAAGGGGCAGCTGTAGACCCAGTCCGGCTTCGAATACTTTCTGGAATGGATGAGCCTCGCTTTGCAAAGTTGCTCAAGCGACTGGTCGATGAGCATGCGGTGCGTGCCAGGCCTGATGGTGCACTCATGGGGCTGCACGAGATCCGCTCGACATATCTTGACGTAGCCATCCGTGAGCTTCTTGGTGAAGCTAGAAGTCGGGCAGTCACAGCGGCAGCTGAAACCCTTGCGAGCGATACTTTCGCGGCGTTCATCGTTCGGGTGCTGCGACGATGGCCTGAAGAGGAAGGAGCCATGTTGGCGGGGCTCGTAGCTCGGCTGAAGTCAGAAGACGGGCGGTGCTGGGCGCCAATTCTTCATGGCCTAGGACTCGCAACCGCGGATCGAATTGCAGAAAAATGGCTGGAAATTTCACGTTCAGTAGATATTGAGGACCGCTTAAGCGGTTTCACTTTTATGCTTACTCTCGCGAGCATGGATTTCGGCGACGAACCGTTGTTCGCCAAACCGAAGTTAGCGCATGCCTCCTTCTCGAAAGTCGATGTTGCAGATCTTCGTAATTCTTTGATCAAGATGGCAGCAAGCGCTTGGCCTGCCCAATTGAGTGTTAGCGAGGCGGCCGAGCTGGCAGCGACCTTATTACCAATTGTCGGTTGCAAATCACCGCCGTCTACCAAGTGCATTCCAAGTGGAGACTTGACTAATACCCCCTTGGAAGACCTTCTAGCTCTTCTAATCACTTTAAGAGAAGTAGATTTAGATGCTGCACGAGCTGTCATTGAGATGTGCGGAGGCACGTCTGCTCTAATAAATCGCTTGTACAGTGAGACACCTTGGGTAACTTGCCCTGAAATCGGAGAGTCTGATGGCAAGCTCAGTGTGACTGGGTACGTTCGTTTCGTTCATTCTGAGGTTCAGTCAGATCTGAATGAGGAGGTCGTACGTTTATGCACGGCCATGAGCGCTGTGGTACCTGATGCCGAGCTCCTCATTTCAGACGCGATCTTCTGCGACGGCCATCCCGTTGGGTATGGAGCGCACTCTCAGAACACCAAACGAATGCCGCGCCATGCCGTCATAGCTCCGATACGAATTGCCTGGAACCAGGCTCAAATTCGAGCGATCAACCGATTGGTAGCTGCTCCCACCGAGACCCAACGCACAACAGACTTAGCCGTTGCAATCAATGAACTTGGAGTAAAGCTGAGGGAGGCGGGGGATTTCTACTGTCGGATGGAAACCCCAGGAGCGAAGTGGAAAATGCTTCTGCAGATTCGGGATTGGCTAACAACGTTCATTCAACCTCCGAGTATTAGTGAGTCAATCTCCGGGCCTATATCACCAGGTAAGTCGAATGATGGTGACAAACTTCATGACTTTGTTACAGGTCTGCAACGACTGATGACTGAACTGACTGATGGAGTTTCGGAAAAGCCGAACCTAATGGCTGCCCGGACAGCTGGCTTGGTGCGCGACGCGGAGTTATTACATCGCCCAGAGTTATGGCGCATGACCAGCGAGCCCCCCCTTGAAATGTTGTTTCAAATAGCCGAGACGCTTCGGCAGATACGCGCGGTACTTGCCGACGCTGCTATGAATCCGGATCAGCGCCGTGTTTCTGCAAGCCGCTTTCGTACCATGAGTCGTCGGCACTCAGTTCTACATCGCGCTGCGAATGATGCGTTTCAAAGGGCTGATTCATTGACATCCGCTCGCCGAGAACAGATACGGCTCGCTATGGTGGACAAAGGGTTGGACGTTGAAGTGTATTCGCGTAGTCAGCCCGAGAGCCGTGGTGCTCAATGGCCGGATGCTGAGTTTGCCGTTCTCTTGAAGGTTGAGGTGCTTTTTGATTGGTTAACCACAGAGGAGTCTTTCTCCACAGTGGCAGCTGCACTATCGCCTCACGCAACCGTTAGCTACGGAGCGGTAATAAATGGACGCTTAGCTCCTATGGGCATGACCTTCATAATTTCGTTACTTCCCGACGCTACCTTCGCTGACAAATGGAAAGATAGCGTACCGTACCCTCTGATAATCGATGCAGACTTAAGGCTCTACGATGAGGCGTGGGAGGCCATCGGTGCTATGTCGGCAGCTTGCGCAGAATCAGGACGTGAGATGAATGCCAAAGAGCTTGAGTTTGTAACCAACATGATCGAGCGATGCAGACGCAGCATGGAGTGCATAGCGACGAAGCTAGAAGGTTCTGCAGATGATGTACTTATCGACGTGGCAAGTTCTCTCAGTCGTGGATTCAGTCGCTTCCAAAAAGAATTAGAAAATGAAGAGAGCGAAACAGTGGCGTCCGATTTGGCGGCCAGCCTGCGTGGGACGATGTCAGATCTGACGTATGAAATTCTAGGAATTCGTTTAGCGCTTATGGAACGTGCTGCATTTCAATTGGATAACATTGATGTTCAATGCATTCGTTAGGGGCGGTGGTGAGTGCAGGCGGAGTTTTTGTAAACTCTACATAAACGCCTAGGCCGCACCTTGGCAGAGTTTCTCTCTACCATTTGCAGGGGGGGAGAGCCCGGGTTCTTGGAGGCTAAGGGCACTTCTGAAGCAGCAGGGCAGTCGGCTACACATCGAATCCGTACTTTAGGCTCATTATGACCATCCGATTCATCCCACTCCTTGATCTGCATTTTCAGCCAGCTCGCTCGTAGTGGAGCTGCCCGAATAGCCCGATCATGAGATCGCCATCCAGTATCTCGAGGGGCAACTCAACGTAATCGTCAGGATGGCGTGGAATCGCTTTCCCATCGTGTGCAGCGTTTTTGGTATGCTCCTGAACCTAGTTCCTTCATTTCCAAGCTTTCCGTAAGAGACGGGCTACTCATCCTTGGCTGAATCGTGCTCAGCAATGGCGCGCGCATGGCCCATCAAACCTTCGCCGTTTCCGCCCGGCGAGATTACTGCTGGTCCGCATCCGCGATCGCCGTTAAGTTTATTTAGAGATGGTCAGTTACGGAAACTTGAGCTAAAGAAACTCCTCGGTTAGAGCTTAGTTAGTGGCGTTTTTGATTTCTGTGCATCCCCGATAGCTACGCGGGAACATAAAGGTTGTTTTTTTCGCAATTGGTTCTTACCTTCTTGAAGTATTTGATGGCTTCATTGAATTGCATCTTGCTATTCTGGTTGAAGGTTTCCTTCTGCTCGGGGCTGTTTGAGATTCTCTTGAATATTGGACGAACTAGTCTTTCATATCTGCAAGCGGCAGAAGGGTGCGTGCTGTTTTCGCTAAGATCAGTCGAGCCATTAGCCTCTATTAAGGCAAATCTAAAAAAGCCAGATTGGAAGAAAGGATCTACATCGATTTTGTGTTTGTCTAATAAATATAATGCAAAGCCATCGGCTTCTAGCTCTTGCTCTCGTGATACGCTAGGGGTGATGTCGTTAGGTGCCTTATGGCCAAAAGCGATATGGCCTATTTCATGGGCTAGCGGAAATGCCAAGCTTTCGTACATGAAAGAACTGATGCGTGAGAGCGATTTTTTTTGTTGCTCTGCATTGTCGCAGCATGGAGGATTTATGTTGGCCCAGAACCAGTATGACTTAACAGGTTGAGATTTTCCATGAAGTTTGTCGTTGTAGGCTTGAGCCATATATTGCAAGTATCGCTGGAAGTCTGCCAAGTCTCTGTGTTCGTCGGTTATTTGGAATAACGCTTGCGCTTGTAAATATATTTCTTCCACGAATGAGAAAGGTATGATTATTTTCTTTTTTGGAATGTCCGCAAATGCATTGTAGTCTGAGTTTGGTGTGACTATTACATGTTCGTCGATATAGAGTTCAGGGGCAAGATTGATGATGTCTGGTTTGAATTCTTTCATGAGGGCATTTAGGGTATTCTGTCCCGCGTCAGATATAGCTTGTTCCTCTTCTTCGGGCGCTATATTGCTTAGGTTGCCTTCAAGCGCCTGAGTTGATCCACAGGAGAATATCAAGATCCATAGAAAATATTTCCCAAGTCGATTATTGTTCATTTATTAATCAATCCGGAAGTTTTGTCAAAAGTCACGGGGCGGAGGAGATCTATGTCTGGTTTTTTGGATTGCTCAGATTTTATGAAATTATTGAACTGTTCGTCGGTACCTTGACTTAGGAAATCCTCTAAGGCTTTATTGTACTTGGTCTTATCTGCGATAGTGTATACGGGAGTTGCTCCAACGAATGCACCATCAGCAAGGAAGTTCACGGCTCGTCGATAAAGTATTGCTACTACGCCGCATACTCTCGGCGCATTTGAATTGACTATGTCATTTTGCAGTACTAGATCGCAATCATTACGGCGTACTTGTGCTGCCCCTAGGAGCCTTCCAAATTTAACGGTTCTACACGCTGCAGTATCATAGATGTCTCCGCCAACCCTACACCTTCGGTACTCGCATTCTCCCTCTAATGATTGTTCACACTTTGAATAACAGGTGTCGTGTGCATCGCATGACGCTTTCATCTCACAAACACCCTTAATCGAGTCAGGCACGAATGCTCGATTCCACCCCGATCCGCAACCATTTGGTTCGGATCCTCCGCGAGGTTCTGCTGCTGCGGATAGTGAGCATAGAACCGTGAAAAGGACTGGAAGCATCCGCTTGTAGGTCTTCACCATGCATTCGCTCCTGAAAATTTTAGATAGGTGATTCTAGCGTAGCTGATTTGCGTCGGGGGTATTCCGACAGAAAGGTCATCCATGATCATCCCGATGACGTCACAGCGAGATCATAGACTTCCAGATAAGAAAGAGAGCTCATATGATTCCTTCAAAAGAGCGCGCAAGTGGGTTCAAGTGGCTTGATAGATTGATTACTGCGATTGGCTCATTGCCCAAGTTGCCATCATGTCACCGGCATCCCGGATGCCATGGCTGCGGCTCATAACGCAACAATGCCGATGCTCGATGATCGAACAGCTGTCCTGCATGCTGACTCCTCGTGGTGGTACGTTTGTGACGTTATCTGTGCGCCGTTACTCTAGCTCAGCCTCCTCAGGGCGAAGTAAAGATTCTCAAATCCACATCTAATTCATCCGCAGTGCTCAGCCAATCCTCAATTAGCTGAAAGGCCTGAACACTCTCAGGCGATGACTTGAGCGGGTTTCCCATACTCTTGATGAAGTGGTCACTAGAAAATGCATTTCCGCTTACGATCCAGATCTCTTTTTTACACCTCATTGATTTTCTTCGCTCGCAAATGAGATCCCAAACCCGCTCAGAAAGAGAGCCGTCTGGCACTATTGGATGATTAATCTGACCGTCGAATAACCGATAACGTGTCCCGAGCGGATAAGTTGCATCGTTGGAGGGCCAGCGTCCATTCCAAGTATTGAAGTTTCCAGGCCTTATGTTCCTGTTATTAGAAACGAGCATATGAATATTTTTGATCGCTTGGCTGCCCACCTCAGCGAGAGCGCCCGCCGATGATTTCGGATTGAGGGCTTTACCACACTTGACATGAACGAAACATAGCCTCTCGGGAGATGACAAGATGAAATCAGCCGGTTCTACACTCATATCGCAGCACAGCACGAGATCACACCCCGGTATAAACTTGGCGAAAGGCCCTAACTCCCCGTGTGGAGTCGCTGAGTTTCCGTACCCCTTCAGTCGGTCGAGCAGGTAAAAAATCGAGTCCGTGTCAAAGCTGTCGTTGGTGGTCCGGAAGTATTTGTGTTTTCGGACATGGCCTTTCTCCCTTAGATTGCGGCTCCGCATCTCTGGAACTGGGAACAGCGCGGCACCCGCATAGCTTTGTTCGGCCTCAACGCCTCGCTCATAAGGAAGTGCCAATCGGTAGAAAGTTCCACCTAGATAGGTGACCCCATCCTCATACAGAACTTTCAGTCGAGAACCAAAATTTAGATACTCTACTACCCATTCATGATCAGCCCTTCCGGCAGAGACACCAGCGAGCTGGGCTTCGAAACGTGAAACATCGTCCAAGTACGACAAAGCCAGTTCCACTGGCTCACCTTGGGCATCGAAGCGGATACCGTCATTGAAATCTAAGTAAAGAAACTCAGCATGGATCTTGCCTAGGCCAATCTGCGTTGGTCCGTCGAGTTCAGTGAAATCCAGCAATACAGATAGAATCTGCGAGTCAGGCCTTTCGGCTATCGGCTGCGCGTAGGACTTGATCAGCCGTCCAGCATTACCTCCCGCCTCGATGCATTCGCTAACCACGTCGATCCATTGAGAAAGATCATGCAACGTAAAGTTCGATTCCTTCTGATCGACCACTCGGCCTGATCTGGCGCCAATGTAGTAGCTGCTGTCTTTCCTGCCGTCCAGGCCAATGTTGTCGACCTTTACCATCGTTAAGGCGTATCTGGAATTGCTCTGATTACTACGACTTCCATCTAGGTTCTGCCCCTTCAACGCCACAGACTCAGGACGTCGTACAGCTTGGCCAATGGCTCGGGCGTGAGTCTCCTTGACCTGATGAATTGCAGTTCTCGCGGCCAATGCAGTGAGCTTGTCGATATGGATGGCATTACGAAGCCGATATTGCTCCTGGTTGTAGTATCGCCCACCGCCGCTATCGAAGATTGCTACACCTGAGTCCATCTCCTTTACGACAATTACATGGAGCTTTGGCTCAAAGAACAGCTTGTTGGAGAAGAATTTCGAGCTGTTAAACGACACGTAGACCATCACTTTTAGATCGAGGACCTCTTCATAGCTCTTGACCAAAGCCCCGGAGCCATGAAGCTCCCAATAGAGGCGATCCATCAGTAGGGGCAAGGAGAACTCTTCCTCCTTTTGCACGAAGCACACCGAGGCATGAGGGATTTTGATGTCGTCCTCGGGAATTAGCTCGTTGAGATCCACTCGCTCCTTGAACTTGCCATCGAAATAGCTGTACTTGGGGAAGCTATCGAGGAAGGACTCAATGAGGTAACTTGTACTGAGAGACTTTACGAACTCTGACGCTCCTCCACTGGCGAGATAATAGTCAAATTTTTGGTAGCCATCCCACATCCCCTCATTCGCCCCCCGGCTAAGATCCAACACCAAGGGACGCGCTTCCCCATAACGTCGGACGATCCGGCCGACAGCCTGAACCAGTTCTCGCCCACTACCCAACTCGTAGGTCAAGACCAACAGTTTGGCTTCGGGAATATCTATGCCTTCGTCAAGTTTATGCTGGTGGATGATTACCCTGAGGCCCTCAACCTTAAGCGCTCGTCCAACTCGCTTAAATTTATTTTCCTCGTCCTTATTTTCCAGTCGCTCATGAACACTTACGGTGCAAAAATGTGGAGCTATCAGATCGTGATATCTCTCAATTTCTTCAAGACTCTTACACTTAATGATACATTTTACGCTTTCGTCGGCCTT
This sequence comes from Pseudomonas sp. GGS8, assembly GCF_024168645.1. Classification (NCBI taxonomy): domain Bacteria; kingdom Pseudomonadati; phylum Pseudomonadota; class Gammaproteobacteria; order Pseudomonadales; family Pseudomonadaceae; genus Pseudomonas; species Pseudomonas sp. GGS8. The sequence continues at coordinate 5,214,138 of NZ_JALJWF010000001.1, read as the reverse complement.
TAAGTAGTCTGTAATCTTCGCGAGCATTCTCGCCTCATCGGCAACCTGCTCATAAAAAGGTTCCGAAATTACCCCATCGGCTACAGCATCTTTGAATGTAAAAACATAGAAGTGGTCTGTACTCACGTTCAATTCAAACAGGTCATTCCTATAAGGGGTCGCAGTAACCACTACCTTCATAGCGGTAGACTGCCGAATTATTTCTCGCCAAACGGGTGATGGTTCAGAATGGCCTTCATCAACGATAATTAAATCGAAATCCTGCTGAACTCTCCCAAGTTCTTCATTTCCGAGAAATGTTAATTTCTGGAAGCTGGTTATATAGATACCATCACCCTGATCGAAATCAAAATCCCTGAAAGTTTTCTTCAAATTAAAGTCCGCATCATTCATGGTAATGCGAAAGAATTTTTTTGAAACTTCTCGAAAAAGCTGATCCTTTACAGCTTTGCGGTGACATATAACAAGGACCTTGGCTGCGTTCGAGAGATGGGATATCAGCGAGATGACACCCGTTTTTCCCGCACCGGTAGGCAGGTTTATTAGGAAGGCCTTATCGGTTTCGTTGATTTCCTCGGCATACGTCACGAAACGTCGCACCGCGCCGAGTTGGCAATTTCGTAGTTTTTCTTTTACTAAATCCAAATATTCGAGAATGTTCATACCGTTCATCCATCCATGTCGAGGTAGTGCGTATTCGTAATACCTCGGGTCAGCTAAAGCACCGCGTTAGCTTGCATAAGTATCAAAATGCCATGACGAACAGTATCCTGTTGCCAAATGACCGTAAAGTGCACGATTGCAAGCGCGCGGAGAGTAGAAGCCAGAGCTCATTCCTGCTTCTCACGGAGGCTACATACGGCTTCCCACTTCGGCGCCAAGCTTGACCGACTGGCGCAGAGGTTTATGACCCGCCAGTCCGTAGAGCGGCCCCAGATATCACTCAGGCTGTTGCTTGGGAGAGCGAGGGGAACTGGTGCATACTGCGCTTGCCGTGTAGCTGGCCAATGGATAGAAGTACAGGAGCAGGGGTGTGATGGCTGCTAACGAACGTCAGGAGTGGGCCGTTGTTCGGCTGGTAATCGTGCAGAAAAAAGGAGAGATGGGCAGGCTACTGTTTACCACCGTCACCGAATTGGCCCAAGGCAGGCCTGTGCCGACAAGCATGCCAGGCGTTGATCCCTTCACTCTCAAGGGGGGCGAAGATAGGCTGTTCTTTCGCAGGACCCTCCTATCAAGAGAGGACGCCATAAGTTGGTATAGGTCCCTGGACGAAGGCGAAAGATCTACGCCGGTGCCTACCCGAAAGAAAGACCGAATAAAGTTGGATGGCGTGCTAATCCGAGTGCCAAGATTGGAGGACGCCCAGCCTTGGCCTGTGTTCGGTCTGCCCATAAGGGAAGAGCTTTTCTCACGACCAGGACAGGGCACAATCGAACCCGCGCCCTTCATAGGCAGTGTGCCCGGGCGCATCCACCGGCGCTTCGGTGATCGCGCGGGCCTGGATGTGCTCCTTGAGGATGCCGGCGCCCAGGCGTTCGTGGCCCGGCGCATGCACATCGACCTGTACGACTATCAGGAGTATCTCGGCAGCGCGGTCTATATCACGCCTGACCCAGTGGTCCGGCAGATCGACCATTTCATGGTGCCGGCCAAGAATGGGCGAGGTGAGCGGATCATCTATCGCATCGTTCCGCGCCCTGGCCGGAGCCTGGAGGGAGTGCGCGTCACTGCTTTCGACAAGGAGGCCTGGCTGCTCACCAGCTTCGAGACCCATCAGGTTCCCGCCGACGGCATCCTTGAGGTGGAGAAGGGGAGCTGTACCGGCGAGTACGGTTTCGTGGTGACCCATGATCGGGAAGGAGTCCTCGCCTATCAGCCTACGGCTCCGTTCCTTCGTCAGATGAACCTCTCCATCCGTGCCTCCTCGGGTAATAGCCGCAGGGTCAGCGTCCCTTCGGACGCTTCTCCTGACTCTCCCATTATGGAATATCAGGCGGCGATGGGGTCGGAACTGGCATCGAAGTCAGTTATCGGTGAGGTCCGGAGTCCCGGTGTGGGGGCGCGCGTCGCCGCCGAGACCAGGAGGAGGGAGAGACTGGCCGATGCCAAACATTATGGTCAGCGCTGGTTCGCCGAAGGCTCGCGAGACGAGGCGGCGCACTTTATCCGAGACCTGCTTCGGGCAGCACGCTCCAGGGTGATGATCGCCGACCCCTACCTGGGTGCATTACAACTGGGGCAGTTCCTCTATGCTATCCATGGCAGCGAGGTGAGCGTAACCCTGCTGACGACGAAGCTTGCATTCAAGCCCAAGCCTACGGAAACCAAACTGGGCTTGCTGGAGGAGTTCAAGCGCAGTCTCGACGACCTTAACAAGCACCAGCAACTGTCCCCGGAAATTAGGGTGATTTCCGCATCCAGGCTGCACGATCGTTTCCTAGTGGTGGACGACGATGTGTGGTTCGTCGGCAACTCGCTCAACAGCCTGGGTGGAAAAGCCTCAATGATCGTCAAGCTGCCCAACCCGGATGAAGTTATCGACCGGCTGCAAGGTCTTGGCTGTAAGGCTCCGAGCCTGGATGCCTTTATAAGCAGCTTGTCCGTGGCAGACACGGGGCGAGGGCTGGCATGAGCAAGTTCGATTCGGGCCTCAGGCTTCCCGTGAAGCCACCACGAACTCCCCTGAAGACAGAGATCATGTGGGGATGCGAGAGTGGCGGCAGCCATCACTTCCCCAGAGATATAGAGACTATTCATACGCGCAGACATTCCCCCGCCCCGAGACCCTTGGAAGCCTTTAGCAAGGCGGTTAGCAGCGCTGTGGACCGTATATGGGTAGTGGATGAGTACTTCCTAAAGCCGGACACGAGCGTGCAGCCCGATGGGCGCATCCTGACAATACTTGATTGGCTGCATGCAGGCCTCGTCGCCAGCGACATCAGAATTCTCACTCGGATGCATGCCGAGGTCCCTGAGGACATGCTGCAGCTTTTCCAGATGCGGGAGGAAGAAATAAATACCAGGCAGGCTCGACGGGCCAAGTGCTGCAGCATTCAGGTGAACACCCGCCTCAGGCAGGACTTCGATTACATCCATGATCGCTTCGCCGTAGTCGACGACGAGCTCTGGCACTTCGGGGCGACGGTCGGCGGCTTCCACGCCAGCGTCAACGCCGCCAGCCGGGGTTGGTGTGCAGTGGACTCGGGCGCCATCGCGTTCTTCGAGCTGGCATGGGACAAGTGCAAGGAAAAATGACGATGCAATGGATCCGCGAACGAAACGCCGAAATTGAAGACTTTCAAAGCCACAACCATTTTAGAACTCGGGGGGACTTCTTCGAGCTGATGGTACAAGCCGACAAAGATGCCCCTGGACTGATCGCTTCGCTGGCGGAGGATCTCACTGCGCTGGGAGAGCCGCTGGATATCGAATCGTTGCAGGAGCTTGCTCAGGAACGGACGGAACTCCCGTTCGACGCCGATATGCTGCTAACGGCGGCTTGCGCACGTGCGCTCGGGAGAAACCCGCAACTGGCAACCTGGCTGAAGATCAGAATGATCGCGCGTAATTCCTGGCAAATCGAACACTGGTTGAGAGAGGCGATGTCAGCCTGTGCCGAGAAGGACGCCGTTGCCCGGAAGGCTTACGTCGACTTGGCGATTTGCCTTTTCGAGGCGTTGGAAAGCGGAGGTCTGAAGTCAGAGTCGAAACGCAGGAACGAAGAGCGCGAAGGCGCTTGGGCGCATTGGCAGGATGCCGAATACCATCTCGAGGAACTCTGGGGTGGGCTACGGGGCTCCGACTTCATGAGTTATGAGGAGGAGATGCGGATCTTCGGCCTTCTGAGTGAAATCGCCCCGGCTGACTTCCAACAGTTGATTACCGACTCGAAGAATCCCTTTCTCGTCGATACAGCCCTGCTGAGTGCCGGGATGGGGGCATTCAGCCCACGCTTCGCCCAGTGGGAGGCATGCGCCAGGGCGGCGCCATTGGCTTTCACCCAAGATGGTAGCTGGACGGGTTCAGTATTGCTGCCGTTGTTGCTGGTGCACGCACGGAACGAACTGATTGAGCCCGGCAGGCAAATTCCCCGTTACGACGCCGATGAAGCCGAGGTCGCCGCGCTCACTGCGCAAGTCGCCGAGCTGGTCCGCGCGGTGGTGAATGTTCTCGCCTGCCGAGAGGATGCCTCGGCGATGTTTGCTCGCTGGAGCACTTGGTTGATGCGGCAGGTGCTGCGCCAGAGGGAAAAGGATTTCAGCGATATCCGATCCCATAGCTTCGTCGATAATGCCCTGCTAGAAGCGATGGGCAAGGCTATGCGTGGGTGGCCGCTGATCCAGGCCGCCCCCGAGGACGCCGCCCCATGGGAAGCCTGGTGCTATCGATGCGTGCGGTCCTCCTTTGCCCATGACGGGTTCATCGACACGCCGTCCTTCGAGGAGTTCGCTAGTGAATGGCGGCTCACTCCGGAGAACTGGCATGGGCCGGAGGGGCGTGGCTTACTGGAGCGGGCCGACCTCCATATTCCCGGTGATGACATTCCGGGTATGTCCGCCAACCTGCTGGCGTTCCCAATGGCGTCGAGGGATGCTTTCGCGTCGGGGTGGCAGCAGCTCTGGGATAGTGCTTATGATCTACGGGAAGTACTCGAGTTTGGTTCCGTGGATGCCGGGACGAAAACTTACTCGGACCGAGCGGACGCCAGCCGCTTGTTGCTGCTGTTAGGTTGCATGGGTTTGGCCTGCTTCGACCAAGCCGCCGCCCGCCTTGAAACATCCCCGGAGCGGCTGGCCGAGGAAATGGCCAGTCTACATGGCGCGCTAGCAGCGGCGGCCATGGAAGCGCTGCACATGGACGACACCATCAACCGTGACAAATGGCAGGCGCTATTGCAGCACCTGGCGCTACGCCGGGTGTACTGGGACGATAGCTATGCCGCTGCACATCGCGTAGCGGTGTTCGCTGGGCACCAGGCGCCGACCATCCGGGACTACCTGGGCTATTTCCAGGCAGACCCCGGCGACCTGGTGGCCTTCCTGCACGCATGTATGCTCAATGAGTTGGATGCTTACAAGTTGCGCGAGGAGCTACGGGGCGCCTCCGTAGACCTGCGCACCTGCTTGGATACGCTCGAGCGGTTGCACGGGCTTCGTGAACATAGGTATCCAATGGATGGCCGGGCCATCAAGGCGATCGAACCACTCATGGGATAAAACGGATCAACCCCCGGGATCACGCACAAGTATCGCCGTCTTCGTCATTCCATAGGGCCTGCTACTTAGTGCTTAAGCTCATCCATCATGTCGAGTTTATCAAGGGAGTGCACAGATGCAGCTATGTTTTGTAGTAATGGGCTTTGGTAAAAAAACGGATTACGAAACAGGTCGCACTCTGGATCTTAATGCCACGTATGAGACGATCATTCAGCCCGCAGTTCTTAGCAAGGGCATGCGGTGCGTGAGAGCGGATGAGATTCAGCAATCGGGCATTATCGATGTCCAGATGTATGAAATGCTTCTGCGTGCAGACCTGGTCATCGCAGACATCTCAACAGGCAACGTAAACGCTGTTTATGAGTTGGGGGTTCGGCATGCATTGCGTCCGAATTCTACGATCATCATGAATGAGGATCAGGGCAAGCTGCATTTTGATCTTAACCACGTGAGCACTTTTAGGTACGCGCATTTCGGTGAAGACATCATGGGGCGCGAAGCGATCAGGGCAACAAAGGCTCTGGGAGATCTCATTGAAGCGGCCATGACTGCCCCGACAGTCGACAGCCCTGTCTACACCTTCCTGCCTAAGCTAGTTTCTCCAAGGATGTCGGATGACCAGTTCAAGGAACTGATCGATGAGGCAGAGGCGGCGCAGAAGAAACTGTCCCATCACATGCATGAGGGAGAAAAATTTATGCGGCAGAGTGACCACTCCGCCGCCATGGAACACTTTCAAGCTGCGCGTGACATGAAGCCCGAAGAGCCCGACATCTTGCAAAAACTGGCTCTGAGCACTTACAAATCGAAGTCGCCCGACGAAGTTGCGGCGCTCCACGCAGCCCTGTCAGTACTTGCGCCCCTTGAACCCACGCTTTCAAACGATCCTGAGACTCTTGGGATTGCAGGGGCCATCAACAAGCGGCTCTGGCTTATACAGCGCGATCGCGCGGCATTGGACGTCGCGATACGGTTGTATGGGAGAGGGTTTGAAGTTAGACGCGATTACTACAATGGCGAGAATTTCGCATTGTGCTTCGAATTTCGTGCGCAACAACATGCTGATCAGGCGGAAAAAGTTTACGACTTTATGAGCGCCCAAAAAATACGCCGGTCGATTGCGAAATCTCTATCGGCGATTGAAGCGTCCCCAGACTTTTTTGACAGGCCAGATAAACGCTGGGTGTATGCGACGTTGGCCAACTGCCACTTCGCCTGTGAAGAACCTGATACAGGGTTCATTTATGAGCAGAAATTCCTGGGAGCAGCAGCCGCTCAGTGGGAAGTTGATACCTATTATTTTGGGAAGGATGAACTCTTGGCAATCCGTGCAGAACGGTTGTCGGCACTGGCTCCAGAAGTTAAATAAATTTTGCTTTAGATACCGTTTGGTGATCGCAGCTACCTAGGATCGGTTTACATAAAGGGAAAGTGATGAAAGAGACAGATTTTCCAGGACTATATCAGTCTGCTGACACCCTTTCCGGTGGCGCGCAGTCAAGCTTCTTCACCGCCTTGATCTTGAACCTGATTTTTTTGGTTTCAGCGGCCGCTGTTTCAGTTATCAATTACCCGCATTGGGGGGCGGCGGTTATCCAGGCGGTGTTGCTGGCTGGCGCAACAGCAAGTTCGGTTTACCTGGCCCTGGTAAGGCCCGAGCGCCTTTGGTACTCAGGACGCGCCGTTGCTGAGTCCATCAAAACACTGACATGGCGCTACGTCTCAAGAGCAGAGCCTTTTCATGAGGCGGATCCTGTTGCCAAAAAGCTGTTCCTTGTAAAACTTAAGGCGGTCATAAGTCAGAACCAGGGGGGGGCGGGCAAGCTGACCAGCCACATCTCGGAAAAACAGATTTCGGCAACAATGGTTCAGCTCAGGGCCGGTTCTTTCGATGCAAGGCGGGATAATTATATAAAATGCAGAATCAATGATCAGTTGGCGTGGTATGAGAAAAAAGCCAAGTTAAACAAAAAAGCTTCGGAAAGATTTTTTGCTGCCCTGATTTTTATCAATGCGATAGCGTTCATTTGCGCCCTAATCAAGATCGCGAATGTGCAATACCAGTATTTTCCAACGGACATACTCATCGCCTTTGCCGCCAGTCTGCTGACTTGGATGCAAGCCAAGCGCTTTTCTGAGTTGTCGGCATCGTACGCGCTAACGGCCCATGAAATCGGGATCATACGCGAGCAAGCTGATGAGCTTGTCTCTGATGATGGCCTGTCTTTGTTTGTTGGCGATGCCGAGAATGCGTTTTCGCGTGAACACACCCAGTGGGTTGCTCGTAAAGACAATTGAAATTTTCCGCAGTTTGGTCTGACATTAGACCGGCTTGGCTAGGTTGTACCCGGGTGGATCAAGGTGTTGATTTCTGAGCTGGGCGCACCTTGATCCACTTGTAGGTATTATTTCAGTTCGTCTGACAGCTTCGACCAAGCCACGGTTTTGATGCCGTTTTCGGCTACCCATTTGGGTACTGTGCCGGAATACTTCTGACCTTTGTAAACCGCTACCACTTTCTTGCCCAGATCTAGGCTTTTCTGTACTTCCCACTGCACCCAATCACTTTTTGCAGCGCTATCAGAAAGGTACACCACGGTGACTGACGAGCGATTGATACGCTCAGCGATTTTGCGCCGTATATACTCCGCCTGTTCGCTGTCATAAGCCTCACGCACAGAATGATCGTTGAACTCAATGTCATTGTTTTCGTTCTTAGCCTGGGCTCTCAACAGGTTGACGTCGTTCATGTCTTCTGTGGCGAAGCTGATAAAGACGTTACGCTTGCCTTCCTGAAGAGCGGCCTTGGCTTTCTGTTCCAAAGATCTGACATCACCAAGCCGGCTCCATCCCCCCGTGCTGCTACCGCCCATCTTCGGCCACCTCAAATTTGAATTCGTTACAGGCAATGCAGTTTCCGCAAGCTTCTTTTTCACCCCTATGGCATGAGTAAGTTTCGGAAATGCCTTTTTCTACAGCCAGAGCAACAACATCGGGTTTGGTAAACGAGGAAAGAGGAGCAAGCACTTTGATCGTTCTTCCCATGCATAGAGATATCATGCGCTCGGCCTCTCTAAGGAAGCGAGATGTCTGATCCGGGAACAAGCTGGTGCTTTCATGTAACAGGCCAATCGAAATCGCATCTGCTTTCTTCTGATAGGCGTACGCAGCCGCTGTCAGCAGGAAAAGCATGTTTCGACCGGGGGTGAACGCGTCATCTACGACGTGCAGAGTTGAATCGGTCAGGCCCGAACGTATCAACTGCCCAAATCCCGACAGACCTGCGATCTCAGGTTCCGGCAGTCCCAGTTTTTTCATGGCTAGTCGGCAGGCAGCCAGCTCGCGGTCGCGTGCACGCTGGCCATAGTCGACAAAAAGCGGAAAAATGTGCAGCCCTTCCTCCTGCGCCAGTTTGGCAACTAATGTGGAGTCCAGGCCTCCGGAAACGAGTGTTACGATGCTCATATTGAAATAGCCTCCTGCTTTCTGTTCGCGACGCGCATGACAATCCAAATGGCCCAATCAAGTAGGCCTACCGGACAATCCAACTCTTGCGCATGATCCCTAAGCGTTTTCTCGTGTCTGCCGTACTGTTTCAGTCCGGATATCGACGCTTGTCCGCCAGAATAAATACCTTGGGCGGACATATAATTGAGCACGTGACGATCCAGGATCGCCAAGTCGTAAGTTATGCCGCAGTTACGCAAGAACATACTGGCCTGCTTTGGTCCAACACCTGGCGCGTGAGCAACCAGCCAAGTGCGCGTATCGTTTGCGGTCAAACCACTAATCAGTGAGTTGAGTGAGCCTGCAGCCGTGGTGACAGCGGTCCAAGTTGCGGCCAGGTGCCCAGCTCGTGCCTTGGGGAATCGGTAATGGCGTGTTTTGCCTTCAACATCCAAGGGGGCGCTGAGTAGGTCAAAAAGCCGGTAAGCCAATCCTTGAGAATCCTGGCCGTCCTGGTGCAGGCAGCCGTGTTTGTCGATCGCGTCAGCGGCGGCCATCGCTAGAGAGTAGGGGACTTGGCTGCTGAGAATGCAGCATGACAATTCCCACCACAGGTGTCGCTCATCAGAGACAGTTCCAGTATCGATGCGCAAACGGATGTCTGGGCATACCGCTGCCACTGCCCTCGACAGGGCTTCTGGTGTGTAATGGGTCATGGGAAAATCTCCGGGAACAGCTTTCTCAGCTCTTGGAAGCCTATGCCCCGCATGGTGCCAGTCGCAAAAAGCTCCGCGTCTTTTGTTGAGATCATTTCGCGCATGAGTCGGCCAAACTCGGCATAGTACTCCAGATTGTAAAACGCGACTCTTCCCGCGTATTTGATTGCATGATCAGCATCCACCATGTCGAGGAAAGGGGTACGCTCCCCCTTATTTTTGAAAAAATCAAAATGCTGAAAGTGGTGCAGGCGTCCGTGGGCGGGGTCAATTGCAAATCGGCACCACTCTAGGCCATCGAATGTGTCCGCCCCGGCAGCGACAAGCACTGCGATGCTCCAAGGGTTGCCAGTTCCGAGCAGGTGGATGGGTTGATAGTAGGGCAACTCGTTGAGCTCAGCCCTGATTCGCTTCATCGTTTTCGCCCGTGTTGCCATCCCAGCTCCCAATTCCCTTTCCGCAATAGCAATTACCGGTGGATTGAGCTGCTCGGAGACGCCCCGGACGATCTCAGGCAACTGAGCGAGGCCCCGCTCATTCTGTTCGACATGAACAATCGGGATTACAGGCACAGTTGAGTGTTTCGAATCCCTTTTTACGGCTCTGATGATCTTCCTAATGGCGACCTGTGTATCTTTGCTGGGCTTGGTGTCGAAAATGAATGCCCAGTCATGGAGAGCTTCAGCTAAAGCTTGTTTGAAGTGAGAGGGCTTCCAATCCTCGTCATTCAAACGGGTCGCTTCATAGTTGCCCGAGTCCATGAGTACAAAACCTCCATTTTCCCGATAGCTCTTGATCTCTTTAATCATGTTTTCTCGATCGGGAGACTTCACAAGATCGTACGCCGATACCAGAATTGAGGAGGTGTTGTGTACCTTGAGTACCGTCAGGGCATCCGCTGGATCGAACTGTGTCTCGTGTGACGAAACGGACATGAATACGTTAGGGATGGGCAGCCTTCCTGCCGCAGTTACTTGAAGACGATCTGGTTTCGCTCTTGGAGCTGCGACCCGTCCAATTTTTCGTTGTAACTGCAGAAAGCCCGGATGATCGGCCTCACCTTTCCAAGTACGAAAGTCGATACTTGTAACGCTGCCAAACGGATAGGGCGCTGCTGTACCATCCAACGACAAAGCGATAATGTTTGGGGTGTGCTGCTGACCAATTCTGAGCTCTTCGGTCACTGTTGCCTTTCCCGAGAAGGCTGAGATTAGCGCGACAATGCATTTTGTATTTGCGAGGTTTTCCTCGATGGCCGGCCGCCAATCGCCGACGATGTTGTCATCCCACCAGACCTCCCATTGTGGAGAGAGGAGTTCGTGCAGTCTTTCAGTCGTAGCAAGATTTTCTTTTGGGTAAACGATATACACGTCAGACATGGGGCGATCAGGCCTCGACTAATTACATTCCATTGCATGGCCCGCTAGGGGATGCCTTTATTGTTCTCTACGCTCGTCTGCCGCGAGTCGGTCACCTGCTGACCACGCAGCCAGGTACATAGCCGTCGTGAAGTCGTCGGTGATCCAGGTGCTTTCAGGTATAGAAAGCTTAGTGCTGATGCGCTCATGCAGCGTCACAACAGGAATTGCGCTAGTGTAGGCGAGGGCAATTCGAGACAGTGCGTCTTCTCTCAGGTCGTCATCAATGACCAAGAAGGCATCGGCGCTTCGTACACTCGAATCAACTTCCAGCTCAGGGCAGTAAACCTCCATTCCCAGTTGACCCAACGTGTATCTGGCTTCCTCCAGTGCGAACCGTTGGCCCAATGATTGCGCAGAACCCTCCAGGTGAATCACAGCACCGACTGAGGAGGATACCGGCTGTAGTTCAAGCATCACGCGCTTGTTAAAATCATAGGTTCGAGTGGCGCAATACATTGAGACGCTGCGTGAGGCCAAATCAGCTGCCTTCGCTGCACAAAGCCCTCGCTCTGCCCAATGTAGCGCGAACAAAGCGCTGAACACATCTCCTGTTCCGATCTTGAAAACCGTCGAGGAGCGATAGGCTGGGACGTGAGAAACCTGCCCAGAACGTTCGTAAACTGATGCTCCTCGTGTTCCCCTTTTAACCACCACAACGGCCGCGTCTTGCACACGTATCAAGTGTTCTGCTGCCTGCTCAAGCTCCGTTATGCCTGAAGCATGCTGCAGTTCCAGTTCATTCAAGACCAGCGCCAATTCATTGGCCTTCGATCCATTGGCTGTAAAAGCTGCAGGATCTCGCCAGGTCTGGGGGTCATATACCGCCTTGTTGGCAATCACAACCGCATCGCCTTCCAGAAAACCAAAGCGCAAGACGGCATCACCCGTAACGGTTATTGAGGCTTGTCGTTCGATGTCGGAATAGACAGGCTGGACGTGCGGAACCGAAAGGGAATGGAAATAGGCGAAAGCGATTGGCGATGACCGTAAACTGATGTTGAGTTCTATGCCCTGACTTCGCAGCGCCACCAAAGTCGGCTTATCGGCAGAAGAAGCATACGTGTGTAGTTCAACACTCGGGCATTTTCCTGCAATTGCGACAGCTGCGCGTCCCCCGGAGCCAAGGGTTGCGTCCCAAAAAGGTATGTCGCAAAGCTCACGATAAAGACCACCAGCAATGTGCATTCCCTGCCTCCTAACCGCTCGCTGAAAGAATATTCAGTAACTTTGATCTCGTCCGTAGCGCCTCGCAGGGATATTACCGAGATGAAGACAAAATGCCATCAATATTGGTGCCATCCGAAGATTTGCTCAAGCAGGCTCATTTGATGGTTTAGCTGGGCACCTTGATTTGAGGTTCGTATCGAATGGCGTCGCAATCCAAAGGATTTGAGTCTATCGCATCGCCAGCCAGTCACATGTGACTTCGCTCCTCGAATGCAAGATAATTTCAAATGCTGTTATCTGGCTGTTCGATAAAGGAGTTCTCACAAGCACTCTGCTTGGTCGTATGCAAGGGTAAGGGCATTCTCAGAAATACGCGAAACGATTGGATGCTAACCATAAATTTAAGTGACTGAAAACTAACGAAGGTCGCGGTTTCCAAATATCGAGGCAACCTCGGGCATATGCTATATGAACGATAGCCTAGTACTGAATACCATATTAAAATCACTGCATCGAATTATGTCGCGACAACCAGTAGGCACTTCAGTTTGGATTTCGTGCCCGCTGGACGCTATAACAATCTGAGTAAGCCATGGACGAAGTACGCAGCTACCCCATCAATGATCGAAAGTATTCGGCGTTCATCAGCTATTCCCATGCTGATAGCAAGACAGCAAAATGGTTTCATGGTGCCCTGGAGGCTTGGACGCTACCAACAGATATTCGTGAAATGGTTCAGCGGCAAATGGGAAATATACATCGTCTCTCCCCAGTGTTTCTCGACAGCAAGGAGCTTTCAAGCTCCCCCAATCTTGGGCATTCACTCATTCAAGCGCTGGACGAATCCTATGCTTTGATCGTGTTTTGTTCACCTGAATCAGCAGCATCTAAATGGGTAAACGAAGAGGTTCTGCATTTCAAACGTACTGGACGAGCCGACCGGATTTTTACCGTAATAGTCGATAGCTATCCAAAGAGCAGGAATCGTGTGCCGGCGGCAGGTGAAGATTACTTTTGTCCGGCATTGTGTCATCCATTGGGGGAAGACGGCGAGCTTGATACAAGCCTTAGGGAGGAGCCTGTCGCCGCCGATATGCGTGAACGCGGTGGTCATAGTCGCCAGGATGTATTGCTCAAGATCATATCAAGCATTTTGCAGCTGCGTTTTGACACGTTAAAACAGCGCGACCGTGAACGTAAGCGAAAGAGGCTGATAGCTATCTCGGCATTGATCTTCACGGCGGTTATGTTACTTGTCTGGAGCCTTTATGAGCGAGAAAAAAGCAGGAAGGCCAATGCCGCACGTCATTCGGTTGAACTGCTGTCTATTGCCGACGCGCGTTTTCGTCGCCTTGATTACGACGGCGGTAGTGAGTATTTGCAAGACTCGATCAAGGTGCGCCAAGCGCTGGGGCAGGGGCCCTCATCGGAGCAATTGGCAGTCATCTACCGGACACTGCTGAATAAGCGGGTCAGTTTGCCAATTAGCGCAATGACGATAAAAGACGATTTGCAAAGTCTTGCGCAGGGCTCACTGCTGTTGGCTTCTTTAGAAGGATCACGTGCAGCACTGATCAACAGCGCCGACTTAAGTGTGCTGAGTTACATAGACATGACGCCAGTTATTGAGCATTTTCTTCAGCAAGGACTGAGTACCTCAGACCTGCCACTGGCACTACAGGGACAAAGTGCCGAAGCCGACACGGAGGGTCGCAAGTTATACCTGCTGATCAGAAATCAGCTATTTACCTTCGATATGGATAGCGGGAAATTTCAGGATTTACTGGACCTTACTCAGGTACGTGACTTTTCGGGTATTCCACACAATCAACGAACAGACTTCGAAATTTACTGGGTGGGCGGGCAGTTGATTGTCGAGTTCGGTCGAGAATCCAAGTACGTTGCCTTCCGGCGTCCCGCCGGGGAATGGAAAGTGATTAGCGGCCGTAGCGTCGCTGACTGGGACGATCAAACCGGTGATGTGTATCTGAATGACCAGGGGCAGGCTATCGAGCGCTATCGAGATGCTCAGATGAAAGTTCGACAGAGCATCAATGCGAATCGCAATTTTGTCATGGGATCGCGTCGCAGTTTGTTGAGCATTGCCGACATTTCCGCAGCGGGCACGTCAGTGGTGACGCTAGAGACCGAAAAGCTCAAGCCCTTATGGCATTGTCAGATTGCAGCGGGAAAAGTGATTCAGGCGGACCCCATCTCTGCAAAACAGTTGCTGGTGCAAACCGAGTCTCCTGCCCTGCTATGGTTATATCGTCGCGAAAATCAAGGTTGTACCCTCGTGGGCACCTATGCCAGTGCCGCAACATGGTTCGATTACATACCAGAAGCACGGCAGTTGGTCCTCTCGCAGGGCAATGACAGTGAGTGGGTCAAGGTCACCGATGAAGGATTCGAGCGGATCGCTCAGGTGCCTTATTCGCATGCTGCCATGACGCCCAACGGCGACGGGTACGCGGTTCACAACGAAAAGGTGCTTAAGGTTTGGCCTCAAGGCCGGTTCTTTGCAGAGACGCTGAAAGGGAAATACACGGCCTCTGGAAAGACCTCAATGTTATTTGCTTCATCTGATGGCATACGCACGATTAGTCTTGGTACTGACATCGCACCGGATCAGCATTGGGTCCGATCCTATAGTGGTGAGGCTTATCAGCTTCTGAACCAGAATGGTGAGGTTTTGCGTGAGCTGAGCCCATCGTTAAATGAAGCAACAATTAACAATGTTCTCAGCCGTGTGTCGTTCAATGAGCGCTCGCCGTCGACCGATGACGGAATGAGTCGGTTGTTGGCTCAGAGTCTGAGACAAAACGGCATTTCGTGGCACACCCCGATCCTTGATAATCCCTGGAAAGGCGACATCTACGGTCAGACGTACGATGTGCTGACACGTATCAATCTAAAGTCCGACCAATTGCAGGTATTACCCGCACCAGCCGGGGAACATCTGTTCAACGATTCGACCGGCGAGGTGTGGACTCGCAGTTCCCTGGATAGACACTTATTGACCTACCTGCCGGCTGAAGCCCGAAGCGCTATAGAGATTGAAGGCAGCTCGGCATATTTTGCCGTAGACCCTGGCGAATCCCCTTGGTATGGCGTTCGAGACCGGTCGCAGTCCGGTCTCATATTCTCCACAGATGGCCACACCACGTTGGTGTTCAATACCAAAGGTCGATGGGCGCTCATTAACGCGCACCAACTACAACCAATTGTTAACCCGGCGACTCGGGATCTCGCAATAAAATCTGCGGTTTTCCAGACGCAAGGCTGGCTGGTAGCTACTCGCGACAACCGATTGTTACAGATGTCTGCCGATGGCAATACGCTTTTGCAGCAGGCCCCTTTGCGTCCTGGCGCCAGTCAGATTGTCGACCTCAGCGAGCAAGGTCTCATCCTTGTGCAAACGAGTGAGGGCGTCGCCTTGCACGACGCTATGACCCTGGCCGAAGTATCGTTGATACCAGGTTACGGGGAATTTCACGCCGTAGGCTCAGGTCAGCAGGTACTGCTGGCGGTGGAAAGCGCTACTGGCGATAAGAAATGGGACATCTATCGATTGCCCGCCTTCGGCATAAACTTACTCGAGTGCTTGGATGACTTGCGCCTGACAAAAGCTGATCCCTTTCAGCTCACCCGTTGAGCCTTCCATAACTCTACCCACGCAGGGGTAATGTTTGCCTATCGGGAAAACTCGGGAGGGAGAATGCGGCTACGACGTGATCCATCTGACTTTTTCATCGCTTCTTTCAAACGTTGGGCAGATTCTTCAAGCTCGGACGGCGACGCAAGGCTAATCGCAAGCATTAACGCGTCACGGCGTTTCCGTTTACCTTCCAAAATTTCAGAGAGGCCATTTTCCGGCTGAATTGGATGCTTCATCGCTGCTGACCTCGATCTTTGGATCAAATTGGATGCTAGCACAAGCCTTACAACCCACAGTCTCCGTTGATCCCCTTTGCTTATGGAACGTAATCCGTCAGATGTTCATTTCATCCCGCTTGGCAGTTCCGTTCGAATTCGAGAAAACAGCTCGTCGAGGGATTTCGGATTGTCCTGAAGCAGATAACAGCCTACGAGTATGGTCAGCGGATGAACGTTCATTACAGTTGCCAGCTCGTCTACCTTCTCGATCGTAGGGCTTTTCAGACCGCGCTCGAGGGTGCTGAGATAGGTACGACTACTGACGTCGGAGAAATCTTCCTGGGAAAGCTTCCTCTCCGATCTCAGCTTTTTCAGGGCCGCGCCAAATGCCTGTTTCAGTTCCATATTGCCGACCTCGCAAAAGGAACGATGAAGCCTTCGCGAGCTCTATAGGGCTACAATCTATAGTGTTCACTTTTGGGATGGCGCTATGTTCATCACTTACAAACCAGCAGAAATTTTCCTCGGCGCATACCTGGGTGATGACTCTACCCAGTACTGGCAGTACGTTGAGCAGACCACTCATTGTCCCTGGTTTTACGTCAGAGTAGGTCGACAACAAGGCAGTGAAGCGTTGACTAGCATGGTTATGCTTCCCTGCATTTCAGCGCTTGAGCAGTTACTTACTGAACAAGGAGCAGACATCTGGCTGTTGGATGTACAGTTGATTTCCCCGGCTTATCTGAACGGAAGTGATGGGTGGAAGATGGAGAGGCTACTAGAGTTGCGCGAGACGATGGATGACATGAGTGCGGGGGCGGCCTACGTGTATAGCTTGGAGGGAGGGCATATTTACACTGAAGACTTGGGATCTGGCAGGTCCAATTTGCAACGTCCTCGTATCATTTTTTCAGCCGCATCAGCATCTCGGTGAGCGTGAGCCCAATACACTCGAACGTTTAACGACACCTTCCGATGCGCTAGCGGTTTCGCGGCCACTTTTCTTACCCGCCCACCCGCTGCGTCGGCCGACGGCGATGCCACTTACCGCTTTCGTAATGGATTCAGTATGTTCTCAACATTCAACCCTTTCAGCAGGCAGTTATGCGCAATCGCCGACAGTGCTTCATAGAGCTGGTCTCGCTGCTTTATCAAGTCAGCATTCTCTGCCTGCAGATTAGCAATACGCTCTTCGAGGGTTCTTCGGCGGCGGGCACCGTCTGGATCTCTGCCACTCTCCTTGAGTTGTGCGATACGGGCGGACTCGATTCGTCTCCCGCGGTCCCCCACTAAGGTAGCTCGGCTAGTCAGGCCCAATCGCCGCTGCACTTCGGGGCGTGAAATAGGCGCGAGCTCCAGTCCTAAGCTAATCATTTGAGCGAGGAGGGCGTCGATAGCCTCGTCCAAGGTGCCGCCCCTCAAGATCTGTCGTTTCGCCATGGTCGCCTCTAATCATCCGAAACCGAACTGTGCCGTTTGTCCGTGTCCGCAACCGTCATTGGATGCCCGTTGGGAAACACGCGTTGCACACCTCCATTGGTATCGCGTGCGAGGACAGATTTTAAATTGTTGAGCTTGTCTTCCTGGTCCGCCAGCCATACATCGCTGCCTGCCTCTCCAGCGCCAGCATCGCGCATGATAGTAATTGCGGTCGTCAGATTCTCGGCTTGTCTCTCAAGGTTGGCCCGCTCCGATGGAGTGCCCATCAGATGGAGATGCGAGCAGCCATTCCAGCATTGAAGATGCTTAGGGCAGGGCGCTTGGGAGAAATCGTGAATGCAACCTCCGAAGGGGGTCACGTGCAGAGCCGTGGCGTGTACGGTGAGGAATGCTTCTGCAGTGGTCGTGCCTTTATCTGACAGCAACGCATGGTAACTGTCGGTCAACGCGCCCTGAATGCGTTTATCTCTTATGCCTGTATGCAGAAAATCGATGCGCTCGTGATGGCTATTGAACGCCAAAAACTCATGATGCGCAGCAGTGTTTTCCTCAATGCTCGTGTGTTGGTAGTAGACATTCTGGTCGAGGCGTTTTCGACCTAAGGCCAATGCTTGCTGAACATCACTCATGCCGGTCAGATGGTAAATTGTGTTTCGCCAGTGTCGAGGTTGGTGACTGGTTAGCCGAATCGGATTTCCATCGGCTTCAACGAACGACCGGCGGGAAAAAATAGATGGGTATCGCGGATCAGCGCCCAGCGCCCGATTGATATCTTGCAAGGTCACCCGGCGCGGTATTGCACGAAATATATTTTCCTCACGTCCACCGCAACGAAATTGACCGTCGAAGGCAATGGCCAATGTTTCGCTAGTTCTAAGTATTACTTGAAGCCCGCTGGAATGAGCTTCTGCCAGGGTTACATGGTCACCGACTTTAGGTGCGATGAGAGTCTCAATCTCTCCGGCAGAGTAACAGCGATATTCTTCATCACCTTCATCCGACCAGCCAACGGGATGCACGCCGTTGCGATCTAAATAAAGACCCAGGTTTCTGAAGTTGCTAAAGCCTAACCACTTGATGACTTCATTCTCTGGCAAAATTGTATTCGGCAAGTGCTCCCAAATACGGCCTGGATTTTTTTCTTGCCATTGCGCTATCTTACGCTGCTCGATAGTTAAAATTTTTAACCGCTCGATAGCACGCCTCGCCAAAGGAATGTCGCTTTCTGCGAGCCAATGCACACGAGATTGAAATTGCTTTTCCGCAAAATACCTGATCCCGCATTCGACCAGAGGCCTGCCGTAGGCATCTACAACCACCTCACCTGTCGCCCCTTTGATCGGCCTTTCGACCCAACAGTCATAGGGGACTACTGCTACCTCATTGCCTCGTTGCCCTGTCGCGATCAATAAATCGATTACTCGTAACAATACTTCTTCGCCGTCACTGAGCGGCTTGTTCGAACACAGAGCGTAAGCTTCCATCGCCTCGCGAGAAGGCAATTTATCATCAGATTTACGCTGTTTTACCGCACGATCAGGATCGTGCAATGAAATGTAGTCGTGGCGACGGTTTTCTGGTTTGGCATCATGCTCAAAGTGGATGGCGATCTCGGTTAATTGCATTTTATCAATCGTATCCGCTATTACCTGAAGGTGAGAGACCGCATCGTAAAGATTCTTGTAGCCACTCTCGCGGAGAAATCCTACGACGCGGTCAAAATCGTCCCGAGTCAACTCTGTGGGGTCGGATACGCCGCGTTCAAATAACGGGTTGTACAGCCGCCGGACGGCAATATTGTATGCAGCGACCATAGAAAACTTCAGACTCCGGGTGCGCTGCAGATATACGATTAGTGCCTTGCAAAAATCCTGGAAACCCAAGGGGAGGGCAGTTTTAGGAGGAACAGAATAGCCATACCTTTCAAGCGATTGTCGATGTGTTTCAAAGGTTATGGTCTGTTGCTTTAGCCGTTGCGGCAACCAACGCTCGACCGACCACAATGTTGATGCCCACGGCGTTGTAATCGGTAATGACCGAAAAACCACTTGTTCCTGTTTAATGAAGCCTTCGAGACTCTGCCTTGCCCTAGACTGCGTCATCTGCGGCATCCTCCGTGTGTTTCCGGCAGCGCTCGATCGTAGCGCTTACCGCCAGGATGGTTGTCTGATGCTGGGCGAGGGGCCGGTTGTGAATGAGATCTCCGGCTTGTTCTGCCACGTCTATGAACCGTTGCGCTTCTCGTTGCAGCGCCTCTTTTACCTGCTCATGGCGGCCGTCAGCAAAGGGGTGAAACTTCTTGCAGGTGTAGCAGGCGTAGACGGGATTGTAGGGGCAGTGCGTATGAACCGGGAGGGCGCATGCACCGATGTCCCCAAT
Source organism: Pseudomonas sp. GGS8 (assembly GCF_024168645.1). Lineage (NCBI taxonomy): Bacteria > Pseudomonadati > Pseudomonadota > Gammaproteobacteria > Pseudomonadales > Pseudomonadaceae > Pseudomonas > Pseudomonas sp. GGS8. Next base: position 5,194,473 of record NZ_JALJWF010000001.1, on the reverse strand, counting down.
GTACTGTGTGTCGATCACGCCACGGATCGCTCTTTCGGCAACAGTATCGCGGCGTTGCACGACTTCCCCGGTCAAGAGACTGCGCATAATGCGTTGATAGGCGGGACTCTTGCCGAGTGCTTTTTCTTTGATCCGGGCAATGTTGGGAGTTGCCGTGACGTAAGCGCGCGCCGCTACTGTGCTGTTGTGGCCAAGCAGTTCGGCAATCATGTCTGCCGGTGTTCCCTGGTCAGCCAAACCTTGCCCGAGGTGATGACGCAACAAGATAGTTACCTGGTTAGGCTTGTCTATCCCTGCTTCACGCAGTTCATGTTTAAGGCCTATACCGATTTCGTTAACTGACAGACGTTTTCCATTAGGACTGACAAATAATGGTCCGCAGTCGCTGCCAAATTGGCGTTGAATTTCCGAGATGTGGCGTGAGATTTTTTCACCCAGTCGGGAGGTGACTTTGCGGGGCCGTCGCTCAGGCCTGCGCTGGCCGACCTTTTTGGCCATGGGTAGCCACAGGGTGTAGTACCTCTCATGATCAGCGCTTTCAATGAACTCAAAATCCGCGATGTCAAGCGAGTGGAATTGAATCGAGCGTGGTGCGAGTTCGAAACCTAAGTGAAGCACTATATTGAACTGGGCCTCCTCCCAAGAGATAGGTGAAACCTCTCGTTCAATGCGTTTGAGCAATCGAACTTCCTCATCGAGGTCTAAACCAGACTGCGAGAGAAAAATTCGCGCATACGGGTCAACTCGATCTGATTTCACATCCTTGATTTTTAAGTAGGTGATTGGATCGAAGCCATTGATTCCTCTATCCATTGCCCATCGGTAAAGCCTTCGAAATCCTATAAGTACTGCCCTCGTTTTTTTGAGTTCCTCGAGAGCAGTGACCAGTTGATGGGTGTCCCAAGGAAGTCCGGTCGCGAGATTTGTACTAGATAAAAAGCGTAGGGTATCTGCGAACATTACCGCGGTTCGAGGAGCATATTTCTCAAGTGCATAGGCCATAAAACCTTTGCCTATTTCTATTAGCTCCGAATTCAATTGGAGTGCAGCCCAATCCATTTTCATCGCGAGTCCACCGTCGTACCACGTCCACACCGGCAGCCGGGTATCGACGTATCGTGGCTGGTCAGTGGTGCGAGTTCGAATCGCAACCTGAGCCGGGCCCTCGAACGCGTAGGTCGGAAAAGAGGAGGAGGGTGAAGCGTGTTCTTGATCGGCTGATTTGGTCACGGCGAACCTCCTTAACTGTCAAGTCGGCTCCAGGCTGCCGAAGCACGCTGGGCGTTGTGGAGGTTGCCGACTCGGCTAGATAACGACTTGCATAACGGCGTGGCATCGTCGAAGTGTCGGACCAACCGCAGACTCGCCGGAGTTCGTCCGTGGCCCGCTCGAGGTCATACCCACGCTTCTCGACAAGGTAAGCCAAAAACCGATCGGCAAAGGTGTGGCGAAAGTCATGCGCGGAAAGTGTAGGCAACAACCCCGGATGAGCCAGTTCAATGGTCAGAAACAGCCGATCAAGGACGTTAGACAACGCGCGGATCGACAGCGGGCGACCTCGGTCAGAGATGAACAAATAGCGGTACAGCAATTTCATTGGTTTGCCATTACGCAGGGGGCGTCGCTCGCCCTGGATATAACGCTCGTAGACCTCATACAACTGCGCGGAGATACCTACTGTCCGTCCGTGTGTTTTCAGCGCAGGCTCTTCAGCGCGCGGGTCGCCGGGATCATGTTCGCGGTCATTGATGCTGACATAGGCATGCTGAGAACCCTCATTGACATCGGTGGTGTAGAGCTTCAGAAGCTCCCCTCGGCGCATACCGGTCTCCAGTAGTAATTCAATCATTAGCCAATTGCGCAGCTGCAGCCTTTCCGGGAACGGATTCTCCGTAGCGCCGGGGCGAATCAATGTGCGAATGATCTGGAGTTGCGTATCCGTCAGGCTGCGGTAACGAGCGCGGTCCTGCCGAACGTTGATGATATGGCTCTCAAAGCGCCGCTCAATGACGTCGGCGACATCTGCAAATACAACCTCGATGTTAGCCAGGGTGGTTGAATTTTGACGAGCGCGCGGGATGTATCGGGTGACACACCAGGACAGGTATAGCTTCAGCAAACGCAGGTACTGGTCACGAGTACGCGGATCGATATACGGAAAAGGTGCCGTTTCAGCTTTGCCGATTCGGGCGACCAGGTTGTCGGCTTGACGGCCGCTTTGGAGCCAAATGGCGTAACCGTCCAGTAAAGCCAAAATCGATTCGAATTGGCAGGCCAAGATGGCGTCATCAATATTGAGGTCACGGCTTTTAGCATAGATATAGAAAGCCTGGATCGCGCGCAGATGTGCCGCCGCCGTATTGTAAGCCCGGTGCCTGAGTCTGAGTTGGACGTAGATGAACGGAACGAGTATGGGCAACGGCTCCGCGTTACCAGCGTGCACGAGCAGCGGAACACGCTGACCTGAAGAGAAACGGCACTGAATCAGCTTCATCGGCAGCCACCACATTGAATGACTCGCCATGAACACGAAGGACATGGCCCGTTGAGAGAGTGGACGTCAGAAACGGATTTGTCGAATCAGTGGCTTAGACAGCTCATGAACATCTATGACATGACCTGTCGTTTAACATAATATACATTATGCGAAGCATCAGATAGGAAGCGTGGATGTGTATCCTGCTGAAATTACTTCACCGTGCGGCTTGTATCTGGCACCGCTGTAAACGGCATCCCTGATTGGTTCTGCTGTGGCGTCGCAGACGCTACTGCAGAAGCTTCGTTGTTTTGCTTTGACTCCAGCTGCTGACGACCAGTAAACCACGGATCAAACGCACCGGCCTTCACGAACACTTCGCACGGGCCGCGAGGCACGTCGACTGGTGTGGCTTGTTGCGTGTAACAGGTGCAGGTTCCTCGCGCCTCAGAACTCATGCACGCGGCTACCCTGGGAAAGTCAGTCGGTGCCGTCAGTGCATCATAAACCGGTGCCGAGTACAGATTGCCAGGCATCCGCGGCTTGATGGTGTCCTCGGTCCACACCGGCTTGGAGCCTTCGGCCGGCGAACCGAACACGATGCTCGCCGGCTTGTTTGCGGCCGGGATCTGCTCAGGCTGAACGACGGCAACGGGCTCTGGTGCCTTGGTGGCCATCGAATGCATCCGCACGTAGGACAACGCAGCTCCACCGATAACCACCGCCAGTGCACCGGCCAATATCAGCAACGTTTTATAAGGCGGTCGGGCTTTATGAGTGTCCAGCACCGTCGAGGTGTACAGCGTGAAAACTTCGGGATTGGGCGTCACCATTGCACGCTGGCCAATGGCTTTTGCTGACCGTGTTGTCGGGTCGCTTTGCACTGAATCCCAGGTGTAACGAAAGCCTTTCATGTTCCAAGGCCGGATGTAATGCACATGCGGCTTGGCCAGTTTTCGAGCAAATGGATGCAGGAACATCGGGCTCTGCGTGGTGCAGATGAAGTCGTAGCCGTCGTGCCGATGGCGAGCCAGTTGCTTGACCCATTCCGGCGGTTCTCGGCCCAGATCCGTCCCGCAATAGTCCTGCACTTCATCACAGAAAATCGCGGCACCTTCGGGCAGTTGCTGCCAGTCCTGGATGTGATCGATCTGGGTCACGCCGTGTTTCTTCGCGTCGAAACCCTTGATCGGCGTGCAGTATTTTGGACGTCCCTTGTACTGGTCAGAATGCAAAAAGTCCCACAGTTCATTGGACGTTTTGCCGTCACCAGGTGAACCTGTCACTAGCTTAAACATTGCCTTTTGCTCCGTTTTTGGCGAATGCGGCCTTCGCAGCTTTCAGCCCGATAGCCAGTGCATACGCGGAAAAAACCACCGACACGGCTTCAAAAACGCCGGCGAATTGAAGAAAACGAACCGCATCAGCAGACAGGCCATTCAGCTTTTGCAGCACCTGGCCTTGGAGAAATTCGAAGATCGGATTAATGGCGTACGCCGATACCGCAACGGTGCCAGCTACCGATAAAAGACGTGGCAATATCCAGTCAAGAACGAACATGCCCGCCGTAACAAGAACTTGAAACATGGTTATACCTCCCGAATAACAACACGCGCAGCGAACAAGTACGCCGCCGCAAGTACCGCATAACGAAGAAAACTGAGGGCATCACACGTTTTAGAAAAGGCCAGCGTCAGGCTATGACCAAGAACACTAAATTTAATGTCAGGCAAACACTTGCCACCGCCGCTACCGACTCCAGTACTTGCCGACTTAAAGCCGCCGAGCAAATCATTCACTTTTGAATCCATGGCCTCTTGATTGGCCTGCATGGCGGACTTCTGCACATCAATCCGGCCTTGCATTTCCGAGCGTTCTTGGTCGGTTGGTCCGGCCATCAACTTGCATGTATCGATGTGCTGCTGTTTCAGAACTGCACACAAAAAAGGATCGCCGTCACAGGGTGGCGGAACCGTGCAGTCATCGGTCGTTGACGCAGTCCCTGCACCACCCTCCTCCCCGTTGCCTTTACCGTTGCCTGTACCGGCATTCGGATTACTCTCAAGGCCATTCCCATCAGGTGTACAAGTACCTTTGCAACTTGCTTCGGTTTTTGTTGTGCCTGAAGGGGATGTAATAGCTTTGGTCATTGTTGTTGAGGTCTTTTCCGTACAAGTGTTCACATCGCTACAAACAGTGTGCGTAGAGTTTTTAACGGTGGTTACCTGGACGGAGCCGTCAGGTAAATTCTGTTTGCTAGTATTGGTTTTTATACCAATGCCATTCGACCGGGGAAAACGAGTCACACACTTATATTCACCGTTAACCAAACCGCAATTTTGCGAACCTAGGGTTTCAGTCTTCTTTGACTCAGTGCAGGAGGATCCGCCTGCACCGTCGCTCACCAAGTTACAGTCCTCTTCTTTTGTCTGAGTCTCTGGCTCTTTAACTGGGCACTTACCGTTCGGACACAGTGCGTCGGCGGCATTTACATCGCCTGCAGGGTTTGCCTTGCCAGTAAGCTTACCAATTACATTGCAACTGATAGCCCCTTTCACATTAATAGTGCACTCCGAACTGGAAATGGTTCGAACCTGGCAGGAAAGTATTTCATCAATAAATGTGGGTGGCGCAACCGCGTTACCAACTTTATCCAGGTTTCCAGAAACAGTATAAGCAGTACCTAAGCTACCGGCGTTCGCAATATAAGTACATGGAGCATCTCCTTTTGCCTCCGTAAAATTCACACAAGCATTAACGGTATCATCCCAGATCTTCGGATTAGACGGATTAGCAGTGCCTTGATCTTTACACTTTTCGCCTGGCTCATATTGTGGTTGTTGCTGTGGTTTGCAAATCCCGGTGACTGGGTCATATGGACCAGTTCTAGTTGGGCAGCTATCCCCGCGACGGGTAATGATGCTGCTTGCGCCTTTATATGCTTTGGTTGTGTCGTCAGCACCCGATGCAGGGGTGTTTGTATAGTAATGCCGGCAATAAGCGCTGAGGCCTTCAAGCGTCTCTACTTCGGACTTTGCGAACGCCTGATTAGGATTTTTAGCATAAACTTGCTGGCCATCGGCAGCACATGCAATACTCGGATTTGGGCCATTAGCACCGACACCATTAGACCAAAAGTAATCTAGTGCAAAACTACGAGAACTGAACAACAGGCAGCCGAACAAGGCGACGGCTTTTATGCGATATAAAAGGCTCAAAATGATTTACCCGCTGAAAGTAAAAAACGGGCAAACGGCATGCCTCGTGCCTCGGCATTGCCTTGACTTGCCCTCTCTTTTGAAAAAAGCCCCGGCAGATGCCAGGGCTATTTACTTCAATGAATGTACCGAAGCCCTTACAGCGCAGAGCGGATGTACTTGAATACCTTGACCACAACGACCACGCCAAGCGCCGCAGCGCAGACGGTACCCACTGTAGTGGCTCCCTCGCTGAGCGCAGTCGTTACCGGGGTTACGTCGGGGCCTGCATGAGACAAGCCAGATACAACTAGCAGGCCAGAACCGAGCATAACGTTCATCACCTGTGCTTTGAACTTCATTGTGTATTCCATTACGTTGTTTTGCATAGTTAACCCTCTTAGGTTATTGGCATAATTGCCGGTGAGTGCTGCGGTGTTACGTCTCTATAGCCTTTTTTATCTGCGAGTAAACAAAAATGATTGCACAGATAAATAATGCATCCCCGATCATTCCGTTTGTCTGCTCTCCAGTTGCCCAAGATGCCGCTTCGCTCGATAGATCTAAGTCAGCTTGCACCCAACCCTGTTCCGTACACGAATAAGTTTTTGATGATTCGCTTAAAACCAGTTTGGTACAAACCTGCACATACTGGAGAGACATGTTTAAGCTCCGGAAACTTTCTGCGCGGCAGAAAGCGGCGGAATATTCTTGCGGCGGCCTTGACGTGGATCAACAGTGAAGTCCAACCGCCCATCACGAACATCCGCGACAATATCGCACTCATAAGTCCCAGGCTGTGGAACCTGATTAGGAAGCTCTGCATAAAAAGATGCTTTCTGCGGGTATGGAATATTGGGCAAATGGCAGAATGCTTCATACATGCAATATGGTCTGCCGCTCTTTGTTGCCGTGCCAGAACGGGAAACACCTGTTACCTCAACGAGAATTGTAGGAAATGTCATTATTTAGCCTCTTTCATTGTCGGAATCCGGTCACTCAAGCCCGGATTTTTATAAGCCCAACTGGGCGCGGTTGTATTGGCGTTGCGTTTAAAGCTACGGAATTGCTGTGCAATGGCTTGACGCTTCATCTCTGCATTCGAGATCGACTGTAAAAACAGTCTCATTAGATTGTTCACAAGAGCATCAGTATCTACTGCGCTATTAGATATTTCCTGCTCTACTGCGAACCGCAAATTTAGATAGTCTCTACGCTCCATCAAAACCCCATCCATTCAGCTAAGCAAGAAGTACCCACTTCTTGACGTTCAACAAACCAAACCTGTTCAGGCTTGACCCCTTGCTCTTTTCGCAGTTCGACTGCCTTAATCGCTTCAGAGACTTGGCCTGCTAAAACAGGGCGCAGAAATGCAGTTTGTGCCTTGCGTTGAAACTCAAGCTGTCTGCGTTGACTTGGAGACAGCTGTGCCCCCTGAAAACTGACTATCATGCTGCAACCGGTTGCAGGTGGTTAGGCCGCTTGTACCAGCTCGGCGGTGCAATGCCTTTTACTGGATTAATCTCTTTCATCTCGCGAATAAACACATTGCTAAAGTTAGAGATGTCGCAGCTATTACGAATATTGATTCCAATTTTATTAAGTCTCGCGGCGTGTACACGGACTTGATTTTTATTGAAGTCAAGTTGCTGGCCCGTCATCCATAGCTGGGCGTACATCGCTGTAGTGTTTGCCGCCAAGGTCGAGTCAACCACTTTCTCTAAAATTAATTGCTGAGCAATACTGGCGTAATCCATCTTTGTCACCTTTAGGCGTTCGTCAACGCTTAAAAACTCTTTATGCAGAGCAAGATATTTGCCTTCATCGAAGAGGCCCCAAAAACATAGCTTTTCACGGCTTAAATATTCACTTTTCAACTCTTGCTCTAAGCGGACAACGCCTGTTTCAAAGGCATAATTATAAATGTCCTGAGCGTATTTAAATTCGGCGGAGTTTTCGCCAAAGACACGCTTTACTTTCGGCAGGTGCTTATCAAGGATTTCAAAAGATTTGTCGTAGGCCTTCCGGTATTGCAGTCGGGTACCCTTCCCGCTTCCTGATGTTGTCCAGTCCACGGATTTTCCGTTCGGGAACAGCCGGCCGATGGAGTGGCCAATCCGCTGCGTTGCAAGTCCGCGCAGGTAGGCGGTCTCATTACCCTTCCCTACCGCAATATTTGTGGTCAAGTCGATGCGGTGAATGCAGCAGCCGTCGGCCCAGAGCTGAGAGCTTTTTGCCCCCGATTCACCCTGACGGATCTCAAACCGGGTGCATTTGGTGAACGGCGGCAAACCGTACTGCGATAACAAATCGTTGTAGACAGCAATGCACTGTTCAACCGTTTCGAATCCCCAAAGGTTGTCGTGACGATTCAGCCGAGACGGGTTTCCATCGACAGTGATTTTTCGACCCTGGATGTGAATCTGAACGCGTGAACTGTGGCTACCTTCGTGGCGAAAACTCGGCTGACGACTGCTCAGCACCTCACCCGTGATGGTGTCGATGGTTTTGGTGACGATGTCGCACACGACCGGGAGGTCAAAGTCGTGTTCCTGCGAAGTCTTGAGCCAGTCAATGAACATTTCTGAGTTTCTAAGAAATTAGATTTGAATGAAAACTTAGTTTCTTAGATTCTAATTGTCAAGATACTTAGAAAATCAGCCTAGTATTTGGCCAGATTCATTCAGGAAAGCGCGCAAATGCCTACAAAGCACATCGATGACGAGACGTGGCGAAAGGTCGAGAAGGAAGCGGTCAAGGCTACGATTGCCACCAAAAGATCGATCAAGGAAACCGAGATGCTTAGGTGGTTGATTCTTAAGGGGTTGGAAGAGATCACCGAGGCGGATTTCGAGAAGATGGTCAGAAACAAAAGCTGATTTCACGATGCTGAAAATACGGGACTCCGTACTAAAGTGGGGGTGTAACCCTTCCCGCTTCCTGATGTTGTCCAGTCCACGGATTTTCCGTTCGGGAACAGCCGGCCGATGGAGTGGCCAATCCGCTGCGTTGCAAGTCCGCGCAGGTAGGCGGTCTCATTACCCTTCCCTACCGCAATATTTGTGGTCAAGTCGATGCGGTGAATGCAGCAGCCGTCGGCCCAGAGCTGAGAGCTTTTTGCCCCCGATTCACCCTGACGGATCTCAAACCGGGTGCATTTGGTGAACGGCGGCAAACCGTACTGCGATAACAAATCGTTGTAGACAGCAATGCACTGTTCAACCGTTTCGAATCCCCAAAGGTTGTCGTGACGATTCAGCCGAGACGGGTTTCCATCGACAGTGATTTTTCGACCCTGGATGTGAATCTGAACGCGTGAACTGTGGCTACCTTCGTGGCGAAAACTCGGCTGACGACTGCTCAGCACCTCACCCGTGATGGTGTCGATGGTTTTGGTGACGATGTCGCACACGACCGGGAGGTCAAAGTCGTGTTCCTGCGAAGTCTTGAGCCAGTCAATGAACATTTCTGAGTTTCTAAGAAATTAGATTTGAATGAAAACTTAGTTTCTTAGATTCTAATTGTCAAGATACTTAGAAAATCAGCCTAGTATTTGGCCAGATTCATTCAGGAAAGCGCGCAAATGCCTACAAAGCACATCGATGACGAGACGTGGCGAAAGGTCGAGAAGGAAGCGGTCAAGGCTACGATTGCCACCAAAAGATCGATCAAGGAAACCGAGATGCTTAGGTGGTTGATTCTTAAGGGGTTGGAAGAGATCACCGAGGCGGATTTCGAGAAGATGGTCAGAAACAAAAGCTGATTTCACGATGCTGAAAATACGGGACTCCGTACTAAAGTGGGGGTGTAACCCTTCCCGCTTCCTGATGTTGTCCAGTCCACGGATTTTCCGTTCGGGAACAGCCGGCCGATGGAGTGGCCAATCCGCTGCGTTGCAAGTCCGCGCAGGTAGGCGGTCTCATTACCCTTCCCTACCGCAATATTTGTGGTCAAGTCGATGCGGTGAATGCAGCAGCCGTCGGCCCAGAGCTGAGAGCTTTTTGCCCCCGATTCACCCTGACGGATCTCAAACCGGGTGCATTTGGTGAACGGCGGCAAACCGTACTGCGATAACAAATCGTTGTAGACAGCAATGCACTGTTCAACCGTTTCGAATCCCCAAAGGTTGTCGTGACGATTCAGCCGAGACGGGTTTCCATCGACAGTGATTTTTCGACCCTGGATGTGAATCTGAACGCGTGAACTGTGGCTACCTTCGTGGCGAAAACTCGGCTGACGACTGCTCAGCACCTCACCCGTGATGGTGTCGATGGTTTTGGTGACGATGTCGCACACGACCGGGAGGTCAAAGTCGTGTTCCTGCGAAGTCTTGAGCCAGTCAATGAACATTTCTGAGTTTCTAAGAAATTAGATTTGAATGAAAACTTAGTTTCTTAGATTCTAATTGTCAAGATACTTAGAAAATCAGCCTAGTATTTGGCCAGATTCATTCAGGAAAGCGCGCAAATGCCTACAAAGCACATCGATGACGAGACGTGGCGAAAGGTCGAGAAGGAAGCGGTCAAGGCTACGATTGCCACCAAAAGATCGATCAAGGAAACCGAGATGCTTAGGTGGTTGATTCTTAAGGGGTTGGAAGAGATCACCGAGGCGGATTTCGAGAAGATGGTCAGAAACAAAAGCTGATTTCACGATGCTGAAAATACGGGACTCCGTACTAAAGTGGGGGTGTAACAACACCCCCACCCGCTTCGCTCCCAAAGCCAAGGAGGCGTCATGCTGAAAATGTGGATTTTCATCCTGATGGTCGACGGGAAGGACGTAGAGGCCTTTTCAAGCGATTCAGAAGCACAGTGCAAGGAAGGCATGGCAAAGATGCTGATGGTCCAGCGAATTGAAGGCCACAAGGCGACCGGCGCCTGCTACGTCAGAGCCACCGCCATCGACGACACCGAAAGACGCCTCATCGGCCATCCGGTCGAAAGTCGCTAGAGAATCGGACCTGCCGGGACCTGTCCTGCGATGGTGCTGGATGTCACGGGACCGCGCAGGCTACGCGACAGATCCGGAACAACGCCTTGGGCAAATCAGGGCGCGAAGTGACATCGAGGTGACAGAAAGCGTTTCGCACGCGAAGAAAAACCCCAGTGATTTGGTGATCGCTGGGGTTTTTCTTTGGGCTGTAGATCGGGCCGGCGTTGCCGGGTATCGGCGCGGATGTTTCAGTGCCAGGCTGTCGAACGAGTGGCGCCTAATGCCCTTCGGGCAGGTCGAGGGTGTCTGAGTAATATCCGATAATACGTATTACCGGTTATTACTCCCCAAAAGATACATTTTAGGGAGTAATCGTCAAAATCTTGGCTTTCAGGCGTATTTCCGATAACTGCAGTTATCAGCAATACCTAGCTTTTCAGCACAAGGCTACGAGCTTGGTTCCACAACAGGTTAGCGTTATCAACCCAGTTGTAGACGTTTTCCGTCCCACCACCAGCCCCATGCGACATGACCCATTCCGTCGCTTTCGGTGTGTTTCCAAACAGCGCACCGGCATCAGCAAGCCACTGGCCAAGAGAGTTCTGAACACCCCAGCCCATCTCTATCGCAGGATGTCCTTTGACGTCCTCGATAGCGTTGACTGGCAAGACCGATACAAGAATCGTGTGGCTGCCAGAACACTCAGAATGTCCGCAGGGGAAGCAAACTCTGTAATCAGGCTTCCAGTTTCCAACGGCTGAAATGCCCCTGTCCCATTCCCAACCAGCAAGATCGAAAAACGCTGCCCATTGGGCCAGCAGCTCGGTTTCAAACTCCAATCCGTTATAGCTCAGAGACATACCATTCACTCTTGAGTGGGCTGATGATGAAGGCTCCCCCAGACAGACTGCACTGTCAACGGCATCGCATAATGGACGTTATGGATAAATTCAGCGCCGGGGCTTCGCTATTATCCCGGCGCTAAATTCGTCGATTACGACGGCATAGCTACCATAACGTCATCAATATTACACGTAACATTATGTTTCAGGATTGGCCGGGCTGTGCGCAGCTTTTGATGCTATGGACAGCATTCTGAAAGCCCCCCAGCGATCTGCCTGCCGCTGGGGTTTTCTTGGAACAATGAATTTGCTCGAGTAACAAGCTAGTTTTTGTTGGCGGCCCCCGACATGTAAGCGTCAGGCGGCTCCGGCAATGCGGCAAGCATGTCCTGCAGTCCGGCAGCCCACTGCATACGGATACACATGAAATACGAGTCGTCAGCCGTGATGCGATAACTTTTCGCGCCGGCAAAACTGTCTTTCCTGTACACCAGCAGGTCCAGCGGCATACCCACCGACAGGTTGCTGCGCATGGTCGAGTCGAATGAGATCAACCCACAACGCAGGCTCTCTTCGAGTGATGTGCGGTACGTGAGGTTGCGATCAAGTATCGGCCTGCCGTATTTGCTTTCACCCAATTGCAGGAATGGCGTGTCCTCCGTCGCCTGAATGAAGTTGCCTTGCGGGTAAATGCTGTACACATCCATCGGCCCCTCTGCGATTTGTCCGCCCACCAAAAAAGAGCAACTCAAGTCAGTCTTGCCTGCCAACTTTGTACGGTCCCGGGTGACGACTTCGCGAACGGTTTCGGCCACCAGCACGGTGGCGTCATAGAGTGTGCGGACATTTAACAGGTGCGGGCCAGGTCCACTGCAACGTTGCTTGAGCAAGTTCACCACTGATTGCGAGGTGGCCAGATTGCCCGCAGTCTGCAACACAATCAGCCGCTCACCCGGCGTGCTGAAAATAAACAACTTACGAAACGTTGAAATCTGGTCGATACCGGCATTGGTTCGTGAGTCGGAGATGAACACCAGCCCGTCGGCCAAGTGCATAGCGACGCAATAAGTCATTTGCGCTAACCCGTGAATTCTGGATGAAAGGCCATACCGCCTCTCTGACGGTATGGCCAATTACTGTGAACGTTTCAGGCTTATTGGTGCTGAACCTGAAACAGCGACGTTACCTGCACTCGTGCCAGCATCGACTCGGCCCCGCCACCACGACGCATGCCGCGTACCGGGCAGGCGTCAAGGTAGTCCAGGCCCACCGCCAGTTTCAGATGGCGTTCGGGCCGGGTCAGTCGGTTGGTGACGTCGAAGCTGTACCAACCATCGTCGAGCCAGGCCTCGGCCCAGGCGTGGCTGGCCAAGTGGTTTTCATCTTCAGTGCACAGATAGCCGGAGACATAACGCGCAGCAATCCCCAAGCTGCGGGCACAGGCCAGGAAGGCGTGAGTGTGGTCCTGACAGACCCCTCCTCCACCCGCAAACGCTTCGGCTGCCGTCGTGTCCACCGTGGTTGCGCCAGGGTTGTAGACGATATGGTCGGCCAGGCCATGCATCAGGTCGGTCAGCGCCGTTCGATCACGCCGTATACCGCAGTGCTGCACGGCGAAGGCATTCAGGGCATCGTCCGCTATCGTCAGCTTACTGCTGCGCAAAAACGGCAAAGGCGATTGGCTGTCGCGCTCCAGGTCACGGTCCGAATCGATCTCTACCTGACCATAAGCCGTCAGTACCAAGGCCCCATGGGGTTCGTCCATCGTCAACACATGCAGGATGTTGCCGTAAGGATCGAACTGGCTGCGCACCAGGCGCGGCAGTTCCAGGTGCCATTCCAGGATGCGCTGGCGTTCACTGTTCTGCGGCGTCAGACGCAAGAACTGAATGCTGGTGCAGACTTCATCGGCATAGCTGTAGGTGGTGTCGTGACGTATGGACAGTTTCATACGGCCTCCAGATAGGACTCGTGAACGGTCTGGCCGAGATGGCGAACCTGGGAGATGAAGTCAGTCAGCCAGAGGTGCAGACCGAGGCCGAGAATCTCGTCGATACCGGTGTAGCGCAGCCGAGCATTCAACTCGGCGGCCAACCGCTGGGCCGCCCGTCCGTTACTGCCCGGCAGGCTGGCGAGGATTTGGTCCAGTTCCTCGATGCAGGCGTGCAGCGAACGCGGGACGTCGCCGCGCAATAACAGCATTTCGGAGACCTGCTCGGCGCCCGGCGCATTGCGGTAGATCTCGTTGAACGCCTCGAAGGACGACAAAGCCCGCAGCAAGGCACTCCACTGGTAGTAGCCGCGCGCGGAGTTGTCACTCACCTCCTCCGACTCCTCGCCGAACATTTCGTAGCGTGCATCCAGCAGGCGCAGCGTGTTGTCCGCCCGCTCAAGGAAAGTCCCCAGGCGAATGAAGCAGTAGGCATCGTTGCGCATGATGGTGCCCGAAGTCGCGCCGCGGAACAGGTGCGAACGCTCCTTGACCCACTCGCAGAAATGGCTGATGCCATAGCGCGCCAGACCATTGCTGGCGATGTTGCGCATCTCCAGCCACGTGGCGTTGATGTTCTCCCACATGTCGGCAGTGATGCGTCCGCGCACGGCGTGAGCGTTGGCCCGCGCGGCTTGCAAACAGCAATAGATACTCCCGGGGTTGGTTTCATCCAGCGCGAAGAAGTGCAACATGCGCTCAGTGTTGAGCTCGCCATAACGCTCGTTGTAATCGTCCAGCGTGCCGGCGGCCAGTAGCGACATTGCCAGTTCGGCGCGGCCATCGGTGCGCCCCGCCTGAGGCATCAACGACAACGAGTAACTGACTTCGAGCATGCGCGCCAGGTTTTCGGCGCGCTCCAGGTAACGGGACATCCAGTAGAGGTCCGAAGCGGTTCTTGAAAGCATGTCTTAGTCCTCCACTACCCAAGTGTCTTTGGTGCCGCCGCCCTGAGACGAGTTCACCACCAGCGAGCCTTCGCGCAATGCCACGCGGGTCAGGCCACCGGGCACCAGACGGGTTTCTCTGCCCGACAGCACAAACGGGCGCAGGTCAATGTGGCGTGGGGCGATGCCGTTTTCGACAAAGGTCGGGCACGTCGACAGGCACAGGGTGGGTTGGGCGATATAGGCTTCAGGGCGAGCCTTGAGGCGGGCGCGGAAGTCTTCGATTTCCGCCGCCGTGGCCGCCGGGCCGACCAGCATGCCATAGCCGCCGGAACCCTGGGTTTCCTTGACCACCAGCTCAGGCAGATTCGCCAACACATGGGACAATTCTTCCGGCTTGCGGCATTGCCAGGTAGGCACGTTCTTGAGGATCGGTTCCTCGGCGAGGTAGAAGCGGATCATGTCGCCGACATAGGGATAGATCGACTTGTCGTCCGCCACCCCGGTGCCGACGGCGTTCGCCAGCACCACATTGCCTGAGCGGTAAGCGGCAATCAGGCCGGGCACGCCGAGCATGGAGTCCGGGTTGAACGACAGAGGATCGAGATACGCATCGTCGAGACGGCGGTAAATGACATCCACCTGTCTGGGGCCTGCGGTGGTGCGCATATAGACGCGATCATCGCGGACAAACAGATCGGCGCCTTCAACCAGTTCCACGCCCATTTCACGGGCCAGGAACGCATGTTCGAAGTAGGCACTGTTGAAGCGGCCCGGGGTCAGCACCACGGCGGTGGGATTGTCCAGCGGACTGGAGCTTCTCAGGGTGTCCAGCAGCAGGTTCGGGTAGTGATCAATGGGCGCCACACGCTGGGCGGCGAAGAGTTCGGGGAACAAACGCATCATCATCTTGCGGTCTTCAAGCATGTAGCTGACGCCGCTGGGCGTTCGCAGATTGTCTTCCAGTACGTAGTAGCTGCCATCGCCGTCGCGGACCAGATCGACCCCGGCGATGTGAGCGTAGATGCCGCGGTGCAGATTCAGGCCCTGCATGGCGACCTGATAACCCTCGTTGGCCAACACCTGTTCGGCCGGAATAATGCCCTCCTTGAGAATACGTTGCCCGTGGTAGATGTCGTCCAGGAACATGTTCAACGCCTGGACCCGCTGAATGCAGCCCCGCTCGACCATTTGCCATTCGCTGGCCTTGATGCTGCGCGGAATGATGTCGAACGGAATCAACCGCTCGGTGCCCTGCTCGTCCCCGTATAAGGTGAAGGTGATGCCGGCTCTGTGGAACAACAGGTCGGCTTCGCGACGACGTTGATCCAGTAACTCCAGAGGTGTGTCCGCCAACCAACGTGCGAACTCCTGGTAATGTGGGCGGCAGCCACCACTCGCATCATACATTTCGTTAAAAAAAGCTCGGGGCATACCCTACTCCTTGCCGCGATACAGACGGCATTTTCTTATAACTTCGCTATTTCAATAAAATCAGGCCTTACGTTGTTTTAGTGAGTACTGTTTCTGCTGAGCACCTCAGTGTGCGTCGTTAACTTCCTGTCTCATTTGGAAACAAATTCCGCGTGATTTCGGCAATCTCTTGACGCGTTCCGACGCCAGAGACTTGGCCTTTCCGGTTTGATTTCTGGCGCCCCATTTATAACGTTCCCCCATTATTTTTTTCGTTGAAAACCACACTTTCGGTGGTTTGAAAGTACTTTTGCAAGGGCTGTGCCCAAGTATTGCAATTGTTAATAAAAAACTGAAAAAGCCTTTGAAAAGACGCCGTGGCGACGTTTTGTTTCATTTTTGAGACGGTTATTGATGGGGCTGCTGAGACACTTTCCCCGCGTGTAACTTGCACAACTGTGGATCGTGCGAAAATGGTGCAAATGGCAACTCAAGTGAGTTTTATGCACTGTAAGCGGGAAATTTCTACTCACTGTTTTTATTGCCCTTGTAATACAGGGCGTCCAGTGCGGAGCGCTAATTAATAGCAGCGCACTACTAATACTCATAAAAAGGCACCAAAAAATGACACTCGAAACGAAAATGCCAAGTACTAATGCAAAAAAGCAATGCAAGAGAGGACGGCCAGCCCATGAGATCTTGCCGTCCGTGTAGAGGAATAGACAAACTGCGGATTATTCGAGGAATTTCTGGGTCAGGGTTACTGACGGCATTGTCGGGGCATCAGTGCAATGTTGTCCGGCGTTCGCTCGGCATGGGCTTTTACATCGTCATGGAACTGTTTCATCTGGCCACTTCGCGGCCATCGGCCAAGGATGATGACGACAACGAAGTGACTTCTTCCTTATTCGCCTCTACGGCTTCGTTATCCTTGGGGACAAGCAGCACAATCGCTCCCACGATCACTTCGAAAATCCCGGCACCGACAATAATCAAGCCGGTTTCAAAGTGGGCATACAGCGCAGCGCCGCAGGCACCGGCGATCAGAATCGACGCCCCCAGCGCGGCAAAGCGCAGCCTTGCCAGCCCCGCGATCTCGCTGTGCTTGAACTTGGTTTGAATGAGCAAAATGAATGAGATGTCGATCAGTGGCCCACCGAGCGCCGCAATACCTGCGCCGATCATCATCCCCGCCAGAACATGCTCCGGTGGTAGATACATCGCGGCTGCACCGATGGCGGCGATGCCCAAGCCGTTGACCACGGAACCGAAGGTAAACCCGTGATACAAGCGGCGGATTTGCAGATTGCCCACAACAAAAATAGAGATCAGGTTCCCGGCTCCATAGGCGCCCATGATCAGGCCATAGGCAGCAAAACCCTGTACATCGAAACCCTGGATATTGTATTTGACGACGGCCAGCGCCATGCCGATCGAGATACCCACGCTCCAGGCAACATTGCCCAATCCCGCACACACATACACCGCCTGCATTTGCCTGCGCCCCACAAGGCTTCGCCAGCCGGCAGTAAAACCGGCACGTCGGCTGGTCGCCCTGACAGGTTGGCGCGGCAACGCTTTACCCAGCTTCATGACCGCCCAGGCGGAGATCAGGAATGTGATGCCGTTGAGGGTAAAAAGATGCTCGATCGGAATCAGCAACGTAATCGCCGCTGCCAGAATCGGCCCGATCACCCGGGCAACCCGGATGATGGCATCGAACAGCGCGTTGACCGATTGCAGTTGATCCGGTGCCGCAACAATGCGCGGCAGACTGGCCCGCAGCGCTGGTTCGAAGAGCGAGTTGACGATCATCATGAGCATGAGCGGCACCGCCAGCATCCAGAGATTCATGATGCCAAGCCCCCAGGCGATCACAGGAATCAAGGCAAGCCCGGCCCGCGTCAGATCGGCGCCGATCATCGTACGACGGTGGTCCCAACGCTCCGCCCATATTCCACCCAGTAATGCGCCTGCCAACGCAGCAGCACCTCGTAAAGCACTGAGCCAGCTCGCATCGGTACCGGCGATCTGCACTGCCATCCAGGCAATGGCAATCGCGAAGAGTTCGTCACCCATTGAGGAGAGCGCCAACCCTCCCCACAACAAGGCTACGGGCCGCTGAAGTAACGGCCTGAACAATTTCATATCATCAACTCCGCACAGTCACTCAACAGGTCTGAAAAAGCCCCTGTCGTCTTGTGACTCGTTGAACGATTTCGCGCCCCTTCTATTGCTGCGATAGCGCCCGCCTTCACTCCTGGCAGGCGTCGAACGATAACCCGCCGGCTGCAAAGTTAATCACTTTGATAGCGCTTTCTTTCAAGGCATTCGCTTTACTGCGCATGCTCGATGTTCCTGGCGCGCTGAGAATCAGCGTCCAGGCCTCGTTGCACATACCACGACAAGGGCAGTGTCAACAGCAGAATGGCGGCCAACATGATCACAGCAGCAGCAATACCTGTGATGTCGCCCAGGCTGCCAAACAATACCGGTGCCAGCGCCCCGCCACCGATGGTGCCGGTGTAGAACACGGCGAAGGCGTGCTCTCGTTTGCCTGGGCCTGCCAGGTCCGGCACGGCGCCATACAGCACCGACGATGTTCCGTTCAACGCCAGCCCCAGCAGCGGCAACACCGCCATCAGGCCGAACAGCGGCAGGTACACCGACGTGATGATCAACACCGCGGTGGTGAACTCGGTCAGCCATACGGTTTTCATCATGCCGATGCGCGCGCCCAGATAGCCGCACAGCAACTTGCCGAATGCACCGCCCACAAACAACATTGTCAGCGCCAGACCTATGCCTGCCGTCCCGGCCCCCTTCTCTTTCAGCAGGAACGGCAAGAAGGTGAGAAAACCCATCCGTACCGCACTGTCCAGTGTGCCGGTCACGATGAGCGCCCGCAGCCCACTGGCGGAGCCGTTTCCCGTGATTGCCTTGGAGGCCCTGCCCTGACCGGATGAAGTCACCACGCGCGCCGGAATCAGCCACCACAGCAGACCGGCGGCGGCCAGACCGAGCAGGCCTATCAGCGTGACACTCGCGCGCCAGCTGATGACCGTCAGTAACAGGCCGACCAACCCCGGTATCAACGTTTTGCCGATGTCTCCGGAGAAGTTGTACTGCGACAATGCTTGTTTGACTCCCCCGCCCTCCTCGTGTGTATCGGTGATAAACGAAGACGCCAGTGGGTGTTGGGTGCTAGCGCCCAATCCGCCCAACAACAGCGCCAACAACAACACCGTCAAGCCACCAGCCTGCCCTGCCAGCAAGTAAGCGAACCCCGCGAGCGCGGTCCCACCCACCAGCAAGTGCTCTCGCCCCCATCGCCTCGCAGCCCGGCTTGCCAACAGCTGGAAACCGGCCATCATCCCGGAGTAGGCGCCACGCAACAGGCCGATTTGGGCGTAGCTCAAGGCGAACTGCGCCTGCCAGATCGGCAACAGCACATAGATAACGTCGGTCAGGCCATCATGCACAGCGTGTGCGCAGCAGCCAGCCACCAGAGATCGGCGACGTACAGAGGCATCGGTCGATTGCGGCCCCCGCAAAGGAGAGACTTCGTCTTTCAAATCGTTCATGGTTCCGCCATTACCGCAACAGTTGCGCACAATCTTTCATCACGCCGGATGTGCGATGCAGATACTCAGCGAAAATCTCTCAGGCGATTTCCAGCACCAGGTGATTTCAGGATTACGCCTGAAGGTTTTAACGTACGACTTGCACGGGAAGGCCGCGCAACCACACAGAAACAAGGCGATGCGAGCACTCTGCAGGCGCGAATTCATGAGGCCTCTCGTTTTATGACAGGAGGCCTTTATAGAATACGCGGGCTGCCGAAGACCAATACCGAATTCGGACCGATCAATACCCAAGGAACAGGATGCTGGATCTGCGCAAGTTACGTTACTTTTTGACGGTCGCCGAAGAGCTGCACTTTGGTCGCGCGGCACTGCGTCTGCACCTCGCCCAGCCGCCGTTGACCCGGCAGATTTCCGCTCTGGAGGCCGAGCTGGGGTTTCGTCTGTTTGACCGCACCAGCCGCACAGTGTCGCTCACGGCCCAAGGCCGGCATTTTCTGCCTTATGCGCGCGCCATGCTGGAGCAGGCCGACCTGACCGAAATCATCGCCGGCAAGCTGGCCGCTGGCTCGACCGGGCAACTCGTGTTGGGCTACGCCAGCTCGATTGCCCTGTCAGATATGTTCAGCCAGGCCATTCAAGCTTTTGCCCAACGCTTTCCAGAGGTTCAACTGACTCTGGTGGAAGGTGCGTCCAGCAGTCTATGGTCACAGGTCGCCGATGGTCGTATCGATATTGGTATGAGTCGGTTGCTGCCTCAAAACGGGCAAACCGAGGTCCGGGTACTGTCCCTGGGTGAAGAACCCTTAATGGCGGCCCTTTCCAGTGACAACCCGTTGGCCGGCCAGGCCGAGGTCACCCTCGCCCAGCTCAGCGCGTACCCGTTGATTTTGTTTCCGGTCGATTATGGCTCGGGGCTCAACGAATCCATTCAACAACTGTACCGACGCAACGGGTTGCCCCTGCGCCCGGGTCCATCCGGACGGCAAATCACCTCGATCATCGCGCTGGTGGCCGCCGGGCAAGGCGTTGCGCTGGTGCCCCAGTGCACCCAGACGTTGGTAAAAAAGGGCGTGACCTACCGCCCGCTGGCTGACTCCGAAGCTCGCGCGCAACTGCTGATACTGACGCGAGCCCAAGGGCGCAGCCTGCTGGTCGAGGCCTTCACGGGGGTGATCGACGAACTGATGCCAGTCAGTTAAAGCACAATCCATGTGGGAATGAGCCTGCTCGCGATGACGGCTTAACATTCAACGTTGCAGTTGACTGTCAGACCGCTATCGCGAGCAGGCTCGCTCCCACAAAAACCACTTCCACATCACATCAGCGGGTCAGCAACACTTCGGCCCTGCCTTGCCGCCGTAACGAGCCTCCTGACGTTCGCGAAAGAACACCTCGTAGCTCATCACCGGTTTGTCCGGGTGTTTGGTTTGCATATGCTCAACGTAAGTGTCGTAGTCAGGCATACCAACCATCAAGCGTGCTGCCTGACCCAGGTATTTACCAAGGCGACTCAGGTCATTGAACATGCTGCCCTCCTCCATCAAGCATCCGGCAGAGCCTGGAATGGCGCTTCTTTATCCGTGCGTTCTTTGGTGCCCCAGGCGGCGATACCGACCTTGAGCGCAAAGAACAGGATGCTGAACACCACGAGCAGGAACAACACCGTCAGCGTCGCGTTGGTGTAGGCGTTGTAGATCACGTGCTGCATCTGCTCGATGCTCTTGGCCGGCGCCAGCACCTGGCCGTTGGCCAAGGCATCGCTGTATTTCTTCGCCAGGGCGAGGAAACCAATCGCCGGGTTCGCGTCGAACAGCTTGATGAAGCCTGCGGTGGTGGTGCAAATCAACAGCCATACCGCTGGCAGCATGGTCACCCACACATAGCGTTGGCGTTTCATTTTGATCAGCACGACGGTCGCCAGCATCAATGCGATTCCGGCCAGCATCTGGTTGGAGATACCGAACAATGGCCACAAGGTGTTGATCCCGCCCAATGGGTCTATCACGCCTTGGTACAGCAGGTAGCCCCACATTGCCACGCAACCAGCCGTGGCAATCAGGTTGGCGGTCCAGGACTCGGTGCGTTTCAGCGCCGGCACGAAGGAGCCGAGCAAGTCCTGCAGCATGAAACGTCCGGCACGAGTACCGGCATCGACCGCAGTGAGGATGAACAGCGCTTCAAACAGAATCGCGAAGTGGTACCAGAACGCCATGGTGTTTTCACCCGGCAGCACGTGGTGCAGGATCTGCGCGATACCCACCGCCAGGGTCGGCGCACCGCCGGCACGTGCCAGGACGGTGGTTTCACCGATGTCCTTGGCCACCGCTTGCAGGGCCTCCGGGGTAATCGCGAAACCCCAACTGCTGACTGTCTGCGCAACCGAAACAGCATCAGCACCGACCAGTGCTGCCGGGCTGTTCATGGCGAAATAGACGCCCGGCTCGATCACCGAAGCGGCAACCATCGCCATGATCGCCACGAAGGATTCCATCAGCATGCCGCCGTAACCGATGTAACGGGCATGGCCTTCGCTGGCAAGCAGCTTCGGCGTGGTGCCGGAAGCAATCAGTGCGTGGAAACCGGAGACTGCACCACAGGCGATGGTGATGAACAGGAACGGGAACAACCCACCCTTCCACACCGGTCCGGTGCCGTCGATGAACTGGGTCAATGCTGGCATTTTCAGCTCGGGCATGGTGATCAGAATGCCGATTGCCAGCGCAACGATGGTGCCGATCTTGAGGAAAGTCGACAGGTAATCGCGCGGCGCCAGAATCAGCCACACCGGCAACACCGCCGCCACGAAACCGTAGCCGATCAGCATCCAGGTGATCTGCAGGCCGGTGAAGGTAAAGGCTTTGGCCCACACCGGGTCAGCGGCAATCTGCCCGCCCAGCCAGATCGAACCCAGCAGCAACGCCACGCCGATCACCGAGATTTCACCGATGCGGCCCGGGCGGATGTAGCGCATGTAGACGCCCATGAACATCGCGATCGGGATGGTCGCCATCACGGTAAAGATGCCCCACGGGCTTTCGGCCAGGGCCTTGACCACGATCAGCGCCAGCACCGCGAGGATGATGATCATGATCAGGAAGCAGCCGAACAGCGCGATGGTCCCGGGGATGCGGCCCATTTCTTCACGGACCATATCGCCCAGAGAACGACCGTTGCGGCGGGTGGACATGAACAGGACCATGAAGTCCTGAACCGCACCGGCCAGCACCACCCCGGCAATCAGCCACAGCGTGCCGGGCAGGTAGCCCATCTGCGCCGCCAACACCGGACCGACCAGTGGCCCCGCGCCGGCAATGGCTGCGAAGTGGTGACCGAAGAGCACATGTTTGTTGGTCGGCACATAGTCCAGACCATCGTTGTTGATTACGGCGGGAGTGGCTCGATTGGGGTCGAGTTGCATCACCTTGGTGGCGATGAACAGGCTGTAATAGCGGTATGCGACGAGATAAATAGCGACGGCTGCGACTACGATCCAGAGGGCGTTGATGGCTTCGCCGCGGCGCAGGGCCACGACACTTAGCGCAAACGCTCCCAAGACAGCCACGGCAAACCAGGCGAGGTGTTTAGCCAGACGGGGCATAGCGTGTCTCCTGCCGACAGCCAGTGACTGCGGCGGTAATTATTATAATTGTGTCCGCTTTGCGGAGCGGGCCCAATATCCACCCATGCTGTCGACAAATAAATCCGCGTTACTACGTACGTGACGCCTACGTAGTTCTACGTAGATGCCACTGATCTGTCAGTTGAAACGCAACTCCCTGTGGGAGCGGGCTGTGGCGAGGGGGCTTGCCCCCGTTTGAGTGCGTAGCACTCACAAAATCTTTGGTACATCAGAGATTTTTTTTTTGAGGCTGCTTCGCTGCCCAACGGGGGCAAGCCCCCTCGCCACAGCCCGCTCCCACAGGTTTTGTGTTTCATCACAGCCGCAGGCGCGTATCTTTGGCATATGATGCCGGGCCTTCGCCCTCCCTCGGTCTGGCCAGGAGTAGAGATGCAGCTCAAACACAAAATCGTCGCGCTCGGGATTCTGCCGCTGGTGTTGGCGATCGCGGTCATCTGCGCGCTGGTGATTTCCCTGAACCGTCAACTGGGTGATCAACAGGCGCAACTGATCGAAGACAGCATTCTGGCCAGCAAGCGCGCAGAACTGAAAAACTACGTGGAAATGGCGCAAAGCCTGATCGCGCCGCTGTACGACAACGGTCGCGGTGATGAACACGCACAGCAACAAGTGCTGGAAGAACTGCGCAAACTCAGCTTTGGCATCAATGGCTACTTCTTCGTCTACGACCGCGAGGGCCGCAGCCTGATGCACGCACGCCAGTCAGAGCTGGTGGGCCAATACCTGTGGGACATGAAAGACCCTCACGGCCTGCCCGTAATCCAGGCGTTGCTCAAAAGCGCGGCATCCGGCGAAGGCTTTCAACGTTACGCCTGGAACAAACCCTCTTCCGGCCAAGTGACCGACAAGCTCGCCTACGTAGTGATGCTCGATCGTTGGGGCTGGATGCTCGGCACCGGTATCTACCTTGAAGACGTTGAACGCGCCACCCAGCAAGCGCGTGCCGAGGTGGCTCAGGGCATCCGCACAACCATGCTGGCGATTGCCGCAGTGGCGCTTGTGGCAGTGCTGTTTGTGTTCGCCAGCGGCATGACGCTGAACGTCAGCGAACATCGCCTGGCCGACAAAAAACTGCAGCGCCTCACCCAACGCATCGTCAGCTTGCAGGAGGAAGAGCGTTCGCGGGTTTCCCGAGAGCTGCACGACGGCATCAGCCAGCTGCTGGTCTCTATCAAGTTTCAATTCGAACTGGCCAGCCATGTGTTGGAGAATGGACAAGACAAGGGCTTAAGCATTTTAAGAGACGCCACCGAGCGCCTGGGGGAAGCGATTGGCGAGGTTCGCAGCCTTTCCCACGACCTGCGCTCGTCGCTGCTCGACACCCTTGGCCTGCCGGCGGCGATCGGTCAACTCGCCGCCGAGTTCGAGCAACGCAGCGGTCTTGTTGTAACCTTCAACGATAACGAATTCGACTGTCACTTGGCTGATGGCGCCGCCGCCTCGTTGTTTCGCATTGTGCAAGAAGGCCTGACCAACATCGAACGCCACGCCCAGGCAAAACACGTCATCATTACCCTGCACGGTTGCGAAAAGTCCGTACGGTTGACGGTGATCGATGATGGCATAGGCTTCAATGTTGCCCAGGTCGAACGTCGCCAGGCTGGCATTGGCCTGCGTAATATCCGAGAACGAGTCGAGCATTTCGGCGGTCGGTTCGACCTGACCTCGATGCCGGGAAAAAGTGAGCTGGACGTGCTGCTACCGATGAAACCACCTGCTGCAGAACGCTGACTCAACCCCTAACAATTAGAGTGAATGCCTGCAATGAACCTGCCCTACCCGATCCGCGTTGCCCTGGTCGACGATCACTCCCTGGTCCGCGATGGCATCAAATCGCTGTTGGCGGTCATGGTTCCGCTGGAAGTGGTGGGCGAAGCCGAGAATGGCGCCGATGCCATCGAGATGGTCGGGCGCTGCCAACCAGATCTGTTGTTGGTCGACATCAGCCTGAAGGACATCAACGGGCTCGAGCTGACCCGGCTGTTACGCAGCCAGTACCCATCGCTCAAGGTGCTGGTGCTGAGCATGTACGACAACTACGAATACGTCAGTGAATCGGTTCGTTCGGGCGCCAGCGGCTATGTGCTGAAGAACGCGCCTTCACGGGAAATCATTGCGGCCATCGAAGCCATTGTCAGCGGCGGGACGTTCTACAGTGCCGAAATCGCCCAGAGGCTTATCGCCGATAAAAGTACCGACAATGAACTGACTCCGCGCGAGAGCCAGGTGCTGTACAAAATGGCTCAAGGGTTGAACAACAAGGAAATGGCTCGCGAGCTGGACATCAGCGTCAGGACGGTAGAAACCCATCGCCTGAGCATCCGCCGCAAGCTCAACATCGACAAACCCGCCGCCCTCGTAAAATACGCGATCGATCACGGAATCATTTCTGGCTCCAATCCCTGATCCGCTGTCAGCTTTTCAAATAACTCCGAATGCTCGGGAAACATCTCGCTGAGCTTGCGCCGGGTCCCCAACTGCATATCCGCATAATCAAACCCCGGTGCAACGGCTTCACTGATCAAGCCATAGCCCGCCGTTCCATTCATCAGTTGCGAAGCCTTCCAGACGCCGCCCGGCACGTGCAGCTGCAGGCACTGACCCGCAATCACGTCGCTGCCCATCACCACGGTTTTCAATGAACCGTCCGCGAAAATCAGGCTGTACTGAATCGGGTCGCCCAGATGGTAGTAATGCACGATATCGGACTGATTCAGATGGAAATGGCCAATCGGCGAATCCTGGGTCAAGAGGTAATAGATGGAGGTCAGCAAGTAACGCCGGCCTCCTTCGGTCTCAACCATGGCGCGGTGATCCGCCTGAAAGGTTCTGCGGTAGAAACCACCCTCCAGGTGAGGTTCGAGATGGAGTGCGGCGATAACTGCTTGAGCATCAGGCCTATTGGTATTGAGTCCCTCTTCTGTCATCCCGAAGCTGCTCCTGGTGTGTTTACGATTCAAACCGCACTCGTATTCAGACACGCGTCGTGCGGATCAACAAGATCAGTGGCAGGCAAAACATCACCAGGCCAATTCTATGGCGAGCCGTGCCTTCCGCTGGTCGACCGGCCAATGCGCCTTCCCCACCCGCTGCCAACGCTATACCGGCGCAGGAAGTGGGCGCTCAGGGTGTGACCTGATAACCCCGCCCTTGCAGGCAACCGGGATCGTCCTGTTTCACCTTGTCCTCGGCGCCCTCATAAAACTCGTCATGCTGACGTCCTCGTACCTCAGCACTCGTCGCCCCGTCAGCAGCGCCCTCCGAAGGCGACAGGTTTGAGCTGCTCTGACTGGCCGCGACATTGCGACAATCGTTGATGTCCCGCTGGATCTGTTGCGAACTCTGCCCTTTCAAGGGCACGACCGTTTCGGCCTGAACCTGCGTACAGGCCATCGACATGACAACACACAGGCTAAAAGACGATAACCGACTCATGATGACCTCCGACAAGGTCCACTGTGTTGGCGGGCGAGCGTCTGGCTGGGAAACTCCTGGAACAACGCTCGATAACTGCTGGAAAACCGCCCCAAATGCCAGAATGACCAGTGCATCGCCACTTGCGCGACCGTCGTTTCCTTGTCAGTTCGGCTGAGCAATTCACGGCGCGCGCTGTTGAGCCGACGCAAGCGCAACCAATGCGTGGGTGTCATCCCGGTGTACGCCTTGAACGCCTGCTGCAACTGACGCAACGAAACCCCGGCCACCTGGGACAGTTCCAGCAAATTGAGGGTTTCTTCCGGGGTATCGGCGGCCCATTCAGCGACGCGCTTCATGATCGTTCGCTCTTCGGCCCGGCGCTGCAAGCCTGCGCGATCCAGGCACACACAGGCGTTATCGAGGATGAACAAACAGTCCTCCAGCAACTGCTGGGTCAATGCCTCTTTGCTCGGCGGATCCAGCGTCTGCTCCAGTCGCGTCAGGGTGCCGCTCAACCAGCGGCTGAACAGCGCGTTCTGCCCGCAATTGAGCGGCGACATGAACAAGCCTTCGAGCCGCGCCACGTCCAGGCCATGCCGTTGAACGAATTGCGGCCCGAACACCACGGCGATTTCCTGGTAGTTCTCCGGGGTGATCCAGATGTTGCGGCTCTCGCCGTTCAACATGTACAGCGAGTTGTCATTGCGATCGAAACAGAACGCCAGCGAGCCTTCCGGAGCGCTGAAATTCTGCTCGACCCGGGTGTTCATCTGTTCTTCGTAAATCTCCACGCCTTGCAAGTCCAGATAGCGCACCCGCCCGGCGAAATGCCCCGGTGACATCTGCTGATAGTGCTGCACCCAACCCGGTGTGGCGCGGATCTGCTCGGCCACGTCGGCGGTGTTGAAGGCTCGAACCTGTAACGGATTGCACGCTGTCATGGGATGACCTTACGCACTCGTTTGGTGCGTTTTGGTGCTGCTGAAAGTGGATAGATGGAACGCCGAGGCTCACCCAAGATAGTCGTCAACGCGCCACAGGGGAAGTGTCTGGTGGATGAGGCCGCCCTCCCCGGCGTTAATCAAACCCACAATGAGGTCTTTATGAATGTCCCTTTCGATCAGCTGTTCACGTGGCTGAAAGATCACAAGATTACCGAGGTCGAGTGTGTGGTCAGCGACTTGACCGGCATTGCTCGCGGCAAGATTGCACCCACCAACAAGTTCCTGCATGAGCGAGGCATGCGCCTGCCGGAAAGTGTGCTGTTGCAAACGGTAACCGGGGACTTTGTCGACGACGACATCTACTACGACCTGCTCGACCCGGCCGACATCGACATGGTCTGCAAGCCCGTCGCCGACGCAGTTTACGTGGTGCCGTGGGCCATCGAGCCCACCGCCATCGTGATCCACGACACCTTCGACAAATTCGGCAACCCCATCGAACTGTCGCCGCGCAACGTGCTGAAGAAAGTGCTGCAGCTCTATACCGACAAAGGCTGGCAGCCGATTGTCGCGCCGGAAATGGAGTTTTACCTGACCCAGCGCTGCGAAGACCCGGACTTGCCGCTCAAGGCACCGCTGGGGCGTTCTGGGCGCGCGGAAAGCGGTCGTCAGTCGTTTTCCATCGACGCCGCCAACGAGTTCGATCCGCTGTTTGAAGACGTCTACGACTGGTGCGAACTCCAGGGACTGGACCTCGACACGCTGATCCACGAAGACGGCCCGGCGCAGATGGAAATCAACTTCCGTCATGGCGATGCGCTGGACCTGGCAGACCAGATCACCGTGTTCAAACGCACCCTGCGCGAAGCGGCACTCAAGCACAACGTCACCGCAACCTTCATGGCCAAGCCCATTGGTGACGAGCCCGGCAGTGCCATGCATATCCATCAAAGCGTGGTCGACATCGCCACTGGCCAGCCGATCTTCGCCGATGCCGACGGGCAGATGAGCGAACTGTTCCGGCACCACATCGGCGGCCTGCAAAAGTACATCCCCAACGTGCTGCCGATGTTCGCGCCCAACGTCAATTCGTTCCGCCGCTTCCTGCCTGACACCTCGGCACCGGTCAACGTCGAATGGGGCGAAGAAAACCGCACCGTCGGCCTGCGCGTGCCGACCTCAAGCCCCGACGCCATGCGCGTGGAAAACCGCTTGCCGGGCGCCGACGCCAACCCTTACCTGGCGATCGCCGCGAGCCTGTTGTGCGGCTACCTGGGCATGGTCGAACAGGTCGAACCGAGCGCCGCGGTGCAGGGCCGTGCCTACGAGCGACGCAACTTGCGTCTGCCGATCACCATCGAGGATGCACTCACGCGCATGGAAGAGTGCGAAACCATCGAGCGTTATCTGGGCAGCAAGTTCGTCCGGGGGTATGTCGCGGTCAAGCGCGCCGAACACGAGAACTTCAAGCGCGTGATCAGCTCCTGGGAGCGGGAATTTTTGTTGCTTAGCGTCTGATCACAATCCCCTGTTAATGATCGTTCCTGCGCTCTGCGTGGGAACGATCACCGAATAACTCAAAGAGGTGTCGATATGCGTCTATTGAAATCCGTGGTTCCAGTCGCGCTGGCGGTGTTGTTCAGCGCCGGGGCGCAGGCGCAGGCTCTGCCGAGCGTCAGCGTCTACAACTGGACCGATTACATCGGCGACACCACCCTCGCCGACTTCCAGGCGAAAACCGGGATCAAGGTGATCTACGACGTATTCGATTCCAACGAAACCCTGGAAGGCAAACTGCTTGCCGGTCGCACCGGGTATGACGTGGTGGTGCCGTCCAACCACTTTCTCGCGCGCCAGGTGAAGGCCGGTGCGTTCCTCAAACTGGATCGCTCGCAACTGCCCAATTTCAAAAACCTCAACCCGAAACTGCTGACGCTGCTGGAGAAAAATGATCCGCAGAACGCGCATTCCGTGCCTTATCTGTGGGGCACCAACGGCATCGGCTACAACGTCGACAAGGTCAAGCAAGTGTTGGGCATTGATCACATCGATTCCTGGGCCGTGTTTTTCGAACCCGAAAATCTGAAGAAACTCAGCCAGTGCGGCGTATCGATGATGGATTCGGCAGATGAGGTGTTCCCGGCGGTCCTCAACTACATGGGCATGGACCCACGCAGCGAAAACCCTGAGGACTTTAAAAAGGCCGAAGCCAAACTCTTGAGCATCCGGCCTTACATCACCTATTTCCACTCCTCCAAGTACGTCTCGGACCTGGCCAACGGCGACATCTGCGTGGCCTTCGGTTACTCCGGCGATGTGTTCCAGGCGGCCAATCGCGCCAAGGAAGCGAAGAACGGCGTGAACATCGCTTACTCGATCCCGAAGGAAGGCAGCAACTTGTGGTTCGACCTGTTGGCAATTCCCGCCGACGCCAGCAACCCGAAAGAGGCCCATGCCTTCATCAATAACCTGCTGGATCCGCAAGTGATCGCCAAAGTCAGCGCCTCGGTGGGCTACGCCAATCCGAACCCTTCGGCCAAGCAGTACATGGACCCTGAGCTGATCAATAATCCGGAGGTCTACCCTCCCCAGGATGTCCTCGACAAACTCTACATCTCCACCACCCCGCCCCAGGCGATCATGCGGCTGATGACCCGTTCCTGGAGCAAAGTGAAGTCCAATCAATGAATCAGCACGACAACCAACATGCGCGCTCCTATTACGCGGCGTCGGCCAATGGCATGGCGCCCTACCCCACGCTGGACTCGGATCTCGAGGCCGATGTCTGTGTGATCGGCGGCGGGTTCACCGGGGTCAACACCGCGATCGAACTGGCGCAGCGCGGGCTCTCGGTGATTCTGCTGGAGGGCCGGCGGATCGGCTGGGGTGCCAGCGGTCGTAATGGCGGGCAGTTGATCCGCGGCATCGGCCATGACGTCAGCGGTTTTGCACGTTATGTCGGTGAGGAAGGCGTGCGTTATCTGGAGCGCGCGGGCATCGAGTCCGTGGCGCTGGTGGGCAATCGCATCCGTGAACATGGCATCGATTGCGACCTGCGCTGGGGGTTCTGCGAGCTGGCCAACACCCCGGCGCAGTTCAGCGCATTCAAGGCAGAACGGCAAAACCTTGCCGAATTGGGTTACGCCCATGAAACTCGACTCGTCGGCCCTGAGCATATCCGCCGGGATGTGGTGGGCTCGGACCTTTATGCCGGCGGCCTGATCGACATGGGTTCGGGGCACTTGCATCCGCTGAATCTGGTGCTCGGCGAAGCGCGTCTGGCGCAATCGGTCGGGGTACGGATTTTCGAGCAGAGCCCGGTGCTGGAGTTGGTCCACGGCAGCACCGTACAGGTTCGCTGTGCGGGCGGTACGGTGCGCGCCGGCAGTTTGGTGCTGGCCTGTAACGCGCATCTGGAAGAACTCGAACCGCGCCTGAACGGCAAGGTACTCCCGGCGGGCAGTTACATCATCGCCACCGAACCTTTGGTGCCTGCGGTGGCCGCGCAGTTGATCCCGCAGAATCTGGCGTTGTGCGACCAGAAAGTCGGCCTCGACTACTACCGGCTCTCGGCGGATCGACGCTTACTGTTTGGCGGTGCCTGCCATTATTCCGGGCGCGATCCGGCGGATATCGGCGCCTATATGCGGCCGAAAATGCTCAAGGTCTTCCCGCAACTGGCCGAAGTGCGCATCGACTATCAATGGGGCGGCAAGATCGGTATCACCGCCAACCGCTTCCCCCAGGCCGGACGCTTGCGCCAGTACCCGAACGTGTTCTACGCCCAGGGTTATTCCGGCCATGGCCTGAACGTGACCCACTGGTGCGCCCGGCTGCTGGCCGAAGCGATTCATGCCGGGCACAGCCAAGGGCTGGACGTGTTCAGCGCCGTGCCACACATGACCTTTCCCGGCGGACGAGCCCTGCGCTCACCGCTGCTGGCCCTCGGCATGTTTTGGTATCGCCTGCGCGAATTGCTCGGCTGAGAACAGTCATCAGGCGTCTTCCAGCTTAATGGTGAAACAACAGCCGTTGGGCTGAAGGCTACTGAGTTCCACTCGCCAATTCTGATGGGTACAAATCCGTTGGACCAGTGAAAGGCCCAGTCCCAGGCCTTCTCCCCGGCGCTCGTCACCGCGAACGAACGGTTGAAACATCGCATAACGTTTTTCTTCCGAAATGCCTATGCCGCTGTCTTCGACGCTGAAACCGCGCGTCCGCAGGGTCAGGCGGATGTAGCCGTGATCGGTGTAATGCCAGGCATTGCGCAGCAAATTACCCATGACCGATCGCAGGAACGTCAGGTTATGGCGATCCGACGAAACCTGTTCATCGTTGTAGATAAACTCGATGCCCTTTTCCCGGATCAGCGGCGCCCAGATATCCACGAGCGCATCGGCAACCTCTTTCAACGTCGCGCTCGCTGCGGTATCGGAGTCTTCCCGGTCGCGAGCCAGCATCAGAAACGTATCGACCAATTGCCGCATTTCGTCGCTCGCGCGGGCGATTCGACTGACTTGAGCCACGGAGCGCCGGTCAAGCGAGGGATTGGCTAGCAGCAATTCGCAGGAACTGCCCAATACCATCAACGGCGTGCGCAGTTCGTGGCTGACATCGCTGGTAAAGAGTTTTTCCCGGCCCAGTGCCTCACGTAATCGGCCCAGGGTCTGACGAAGGAAAGCGCCAGCTCTCCTACTTCGTCGGCCGCGTAGTCAGGATGAAGCGCAGGGGCCAGTTCCAGCAACTGATCGCGATGACGGACCTGACGCGCCAGGCGAATGACCGGCGCCATCACACGCCTGGCCAGCAACCGGCCCAACAAAACCGCGAGCAAGATGCTCAAGACGAACCCGACGACCACCACCGAGAACAACACCTGTTCACGCTGTTCGACGCTTCGCCGATCTCGCAACAGAACGTATTTGCGCCCTCCCACCAGGTTCACCATGGCGTAGTACTTCGAACCCGCGTAGAGGATTTCCTGAAAACCCGGTGCAAGCGCCGCCAGCTCCGTGTCCAACGCCATCGTCCCCGGACCGTCCTGGATGAAAAACAGTTCGTCTTTCTCCGGCCGATGGCTCCACCCGGCGCTGTTTTCCATCAACAGCAAGCGGCGCAGCCCCCCCACCAGGCGGGAAGCCGTGAGATTTCGCTCCACCACATGCACGGTCGCGACGATGCCCATCGCAAATACGCCCGCGACCAAGGTGCTCATCAAGGCAAATACAATGACAATCCGTTTATTCAGGCTCTGCTTGAAATCCATTCTGTTGCTTGGCTCCGCTGCCGGTTCAAACCGCGCCATCTGCTGAATCGGGACGATGCCGCTGAGCCGAGATGCGCGAACCAAAGATAGACCATAGACCACTGTACGTGGTGTACAGGACAAGCGTTGCAACAACCAGCTAAATAAGCAGTGAAATATTTCTATGCAAAATTTTCACATCCCTTTCACTACTCCGACACCTGCCTTGAACTAGTGTTTTTCCATAGCCCTTCAAGCGTTGTTACGCAGGGTCGTATTTGAAAGTTATTCTCTATTGCGCACCGACGGGTAAACAAAACGTGGTTAATTATGTATCACGCAAGCTGCCAACGGCACGAATCATCACATCGCGGCTCGGCAAACTGATCGCGGCAACAGCTGCGCTGGTTATCGCTGCGCTCGTCATGGGGTTTGTCTGGTGGCCCAGATCTCCGGTCAATCTGGCATCTGCCGAATCCGAGGTGACCAGCAGTCTGGTCAGTCGCTGGCAAGCCGGCGAAGTCGTGGCGCTGGTTCGTCATGCCGAGCGTTGCGACCGCTCAAGCAATCCGTGCCTTGGTCCCGCCGACGGCATCACCCGAATCGGCAGCGCTGCCGCAACCGCCGTGGGTCAAGGCTTTATCCAGTTGGGCATGGCGCAGACCGATGTGTTGAGTAGCCCGGCGACTCGCACGGCGCAAACCTCGCACTACATGTTCGGCAAAGACGCGATGACTCAGGAATGGCTGGCCAGCTGTGGCAAAACCCTGCGTAACGATGTGGTGGCGCACAAGCAAGCCCATCGAAATCTGGTGCTGGTCACGCACAGCGGTTGCATCAGTGATTTCGAAGCCCAGACCGGTTTCGAGCACGCGACGACCAGTGAGTATGGCAGTGCCTTGTTCGTGCAAATTGCCGCCGATGGGCAGCCTCTGGTGCTCGGCATTGTGAATGCCAATGACTGGCAGACGCTGTTGCACGTAAAGCCTTGAAACACTAATCGTGATAAAAAACGTCGATGCCAAGAGAGCGTTTTTGTTCGGACAAGCTATAACTAGTCCGTAATCATTAGATGGCTGACGCAACTTCTGTAATCCCAATCGCTATTGCGTTGCTCTATGTAAGACGTTCCGCTCAAGCAAGCATGCACCGAGCGGAACAACATCCTTCTGCGCCAAGGTCGAGTCATGACGTCCAATAACTTGTTGCCCCACCCCGACGGCTCTTTATTGCGTGGCACCGCGCGTGCGCTGCCCATCACTGAACGCTGGATCGTACCCAGCCTGCTGCTGGCGTACGTGGTTTTCTATCTGCTGCCGCTAGTCACCCATGGTCTATGGATTCCCGATGAAACCCGTTATGGCCAGATCAGTCAGGAAATGCTGCTGAGCGGTAACTGGGTGGCCCCACATTTCATGGGTATCCGCTACTTCGAAAAACCCATCGCCGGTTACTGGATGATCGCCATCGGTCAAGCGGTGTTTGGCGACAACCTGTTTGGTGTGCGTATCGCTTCGGCACTGAGCACCGGGCTGAGTGTCTGGTTGACGTACCTGATTGCCCGCCGATTCTGGAATGATCCGCGCAAAAGCTTCATCTGCACCTTGCTCTACATGAGCTTCGGCCTGATCGCCGGGCAAGCCGGATACGCCAACCTCGATCCGCAATTCACGCTCTGGGTGAACTTGAGCCTGGTCGCATTGTGGTTTGCCATCGATAGTCATTCCTCTCGCGGCAAACTCGGCGGCTGGGCGCTGTTGGGCTTTGCCTGCGGCATGGGTTTCATGACCAAAGGGTTTCTCGCCTGGTTGTTGCCGGTGTTGATCGCCCTGCCCTACATGATCTGGCAGCGACGCCTGGGAGAGCTGTTGCGCTACGGGCCGCTGGCGGTGGTCGTGGCGACGGTGGTCTGTCTGCCGTGGGTGCTTGCCATTCATCATCAGGAACCGGACTTCTGGCGGTTTTTCTTCTGGCACGAACACATCCGCCGCTTCGCTGGCGAAGATGCGCAACACGCGCGCCCGTGGTGGTTCTATTTGCCGCTGCTGGCCGCCTCGAGCCTGCCGTGGGCTGCCTTGTTGCCAACGACACTCGTCCAGGCCTGGCAGCAAAAGCGCCAGCCCGTGATCGGTTTTCTGTTGCTCTGGATGCTGTTGCCGCTGGCGTTCTTCAGCCTGAGTAGCGGCAAACTGCCGACCTACATCATGCCGTGTCTGTTGCCTCTGGCGTTGCTGATGGGGCACGCAGTGATGGCGCTGTTGGATCAGGGACGAGGCCGGATCATTCGCATCAACGGCGTGCTCAACGTCGTCATCGCCACCTGCGCCCTGATCGCCCTGCTGTATCTGCAAGCCACCAAAGAAGTCTACGAAAACACCGAGATGTTCACCCTGTCCCTGGCGTTCATCGTGTTGCTCGGCTGGATCATTTCCAACGCCTTGCAGGTGCTGCGTCCATTGGTGTTCTGGGCCATGCCGGCAATCGGCATCTGGCTGCTGGTAGCGTTGTTGCCGGCAGCGATGCCGTCACAGATCGTCAATAGCCAAATGCCTGACCAGTTTATCGCCGAGCATCTGGATGCCTTGAGTCAGACGACATCGTTGCTCAGCAACGATCTGGGTGCGGCGTCAGCCTTGTCGTGGCGACTGAAGCGGCCTCAGGTCGATCTTTTCAACACTGTCGGCGAGCTGAAATATGGCCTCGACGATCCCGCCATGGCGTCACGTAAAGTCACCATGGACAACGTCGGGCAATGGATGACCGAGGCCCGCAAAAAAGGCGCAGTCGGTGTGGTGATGCAGGTTAACAGTGTCGCGGAAATGCAGGAGGTCGAAATGTTACCCATTGATGGCAAGCGCTATCAGCGCGGCCACCTGGAGATTCTGATATTCCCGCAGAGCCAACCCTGACGCTGTCCGTCCTGCAGGAAACCCGACATGAAGTTTTGGGAAAGTGACAGGGGCGCGTTGGCGCTCCTGCTCGGCGCGACTGCGCTGATTTTGTTGTTGGGCCTGGGGTCGCGGGAGTTATGGGGCGCGGAAACCCGCTGGGCCAACATCGCGTTGCAAATGCTGCAGAGCGGTGACTATTTCGATCCTTACCTCAAGGGCGAGCCGTATTACGACAAACCGCTGCCCTCCTACTGGCTAATCACGGCCACGGCCTGGCTGACCGGCGGTTTGGGACACTGGTCATTACGCTTGTCTTCGGTGATTGCTGCCTGGTTGAGCGTCTGGTTGGTGTACTTGATCGGCGAGCAGCTGATGCGCAAAGGCACCGGGTTGATTGCGGGCTGGATGCTGGCGACCACCTTCTATTTCGCGTTCTGGGCACGGGTCGCCACAGCCGACATTCTGACTGTTTGTGGTGTGCTGGCGGCGGTATGGTGGTATTGGCGCGGGCCGCAAGACACGCGTTTCAGCCGTTACCTGGTGTTTTTCCTGCTGTTGTCCCTGACCTCATTGTTCAAAGGCCTGATCGGCTTCATTCTGCCGGGCTTGTTGCTGTTACCGCATGTGGTGCAGGACGGCCGCTGGAAATGCCACCTCAATCTGCGGCTGTGTGCAGCCCTGGTCATCGCCGGGGCGTTTTACATGACACCCTTTATGTTGTCGCACCTCTATGGCGCGCCGACTTATGGCGAAAGCGGCCTGGGTCTGGTGTTACGGGAAAACGTCGTGCGATTTTTCCAGCCCTTCGACAACATCGGACCGATCTACACCTATCTGCTTTACCTCCCGGTCTACACCCTGCCGTGGGCACCCTGCTGGCTGCTG
The DNA here is from genome assembly GCF_024168645.1 of Pseudomonas sp. GGS8. Lineage (NCBI taxonomy): Bacteria > Pseudomonadati > Pseudomonadota > Gammaproteobacteria > Pseudomonadales > Pseudomonadaceae > Pseudomonas > Pseudomonas sp. GGS8. The sequence continues at coordinate 5,158,124 of NZ_JALJWF010000001.1, read as the reverse complement.
GCGTTGTGGTATGCGCTGCGCCACTGGCGCAGCGTCGAACCCAATACGCGCTGGCTGGTTTGGGGGTTGGGTCTGTTGATGCTGTTCTTCACGGCCAGCGGCAGCCGACGCAGTTACTACGTGTTGCCCCTGGTGCCCTTCGCCCAGTTGCTGGGCGCCTGGTGGATCACCCGGCGAATGGCCCAGCGCAACGCAACAGGCAGGTTCGGTAGTCGTCGATTGAAAATCGGTTTCGGCCTGACCGCCGCGTTGTTGATGGCGATACTTGGTGTGCTCTATCCCTGGACCAACGGCGGTGGCGGCGTGGTTCAGTTCGGTGAGACGGTCAGGCTTGAGGCCAGCAAACGCGCACCGCTCAATACATGGCGCATGGTGATGATCGAAGTGGACAACAAAGTACCGATGTACTTGCAAACTGACGGCGCGCCTTTCTATTACGTGCAGCAAACCCAGGACTTTCCTCGCACCGGCGATACCGCTGCACTGATGACCTGGCTGGACAACACCAGCGGCCAGCACTGGAATCCGCAGCGCACCATCATTGTCGCCCAGTACCGCAACGGTGATGCATTACCGCTGGACTACCTGAGTGCCGACCATCAGGTCATCACCACCACGCCCACCAACGGCGAGCGAATATTCCACGGCCGTGAAGACCAGAGCGTGGCGTATATTCCCCGGACCGAATAGGTGTCAGTGCAGGCGCTTGCTGTCGATCTTCGTCGCCAGGGTTTTCAGCGCCTCAGTACACGCAGTCAGATCCGGCGACCCGGTTCTGACTTGCTTCAACGCCCGGTCCAGGGACTTGTCGATGGAGGTCCAGCCTTCAGGATCAATCGCCCGCAGCTTTTCCTCATTTTGGTCCCAGGTGCTTTCCAGGTCGGTGATCCTGGCGCGTGCGCCTTTCATGTCGCCAATGCCGAGCAGTTTTTCGGTGTCGGTAATGATGACCGTCAGGTAGGACAAGTCGCCCATCGCCCCCGCAGAAGGTGCTGCCACGGCGGTGACGGTACCGACCTGCTGGCTATCAAGCTTGGCCAGCAGGGTTTTCAGGGCGTCGGCACAGGCTTTCGGGTCCGGTTTGCCAGAACGCAATTGGGACAGCGCACGGTCGATCGATTTGTCGACCGACGTCCAGGATGCCGGCGACTTCGGCCGCAGGGTTTCTTCGGCCTGATCCCAGGCTGTTTCCAGATCGGTGATGCGGGCCTTGGCCGCCTTCAGGTCGCCGGTGTCCACTAAACGGGCAGTGTCTACGGTAATCGTCCGGAAACTCGACAAATCGCCGAGTGAAGTCGAGGCGCTAACCGCCGTTTTGCCGGACGTTGCCTGGGCCGGCACCCAGAACCATCCACCGACTCCAACCATGCAGACGACCAGCAGTGCACCCAGGAACGGCGTGGACGCCAGATGCGGGATGCGTTTGGGGCTGACTTTCAACATCGAGCCAACCTTCGCCACTTGAAGTTTTCGCCGGGACAGCGTCAGCCAGATAGCGCTGGACATGAAAATCGACGACACGGCGCCGGAGATCAGGCCCAGCACCAGAGCCAGCGAGAACATCTGCAATGGTTCGCAGGCAAATAGATACAGGCAGGTAGACGCCATCACCACTGTCAGCACGGTGTACAGCGAACGCCCCAGCGTCTGGCTGATGCTCAGATTGATCAAACCCCACAAGGCCAGCGCATCCATCGGCGGGGACTTTTTCACGTTTTCGACAATGCGTCCGAAGATCACAATCTTATCGTTAAGTGAATAGCCGATGATCGTCAGCAATGCAGCGATGTAAGTGACGTCGATCTCCAACTTGAACAGCGAGAAGATCGCCGAAACGATGAGAATATCCTGAATAATTGGCAGCAAGGTTGCCAAGGCGATGGCCCAGGAGAAACGCAGACCGATATAGATCGCAATGCTGGCGAATGCCGCAATCACCGCATAAATAGCCCGAGTGGCAAAATCCCGTGCAACACCAGGGTCTGCGGTGTTTTCCTCGTACTCCACGGTCTGATACTTGCCCTTGAACGCAGCAATGATCTGCTTCAGATCAGCCGGTTTGAGCACTTCATCGAAGCGCACGGCGATGTGCTGGTTCTGTGCGCCGCCCACGGCCACGGTGGCCGGGATGGTGCCCGCCCCGGTCATGATTTGCGTGGCGGTTTCCTGAGTGATTGCACGGTCGACGTCGATGTCCAGTGCGGTACCGGCGGTAAAGTCGATGTCCAGGTTCAAGCCGTGAGCGCGGTAGTACAGCGAGCCGGAAACGATGGTCAGCAACGACACCACAATCGCCGTTTTACCCCGTCCCACGAAGTTGAAACGGCGGGCCTTGGTGGTGCGCGACTTGCCCTTGCCGATCAACCCGCGCTGGCTGACCCACTGGGTATCGACCAGCCACAGCATCAGCCGGCGAATCAGAAAGAAGTTAGTGGCGACACTGATCACGATGCTCACCAACATGGTCAGCGCAAATCCTTGAATCGGCCCGATGCCGGCCGCGAACAAGGCAATCATCGCCAGTGCGGTCACCAGGTTTGCATCACGTATCGTCGGCAGCGAGCCTTTAAAGCCGTTTTCCACGGCTTCGCGCAGAGACCGGCCGAGGTCGATTTCCTCGCGCATACGTTCCAGGCAAATGATGCTCGCATCCGCCGCCATACCAATGCCCAGCACAAACGCGACCACCGCCGACAGCGACAAAGTGGCACCGGAGGCGGTGAACACAATCAGCAATAGCCACAGGTAGACCAGCGTACAAAACGCGGCGATCAAACCGGCGGTGCGGTACAGCCCCACCAACAACAGGAAAATACAGGCGATGCCGATCAAACCAGCCTGAACGGTTTCCGCCAGCGCGGTTTTGCCCAGCACGCTGCCAACGGTCTGGGTGTATTTCTCGGTCAGCTGCGTGGGCAACCCCTGCGAACTTCCGAGCAGCGAGCGTGACTCTTCGGCGGACGTCAGGCCTGCCAGTTTCACCCGAATATGGTTGGCGCCCTCGACACGGATGTCCGGCTCGGTAATACCAATGCTGTCTGCACGTTTACTCAGGATTGCGACCGTCTGCAACAGGTCATCCTTGGCGAGCAGGGTTTTGCCCGGTGCCGGGTTCACAACGTAATAAATCTCGTAACCACCGCGAAATTCCAGCCCGAAGCGCACATGAGTGGCCAGGCTGGAAAATGTCGCGGCCACCAGACAGGCTAGAAACCCCGTCAGGAGGATGAACGACAGGCGTCGACTGGAAAGGCTCATGGAAGAAATCCAGATAAGGGACTGAAAAGCGAATCGAGGCCGAAGGGCTCGTTCACCACTGGCGGGCAGTCTAAAGAAGCGAAAATGAATCGTTTGTTAACGAAGTCATATGGCTGCGCGACGGCTTGCCAGCGCGTGCCGGACATGCAATGAATGCACGCCTGCATGCCTGTTCAGAGAGCGAGTGATGAAGGTTCTGGTGGCCGAAGATAATGCCCTGCTGGGTAACAGCATCAAGCGCGGACTTGAGGAAGAAGGCTGGGTAGTGGATCTGGCCAGGGATGGCAAAGAGGCCTTGTACTACGCCGATGCGAGTGAATACGACGTGTTGGTGCTGGACTGGATGCTGCCGCAAATGTCTGGTCTGGATGTACTCAATGTGCTGCGCGGCAAGGGCAACGACGTGCCGGTGATCATGGTCACCGCCAGAAGCGAGGTGGTGGATCGAGTACAGGGGCTGGATCGCGGCGCCGACGACTATCTGAGCAAACCTTTCGAAATGATCGAGTTGGTGTCGCGGCTCAATGCCCTCTATCGACGCTCGATCGCCCGTGGCTCTAAATCACTGACACTGGGCAATCTGAGCATCGAGCTCGACACCTTGCGGGTCAGCATCGGCGACCGTCCGTTGGAGCTCACGGGCATGGAATACGACCTGCTGGTGGCGCTGGCCGGCAAAGCTAATCAATTGCAGACCCGCGCGGTGTTGCTGGGGCTGCTCTACCCTTTCGACAGCGAGCCGGACAGCAACAGCCTGGACGTGTTGCTCAATCGCCTGCGACGCAAGTTGGCCGGGGCCGACGTCGAGATTGAAACCATTCGCGGCAAAGGGTTGATCCTTCGTGTGGCGTAACCTGGCGCTGAATATCAAAATCGCACTCACACTGTTCGTGGTTCAGGCGTGTGTGCTGCTCATCGGCTATGTGTGGCTGAGTCATTGGGTGCAAACCACCCGGCTCGATGAACTGCGGCACCATCTTGATACCCAGTCGGACGTCATCGAGTCGCTGATCAGCGTCGAAAATGCGCAGTTGGTCTATCAGCGCCAGGGTGAATTCGCCTCGGAGCTGGATCACGATCGCGACCTGTATTTTGACTTGTCATCGCTTTCGGGCGAACTGTTGCAAGATTCCTGGGGGCCGGCGCCGCTAATGCGCAAAGCACTTCGCGAGGCCATGAATCAGGTTCGCGCTGACGACGAAGAGACGTTCCTGTTCGATGTCGGTTACGAAAAATGGATCGCGCAGATGGGCGTCCTTGAGCGCGCCAGCCCCGAAGGTCCGCTGAAAGCCAGGCTGCTGGTCGCCACCAACGCGCAACCGGTACTCAATGCGGTCGCCGCCTTCAAACGTGTGGTGGCGCTGGCCGCGATAGGGATATTGCTGTTGACGACGCTTGGCAGTTTTATCGTGGTGTCGCTCTCCACCCGCAACCTTCGCCATTTCGCTCGACAGCTGCGCACATTGAAGCCGCCGGAATTCACCCGCCGGGTGGTGTTCGAGGCGCATTCGGCGGAAGAAAAACTGCTGTTCGACAGCTACGCGCAAATGGAAGCGGCGGTTCAGGAGGTGCTGGAACATCAACGGCTGTTTATCGCCAACGCCTCCCATGAACTGAAGACGCCGATTGCTGCCGTGACCTCTGCGCTGGAGGTCATTCTGACGCGGCCACGGCATGCAGAAGATTACGCCCAGACCTGTCGTGATGTTCTGGCCGAAATGCAAGTGCTCAAGCGTCTGTCTCTCGGCCTGTTGAGCCTTGCGCAACTGGAGGGCACCGACGACATTGCCGGGCAGGCGAGCGGGTTGAATGACAATGCGCTCAATGCCGTCGAGCGTTGGCGCAAGGCCGCCGAACTCAAGGGCCTCAGTCTCTCCCTGCATCTGCTGGAGGATCATCAGGCTCAAGTCGCTGGAGGTCCGGAACAGTGGGAAGTGGTGTTTGGCAACCTGCTGGACAACGCCATCAAGTACACCCCGGCCGGCGGCACTGTCGAGGTCACCCTGGACGAACAACCGGGCAACGGTTTGATCATCCGGATCAGCGATAGCGGTGCAGGCATGTCCACGCAAGAGGTCTGGCAGTTGGGGCAAGTGTTTTTTCGGGCCGACGCCGCACGCTCGCAACCATCGTCGTTCGGGCTTGGGTTTGCCCACTGCAAGCGGATTGTCGAAAGACTGGGTGGACATCTGACGGTTCAAAGTACGCCGCAGACAGGGACTCGTGTCACCATTGCCATTATGCGTTATAAGTCTTGAGCCCGGTGTCACGTCAGACCAGGCCAACGTTGAGCCGCGGTGCCTAACCACACTCTGATCGACAATATTGTTTGAGAGTTGCTCACCGCAGCGTCGGCTCGGGTTATCCGTCGACAGTAAATGACAACTATTTACGGTTTTTTTGACATTTTTTTCTCATTTGGCTCTCTACATTCGCGGCGACTCAAACATGCAAATGATTCGCATTGTTCCGCTAATGAATCCACGCGTGTTGACTAAAAAAACAGGAGCCGTCGACAGAATGATTTCCCGCATCCCCTCGTTCCTTAAAAAAGCATTGCTGACCACTGCTTTCCTCAGTGCCGGTCACGTGTATGCCGCTGAGCAGGCTGACGGTATCGTGGTCTACAACGCTCAACACGAAAGTCTGACCAAATCCTGGGTTGAAGGCTTCACCAAGGAAACCGGCATCAAAGTGACCGTGCGCAATGGCGACGACACCGAGATGGGCAATCAGCTTGTGCAAGAAGGTGCATCCTCCCCGGCCGACGTGTTCCTGACCGAAAACTCCCCGGCCATGGTGCTGGTCGACAACGCGGGGCTGTTTGCACCGGTTGCGCCGAGCACGCTGGAACAAGTGGGCGCGGCCTATCGTCCGGCACATGGCAAATGGGTCGGGATCGCCGCACGCTCCACGGTGTTCGTCTACAACCCGAGCAAGCTGGCCGAAGCCGATTTGCCAAAATCACTGATGGACCTCGCCGCACCGAGCTGGAAAGGCCGCTGGGCCGCTTCGCCGGCCGGTGCCGACTTCCAGGCCATTGTCGCTGCCGTGCTGGAGCTCAAGGGTGAAGCCGCCACTCTTGACTGGCTGAAAGCCATGAAAACCAACTTCACCGCCTACCGGGGCAACAGCGCCGTGCTCAAGGCCGTCAATGCCGGGCAGATCGACAGTGGCGTGATCTATCACTATTACAGCTTCGTCGATCAGTCCAAGACTGGCGAGAACAGCAAGAACACCTCGCTGAACTACTTCAAACACAAGGATCCAGGTGCCTTTGTCAGCCTGTCCGGCGGTGGCGTCCTGGCTTCCAGCCAACACAAGGAACAGGCCCAGGCATTCCTGAAATGGATAACCGGCAAGGACGGCCAGGCGATCCTCAAGACCGGCAACTCGTTTGAATACGCCGTGGGCAAGAACGCAGAGTCCAACCCGAAACTGGTGCCGTTGCAGCAACTCGACGCCCCGACTGTCGACGTTTCGAAACTCGACAGCAGAAAGGCTGTAGAGCTGATGACACAGGCTGGGTTGCTCTAATTGTTTCCTGAAACTTTACCGGCAGAGGTCGTTGCGGCGCCCTCTGCACACTTGCGCGCACGCTCTCGCGGCGTCTTCGCGGGCCGCGGTGGCGCATGGGTGATTGGTTTGTCGGTGCTGGTGTCGTTGCTGGCATTACTGCCGATTGCCTTCGTCATCGGCGTGTCGGTGCAGACAGGCTGGGCGACGCTTGTCACGCTGGTATGGCGCCCACGCGTCGGCGAGTTGCTGATCAACACCGTGCTGCTGGTATTGCTCACCATTCCCTTGTGCATCGCACTAGGGCTGGCTCTGGCTTGGTTGACGGAACGCACCAACTTGCCGGGGCGGCGCTGGTGGTCGCTGTTGGCGACGGCGCCGCTGGCAGTGCCGGCATTCGTGCACAGCTATGCCTGGGTCAGTCTGGTGCCGCCGATTCATGGGCTGTTTGCCGGCGTTCTGGTTTCGGTCATCGCCTATTTCCCGTTTCTTTACCTGCCGATAGCAGCAACTTTGCGCCGGCTGGATCCGGCCATCGAAGATGTCTCCGAGTCATTGGGGCTCAAGCCCTGGGCGGTGTTCTTTCGTGTGGTGCTGCCGCAATTGCGTCTGGCCATCTGCGGCGGCGCCCTGCTGGTGGGGCTGCACCTGCTGGCCGAGTACGGTCTGTACGCGATGATACGCTTCGACACCTTCACCACGGCCATCTTCGATCAGTTCAAGTCCACCTTCAACGGACCTGCCGCCAATATGCTCGCCGGCGTCCTCGCGCTCTGCTGCCTGGCCATGCTGACGGCCGAGTCGGCTGCTCGCGGCACGGCGCGTTACGCACGGGTCGGCTCGGGAAGCGCGCGCGAACAAAGGATCGTGCGCTTGAATCTGCACACCACCCTGCTCGCGCTCATGCTCCAAGGCATCACCTGTGCCCTGGCACTCGGTGTACCGTTGATCACCCTTGGCAAGTGGCTGACCGCCGGTGGTGCGCAGGTCTGGCACCTGAGTGAACTGCTGCCGGCGCTGGAACAAACCCTGATGCTCGGGGCCGCCGGCGCGCTCATTACCACCTGCGCGGCCATCCCGATTGCCTGGCTGTCGATTCGCTCGCCTGGCCCGTTGCAGCGTGTGCTGGAAAGCTGCAACTACATTACCAGCGCGTTGCCGGGGATTGTCGTTGCGCTGGCATTGGTGACCCTGACGATTCATTTCGCCCGGCCGATTTACCAGACCACCGTCACCGTGCTGCTGGCTTATCTACTGATGTTTTTGCCCCGCGCCCTGGTGAGCTTGCGCGCAGGCATCGCCCAGGCGCCGGTGGAGCTGGAGAACATGGCCCGCAGCCTCGGCCGTTCGCCCGGTCGTGCGTTGTGGCTGATCACTCTACGTCTGGCCGCACCCGGTGCGGCTGCTGGCGCTGCGCTGGTGTTTCTGGCGGTCAGCAATGAGTTGACCGCGACCCTGCTGCTCGCCCCCAATGGCACGCGCACCCTGGCCACCGGTTTCTGGGCAATGACCAGTGAAATCGACTATGCCGCCGCTGCGCCCTATGCCTTGCTCATGATTCTGCTGTCGCTTCCGTTAACCGGACTTCTTTATCACCAATCCAAACGCACGGCTGGCCGATGAACGCTCTTGAACTCCACTCGATCTGCAAGTCCTACGGTTCTCACCGAGCCCTGGAGAACATCAGCCTGTCGGTGCCGACGGGAAGCCGTACGGTTATCGTCGGCCCCTCCGGTTCGGGTAAGACCACTTTGCTACGAATGATCGCCGGTTTCGAATTCCCGGACTCGGGCAGCCTTGCGCTCAATGGTCAGACACTGGTCGACGGCACCCGCGAGGTCCCCGCGCATCAACGGTTGATCGGCTATGTTCCGCAGGATGGTGCACTGTTCCCACACATGACCGTAGCCGCCAATATCGGTTTCGGGCTTGCGGCCAAGGGCGTTGCCAAGCAGGAACGTATCGCTGAGCTGATGGATAGTGTGGCGCTGGATTCGAGTATGGCCAATCGTTGGCCGCATGAACTCTCCGGCGGCCAGCAACAGCGTGTCGCGCTGGCCCGTGCCCTGGCGCAACAACCACGGTTGATGTTGCTGGATGAACCGTTTTCGGCGCTCGACACCGGTTTGCGCGCCGCCATGCGCAAATTGGTCGCACGGCTTCTGGCTGACGCCGGTGTCACCACCATTCTGGTGACGCACGATCAAAGTGAAGCGTTATCGTTCGCCGATCAGTTGGCGGTGATGCGTCAGGGCCGGTTAGTGCAATCCGGACATCCGCTAGACCTTTACCGCTATCCCGCCGATGAACAAACCGCCCTGTTTCTCGGGGATGCCGTGGTCATGCCGGCCAGAATCGAAGCAGGCTGGGCTCATTGCGATCTGGGTCGTATACCGGTCAACAACCACAGAAACAACCGATCGGCGCAAATCATGCTGCGCCCCGAGCAACTTCAACTGACCAGCGCACCCCACGGCCTGGCGCAATCGGACGGCTGTCGCGGCGTGGTGACCGAATGCGATTTCGGTGGTAATACCTGCACTTTGACTGTGGAATTGCAGACGTTGGCAGCTGATCAGCGTCCGGGGCGTTCGTTGCTGGTGCGCAGTTCCGGCATGCACGCGCCACCCGCTGGCAGCGAAGTTCATGTCTCGACCATCGGCCATGCTCATGTACTGAGCGAGCCTTAAGCTTATGAATGGGTAACAGGTCAGTCAGTCAAACGAAACCGCCCTGAATATAACAGTTCAAAAAAACAACTAAGCAAAGCAGCACAACTCCATTAAGGCGGACACTTCTGTACGCCTTCCCCTACAAAAAAGTGCGATGAGCGGTAGAAGCCTGAACAGTCCCTGTATGGGTTTCAAATAAACGAATCGCCTACCGCTTTTTCATGTTCCTTTCACAAAATCGCGCTTAACCTCAACCGATACGAGATGGCGTCTTGATAGCGTCCAACCTGCCGGTCACGACAAGCAAAGTCAATCGATGTAATTTGTCACAAATTTCTGGCAACTGCTTGATGCAGCTTTTGTTTTAGAGTCTAGGCTAGTGTTGGATCCAAAGCTTAAGCCTGATAGTCTATTTTTTTCTCAGTTCTGAGGTGCCCATGAGTCAGGCGTTTCTCCCCTTCTCTCGCCCTAGTATCGGCGACGAAGAAATTGCCGCGGTAGAGCAAGTACTGCGCTCTGGCTGGATCACTACTGGGCCGAAAAACCAGCAACTGGAAGAACACTTTGCCAACTATGTTGGCTGTCGGCATGCCGTTGCGTTGTCCTCGGCGACCGGTGGCATGCATATCACATTACTGGCATTGGGCATTGGTCCTGGCGACGAAGTCATCACACCGTCGCAGACCTGGGTGTCGACCGCCAACATGATCTGCCTGCTCGGTGCGACGCCGGTTTTCGTCGACGTTGACCGCGACACGTTGATGAGCGACCTGGCGAGCATCGAAGCCGCGATCACGCCTCGCACCAAGGCAATCATTCCAGTGCATTACGCCGGCGCGGCATTCGACCTCGATCCGCTCTACGATCTGGCCGACAAACATGGCATCGCCGTCATCGAAGACGCGGCTCACGCGGCGGGCACTTTCTATAAAGGTCGGCACGTCGGCGCCCAAGGCACGGCGATCTTCTCGTTCCATGCGATCAAGAACATGACCTGCGCCGAGGGCGCGATGTTCGTCACTGACGATGAAGCCCTGGCCAATCGAGTGCGCATGCTCAAGTTCCATGGCCTGGGCGTCGACGCCTACGACCGCCTCACCCACGGCCGAAAACCTCAGGCCCAGGTGATCGAACCCGGCTTCAAGTACAACCTGGCCGACATCAATGCCGCCATCGCCCTGGTGCAGCTGGAGCGCCTGGACGCGATCAACGCCAAGCGCACAGAGCTGGCCCAGACCTACCTGCAGCGCCTGGAAGGCCTGCCGGTGCAGCCGCTGGCCATTCCGTCGTATGCGCAACAGCACGCCTGGCACCTGTTCATCCTGCGCATCGACGCCGAACGTTGCGGGCTGGATCGCGAGGCGTTCATGAAGGCGTTGCAGGAACAGAACGTCGGCACCGGTATTCACTTCATCGCTACACACCTGCACACTTACTATCGCCAGCGGTTCCCCAACATCTACCTGCCCAACACCGAATGGAATTCGGCGCGGTTGTGTTCGATCCCGTTGTTCCCCGACATGACCACCGATGATGTCGATCGTGTCGTCGGCGCCATTGAAAAAACACTGGATGCAAGCCTGTGAAACCTTATCCGATCCGTTGCGTATCAATCGTCATCCCGGTCTATAACGAGGAAGACAGTCTGCCCGAGTTGCTCCGGCGCACTGAAGCGGCGTGCCAGCAATTGCACCATGACTACGAAATTGTATTGGTCGATGACGGCAGCCGCGACAACTCGGCGCAAATCCTCGAGGAAGCGGCCTGTCGTGATCACAGCCCGGTGGTGGCGGTCATTCTCAACCGCAACTACGGCCAACACGCGGCGATCATGGCCGGGTTCGAACAGTGCAAGGGCGATGTGGTGATCACCCTCGACGCCGACCTGCAAAACCCGCCGGAAGAAATCCCGCGGCTGGTGGCTCAGGCCGAACTGGGCTATGACGTGGTCGCCACGGTGCGCAACAACCGTCAAGACTCGGCCTTGCGTCGCTGGCCGTCGAAGCTGATCAACCTCGCCGTGCAACGCTCCACCGGCGTTGCCATGACCGATTACGGCTGCATGCTGCGTGCCTATCGCCGGACCATCGTCGACGCGATGCTCGCCTGCCGTGAACGCAGCACCTTTATCCCGATCCTGGCCAACAGCTTCGCCCGGCACACCACGGAAATTCTGGTGACCCACGCCGAACGCGAACACGGCGAATCCAAATACAGCCCAATGCGCCTGATCAATCTGATGTTCGATCTGATCACCTGCATGACGACCACACCGCTGCGATTACTGAGCATCGTCGGTTTCGGCATGGCCGGCCTCGGCGTGCTGTTCGCCATCGCGTTGATCATGCTGCGCATGGTCTTCGGCGCCGGTTGGGCAGGCGGCGGTACGTTCGTCCTGTTCGCCGTGCTTTTCGTGTTCACCGGTGGGCAATTCATTGGCATGGGCCTGCTTGGCGAGTACCTGGGCCGCATGTACAGCGACGTCCGGGCGCGTCCACGGTTCTTTATCGAAAAGGTTTTACGTAATACCCCCCCTGCTCCTGCTCCCGTTGTCACCGTTGACGGTCTTACTTCCACTTCTTCAGATCAGGTTCTCTCATGAGTGCAAAAGCTGTTGTCTTCGCTTATCACGATATTGGCTGTGCCGGCATCGAATCCCTGCTTGCCAGCGGTTTCGAGATTGCAGCCGTGTTCACCCATCCCGATGACCCGAAGGAAAATGCGTTCTATGGCTCGGTTGCGCAACTGTGCGCCCGTAAAGGCATCCCGGTGCACGCCCCGGAAGACGCCAACCACCCGCTGTGGATCGAGCGCATCAGCAAACTCAACCCCGAGTACCTGTTTTCGTTCTACTACCGCAACCTGCTGAGCGAACCACTGTTGGCCACGGCCAGCAAAGGCGCCTTCAACCTGCACGGTTCGTTGTTGCCTCGCTACCGTGGCCGCGCACCGGCCAACTGGGTACTGGTCAACGGTGAAACCGAGACCGGCGTGACCCTGCACCGCATGGTCAAACGTGCCGATGCCGGCGCCATCATTGCCCAGCAACGGGTGGCGATCGAGCGCACCGACACCGCGCTGACCCTGCACGGCAAATTGCGCCAGGCCGCCAGTGATCTGCTGCACGACACCTTGCCTGCACTGCTTCAAGGCAAAATCAGCGAAACAGCCCAAGACGAATCCAAAGCCACAGTGTTTGGGCGTCGCACCCCGGCGGACGGCAAACTGGTCTGGAGCAAACCGGCCGAAGAACTGTTCAATCTGGTTCGTGCCGTGACCCAGCCTTACCCAGGCGCGTTCTGTGCCGTGGGCGAGCACAAGTTGATTGTCTGGAACGCGGATGTCGTCAAGGGCAATGAAGGCCAGGCACCCGGTCGGGTTATCAGCGTCGATCCGCTGCGAATTGCCTGCGGCGTAGACTCGCTGGTGATCAACGCCGGCCAGCGCAACGACAACGGCCTGTACCTCAGCGGCCCACAATTGGCCAACGAGCTGGGGCTGGTCGATGGTTCTGTGCTGCGTGGCGCCGAATCGGGCCGTGCACCGCGCCGCACCCGAGTGCTGATCCTTGGCGTCAACGGCTTCATCGGCAATCACCTGTCCGAGCGTCTGCTGCGTGACGACCGCTATGAAGTGTACGGCCTGGACATCGGTTCGGACGCCATCGAGCGCCTGCGTAGCCATCCGAACTTCCACTTCGTCGAAGGCGATATCAGCATCCACTCGGAGTGGATCGAATACCACATCAAGAAGTGCGACGTGGTCCTGCCGCTGGTGGCGATCGCCACGCCGATCGAATACACCCGCAATCCGCTGCGTGTGTTCGAACTGGATTTCGAAGAGAACCTGAAACTGGTTCGCTACTGCGTCAAATACAACAAGCGCGTAATCTTCCCGTCGACCTCCGAAGTCTATGGCATGTGCCAGGACGCCAACTTCGACGAAGACAGCTCCAACCTGGTGGTCGGGCCGATCAACAAGCAACGCTGGATCTACTCGATCTCCAAGCAGCTGCTTGACCGAGTGATCTGGGCTTACGGCCAGAAAGGCCTGAATTTCACCCTGTTCCGCCCTTTCAACTGGATGGGGCCACGCCTGGACCGTTTGGACTCGGCGCGTATCGGCAGTTCCCGGGCCATCACCCAGTTGATCCTGAACCTGGTGGAAGGCACGCCGATTCGCCTGTTCGACGGCGGCGAGCAAAAACGCTGCTTCACCGACATCGCCGATGGCGTCGAGGCCCTGGCGCGGATCATCGACAACGACAACGATGCCTGTAACGGCCAGATCATCAACATCGGCAACCCGGACAACGAAGCCAGCATTCGTCAGTTGGGCGAAGAACTGCTGCGTCAGTTCGAGGCTCACCCGTTGCGCGACAACTTCCCGCCATTCGCCGGTTTCCGCGATATCGAAAGCAAGGCCTTCTACGGCACCGGCTATCAGGACGTGTCTCATCGCAAACCGAGCATCGCCAACGCCAAGCGTCTGCTTGACTGGGCGCCTACGGTGGAGATGAGCGAGACCATCGGCAACACGCTGGACTTCTTCCTGCGCGAGGCGATGCTCGAAATCGCGGACAAAAAACGTTGATGCAGGCAGGCCTTCGAATCGATGTCGACACCTACCGAGGCACCCGTGAAGGGGTGCCGCGGTTACTCGAAATGCTCGATGAAGCACAGGTCAAGGCGACGTTTTTCTTCAGCGTCGGGCCAGACAACATGGGGCGCCACTTGTGGCGCCTTATCCGTCCGCAGTTTCTCTGGAAGATGCTTCGTTCCAACGCTGCCGGCCTGTATGGCTGGGACATTTTGCTGGCCGGCACCGCGTGGCCGGGCAAACCGATCGGTCGCGACCTCGGGCACCTGATGCGTCAGGCCCAGGCGGCCGGGCATGAAGTCGGCCTGCACGCCTGGGATCACCACGGCTGGCAGGCCAATGCCGGACGCTGGAGCCAGGCGCAACTGATCGAGCAGATTCGCCGTGGCGTCGATAGCCTCAGTGACATCCTCGGGCAAAAAGTCGAATGCTCGGCATCCGCCGGTTGGCGGGCGGACGAGCGTGTGATCGAAGCCAAGCAAGGTTTTGGCTTTCGCTACAACAGCGATTGTCGAGGCCAGCAACTGTTCCGGCCGACCCTGGCCGATGGCAGTTCGGGGGCGCCACAGATTCCTGTGGACCTGCCGACCTTCGACGAGGTGGTCGGCCCGACCGTCGCAGCCAAAGACTTCAACGCCTTCATTCTTGAGCGGTTCTCCCCGCAAAAACTCAACGTCTACACTATCCATGCTGAAGTAGAAGGGATTCTGATGGCCAACGATTTTCGCCAATTATTGGCCGATGCTCGCCAACGTGATATTCATTTCCAACCCTTGGGCAGTTTGCTACCCGACGCCTCCGTCATCTTGCCGAAGGGCCGGGTCGTACGCGGGACTCTTGAGGGGCGCGAAGGCTGGCTAGGGGTTCAAGGCGTATGAGCAAACCCTGGGCATTGCCTTTTTTACTGGTCGTTCTGGCGCTGGCGTACCTGCTGCCGCTGGGCTCTCACGGCCTATGGATTCCCGATGAAACCCGTTACGCCCAGATCAGCCAAGACATGCTCCTGAGCGGTAACTGGGTGTCACCGCATTTCATGAGCCTGCGTTACTTCGAAAAGCCCATCGCGGGCTACTGGATGATCGCCATCGGCCAGGCGCTGTTTGGCGACAATCTGTTTGGCGTACGTATTGCCTCGGTGCTCAGTACCGGGCTGAGCGTGTTGCTGTGTTATCTGATCGCTCACCGACTGTGGAACGAGCCGCGCAAGAGTTTTGCCTGTGCGCTGCTGTACATGAGTTTTACGATCGTCGCCGGGCAAGCCGGCTACGCTAACCTTGATCCGCAATTCACCTTCTGGGTCAACCTGAGTCTGGTGGCTTTGTGGTTTGCGTTTGACAGCACCAGCCGTGGCCAGCGTCTGCTCGGCTGGGCAGTATTGGGGCTGGCCTGCGGCATGGGCTTCATGACCAAGGGCTTCCTCGCCTGGGCGTTGCCGGTGTTGATCGCCCTGCCCTGGGTGCTCTGGCAGAAGCGCTGGCGGGAACTGCTGACTTACGGCCCGGTGGCGATTGTCGTGGCCATCGCGGTGAGCTTGCCGTGGGCCTTGGCGGTGCACGCGCAGGAACCCGATTACTGGCGGTTCTTCTTCTGGCACGAACACATTCGCCGCTTCGCCGGGGATGACGCTCAACACGATGCGCCATGGTGGTTCTACCTGCCGCTGCTGGTGGCGTTCAGCCTGCCATGGGCGGCGTTGCTGCCATCGGCGTTGAAACAGGCCTGGCAGACCCGGCGTCAAGCCAATATCGCGTTCCTGCTGCTGTGGTTGCTGATGCCCTTGCTGTTTTTCAGCCTGAGCAACGGCAAACTGCCGACCTACATCATGCCCTGCCTGCTGCCTCTTGCGTTGTTGCTGGGCCATGCCCTGGCGGACCGACTGAAGCGGGAACAGGGCCGGGTGCTGGGGATCAATGGCCTGCTGAACATGACGCTGGGCCTGATCGTCCTGATTGCGCTGGTCTATCTGCAACTGAAAAAACCGTTGTACACCCACGAACTGCACAACCTGGTATTGGTGTTCATCGGGTTGATCGGCTGGATCATGGCCAACCTGCTGCAGGCCTTCCGTCCCTTGCAATGCTGGGCGGCACCGGCCTTTGGCAGTTTGCTGCTGATCGGCGTGCTGCCGGCCGGCATGCCGGATTCGGTGGTGGCAAACAAGATGCCTGACCAATTCATCCTCCAGCACGCCCCGGAACTGGCGCAAACCGACAAGCTGTTGAGCAACGACCTGGGCGCTGCCTCGGCCCTGGCCTGGCGCTTGAAACGCCCCGAGGTGGCGTTGTACAACACGATAGGCGAATTGAAATACGGCCTCGACTATCCTGATCCCGATGCCATGCAGCAGCGGGTCGATCTCGAGCACGTGCAACAGTGGATGCGCGAAGCGCGTCAGAGTGGTTCGGTCGGCGTGGTGATGCGGGTCAAAGGAGATGACGAACTGCAAGAAATCGAACTGCTACCCAAAGATGGCAAACGTTATGAACAAGGCAACCTGGTGATTCTGATCTTCCCTCGGGATGCGTCATGAGCCTGTTGCTGCTACTGACCGCCTGCCTGCTGACTTGCCTGGGCCAGATCGCCCAGAAGTACGCCGTGGAAAGCTGGCGTGGCAAGACCTCGGGCTGGGGCGAGAAACTGCGCTCGCCCTGGCTGTGGCTGGCGCTCGTCTCTCTGGGGTTGGGCTTGCTGGTCTGGCTGCTGGTGTTGCAGCGTCTCGAAGTCGGTATCGCTTATCCCATGCTCAGCCTGAATTTCGTGCTGATCACACTGGTCGCCCGTTTCGTCTTTCACGAAGTCATCGACCGCCGTCACTGGTTGGGCGTGGCGCTGGTGATCGGTGGCGTGGCGCTGCTGGGGCAACACGCATGAGCCTGCGTCGCGGAATCGCTTTCGCGCTGGGCAGCGTGCTGTTGAGCACCGCCGCGCAGTTGGGTATGCGCTGGAGCATGACTCGTTTGCCGCATCCCGAACAATGGTTAGCGGCCTTGAGCAATGGCAGCGTCGATGTGTACGCTGTGATTGTCGTTCTGGTCGCCATCCTCGCCTATGCGGTGTCGATGCTCACCTGGCTCGCCGCCCTGCGGGATGTGCCCCTGGGCCGTGCCTATTCGCTGCTGAGCATCAGCTACGCGCTGGTGTATGTGTTGGCCGCCAGCCTGCCACTGTTCAACGAATCCTTCAGTCTTTCAAAAACCCTGGGAGTGGCGCTGGTCATCCTGGGTGTTATCACTATTAATTCTCGACCTGCTCGCGCGCCCGAACTTAGGAGTGCATCATGAAAATCAGTGTATTTGGTAGCGGTTACGTTGGTCTGGTGCAAGCCGCCGTCCTGGCCGAAGTCGGCCACGACGTAGTGTGTATGGACATCGACGAGAAAAAAGTAGCGTTGCTGCAACAAGGTCACGTCAGCATCTTCGAGCCGGGGCTGGCCAGCCTGGTGCGTGAAAGCCTGGACGCCAAGCGGCTGCACTTCACCTCGGACGAAAAATTCGCGGTGCAACATGGCCAGGTGCTGTTCATCGCTGTCGGCACGCCGTCCCGGGAGGATGGTTCGGCGGATCTGCAATACGTGTTGTCCGTGGGTGAAGCGGTCGCGCGTCATCGTGAACAGCCGGTGATTCTGGTGGAGAAATCCACGGTGCCGGTGGGCACCGGCGATACGCTACGCGCCCATATCGACCAGTACCTGCTCAAGGCCGGCCGTCAGCTGCAGTTCGATATCGTTTCCAACCCGGAGTTTTTGAAAGAAGGTTCGGCCGTGGCCGATTGCCGGCGTCCGGACCGCATCATCATCGGCTGTGAAGGCGATGAAGTGCGCGACGTGATGCGCGACCTCTATGCACCGTTCAACCGCAACCATGACCGCGTCATGTTCATGGACCTGCGCAGTGCCGAGCTGACCAAATACGCCGCCAACTGCATGCTGGCGACCAAAATCAGCTTCATCAACCAGATCGCCGAACTGGCCGAACACCTGGGTGCCGACATCGAATCGGTGCGGCTTGGCATCGGTGCCGACTCGCGCATCGGTTACCACTTCATCTATCCCGGCTGCGGTTACGGCGGCTCGTGTTTCCCCAAGGACATGCGCGCTCTGATTCACAGTGCCGAAGAAGCCCATTGCAACAGCGACCTGCTGCAAGCGGTAGAGGCCATCAACGAGCGGCAGAAACACAAACTGTTCGAACGCATCAACGCGTTCTACAAGGGTGATTTGCGCGACAAGACCTTCGCCGTTTGGGGCCTGGCCTTCAAGCCCAACACCGACGACATGCGCGATGCGCCGAGCCGGGTGCTACTGGAATCGCTGTGGGCTGCGGGGGCCAATGTACGCGCGTTCGACCCGGAAGCCATGCAGGAAACCCAACACCTTTATCCTGACGAACCGAAGCTGATGCTCATGGGCACGCCGGAATCAGTCCTTTCGGGGGCCGATGCGTTGATCATCTGCACCGAATGGCAGCAGTTCAAGGCGCCGGACTTCGACCTGATCCAGCAACGTCTGAATGCACCGGTGATTTTCGACGGGCGTAACCTGTACGACGCCGAGCGCCTCGCCCGTAGCGGTTTCCTGTACTTCCCGATGGGACGTGGTGAATCCCGCAAATTGCCAATTCCCCTTCAGCAATGGCCATCGGCCTCAGTCGTCGCGTGAGTACTATATCGCCCGGCATTCGTCGGCAGTCCTTCGGGTTCGGGCTGCTGACGCTGATGCTGTTCATCGCTGGGGCTTATCAGCAAACGGCGATCGGTTTCGATTCGCGGTTCGTGCTGTTCGCCGAGGAAATGCTGCGCCACGGGCCGTCGTTTTTCCCGACTACCTATGGCCAGCCCTATGCCGATTACTCGGCGCTGTCGACATTGTTCGTCTGGTTGCTGTCCCTGCCGTTCGGGCAGGTCAACAGCCTCACGGCCTGGCTGCCAAGCGCCATCGGCGCTGCGGTGATCGTCACGTTGATGTACCGGTTGCTCGCGCCCTGCTCCACACGCTGGGCGCTGCTGAGCATCGCGTTGATGTTGCTCACCAGTACGTTTGTCACTGAAACCCGTGCCGTGTCCCTGGACCTGATGCTGGCGGCCGTGGCTTTTTCGGTGTTCTACCTTGGGTATGCCGCAGATCATTTCGCGATGCCCCGTCGGTGGCCGCTGATTTTTGCGTTGCTGCTGTTGGGCTTCGGGATTCGCGGGCCGATCGGGCTGGTGATCCCCACCGGTATGCTGTGCAGCTACTACCTGCTCAATCGCCAATGGTCGCGGTTGTTCGGTTTTGGCCTGTTGGCGGCGGTATTGCTGGTGGTGTGTGTCGGCGCACTGCTGTGGCTGGCCGAAGTCAGCGGTGGCACGGCCTTCATGCATGACGTGGTGCGCATGCAGTTCATGGGGCGCATGGACGGCAGTGAAGGCGTCAGTGGTTCGCTGTATTACTTCACCGCTTCATTGGGCAACTATGCGCTCGCCTATCCGTTGGCGCTGCTGGTATTGGCCGCGGTCTGGCTGACGAATCCACGGCAGGCAGGTCCGGCATTACGCCTGTTGCAATACTGCACAGCGGCCGGGTTGATCGTGATGATTGGCTTATCGATTCCCCAAGCGAAAAAGGCCCGTTACCTGCTGCCGATGCTGCCCATGGCGGCGATCATTGCCGCGTACCCGTTTCAGGTGGCGCAGGGTCGAGTATTCGGTTGGTTGCGGGGGTTGATGCAAGGGCTGTGGTTGGTGATACCGGGGGTGTTGGTCGTCGCATTACTGATCGTTCAGCGGCGTCTGCCAGCACAACCACCTGCCTTTGTGCCGGTATTGATCGTACTTGCGGCCCTGCAAGTCATCGTACTGGTGGCGTGGTTCCGCGCTCGATGGCGAGCCGAGGTGCTGGCCTGTTGTGCAGTTCTGGCGCTGTGGTCGGTTTATATCCTGGTGTATGAACCGGTCGAACGTCAGCTTTACGACACGCAAACCTTCAGCCGAGCCGCGTTCACAGAGGTTCAAAAAGCCCCGGCGCCGTTGGTGCTGCACGGCATGGGCAAAGACGCCAAGGCGATCAAGTTCATGGTCAATATCGAGCAGGATTTGCAACCGGAGTTCACCGAATCGACTCAGGAACTGGAAGCCCTTACGGGGCCTGCCTGGGTGATGATGGATCAAAACGACTACAAAGCACTGCAAGGCACTCGTCTGGGTAATTTGCAACCGGTGCTGAGTGGGCGTTTCGATAAAAACGATTTCGTCCTCCTGCATGTCAGTCCCTTGTAGCACCTGCCGAGCCTGCGAGGTTGCGTTCGGTGTGCGCAGCCTCGCAGGCTCGGCAGCTGCTACAGTGGCCCGTATGAATTTCTCTGTACGCCGCGCCCATTCTGCCGACGCCACCGCCTTCCCCGTCATCGAGCGTTCGGCGGCAACGCTGTTTCGCTGTGACCCTTCATTGGCCTGGCTCGCTGACGCTGCGGTGCCTGATGCCGAACACCATCAAATGACAATCGAGAAGGAGCAGGTTTGAGTGGCGCAATCGACCGACGGTGAACTTATGGGGTTTCTCAGCGCCATTGAAATCGGCATGGAACTACATATTGAGGAACTGTCCGTCAGCCAACAGTTTCAAGGCCGGGGCGCTGGCCGCAAGTTGTTGTTAACAGCATTGGAACACGCACGCGAACGAGAACTCCACGGTCTGACTTTGACCACCTTCCGCGACCTGCCTTGGAATGAACCGTTTTATCGGCAGTTCGGCTTTGAAACATTGAGCCCGGCTGAAATTGGTCCTCGTTTGACGACCGTGTTGAATAACGAAATCAATCACGGTTTGCCTGCGCAGCGACGTTGCGCGATGCGCTTGAAGCTGCGTTAGTCAGCCTCAAACCGGCGCCTTCAAATCCACACCCAGCGCTTGGGCAAACGCCTTCACTAACGGACTGCGCACGGTGTTGTGGCGCAGGATCAGATTGAACGGCGTGACGATGTTGATCAGGTCCGGACGCACCGCCCGAAACTGTCCCTGAGCCTCCAGGTTTGCCGCGTAATGCTCGGGCAGAAAGCCGACGAAACGGCCGGTCTTGACCAGCAGCGCCACGGCTTCCACTTGAGTTGCCGAGGCGGAAAAGCTGTCGTAGCGGGCAAAATTCAGTTTGTCCCGATGGATCGCGTAACGGTGGTTGATGCACTCGTATTCCTGCAGCACATTGCCGCCCATGTCCGTCTCCGGCACTGAGAACAGTGGATGACCGACGGCGCAATACACGTACGAGCGTTCTTCATAAAGCGGGAAGTAATCGAACTCTTCTCTTTTTTGATAAACCGGCACGATCCCGGCGACTAACCGCCCCTCGACCACGCCTCTTTCCACTTCATCTAGCTGCGACGCCTGAAGTTGAAACCTTACTTTTGGCGACTCTTCATTTATTTTTCTAAGTGCAGCAACTAACGGTGAATTGGAGTCCGTGATCGTGTTATCAATTACGCCCACTCCAAGGTCGCCAATAAGTTCATTCTGCGCCGAACTAAGCCGATCACGAAAGTTATCGACCGAGGCAAATAAATCGATCGAGGCCTGATACACCAGGCGCCCTTCTTCGGTCAGGTGAAACCCTTCCCGACCCCGGGTGCACAGGCGCATGCCGATGCGAATCTCAAGGTCGGAAATCTGTTTGCTGATGGCCGCCAAGCCCACATTCAGCTCATTCTGCGCCGCACTGAAGCCACCAGCCTCAACCACGGCCTTGAATACTTTGAGCAGTTTGAAGTCCAGGCCGCTGAGGGCCAGCGGCGCCCGATGTACCGTTTTTAGCGGCGGGTTTCCGGAATTGGAAAGTGGGGTTTCCATAATGCTTATTTACCTCTGGCGCCCTATTCAGCACTCTGTGTCCAACAACAAAAACTGTGCTGGCCAATAATAATGAACACAGAAAACAAGGCTTGGCAACCGTTAATAAATCCCGCCAATCAGTGCCAACTCACTGATTTCGAACTATTAAAAGCTGACACTTCGATCAGCTCTCGCCCTTTAGCAACTGCCCTCTTGAACACTGCTTGGCCATGACCACACCCGAATAATTTCCGGGAAGTGTTTCAGGCTCTGCACACCGATATCAGTTCGCGTTACCGACGAGGAAAACAACAATGTCTCAAACCACCGACCGTCTCTGGGGTGCCCGCTTCAAGAGCGGCCCGTCCGAAGCCCTGGCGGCCCTGTCCCGTTGCCCCGAGCGCTACTTTCGCCTCACCCCGTACGACCTCGCCGGTTCCAAAGCGCATGCCCGTGAATTGCAGCGCGCAGGGCTGTTGAGCGAGCAGGAAACCCAGACCATGCTCGATGCCCTGCAGGGCATCGGTGATGACTTCCGTGCTGGCAGCATCGCGCCGACCCTGGACGACGAAGACGTGCACACCTTCATCGAGCGCCTGCTGACTGAACGTCTCGGCGCACTGGGCGGCAAGCTGCGCGCCGGCCGTTCGCGCAACGACCAGACCGCCAATGACCTGCGGCTGTTCCTGCGTGATCACGTTCGTACGTTGGCCGTTGAAGTGCTGGCCTTGCAGCAAGCGCTGGTGGAGCAGGCCGAGCAACACGTCGAGAGCATTTGCCCAGGCTTCACTCACCTGCAACAGGCCCAGCCAATCGTCTTCGCTCACCACTTGCTGGCCCACGCCCAATCGATGTTGCGCGACGTGCAGCGTCTGGTGGACTGGGACGTGCGCACCTCGCTGTCGCCACTCGGTGCAGCGGCGATGGCCGGTTCTGCCATCGCTCGCGTGCCGCAGCAATCGGCCAAGGAAATGGGCTACAGCGGCGTCTGCGAAAACTCCATCGACGCTGTGGCCAGCCGCGATCACGTCGCCGAGTTCCTGTTTATCGCCAGCATGCTCGGGATCAACATTTCCCGCCTCGCCGAAGAATTCTGCCTGTGGTCGTCGCGGCAATTTCGCTGGGTCGCGCTGGACGATGCCTACGCCACCGGCAGTTCGATCATGCCGCAGAAGAAAAACCCGGACATCGCCGAACTGGCCCGAGGCAAGGCTGGCCGCTTGATCGGCAACCTGACCGGTCTGCTGTCGACCCTCAAATCCCTGCCACTGTCCTATAACCGAGATCTCAGCGAAGACAAAAACGGTGTGCTCGACAGCGTCGACACCTTGCTGCTGGTGCTGCCGGCCATGGCCGGGATGGTCGCGACCATGAAGGTCAACGTTGAAGAACTGCGTCGTCAGGCGCCGCTGGGTTTCACCCTCGCCACCGAAGTCGCCGACTGGTTGGCGGTGCGCGGCGTACCGTTCAAGGAAGCGCATGAAATCACCGGCGCATTGGTCCAGGCCTGTGAGAAACACGACATCGAGCTGTGGGAAGCCTCGCCGGCGCTGTTGGCTGAAATCGATCCGCGTTTGACGCCTGAGGTGCGCGACAGCCTGACCCTCGAAGCCGCCATCGCCGCCCGCAGTGGTTGGGGCGGTACCGCGCCGCAGCAGGTGCGCGAGCAGATCGGCCGGTTGAAAACCGCCCTCGCCGCGCAGCAAGAGTGGACCGAGAACTATCAGGGCTTCCGCCTTTGAAGTAGGACGCAAAACCTGTGGGAGCGGGCTTGTGTGGCGAGGGGGCTTGCCCCCGTTCGATTGCGAAGCAATCGTAATCCGGTCACAGCTTTCGCTTGGTTTCAGGGGCGCTTCGCACCCCAACGGGGGCAAGCCCCCTCGCCACATAAGCCCGCTCCCACAGGGATTGTGTTTGACCTGAAATACCAGCATACGGAGAACCAATATGAGCCAGACACAGGCAGAACGACTCCAGGCGGAGCGCAAACTGGCGGAAAACCAGTTTGATATCACCCAGTACCAACACGTGCCACGGCGTTACTACGGGCGGATTTTCTTCGCCAGCGTGATCGTGATCGCGATTGTCGGTCTGGTACGGGCCTTCGCCGAAGGCAAGATCGAATGGTCGTACATCGGCCAATTCCTCACTTCGCAAGCGATCATGTGGGGCTTGCTCAACACCATCGTCATGGCGGTGCTGGCGATGGCGTTGGGCATTGTCTTCGGGGTGATCACGGCGATCATGCGCATGTCGGCCAACCCGATCCTGCGCTATGTGGCGCTGACCTACACCTGGCTGTTCCGTGGTACGCCGCTGATCCTGCAGCTATTGCTGTGGTTCAACCTGGCGCTGATCTTCCCCACCATCGGCATCCCCGGCCTGTTCGAAATGGACACCGTGAGCCTGATGACGCCTTTCGTGGCCGCCCTCCTCGGCTTAAGCATCAACCAGGGCGCCTACACCGCTGAAGTGGTGCGCGCCGGCCTGCTGTCGGTGGACACCGGCCAGTACGAAGCCGCCAAGTCGATCGGCATGCCGCGCCTGCAAGCGCTGCGCCGGATCATCCTGCCCCAGGCCATGCGGATCATCATTCCGCCAGTCGGTAACGAATTCATCGGCATGGTGAAAATGACCTCCCTGGCGAGCGTCATCCAGTACTCCGAACTGCTCTACAACGCGCAGAACATCTACTACGCCAACGCCCGCGTAATGGAGCTACTGATCGTCGCCGGTATCTGGTACCTGGCCACGGTCACCGTACTGTCCTTTGGTCAAAGCCGTCTGGAGCGTCGTTTCGCTCGCGGCGCCGGCAAGCGTTCTTGAGGAGCCCCACCATGAGAAGCATCGTCAAGGCCGTGAGCCTGAACAAATATTACGACCAGTACCACGCGCTCAAGGACATCAACATCGAAGTCGAGCAGGGCGAAGTGCTGTGCATCATCGGCCCGTCCGGCTCCGGCAAAAGCACCCTGCTGCGCTGCGTGAATCAGCTGGAAAAAATCGACAAGGGCGGCCTGTGGGTCGACGGCGAGCTGGTGGGTTACCGGGTCGTCGGCAACAAACTGCACGAGCTCAACGAATCGCAGATCGCCCGTCAGCGTCTGGCCACCGGCATGGTGTTCCAGCGTTTCAACCTGTTCCCGCACATGACTGTGCTGCAAAACATCATCGAAGGGCCGTGTCAGGTGCTCAAACGTTCGCCCAAAGAGGCGCACGAAGAAGCCTTGGAACTGCTCGCTCGCGTTGGCCTGGCCGACAAGCGCAACAGCTACCCGATCGAACTGTCGGGCGGTCAGCAACAACGTGTCGCCATTGCCCGTGCGTTGGCCATGCGCCCCAAGCTGATGCTGTTCGATGAACCCACTTCGGCACTCGACCCGGAACTGGTCGGTGAGGTGCTGTCGGTGATGCGCGATCTGGCGCAAACCGGCATGACCATGATCGTCGTCACCCATGAACTGGGCTTCGCTCGCGAGGTTTCCAACCGCATGGTGTTCATGGACGGCGGGCAGATCGTGGAGGCTGGAAGCCCCGAAGAAATACTAATAAGTCCACAAAACCCACGCACCCAAAGCTTCATTTCTGCCGTTCGAACCTAAGCGCCCTTTGGCGCTCACAACACTCATAAGAGAACGACCATGAAGAACCTAGTAATCCCAGCAGTACTTGCCAGCGTCCTGGCATCCGGTTTCGCCTTCGCCGCCGAGTTGCCGGCCAGTATCAAGGACAAGGGCGAGATCGTTGTTGCGATCATGCCGAACTACCCGCCGATGGATTTCAAGGACCCGGCCACCAACACCCTCACCGGCCTTGACTATGATCTGGGCAACGCCCTGGCCGCACGTCTGGGTGTGAAGATCAAATGGCAGGAAACCGGCTTCGAGCAAATGATCAACGCGCTCACGACCGACCGCGTGGACATGGTGCTGTCGGGCATGACCGACACCACCGAGCGGCAGGCCAGCGTGACCTTCGTCGACTACTTCACCAGCGGTCCGCAGTTCTACACCTTGCAGAAAAACAAGGACACCAACGAGATCATCGACCTGTGCGGCAAGAAAGTCGGCACCAGCCGCCGTACCACGTTCCCGGCGGAAATCGCCGAGTGGAGCAAGGCCAACTGCGAAGCCGCCGGCAAGCCTGCGATCAACGTAATCGGCACCGAAGGCTCGGCCGACGCCCGTGCGCAACTGCGTCAGAGCCGTATCGACGCAGCCATGCAGGGCAGCGAAACCCTGCCGTACCTCAAGACCCAGGAAAAGGACATGTACAAAACCGTGGGCCTGCCGATCTCCAAGCAGTTCTCGGGCATGGGTGTGAGCAAGAAAAAACCTGAGCTGAGCGAAGCTGTGAAAGTCGCGTTGCAAAGCATGATCGATGACGGCAGCTACCAGGCGATCCTGAAGAAATGGGACCTGGAACTGGGCGCGATCAAGACCGTGACCATTAACGCCGGCAAGTAATGCTTGCCCTGTAGGAGCGAAGCTTGCTCGCGAAGGCGATCTGTCAGGTGACATGGATGTTGAATGTGCCGGCCTCATCGCGGGCAGCCCGCTCCCACAGGGTCCGGTGTTTACCTATTAATAGTTGGAGCGCCACGATGTCCTCCTCGCTGCAACCCACCTGGCCCGACCAGCACAAGGCCTGCCTCGCCCTGGCCTTCGACCTCGATGGCCCCACCGGCGATGCCATGCTCAATGGCTCGATCTGGCGCAAGCCCGAGTATTTCGGTTTCGGCGGTTACGGCCCTTATCGGGCGTTGCCGCGGATTCTCGATCTGCTGGATGAGTTCCGGATCCCGACCACGTTTTTCGTCCCGGCCTGGGTCGTAGAGAACTGGCCGAAACAGTGCCAGGCGATTGTCGAGCGCGGGCATGAGGTGGCTTATCACGGCTACAAACACGAATCTTTTTACGCCCTGACGCTGGAACAGCAAAAGGACGTGATGAATAAATCCCGCGAAGTGTTCTGGAAGTACCTGAACATCCGCGCTGAAGGTTTCCGCACGCCGTCCGGCGACTGGCGGGCCGAAACGCCGGCGATGCTGGTGGAAGCCGGCGTGACCTACTCCAGCAGCATGCGCGGTGATGACCGGCCCTACCTGGTCAAGGTGCCGGGCTTCGATACACCGCTGGTGGAAATCCCCGGCCGCTGGGAAATGGACGACTACGCCTCCCTCGCCTACACCCGCGCGCCGGACTTCCCCTCCGGGCTGGACCGTACCGCCAGCTACGAACTGACCCTCGATAACTGGTGCCGTGAGTTCGATGGCGCCATGGCTGAAGGGCTGTGCCTGACCACCCTGTTCCACCCCAAGATCACCGGCAAACCAGGGCGCATTCTGTTGCTGGAAAAACTCTTCGAACACATGCGCCAGCGTGACGACGTGTGGTTCGCCACCTGCCGCGACGTCGCCCACTGGTGGCTGAAGGAGCATCACCATGGCTGATTCCATTGTCTGGCCCAACGGCAACCGCTGCGCCGTGGTGCTGACCGTCGATTACAACGACATCCACGGCATCCTCACCCAGGCCCCGGAAGTCGCCGGGCGCGACAAGACCTTGTCGGTGTGGCGCTACGGCACACAGCGCGGGGTCGAGCGTTTGCTTGGCTTATTCGAAGAGCTGGGAGTTTCCAGCAGTTGGTTTGTGCCCGGTATCGTCGCCGAGGAAAACCCGCAACATATCCGGGCGATCCAGGCCGGCGGCCACGAGATTGCCTGCGCCGGCTATCGCCATCAGCACTACGACAACCTGACACTGGCCGAGCAAAGCGCCGAGATCGCCAAGGGCTGCGCAGCCTTGAGCGCGCTGACCGGTCAGCGTCCGACAGGCTTTCGCATTCCTGCCGGCAACGGTGCGCCGGGTTTCATCGAGGCGTTGCGCGAGCACGGCATCCGCTGGTCCTCGTCGTGGCGCGGCGATGATTTGCCCTTCGCGCACCCGACGGTGCCCGAGGTGATCGAGTTGCCGCTGCATTACGAACTGGAAGACGAGCCCTATTTCGCCTTCAACCTCAGCCCCGCGGTGCCACCGGCGCAATCGCGCATCGCCTCTTACAGCCACACGCTTGGCAACCTGCAAATGGACTTCGCCGGGTTTCACCGGTTCGGGCTGTGTTACGTGCTGCGGCTGCACCCGGAAATCATCGCCACGCCGGGGCGAATGGGTGTGTTGCGGGAATTGCTGCAAAGCATTCAGCAGCACGATGACGTGTGGATCGCCACCGGTGCCGAAGTGGCTCAGTGGTGGGCAGAGTCGGCAGCGCAAGTGACCGAGGATCACCCGGCCGCTGTGTACGAGCGTCATTATCGGGATTACGGCGTATGAAAGATCAGGGGGGCATGCGGATGGAACGGTTGGCGCAGTTCTGCGTCGATACGCGCTTCCAGGATTTACCCGACGCGTTGGTGGAGCAAGCCAAGCGGCATATTCTCGACACTTTCGGTGCGGCCTTGGCCGGGGCCGGCAGCGATGTCGCCAGCCTGGCGCGTCAGGTGTTCAAGGGGGACGCCGGCAGCACGTTGGTCTGGGGCACCGGTCAGCGGGTCGGCGCGGCGCAAGCCGCCATGCTCAACGGCATCGCCGCGCATGCCCTGGAACTGGACGACACCGGCGGCTGCGACCATTCCGGCGCGGTGGTGCTGCCGGCGGTGATGGCGTCGCTGTCAATGTCGACGAAACCAGTGGACGGCCGCGAACTGATCACAGCCGTAGTGATCGGCTACGAAATCGGCCGTCGAGTGCTAGAAGCCTGCGGCAGTTACTCGGTACACAACGGCGCCGGTTGGCATTCAACCGCGACGTGCGGAGTGTTTGGCGCGGCGGCGGCCAGTGCACGGATTCTGGGGCTGGATGCACAGCAAACCTTGTCGGCACTGGGCATCGCCGGCAGCTTCAGCGGTGGTCTGTGGGCCTTCATTCATGACGGCTCGCAAAGCAAAAGACTCCACAGCGGACGCGCCGCCGAAGGTGGATTGCTGGCCGCGCGGCTTGCTCAACAAGGCATTACCGGCCCGACAAAACTGTTCGACGATGTCTGGGGCGGATTTCTCAAGACCCTCGCGGCGGATACCGCTTTGCCCCAGGCGTTGGACGCCGAACTGGGCCACGTATGGAAACTCGCGCGCTGCTCGATCAAACCCTATGCGGCGTGCCGCGGGACCCATTCGGCGATCGACGCATTGGGCCTGTTGCTCGATCAATTGCAGGTCAGCACCGATCAGGTCGAGGACGTTCAGGTGTCGCTGTGCGGATTCCTTCAGGACATGTGTGGCGGTCAGGACGTCAGCACGTTGCCGGCGGCGCAGATGAGCCTGCGATATGCCCTGGCAGCCCGGCTGGTGCAGGGGCATTGCCGATTGGAAGCCTATGACGATGAACAGCGCCGTCACCCGAGGATTGCACACTGGATGTCGCGCATTCGCCTTGAAGTCGACCCGCAACTGTCCGAGGATGGCGAACCTGTCGTCAGCGTGTGGACCGTGGACGGTCGGCAAGCGAGCCTGTGCGTTGAGGTGCCGTTGGGGGCGCCGGGCAATCCGCTGAGTGATGCGGCACTGGAGGAGAAGTTCTTCAGCCTGGCTGGGCGGGTGATACCGCGACAGCAGGCTGAGCAATTGCTTGTGCAGTTGTGGCGGCTGGAAGAGCTGGAGTCGGTTCGGGCGCTTGATCGGTGGCTGAGTTGAATATCGCGTTACCTGGTCCGGCCTCATCGCGGGCAAGCCCGCTCCCACAAGGTTCGCGTCGAGCCAAGACAAAATGATCGACACAAAACCTGTGGGAGCGGGCTTGCCCGCGATTGGCAGCGACTCAGTCTTACGTCAAACACCACAGAATTTGAATAAGGACATTTGCCCCACCGTGGCCACTTACTCCCTCGTTATCCGCCGGTTGATGATCTGCTCGCTGACCATCGTCGTCAGTCGCGCCATTACCAGCCCGTTGCTCACGCTATTTCTGAGCACCAAGCTTGGCCTCAACCAACAGGACGTCGGCCTGTTGCTCGGCATCGCGGTGTTCATCGCCACCTTGCTCGCGCTCTATGGCGGTTACATCATCGACCGCCTCGAAAAGCGTCGGCTGCTGATCCTGGCCATGCTGTCCAGCGCCATCGGTTTCGTGCTGCTGACCTTCGCCGAAAACCTCTACCTGACCACCGCGACCCTGGTGATCACCGAAACCGCCTCGGCGCTGTTTCTGATCGGGTCCAAGGCGATCCTCAGCGAAAACCTGCCCATGGGTCAGCGCGCCAAGGCCTTTTCGCTGCGCTACACCCTGACCAATATCGGCTACGCCACCGGCCCGATGCTCGGCGTGGTGATCGCCGGCGTGTACCCGATTGCCCCATTCCTGATTGCCGGCGGCATCGCGTTCTTCAGCATTTTCCTGATGAGCGGCATTCCCAGGGACCCGGCCCAGACACCCGCCATCGGCCAGCCCCAAAGCTTTCTCAAAACCCTGGTCACCCTGAAAAACGACCGCACGCTGATCATGTTTACCTTCGGCTGCCTGCTCAGCACCGTGGTCCACGGTCGCTTTACGTTGTACCTGTCGCAATACCTGCTGGTGACCCACGACTCCAAGCGAGCGCTGGAAACCATGGCCGCCCTGCTCGCCTGCAACGCCATCAGCGTGATCCTGCTGCAGTACCAGATCGGCCGGTTTCTCAAACGCGAACAACTGCGTTACTGGATTGTCGGCGGCAGCAGCCTGTTCATCCTCGGCTTGATCGGTTTCAGCCTGGCCGACGGCCTGGTGAGCTGGTGCATCGCAATGTTCATTTTCACCCTCGGCGAAATGATCATTTACCCGGCCGAATTCCTCTTCGTCGACACCCTGGCCCCGGAAGAACTGCGCGGCAGCTACTACGGCGCGCAGAACCTCGCAGCCCTCGGTGGTGCGCTGAGCCCGGTGATCTGCGGCTTCCTGCTGATGCACACGCCTGCGCCCACTATGTTCTATGCCCTGAGCGCGTTGACGGCGATGGGCGGTTTTCTCTGCTTCATGAGCGGTCGACGAGTTGCGATACTGCAAAAATAGTGCATTGAAAGTGCATTAATATGAATTTGTCAGCATCAGCAATGAACGGCACACTGTGCGCCGTTCCTCCCCCAATAGTTGGAACCACTTCAAGGGCTTTCCGGGTATCCGGACAAGCCTTTTTTTTGCCCTGGTTTTTGTTAAAGGATCGATGTTCGTCATGCTCGCTCACTGGTTGCCCGCCGCCGTCAACACCCGCCCCTCCGAATGGAGCCGTGCCGCCATCGGCATGGCCATGGGGACGATGTTCAGCGTCTGGCTGTGCGGCCAGGTATTCGGCATCGATGTGGCGCTGCACCTGATTGGTCCACTGGGCGCTTCAGCGGTATTGCTGTTCGCCGTATCCTCGGGCGCGCTGGCCCAGCCGTGGTCGATTCTTGGCGGTTACCTCTGCGCGGGGGTGATCTCGCTGCTGGTCGCTCACGTACTCGGCCGCACCCTCGGCAGCGCTTGTCTCGCGGCGGGCATGGCGCTGATGCTGATGTGCTGGCTGCGTTGCCTGCATCCACCGGCCGGGGCGCTGGCGCTGCTGTTGGTGTTGGCGGACCCTGCGACCATCGCCATGGACTGGAAAGCCCTCGGCCCGGTGATGCTCAGCGGCTCGACGATGCTGCTCAGCGCGTTGGCGTACAACAACTTCACGCGCATTCGTTACCCCAAACGTCCCACCGAACCGGCACCACTCATGCCCGCGACCGACAGCCAGGCGATCACCGCCGAAGATCTGCGACGGGCGCTCGCCGACATGGAAGCCTTCTACGACGTCACCCCTGAAGACCTTGAGCAGTTGATTCATGCCAGTGAATTGCATGCCAAGCGACGCAGTATCGGTGAAGTGCTGAGCAGCAGAGTCTGACACCTTGTAGCAGCTCGCCACAGGGTTCACTACGCCGCCGACTGCTGCCGCGCCGGCACCGCCAGGCTCACCGCGCGCACTGATGCACCGGCACTCAAGCCCAACGTTTTCGCCGTCTGCGCATCGACAATCAAGGTCCCGGCGGCGACTCGCGCCGGGGCTGCGGTAATCCGGCATTCGGCAAACTGGCGGTTGTGAATCAGGTAGATCGCCGCGTGCTCTCCGGGGGTGCCGATGCTCAGTTGCAGCACCTGACTGTCGCGCACCGCACGAATGTCGCCGGTGGCGCATTCGATCAGCGGCCCGCCATCAAAGATATCGATGTAATCCCGGTGCTCGAAGCCTTCAGTCTTTAGCATGCCCAGGGCCGGTTCGGTGTTGGGATGGACGCGGCCGATGACCGCGCGTGCCGCTTCAGGCAACAGGCAGGTCGGCAGCGGAAACTTGGGCATCAGTTCGGCGATGAAGGTTTTGTTGCCAAGGCCCGTGAGGTAGTCGGCGTCAGCGAAATTCATCTTGAAGAAATGCCGGCCCAGGCCTTCCCAGAACGGTGAGACGCCCTCTTCGTCCGAATAACCGCGCATCTCCGCGATCACCTTGTCCCCGAAGTGCTGACGAAACTCCGCTAGAAACAAGAAGCGTGCCTTGGACAGCAAGCGGCCATTCAGACCGCTGCGGTGATCGGCGTGCAAAAACAGTGAACACAATTCCGAGTGGCCGGTCATGTCGTTGCCAAGGAACAACGTCGGCAGTTGCTGATTGATCCCAAGGTTTTTCGACGCGGCGACAAACAAGCCCAGTCGATAGTTGTACCAGGGCTCGCGTAAGCCGACAGCGCCCGCCAATGCACAAATACCGACCGCTTGCTGCTGGTCGTTCTCCAGCACAAACAGGTAGTCGGCATCCGCACGCTCGGCCTCGCCGGCGAAGGTTTTCGCCGCCCATTCCAGGCGATGACTCAAGCGCGCCGCATCGGCCGGCAAGGTGGTCAAACCGGTCCCGGCGCTATGAGCCAAGGCCAACAGTGCCGGCAAATCTGCCGGTGTTGCAGGACGGACGATCATCGCACTTGCTCCTGGGCAGCTTTCGGCTGACGTTCTGATTGACGTTTAGATAGAAAGACTTCGGCCAACATGCAGCGTGCGCTGCCGCCGCCGATCCGTTCGATGGTGTCGATGTTCACCGGCAGCGGCGTGACGTGGGTTTCGATCAAGCGACGCTGATCGGCATCCAGCGATTGCCAGGCGGTGCGCGACATCACCAGCAAGGGTTCGCCCGCAGCGTTGTGGACTTCCAGCATATTGCCGGCGAACGACTCCAGCTGCGCCCAGTCCAGGGCAATCACCTTTTTACCGCTGTCTTCCAGCCTTTTACGCAGCGCTAGGCGTTCTGCCGGGTGAGTGATGGAGGCCAGGCACACAATGGCCAGTCGAGTGCCGACACTCATCATCACGTTGGTGTGATAAATCGCCACGCCCTGGCGGTCCACCGCGTTGAAGGCGCACAACTCGTAACCCAGATGGTCGACCAGTTGGTCCAGCGCCCGAGCGTGGGTGCGGGTGGAATAGCCGGCGTAACAAATCCGCTGCTTGCGATCCAGCACCATGCTGCCGGTGCCTTCGAGGAATACTTCCTGCTGTTCCAGGCTGGAAAGATCCAGCAACTGCTCGACCCGGTACTCGTCCCGCAGCCAGTCGAGCACGCCTTTGTCGCGTTCCAGACGGCGGTTGTGGCCCTGCATCGGGTACAGCACCAACGTGCCGTCGGGATGGCTGCTCCACCAATTGTTGGGGAAGATCGAATCGGGGGTATGCGGGGCTTCGCGGTCGTTATGCACCAGGACTTCGACGCCATGGTTGCGCAGCGCGGCGACGTAGCCATCGAACTCTTGCAAGGCCTTGAGCTGCACGTCCTCGGACACCTCGGCCGGGCGTTGGAAACGGTTGTTCGCCGCCGTGTCCTGATTGAACGAGAAACGTGTCGGGCGAATCATCAAAACGGTATTGGTGGTTTGCATGGGCACAGATTCAATGAGGGTTGAGAGGTACTCATTGTCTGTTTCGGCGGCGGAAAAACCCGGTTGTTAAGGGCCGGTGATGTGATGGAAATGGCTGAAAAACGGGGTTGGGTCAGCCGATTCGGCGAGGGCTGAAAAGCAAAAAATCGCAGCCTTCGGCGGCTCCTGCAGGGGCGGTGTTCATACCCAAAAACTGCGGTACACACGGTCCGTGCGGGAGCTGCCGAAGGATGCGATCTTTTGATCTTTCGCGTCTATTCCATCGTGGTCTTGACCATCGCCAGTTCCGGATGGCTGACCAGCTTGTCAATGTGCAATTCCGGGTCGTCGAACCAGACTTCAGTCAGCACCCGGTAATGCTCCATGTCCCGGCAACGCATGCGCAGGCTGTAGTCGAACGCACCGCTGATCAAGCGGCATTCCAGCACCTGCGGACAACCACGGACCTTGGCCTCAAAAGCCTTTTGCGCCGCCCGCCCGCTCTGGTTCGACAACGCCACCAACACCAGCAGCGACAGCCCCGGTGTCAGTTTCTTTTCATCGAGAATCGCGCCGTAGCCACGGATAACCCCGAGCTGTTCGAGCTTGCGCACCCGTTCCAGGCACGGTCTGGGCGTCAGGTGCACGCGCTCGGACAGCTTTTGATAAGTGATGCGCCCTTCGTGGCGCAGCACTTCGATGATGGCCTGATCAATACGATCAAGCACAATCGACATATCGCGGATATCCGCCATGTACGTCTTGCCTCACTTCAAACGACCCGATAGAAATTGCTGTAACCGTTCACTCTTTGGCTGGTCGAGGATGGTGGCATCACCTTGCTCCTCGACCCGCCCCTGATGCAAGAACAACACCTGGCTGGACACTTGCCGGGCAAAACCCATTTCGTGGGTCACCATCAACATGGTCCGACCTTCTTCGGCCAGCGCCTGAATTACTTTCAGCACCTCGCCCACCAGTTCCGGATCGAGGGCCGAGGTCGGCTCATCGAACAACAGAATCTCCGGTTCCACGGCCAACGCCCGGGCAATCGCGACCCGCTGTTGCTGCCCGCCGGACAGAAACGCCGGGTATTGATCGGCCACCCGTTGCGGCAAACCGACCTTGTCCAGATACGCCCGCGCGCTGTCTTCGGCTGCCTTGCGGCTGACGCCCAGCACCCGACACGGCGCCAGTATGATGTTTTCCAGTACGGTCAGATGGCTCCACAGATTGAAATGCTGGAACACCATCGCCAGGCGTGTGCGCAAGCGCTGCAACTGCGCCGGGTTGGCGACGCGCATGCCGCCCGCGCCCGGGCGGGTGATGATGTGCTCGCCTTCCAGCACGATGGCGCCTTCGTCCGCCCGCTCCAGAAAATTGATGCAGCGCAGCATGGTGCTTTTACCCGAGCCGCTGGCGCCGATCATGCTCACCACATCGCCAGCCCGCGCGTTCAACGAGACGCCCTTGAGCACCTCGTTGTCACCAAAGCGTTTATACAGATTTTCAACCGTGAGTTTGTACATGCATAAGTCTCCTGCAGCAGCGCCTGCTTTGACGCTGCTCTGGATGAAATGAGGAATTAGTGCGCCGGCCCGAGGAAGCTCAACCAACGTTTCTCCGCCAGGCGAAACGCGCCGACCAGGCCGAACGACAGCGCGAGGTACAGCAGGCCGGCAATGCCGAAGGCCTGAAAGGTCATGAACGTCGCGGCATTGGCGTCCCGGGCGATTTTGAGAATGTCGGGAATGGTCGCGGTGAACGCCACCGATGTGGCGTGCAACATCAGGATCACTTCGTTGCTGTAATACGGCAGTGCCCGGCGCAAGGCCGACGGCAGGATCAGCCGCAGATACAGGCGCCAGCCGCTCAAGCCATAAGCATGGGCCGCCTCGATTTCACCGTAAGGAATGCTGCGAATCGCTCCGGCGAAGATTTCCACGGTGTAGGCGCAGGTGTTGAGCGTGAACGCCAGCAAGGTGCAATTCATCGCATCGCGAAAGAACGCTTCGAGCAGCGGTTGCGAGCGGACCACGGCAATGCCGTAGATCCCGCTGTAGCAAATCAGCAGCTGGATATACAGCGGCGTGCCGCGAAACACATAGGTGAACAGTTGAACCGGCCAGCGCAGCAGACCCCAGCGTGAGGTTCGAAGGATCGCCAAAGGCAAGGACAGGAAGAACCCCATCACGATGCTCGCCACCAGCAGCCACAAGGTCATCGCCAATCCGGTGAGGCTATAGCCGTCGCTGAACAGAAAGGGTTTCCAGTATTCGGCAATCAACTCGATCATCGCGCCATCCCTCGCACGCCCTGGTTATAACGTCGCTCAAGCACGCGCAATACGTAGTTCGACGCGCTGGTGATCAACAGATACAGCGCCCCTCCCAGCAGCAGGAAATCCAGCATATTGAAGGTGCTTTTTCCGGCTTCCTGAGCCACTTTGACCAAGTCCGACAAACCGATGATCGACACCAGCGCCGTGGCCTTGAGCAGCACCAGCCAGTTGTTACCCAGGCTCGGCAAGGCGAAGCGCATCATTTGCGGGAACACCACGAAGCGAAAACGCTGCCAGCGGTTCAGGCCAAAGCATGCGGCGGCTTCCCGCTGACCGTTTGGCACGCTGAGGATCGCCCCGCGAAAAGTCTCGGTGAAATACGCGCCGTAAATAAAGCCGAGGGTGACAACACCGGCCACAAACGGATCGATTTCCATGTAAGGCCAACCCATGGCCTCGGTCAGACTGCTCAGCCAGCCTTGCAGGCTGTAGAAAATCAGCAGCATCAGCACCAGGTCCGGTACGCCGCGAATCAGCGTCGTGTAGAAGGTGGCAGGCAGGTTCAACAGTTTCAGCGGCGACAGCTTGGCCGCCGCGCCGAGCAGTCCCAGCGCCATGCTTACCAGCAGCGAAAGCGCCGACAGTTTTAGGGTGACCCAGGTGCCATGTAGCAACAATGGGCCATAGCCTTGCAGGGCCGAAAGATCGACCCCGATCAGATTCAGGAAGGAGTTCACGCCAGTCACCTGTCTTGAGGCGCCCGCTTGCAAGCGCTGCGCCTGTTACCAGGACGCAGCGCTCGGGGCGCGAGGATCAGTTGTTGTAGAGGTCCAGGTCGCCGAAATGCTTCTGCTGGATCTGTGCGTAGATGCCCTTTTCATGCAGGGCCTTGATGGCGGCGTTGAGCATGCCTTTGAGTTCTTCGTTGTCCTTGCGCACGCCAATGGCGATTTCCGACGGCACCAGCGGGTCGCTGATGCCTTCGCTGTTCTTGAAGTCCGCCCCTTGTGGCGACGTCAGGAAGCTCATCTGCGCTTGCAGCTTGTCCTGGATCGACGCATCAAGACGCCCATAAACCAGGTCGGCGTAGACCTGATCCTGGTTCTGATAAGCGCGCAGTTTCACCCCGCTCGGCCCCAGTTTGGCCTTGGCGTAGGTTTCCTGGATCGTGCCCTGCATGTAACCGATGGTCTTGCCCTGCAGCGATTCGGCGGTGGGCAACAAACCGGAATCCTTGCGGGTGACGATGGCGGTCGGCCCGGCGTACAGGCGATCGGTGAAGTCGATCTGTTTTTTGCGCGCATCGGTCACGGTCATCGACGATTCAATGGCGTCGAACTTGCCTGCTTTGAGCGCCGGGATCAGCCCATCGAAGTCATTGCTGACCCACACGCATTTCACCTTCAGCTCGGCGCAGATCGCATTACCCAGGTCCACGCCGAACCCTTGCACGCCGCCATCGGCGGTGGTGGATTCAAAAGGCGGGTAACTGGGGTTGACGCCAAAGCGCAGCTCTTTCCACTCCTTGGCGCTGGCACCGGTGGAGCAGCACAGCAAAGCCAATGCCGGTAAGGTCAGCCATTTGATGTTCATCTTCTAAAGTCCCGGATTATTTGGATTTATCGCGGCTTGGCGCCTGCGCCGCACCACACTTTTTGACAGGGGCAGAGAGTCGATGCGGCATTCACCGCAGCCGTATTTGTTGTTGTTTTCAACTGGCTCGGGCCAGTCGTCGGGGTGCAGTCCGTTCCAGGCGCTTGATCGCAAGTGCTTGAAATGGACCGTCAGAATGCCAATTGCCTGGAGGGCACGGGTGTCGTAAGCCCCTGTCCAGACAGCTCAACTGCGCTGAACGAAGGGCTTTCACAGCCGAATCTGTCGTTGATTGCCGAATGGGGTTAAAGATCAAAGGGAAGAGCCAAAGATCGCTGCCTGCGGCAGCTCCGTTGAGCGTATCCGTCATGATGTTGGATTCCGATCGCGCAGCCGCCGCCGTAGGCTGCGATCTTTTGATTTTGCACTAAGGTAAAAATGCAGAAAGAACCTGCACGTATCTCGGTTGTACAGGGCAAATTTGCACTGTTACGATCCTGCATCGCTCGCGCGCGAGCTTCTCTATAAAGAACAATAAAAGCAGGGAGTTAGTGATGACTGCTCAGGTTTCATCCCCGGGGACACAGTCCATGGATGCCACGCAAAACGAAGTGTTGGCCGAGGTTCGCAATCACATCGGTCACCTGACCCTCAACCGCCCCGCCGGCCTCAACGCCATTACCCTGGACATGGTCCGCAGCCTGCAACAACAGCTCGATGCCTGGGCACAGGATCCGCAGGTGCATGCGGTGGTGTTGCGCGGTGCTGGCGAGAAAGCCTTCTGTGCCGGCGGTGATATCCGCTCGCTGTACGACAGCTTCAAAAGCGGCGACACCCTGCACGAAGAGTTCTTCGTCGAGGAATACGCCCTCGACCTCACGATCCATCACTACCGCAAACCGGTCCTGGCCTTGATGGACGGCTTTGTGCTGGGCGGCGGCATGGGGCTGGTGCAAGGCGCCGATTTGCGGGTGGTCACCGAACGCAGCCGCCTGGCGATGCCGGAAGTGGCCATCGGGTATTTCCCGGATGTCGGTGGCAGCTACTTCCTGCCGCGCGTCCCCGGCGAGCTGGGCATTTATCTCGGCGTCAGCGGTGTGCAGATCCGCGCGGCCGATGCGCTCTACTGCGGCCTGGCCGACTGGTATCTGGAGAGCGCCAGCCTGGGCGAACTGGATGAGCGACTCGACCATCTGGAATGGCACGACACACCGCTCAAGGACCTGCAAGGTGTGCTGGCAAAACTCGCCGTGCAACAACTGCCGGCAGCGCCCCTGGCGGCGTTGCGGCCGGTCATCGACCACTTCTTCGCCCAGCCCGATGTGCCGAGTATGGTGGAACAACTGCGAGCAGTGACCGTCGCCGACAGCCATGAGTGGGCCATGGCCACCGCCGACTTGCTGGAAAGCCGTTCACCGCTGGCCATGGGCGTGACCCTGGACATGCTGCGGCGCGGTCGGCACCTGAGCCTGGAACAGTGCTTTGCCCTCGAACTGCACCTGGATCGCCAGTGGTTCGAACGCGGCGACCTGATCGAAGGCGTGCGCGCCTTGCTGATCGACAAAGACAAGAACCCGCGCTGGAACCCGCCGACCTTGCAGGCGTTGGACGCCGAGCACGTCGCGAGTTTTTTCACCGGGTTTGACCATAGCGGGAACTGAGCCATGCACGATATCGAATTGAGCGAAGAACAAGTGATGATCCGCGACATGGCCCGGGATTTTGCCCGTGGCGAAATCGCGCCCCACGCACAAGCCTGGGAAAAGGCCGGCTGGATCGATGACGGTCTGGTGGCGAAGATGGGTGAGCTGGGGCTGCTGGGCATGGTGGTGCCCGAGGAATGGGGCGGCACCTACGTCGACTACGTGGCCTATGCGCTGGCGGTGGAAGAGATTTCCGCCGGTGACGGCGCCACTGGCGCGCTGATGAGCATCCACAACTCCGTGGGCTGCGGGCCTGTGCTCAATTACGGCACCGAAGAACAGAAACAGCAATGGCTGCCGGACCTCGCCAGCGGCCAGGCCATCGGTTGCTTCTGCCTGACCGAACCGCAAGCCGGTTCCGAAGCCCATAACCTGCGCACCCGCGCCGAACTGCGCGATGGCCAGTGGGTGATCAACGGCGCCAAGCAATTCGTCAGCAATGGCAAACGGGCAAAACTGGCGATCGTTTTCGCGGTGACCGATCCGGAGTTGGGCAAGCGCGGCATTTCGGCGTTCCTGGTGCCGACCGAAACAGCGGGGTTCATCGTCGACCGCAGTGAACACAAGATGGGCATCCGCGCTTCCGATACCTGCGCGGTCACCCTGAACAATTGCACGGTCCCTGAGGCCAATCTGCTGGGCGAACGCGGCAAAGGCCTGGCCATCGCCCTCTCCAACCTCGAAGGCGGCCGCATCGGCATCGCCGCGCAGGCCTTGGGCATCGCCCGTGCGGCGTTTGAAGCGGCGCTGGCCTATGCGCGGGATCGGGTGCAGTTCGACAAGCCGATCATCGGACACCAGAGCATCGCCAATATGCTGGCCGACATGCAGACCCGACTGAACGCCGCGCGCCTGTTGATTCTGCACGCCGCGCGCTTGCGCAGTGCCGGCAAGCCGTGCCTGTCGGAGGCTTCGCAGGCCAAGCTGTTTGCTTCGGAGATCGCCGAGAAAGTCTGCTCGTCGGCGATACAGATTCATGGCGGGTATGGGTATCTGGAGGATTACCCGGTGGAGCGTTACTACCGGGATGCGCGGATCACACAGATTTATGAAGGGTCGAGCGAGATCCAGCGGATGGTGATTGCCCGGGAGTTGAAAAACTATTTGGTGTGACCTTTAAAAGCATCGCGGGCAAGCCCGCTCCCACAGTGTTCTTCGGCGTTCAAAAATTTTGCATACGCTCGAGAAACCTGTGGGAGCGGGCTTGCCCGCGATGACGTCCGCGAGGACGCCGCATTACTTGCCGACGAACTCCGCCTCACGCTTGGCAATAAACGCCGCCATCCCTTCCTTCTGATCCTGCGTGGCAAACGCCGCATGGAACACCCGGCGTTCAAAACGCACGCCTTCCGACAGGCTGACTTCAAAGGCGCGGTTGACGCTTTCCTTGATCATCATCGCAATCGGCAGTGATTTTTTCGCAATCAACGCCGCGACTTTCAGCGCTTCTTCCACCAGCTCATCCGCCGGCACAATGCGCGCCACGATTCCGCAACGCTCGGCTTCCACCGCATCGATCAAACGCCCGCTCAGGCACATTTCCATGGCCTTGGCCTTGCCCACGGCGCGGGTCAGGCGCTGGGTGCCGCCCATGCCCGGCAGCACGCCGAGGTTGATTTCCGGTTGGCCGAATTTGGCGTTGTCGCCGGCCAGAATGAAGTCGCACATCAGCGCCAGTTCACAGCCTCCGCCCAAGGCGAAACCATTGACTGCAGCGATGATTGGCTTGCGGCGGTTGGCCACGCGATCGCTGTCACTGAACAGGTCGTCGAGGTAGATTTGCGGGTAGGTCAGCTCGGCCATTTCCTTGATGTCAGCACCGGCGGCGAAGGCTTTTTTCGAACCGGTCAGCACGATGCAGCCGATGTTCGAATCGCCTTCCAAGCCATCGAGGGCGTGGTTCAGTTCGCTGACGAGTTGCGCATTCAACGCGTTCAAGGCTTGCGGACGGTTGAGGGTGACCAGGCCCACGCGACCGTGGGTTTCCAGCAAAATCGTTTCGTAACTCATAGGTGGATTCCTTCTCAAAGATTGCGCGAAATGACCATGCGCTGAATATCGCTGGTGCCTTCATAGATCTGGCACACCCGCACGTCGCGGTAGATCCGTTCCAGCGGGAAGTCGTTCAGGTAACCGTAACCGCCAAGGGTTTGCAACGCCGAGGAGCAAACCTTTTCGGCCATTTCCGAGGCAAACAGCTTGGCCATCGACGCTTCGACCAGCGCCGGTTTGCCGCTGTCGCGCAACGCCGCCGCGTAGTGCACCATCTGCCGGGCCACGGCGATCTGGGTCGCCATGTCCGCCAGGCGGAACGCTACCGCCTGGTGTTCGATGATCGGCTTGCCGAAGCTCTCGCGTTCACGGGCGTAGTCGCGGGCCGCTTCGAACGCGGCGCGGGCCATGCCCACCGATTGCGAGGCGATACCGACACGCCCGCCTTCAAGGTTGGCCAGGGCGATCTTGTAGCCTTCGCCCTCCTCACCCAGTCGATTGGCCACCGACACTTTCACATCCTCGAAGAGGATCTGGCAGGTATCGGAGGCATGCTGACCGAGCTTGTCTTCGACCCGCGCGACTTTATAGCCCGGCGAATCGGTGGGCACGATCAGCGCGGTGATCCCACGCTTGCCGGCACTCGGGTCAGTCACCGCAAACACAATCACCACCCCGGCGTTTTGCCCGGAAGTGATGAACTGCTTGCAGCCGTTGAGCACGTAGTGGTCACCTTCCAGCCGCGCACGGGTTTTCAGGCTGCTGGCATCGGAGCCGGCTTGCGGTTCGGTCAGCGCAAACGCACCGAGCATCGCGCCGGCGGCCAGCGGTTTGAGGAAGCGTTCTTTCTGGTCGTCGTTGCCGAACTTGAGGATCGGTACGCAACCCACCGAGTTGTGCACGCTCATGATGGTCGAGCAGGCGCCATCGCCGGCAGCGATTTCTTCCAGAGCCATGGCGTAAGCCAGGTAACCCGTATCACAACCGCCCCACTGCTCCGGCACCAGCATGCCGAAGAAGCCCAGGTCGGCCATCTCGCCGATGGCTTCCTTGGGGAAGCGATGTTCGCGGTCCCATTCGGCGGCGAACGGTTTCAGCCGTTCCTGGGCAAACTGCCGGGCCGCGTCGCTGATCTGAAGTTGTTCGTCATTGGGAATCATGGCAATTCCTTAAAATTATCCTGAAGACGCAGAACTTGTGGGAGCCTTGTGGCGAGGGGGCTTGTCGGAACGCCGCACCGCCCCGTTGGGCCGCGCAGCGGACCCAAGAATCTGCGAGCGCTGCGCTCTCGAACGGGGGCAAGCCCCCTCGCCACAAAGCCCGCTCCCACAGGGATTGGCGTCAGCCTCAGTACAGGCATTCAACGGCCATGGCCGTGGCTTCGCCGCCGCCGATGCAGATCGCTGCAACGCCCCGTTTCAGGCCTTTCTGGCGCAGTGCCGAGAGCAAGGTCACGAGGATCCGCGCGCCGGACGCACCAATCGGGTGGCCCAGGGCACAAGCACCGCCGTGGACGTTGATCTTCTCGTGGGGGATTTCCAGTTTGGTCATGGTCACCAGGCTCACCACGGCGAAGGCTTCGTTGACTTCGAACA
Organism: Pseudomonas sp. GGS8; assembly: GCF_024168645.1. Taxonomy (NCBI): domain Bacteria; kingdom Pseudomonadati; phylum Pseudomonadota; class Gammaproteobacteria; order Pseudomonadales; family Pseudomonadaceae; genus Pseudomonas; species Pseudomonas sp. GGS8. The sequence goes on along the minus strand of NZ_JALJWF010000001.1, from coordinate 5,115,221 downwards.
ACTCGACTTCATCCAGCGACCAGCCGGTTTTCTTCATCAGCTTCTTGATCGCGCCCACCGGCGCCACCGGGAACAGCCCCGGGGTGTCGGCAAACGCCGCGTGGCCGTGAATCACTGCCAGCGGTTTCAAGCCTTGTTTCTCGGCTTCGGAACGGCGCATCAACACCAGCGCCGCCGCGCCGTCGGAGATCGAACTGGAGTTCGCCGCCGTCACCGTGCCGCCCTCGCGGAACGCCGGTTTCAGCGACGCGATCTTGTCCAGTTTGGCTTTCGGCGGTTGTTCGTCATGGCTGATCAGCACCTGCTCTTTGCCGACCGTCACGGTGAGCGGCACAATCTCAGCGTTGAAGCTGCCGTCCTTGATCGCCTGTTGCGCGCGAGTGGTCGAAGCGATGGCAAACGCGTCCTGAGCTTCGCGGGTGAAGCCGTTGGTTTCGGCGCAATCCTCGGCGAAGGTGCCCATCAGGCGGCCCTTGTCGTAGGCGTCTTCGAGGCCGTCGAGGAACATGTGATCGAGCACCCGGCCATGGCCCATGCGGTAACCGCTGCGGGCGCGGTCCAACAGGTATGGCGCGTTGGACATGCTTTCCATGCCCCCGGCGACCACCACGTCGGCACTTCCGGCGATCAGCATGTCGTGGGCCAAAATCGTCGCTTCCATACCCGAGCCGCACATTTTGTTCAGCGTCGTGCAGCGGGTCGATTTATCCAGCCCGGCACCCAGTGCCGCTTGCCGTGCCGGGGCTTGGCCGAGACCGGCGGAGAGCACACAACCGAACAGCACTTCTTCTACGGATTCAGGGGCGATACCGGCGCGTTCGACGGCAGCACGAATCGCTGCGGCGCCCAGCTGTGGCGCGGTCAGGCTTTTCAGTTCGCCCTGGAAACCGCCCATCGGGGTGCGGACGGCGCTGACAATAACAATCGGATCGTTGGACAGTGTCATGACAAATACTCCTTATTTGGCGGCCATGCGCAAGGCGCCGTCGAGACGGATCACCTCGCCGTTGAGCATGCTGTTTTCTATGATATGCCTGGCCAGCGCGGCGTACTCGCTCGGCTTGCCCAGGCGTGGCGGAAACGGCACCCCAGCGGCCAGTGAATCACGTACTTCCGGGGTCATGCCGGCCATCATCGGCGTTTCGAAAATGCCCGGTGCGATGGTCATCACGCGGATGCCGAAGCGCGCCAGTTCACGGGCGGCCGGCAAGGTCAGGCTGGCGATTGCGCCTTTGGAGGCAGAATACGCGGCCTGGCCGATCTGGCCGTCGAAGGCTGCGACCGAAGCGGTGTTGATGATCACCCCGCGCTCGCCGTCTTCATCGGCTTCGGTCTCGGCAATCGCCGCCGCAGCCAGGCGCAGCATGTTGAAACTGCCGATCAGGTTGACGTTGATCACCTGGCTGAAACTGGCCAACGCATGAGGACCGTTCTTGCCGAGGATCTTCTCGCCACGGACGATGCCGGCGCAATTGACCAGCCCATTGAGGCCGCCAAACGCTTTAACCGTCGCCTGCACCGCCGCTTCGGCCGCCGCTTCATTGCTGATGTCGGCCACCACGCTTTGCGCGCCGAGTCGTGCAGCCTGCGCCGCGACGGCTTCGGCGTTCATGTCCACCAGCATCACCTTGGCGCCGGCGGCCACCAGCATTTCAGCGGTGGCGGCACCGAGGCCGGAAGCACCGCCGGTGACGAGAAAAACCTTGTTTTCGATCTGCATCATTGTTTCCTTGGATTCAAGCTGAAACGTTCTTCGCGGCGGCCTCTTGAGCCTTGGCGATTTCCTGGTTGCGCAAGATAAAGCGCTGCAATTTGCCGCTTGGGGTTTTCGGCAACTCGCTGACAAATTCGATTTCACGGGGGTACGCGTGCGCTGCCAGACGCTTGCGCACGTGTTGCCGAAGTTCTTCGGCCAAGGCAGGTTCGGCACGGTATTGCGGGTTGAGCACGACGAAGGCCTTGACCAGTTCGGTGCGCTCCGGGTCCGGCTTGCCGATCACCGCCGCCTCGACCACCGCCGGGTGTTCGATCAACGCGCTTTCCACGTCGAACGGGCCGACGCGGTAGCCCGAGGTGGTGATTACGTCGTCGCTGCGGCCGACGAAGCTGATGCTGCCGTCCGGGTTCCACTCGACGGTGTCGCCGCTCAGGTAATAGTTGCCGACGAACGCTTTGGTCGGTACGCCTTCGTAACCGCCAAACCAGCACATCGGCGACTGGGTGCGGTCGATGGCCAGGATTCCTGGCTGGCCGACGCCGAGTTCTTTGTATTGCTCATCCAGCACCACGATGCGGTGACCTGGCGAGGCAAAACCGGCGGCGCCCATGTGGATCGGATGTTCCAGGCCATGGTGATTGCACAGCACCATGCCCAGTTCGGTCTGGCCGTAATGGTCGTGAATCACCACGCCAAGGTTATCGGCGAACCAGCGAATCACTTCCGGGTTCAGCGGCTCGCCAGCGCTGCTGACGATGCGCAGCTTGCCCATGATCGAACGGGCGAATTCATCGCCACCGGCAATCAGCAAGCGGTAGGCGGTCGGTGAGCCAGTGAGGTTGGTAATCCCGTATTTGTTGATCACCCGGCAGGTGCTTTCGAGGGTGAACGGGCCATCGTAAAAGGTGATCGGATGCCCCATCGCCATGGGACCTGTGACGCCAAAATAGATGCCGTAGGCCCAGCCCGGATCGGCGACGTTCCAGAAGGCGTCTTCGGGGCGCAAATCCACCGCGTCACGGGTGTAACTCTGGAACGCGACGATGGCCTTGAGTGGCACCGACAGCGCTTTCGACGGGCCGGTGGTGCCCGAGGTGAACATCAGCAGGAACGGGTCTTCGCCGGTCAGCAATACCGGTTCGCAGACGCTGGAGTAGTTGGCCAGTTCGGCCCAAAAACTGAAATCACCCCGAACAATACCTCGGCCTTTCGGGCCGCCGACGGTGACTATGGTCGGGCAGTCGGCCACTTCAGCCAGTTTCGGGCGATTGGCCGCGTCGGTGACCACCACTTTGGCGCCGGAGTTACCGAGACGGTGCTCGATGGCTTTGGGGCCGAAAGCGGTAAACAGCGGCTGATAAACCGCGCCGATACGCCAGGTGGCGAACACGGTGATCAATAATTCGATGTTGCGTGGCAACAGGCCCGCGACCTTGTCGCCCTTCTTCACGCCCTGGGCCAGCAGGAAGTTGGCGAAACGCGCGGCTTTGTCTTGCAAGTCGCTGAAGGTGTAGGTCGCGCTGCTGCCATCGCGACCTTCCCAGAACAGCGCGATGCGCCCCGGCAAAGCATGCCGGTCGCAACACTCGACGCAGGCGTTGAGCGCGGTCAACGACCCTGTGAGCGCGGCATCGACGGTGTGCTGATAATTGAACTGTGACGTGGCAGACAAGTAATCGCGCATTGCCAGAATCCCTCTGTATTTTTATTAGGTTGGGGGAACCGTAATCAACAGGGAAATACTCGCTCTGCGCGGGGAGCGGGACAATGGTCAAAGCTATCAAGTTGCGTGACTGGTTTGGCCAAGGGCCGAAGGATGCGGTGCCCCGGACGACCGCCGTCGCGGGCACCACTGAATCCGGATCAACTGGCTTCGTTCAGAATCAAACTCCGATAATGCCCAGGATTGGACCCCGACCATTTGCGAAATGCCTTGTAGAACGAACTTGCATCGGCAAACCCCAAACGGGTGGCGATTTCGGCGAAGCTGATGGCCGGCTCGGCTAGCCAGACGATGGCCAGTTCCTTGCGCACGCTGTCCTTGAGCCCCTGATACGTCTGGCCCTCTTCGGCCAGGCGACGGCGCAACGTTGAAGCCGACATGCACAGTTGCTGCGCCAATGCCTCGGTTTCCGGCCAGCGCTCGGCGGGCAGTTGCCGCAAATCGTGCTTGATCCGGCTGGCCAGGCTCTCGGGGTCGCGGTACTTAACCAGAATGTTCGCCGGCGCATGGGCCAGAAAGCGCTTGAGCTCTTCGGCGCTGCGCTTGATCGGCAAATCCAGGCAATCGGCGGAGAAAATCATCCGTGTGCGCGGCCGGTCGAATCGCAGGTTCTCGGAAAACATCACCCTATAGTCATCGCAAAAATCCGGCGCCGGGCAGCGCAGTTCGATGGCCAGGATCGGAATCCGCCGGCCTGCCAGCCAGCAGGCAACGCCGTGCACGATCATCCAGTAAGTGAAATAGGTGAAGGCGCGACGCGGTTGTTCGTCGTCTTCGAGCAGGACGATTTCCGCCAGGCTTTGCTGGCGAACCAGCTGCGCGGGCAGGCGTTCGAGCATCAACGACAGAAAGCTCAGGCCCGAGGTCAGCCCGGCGGCCAGGCTCGGCTGAACCATGGAGCAGCGACAGAGAAACGCCAGGCTGCCGGACTTGAGCTTGCGCGGGTCCATGCCAAAAAACTCGTCATCCCCGCGCCGGGCCAGCAAACGCCACAGGCGCGCATAGGCGGTGGCCGGAACACGGGCGTCGGCGTTGTCCAGCAGCGCCGGGGCGATACCGACCTTGTTCAACACCTCTTCGGTGGCAGCGCCCGGGGCGCAACTTTGCAACAGCGCTTCACGCACCAGTTGAATGGAGATGGTGTCCTTTTCCGACATAAACGTCACTCAGGTGTACTGATTATTCTGTTGGCCATCTTAGGCAGCACGGAGTAAAAAGCCAGTCCTGCGCAAAAGCCTGCTCAACTACCTGCCCCTTGTGGCCGATAGGCTGTTGCCGGAAATTCCCGAATTGACATGGAGTTGTAAACGTTATGATCGTCGGCATTGATTTGGGCACCACTAATAGTCTGGTTGCCGTTTGGCGCAATGGCGCGCCCGAACTGGTTCCCAACGCCCTGGAAAGTCTGCTGACCCCAAGCGTGGTGGGCCTTGACGACGAGAACCGAGTGCTGGTTGGTCAGGCTGCCAAGGAGCGTTTGCAGACTCATCCACACCTGACGGCGGCATTGTTCAAGCGACACATGGGCAGTGCTCATGAACTTCGTCTCGGCACCCGATCGTTCCGCCCGGAAGAACTGTCGGCACTGGTGTTGCGCAGCCTGAAGGAAGACGTCGAACGCTGCTACGGAGAAACGGTCACTGAAGCGGTGATCAGCGTACCCGCCTATTTCAATGACGCTCAACGCAAAGCCACGAAAATCGCCGGCGAGTTGGCCGGCCTCAAGGTCGAACGGCTGATCAACGAACCGACTGCCGCGGCCCTCGCTTACGGATTGCATCAACGCGACAGCGCCAGTTCGTTTCTGGTGTTCGACCTCGGTGGCGGCACCTTCGATGTGTCGATCCTCGAACTGTTCGACGGTGTCATGGAAGTGCGCGCCAGCGCCGGCGACAACTTTCTGGGCGGTGAAGACTTTGACACCGTGCTGGTTCAGGCCTTTGTCGCCGCACACGCCAACCGTAGCGACATGCCCTCGCTGACGGAGCCGAATGTCGCCCATCGCCTGCGTCGCGAAGCCGAGCGCGTGCGTCATGCCCTTGGCCAGGCTGACAGCGCGACCTTCGTCCTGCGCCATGGCGCCGGTCAATGGGAGCAGACGTTCACCCAGACGCAGTTGGCCGAACTCTGCGCGCCACTGCTCGTACGTCTGCGCACACCGATCGAAACCGCACTGCGCGACGCACGCATTCGACCATCGGAGCTCGACGAAGTCCTGCTGGTGGGCGGCACGACCCGCATGCCGATGATCCGGCGGATGGTCGCCGGTTTGTTCGGCCGGTTTCCTTCGATTGCACTTAACCCGGACGAATCGATTGCGCTGGGTGCGGCGGTGCAAGCAGCCCTCAAGGCCCGGGATGCTGCACTCGAAGAGGTGGTGTTGACCGACGTTTGCCCGTACACCCTTGGCATCGAAACCGCAATCAGCGTCGGCGAAGGTGCGGAATCCGGTCATTACCTGCCCATCATCGAGCGTAACTGTGTGGTCCCCGTGAGCCGGGTCAAAACGGTCTGCACCCTTCGGGACAGTCAACGCATCGTGCTGCTGAAGATCTTTCAGGGCGAAAGTCGTTGGGTAAAAGAAAACATCCACCTGGGTGAAATGGAAATTGAAGTGCCAGTGGCGCGGGCTGGCGAGATCAGCATCGACGTACGTTTCACTTACGATAACAACGGCCTGCTTGAAGCCGAGGCGCTGATACAGCGCACCGGTGAGCGCCGGACGCTGGTGATCGAAAATAATCCCGGCGTACTCGACCCCAAAGAGATCCAGCAACGCCTGGCCGCGCTGGCCAACCTCAAGGTTCATCCGCGCGAACAACAGGTCAACAGTCTGCTCACTGCACGCCTCGAGCGGCTGTATCAGGAAAGCCTCGGCGATTTGCGCCAACGGCTCGATCACATGGCCAACCGCTTCCAGCAAATACTCGACACTCAGGACGAACGAACGATACGCGATCTGCGCCTGCAACTGACGCAACAGCTCGATGAACTGGAACAAGGCCTGTGGCGATGAATTGCTGGGCCATTCTGGGGCTGGAAGCCGATGCCGATTCACGCAGCATCAAACGCCAATACGCAACACTGCTCAAAGTACACCGCCCGGATGAAGACCCGAGCGGTTTCCAGCGTCTGCGCGAAGCTTACGAGCAGGCGATGGAATGGAGTCGCCGCGAACCGGCGATGCCGTCGTTCAGTCAGCGCGAACCCACGGTTGAACTTCAGCCACCTGCACCGTCGTTTGACGCAGGGCTCAGTTTCGAGCTGGAACATATAGAGTTTGAGCAGCACGCCGGAGCACAACGGGCGGAGCAGTTACTGGAAGACGTTACGGTAGACCGACTCGATGAACGTCTGGCACATGCACGGGTGTCTCACTGCAGCCGAGAGTTCGAAGATCAGTTGCTGATGATGTGCCTGTCACCGCGCGACGACAGAATGTTGCTGGCAGCCTGGGGACTGGAGCAGTTCAACTGGCTCAGTGCCTGGCAACGCCTGGATCTATCACCGCAAGCGCTTGAGTTGCTGCTTCGCGCTTACTGTACGCATGTGGAAAAGTGCTTGCGCGAGTTGCTTGACGCTGGCCAGGCCGATGCATTCATCGAGCGCTTTCTAGCGCTCAAACAAGCCGACTGGTTGCAGCCGTTCGAACGCCACGACTGGTTCAATGAAACCGTGGCCCGTTTACTGGTGGATTCGAGCTTTTGGTCGATCCACGTGTTCGAAACGCTGTGTACACATCAGCACTGGCACGCCGCCGCGAACGAAGCCGAAACCGAAGGGCGTTGCCCGCCACCTTATTGGACGGCACTGTTGCAGCGCCGAGATAGCCAGGTTTTTATTGAAACCCTGGAACGCCTGGCCGACCTGAATGATCGTGAGCCCCAGAGCCGAGCAGCACGTTTGTTACTGACGCCGATGACCGACGCCGAGCGAAGCGCCTTCGCCCGGCGTTTTTTTGAAGCCGACTGGAATGCCTGCCGCTTGCTCAGTGAGAAGCTTCAACGCCTGGCCCCGGCGCGATGCCGCGAAATGCCAAACGGCGATCCGTATTTCTGGAAGCCCCTTGTGCAGCCCCTCCAGGGTTGGCCCATGTTTGCCGGGTTGTTTGGCGCATCGCTCACCTGGGCAGCCGGCCAATACCTCAGTGATCGATCCGGTATCGGTGCAAGCTTTGCCGCGATGTTGTTCTGGCTGTGCGTGCTGGCTACGCCCGGCGCGGCATTGCTGTGGATCTGGCGCCCGATGGCGGACCGGCTCTGGTCATTGGACGTGCGTTTGAGTCGCGCTGTTTCGCCTCGATTCAGTTTCAGACGCCCTGCACCGCTGGTGCTGCGCGAGTTGCTGCCCTGCTGGCTGATGGGGGCTTGGACATGGGCCTGTTGTGGCGCACCGGCATTTGTCAGCTACATCGTGGTGCTGCTGGCGCTAGGTGCATTGAGTCGAGTCGTCTGGCCAGAAACGCTGCACATCAAGCCCCCCAAGCTTCGGCGGCCCGCCTTGGGACCCGCACCGGCGATTGCTCTGATGATTGGGGTCATTGGCCTGACGCTCCTGTTTTACATCGTTGCCAGCAACCAGTTGATGGGGCCGGATCAAGGATTGCAACCTTTCTCCAAACGCAGTTGCAGTGGCCCCCTCGACAGTCGTCAGGAATGCCGGATCGCCCCCACCCGGGAGCAATGGTATGGGCAATCAGGCGCGCAGGAGGGGCAACGATGAACAAACGCGTTAAGGCAATCGCAATTACCGCCGTGCTGACAGTCACCTTTCTGGGTATGTTGAGAGAGCATCAAAGCACCCTTCTGACCCCGATTCAGCGCTGGATCCAGCAACCCGACCTCGCCGAGCGAGAAAAGTCCATCGCCCTTCGCCCGTTGATTACCTGCCTCAATTCAGTCGACAGTCGCTGGCGCCATGCATACACCAACTACCTGAAGCGGGACCTCCCAGTCGATCCAACCTTGAAAAAGCGCTTTCCCGAGGACTTCGACCAGATGGCCAGCGTTCGCGAGCAACTCAACTACCCGAGCGTCCACGATGCTTATGGTTGTCGGTTGAACACGCTGCAAAAGGACAATCTTCAAAAATCGGCACCTGAGTTGCTACCCTTGCAAAATCGCTTTGAAACGACTCTGACGGCCGCCAACGAAGCAGCCAGGAGCTTCGACTTTTTCAACTCCAGGCCCCTCTATTCAGTCAGCCCGGCGGATAAGGCCGAGCGCGACAATCTGTTTATCCCTCTCGTCAATGACTACCTCAACGCTTCTGACCAACTGCGCCGCGAGCTTGATGCCGAGGACCTGGGGTTGCGCAAGGTTCAGCTTGAGCAGCTCAAGACCCGGGATCAACTCAAGTACGCGCACATCCTCACCTACATGCTGGAAGCGCGAACCCTCATGCTCAAGCTCGACAACCGTGTTCGCGAGCGTACCTTTACCGCCAGTGATCTAAGCGACGCAACACTCATCCTGCAACAGGCCTGGGACGACGGCAGCCGTTACATGCAAGCCAACCCCGCCACCAGCAACGCCGATTACCCGGAAAACATCTGGAACTATGTGCGTTCGCCCGGCAAGCACTATCTGGATGCCGTTAACAAGCTGCACGACGACTGGGCGGCCAAGGCCTTGCCGCAACAGTTGAGTGATGACTTCGAACGAATCGGCCGCCGCTATGATCAGTTGATCGAGGTCTACAACGATCGGGTGAATCCGCTGTTTTGACGGACTTTGCCAATGCGTTCAGCTTTCGTTCAGCTAAATGCCAATGAATGCCATATGAGAATGAGTTTCATCATGTTACAACTTGGCACCCTCTCAAATGACGTCCCGGTGCTGAATGCTCGTTCCTTTTCTGATCATGTTGCGCGAAGGCATTGAAGCCGCGTTGATCGTTGGCATTATCGCCAGTTACCTCAAGCAGACCGGTCGCGGTCAATGGATGCCGGCAGTGTGGATTGGCGTATTCCTCGCCGCCGCGTTGGCCCTGCTGGTCGGCGGTGGCCTGCAACTGGTCAGCGCCGAGTTCCCGCAAAAGCAGCAAGAGCTGTTTGAAGGCGTGGTCGGTTTGCTGGCCGTCGGCATCCTCAGTTCCATGGTGTTCTGGATGCGCAAAGTGGCGCGTTCGATCAAGCATTCACTGCACGTTTCCCTCGATCAGGCACTGACCGGCTCCAGGCATCAAGTGACCGCGCTGATCGCCATGGTGTTCTTCGCAGTCGCCCGGGAAGGCCTGGAGACAGTGTTCTTCCTGCTTGCGGTGTTCCAGCAAAGCGAAGGCCCGGCGGCACCGATCGGCGCCCTGCTCGGCCTGATCCTGGCGATCATCGTCGGCTTCCTGATTTACACCGGCAGCCTGCGCCTCAATCTCTCGGCATTCTTGCGCTGGACCGGTTTGTTCATCCTGGTGGTCGCCGCCGGGATTCTCGCCAATTCGGTGCAAGCCCTGCATGAAGCCGGCGTGTGGAATCACCTGCAAACCGTGCTCTTCGACTTCAGCGCCACGCTGCCGATGGATGGCCCATTGGGTTCGGTGCTGGCAGGGATGTTCGGTTACCAGGACGCACCGACCGTCACCACCCTCGGGGCGTATCTGATTTATCTGTCGGTGGCGCTGGTGATGTTTTTTCTCCCGGCGGCCGCGCCCGCGCAAACACCCTCTTCCGCTTCCAGCCAGTAAGGGCTTCCATGTCAACGCCTGTTCCTCCAGTGGCTTCTCCTCCACGCGCCTTGCGCTGGGCGGTAGCCGGTTCGGTGATCGTAATGATCGCCGCCGGCGGCCTGTTCTACTACGCCTCGAAAATGGCCGCGGCCAAGCGCCAGACGAATCACGATGAGGTGCTGGTGACCATTCACCCACACAGCTGCGAACCGAACGCGCTGACGGTTCCGGCCGGACGCGCCAGTTTCCGTATCGTCAACGGCTCGGACCGTGCCGTCGAATGGGAAATCCTTGACGGCGTGCTGGTGGTCGAAGAGCGCGAGAACATCGCCCCCGGCCTGAGCCAGGTGATCAACGCCAACCTGTTGCCCGGCGACTACGCGATCACCTGCGGCTTGTTGAACAACCCGCGCGGCACCTTGCACGTCACCCCGACCGCCGCTTCCGATGCCGCAGCCAAGGCGCGTCCGTCGATGGTGGCGTTCATTGGTCCGCTGTCGGAATTCCGCGTGTACCTGAGCAGCCAGAGCACTGCGCTGATCAAAGCCGTCGCCGCCCTTGAGCAAGCGATCGAGGCCGGCGACCTGAGCCAGGCGCAAGCCTTGTATGTGCCGGCACGCGCGGCCTATCAACGATTGGCTCCAGCGGCCCAGCGCCTGGCGGAACTGGACAACGCGATCAACGCCCGCGCCGATTACTTCGACCAGCGCGAACAGGATCCGGGATTTGTCGGCTTCCACCGCCTCGAATACGCACTGTTCGAGCAACGCAACCTCGACGGCCTGACGCCTGCTGCCCAGCGCCTGAGCATTGATGTCACCAACCTCAAACAGCAACTGCTGGCCCAGTCGCTGCCGCCGGAACAACTGGTGAGCATGCTGGTGCGCAACCTCAACAGCCTCGCCGAGGTACGCGCCAGCAGCGGCGAAGAAGAACGCTACAGCCACACCGACCTGAACGGTTTCGCCGCCAACCTCGACGCGACCCGCAAAGTCGTCGAGCTGTTGCGGCCATTGCTGAGCAAGTCTGCGGCTGAATTACTGCCGAACATCGACAGCGCGGTCACGGCCTTCGACGCCGAACTCAACGGTTTCAAGGTCAAGGATGGCTACGCCAGCTACGACACTGTCAGCGCCGAACAGCGCAAGCATATCGCCGACAAGGCCAAGGTTCTGGCCGATGTACTCGATGGAATCGATCCCGCCCTTGGCCTTTCCGGCCTGTAAGCAGAAGACCTCAGACAGATGAATGACTCAGAACAGTTTTCAGCACAACGCCGTCGCGTATTGATGGGCATGGGCGCCGCCGGTGTAGCGCTGGCCGGTTCGGCCCTGAGTTGCCCGGCCATGGCCGCCAGCCCCGCGCAAGTCACCGAAGCGCCGAGCAGCGACAAAACCGAAGACCGCCACGCCTTCCACGGCAAGCATCAGACTGGCATCGTCACCCCGCGCCCGGCGTCAGGCATGCTGGTGTCGTTCGACGTGCTGGCCAGCGACCGCGCCGACCTTGAGCGGCTGTTTCGCACGCTCAACGAGCGCATCGCCTTCCTGATGCAAGGCGGCCCGGTGACCCAGGTCGACCCCAAACTGCCGCCGCTGGATTCGGGAATTCTTGGCCCGGTGGTCACACCCGACAACCTGACCATCACCGTGTCGGTGGGCGAGTCGCTGTTCGACGAGCGCTTCGGCCTGGCCGGCGCCAAGCCCAAGCGGCTGATCCGCATGGTTGGCTTCCCCAACGACGCACTGGAAGCCGACTGCTGCCACGGCGACCTGAGCCTGCAGTTCTGCTCCAACACCGCCGACACCAATATCCACGCCTTGCGCGACATCGTGAAAAACCTGCCGGACCTGTTGCTGGTGCGCTGGAAACAGGAAGGCAGCGTGCCTCCGCAAGCCCCGGCGAAACCCGGGGTGCCGGCGCAAAGCGCACGCAATTTCCTGGGTTTTCGCGACGGCTCGGCGAACCCCGACTCCAACGACGCCAAGGCCATGGACAGTATCGTCTGGGTCCAGCCCGGCAGCGACGAACCGGCCTGGGCGGTCAACGGCAGCTATCAAGCCGTGCGGATCATCCGCAACTTCGTCGAACGCTGGGACCGCACGCCGCTGCAAGAACAGCAAAGCATTATCGGCCGGGTCAAGAGCACCGGCGCCCCAATGGATGGAGAGCATGAAACCCAAGTCCCGGACTATGCCAAAGACCCGGAAGGCAAGCTGACCAAACTCGACGCCCACATCCGCCTGGCCAACCCGCGCACCGCCGCGACCCAGGCCAACCTGATCCTGCGTCGGCCGTTCAACTACTCCAACGGCGTGAACAAGAACGGTCAGCTGGACATGGGGTTGTTGTTCATCTGCTACCAGGCGGATTTGCAAAAAGGCTTCATCACCGTGCAGACCCGACTCAACGGCGAGCCGTTGGAGGAATACCTGAAACCGGTTGGCGGCGGGTACTTCTTCACCCTGCCCGGCGTGACCGGCGACAACGACTTCATCGGTCAATCGCTTCTGAATGCCACTAAACCCAAAGCCACTGCATAAGCCCCTACGGAACCGTCCCATGAAAAAGTCGCCCCTCGCGTTACTGCTCACCCTCGGTTTGCTCAACACCCCGTTTTCGGCTTTCGCGGCGACGGCGCCGCTGGAGTTGGTGGGGCCGATCTCGGACTACAAGATCTACGTCACCGAACAACTGGATGAACTGGCCAGCCACACTCAGCAATTTACCGATGCAGTGAAAAAAGGCGACCTGGCCACCGCCAAAAAGCTCTACGCACCGACCCGCGTCTATTACGAGTCGATCGAACCGATTGCAGAGCTGTTCAGTGACCTCGATGCGTCCATCGACTCGCGGGTCGACGACCACGAAAAAGGCGTGAAGGCCGAAGACTTCACCGGTTTCCATCGCATCGAATACTCGTTGTTTTCGCAGAACAGCACCCAAGGCCTGGACGAGTTGGCCGACGGTTTGAACAAAGACGTGAAAGACCTGCAAACCCGCGTCGCCGGCCTGACCTTCCCACCGGAAAAAGTTGTCGGCGGTGCCGCCGCGTTGCTTGAAGAAGTGGCGGCCACCAAAATCTCCGGCGAGGAAGATCGCTACAGCCACACCGACCTCTATGACTTCCAGGGCAACATTGATGGCGCGAAGAAAATCGTTGACCTGTTCCGTCCCCAGATCGAGAAGCAAGACGCGGTATTCATGGCCAAAGTCGACAAGAACTTCGCCACGGTGAACAAGACATTGGCCAAGTACAAAACCACGGGTGGTGGTTTTGATACGTATGACAAGGTGAAGGACAGCGACCGCAAAGCGCTGGTCGGGCCGGTGAATACATTGGCTGAGGATTTGTCGATGTTGCGGGGAAAATTGGGGTTGAACTGAGGTTTTCGGCGCCGGGACAGGCCTCATCGCGGGCAAGCCCGCTCCCACAAGGTTCGTCGGTGTACACAAGATCTGTGAACACCGGCGAGCACTGTGGGAGCGGGCTTGCCCGCGATACCAATCTCACTGGCAACACACCTCACCCGCCGTGTTAATCCTTACAAAATCCGATACAACAACCGCTCAATCCGCACCCGGCTCACACGCTTGAGAAACTTGGCCACCGCCGCCGGGTAATCCGGCAGCGTTTCCAGGTTCAGGTAACGCTCAATGCGGCGGGTGTGCTGGAAAATCTCCGCCAGTTCCTTGCCACGCGGTTCCTGCAGTTCACCCTTGGGATCATCAATCAGCAGCGCGTTTTCCAGGTCGAGACGGAACGCCCGTGGATTGAGGTTGTTGCCGGTCAGCAAGGTGTAGCGCTGATCGATCCACATGCCCTTGAGGTGATAGGTGTTGTCGCCATCCTTCCACAGATGCAGGTTCAGCTTGCCGTTGTCGATGCTGCGCTGATGACGCTTGGCGAAACGCCGCAGGCTGATTTCGTAGAGGTACGGCAGCGCCGCGATCACCTTGAACGGCTCGCTGGGCGGGATGTAGAAATCGTTGGCGGTCTTGTCGCCGACGATGATGTCGATCTTCACGCCGCGAGCCAGGGCCCGGTTGATTTCCCGGGTCACCGCCAGCGGCAGGTTGAAGTACGGCGTGCAAATGGTCAGCTGCTGCTGCGCACTGGCGATCAGCTCGCAGACCACCCGACTCAACGGATTGTTCTTGCCCACTCCGAGCAAGGGGCTGACCGATAAACCACCCTTTTGCGTGCTGCCTGCCGTGGTGTCATACGCCGCGTGCTTGAGACGGCTGCGCAGGTCGCCGATGTCGTGGCGCAGGCTGCGGGTGGTCGGCAAGTTCGGCAGGTCGAGGCGATGCACCGCTTTGGAGGTCATCAAGCCGTGCTGAATCAAGTGGTGCATCGAATCAGCCAGCGCCGGGTTCTGCAACAGGTGATAACGGTCGAAGCGGTACTTGTCGAATTTGTGCAGGTAAACGTTGTTCAGGCTCGCGCCGCTGTAAATCACGCAATCGTCGATCACGAAGCCCTTCAAATGCAGCACGCCGAACAACTCGCGGGTCTGCACCGGCACGCCGTACACCGGCACGACACTTTCGTGGGTACGGGTGGTTTCCTGATACCAGGCTGAGTTGCCCGGTTGCTTGCCGGCACCGATCAAGCCGCGCTGGGCGCGCAGCCAATCCACGACCACCACCACGTCCAGTTCCGGACGCGCCAGTTTGGCCGCGTGCAAGGCATCGAGGATTTCCTGGCCGGCCTCATCCTGTTGCAGGTACAGCGCAACGATGTAGATGCGCCGGGTCGCCTGAGCGATTTTTTCCAGCAGGCAACGACGGAACTCGGCAGCGCCAGAGAGGATGGTGACGGCATCGGCGGTCAGCGGAAAACTGCGCAATTTAGGCAGCAGAGAGCGTTTGAAAAGCAACGGCATAAGGCTCGCAAAGGGTCGAATCCGAAGAACCCGAGAGCTTACACCATGGATGGGTTTGGGTCTTGTTACTGTCTGTAAAGACCCCGCACCGATTGTTCCCATGCGCAGCAAAGGAATGCATCTCGTGACGCTCTGCGTCACATTAACGCTGGACGCGGAGCGTCCATGGCGGCGTTCCCACGCAGAGCGTGGGAACGATCACTGAAAAAACGTTGCTTAAGGAGAACGATCATTCTACTGTTAGCCACATGAACGAAATCACAAGCAACGACACACGCGACATCATTCTGGATGTCACCGAAAAGTTGATCTACAAAAGTGGCATCGCTGCCACCGGCATGGACCTTCTGGTGAAAACCGCCGGCGTCTCCAGAAAAAGTATTTACCGCTACTTCGCCAACAAGGAGGAGCTTGTCGTCGCGGCCCTGCAACGCCGCGATGTGCGCTGGATGCACTGGTATCGGAGCGAAGTCGGCAACGCACAAACCCCGGCCGAGCGGCTGCTCAACCTGTTTACCGTGCTCAAGGCCTGGTTCGCCTCCGAAGGCTTCCGTGGCTGCGCATTCATCAACACCAGCGGCGAAACCGGTGACCCGCAAGACCCGGTTCGCCTGGTCGCCAAAGAACACAAACAGAAACTGCTCGACTATGTGCGCGAGCTCTGTACCGAATATGGCGCAACAGACCCGGAGGCGCTGGCCAGACAGCTGCTGATCCTGATCGACGGTGCCATTACCGTAGCGCTTGTGATGGGTGATCACAGTGCCGCCGATAATGCGCAATGCATGGCGCGAAAGTTATTGGACCTGTAACACTTTAAATAAGCCCGACAACGTGCTTGAACGTTAATTTGATAGGGAGACTTAATATGTCTACTGCCGAAGTTCGTCCGCCATTGCCGCCGTTTACCCGTGAATCGGCCATCGAAAAAGTTCGCTTGGCCGAAGACGGCTGGAACTCCCGCGACCCGGAGCGGGTGTCCCTGGCCTACACCCTGGACACCCAATGGCGTAATCGCGCCGAGTTCGCCCACAACCGCGAAGAAGCCAAAGCTTTTCTGACCCGCAAATGGGCCAAGGAACTGGACTACCGGCTGATCAAGGAACTCTGGGCCCATGGTGACAACCGCATTGCCGTGCGTTACGCCTACGAATGGCACGACGACTCGGGCAACTGGTTCCGTTCCTACGGCAACGAGAACTGGGAGTTCGATGAGAACGGGCTGATGTTCAACCGCTACGCCTGCATCAACGATCTGCCAATCAAGGAAAGCGAGCGCAAGTTCCATTGGCCGCTGGGCCGCCGACCGGATGATCACCCGGGCTTGTCCGACCTGGGTCTGTAACTCCACCGAGATCCATGCGGGAGTGGGCTTGCCCGCGATGACGATGTCACAGACAACTTACTTATTGAATGTGAAACCGTTATCGCGGGCAAGCCCGGCTCCCACAAATTTTTTTTGTGTGTTCAGGCGACCGCGGCTTGTGGCGTTACGGCCACTTTGGCCTCCAGCTCCCGCACCAGCGGCAACACCCGTTTGCCGAAATATTCCACTTCTTCTTGAAAGTGCAGAAACCCCGCCAGCACCAGGTCCACACCCACGGCTTTCAACGCGACGATCCGTTCGGCTATCTGCTGCGGCGTGCCAATCAGGTTGGTCTTGAAGCCATCGTTGTACTGCACCAGATCTTCAAAGGTCGATTTGGCCCAGTTGCCCTCACCCTCGGGCGACGCCCTGCCCGCCTGTTTCGCCGCATCGCCAAACGCATTCACCGCTTGCGGGTCGGCCTGATCGATGATCTGCGCCAGCACCGCCCGCGCCTCTTCTTCAGTATCGCGAGCGATGACGAACGCATTCACCCCGATCTTCACCGAATGATTGTTCGCGGTCGCTTTGGCGCGGATATCGTCGACCTGAGCCTTGATGCCTTCTGGAGTGTTGCCGTTGGTGAAATACCAGTCCGAAACCCGCGCGGCCATGTCCCGGGCGGCACGGGAACTGCCGCCCTGGAAGATTTCCGGCCGGCCCAGCGGCTTGGGTTTAAGGCTGTAGTTGTCGAAACGGTAGAAGTCACCGCGAAAGGTGAAGTTGTCCTGGGTCCAGATGCCCTTGAGTGCGCGAATGAATTCTTCGGAGCGGCGATAACGCTCGTCATGTTCCAGCCAGTGTTCGCCGATGGCCTGAAATTCCCCCTTGAACCAGCCACTGACAATGTTCACCGCCACCCGGCCGTTGGTGAGTTGATCGATGGTCGCCAGTTGTTTGGCCGCCAACGCCGGTTGCCATGGCCCCGGCAGAATCGCCGCAATCACTTTCAGCTTGCTGGTCGCGGCCAGCAATGCATGGCTGAAGGCAACCGATTCATGCTGAAATTCGGCGCCATAGCCAGCGGTGAAGCGGATCTGGGTCAACGCATATTCGAACCCGGCCTCTTCGGCCAGTTGCGCCAGTTTGCGGTTGTAGTCGATGCCCCAGTGGGTGCGCTGCTCGATCTTGCTGACCACCAGCCCGCCACTGACGTTCGGCACCCAGTAGGCAAATTTGACGGCTTGCTGACTCATTGGCGTGTCCTCGTTTTTTCAGGGAAGTCCTTAGCCAGAGCAGCAACCGTGCCAGCTGATTTCTTGAGGCGAGAGAGAACTGTGGCGAAGGAGCTTGCTCCCGCTTGACCGGGCTGGCGCACCAGTGCGCAGCGCTCACCAATATTTTGGGGCCGCTGCGCAGCCCAGCGGGAGCAAGCTTCCTCGCCACAGATATGTGATGGGCTGAAGCAATTTGCTGATGCACTGTTGGTACAGCAACAATTCAGGCCACGCCGAAATCCACACCCTCCAATAAACTATGCCTGTGAGCTTCGGCATGGACCGTGCAATTGCCCCTGGCATGCAACGCTTTTAAATGCCAATTTTTTACCACGCCAAGGAGCTGTCCCATGACCGATCACCAGGTAATCAACCCGCTGTCCATCGGCACTGACTATGAAGCACTAGCCGAACGCTTTCGGCCGATCTTCCAGCGCATCGCTGCCGGAGCCGTCGAACGCGAGCAAAGCCGCAGCCTGCCGTACGAGCCGATTCAGTGGCTCAAGGACGCCGGTTTCGGCGCGGTGCGAGTGCCGGTTGAATACGGCGGTGGCGGCGCGTCCCTGCCACAGCTGTTCGAATTGCTGATTGAACTGGCCGAAGCCGACTCCAACGTGCCCCAGGCTTTGCGCGGGCATTTCGCCTTTGCCGAGGACCGCTTGAACTCGCCCCCGGGGCCGGGCCGGGATCTGTGGTTCAAACGCTTTGTCGACGGTGACATCGTCGGCAATGCCTGGACCGAGATCGGCGCCGTGGCAATCGGCGATGTGATCACCAAAGTTTCTCCCCACGGCGATCAGTGGCGGCTCAATGGCGAGAAGTTCTACAGCACCGGCAGCATTTTCGCTGACTGGATCGACGTCTATGCCCAACGCAGCGATACCGGCGGCGACGTGATCGTCGCCGTGCGCACACGCCAGCCGGGGATAGTGCAGAGCGATGACTGGGACGGTTTTGGTCAGCGCACCACCGGCAGCGGCACCTCGCGCTTTACCGATGCCGAAGTGGAGGCCGAAAACATCATCGACTTCGCCACCCGTTTCAAATACCAGACGGCGTTTTATCAGTTGGTGTTACTGGCGACCCTGACCGGCATCGGCCGCGCTGCGTTGCGCGATGTGGTGCATCAGGTGCGCGAGCGTAAACGCATCTACAGCCATGGCAATGCGCAGCGGGTCAGCGAGGATTCGCAAGTGCAGCAGGTTGTGGGTGAAGTGGCAGCGTGGGTGTACGCCGCCGAAGCCAGTGCCTTGAAAGCCGCACAACCGGCGCAACGGGCTTATCTGGCACGGTTCTCAGGGGATGAAACGCTGGAACGCGCGGCGAATGTGGCGGCGGAAATCGAATCGGCCAGAGCGCAGGTGGTGGTTTCGGAATTGATCCAGCGGGCGACTACTGAGCTGTTCAACGCCCTTGGTGCTTCGGATGTTCGCCAAAGTAAATCGCTGGATCGGCATTGGCGCAATGCCCGGACCGTTTCCTCACACAACCCGGTGATCTACAAGGCACGGATTGTCGGGGACTGGGCGATCAACGGGACTGAACCGCCGTATGTGTGGCAGATAGGTAATGGGCCTGCCACCCGGTAATGATCGTTCCCACGCTCTGCGTGGGAATGCATCCCGTGACGCTCCGCGTTACATCCAAAGCGGACGCGGAGCGCCCATGGCGGCATTCCCACGCAGAGCGTGGGAACGATCGGCTGTAACAGGATAACTTTATGGGTAACATACCGGCCTTTCGTGCAGCCCTTTCTGCACCCAGCCGAATAAGCCCCCTCCATGCCTTTCGAACTCAGCGTTGACCTCACTACCCTGGCCGTTCTGGCCCTTGTCGCGTTCATTGCCGGTTTCATCGACGCCATCGCAGGTGGTGGCGGTCTGTTGACTACCCCGGCGCTGTTGACCGCTGGCCTGCCGCCGCATCTGGTGTTGGGCACCAACAAACTCAGTTCGACCTTCGGCTCGGCCACCGCCAGCTTCACCTTCTACCGGCGCAAGCTGTTCCATCCTCGGCAATGGGTGCACGCCATCGTCGGCACGCTGGTCGGCGCACTCACCGGCGCAGTGGTCGCTCATTACTTGCCGGCAGAATGGCTGAACAAGATGCTGCCGGTGATCGTTTTCGCCTGCGGCCTGTACCTGTTGTTCGGCGGCACGCCAAAGGCGCCGCTGGACAGCGATGCACCGATCAGGAAAAAGTGGCAATCGAGCCAAGGCTTCAGCCTCGGCTTCTACGACGGCGTGGCCGGCCCGGGAACGGGCGCGTTCTGGACCGTCAGCAGCCTGCTGCTCTACCCCATCGACCTGGTCAAGGCCAGCGGCGTGGCGCGCAGCATGAACTTCGTCAGCAACATCGCGGCGCTGTCGGTATTCATCTTTTCCGGGCAAGTAGACTGGATCATCGGCCTGAGCATGGGCCTGTCGGTGATGGTCGGCGCCTTCTTCGGTGCACGCACCGCCATCAGCGGCGGTGCGAAATTCATTCGCCCGGTGTTCATCACTGTGGTGCTCGGCCTGACCGTGCGCCTAGCCTGGCAGCACTGGTTCAGCGTGGCCTAAGCGCCGCGCCACATAAACGTCGATCAGGTAACGGGCAATCGAGCGAGACGCCGGCAACGGCGGCAGCTCGTGCACATTGAACCACTGGGCGTCTTCGATCTCGTCTTCCTGACAGACAATCTCGCCCCCAGCGTACTCGGCGTGAAAACCGAGCATCATCGAATGCGGGAACGGCCAGCACTGACTGCCCATGTACTGGATGTTCCTGACCTCGATCTGCACCTCTTCGCGGACCTCGCGAATCAGGCAATCTTCGGCTGACTCACCCGGCTCGGCAAACCCGGCCAACGTACTGTAGACCCCGGTGACGAAGCGCGGCGACCGGGCCAGCAAAACCTCGTCGCCACGGGTCACCAGCACAATCATGCTCGGCGAAATACGCGGATAGTGGCGTAAATCACAGGGTTCGCAGTACATCGCCCGCTCACGCGGCACCTGGATCATCGCCTGCCCACAGTTGCCGCAGAAACGATGTTCACGGGCCCAGGTGCCGATTTGCGCGGCATAACCCAGAACCTTGTAGACGGTGTGGTCGCCGTCGAGCATGAACGCCCGCAGGCCTTTCCAATTGCAGCCGGGCACTTCGCTGTGACTGCGCAGCTCCAGCAGGTAGACCGGTTCGCCATCCAGGTGACCGATGCCGTGCTCGGCGAGAATCGACAAGTCCTGACGTTTGAGCCATTCCCGTGGAAACAGCGCGCCATTGTCATCGAACAAAAAACCTTCGGGGCTGCGCGCCACGGCCCAGCCGCCGGGTTGATCGGTGTCCAGTACTGCAGTGGTCCAGCGTGAAGTCATTTTTAATCAATCCAGAAATTCGGGTTTCTGTTTGCTCATATGGGCAGCCATGGCCACGCGCAAATCAGTGGATTGCAGCATGGCGGCGTTCCAGGTGGCGACGTATTCGAGGCCGTCGTCGATGCGATGGTCGCGCATGTAGCTGATCATCTCTTTGGTGCCGGTGATGGCAATCGGCGACTTGCTGGCGATCTCACGGGCAATCCCCATCACACCTTCAAGCAGGCTGGCGGTGTCGCTGTAGACGCGATTGACCAGGCCAATGTTACGCGCTTCTTCGGCGCCAAAGGTGCGACCAGTGTAAGCCAGTTCACGCAGCATGCCGTCACCGATGATCCGCGGCAAGCGTTGCAAGGTGCCAACATCGGCCGCCATGCCGATATCGATTTCCTTGATGGAAAATTGCGCGTCCTGGGCCGCGTAACGCATGTCGCAGGCGGAAATCAGATCGATGGCGCCGCCCAGGCAATAACCCTGAACCGCCGCCAGCACCGGTTTGCGGCAGTTGTCGACGGCGTTGAACGACGCTTGCAGCGCCAGGATCTTGCGCCGCAGCAGACGCGCATTGCGGCCGACGTCCTTGCCCAACTCATTGGCCACACCGGCGAGCATCATCAGGTCGATGCCGGAAGAAAAATGCTTGCCGGCACCACTGAGCACCACCACCCGCACTTCATCGGTATCGTCGATCCACTGGAAAATTTCGATGATCTCGCTCCAGAACGCGGCGTTCATCGAGTTGATTTTTTCCGGGCGGTTGATCTGCACATGGGCGATGTTATCGGCCAGTTCGACGCTGAAGGCGGTGTATTGAGACATGGCAGTGATCCTTTACCGGGCAGAAAATGAAGCCCGAACTATAACAAGGCATCCGTGCCGGCAGTAAGGCAGCGGTTCGGCCAAATGCGGGACTGGCTTCAGGTTTTTTTAGCGTCTGGACCGGCCCTTTCGCGAGCAAGCCTGCTCCCACAGGGGGTCTTTGGCGCTCACAAATTCCCTGTGTGTGGGCTTAGTCGCGAAGGCCGCACCGCCGATCTAACGGCCCTTCACTGCCACAAACGCTACGGTTTCATAAGGCACGGTCACCACATCCCGCCCCCTCAGCGCCGGTTCCCCGGCAATCAATGCCCGCAGTTGTGCATCAACCTTCGCCCGCTCCGCCACCGGCAACGCAGCGATATAACTGATGGAGCGCACCCGATTGAAAATTACATCCTCCAGCGACCCCGTATGACCATGACTGAAATACTGCACCTGCAACGGCCCGAATGCCTGATGTGGAAAGGCTTCGCGCCACGCGCCGGTGTAATAACGCGGTGTGTCGCCTTCCAGCGCGTTGACGATCGCATCCAGTTTTGGCATCCAGCTGACCTTGGCGTCGCGCAGGTTCCACACCAGCCCCAGCTTGCCGCCGGGCTTGAGCACCCGGGCAATCTCGGTCAACGCCTCGGTGCTGGCAAACCAGTGAAAGGCCTGAGCACAGACCACCACGTCCACCGACGCATCCGGCAGCGGGAGGTCGGTGGCGGTGCCGCTCGCTGCCAGTACCTCAGGAAAGGCTTCGCACAGTTTCTCCAGCATCTGCGGTACAGGTTCCACCGCAATCACCTGCGCCCCGGTCGCCACCAACTGCCCGGTGAACTTGCCGGTGCCGGCGCCTAGGTCGAGCACGGTTCTATCGGCGTTCAACTCAAGGGTAACCGTAAGCCAGTCAGCCACTTGGGGTGGATAATCCGGACGACCACGGACATAGGTGTCGGCACCGGTTTTATACCCTGCGGCCGCAGAGGGATGGACCTGATCTTTCATGGCAGTTCTCCAAATGGACAACGAACGCTGTCGAGGATAGCGCCTCGATTTGCGCTTTCCTTGCAATGATTGTCAGAAAAAAATGAATAATTGTTCACACTGCGGTGTTCACCGTCCATCGCCCATGAGGTCCATGACCGTTGTCTATTGGGCGAGCATGGAACACGCCTTGATGCTGATCGGGCATATCCCGGCGGCAGCACTGGAGGGCCCGGCGAAGTTATTGAGAAGCCGGCTTAGCACTCCAGCGAACTTGTCACTATGCTTGTACCCGACTTTCCAAGGAGGAACCTACCCCATGCCAATTTCTTCACGCGCTGCCTTACTGGTCATCGATGTACAGAACGACTTCATTCCCGGTGGTCAATTGCCGGTACCGGAGGGTGATCTGATTGTGCCCCTGATCAATCGCCTGAGTCGCCAGTTCAAACAGGTCATCATTGCTCAGGATTGGCATCCGCCCGGCCACGCTTCATTCGCCTCCAGCCACCCCGGACGCAAGCCTTACGACGTGATTCAGCTGCCTTACGGTGAACAGACGCTGTGGCCGGAACATTGCGTACGGGCCACATCCGGCGCCGAGTTCCACCCGGAGCTGGACCTGCCCCACGCCCAACTGATCATCCGCAAGGGCTGCAACCCGGACATCGACAGTTATTCGGCGTTTCTGGAGGCGGATCGAACCACCACCACCGGTTTGGCCGGGTATCTGAAAGAACGCGGCATCGACACGGTTTACATGGTTGGGCTGGCACTGGATTTCTGCGTGATGTTCTCTGCGCTGGATGCGCGGGCGGCGGGGTTCAATGCGTTTGTGGTGATGGATGCTTGTCGGGCGATTGATCTGGAAGGTTCGCTGGCGGCAGCGATTGAGCGGATGCGGGTGGCTGGGGTCGGGTTGATTCCTTCAACCGAATTACTCGGCTGAGCGCTCAAACACCTGTGACGGGTAATGACCTGTGGCGAGGGGATGTTGCAAGATTCAGACGGGTGTCGGCAACCAAAGCCTGAACCGCGCCCCACCCAGCGGTGATGCTTGCGCGGTCAACGTGCCGTCCTGCGCTTCCAGCGCTCGACGGCTGATTGCCAGTCCCAGGCCAAACCCACCCGTGGCGCGATCCCGACTGCGATCCAGCCGATAAAACGGTTCAAATATCCGCTCCCGCTCTTCCTCCGGAATGCCGATGCCATCGTCATCCACCCAGATCTCACAGCCTTTGGCGCACACCTGCACACCGATCTGAATCCGCTTTTCGCAATAGCGCATGGCGTTGCGCAGCAGGTTCTGGATCGCCCGGGCGGTCAATCGCGGGTCCAGCGAGAAACGTTCGAGCTGGCCATGCAGCAGCACATCGATAACGATTTCCGGCGAGTCGAGTTCTTCATCGACGCTGCCCAAAATACTGTCGATGAATTCATCCAGCGACACCTCGACCTGATCCGGCAGCCGCGCCGGGTTTTGCAGACGGCTGTAGGACAGCAATTCCAGCACCAGCTCATCCAGTTCACGAATGTGCGCGACCAGGCCTTGCAGACGCTCGCGACTGGTGGCTGGCAAGTCGTCGGACAGCGCCAGGGCCAGGCCGAAATCCAGTCGCGTCAACGGCGTGCGTAGCTCGTGGGACACGGCGTTGAGCAAGTCGCGCTGCTGGTTGAGCAGGTTTTCGATGTCGCCAGCCATGGTGTCGAATACGTTGGCCAGGCTGCCGATGTTGGAGCTGCGGGAAATCTGCGTGCGCTCGCTCAGGTGGCCCTTGCCGAAGCGTTCGGCGGTGCCCTTGAGGCGCTCAAGGTCGCGCCAGTGCGGGCGCAGCCACAGTAACAGGCAAGCCAGCATGGTCGCGCCGATCAGCACGTTGATGCTCCAGTACAACCAACTGACGTCTGTCGGGTCCGGCGGTACGACCATTTCCACCACCATTTGCTCGTTCAACGGTGTCACCGCCAGGGTGCGCCAGCCCCAGTCGCCGATGCGCACGACGTTTTCCCCGCGCTGCAAGCGCTTGCGTTCATCCGGGGTAAATTCGGCATCGTCGTTGCGAGTCAGAATGATGTCCAGCGGCTGGAACTCCTTGTCCATTTCCGCCGCCAGTGCGGGCCACTGCTCGACAGGGACGCCGCGAAACTGTTTGACGATCAGCGTTTGCAAGCCTCGGGAATAATCGAGGTTGTAGGTCACAAAACGCTCGTGGAAGGCTTTGATCACCAGGTCCGGCACCAGGTAGATCGCCGCGCTGAACGAGACGATGGTCACCAGATACAGACGAAACAGGATTCTGAACATGGTTCAGCATTCCCACTCGGAGCGACTGAACAGGTAGCCCTTGCCCCACACAGTCTTGATCTTGCGCGCCTCACCGGCGTGGTCGTCGAACTTGCGCCGCAGTTTGGAGATGGCCACGTCCACCGAGCGATCGGTGCCATTGAACTCGATACCCCGCAGGCGTTGCAGAATCTGGTCGCGGCTCAGCACTTCGCCGGCATGCCGGGCCAGCACCACCAGCAGGTTGTATTCACCGCTGGACAACTCCACCAATTGCTCGCGCCAGGTCACGGTGCGCTCGGAAAGGTCGATGCACAGGTTGCCCATCAGAATGCGGTCATTGGCGGTCAACGGTTCGCTGAGGCTGCTGCGGCGTAACAGCGTGCGGACGCGGGCCAGCAGCACACGGGGCTCGCAGGGTTTGGTGACGTAGTCGTCGGCGCCCATTTCCAGGCCCAGCACCTGATCGTGGCTGTCGTCACGGGCAGTGAGCATCAGAATCGGCAAGGTCGCCGAGTCCGCCCGCAACAAGCGGCAGACCTGCAAGCCGTCGAGCCCGGGCAGCATCAGATCGAGAATCACCAGGTCCGGCGGATTGACCCGGGCTCGTTCGCGTACATGATCGCCGCGGCTGATCACACTGACTGAGTAGCCATTGCGTTCCAGGTAGCTGGAAATCAGTTCGGAGAGCGCGGTGTCGTCTTCGACCAGGAGGATGTTGGGCATGGGTGTTTCCAGAAAGTGCTGTGGCGACGGGTAGACCGCTATCGCGGGCAAGCCCGCTCCCACAGTGGTCGGTGGTGTACACAAAATCTGTGTCCGTATCAAATCCCTGTGGGAGCGGCGGTGCGGCGATCCGACTTGCCCGCGATGGCGGCATAACCGGCGCAAAAAGTTTCAAGCTGCGAAGGATATACGCCCTCACGCATACGCGAGCAAAACCCTTACACAATTTCACACAGCACCAACAAAGCTTCACCGCTACTCTCGTCGACTCCCCGTAGGATGCGGGCAGTCATTATTGGGGTATTTCCATGTCAAAGAACCTGCTTGCCACACTCAGCCTGATTGCCCTGGCGTTGACACTGAGTGCTTGTGACCAGTCTTCGACCGCCGAAGAACAAGCACCGCTGGCCACGGTGCGCATCGAAACCATCGAAGCGCGCCCTCTGTCGATCAGCAGCGAACTGAGCGGGCGGATTGCCGCGCCACGGATTGCCGAAGTGCGCGCTCGGGTCGCCGGCGTGGTGTTGCAGCGGGTCTTTCGCGAAGGCAGCGACGTGAAAAAAGGCGACGTTCTGTTCCGTATCGACCCGGCGCCGTTCAAGGCCGACCTGGACAGCGCCGAAGCCGCGCTGCGCAAGGCCGAGGCCAACGCGTTCCAGGCCAGGCTACAGGAGCAGCGTTACGCTCAGTTGATCGAAGGTAATGCCATTAGTGCACAGGATTACGACAACGCCCGCGCCAATGCGCGGCAGACCGCCGCCGATGTCGCCGCCAACAAAGCCGCAGTGGAGCGGGCGAAACTGAACCTGGGTTATGCCACCGTCACCGCGCCGATTTCCGGGCGCATCGGTCGCGCGCTGGTGACTGAAGGCGCGCTGGTGGGGCAGAACGAAACCACGCCGCTGGCACTGATTCAACAGTTGAACCCGATCCACGCTGACCTGACGCAGTCGACCCGTGAGCTCAACGACCTGCGCCGGGCCTTCCGCTCTGGCCAGCTAAAGGAAGTGGGCCAAGGTCAGGCCAAAGCCACGCTGATCCAGGACGACGGCAGCCTTTATCCGTTGCCCGGCAAGTTGTTGTTCACTGACATCAGCGTCGACCCGGGCACCGGTCAGATCATTCTGCGCAGCGAGTTCCCCAACCCGGACCTCGACCTGCTGCCGGGCAGCTTCGTTCGCGTGCGTCTGGAGCAAGCGTTCAATCAGCAAGGCATCAGCGTGCCACAACGGGCCATCCAGCGTGACAGCGCCGGCATTGCACAAGTGCTGTTGCTTGACGCCGAACAACGAGTCGCCCAACAACCCGTCGAGTTGGGCGCGGTGCAGAACGATCGCTGGATCGTCACCGGCGGCCTCAAGCCCGGCGACCGCATCGTCACGGAAGGCCTGCAACACGCGCGCCCCGGTGAAAAAGTCCAGATCGACAACACCCCTCTTCCACTTGCCCAGGTTTCTGGTCAGTAAGCAGGACGCTTTTTATGCCGCAGTTCTTTATCGACCGCCCGGTATTCGCCTGGGTGGTTGCCTTGTTCATCCTGCTGGCCGGTGCGTTGGCCATTGGGCAATTACCGGTGGCGCAGTACCCGAACGTTGCGCCGCCGAAAGTCGAAATCTACGCCACCTACCCCGGTGCTTCGGCGCAAACCGTGGACGAAAGCGTGGTCAGCCTGATCGAGGGAGAACTCAACGGCGCCGACCATCTGCTGTACTTCGAATCCCAGAGCAGCCTCGGCAGTGCCACCATCACCGCGACGTTCCAGCCAGGCACCGATCCGGAAATGGCCCAGGTCGATGTGCAAAACCGCCTCAAGGTGGTGGAGTCGCGCCTGCCTCAGGCAGTCACCCAGCAGGGTTTGCAGGTGGAGAAAGTCTCTGCCGGTTTCCTGCTGCTGATCACCCTCACCTCCAGCGACGGCAAGCTCGACGATGTGGCGCTCAGCGATTACCTGGCGCGCAACGTGATGAACGAGATCAAGCGGCTGGACGGCGTCGGCAAGGCTCAGTTGTACGGCGCCGAACGGGCGATGCGGATCTGGATCGACCCGCAGAAGCTGATCGGCTTCAACCTGACCCCGGCTGACGTCAACGCCGCTATCGTTGCGCAGAATGCACAGGTTTCCGCAGGCAGCATCGGCGATTTGCCGACGCGCACCACTCAGGAAATCACCGCGACCATTTTGGTCAAAGGCCAGTTGTCCACGCCTGAAGAATTCGCCGACATCGTGCTCAAGGCCAATCCTGACGGCTCCACCGTGCGCATCCGTGATGTGGCGCGGGTCGAAATCGGCAGCCAGGAATATCAGTTCTCCACACGCCTGAACGGCAAGCCGTCCACCGCCGTCAGCGTGCAACTGTCGCCGGGCGCCAATGCCCTGAGCACCGCAACGCGGGTGCGGGCGAAAATGGACGAACTGGCGCGCTATTTCCCGGCCGGTGTCGAATACAAGATCCCGTACGACACCTCGCCCTTCGTTAAAGTCTCGATCACCAAAGTGGTCTACACCCTTGGCGAGGCGATGGTGCTGGTGTTTGCGGTGATGTTCCTGTTCCTGCAGAACATCCGCTACACGCTGATCCCGACGCTGGTGGTGCCAGTGGCATTGATGGGCACGTTTGCGACCATGCTCGCGCTGGGTTTTTCGATCAACGTGCTGACCATGTTCGGCATGGTGTTGGCCATCGGCATTCTGGTGGACGACGCGATTGTGGTGGTAGAGAACGTCGAGCGAATCATGGCCACCGAAGGCCTGTCGCCCAAGGAAGCGACGCGCAAGGCGATGAAGCAAATCACCGGAGCGATCATCGGCATCACCCTGGTGCTGGTGGCGGTGTTCATTCCGATGGCGTTCATGCAGGGCTCGGTCGGGGTGATTTACCAACAGTTCTCGCTGTCCATGGCCACGTCGATCCTGTTCTCGGCATTCCTCGCCCTGACCTTGACCCCGGCCCTGTGTGCGACGCTGTTGAAGCCGATTGCCAAGGGCGAGCATCATGCCAAGGGCGGCTTCTTCGGTGGGTTCAACCGGCGCTTCGAACAATTGACCGAGCGCTATCAGGGCTGGGTCGCCTATGCGCTGAAACGCACGGGGCGTTATCTGCTGATCTACGGCGTACTGTTGATCGGTCTGGGGTTGTGTTTCAGTCGCCTGCCCTCCTCGTTCCTGCCGGTTGAAGATCAGGGTTACACCATCACCGACATTCAACTGCCACCGGGCGCGAGCAAGAACCGCACGGTGCAGGTGGTCGAGCAAATCGAAGCGCACAACGCCACCGAGCCAGGTGTCGGCGACAGCACGGTGATTCTCGGCTTCAGTTTTTCCGGTAGCGGGCAGAACGCCGCGCTGGCATTCACCACGCTCAAGGACTGGTCGGATCGGGGCAGCGACGACTCGGCAAGTTCCATCGCCGATCGCGCCAACATCGCACTGAGCCAGATCAAGGATGCCATGGCTTTCTCGGTGCTGCCACCGCCGGTTGATGGTCTCGGCACCTCCAGCGGTTTCGAGTTCCGCTTGCAGGACCGTGGCGGCCTCGGCCATGCCACGCTGATGCAGGCGCGCAGCCAGTTGCTGGCCGCCGCCGAAAAAAGCCCGATCCTGATGAACGTGCGCGAAAGCGCGCTGGCCGAAGCGCCGCAAGTGCAGCTGGAAGTCGACCGCAAACAAGCCAACGCGCTGGGCGTGTCCTTTTCCGACATTGGTAATGTGCTGTCCACGGCGGTCGGTTCGGCCTACATCAACGACTTCCCCAATCAGGGGCGGATGCAGCGAGTGGTGGTCCAGGCTGAAGGCGATCAACGCAGCCAGGTCGCCGATCTGCTGAAGATTCACGTGCGCAACAACGCTGAAAAAATGGTGCCGTTGTCGGCCTTCGTCCGGGCCAACTGGACCCAGGGCCCGGCGCAGTTGACTCGCTACAACGGCTACCCGGCCATCAGCATTTCCGGTGAACCGGCACCGGGTTACAGCACCGGCGAAGCCATGGCGGAAATCGAGCGGCTGGTGGCGCAAGGCCCGGCGGGGTTGGGTCAGGAATGGACCGGGTTGTCGCTGCAGGAACGTTTGTCCGGCAGCCAGGCACCGATGCTGCTCGGGCTGTCGCTGCTGATCGTGTTCCTGTGCCTGGCGGCGCTGTATGAGAGTTGGTCTATTCCGACCTCGGTGTTGCTGGTGGTGCCGCTGGGTGTGCTCGGCGCCGTACTGGCCGTGACATTGCGCGGAATGCCCAATGACGTGTTCTTCAAGGTCGGGCTGATCACCATCATTGGCCTGTCGGCGAAGAACGCGATCCTGATCATCGAGTTTGCCAAAAGCCTGTATGACGAAGGTCATGACTTGATCGATGCCACGCTGCAAGCGGCGCGCCTGCGGTTGCGCCCGATTGTGATGACCTCGCTGGCGTTTATTCTCGGCGTGGTGCCGTTGGCGATTGCTACCGGGGCCAGTTCGGCAAGCCAGCAAGCGATCGGCACCGGGGTAATCGGCGGAATGATCACGGCGACGTTGGCGGTGGTGTTTGTGCCGGTGTTTTTTGTGGTGGTGATGAAACTCGTGCGCAAGCGCCATAAGAAAACCTAACTAGCGACACACTCCCGTGTAGGAGCTAGGCTTGCCCGCGAAAGGGCCATAACATTCAACATAAATGTTGACTGACACACCGCCTTCGCGGGCAAGCCTCGCTCCTACAGGGGGTTATCGTTATGGTCACAACGGACTGCGCTGGGCTAAGGTGTTTGCAAAGTCCTAACGCATCGAGCCTCCATGCCCCTACTCGCCCGCACCCACCCTCGCCTGTCCGCCGCCGCCACCCTTGGCATCGCGGCAGGCATTCTGGCTCCGGCCAGTTCGATCATCAGTAAAATCCTCATCGGCTGGAACGTCGGGGTCTGGACGTACCTGATCCTGATGGTTTGGCTCGCCACACGCGCCAAAGCCCCGGACGTAAAGCGCATTGCCGAGATCGAAGATGAAAACGCCGGATTGGTGCTGTTCGTTGTGTGCATTGCGGCGATTGCCAGCCTCGCGACCATCACCTTCGAACTGGCCGGCAGCAAGGACCTGGAAACCAGTCGCAAGCTGCTGCATTACGGCTTCACCGCGTTGACGGTCATCGGTTCGTGGCTACTAATCGGCGTGATTTTCAGCGTGCACTACGCCCGCCTGTTCTACACCTGGGACGGCAAAGACCTGGCGCTGCGCTTCGCTGAAGGCCTGGAAACCCCTAACTATTGGGACTTCCTGTATTTCTCCTTCACCATCGGCGTGGCAGTGCAGACCTCGGATGTCAGCGTGGCGACACGGGGCATTCGCAAAATCGTGCTGGCGCAATCGCTGATTAGTTTTCTGTTCAACACAGCGATTCTCGGGTTTTCAATCAATATTGCGGCGGGACTGTTCAACTGATGCGTGCACAAACGTTCTAGTCTTCGACCTCAACGCTGGCGTTAAATAAGCCTGCAATCCGTTTTACAGGCGCAGCATGTCCCCTCACAACCGAATCGACCTAGCCCGGGACGCCGACACCGGCGTCAAGACCTTGCGAGCGCATTTCGAAGGCCATGCCTACGACCCGCACTGGCATGATAGCTATCTGGTGGGGCGTAACCGAACAAGGCGTCCAGCAATTCAATTGCCGACGAACAAAACACCAGAGCACGCCGAGCTAGGTATTTCTCCAACAAAGCAACAACGACTTAAACAACTCATGGGACTGCTCTTGTTGGTGTCTGCCTGGTTAAATTTTATCCCCAGTTGACAGGTGTGTAAAAACACCACCACAGAAGTGCGCTGCGCCGCACTAAAGGGCGCACAAAAAACACCACCTGTAAACTGTTAACTCTGACAGTTTACAGCCAGGCGCTCTTGGGCTTTTATATCTTATCCAGGATTAGGACTGCTCAGTCTTTGGATGCCTCTAACTATCATGTATGGAGATAAACTCATGAGCTTCGCAGCCCGGGCCTACGCGACAACTTTTTCAGCACAAGCGTACTTGTCCGCCACCATCAATGGCGATTCCGATCCAAATTTCAAACACGTCAAAATCCCCGCATTCAAGGAGTTTCGCTCTACCTCTATCCCTTCAATCGAGCTGAAGGATTTCCCCGACGGCCAGCATTACTGGTTAAGAGCTGGACACACTGAAAATGGCATGACCCAAACGATCGAATTTGTTTTTTTCACAAGACCTGGAACGGGAACATCTTCAATATCCAAAGATATCGAAGATGTCAGAGTGACCTACAACTCAAATCCTGTGAACGGTGATTTACACGTAGCAGAGAGCGGTAGCATCACGTTTCAATATGATGAAATCGAACAAACCCTGACCGCGATGTGGAGCGCT
The DNA here is from genome assembly GCF_024168645.1 of Pseudomonas sp. GGS8. Taxonomy (NCBI): domain Bacteria; kingdom Pseudomonadati; phylum Pseudomonadota; class Gammaproteobacteria; order Pseudomonadales; family Pseudomonadaceae; genus Pseudomonas; species Pseudomonas sp. GGS8. The sequence goes on along the minus strand of NZ_JALJWF010000001.1, from coordinate 5,083,142 downwards.
TTGTTTGATCATGGCGGGTCAGATGGCAACAGTCTGTTTCCGATCAAAGGAGAATTTCTTGTTAACGTCAATATGAGCCGGAGCCGAAAATAAATCGCCAACTGCACGTAATAGAAAAGGAAGCTTTTAAGCTTCCTTTTCTATGCCATCATTCTACCTAAAAGTTAAAACTCAACCCCACACTCCCCCCCAGCTCCTGGTCAACTTTGGTGCCACGACTGGTTCCGACCTCGGCATACACCTGCCATTTATTGTTTGCGGGTATCCAGTTCAGTCCGCCGGTCAAGTCCAGGCTGGTGCTGGACAAATCATTGTTGAAGTCTGTGTCGTTCACACTGACACGGTTGCTGTTGACGAACTCATGGCTGACGGCGGCATGCAGTCGCGGTTGAAGCTTGCTGCCATTGTCCAAAACCAGTTCACGGCCAACCGTCAGGCCGACCTTGCCGAGCAGAGAGCGGGTCTCATCGCTGTCCACATGCAATCCGTTGTCCAGACGGTACGTTTTACCTCCCACGGCTGCCACACCCAGTTGTGCAGAAGGCTCGATGAAATAGCCTTTGTTCAAGGCGATGTGCTTGCCGACTTCGACAGAACCACTCAAACCCACATTGTCGAAGTTACCCTTTGTACGAGTGTCATCACTCAGCGTGACTTTAACCTTGTTATTGAAGCGGTTGATCTTGGCGACGGTATCAACGTAATACCCGCTCTCTTCGTCATACCAGGTCAGGTAAGTACCCAGATAAACGCTGTCGATCGTGCCAGCGCTGCCACGCGTCAGATTCAGGCGAGTGGTGCTGTAACCACCAAAAGCGCCGATCAGCCATTGGCCGTTACCCACAGGCAGTGGCGTGTCCACCCCCACGGAGGCCCCGGTCTGATTTTGTTTATAGCCATCACCGTATGCATTTTTGACGTTGTACTGATTTCCGTAAGTACGTATCCAGACACCGGATGTCGAGCCTTGAGTATCCGAGTCCAAGGCAGAAACGGATCGTGCTCGAGGCTGGGTGCCGGCCATGCGGCGGTCCCCGAGACGAGTATTGAGGGTAGTCATTTCAGAATAAATCACTGTGGGGGCGGTGCCGGCAATTGCCATGGCTGTTATTGAACCTGTGCTCGGACTCGTCGCATCAGGTTGCAGGAACAGCCCTTCGCCTTCTTTCACCAGTTTGTAAGCTAAAGCACCGACATCCACCTGGCCGTTTTTCAAGGAAAACTGCGCATCCCCCGCAGCGATATTGCCCACTTTGACCGGCGCGGCACTGACCGGTTCGCTGGCGGTAGCAGCCACCACCAACTCATGCTTGCCCGATGCCGATTCCGTGACATTCAAAAAATCGGTTTTTCCGGTGGCAACATCCGTATCCAAGAGGAACTGACCGCTGCCTGACAGGGTGGCGATATCCAGGCGTGTGAACTCCTGATTCGTACCAAAGCGTACGCTGCCGCCCTGCATGTCAAGACTGGTGAGAGCATTGCTACCCACCATGTTCCACTCTGCACCACGGCTGATCGACATGTTGCTGACTCCAGTGACGGCACCATGTAAGACCGCATTATTGTCCAGTGTGACCACGCCAGCTCCGGAACCTTGGATGTTGCCATTCAGGGAGCTTTGCGTATCGAGCGTGACCGAATCAACGTTGACCAGATTGCCGTCAAGGCTTGCAGCGTTTCGCAACAGCACGCTGGCTTGTCCACCCTCAGCGACTTCGATGTTGCCAAACAGCTTGCTGTTGTCGACCTGGAATCGGGCAGCGGCGCCATCGATCACCTCCAGGATATTGCCGTTGCCTCCGATCAGGCTGGAACCGTTGTTTACTTCGATCAAGACCGGCTGGCCGGCCGGAGTAGCAAAATTGACACTGATCGCAGCGCCGGTAAGTCCTTGCACGATTGAACCGTCCACCATCAACCGGCTCTGTCCCATCACATCGCCGGGATTCAGTACGGTGTCGTCCCCGAACATGACGCCGTTGAGCCCGCCGATAATCTGGCTGTCGGCACTGACATTGGCGTGGCCGCCGAACAGTTCCAGACCGATACCATCCGGATCCGTTCCCTCCACCCGGGTATCGGCGAGGTTCAACGTACTGAGCGAAGTCACTGCTGCACCTGAAATACCTCCACGCAACGTACTGCCGGTTACGGTCGCGGTTGATCCCACAGGAGTCTGCAGGTCCCGAGCCAATGACATTGCCCTGCCTTGACTGGTCAATGTACTGCCTATCACAGTGGCCGAGCTGTCAGTCAATGCGAGTGCGGTATCAAAACCTGTGCTAGTCACCGTGGATTGGGCCAGATTGATGAGGGCACCTGAAGATGCATCTATCTGTGATGTGGCAGCGGTGTCGCCGTTGAGTGTTCCACCACCGACCTCGATATTCAGCGCGCCGGCACCGTTAATGTTTAGAGTAGCCGTTTTAGGGATAAACCACGCTTCAGGCGTTGCACCACTGGAGACGGTTACTACGTCTCCCGGTGCAAGATTTCCCGAATAGGCGGTCTCTGATGTGGCCATTATTACCACTGCATAAGGGAGCAAACCTGTAAACTTCAAAACCTTCAGTCCCAGTATCTTTTCAAACTTCATAGTCACAACTCTCTGAGTTTTGTCGGGACGGTAGAAAGACGGTTCAAAGAGATGCTCCATCAGACGTCCGTCGTTGGCGGCGTCGGATAATACCTACAACTTAGAACCTTCTATGTAGGACTATTCCTTTTATGAGCGGGATTTATCCATTGCCCGCGAAATACAATCTGTGCTTTTAACGACAGACAGCGATAGCACTGCCGGGAGAGGTAAACTCTCCCGGCGAACGCAGCTCTACGCATTTAAGCAATGGTTATGGCGCGGGGTTCCAACCCGGTTCCGACTCACAGTACAAGAAGTCGGCATTGAGCAAGTAAACCGTCATTTCCGTTACCCCCGATGTAGGCACAGTCGGTGTCGAATACCAGACTTTCACATAACCAGCGTAAAATTCTGAGGAGTCCGGGGTTGCCGGCGGAGGCTCTGGAACATTGCGAATCACCGGATCATAAAGCCCAACATCAAAGATCATCCCGGCCGTCAGCTCGGAATCGGTAATTTTCCTGGTTTGGGTGAACTCAGTATCATCCGGTGCCGGCGTTTGATAATCATCCGTGCGGAACCCACGCCAGTTGAAGGTTATATCCATATCCCGGACGAAATGGCTATTTGGCGGAATCCGGAATCTGGCCACGTGATCCACACCGGTCAGACTCTCGCAAATGATGAACGGATCTGCAGTGCCATCTGCGGGCGGCCGTACGAACTCCGGCGGATCAAGTTTGATGACGACGGTGTTGACCGTCACAGGCGTTTTTACCGACGTTTGAGTGTTGTTACGACCGGGATTTTCATATATCCACCATACTTGCTTTGTCCCCAGACCGCCTGGACCGACAACGCTGTAAGGCAATTCAACGTCCATGACTGTATTGATATTTGAATCGTTCAACAGAGTTGAACTTACGACCACTTCGCCCTGATCGCCAAGGAACATCAGGGTTAACAGGTCACCCGGTTGCGGGTCTGGAAATGTACCGCCACCCGCAGGCGAAACATCGATGTGTGCCGTAGCCGTTTGATTGGCGTCGTGTGGGCCTAGCACGTTATCCGTCACAGGTGCCTGTCCCCGCACAATCAATGCCTTGAATTCGGGATTGACCTCAGGAGGCGGGTTGGATGGATCGACGACATAAGGAGGGTGCGTCGAGAAATCCGTGTTTACGGATATATCCTCATCGCTGACAGATACATTGGCACGCATCAAGTCAGCCCTGACCAGAACAGCCAGCTCGTAATCCGTGCCGGTCTGATTATCGAAATATTCTGTGCTCAGATTCGCCCAGGGAATGGTGAAAATCAGCTTGGTGGCGGGGCCGAACGGCAAGTCCTGGGCCGCCTGGGATCCCCACTTGACACTCACCTCGTCGTCGTCGAGTGTGTTAACCGGCCGATTCACTTCCACCGTTACACCTGCTCGCGCATCCTTCAGCTCGATCAGACCATCGGCGTTTGCCGGGACGACCAATGGACCCAACACGGGCAGCGGCAGAAAACGAGTGTTTTTGAAACTCACTGACCAAGCGCTTTCGTTGCCTGCCTCATCAGTAATAATGAACCAGATGAAAGCCCTGCCGGTGGTTATCTTCCTCAGCTCGGCGGTCGGAATCTCTACCTCACCACTGGCAGGCATAACGTTATTGTAGAAGGCCGGAACCTGAGGAGGATTGCTTCGTTGACCTGCCACATAGAGTCGCACGCGGTCTGTTGGCTGAGCATTGGGGTAAGTGGTGTTAATCGCCACCCTCAATCCCATTGAGCTTCCCGGGAGATTCGCCCAGGTGTCGTCCAGGTCGCCAGGGGCATTGGGAAACGTTACCAACGGAGTTGATTTAACACCGGGTGTTTGTCCGGGATTGGTGCCCGTCTGCGCCGGTTTCGCTTGCCAGGGCGCGGTACGGTCAATGAGAAACGGAACGAAGTCTGAAGTCAGCGAGTTGAAGCCCCGTTCAAAATACACGCAACGGACCCACAGCGTTGTCGGGCCGGCTGGCGTTGCATCTTCTCCCAGAAATTGGGTGGGCACTGGGAACGGGAATTTAACAGGCCTGTCATTCGTGTCAGGGAGAGTAAGGCGTGGAAGCCTTGTGTAGTCTGCGGCAGTTGGATTGGTAGGTGGCTGGGTTCGCGTGACATCCAGTGTCACCTGATCACCATCTCTCTGGTTTACAGGAACGGTTGTATCCAATAAAAGCGTGAGAGCAGCGCCCACAGGAATGGCGGCAATGGGAATAGTGTCACGGTTGGGACCGCGGCCATCCGGTAACTCAGGTAAAGGGGCTGCCAATATTCCACCGCCTTGCCCAGATGTTCCAGCCTGATAAATTGTCATGTACTTTCTCCATTACGCTGAAAAAATTTAATATCAATCCTTACATCATCGACAACAGCGTTTACCGCCAACATCAGTCGCTTTCCAGTTACAACAACGCCCTTACTTCATCCAGTTTGCATCCGAACAAAAACCACTATTACCCGGAATCACCCTGTCTATTTTCACCAGCCCTGTAAAAGAGCTGAACATCGGAACCCCATTGCGCAACAGCAAATAACTTGTGGTTGCAGAATCGTTGTCACGCATAGGTTCGATATGCGGGACAAACGGTTGTATAACGATCGAAATCGGTTGTTTGTTGGTGATATCTGTTACCGTCCCGGTGAACGTAACTGCAGGTGTCAGCGCCGTCCCTGACCCGTTTAAAGAGTCCCACCCCTGCCATACCAGTTCGATGACATCCAACAGTTGAAAACGATTGTCGAACGGAACAAGGATGCGTATTCCCTCCCAAACATATAAAGAATCAGGATTCTGAGGATTGTTTTTAGTGCAGTTGATATAGCCCCAAAGGTTTGCATCGGGAAAAGTCGCTTCCTTGAGAACTTGGGGCGGCGCAACAATTGCAAACGTCAGGCGTCGTGGCGGGGATGTCGTAATGTTGACCGAACGAACCGTGTACATGATTTCAAACGTAGGCAGATCCGGAAGTAATGTCGGCCCTATCGGAATGAGAAACTCCGCTGCATCATCGGCAGCGCCATAGTTGCGTTGCGCAATCGAATTGGGGTTTCCAACTATGAAGATTTCGACCTCGTCAATACGAGCGTCTGTCGGGAACGCCGGCCAGCGGGGAATGATACAAACGATGCCATTTTGTTTCGCATCGTCCGGTAATGTCCCAGCAGTATCCACTGGATCGACTCCCTGCACCCGAGGAACGTCAAGTAGCACGCCTGCATTGGAGGCGCTCCCTGCTGCAAGTGGGTCAATAGGTGCTGACATGAATAATTTCTCGCCTTGTTGTATCACCCTTCACGTGCAAGAAATTAAGCGCCCACATCCGGCCGTTGACTACTGTCAAATCTGACAGGTAAAACTACCGCCTGTCGGAAATAGCCGGATAACTGACCTATCACTCAGCGCAACTCGGTTGACTACTACGGTACAGATGGTGTCTCCTGAAACCGGTTTCAGCAACTTTGTGTACGAAATGGCAACACCACAAAACAACAAGGTCCATCACCGTGAACGACTTCTCCGCCGCCCAACGCAGCCGCGTCACCATGCTCGACGTCGCCGAACACGCCGGGGTCTCCAAGGCCAGTGTCTCGCGCTTCATCGGCGATGACCGCGCCCTGCTCTCCGATGCCACGGCCCTGCGCATCGAGCAGGCGATTGCCGAATTGGGCTACCGCCCCAACCAGATGGCCCGTGGACTTAAACGTGGGCGCACGCGCCTGATCGGCATGTTGGTGGCCGATATCCGTAACCCTTATTCGATTGCCGTGATGCACGGGGTGGAAACCGCCTGCCGTCAACACGGCTACAGCCTGGTGGTGTGCAACACCGATCGCGATGACGAGCAGGAACGTCAGCACCTGGCGTTACTGCGCTCGTACAACATCGAAGGCTTGATCGTGAACACCCTTGGCCACCACCGCGATGAGTTACGCGAGCTGCATCGGGAAATGCCCATGGTGCTGGTGGATCGCAAGGTCGAGCAGCTCGATAGCGACTTGGTGGGGCTGGATAATCCGGCCGCTGTCGAGATGGCCGTTGCCCACCTTGAAGCACGCGGTTATCGCGATGTGTTGATGGTGACCGAGCCGTATGACGGCACCAGTTCGCGGATTGAGCGGGTCAGCAGTTTCAAGGCGCAGATCGAGCAACGCCCTGCATTAACCGGTGCGGTTGTTGAGACCGGCAGCGAACTGACCTCGCGGCTGAAAACCTTCCTCAACACTCCTGGCCCAGGTCCGAAAGCGTTGTTTTGTGCCAATGGCATTGCGGCGCTGGCCAGCACCCATTCGTTGCGTGAATTGAAGTGCAACCTGTTCGAGGATGTCGGGCTGATTGCCCTGGATGATCTGGATTGGTATCCGTTGGTGGGCAGCGGGATTACCGCCCTCGCCCAACCGACCGAGGACATTGGCGCGAGTGCGTTTGAGTGTTTGCTCAAGCGGTTGCGGGGGGATGACGGGCCGGTGCGAACAATGGATTTTTCGGCGCGGTTGATTGTGCGGGGGTCGACTCTTGGAAGTCTTCAGTGAATGTTCGGGCCTCATCGCGATCCGATTTGCCCGCGATGAGGCCCTGAAGAGCACCACATAACCCAATATCAATATTTTTTTGAACAAAAATGAAACCGGTTTCAGAGGTATAGAACAATGAATAAACCAGCCGTTTCCATCAGCCTGTCCAGCTACGGCGCTGAGCTTGTGCGTCAACGCGGCCAAGGCAGTTTCATCGAGATATTGGCCGCTGCCGGCGCCACGCACATCGAATGGCGCGAAGAGTTGCTGACGGACGAAAACCCGCTGCAACTGGCAACCGACACCCAGTCCCAAGGCTTGGAAAGCATCTATTCCTCGCCGATAGAACTGTGGCTGGCGGATCAGTCGAAACCCAATCCCGAACTGATCACCACCCTGGCGCGCGCCGAAACGTTCGGTGCCAAATGGCTGAAAGTCTCGCTGGGTTACTTCACCAACAAGAATGACCTCCAGACCCTCAGTCGCGTACTGGCCCGCAGCCCGGTACAGCTGCTGGTGGAAAACGACCAGACCTTGCACGGCGGCCGCATCGAACCGTTCCAGCGTTTCTTCGCCGATGTCGAGGAGCATCAGCTGCCGATCAAAATGACCTTCGATATTGGCAACTGGCAATGGCAGGACCAGTCCGCCGCCAGTGCCGCGCGGCTCCTCGGTCGGCATGTCGGCTACGTGCACTGTAAAGCAGTGGCGCGTCGGGCCGACGGCAAACGGGTGGCGGTGCCACCGACTGCCAATGACTTGCATCTGTGGCAACAATTGCTGCAGCACATGCCCCTGAACGTGATGCGCGCGGCGGAATATCCGCTGCAAGGCGATGACCTGGTGCAATTGACCACCGAACACGTCGCTACCCTCGCCCGCCTCGGCCAATCCCACCTGGAGCCTGCGCATGTCTGAAATCGATATTCTGTCGTTCGGCGAAACCATGGCGATGTTCGTTGCCGAGCAGAACGGTGAACTGGCCGACGTCGGCCACTTCCACAAGCGCATTGCCGGGGCGGATAGCAACGTTGCCATTGGCCTGTCGCGATTGGGCTTTAACGTCGCCTGGCTGAGCCGGGTGGGTGCAGATTCGCTCGGCAAGTTCGTCATCGATACGCTGGAGAAAGAAGGCCTGGATTGCCGCCAGGTCGAAATCGACCCGGCGCACCCCACTGGTTTTCAACTAAAATCCCGCGCCGATGATGGCAGCGATCCGGTGGTCGAGTATTTCCGTCGCGGTTCGGCGGCCAGTCATTTGTCAGTGCGGTCCATCGACCTCCAACTGCTCAAGGCCCGGCACTTGCACGCCACGGGCATTCCCCCGGCGCTGTCTGCATCGGCCCGGGAAATGTCTTTTGAATTGATGACCCGCATGCGCAATGCCGGGCGCAGCGTGTCGTTCGACCCCAACCTGCGCCCGAGCCTGTGGGCCAGCGAACAACTGATGATCAGCGAGATCAACCGTCTCGCCGCCCTCGCCCATTGGGTGCTGCCGGGGTTGAGTGAAGGGCGTTTGCTGACCGGTTTTGAAGATCCGGCTGACATCGCGGCGTTTTACCTCGACCAAGGCGCCGAAGCGGTGGCGATCAAGCTCGGACCGCACGGCGCGTATTACCGCACGCATCAGGATGAAGGTTTCGTTGCAGGTGTGCCCGTGGCAACGGTGGTCGATACGGTCGGTGCCGGCGACGGGTTTGCCGTCGGCCTGATCAGCGCCCTGCTGGAAAACCACAGCGTTGCCCACGCCGTGCAGCGTGCCAACTGGATTGGTAGCCGCGCGGTGCAGAGCCGTGGGGATATGGAGGGGTTGCCCACCCGGGCCGATATGTATGCCGAATTTAAGGACGCCATCGCGGGCAAGCCCGCTCCCACAGTGTCCGTGTCGAGCACAAAACTTGCGAACGCCACAAAACCTGTGGGAGCGGGCTTGCCCGCGATGAGGCCCGCATAGTCACCGCAACAATTAAACCGTTACCTGCTGCGACAAAAACAACAAGCTCAGGAGCATCACCATGAAAACCGCAACACTGGCCACCCGCCGCTGGTGGTACATCATGCCCATCGTGTTCATCACCTACAGCCTGGCGTATCTGGACCGCGCCAACTACGGATTTGCCGCCGCCTCCGGGATGGCCAAGGACCTGATGATCACCCCAGGCCTTTCTTCCTTGCTCGGCGCGCTGTTCTTCCTCGGTTATTTCTTCTTCCAGATTCCGGGCGCGATCTACGCCCAGAAGCACAGCGTGAAGAAGCTGATTTTCGTCAGCCTGATCCTCTGGGGCGGCCTGGCGACACTGACCGGGGTCGTCTCCAACGCTTACTGGCTGATTGTGATCCGGTTCATGCTCGGAGTGGTCGAAGCCGCGGTGATGCCGGCGATGCTGGTGTACCTGTGCCACTGGTTCACCCGTGCCGAACGCTCGCGCGCCAACACTTTTCTGATACTCGGCAACCCGGTGACCATGCTCTGGATGTCGGTGGTGTCGGGCTATCTGGTGCAGCATTTCAGCTGGCGCTGGATGTTCATCATCGAAGGGCTGCCGGCGGTGCTGTGGGCGTTTATCTGGTGGCGTCTGGCCGATGACCGTCCGGCCCAGGCCAAATGGCTGACCGGCCAGGAGAAGCAAGATCTGGAAAGCGCCCTGGCCGCCGAACAGGTCGGCATCAAAGCGGTGAAAAACTATGCCGAAGCCTTCCGCTCGCCGAAAGTGATCATCCTGGCGTTGCAGTTCTTCTGCTGGAGCATCGGCGTCTACGGCTTCGTACTGTGGCTGCCGTCGATCCTCAAGGCCGGCGCGCAAATGGACATGATCGAGGCGGGCTGGCTGTCGGCGTTGCCGTACCTAGCGGCAGTGATCGGCATGCTGCTGGTGTCCTGGGGCTCGGACAAATTGCAGAAGCGCAAACGTTTCGTCTGGCCGCCGCTGCTGATTGCCTCCATCGCGTTCTACGGTTCTTACGCCTTGGGTGCTGAACATTTCTGGTGGTCCTACACCCTGCTGGTGATTGCCGGCGCCTGCATGTATGCCCCATACGGGCCGTTTTTCGCCATCGTCCCGGAAATCCTTCCGGCCAACGTCGCCGGTGGCGCCATGGCGTTGATCAACAGTATGGGCGCGCTCGGCTCGTTTGGCGGTTCGTATCTGGTCGGTTACCTGAACAGCTCCACCGGGTCGCCCGGTGCGTCTTATCTGCTGATGAGCGGCGCCTTGATGCTCTCGGTGGTGCTGACGATTTTCCTCAAGCCCGGCGCCAGTGACCGGGTCGTGGCCAAAGCTGCTGCGCCCCGGCCGGCGGCGGCTCATTCCTGAATGGATGTTGATATGAAAAAGCAGGTTGTGCTGTACAAGAAACTCTCGCCGCTGCTGATGGCTCGCCTGCATGAGCAGACCGAGGTGACGTTGATCGACAGCCTCGACGCTGAGGGCCTGGCCAAGCTGCGTCAGGTCCTGCCCCGCGCCCAAGGGCTGCTTGGCGCCAGTCTGAAGCTGGACGCCGGGTTACTGGATCTGGCGCCGAGCCTGGAAGCGATTGCCAGCGTGTCCGTGGGCGTCGACAACTACGACATCGACTACCTGACCGAACGGCGGATCCTGCTCAGCAATACGCCCGACGTGTTGACCGAAACCACCGCCGACACCGGTTTCGCGCTGATCCTGGCCACCGCCCGGCGTGTGGTGGAACTGGCGAATATGGTTCGTGCCGGCCAGTGGAACCGCAACATCGGCCCGGCGCATTTCGGCAGCGATGTGCACGGCAAAACGTTGGGCATCATCGGCATGGGGCGGATTGGCGAAGCGTTGGCGCAACGTGGGCACTTCGGCTTTGGCATGCCGGTTGTGTATCACAGCCAATCGCCGAAACCAGCGGTGGAACAGCGCTTCAACGCGCAATACCGCAGCCTGAGCGAGTTGTTGCAACAGGCCGATTTCATTTGCCTGACCCTGCCGCTGACCGCTGAAACCGAAAATCTGATCGGTGCCAGGGAGTTCGCCTTGATGCGCCCGCAGAGCATCTTCATCAATATTTCACGGGGCAAGGTGGTGGACGAAGCGGCGTTGATCGAAGCGTTGCAGCAGAACCGGATTCGCGCTGCCGGGCTGGACGTATTCGAGCGCGAACCGCTGAGCCATGACTCGCCGTTGTTGCAGTTGAACAACGTGGTGGCGACGCCGCACATGGGGTCGGCGACCCATGAGACGCGGGAGGCGATGGCAAGGTGTGCGGTGGATAATCTGTTGGCGGCGTTGGCGGGTGAGCGGCCGGTGAATCTGGTGAATACCGGAGCGTGGAAGGGTTAAGGGCTTTGGTGTTTGTCAGATAGCTATCGCGAGCAGGCTCGCTCCCACATTGAATCTGCGGCGTACACCGAATTTGTGCCTAAAGCAGATCCCCTGTGGGAGCGAGCCTACTCGCGATTAGGCCGAACAACACACATCTCTCAGGCCCGCCGCGCCTGCAGCAAATCCACCGCACACAAGGCAATCCGCCGACATGCATCCGCCAGTCTCACCTGGTCCACCACCAACCCGATGCGAATATGCCCCGCCGCGCTTGGCCCAAAGGCTTCGCCGGCCAGCACCGAGACGCCATAGCCTTCCAGCAGGCGCTCGGCAAAATCCTGGGCAGCGAGCCCGGTCTGGCGCACATCGACCATCACGAACATCCCGCCATCGGGTTTGATCGCCCGGATACCGGGGCAACCGCTCAACCTCGCACACACCAGATCGCGACGCTGGCGATATTCCTCGCGCATCAGCGCCACTTCCGGCAAGTCCTTATCGAGTGCTGCTTGCGCGGCGTTCTGGACGAAATCCGGAATCCCGAACAGCATGCACAACGACAGATGCATCACGTGATCGGCCAGTGGTTTCGGGCCGATCATCCAGCCCACCCGCCAGCCGGTCATGGCATGGGATTTGGACAAGCTGTTAACGGTCGCGGTGCGCTCGGCCATGCCCGGCAGGCTGGCCGGGCTGATGTGCTCGCCCTCATACAACAAATCGCTGTAGACCTCATCGCTGATCAGCCACAGGTCATGGCGCACGCACAGCGCCGCCAGTTCCTGCCAGATGTTCAAGGACAGGCTGGCGCCGGAAGGGTTGTTCGGACTGTTGAGCAGAATGGCTCGGGTTTTATCGGTGATCAGCGCCGCGACATCCGCCGGTTCGACCCGAAAGCCGTTTTCCGGACGCACCGCCACTGGCACCACCCTGGCGCCGCAGGCACCGAATACACCTTCATAGGTGACGTACATCGGCTCGGCGACGATCACTTCATCACCCGGATCGAGCAGGCATTGCGCAACCGAATACACCGCACACTGCGCACCGGGCAGCACGATCACATGGTCGGCGTCCACCTCCTGGCCACTGCGTCGCTGATGCCGGTTGGCGATGCTGCTGCGCAGCGTTCGGCTGCCGCGAACATCGGAATAATGGGTGTCGCCGGCCAACAGGCTGTCGATCGCGGCGTGAACGATCGGCAGCGGCGTGTCGAAATCCGGGTCGCCGATAGAAAGCAGCAGCACGTCGACGCCCTGCTCTCGCAATTCCAGCGCTCGATCGTGAATCTTCCAGGCTGCGGCTCCTTCACCGTCGATTCGTTGGGTCAAGGCTGAATAGCGCATGTACGTCTCCTAACGCGCGAGGTCCAGTTTCAACCCTATCTCAAATCACGAAACGCGCCACCATTGCGTTCAAATTTACCGCCAGGCGTGACAGTTCATGGGTGGCGGCGCTGGTCTGGTTGGCACCGGCGGCCGACTGAGTGGCCAGGTCGCGGATGTTCACCAGGTTGCGGTCAACTTCACGGGACACCTGAGCCTGTTCTTCCGAGGCGCTGGCGATCACCAGGTTGCGTTCGTTGATCAAGTGAATCGATTGGGTGATCTGTTCCAGGGCGACACCGGCGGCGCGGGCCATTTCCAGGGTGCTTTGGGTGCGCTGATTGCTTTGCTGCATCGACGACACCGCTTCGCCTGTACCGTTCTGAATGCCGGCGACCATTTTTTCGATTTCCTGGGTCGATTGCGCGGTGCGATGGGCCAGCGCCCGGACTTCGTCCGCCACCACCGCAAAGCCACGCCCGGCCTCCCCGGCACGGGCGGCTTCGATGGCGGCGTTGAGGGCCAGCAGGTTGGTCTGCTCGGCAATGGCGCGGATCACGTCCAGCACTTTGCCGATGTCGCGGCCCTGAGCGGCCAGGCCTTCGATCATCAACGCGGTGTTTTGCACGTCGTGGGTCATGGTCTGAATCGCATCGACGGTTTCCACCACCCGGTCACGACCTTCACGAGCGGCTGCGGTCGACTGGTTCGAGGCTTCGGAGGTCGACACCGCATTGCGCGCCACTTCTTCCACGGCGGCTGTCATTTCGTTGACGGCGGTGGCGGCCTGTTCGATTTCATTGTTCTGCTGTTGCAGCCCGCGAGACGCTTCCTGGGTCACGGTGCTGAGTTCTTCAGCGGCGGCGCCCAGTTGCGTCGCTGAGCCGGCGATTTGTTCGATGGTCTTGCGCAAGTTCGTCTGCATGGTGGCCAAGGCGCCGAGCAAACGCGCCGGTTCATCGTTGCCGTCGACTTCGATGGCCTTGCTCAGATTGCCGCCGGCAATGGTTTCCGCCGCCAGCACCGCACGGTTCAGCGGCGTGAGGATGCTGCGGGTCAACAGCCAGGCCAGCAGCACGGTCATCAGGGCAGCGACCACCGAGACCACGATGATGCCATTGGTGGCAAAGGCAAACTGCTCTTTGGCCTGGGCGTCGGCCGCAGTCGCGCCAGCCTTGTTGATGGCAATCAACTTGTTCAACTGCTCGCCCATCTGATCGGTACCGTCCTTGACCCGGGTGTTGATCAGGTTGAGCATTTCATCCAGTTTGTTCTGCCGCGAAAGCTCCATCATCTCGCGCACCGCTTGCAGGTATTTGTCCAGCGTGGCCGAGAATGTCTTGAATAACGCCGCTTCCTCATCGCCGGCCGGCAATGCCGCATAACCAGCCTGTGCTTGCTTGACCTTGTCCACCAGTATCCCGATTCGGGTTTCTGCTTCTTGCAGGCTCGCGGGCTCACGGTTCACCAGAACCCGGAACGAGAGAATGCGCAGACGCAGCACGTTTTCGGTCATGACACCCAGGAAGCCGACGCTGGGTAGCTGATTGCTTTCCATATCCACAGAGGCCTGTCGGATGATCGACATGCGGTTCACGGCAAACACACCCAGCACGATGACCAGCAAGGCGATGAAGGCGAAACCGAGGAAAGCTCGAGGCGCGATTTTCAGATTACGCAGTGACATAGGATGATCTCGGTAGTTGAAGCGACGAGCATCCTTGCCGTGATCACTGGCGGGCGGGCGATGGCGCGCACCTTGCAGTTTGGCGCCACTGTTTTAATAGGTTTGTGTGCGCCTATTGGTTGTATCGGCCGGGGTTTAGGATTGTTGCAGGGGGCTGGAGAAATATTTTTCAAGGGCGGCAGAGTGTTTCAGCGGTGAAACAGATGTTGCGCGCAGGTCGGCTTTGCGCAGTAGCCTTTGTGGCGAGGGCGCTTGCTCCCGCTGGGCTGCGCAGCGGCCCCAAAAAATTTACGGCTGCTGCGCAACCGAGCGGGAGCAAGCTCCCTCGCCACAGGGATTTCTTTCTGCTGAGGATTGGGTCAGGCCTTGCGGGCCGCCACCCGCCACACCCGCGCGATATCACTGGCGCGCTCACGCAGCAATCGCGGCGCCTCGGCGCAGGCCTGTTCCAGGGTCATCGGTCCGCTTGCCAATGCAAAAGCCGCATCGATGCCATGCGCGTACAAGGCCTGATACCCCTCGCCCAAGGTGCCGGCCATGACGATGACCGGCACGCCGTGCTGGCGTGCAATGCGCGCCACGCCAAACGGGGTTTTGCCGCGCAATGTCTGGGCATCGAAACGGCCTTCGCCGGTGATCACCAGGTCGGCGCCTTTAACCGCCTCGGCCAGCCCCACCAGTTCGGCGACCACGTCTACACCGGCCTGGAATTGCGCGCCGAGAAACGCCTTCGCGGCAAACCCCAGGCCGCCCGCCGCACCGCTGCCCGGCTCATCGCGCACGTCCTTGACCAGAGCTTGCGCGCAGAGCTCGGCAAAGTGCCCGAGGGCGTAGTCCAGTTGCTGGACTTGCTCGGGCGACGCGCCTTTCTGCGGGCCGAAAATCGCTGACGCACCGTGCGGGCCGCACAGCGGATTATTGACGTCGGCGGCGATGTCGAAACGCACCTCGGCCAGACGCGGGTCGATGTCGCTCGGATCGAGACGGGCCAATTGCGCCAGCGCCAGACCACCCGGCGCCAGGGTTTGGCCCTGAGCGTCCAGCAGTTTCACCCCCAAAGCCTGCATCGCTCCGGCGCCGCCGTCGTTGGTGGCGCTGCCGCCGATCGCCAGAATCACCCGTTGCGCCCCGGCATCCAGCGCGGCGCGGATCAATTCACCGGTGCCGAAGGTGCTGCTGGTGCAGGCATCACGCAGGTTAAGTGGCACCAATTGCAAGCCACTGGCCTCGGCCATTTCGATAATCGCGGTATGACTCTGCGCCAGCCAGCCCCAAGCGGCATCGACCGTGGCGCCCAATGGCCCGCGAACACGGGTGCGGCGCAGTTCGCCGTCGCATGCGGCCAGAATCGATTCGACCGTGCCTTCGCCGCCATCAGCCATCGGGCACTTGAGCAACTGTGCGTCTGGCCAGACCTGCGCCAACCCCTGCGCAATGGCATCGGCCACCCCCTGGGCACTGAGGCTGTCCTTGAACGAATCGGGGGCAATGACGATTTTCATGCGAATTCTCCAGTTCCAATGCGTCCATGCTGCCAGCAGGCTTGAACAATAACGCCGGTCCGCTGCACAAGCGGGCAAGAGGATTATTGTTCATTTTCACAAAACCCAGGATTGATAGCGATTGGGCCAGCCCGCGAAGGCGTCCTTACAATCACCATCTCTCTAATCGGTTTGCGGCAGAAGCTGAACCCCCAGATACAGCGCCAACATCCCATCCAACCGCAACGGATCAACCCCACTCAACTCGGCGATCCGCTCCATGCGATAACGCAAACTGTTGCGATGGATGCCCAAGGCATCGGCGCAAGCCTGGCTCTGGCCGTCGTGTTCGCACCAACTGCGCAGGGTCGCCAGCAACTGGCCGTTGCCATCCTTGGCGATGACTTTACGCAGCGGCTGCAGCAGTTCATCCAGCGCATCGTCGTCGCGGTGCCGCCAGAGCATCACCGGCAGCCGATAACGGTTCAGCATCAACAAGCGCGAATGCGGCAGCACATCACGCCCATAAGCCAGCAAATCGCCGACCCGCCGATAGCAGCGGCGCAAGCCCGACAAGCCATCGGCCTGCCCGCCCACGGCGATGCGCAAAATGTTCCAGCCCAGGCCGTCGAGCTTCTCCAGCAGCCGTTCGTTATCGACCGCAGGCAGAGCCGGGCGGCACCAGAGCAACGAAGATTTGGCCGAGCTCACGCACCAACTGTCCGGGTAGCGCGACATCAACCAGGCGCTCAGCGCGTCGACGGTCTGACTCGGGCCGTGTTCCATGCCCAACTCGAACAGATACGGCACCCGCGTCAGCTGCGGCTTGAGCCCCAGTTGCTGCGCTTCATCCAGTAACCGCGGTGAATCCCCCGCTTCGCTCAACAGCAATGCCAACAGATCGTCGCAACGCTGGCGCCGCCATTGCTGCTCGGCCTGCTGATTGCGCTGGCCCACCAGCATCTCAGCGGTCATGCGCACCAGTTCGGCGTAGGTGCGCAATTGCTCCGGTTCGCCGGTGATACCCAACACACCGATCAAACGCTGATCGAGCAACAGCGGCAGATTGATGCCCGGCTGCACGCCTTTGAGGTGAATCGCGGTCTGCGCGTCGATCTCCACCACCCGCCCGTTGGCCAGCACCAGTTGCGCGCCTTCGTGACGGGTGTTGATGCGCTCTGGCTCGCCGCTGCCGAGAATCAGCCCCTGACTGTCCATGACATTGACGTTATAGGGCAGGATGGCCATCGCCCGGTCGACGATGTCCTGGGCCAGGTCGTGATCGAGTTCGAACATAGCGCGGATCCTTGAAAACGTGACGGGACGGGTTGTTCAGCCGCACAGGCGTTGGTCGCAAACCCTGTGCTCAGGCACAAAGACAACCACCCAAGGGGTGGCCGAGACTCACTGGGCGATCAACGTTACCCTTGCGTCGCAAAAAATCATAATAAAGAGAGAGCCCGCCATGTCACAGAGCGCCACCGCTACCCTGGCCAACGCTGACGACAAGAACGCCGTCTACAAACGCATTACCCTGCGTTTGATCCCCTTCATCTTCATCTGCTACCTGTTCAATTACCTCGACCGGGTGAACGTCGGGTTTGCCAAACTGCAGATGCTCGACGCGCTGAAATTCAGCGAAACCGTGTACGGCCTCGGCGCCGGAATCTTCTTTATCGGCTACGTGCTGTGCGGCGTGCCGAGCAACCTGGCGCTGAGCAAATTCGGCCCACGGCGCTGGATCGCACTGATGATGATCGTTTGGGGCACGCTCTCGACCTGCCTGCTGTTCGTCACCACACCGACCGAGTTCTACACCCTGCGCCTGTTCACCGGTGCGGCCGAAGCCGGGTTCTTCCCGGGCGTGGTGCTCTACCTCTCGCAGTGGTTCCCGACCTTCCGCCGGGGCCGCATCATGGCGCTGTTCATGTCGGCAATCCCAGTGTCTGGCCTGCTCGGCAGCCCGTTTTCCGGCTGGATTCTCAATCACTTTGGCGCAGGCCAGGCGGGTCTGGCGGGCTGGCAGTGGATGTTCCTGCTGCAAGGCATTCCGACTATTACTCTCGGCGCCCTCGCCTACTTTCTACTAAGCGACAGTTACGCCAACGCCAAATGGCTCACGCCGTTCGAGCGTTCGGTGCTGGAAGCCGACCACGCCGAAGACCTGGCCAACAAACCGAAAACCTCCACCGACTCGCTGCTGGCCGTGTTCAAGAACCCGGCGATCTGGGCCTTTGGTTTGATCTACTTCTGCATCCAGAGCGGCGTCTATGCGATCAACTTCTGGTTGCCGTCGATCATCAAGAACCTCGGTTTCAGCGACAACCTGGTGATTGGCTGGCTCAGCGCGATTCCGTACCTGCTGGCGGCGCTGTTCATGTTGATGGTCGGGCGCTCGGCGGACCTGCGCAAAGAACGTCGCTGGCATTTGGTGGTGCCGATGCTGATGGGCGCGGCGGGTCTGTTGATCGCCGTGAACTTCGCCGCCACGCCAGCCATCGCGATTCTTGGCCTGACCATCGCCACCATGGGCGCCCTCACCGGCTTGCCGATGTTCTGGCCAGTGCCGACTGCGCTGTTGAGTGCTGGCGCGGCGGCCGGTGGGTTGGCGTTGATTAACTCCATGGGGCAGATGGCGGGTTTCCTTAGCCCGTACCTGGTGGGTTGGGTCAAGGACAGCACCGGGACGACCGATGCGGCGTTGTACCTGCTGGCGGGTGTGATTGTGGGCGGGAGTTTGCTGGCGTTGCGCATGACGCGGACGTTGCGGGTTTAAGATTCAGCAAAAAAACGGCCCATTCGGGCCGTTCTTCATTTCAAGGATGCACAACTGCTTTCGTGGCGAGGGGGCTCGCCCCCGTCGGGTTGCGAAGCGACCCCAAAACCTGTAACCGCGGTGTGTCAGAGAAATCGCATACATCGGATTGACGACTGCTGCGCAGCCGAACGGGGCGGTGCGGCGTTCCGACAAGCCCCCTCGCCACAACAAGCCCCCTCGCCACAATGGATCAATCAGTTCTGCGGATCGAGGTTATCCAGCACTCGGTTGACGGCCAGTTCCCCGAGCATGACCACCGATTGAATCCCCAACATCACGTTGCGATGGGGCATGTCCATCAACCCGGCGAATTCACTGAGCATCATGCTCGCTGACGCCAGGGACTCGCAGGCATTGACCAGCAGGGTTTCGTTATCGACCTTGGGGCCGACGTGGTAAATGGTGCTGGGTTTGCGCTTGGTGTCTTTGGGGATGGGTGGTTTGAGGTAATGGTCGAGGGCGCGCTCAGCGGCTTCGTTGAGTTTTTTGGAATCGGGGGTTTCGTAGGGGGAAACGTCGTCCGCTTCTGGTGGATTTGGCGTTGGTTTGAACATAGATGAAACTCCTAACAGGATAGAAGGAGCCATCACCCTCGCTACCAAACGATGGGTGGCGGCCATGCTCAGGTTGGTAGACCGGGCGTTAGGAAACCGGCGCGTCCGAAGACGCCCTGCGCATGACCACCATAAAACAGAGACGAGAACCTCTGCAAAAAGGTTGAGCTGTGCGCCTAACAAAAATCCCGGGCTACCAAACCCGATCGCTGTTTTTCAGCGACAGGGAAAACGATACAGCCCGGGCTCAAGGCATACTAGCCGGCGGATTCTGGCGCAGTCGTAGGCAGCGGCGCAAGAATATGTAGCCTCAGTGAGTATCTGGAAATGTCTTTTAAACATCGCCGTTAAACACCCACCAGACTTCCTGCTTTGGCATCCAGCTCAATCACCAACCCACCCGGCATCTGCACGAAAATCTGCCAGATCCCGTCCTCCGGCACCTGCGCCACCTGATACGGCAAACCGCTGGCCTGCACCCGCTGCAACACCGTCGCGGCCTCCTCATCGGTGCGAAAGGCAATGTGGCTCAACGCCGTTTCATCGAACGTCGGCTGCTCGATCACATGCACCAGCGCCTGTGCATCCTGATACAACCAGCGGCCGGGAAACGGGAATGGCGGGCGGCGTCCCGGCGTCAATCCCAGCACAGCCTGGAAGGTGTCTTGCAGCGTCTGGCCGTCGGCGGTGTTGAAGGCCAGATGATCGAACGTCCACGTCATGGTCGTCTCCTGCGGCTGTTCATTGATAAGAGGCTCATTGATTAGAGTATCCAGGCTTGCCAATCACGAAAAAATCCCGGTATTAAAGAAGGATCTTTAAAGGATTTTTATCAATGAGCTCGATTCTCGACCTGGAGATCTTCGTCCGCACCGCCGATTCCGGCAGCATTTCGGCCGCCGCCCGCGCCTTGGAGCTGACCCCCGCCGCTGCCAGCATCGCCCTCAAACGTCTGGAAACCCGCCTCGGCATTCGCTTGCTGGCCCGTTCCACGCGAAGCATGCGCCTGACCGAGGAAGGCCGGCGTTATCTGGAAAGTGTGCGACTGGCGCTCGCCGCGCTGGCCGAAGGTGAACAGGCACTCAAGCAACAGACCCAAGGCTTGAGCGGTGTACTGCAATTGGCGGCGCCGTCGGACTTCGGGCGCAATGTGCTGTTGCCGTGGCTGGATGATTTCAAGCGCCAACACCCCAACATTCAATTGCAGCTATTGCTCAACGATCGACATGCCGACCTGTTCCGCGAGACGGTCGATGTGGCCCTGCGCTTCGGTGTGCCGAGTGACTCGACGCTGGTGGCGCTGCCGATTCTGCCGCAGCATCGTCGCGTGGCCTGTGCCAGCCCCGAGTACCTGATCCGCCGTGGCACGCCGCAGCATCCCGAGGAACTGGGCGAGTACAGCGCCCTGCTCTACCTGCGCAATGGCCGCCCCTACAACCATTGGCGTTTCAGCCGTGGCGATGAGGTGCTGGAGGTTGATGTGCATGGCGACTATCTGAGCGATGACGGCGAAGTTGCCCGCCGCTGGGCGTTGGCCGGGCATGGCATTGCTTACAAGGCCTGGCTCGACGTCGCCGCCGATGTCCAGGCCGGGCGGCTGGTGACGCTGTTCGATGACTGGCAAGGCGAAAGCGTGCCATTCAATTTGCTGTGCCCGCATCGGGTGCAGGTCTCGGAGCGGGTCAAGGTGTTGCAAACGTTCTTGCAGGAGCGTTGTGAGGCACTGCGTCGATAATTCAGATTGCTCCGCGCAGCGGTTCTGGTATTTGATTAGGGCTTTCTGACCGGTAAAAGGATTTCGTCATGAGCTATCGCACGTTGGGTCATTCGGGTTTACAGGTGTCGACCCTCACATTGGGCACCATGATGTTCGGCGAACAGACCAGCACCGAAGATTCCCTGCGAATCATCGGCAAGGCCTGGGACCAGGGCATCAACTTCATCGACACCGCGGACGTCTACACCAACGGCCGCTCCGAAGAGATCGTCGGCGAAGCGATCGCCAGTCGCCGCCACGAATGGGTACTCGCCACCAAGGTCGGCTACGGTCCGGTGGACGGTGTGCCGAACCGTACCGGCCTGAGCCGCAAGCACTTGTTCAATGGCATCGACGCCAGCCTGACGCGGTTGGGCACCGATTATCTGGACATCTATTACCTGCACCGCGAAGACCACAACACGCCGCTGGAAGTTACGGTGTCGGCCATCGGCGATCTGATTCGTCAGGGCAAGATCCGCTACTGGGGCCTGTCGAACTATCGCGGCTGGCGCATCGCCGAAGTGATTCGTTTGGCCGACAAACTCGGCGTCGACAGGCCGGTGATCAGCCAGCCGCTGTACAACATCGTCAACCGTCAGGCGGAAACCGAGCAGATCACCGCCGCGCAAAACTATGGCCTCGGCGTGGTGCCTTACAGCCCGCTGGCGCGCGGTGTGCTCAGCGGCAAGTACGCGCCGGATGTGACACCGGACGCCAACAGCCGCGCCGGTCGCCAGGACAAACGCATCCTGGAAACCGAATGGCGGGTTGAGTCTTTGCGCATTGCCCAGCAGATCCAGCAATACACCCGGGACCGTGGCGTGGGCATCGTCGAGTTCGCCATCGCCTGGGTGCTGAACAACAGCGCCGTCACCTCGGCCATCGTCGGCCCGCGCACCGAAGCACAGTGGGACGGGTACACCAAGGCGCAGGCGGTGAAGATCACGGCGGAAGATGAAGCCTTTATCGATTCGCTGGTCACACCGGGGCATGCATCGACGCCGGGGTTCAATGATGTGAGCCATTTTGTGCCGGGGCGTAAACCGCGTACAGCTTGAGATTTATCGCGGGCAAGCCCGCTCCCACAGGTTTTGTGTCGATCTGCTGACGATGCTTCGACGAAGTTCCCTGTGGGAGCTGGCTTGCCTGCGATAGCGGTTCAACATCCACCGCGATGTTGAAAATATCGATCACTCGGCCAATATTCAGCACAAAAACCACGTATCCTGCGCGCCCCGTTTGACCTTCAACCCGCGAGGACAGTTTGTCTAAAGGTATCGCTCTATCGGTCACAGCCTCGATGCTGTTTGCCGTCATGTATTACTACACGTCGTTGCTCTCCCCCTTGAGCGGCGTGGAGATTTTCGGTTGGCGGATGCTGCTGACCGCGCCGTGCATGACCGTGTTCATGGTGGTGTCCGGCGAATGGAAACGCGTGGTCGAAATTCTTCGGCGGCTGGCCGGCCAGCCGAAGTTGCTGATCAGCCTGATCGGCTCTGCAGCGTTGTTGGGCCTGCAACTCTGGTTGTTCATGTGGGCGCCGCTAAACGGCTATAGCCTCGACGTGTCGCTGGGGTATTTTCTGCTGCCGCTGTCCATGGTGCTCACCGGGCGAATCGTTTATGGCGAACGGCTTTCCTACCTGCAGAAAATCGCCGTGTTCTTCGCCAGCCTCGGCGTGCTCAACGAGTTGTATCAGGTCGGCGGTTTTTCCTGGGCGACCTTGCTGGTGGTCATCGGCTATCCGATCTATTTCATCTTGCGCAAACGCCTGGCCACGGACAACCTTGGCGGGCTCTGGCTGGACATGGCGTTGATGCTGCCGGTGGCGTTCTGGTTCGTGCAGGGAGGTGAACAGGGTTTTGGCGTTTTCGATCAACATCCTTGGCTGTCACTGTTGATTCCGCTGCTCGGGGTGATCAGTGCTTCGGCGCTGGTGGTCTACATCATTGCCAGCCGGCTGCTGCCGTTCAGCCTGTTCGGGTTGTTGAGTTACGTCGAGCCCGTGCTGTTGCTGGGCGTTGCGTTGCTGCTCGGGGAAAGCATCAAGGCCGGCGAATGGCTGACCTACATTCCGATCTGGCTGGCGGTGGCGGTGTTGGTGTTTGAAGGGTTCAAGCATCTGGTCCGGCAACGACGCCGGCCAATGTAATTGCATGATTCAAAAAAAGCCCGGCCAGCATGGCTGCTGACCGGGCTTTTTCACATCAGGAACGGCTTAATCGGTGGAGAGCACACCGCGACGAACTTGATCGCGCTCGATGGATTCGAACAGTGCCTTGAAGTTGCCTTCGCCGAAACCGTCGTCGCCTTTACGCTGGATGAACTCGAAGAACACCGGCCCCATCAGGGTTTCCGAGAAGATCTGCAGCAGCAGACGCTTGTCGCCAGGCTCGGACGAACCGTCCAGCAAGATGCCCCGTGCTTGCAGTTGATCGACCGGCTCGCCGTGGTTCGGCAAACGGCCTTCGAGCATTTCGTAGTAGGTGTCCGGCGGCGGCGTCATGAAGCGCATGCCGATTTTCTTCAGGCGGTCCCAAGTATCGATCAGGTTATCGGTGAGGAACGCCACATGCTGGATGCCCTCGCCGTTGAACTGCATCAGGAACTCTTCGATCTGCCCGGCGCCCTTGGACGACTCTTCGTTCAGCGGGATGCGGATCATGCCGTCCGGCGCGGTCATCGCTTTGGATGTCAGGCCGGTGTATTCGCCTTTGATGTCGAAGTAACGAATTTCGCGGAAGTTGAACAGCTTCTCGTAGAAGTTGGCCCAGTAGGCCATACGACCGCGATACACGTTGTGGGTCAGATGGTCGATGATCTTCAGACCGGCGCCGACCGGGTTGCGGTCCACGCCTTCGATGAACACGAAATCGATGTCGTAGATCGAACTGCCTTCGCCGAAACGGTCGATCAGGTACAGCGGCGCGCCGCCGATGCCTTTGATCGCCGGCAGGTGCAATTCCATCGGGCCGGTTTCAATGTGGATCGGCTGGGCGCCGAGTTCCAGGGCACGCTTGTAGGCCTTTTGCGAATCCTTGACGCGGAACGCCATGCCGCACACCGACGGGCCGTGCTCGGCCGCGAAGTACGAGGCCACGCTGTGGGGTTCGTTGTTGAGGATCAGGTTGATCGAGCCCTGGCGATACAGGTGCACGTCTTTGGAGCGGTGGGTCGCGACCTTGGTGAAGCCCATAATCTCGAAGATCGGCTCCAGGGTGTACGGGGTCGGCGATGCGAATTCGATGAACTCAAAGCCCATCAGGCCCATTGGGTTTTCGTATAAATCTGCCATTTTGGCGCCTCATCATGCTTTTAGAATTAACGGCTGAAATTAACGGATCGTTAGTTGCTAGCAATGCTGAGACCGGTGGGTGGCGCGCACGAGATGCCTCGCACGCTGCGGGCGAGGAAGTCACCGTAGATCAATTGAAACCCAAATATCTTCATTGTCGACCCAAGGCTCTTGCGGGCGAGGCTTCTGCTGCCAGAAGACGATTATTCTTATATGCGTAACCTGATTCTACACAGCGTAAATCAGTTTGTCCGCCTTCTTATACAATCGCCTTTTTCGTGGCCTGCGCAAGCGGTTTGTTACACAGGAAAATCCCCGCCACGATAAGTCCGCCGCCCAGGCACATCGCCAGTGTCAGCTGTTCGCCCAGCAACAACGCGCCGAGAAGAACAGCAGTCAACGGGTTCAAGGCGATGAACACGCCCGAGCGCGTCGCGCCAATTTTGCGGATGCCGTCGTAATAACCAATGTAGGCCAATGCCGAGCCCAGCACGCCCAAGTACATCAGGCTCAACCATTGTTGCGTGCCGAGTCCGGTGAGCGCCGCGACACTCAGCTCGCCCCGCACGGCGCTGGTCACCCAGAGCATCAGCGTGCCGAGCAAAATCGAGTACGTCACCGTCTGCACCGGCCCCAGTGTTTGATTCAGGCCTTTGGAGAACAGCGAATAAATGCCCCAGCCGAGCACGCAGCCGAAGATCAACAAGTCGCCAATCCAGGCATCGGCATTGCCGGCCAGTAACTGCGGATTGCGGCTGACGATCACCAGGCTGGCGCCAGCAATGCAGATCGCGATACCGACCACTTTCGCCCGGCTCAGTCGCTCCTTGAACAGCAACCACGAAGCCAGGCCGATCACGGCCGGGTTCAACGCAACGATCAATGATGCCCGAGACGCATTGATGTAATGCAGCCCGTAAAAGAAGCACAGGTTGTAGAAGAAAATCCCGAAAAACCCCAACAGCGCCAGTTGCAACCATTGCCTGGGGCTGGGCCGTACCAAAGGCACCCGCGCCAGCAGCAGAAATAGCAACAACGCCATGCTCGCCAGCATGAACCGCAAACTCGCGGCCAATAACGGACTGAGGCTGTCGGCCAGAAACCGCCCGGCAACGAACGTCCCGCCCCAGATCATGGTGACCGCCGCCAGTTTCAGATAAACCGGCACATCCGAAGAGTTCGCAAGGGTCTGTTCACACGTAGTCATAAGTCTCCACCTCCAGCAATCGGGCATGTGGCGTATCATTCGACTAATGATCGATCATCGTAAAATGAGTAAAAGCTCATGACCCTCACTCAACTGGAGATTTTCTCGCTGGTGGCCGAGCTGCGCGGCTTCACGGCGGCCGCCCATCGTTTGGAGATTTCCCAGTCTGCGGTCTCCCACGCACTCAAGTCGCTGGAGCAGGAGTTGGGTGTCGAGCTGCTGCGACGACATCAGTCCCAGGTCGAGTTGAGTGACATCGGCCAGCAGCTATTACTGCGCGCTCGGGCGATGCTTGGGCTGGCCAACACTTTGCGTCAAGAGGCGGCCGATTCACGCGGGATGAAAACCGGCACCTTACGCATTGGCTCGTTCGGCCCGACCTCTTCGATCAAGCTGCTGCCGAGGATCTTGCAGCACTACCGCGCCGCACACCCGGGCATCGAGGTTCACATCGACGAAGGTCCAGACCGCCAGGTGATCCAATGGCTGGAAGAGCGGCGTATCGATATTGGTTTCGTGGTGTTACCCCAGGAACGTTTTGACACGATTGCACTGATCGAAGACCAGATGGTCGCGCTGCTGCCTGCCGATCATGCACTGGCCGGTCGCGACAGCGTCAGCTTGAGCGACTTGTGCCACGACCCTTTTGTGCTGACCGAGGCTGGGTCTTCGGAGCTGGTGTCACGCGCGTTCAATGCGGCGCGATTGACGCCGAACATCAGGTATCGCTGCTCGCAGTTGCTCAGCACGCTGGACACGGTAAGTCGTGGCGACGCCCTGACCGTGGTCGCCGAAGGCTCACTGCCCGACGACAACGACAGCCGCTACGTGAAAAGACCGCTGTCTCCACCCATCAGTCGCCAAGTCGGTCTGGCGGTGCTCGATCAGCGTCAGTCATCACCTGCAACACTGGCCTTTATCCAACTGGCTTCGAGCCTGAATGCTCGTTGAGCGGCATAACCGCCAATGGCCAACTATGATGGCTGAACTCTTTTGGGGAGGCGTGTTGTCTGTGCCTGCCATGGAAGGCGCCTTTTCATCGTGACAGGATTCGCGAATGCCACTGAACGTCAAAAACCGCCGTAAAAAACGTGGTACCCAGATCGTTGTCACCGCTCTGAGCGGGTTGCTCCCGGTTTTGCTGGGGCTGGTCATTCTGTATCTGCAGGCTGAACGTGCGCTCAGGCAAAATACTGAACTGACGGCCGAAGAAGCCATTCGCCAATTCGAACTGATGCTCGACAACACCGCCCAAGCCGCGCAAGAACTATTGCCGCTGGCTGGCCAAAACTGCAACGACGTCAAACTGGCCCTGCGCGAACAAGTCACCCGCCGCCCTTTCGTGCGCTCGACCAACCTTGTGTCGGACAACAACCTCTATTGCAGTTCGTTATTCGGCGATTATCAGGAAAAGGTCGATCCCGGCGACTATACCCAAGGCAAGTTATGGCTCATGAGCGGCAATCCCGTCACGCCCGATACCGCATTGTTGGTGTATCGACTTAGTGAGGGAAAACAGGGGGTATTGACCACGCTGAACGGTTATCACCTGAGCAACGTGTTGCGCCTGATCGGACGTAAAGCATTATTGCTGCTGCAAGTCGGCCCCCATTGGCTGTCCGCCGACGGCAAGGTCCACGATGTTGCCCTGCCCGACTTTGCGGTGGCACAAAACAAGCTGACGTCCTCGCGTTATGCCTTTGCGGTGGCCGCAGGTTTCCCCGAAGGTGAAACCTGGCGTTACATGAGAAGCGAATACCCGCCGCTGTTCAGCCTGCTGATGTTCTTTGGTGTGGTCTCAGGCTCGATCGGGCATGTCTTGCAGATGCGCGCGGCGTCGCCCAGCCGTGAAATGCAGCGTGCGCTGGAGGCCGCAGAGTTCGTTCCGTATTTTCAGCCGGTGGTGCACGGCAACAACAAACAGTGGTCCGGCGCCGAAGTATTGATGCGCTGGAAACATCCCAAGGAAGGTTTGGTACGCCCGGATCTGTTCATCCCGTTTGCCGAACATTCCGGGCTGATCGTGCCGATGACCCGCTCGTTGATGCAACAGACCGCGACATTGCTGGGGCCCTTGTCGGCATCGTTCGACGGACCGTTCCACATTAGCATCAACATCACTGCCAGCCACTGCCGGAACCTGGAGCTGGTCGAGGACTGCCGTGAATTCCTCGGCGCTTTTGCACCGGGCAATGTCCACCTGGTGCTGGAGTTGACCGAGCGCGAACTCATCGAACCGACAGACATCACCCTGCAGTTGTTCGAACAGCTTCGCGCGCTGGGCGTGATGATCGCCATCGACGACTTTGGCACCGGCCATTCAAGCCTCGGTTACTTACGTCAGTTCAATGTGGACTTCCTGAAGATCGACCAGAGCTTTGTCGCGATGATCGGTGTCGACGCCCTCTCCCGGCACATTCTGGACAGCATCATCGAACTCTCGGCCAAACTCGATCTGGGTATCGTCGCCGAAGGTGTGGAAACCGAGGAGCAAAGTGACTATCTGACCGCCTATGGCGTGAACTTTCTGCAAGGTTATCTGTTCGGCCGGCCGATGCCCGGACCAGAATTCATTAATGCATTAAGTGATCATTAACTAACCACGTTAAGCGCCGGGCGCATGATGATGCGCACCAATTTGAATCAAAAGACTACTCTTGTTACATGAAGAAAAAGTCAGGATTTACTCTTGACCAATTAACTACTACAATTTTTCATACCTGTGCAAAACCGGCAGGCGTGTCATTATCACCGAGTCGCTTCAAGGCTCTTGGCTTATAGCTTTGCTTGCGGTTGGTATCAGCCAAACACACTATTGGAGTAAAGATATTGTCCAGACTCGCTGAATTCCGTGCAGCTGAAAAGGCCCTTCAAGAACAGCTCAAGCAGTTGGAATCGCTGAAGAACGATGCCGGGCTCAAGAAAGAAATCGAATTCGAAGAAAAGCTCCAGGGGCTGATGAAAACCTACGGCAAGAGCCTGCGCGACATCATCGCCATCCTCGACCCGAACCCGGCGAAATCCGGCCTGCAACAGGCAACAGCACCTAAAACCCGCCGCGCACGCGTGGTCAAGGTTTATCAGAACCCGCACACCGGTGAACTGATCGAAACCAAGGGTGGCAACCACCGCGGCCTGAAAGCCTGGAAGGAACAATACGGTGCCGCTACCGTTGATTCCTGGCTGCGTGCCTAAGCGCTCACGGTAATAAAAAAGCCCTGCCAATGCAGGGCTTTTTCATGGATGCCGTCTAAAATGCGACGATAGTCGCCGATCAACTCACTATAGTCTGACTAACTTTGTGCTTAATCCGTTTGGCTATCTAAAAATGCGGGCCATGCTCAAAGATGTGGGCACCGGAACCTTAAACTAAAGTTTCAAGCTGTTTCGAGCAGCCGCTATGTCGCCCTGACTTGCCTTATAAACCTCAGCCTGCCCCGCGTAGGAAAGAACATAGGCTTTATCGGCGTCCACCGCGGCGACCAATGTTTGAGACAGAACATGTCGGCCGTTCTGGGTAATCGTACAAGTAGTTTCCAGCGCCGATAGCCGGCTCAAGGTAGTCGCGTGAATTTTGCTGCAAACGCTCTGATACCCGCCCTGGAAAAAGTCCTTCTGCACAGACTTGCGCATTTCCAGCAACACACCCTGCAGGTTCACCTGATGACCGCTTTCCACCTGGGTCATGGTCAACTCCATCACCATCACCGGTGTACCGTCCTGGCCGTTTTTTACCGCACGCTGCCGGGAAACCTGGGGCTTGGCCTCGTCTTGCGGGATGGTCTCGACAGTCCATCCATTGGGCCAGGTCACGACCGGTGCCTCGGCATAAGCACGGGTAACACCTGAAAGCAGACACATCAGGACGAAAATCAATTGACAGGGTCGAATCATTGTAATGAACACTCACGGATTGAGCCGCGAAGTCTGAGCTTCACCCGCCCGGCAGGCAAGCCTGCGGTTTTGGTTTGGCGATGCCAGGGCCCTTGCGTATCATTGTGAGCATTCTTGGAATTTCCGGAGGGCCCATGAGCCTGCACGAACTCAATACATTTCCTGGCGTGACCGCCCAACCTGACACCGCCACCCAGAAGTTCGTCTTCAACCACACCATGCTGCGGGTCAAGGACATCACGCGGTCGCTGGATTTCTACACCCGCGTCCTGGGTTTCTCGCTGGTGGAGAAGCGCGATTTCCCGGAAGCCGAGTTCAGCCTGTATTTTCTGGCGCTGGTCGATAAAAGCCAGATCCCGGCCGATGCCGCGGCCCGCACCGAGTGGATGAAATCGATCCCCGGCATTCTCGAACTGACCCACAACCACGGCACCGAGAACGACGCGGATTTCGCCTACCACAACGGCAACACCGATCCACGCGGCTTCGGCCATATCTGCATCTCGGTGCCAGACATCCGTGCCGCGTGCGAACGTTTTGAAGCGCTGGGCTGCGATTTCCAGAAACGCCTGAACGACGGCCGCATGAAAAGCCTGGCGTTCATCAAGGATCCGGATGGTTACTGGGTCGAGATCATTCAGCCGGCACCGTTGTAAAAAGATCGCAGCCTTGATCGTTCCCACGCTCTGTGTAGTAAAGATCAGTGCAAGACACAAAAAACCCATGATCGCTCATGGGGTTTTATGTTTTCAGCTTCGGCGTTTATGCCGGCGCCGAGGTGCGAATCAAGTGATCGAATGCGCTCAGGGAAGCCTTGGCGCCCTCGCCCACCGCAATCACGATCTGCTTGTACGGCACGGTGGTCACATCGCCAGCCGCGAACACGCCGGGGATCGACGTTTCACCACGGGCATCGACGATGATCTCGCCGCGCGGCGATAGCTCGATAGTGCCTTTGAGCCAATCGGTATTAGGCAACAGACCGATCTGCACGAAGATCCCTTCCAGCTCGACAGTGCGCAACTCGTCCGACTGACGATCCTTGTAGCGCAGGCCGTTGACCTTCTGGCCGTCGCCGGTCACTTCAGTGGTTTGCGCACTGGTGATCACGGTAACGTTCGGCAGGCTGTGCAACTTGCGCTGCAACACCGCATCGGCACGCAGTTGCACGTCGAACTCCAGCAGCGTTACGTGGGACACGATCCCGGCCAGGTCGATGGCCGCTTCGACGCCGGAGTTACCGCCACCGATCACCGCCACACGCTTGCCTTTGAACAGCGGACCGTCACAGTGCGGGCAATACGCCACGCCCTTGTTGCGGTATTGCTGCTCACCTGGAACGTTCATTTCCCGCCAGCGCGCGCCGGTGGCGAGGATCACGGTCTTGGCTTTCAAGGACGCACCGCTGGCGAAATGGATTTCGTGCAGTTCGCCGTTTTTGCCTGGCACCAGCTTGTCGGCGCGTTGCAGGTTCATGATGTCCACATCGTACTGCTTGACGTGCTCTTCCAGCGCCACAGCCAGTTTTGGCCCTTCGGTTTCCTGCACGGAGATGAAGTTCTCGATGGCCATGGTGTCGAGCACCTGGCCACCAAAACGTTCAGCCGCCACGCCGGTGCGAATGCCTTTGCGGGCGGCGTAGATCGCCGCCGAAGCACCGGCCGGGCCACCGCCGACGACCAGCACATCAAAAGCTTGTTTGGCGCTGATCTTCTCGGCCTGACGCTCGATGCCGCTGGTGTCGATCTTGGCGAGGATTTCTTCCAGGCCCATGCGACCCTGGCCGAAGTTCACGCCGTTCAGGTAAACACTGGGCACGGCCATGATCTGGCGTTCGTCAACTTCAGCCTGAAACAGCGCACCGTCGATGGCGACATGGCGGATGTTCGGGTTCAGCACGGCCATCAGGTTCAACGCTTGAACCACATCCGGGCAGTTCTGGCAGGACAGCGAGAAGTAAGTCTCGAAGTTGAACTCGCCTTTGAGCGAGCGGATCTGCTCGATAACGTCGGCACTGGCTTTCGATGGGTGGCCGCCGACTTGCAGCAAGGCCAGCACCAGGGAGGTGAATTCGTGGCCCATCGGGATACCGGCGAAACGCAGGCTGATATCGGCTCCCGGGCGATTGATCGAGAACGATGGTTTACGCGCATCGTTACCGTTGTCGAGCAAAGTAATCTGGTTGGAAAGACTGGCAACGTCTTTGAGTAATGCGAGCATTTCCTGGGATTTCGCACCGTCGTCGAGGGAGGCAACGATCTCGATCGGTTGGGTGACCCGTTCCAGGTACGATTTCAACTGGGCTTTAAGATTGGCGTCCAACATACGGGCGATTTCCATGTATTTGATAAAAAGAAGTCGAAAAAAAACGCCCGAGCGAATCTCGCCCGGGCGTTTTTATAGGGCGGTGCAGCTTACTTAAGAGGTGCGGAGCTCCGCCCTGATGCAGCGCGTCACAGACTTAGATCTTGCCGACCAGGTCCAGGGACGGAGCCAGAGTGGCCTCGCCTTCTTTCCACTTGGCTGGGCACACTTCGCCCGGGTGAGCGGCGACGTATTGAGCGGCCTTGATTTTGCGCAGCAGCTCGGAAGCGTCACGGCCTACACCGCCATCGTTGAGTTCAACGATTTTGATCTGGCCTTCAGGGTTGATCACGAAGGTGCCACGGTCAGCCAGGCCAGCTTCTTCGATCAGCACGTCGAAGTTGCGGGAGATGACGTGAGTCGGGTCGCCGATCATGGTGTACTGGATTTTGCCGATGGCTGGCGAAGTGTTGTGCCAGGCAGCGTGGGCAAAGTGGGTATCGGTGGAAACGCTGTAGATCTCGACGCCCAATTTTTGGAACTCGGCGTAGTTGTCAGCCAGGTCTTCCAGTTCGGTCGGGCAAACGAAAGTGAAGTCTGCCGGGTAGAAGAAAACGACAGACCACTTGCCTTTCAGGTCAGCGTCCGACACGTGTACGAAGTCGCCGTTTTTGTACGCGGTAGCTTTGAACGGTTTAACTTGGCTGTTGATGATAGGCATCGGTGACTCTCCGTCAGGGTTAAGAAGTTGATGTGGTGAATCCTACCCACCCGATCGACGGTTGGCTCATTGGCAAACCTGATGCTACTGATTGGTTTTCGCTATTAGCCGAGCGTATTAATAGAAGAAAACGTGATCTATAGCGCCAACGGCTTTTCAGTGATTCGGGTCATCCCGAGAAACGGGCTGGCTTCAACATAGCGCATGGCTGACTTCATATCCTTCCAGCCCACGTAATTCATCAACGACTTCAAATCCCAACCGCTCTGATGGGCCCAGGTGGCAAAACCACGACGCAAGGAGTGACTGGTGTAGTGCTCGGCCGCAATGCCGGCGCGCTCCAGTGCCTGGCGCAACAATGGGATCACACTATTGGCGTGCAAGCCCTCCTCGCTCAAATGGCCCCAGCGGTCGATGCTCCGAAACACGGGGCCACGGACCAACGCGGCTTCGGTAATCCATTCGATGTGGGCCTGCACCGGGCACAGGCGCTGCAAGGCGGGAGTCTGGTAGGTCCGGCCGAGGTTCTCGCGATCGCCCTTGCTGCGTGGCAAGTAGAGGGTAATGCCTGAACCGGCGCTGGCTTGTACATGCTCGATCTGCACGCGGCACAACTCATCGCTACGGAAACCACGCCAGAAGCCCAGCAGGATCAGTGCGGTGTCGCGCCTAGCTCTCAACAAACCCGCTCGATCGCCTTGCGCCCTGGCGGTTTGCGCTTCCTGCTCCAGCCAGGCGATCACTTGCTCCAGATGTTGAAGCTGCAAGGGTTCGGCCTGTTTTTCCTGCGCCGGGTGCAGCGCGCGGATGCCCTTGAACACTTTGCGCACCACAGGCGCCTTGGTGGGATCGGCGAAACCCTGGCTGTTGTGCCACTGCGCCAACGCGGACAGGCGCAACTTCAACGTATTGATCGACAACACGCCCGCATGCGCCACCAGATAACGCGCCACGCTATCGCTGGTCGCCGGCAGGAAGCCGCCCCAACTGACTTCGAAATGCTCGATGGCTGCCCGATAGCTGCGACGAGTGTTGTCGCGGGTGGCGGCTTGCAGGTAGCGATCCAGATCGGTCATGGGCTCAGTTCTCGAAAACGTACCGGGTAAGTGAGTGAAAACCCACGACATTGTTTATCACGCGGGGTAATACCAGTATATCCCGCATGAGTTATCACAAGTTTTTAACTTTAAGCATGGCATGGTACATTGCGTATATTGGTGGTACGTACCACAGTATCAAATCGTAGGAGAACACATGGCACGTGGCGGCGTAAACAAGGCACTGGTGCAAGCGGCACGCTCGGCAATCCTCGCCCGGGGCGAACACCCGAGCATCGACGCAGTGCGGATCGAAATGGGCAATACCGGCTCGAAAACCACGATCCATCGCTACCTGAAGGAGCTCGATGACGGCACCGAACCCGCGCAAGCCCCTTCCGAGCCGATCGATGATGAGCTGGCAGCGCTGGTAGCGCGGCTGGCGCAACGCCTGAAAGAACAGGCGCAAGAGCCCATCGACCAGGCACGCGCGCAGTTCGAGCAACAACGAAAAGAGCTGGAAACCCAGCTGCACGAGGCCCGCGAGGCCAATACCGAATTGCAGCAGCAATACGAAATTCAAAGCCTGGCACTGACCCAGGAATCGGCGGAACTGCACGACACCCGCTCGATGCTGCAAACCGAGCAAACCCGCAACGCCGGGTTGAACCAGGCGCTGGCGGATTTCGAATTGCGCTTGCAGGACAAGGACGAGCAGATTCGCTCACTGGAAGAAAAGCACCTGCACGCCCGCGAAGCACTGGAGCACTATCGCAACGCCGTCAAAGACCAGCGCGAACAGGAACAGCGACGCCACGAAGGTCAGGTGCAGCAGATTCAGATGGAGTTGCGTCAAGCCCAGCAAAGCGCACTGGTACGCCAGGATGAAATCACCCAACTGCATCGCGACAACGAGCGCCTGCTGACCGAAAACCGTGGCACGTTGCGGGAGTTGAGCCTGTTGCAGGAGCAACTCAAGTACACCAACAGCCGACAGGATCAGTTACTGGAGCAGGTCACCCGCATCGACAGCGAACGCACCCTCCTCCAGGAACGCTTGCGCATCGCCTTGCTGGAAAGCCAGTCGCTCAAGCAGAACGTCGACGAGCAGTCGCACATCAACAAAGCGTTGGAAGTTGAACTGATCAAGTTGCAGGCAAGTCTGGATGAAAGCGTGCGCCTGGCCGCTGCCGTTGCGACAGGGCCAGACGCATCAGCGCCACAGAAGAACGATTAACCCGCGACTGGTGTGCGCAGGGTAACGAACTCTTCGGCGGCTGTCGGATGCACGCCGATGGTTTCGTCGAAGTCGCGCTTGGTCGCGCCCGCTTTCAGGGCAATCGCCAACCCTTGCACGATCTCGCCAGCGTCCGGGCCGACCATGTGGCAACCCAGGACCTTGTCGGTCTTGGCGTCTACCACCAGTTTCATCAGGGTACGTTCCTGGCATTCAGTCAGGGTCAGCTTCATCGGCCGGAAACGGCTTTCGAAGATCACCACATCGTGCCCTGCTTCTCGCGCTTCTTCTTCGGTGAAGCCGACAGTGCCGATGTTCGGCAAGCTGAACACGGCGGTCGGGATCATCTTGTAATCCACGGGGCGATATTGCTCAGACTTGAACAAACGCCGCGCCACGGCCATACCTTCGGCCAGAGCAACCGGCGTGAGTTGTACCCGACCAATCACATCGCCTAGGGCCAGAATCGACGGTTCAGCAGTTTGATACTGCTCATCGACCTCGACAAAACCTTTCTTGTCGAGTTTGACGCCGGTGTTTTCCAGCCCCAGGTTGTCGAGCATCGGACGCCGACCGGTGGCGTAGAACACGCAGTCCGCCACCAGCTCACGACCATCCTTGAGCGTCGCCTTCAGGCTGCCATCGGCCTGTTTGTCGATACGCTCGATGTCGGCATTGAATTGCAGGTCCATGCCGCGCTTGGTCAGCTCTTCCTGCAAATGTTTGCGCACTGCACCGTCGAAGCCACGCAGAAACAGATCACCGCGATACAGCAGCGTGGTCTCAGCGCCCAGCCCGTGGAAAATCCCGGCGAACTCCACCGCAATGTAACCACCGCCGACCACCAGAACGCGCTTGGGCAGCTCTTTCAGGAAGAATGCCTGGTTGGAACTGATCGCATGCTCGTGCCCCGGAATCTCAGGAATCTGCGGCCAGCCACCGGTGGCAATCAGGATGTTTTTGGCGGTGTAACGCTCGCCATTGATCTCGACCTGATGCGGATCGACGATCTTCGCGTGACCTTCATGCAAGGTCACACCACTGTTGACCAGCAGATTGCGATAAATGCCATTCAGGCGATTAATCTCGCGATCCTTGTTGGCGATCAGCGTCGCCCAGTCGAACGTCGCTTCACCCGGGGTCCAGCCGAAACCTTGCGACTGCTCGAAGTCTTCAGCGAAGTGCGCGCCATAGACCAGCAGCTTTTTCGGCACACAGCCGACATTCACACACGTACCGCCCAGGTAGCGGCTCTCGGCCACGGCGACTTTCGCACCAAAACCGGCCGCGAACCGCGCAGCCCGCACACCGCCGGAACCGGCGCCAATCACATATAGGTCAAAATCGTAGGCCATTACTATCTCCTCGGCAGGCCACCAGCATACCTGCGGGAGGCCTTTGGGCAAGCGTTGCAAACTATTTGGGGCCGGAAAATGAAAAAGCCACCCGAAGGTGGCTTTTCAATACAAGCAGGTCAGGCGCTATCAGTAAGCCTTGCCAGTCTTGTAGAAGTTCTCGAAGCAGAAGTTGGTCGCGTCGATGTAGCCTTCGGCGCCACCGCAGTCGAAACGCTTGCCTTTGAACTTGTAGGCCATGACGCAGCCGTTTTGCGCTTGCTTCATCAGGGCGTCGGTGATCTGAATTTCGCCGCCCTTGCCTGGCTCGGTCTGTTCGATCAGGTCGAAGATGTCCGGGGTCAGGATGTAACGGCCGATGATCGCCAGGTTCGACGGTGCATCTTCAGGTTTTGGCTTCTCGACCATGCTGTGAACGCGATAGATGTCGTCGCGGATCATCTCGCCGGCAATCACGCCGTACTTGTTGGTTTCTTGAGGATCGACTTCCTGGATGGCCACGATCGAGCAGCGGAACTGCTTGTACAGCTTGACCATCTGGGTCAGTACGCCGTCACCTTCGAGGTTGACGCACAAGTCGTCCGCCAGTACCACGGCGAAAGGTTCGTCGCCGATCAGCGGACGACCAGTCAGAATGGCGTGGCCCAGGCCTTTCATTTCGGTCTGGCGAGTGTAGGAGAACGAGCACTCGTCGAGCAGTTTACGGATGCCGACCAGGTATTTTTCCTTGTCAGTGCCCTTGATCTGGTTTTCCAGCTCGTAGCTGATGTCGAAGTGGTCTTCCAGCGCGCGTTTGCCGCGACCGGTGACGATGGAGATTTCGGTCAACCCGGCATCCAGTGCTTCTTCGACGCCGTACTGGATCAGTGGCTTGTTTACCACCGGCAGCATTTCTTTGGGCATGGCTTTAGTCGCTGGCAGGAAGCGAGTACCGTAACCGGCTGCTGGGAACAAGCATTTCTTGATCATATAAGTCCTTGAAAGGGCTGTGTGTACGAGTTTCGGCGCAGTCTAATCAGGCGGCGTGCACCTTACAATGCCCCGCACTGGCTAACCGACGCCATCATAGAGAAATATTCTGATGGATAGTTCCGCAGATAAGCTGCACAACCTCTTATACATAGCAGAGATCGACGATCTGCGTGACCATCAGCCGAACGAAAATCTGCCCTACCCTACACCCATCAGCACCGGTTGGGGGCATTTGGCGCTATGATTGCGCACTTGAACCAGTCAACGAGGCAGATAGATGTCGGCAGCAAAAAGCGTCAACGGGTACCTGATCAATCAGGCGAAAGACGGCCAGTGGTGGATAGACAGCGTCGGCGGCGAGAACATTGCCGGGCCGTTCCCTACAGAAGCGTTGGCGATTGAAGTGGCATCGGTGTTGCAGGATCAACCTGCGGCACCCAAGCGGCGCGGCAAGGACAAGCCTTGAGCTGAACCTGGCGTGACCGCGGCCCTGTCTTTGCACAGGGCTTTTTTGTGAATGCCTGCAATGAAGTGGCCAATCGCTATAACCTTTCGTTGCAACCACTGTCATAGCGTTTAGCCCCATCACTGACGATGACCACGACATGAAAAAAATTTTGCCACTGATTGCGGTACTGGCCCTGAGTGGCTGCGCCACGTCCGAAACGACTTACCTGAAAAATGGCGAGCAGGGCCTGTCCATTGACTGCTCCGGAGAAGCCAACGCCTGGGCCAGTTGCTACGAAAAAGCCGATGCCTCTTGCGCCGGCACCGGCTATCGGATCGTCGGTACCGACGGCACACCTTCGACCAAGGAAAGCGACAAAACCCTGGGCGTCGACGTCGGCAATTACAAAAGCCGCAGCGTGGTAGTGGTCTGCAAGTAGGGCGCCCAATGCCCTACATATGGATTTCGGCGAACTTGATTCCGAGCCCGCGCACAGTCTCGATCAAGTCGTCGAGGCGACTGAAGGACTCGACTTCATCGTTTTCATCCACCAGGAAAAAGCTGCGCCCGGCGCTTTTCTTGAAAAATACGATCCACTCCCCCGGATTCGCCGGGTTCTGAATCACATGGGTAGCAGAGATATGACCCTCTGCATGGCGCTCCCGCACCTGCTCTCGTTTCATGCTCGACTCCAGAAATGACAATGCCGTCAAAGTGCGACTTTGACGGCATGGATGCTGACCGGGGGTAGTTTATCAGCCGGAAATGCACGCGGTGGCGGCATTGCGCACATCCCATGGGCGCAACGGCACATTGGAGATTCGCTCATGCAGTTTGATGCTGCTGCCACCGGAGCGGTCTTCAATGTCAAACACCGCTGCCGGCCCCGAGGAGAACTTCTGCGGCACAATTACCCGCATGCCATCCTTTTGCGGCTCGACTTGCAGGGCCCCACGGCTATTGGCCAACTTCTCGACCAGGCACTGGGCGTACTCATGGGGCTTCTTGCCTGAAATCACGTTCATGGTAGGCAGCGACGCAGTGATGTCCGAGACCGTCGCACACCCACCCACTGCCAATGCAAACGGCACAACCAGAACACCCCATTTCATATGAAACCTCCGATAAAGACCCTCCGACAGCACAGATGCTGTTTTTCTCCAAGGCTCCCTGCTTTTATCGCTCATAGAATTCCAAATAACTGTTTTTAATTGTCAAAGCGGCCCCCGACAGCCAGATAATAACCTGTTCGGGCTGATAAACTGCGCCAATCGCCCATGCTATCGTTTTGATTTTGTAGAAAAAGCCCTTTTGGAGGCGCCTCATGAAATTTATCCACCAGCGCGAGCACCTCAACGAAGACGACATCGTCGTCATTCAGTGCTCCCAAATGTGCAACATCCGTTTGATGAACGACGCCAACTTCCGCAGCTTCAAGAACGGCGGCCGTCACACTTATCACGGTGGCGCATTCGACACCTTCCCGGCCCGGATCACCGCGCCGAGCACTGGTTTCTGGAACATCACCATCGACACGGTCAACCGCCGGCCGATCAGCGTGACCCGCAAGCCGACCCTGACGCACTCGATCAAGATCATCCGCCGCTCCAGCTCGAAGCTGAGCTGAACCCACACCCGAACAAGCAGGTATGACCGTGGCCCAGACGACCAAATACGTCATCAAATACAAACTCAACGGCGAGCGTCGGTTCGAATTCGCCCAACTTGAACACGGCACCGCAGAAGAAGCCAAGGCTGCGCTGGACGCCATTCACGGCCAGACGGATGACGTCATCAGCGAGATCAGTGTTAGCAAAGCACTGTAACGCGATCTGGAGCGACAACATGGACGTCTGCTCCCCTCGTGAATTCGACCGCAAGCGCCGGAGTGCCTGCTCCCGCAACGCTCACTAAACTGGCCGCCTCGACCTTTTGGTCAAGGAGTCAGAACCCTTGCTTACCGATCCGATTCACCACGATGCCCTCGACTGGGGCAGGCTTACGCAGCAACTCGACCAGGATGGCTGCGCGATCATCAAATCGCTTTTAAGCCATAAGACCTGCGATGAAATAAGCGCCCTGTACGACCGCCCTGACCCCTTTCGTTCGAAAGTGGTGATGGCGCGCCACGGCTTTGGCCGTGGCGAGTACAAATACTTCAGATACCCGCTGCCGGATCCGGTGGCCCGGTTGCGCAGCGCGCTCTACCCTCCACTGGTTCCCATCGCCAATCGCTGGTACGAATGCATGGATCTGTCGACCCGTTTCCCCGAATCCCATGAAGCGTTTCTGCAACGCTGTCATGCCGCCGGTCAGGAACGCCCGACACCTTTATTGCTGCAATACGGCCCGCAGGACTACAACTGTTTGCATCAGGATCTGTACGGCGAACACGCGTTCCCGCTGCAAGTGGCGATTCTGCTGTCAGAACCGGGAGAAGACTTCACCGGTGGCGAATTTGTGCTGACCGAACAACGCCCACGGATGCAATCGCGCCCACAAGTCATCGGCCTGAAGAAAGGTGACGCGTTGATTTTTGCCGTGAGTCAGCGCCCAGTAAAAGGCGTTCGCGGCTATTACCGAGTAACCCTGCGTCATGGGGTGAGTCGCCTGCACAGTGGAAAACGGCATACCCTTGGAATCATCTTTCACGATGCGTTATGAGCCCATGACCCCGATCACCTTCGATCTGTTTGCCGACATCGAACCCGAGCAGCAGCCCAGGCGCGAGCAGATCGGCGAACAATCCTACGTTCTCAGAGGCTTCGCCCTGCCCTGGCTCGACCGATTGCTGCCGGCGCTGGAAGCGGTTCTGGCAGCGGCGCCGTTTCGGCAGATGGTCACGCCCGGAGGTTTTACCATGTCGGTGGCCTTGAGCAGTTGCGGCACCTGGGGCTGGACCACCGACCGCAACGGCTACCAATACACCCGCAACGATCCGCAGACCGGCGCCCCTTGGCCTGAGATGCCCGAGGTGTTTTTTGAACTGGCCCAGGCGGCAGCGCAAGAGGCAGGGTTTATGGCGTTCGTACCAGATTCCTGCCTGATCAACCACTATGTTCCCGGGGCCAGGATGTCGTTGCATCAAGACAAAAACGAAAACACCTGCACAGCCCCCATCGTGTCAGTGTCTTTGGGGTTGCCGGCGACGTTCCTGTTCGGTGGTTTCGAACGCAGCGCGAAAAGCCAGCGGGTGCCGCTGTTTCACGGCGATATCGTGGTCTGGGGCGGCGTGGACCGTTTGCGTTACCACGGCGTCTTGCCGATCAAGGACGGCCAGCATCCACGGTTGGGCGAACAGCGGATTAATTTCACCTTTCGTACCGCGCGATGACGCAGTCGAATTCGACCGCAAGACCCGGAGTGTGGCGTCGGTGCCGTCTGGTTAATCTGCATGAAACGGGTCAACGGACATGAAGCCATGACAACGCAATCGACAACAATCGCCACCGAAAATGATCCTCGCTGGGCCGCCGTGGTCGCGCGCGATCCCCGTGCCGACGGGCAGTTTGTGTATGCGGTGAAAACCACCGGTATCTACTGCCGCCCCAGCAGCCTGGCACGCCTGCCTAAACCGCAGAACGTCGAATTCTTCGACACGGCCGAGCAAGCTCAGGCGGCGGGTTATCGCCCCAGCAAACGGGCCGCGAAAGATCAAAGCGACGTCGCCGCCCAACATGCCGCGACCGTGGCCGCCGCATGCCGTCAAATCGAATCCGCCGAAACGTTGCCGGCGTTGAATGAACTGGCGGATGCGGCCGGTTTGAGCAGTTTCCACTTCCATCGCGTGTTCAAGGCCATCACCGGCCTGACGCCCAAGGGCTACGCCAGCGCCCATCGCTCACGCAAGGTTCGCGAGCGGCTGATCGACGGTGGCACGGTCACCGACGCGCTGTACGACGCCGGATTCAACTCCAACAGCCGTTTCTATGAGGCAGCGGATCAATTGCTCGGCATGACACCCGGCGACTATCGCGCGGCCGGGCAGAACAACGACATTCGTTTTGCCGTCGGCCAGTGCTCTCTGGGAGCGATTCTGGTGGCACAAAGTGATCGCGGCGTCTGTGCAATTCTGCTGGGGGACGACCCTCATCAACTGGTCTGTGATCTGCAGGACAAGTTTCGCCGCGCCAATCTGATTGGCGCCGATCATGAGTTCGAGCAGTTGATTGCCAAGGTCGTTGGTTTTATCGAAGCCCCGGCCCTCGGCCTGGACTTGCCGCTGGACGTACGCGGCACGGCGTTTCAGGAGCGGGTGTGGCAAGCCCTGCGGGAGATTCCCGCCGGCAGTACCGCCAGTTATGCCGATATCGCTCAGCGCATCGGCGCACCGAAAGCCATGCGCGCCGTGGCCCAGGCCTGTGGCGCGAACAGTTTGGCGGTGGCAATCCCTTGCCATCGCGTGGTGCGCAGCGACGGCAACCTGTCGGGCTATCGCTGGGGCGTGGAGCGCAAGCGTCAGTTGCTGGAGCGTGAAAACGCGTCCGGGTCCTGAATGCCGATATAGACCGCCACGGACTCCGGCCCGGTGTAGACCTCGAAGTCCGTGGCGAACTTGCGACGAACCTGCGGGTTGTCCTCGAAGTAGGCCCAGATAAAGCCCCAGGCCTGAATGACGCTATCGGGCATCGCCCCTTTGGCGCTGAACACCAGGTAATCACCGCCCTCAACCTGAATCTGCGCAAAGCCCTCGCAGGGTGCGGTGACCGCCGCACCCGCGGTCACATCGAAGTGGCCCGATGCGTCGGACTCGTAGCTGGAATACACGCCGTACATAAAGGAGTCCGGCTGTTTGTGGGCGATCTTGTCGAAAATATCCTCGACGAAAAATTGTTCCCACATAGGGCCGATACGTGCGGTATCCGGCTGCTGCTCTGCGGCATTGAGGGTTCGCACCTGCAAACCCGAGACGCTAAAGGGTTGCACTTCACGCAGTTTTACATCCATGGGTCGATAGTTCCTTGTCGCTTCAGTTTGTCTGTTTGATTGGCGTCGAGACAATCAACGATTGACGTCGACCACCACCCTGCCGCGCAACTGGCCAGCGAGCAAGCGCGGCGCGGCGTCGATGGCTTCGCTCAAGCCGATTTCGTGGCTGATCAACGGTAACAAGGCAAAATCCAGGTCCTCGGCCAAGCGATTCCAGGCCAGTATCCGCCGGGCTTTGGATTGGGTCACGCTGTTGATCCCGGCCAGGGTCACACCGCGTAAAATGAACGGTGCAACGGAAGCCGGGAAGTCCATGCCCTGGGCCAGACCGCAGGCGGCGACGGTGCCGTTGGCCATGGTGCTCGCGCAAGCGTTAGCCAGTGTGTGACTGCCGACCGAGTCTATCACCGCCGCCCAACGCTCCTTGGCCAACGGTTTGCCCGGCTCCGACAACGCGGCGCGATCGATGATATCACTGGCACCCAATTGCTTGAGGTAGTCATGTTCGGAGGTGCGGCCCGTGGAGGCCACCACGCGGTAGCCGAGCTTGCTCAGCAGCGCGATGGCGAAACTGCCTACGCCACCGTTGGCGCCCGTCACCAGCACCTCGCCCTGCTCTGGACTCACTCCGTTATGCTCCAGCGCCAGAATGCTCAGCATCGCCGTGTAACCGGCCGTGCCGATGGCCATTGCTTGCGCGGTGGTGAACGCTTTGGGCAGCGGGATCAGCCAATCGCCATTCAGGCGAGCTTTCTGCGCCAGCCCGCCCCAGTGTCCTTCGCCGACGCCCCAGCCGTTGAGCAGGACTTGATCACCGACCTTGTAGTCCGGATGACTGCTGGCTTCGACAGTG
The DNA here is from genome assembly GCF_024168645.1 of Pseudomonas sp. GGS8. Taxonomy (NCBI): domain Bacteria; kingdom Pseudomonadati; phylum Pseudomonadota; class Gammaproteobacteria; order Pseudomonadales; family Pseudomonadaceae; genus Pseudomonas; species Pseudomonas sp. GGS8. Next base: position 5,039,851 of record NZ_JALJWF010000001.1, on the reverse strand, counting down.
CCTGCCAGATCGATCCCCGGCACCATCGGGAATTTGCGCACCACCGGGCTGCTGCCGGTGATCGCCAGCCCATCCTTGAAGTTCAGCGTGCTGTACGCCACACGCACCGTCACATCGCCCTCGGGCAATTGATCGTCAGCGATCTCTTGCAGTGTGGCCCGGTAACCGCTGTCGTCTTTGTTGATCAAAATGCCTTTGAACATCACTGCCTCCAGGTGGAATCGCTCAGTTGTCGTGCTGTTGAAATAACACAGGGAACCCCATCACCGTACCCGACTTTAAGCCAATCCCCATCGGCTGGCGCCTTGTAGATCATCCCTTACTCATAAAAAGCTCGACTGGCCTTGCGCCAGGCATTATTGATACAAACTCGCTTCTACCGTCCCTGCCCTGTTTCGACGTCGGAGAACACTGCACATGAGCCAATGGCCAGACACCCGCATTCTTGACCTGCTCGGGATCGAGCTGCCGATCATCCAGGGCCCTATGGCCGGCGCGACGACTTCGGCCATGGTGATTGCTGTGTGCAACGCCGGCGGCCTGGGCTCGATGCCCGCCGCAATGCTGAGTATCGAGCAGTTGCGCGAAGAACTGAAAACGATTCGCCAACACACCCAGCGCCCGCTCAACGTCAATTTCTTCTGCCATCAACCTCCACCGCCCGATGAACAGCGCGCCCGGGACTGGAAGAATCTGCTGGAGCCGTATTACCGGGAATTGGGTGTCGACTTCGATGCGCCGACGCCGGCGTCCAATCGTGCGCCCTTCGATCACGCGGCCTGCGAAGTGATCGAAGAGTTTCGTCCCGAAGTGGTGAGTTTTCACTTTGGTCTGCCGGAAAAGTCCTTGCTGGATCGGGTAAAAGCCACCGGGGCGAAAATCCTTTCCTCGGCCACCACCGTCGATGAAGCGATCTGGCTGGAGCAGCATGGCTGCGATGCGATCATTGCGATGGGTTACGAGGCTGGCGGTCACCGGGGGATGTTTCTCAGCGATGACTTGAGCAGCCAGGTGGGTACTTTTGCGCTGGTGCCACAAATCGTCGATGCGGTGAAAGTGCCGGTGATTGCGGCCGGCGGTATAGGCGATGCGCGGGGCGTCGCGGCGGCTTTTGTGCTGGGCGCCTCGGCGGTCCAGGTGGGCACGGCGTATTTGTTCACGCCGGAGGCCAAGATCAGCGCGTCCCACCACAGGGCGTTGCGCGCGGCCAAGGAAAGCGAAACGGCGGTCACCAACATTTTCACCGGGCGCCCGGCGCGGGGGATTCTCAATCGGGTGATGCGTGAGCTCGGACCGATGAGCGCCAAAGCGCCGGCCTTCCCTTTGGCGGGCGGTGCGCTGATGCCATTGCGGGCTAAAGGAGAAGCGGATTTCAGCAACCTTTGGGCCGGACAGGCGTTCACCCTGGGCGTTGAAATGACTTCGGCAGAGCTTACCCGGTGTTTGGCTGAGGAAGCGCTCGCCAAACTGACTCACCGCTAATCCCTGTGGCGAGGGGGCTTGCCCCCGTTCGAGTGCGTAGCACTCGCAAAATCTACAATAACTGCAAGATTCTGGGGCTGCTTCGCAGCCCAACGGGGGCAAGCCCCCTCGCCACAAAAAACCCTCACCACAGTTCGGTGCCAACCTTGCACTCTGCCCCCGGCAAGTTCCGTTTACAGGCATTTCGCTATATATTCTGATATATAGCGTTTCACTCGCCTACCACGGAGCCGTTTCATGATCATTCGTGCCTCACGTTTTGCCCCTGTGTGCCTGTTCAGCGTGTTCGCTTTCGGATCCGCCCACGCGGATGAAGTCCAGGTCGCCGTTGCCGCCAACTTCACCGCGCCGATCCAGGCCATCGCTGCAGACTTCGAGAAAGACACCGGGCACAAACTGGTCACCTCCTTTGGTGCAACCGGCCAGTTCTATACCCAGATCAAGAACGGCGCGCCATTCGAAGTGTTCCTCTCAGCAGATGACACCACCGCGCAAAAACTCGAGACCGAAGGCGACACCGTCAAGGGTTCGCGCTTCACCTACGCCATCGGCACCCTGGCGCTGTGGTCGGCCAAGGAAAGTTATGTCGATGCCAAGGGCAAAGTGCTAAGCGACAATAAGTATCAGCATCTTTCCATCGCTAACCCGAAAGCTGCGCCTTATGGCCTGGCCGCTACACAAGTGCTGGCCAGGCAGGGCCTGACCGACAAGGTCAAAGACAAGATCGTCGAAGGCCAGAACATCACCCAGGCTTACCAATTCGTGTCCACCGGCAATGCCGAACTCGGTTTTGTGGCCTTGTCGCAGATCTACAAAGACGGCAAAGTGACCAGCGGTTCGGCCTGGATCGTTCCGGCCAACCTGCATGACCCAATCAAACAAGACGCGGTGATCCTCAACAAGGGCAAGGACAACCCGGCCGCCAAGGCATTGGTTGACTACCTCAAGGGGCCTAAAGCCGCCGCCGTCATCAAGTCCTACGGTTACCAACTCTAAATGACACTGTCGAGTGCCGATTATTCCGCGATCTGGTTGACCCTGAAACTGGCGTCCCTGACCACGCTCATCCTGCTGATCGTTGGCACCCCGATTGCGTTATGGCTGTCGCGCACCCAATCCTGGTTGCGCGGACCGGTCGGGGCGATCGTCGCCCTGCCCCTGGTGCTGCCGCCCACGGTGATCGGCTTTTACTTGCTGCTGGCCCTCGGCCCGAACGGGTGGATCGGCCACTTCACCCAATCGCTGGGGCTCGGCACCCTCACCTTCAGTTTTGCAGGGTTGGTGATCGGCTCAGTGCTGTACTCGATGCCATTCGTGGTCCAACCGCTGCAAAATGCATTTTCCGCCATCGGCACTCGCCCACTGGAAGTGGCCGCCACCTTGCGCGCCAATCCGTGGGATACGTTCTTCAGCGTGATGGTGCCGCTGGCCCGCCCCGGTTTCATCACCGCGGCCATTCTCGGTTTCGCCCACACCGTCGGCGAGTTCGGTGTGGTGCTGATGATCGGCGGCAATATTCCCGACAAAACCCGCGTGGTCTCGGTGCAGATCTACGATCACGTCGAAACCATGGAATACGCCCAGGCTCATTGGTTGGCCGGGGCGATGCTGGTGTTCTCTTTTGCAGTGTTGCTGGCGCTCTACTCCAGCCGTAAAACCAAAATGGGCTGGGGCTGATCGATGATTCATATGCGCTTGAAACTGAGTTATTCGGGGTTCGCCCTGAATGTCGACCTGCAACTGCCCGGTCGCGGAGTGACGGCGCTTTATGGTCATTCCGGCTCGGGCAAAACCACCTGTCTGCGCTGTATCGCCGGCCTGGAACACGCTGAACAGGGTTTTATCCAGGTCAACGATGAACTCTGGCAGGACAGCGACCAGCGGGTTTTCGTGCCGCCGCATAAACGCGCCGTGGGTTATGTCTTCCAGGAAGCCAGCCTGTTTCCCCATCTGTCAGTGCGGGCCAACCTCGAATTCGGCCTCAAGCGTATCCCCCGCCAACAGCGCCGGGTCGACATGGCGCATGCCACTGAACTGTTGGGGATCGGCCATTTGCTCGACCGCCACCCGCAGAACCTTTCCGGCGGCGAGCGCCAGCGGATCGGTATCGCTCGCGCCCTGCTGACCAGCCCCAAACTGTTGCTGATGGACGAACCGCTGGCGGCGCTCGATACCCAGCGTAAAAACGAAATCCTGCCGTACCTGCAACGGCTGCACGATGAGCTCGACATCCCGGTGCTGTACGTCAGCCATTCCCAGGATGAAGTCGCGCGGCTCGCCGACCACCTCGTCCTGCTCAGCAACGGCAAGGCGCTGGCCAGCGGCCCCATCGGCGAAACCCTGGCCAGGCTCGATCTGCCGCTGGCGCTGGGCGACGACGCCGGCGTGGTGATTGAAGGCCACGTCAGCGCCTATGACGCTGGTTATCAATTGTTGACCTTGCAACTGCCCGACACCGAACTGAGCATTCGGGTTGCCCATGCGCCAATGACCAAGGGCCAGGCCCTGCGCTGCAAGGTTCAGGCGCGGGATGTCAGCCTGAGCCTGCAAGGCGTCGAACAGAGCAGCATCCTCAATCGCCTGCCGGTCACGGTGATCAGTGAAATCGGCGCCGACAACGCCGCTCACGTACTGATCCGCCTCAACGCCGCTGGCACCCCGCTGCTGGCGCGAATCACCCGCTACTCCCGGGATCAGTTGGGCGTGCACCCCGGCCAGCAACTCTGGGCACAAATCAAAGCGGTGGCGGTGCTGGCCTAAAATCTGTCGGCACTCTCCAGACATTCTTCAGGCACCCCAGCATCGGCGCGTGGTCTATGGGTAAACGCCCCGATTCGCCGCCCAGGATTGCCAGCCATGCCAGATAGCGCATTGTCCGATGGACTGCCGTCCGACCTGCATTACATCGACGACAGCCAACCCGGCATCACCCGCAAGAAGTTGCGTGGCGCGTTCGGCTATTTCGCCCCGTCGGGTCAGCGCATTACCGATCCGAATGAAATCAAACGCATCAATGCCCTCGCGGTGCCGCCCGCCTATACCGACGTGTGGATTTGCCCCGACCCGCGCGGCCATCTGCAAGCCACCGGTCGCGACGCTCGTGGCCGCAAGCAATACCGTTATCACCCGCGCTGGCGCGAAGTGCGCGATGCCAATAAATACTCGCGTTTACGGGAGTTCGGTCTGGCGCTGCCGAAACTGCGCAAACAGCTTGAAACTCTGTTGGCGGCACCCGGCTTCAGCCGCGACAAGGTGATGGCCATGGTGATTACCTTGCTCGATGCGACGCTGATCCGGGTCGGCAACACTCAATACGCTCGGGATAACCGTTCCTACGGCCTGACGACCCTGCGCAGCCGTCACGTCGAAATCAATGGCAGCGCGATCCTGTTCCAGTTTCGCGGCAAGAGCGGCATCGAGCACCAGATCACCGTAAAAGACCGGCGCCTGGCGCGGATCATCAAGCGTTGCCTGGAGATTCCCGGGCAAGACCTCTTTCAGTATCTGGACGAAGACGGCGACCGGCACACCGTCAGCTCCTCCGACATCAACGCCTACCTGCAGACGTTGACCGGTGCCGATTTCACCGCCAAGGACTACCGCACCTGGGCCGGCAGCGCATTGGCGTTGGCGGTGTTGCGCAAGCTGCAATGGGAGTCGCCAGCCGAGGCGAAGCAGCACGTGGTGGACATGGTCAAGAATGTCGCCCGGCAGCTGGGAAATACCCCGGCAGTGTGCCGCAAGTGCTACATCCACCCGGCGGTCGTCGATGGATTCATGCAGGGCGTATTGGCCGAACTGCCTCGATCCAGAGGGCGTAAAAGACTCAGACCAGAGGAAGTGGCCTTGGCGGTGCTTCTGGAGAAGCTTATGGAGACGGCTGAAACGTAGTGAGTTGCCTTCGGAGACACTCCCAACCGACGAACTGACCCACCAGTTTTTTGCATGATCGCAAAGCGCTTCTATGCTTGATCTGAACACGAACAGCTTCGGTGGACGCCATGGAAGACATTTTCGTTGTGAAACGCTGCAACAAGATCATCGTTCATGGCCGCCGGGCCGGAGAAACCGGTCACCCACCGCCCGAAGCCGCTGTCTGGTATCGCATCGTCGATACCCGCACTCGCGGCTTCATCGGTGACGGTTTCGATCTTGAAGAGGACGCCAAGCGCGAATGTCGCCGGCTTAATGAGGCCAGTTCGCCGGTGTCGCATGGGTTGGCTTGACGCCGGCCACTTTCATTTTCCGGGTCTATACTTGAAGGAGCTGAAGGACCAGCGACCCATCGGCAGAAAGCTCGCTCCCCCGCGGGCTTTTTGTTGCCCTTTAGCCGATTTCTTTGAACGGAGGTGATTGTCATGTCAGAGAAAGAGTCTATCGCTACCTTGCTCACCCTGCTTGATTCCCGTCAGGCGCGTCTTGCCGCTGCGTGCAAAGAGATCGCCGATTGGGTCGATCATCAAGGGGGGCATCCGACAGCCCTCAGGATTCGTGACCGTCTGAACGACATTGAGAAGGACACGCCGCAAATTCGCAGCGCGTTGTCTGCACTCAAACAGGTCGAGCCGCCACTGCCTCGGTTCAAATCAGCCGACCGCGTTATTTGAGCCAGGGACAGCGTCCAATTCAGGACACCTGAGCGGTGACATCTTCGTCACCGTGGTTGTACCTGCCTGCCAGACTCGCGCTACATCCCAACCCGGCCCGGTTTGCCGGGCTTTTTTTATTCGTGCCTTCGGCCATTTCACACCGCCTTCACAAGCCACCTCCTACAGTTCACTTGCTCCTTTGAATATATCCCCTGGCCCGCCCGCATGCGGGCCATTTTTTTGCCTGCCGTAACGCGAACGAACGCCCTCACCCGCCGGGTGTCGAACGCTTACACATCACGAAGGAGAATGTCCCATGGTCACTCACTTCAAAGTCGGCGGGCACCTGGCCTGCGGGCACAAAGGCAGCAATCTGACTTCCAGCAACGTACTGAACCGGGTGAAATGCAGAAGCTGCCGCAACACCGATGCGTTCAAGGAAGCGCGCAAAGCCGAACGCAACGCCGCACGTCGGGCCGCACGCAAGGCCAAAGCCCCCCATGCCGCCAATGACTGGCGCTCATCCTGGATACAACGACTGATCGAAATGCCCGGCTTGCAACGACTACCACGTGGTTTTGCTGGCCAGCCATTTGTGTAGCTGACGCGTTTGGCCGCGCTCGGGTTATGACTCGGACGCAGCAAGGGGCGTGAAATGAATCTATCGGTTATTCAATCCACCCGGCGTGAGGATTTCCTCTAGAAAATCGATAAACACATTGATCCGGCTAGAACCCCGGTGATTGGGCAAATACAGCGCATTGATGCAACTGCTCGCGCTGCCGGGGTTGACTTCGTAATGCTCCAACAACCGCGTCAGCCGGCCTGCGGCGACATCGTCGCGCACCAGCCAGTCAGCCAGCAGGGTCACGCCGCCGCCAGCGATTGCCGCTTCGCGCAGGATGTCGGCGTTGTTGCTTTGCAAGCGGCCGTGCACATTAAGCTGGATGGTTTCCTCGTCGCCCTGGAACGTCCAGTAATGGTGCGAACCACCGTAATCAAAGCGCAGGCATTGGTGCTCGAGCAAGTCCCGAGGATGACACGGCGCTGTGTGGCGGCTCAGGTAATCCGGGCTGACCACCACCCAGCGCTGGAAGGCCCCTACCCGTTTACTGACGATGTCTTCACTGACCACCGACGATCCGAGACGCACTGACACGTCGATCTGTTCGCTCAGCAGGTCACTGACCTGATCGCTCAACGACACGCTTATTTCCAGTCCGGGATGGCGCTCAAGCAATCGGCCCAGATGCGGCGCGATGATCCGCCGACCAAATTCGACGGGGACGCTGATCCGCAGGCGTCCTTGCGCCTCGCTGCCACGGTCGGCAACCACGGCATCGGCTTCGTCGATGGCGTCAAGAATCGCCACAGCCTTTTCGAAATAAGTTTGCCCGGCGACGGTCACGCTGGTGTTGCGTGTCGTGCGGTTGAGCAAACTGGCGCCCAGCTCGCTTTCCAGTCCCGCCACCTGGCGAGTGACCGAAGACGTCGAGATGCCGAGTTTACGCGCCGCCGAGGAATAACCGCCGCAACGCACGGTTTCAACAAACATCTTCAGTGCCAGCAACTTATCCATAAGTGGAGCCCGGTCGAAAAGGAACGGTGATGATTGTGCATCACCGTTCGCCAGCCGTCTTGTACGGCCGTGCTTCACCGGACGCCCCGGCGCCTGGCGCTCAGGCATTAGCCTTGCGACCGAGGAACATCACCAGGGCCAGCGTCGGGAGCAATGCCACCGACATGGCAGACAGGCTCCAGCCGAAGTGTTCGTAGAGCGGGCTTGCCACCAGCGATCCCAAGGCACCGCCAACGAAGATGCTGGTCATGTACACGGCGTTGAGTCGTGCCCGGCTGTGCGGGTCAATCGCGTACACCTCGCGCTGGCCCAGCACCATGTTCAATTGCACGGCGAAATCCAGCAACACCGCACACACCACCAGCCACAGGTAACTGCTGCCGGGCAGCGCAGCGATCAACAATGAAACCGGTGCAAGTAACAGTGCGACCAGTGTCCCGCGGCGGCCGTGACCGGCATCGGCCAAGCGCCCGGCAATCGGCGCAGCGACTGCACCTACCGCTCCGACCAGGGCAAAAATCGCCACCTGCGCCTGGCTGAAACCGTGGTGACGCATCAGCTCAATCGGTGCGAGGGTCCAGAACAGGCTGAAGCTGGCGAACAACAAGCCCTGATACACCGAACGTTGACGCAGCACCGGATGGCGACGAGCCAGGGTAAACACCGAGCCAATCAACGCGGCGTAAGTCGCCTGATGCGTCGGCACACGGCGCGGCAGCGCCGCCGCGGTGATCAGGGCGATGACGGCCATCAGTGCCGCCGCGCTGTAAAACACCCCGCGCCAGCCGAACACTTCCACTAGCAGGCTGGACAGCGGACGCGACAACAGAATGCCCAGCAGCAGCCCGCTCATGATATTGCCCACCACGCGGCCACGCGTTGCTTCGGGGGCCAGGTGCGCCGCCAGTGGCACCAGAATCTGCACTGCGACTGAAGTAAGGCCGATCAGCAATGAAAATACGAGGAACATCGACGGCGAGTGCGTCAGCCCGGCACACAACAGCGTAACGCTCGCCGCGAGGGTGAAGCCCACGACCAGACGCCGGTTTTCCATCAGGTCGGCCAGCGGCACCAGCAACAGCAGGCCCAGCGCATAACCAAACTGTGTGAGTGAAACGATCAGGCTGGCATTGGCGTTGGACAGGCCGATCTGCGGCGCGATCAATTCGACAATCGGCTGGGCGTAATACAGGTTGGCCACGACCGCGCCGCAGCAAAACGCCAGGAACGCGACCATCAGGCCGGAGAGTGAAGCAGGCTGTTCGGCCTTGGCCGCTGCTGCGGGGTTACCCGTGAGCATGATGACACCTCGTAGAGTTCGGGAAAGTGGTGGCAAGGCTAAGGGCACGGGTCGATGCAGAGAATCCATCATCCGGGCAATGGAGTGATGCGCCATCCGCAACGATGCCGGCGTTGCTGTTGGCGCAATGCGCTATTGCGCGACGTGGCAATACTCCGGCGCTTGCGCTTTCTCTAACCTTGGGCACTTGGCGCAGGGCTCTCCATCAGCGCCCTTCCCCCGGATGCTCAAGGAGCTGTTCATGATCCCGAATCCCTCATCAATGCGCACCGCGCGTCTCTCGTGCTTCAAATCCTCATGAAGGGCAACGTCCTGAGATCCAGCCCCCTCTGGATCAGCGCAGCCGTCCTCGCCACGATTGGTGCAATCGGTGCGGCGATGCTGATGTGGCGCCCGGCAATAGCGCCCATTGAGCGCCCGCGAACGTTCGATTCCGCGCAATTGCAGCGCGGTGCGCGGGTCGTCGAGGCTGGCGATTGTGCGGTGTGCCATACGCGCCCCGGCGGTCAATACATGGCGGGGGGACTGGCGCTGGTGACGCCGTTCGGCACGCTCTACAGCACCAACATCACACCCGACCCGCAGACCGGTATTGGCCAATGGTCACTGCCGGCGTTCGAGCGGGCGATGCGTGAGGGGATCTCCCGCGATGGCCACTTCCTGTACCCCGCCTTCCCGTACGTTCACTACCGCCGCATGACTGAAGGCGACATTGCCGACGCGTATGCGTATTTGATGAGCGGCCCTGCCGTGAACTCGCCGGCCATGCAAAACCGCATGAATTTCCCGATGAACATCCGGCCGCTGGTGTCGTTCTGGAATCTGCTGTTCTTGCATGCAAAGCCGCTGACGCCTGTGGCGCAGCAATCTGATGCGTGGAATCGCGGGCGTTATCTGGTTGAAGGGCCCGGCCACTGCGCGGGCTGCCATTCACCGTTGAACCTGATCGGTGCCGAGAAGTCCGGCGAAAGCCTCGCGGGCGGTGTTGTGGATGGCTGGGAGGCGCCTTCGCTGCTCGGCATGGCCCGTCGCGCAAACGCGTGGAGCAGCGAGCAATTGGTCGGCTATCTGCGGGCAGAAGTGGTAGACAGGCACGGCACAGCCGCCGGCCCAATGCGCCCGGTCAGCCTCAGTCTGGCCCGCTTGCCGGTCAGTGACGCCGAGGCGATTGCCGAGTATTTGCTGAGCCTGAAAACCAAGGCGGCAGTCACCGAAACCCAACGCGGCGCTGCGAGCGTTGAGACCTACGACCAGACCAGCGGCGCCCTGCTGTTCGCCAGTGCCTGCGCCGGTTGTCATGCCCCTGCGGCGCCGATGCGCGAGATCGACGGGCGTCCGGGGCTGGATCGCACGTCGGCGCTGCAAGCCACGAGCGCACGCAACTTCCTGAAAACCGTGCTCGAAGGCGTGCCGGCAACGCCGGGCGTGCCCGGACCGGTCATGCCGCCATTTGCCGCCAGCCTGGACAACGTTCAACTCACAGCCCTGGCGTCCTACCTGCGCCAGCAAGCCAGACCTGACCAACCCTGGGCAGAGCTTTCTTCCACTATTGAAGCGATCCGTCAGGAGACGAAATGACCCAAGTCACGCTGAACGTCAACGGCTCGGCCCACGCCTTGGAGCTGGAACCTGACATGCCGCTGCTCTACGCGCTGCGCAATCACTTGGGGCTGAACGGCGCCAAGTACGGGTGTGGTTTGGGGCAGTGCGGCGCCTGTACGGTCATCGTCGATGACAAGCCTGTCTTTTCTTGCGTGACGCCCTGCGCGGGCCTTGAAGGCAAGAAGGTTCGAACGGTTGAAAGCCTCGGCACGGCCGAACGTCCCGGCCCTTTGCAAAAAGCCTTTATCGACAAACAAGCGGCTCAATGCGGCTACTGCATCGCCGGCATGTTGATGCGCGCGCAGTCATTGCTGGAAAGCAATCCGCACCCGGACGAACAGACCATTCGCGAGCACATGGCAGGCAACCTGTGTCGTTGCGGCACCCATCTGCGGATTATCGAGGCCATCAGCCTGGTGGCCGGGCAAAACGGGAGCGCGACATGACAGTGGAGCAAAAAGTCGACCACAGTCGCCGGGCGTTCTTGCGTGGGGGCGCGTTGCTGGTAGCGTTTACCCTGGTGCCGACGGCGCGTCGTGCATGGGCCGACACCGAAGTGGATACCCTCGGCACGGTGGTGCTGGCGCCTGATTTGCCCGGCAGCCTGCGCACCAACCCCTACCTCGATGCGTGGATCCGCGTGGGCCCTGAAGGCATCACCGTCTACACCGGCAAGGTCGAATTGGGCACTGGCGTTAAAACAGCCTTGCTGCAAATTGCCGCCGAACGTCTGGAGGTTTCCCCGACGGCGATCAACCTGCTGACGGCCGACACCGCTCTGACGCCCAACGAAGGCTACACCGCCGGCAGCCACAGCATTTTCGACAGCGGCACCGCGTTGTTCAACGCGGCGGCGCAGGTGCGTGAGTTACTGCTGCAGTCGGCCGGGCGCAGCTGGGAGGTAGCACCGCCACTGTTGAGGACGCAGGAAGGCGTCATTCACGGCCTTGCCGGACAACGAATGTCCTACGCTGACGCCGTCAAAAACGTCGATCTGCACCTCTATGCCAAGTCCGAATCGCCGGCAATGCCAGCGACCGGCTTCAAGCTGATCGGTCATTCGCTGCAACGGCTGGATATTCCGGCAAAAGTCAGCGGCGGCCCCGCATTTGTTCAGGACATTCGTCTGCCGGGCATGCTGCACGCTCGGGTCATTCGCCCTCCTCGTCCCGGCTGCACGCTGGAAGCCTTCGACGCGGAGTCGATCAAAACGTTGCCGGGAGTTGTACAGGTGATTCGCGACGGCAATTACCTTGCCGTGGTGGCGCGTGATGAATGGCAAGCGATCAAAGCCATGCGCAGCGGATATGAATTGGCGCGCTGGAGCGGCGGGCAAGCCATACCCGAGTCACGGGACATCCACACACTGCTCGAACGCCTGCCGTCACGCCGCTATCCGATCAGCCATGAGGGCACGCCACAGGTCGCGACCGACAGCAGCTATCGCGCGCGCGTAACCAAGCAATACCTGATGCACGGATCCATCGGCCCCTCCTGCGCCGTGGCCTGGTTCAAGGACGGCTCCCTCACCGTCTGGACCCACACCCAAGGCGTGTATCCGCTGCGCGCCGGGATCGCCGAAATGCTGCGGCTACCTGCCGACCGCGTTCGCTGCATCCACACCGAAGGGTCCGGTTGTTACGGCCACAACGGCGCAGACGATGCGGCGGCCGACGCGGCGTTGATTGCCATGCGAATACCGGGCACGCCGGTGCGGGTGCAGTGGATGCGCGAGCAGGAAAATCTCTGGGAACCCTACAGCTCGGCGATGGTGACCGAAGTGCAGGCCAACCTTGATGCGCAAGGTCGATTGCAGGACTGGAACTATGAACTGTGGACCACGCCGCACAACGAACGCATCGTCAATGCAGGTCGGTTGTTGCCGGCGCGACTACTGGCTCGGCCGTTCACCTCCGCGCCCTCGGTGCCCATCGCTCAACCTGAAGGCGATGGCGATCGCAATGCCGTGCCGCTGTACACGCTGGCATCGACGCGCATCAACATGAACTTCGTCACTGAGATGCCGTTTCGCACCTCAGCCATGCGCTCGCTGGGCGCGCACATCAACATCTTCGCGATCGAGGCTTGCATCGATGAGCTTGCCGCCAAGGCCGGGAGCGATCCGGTTGCCTTGCGCCTTGCCCATCTGGCAGATCCCCGGGCACGGGCCGTGGTGGAGCGCGTGCGCGACGCCATCGGCTGGTCGCAAAAAAGCAGCGAGCCTGGCGCGGGCATCGGCTTCGCGTTTGCCCGCTACAAAAACATCATGGGCTATTGCGCGATCGCGGTGCGCTTGCGCGTGCATCCGCAGACCGGCGAGGTGCAGGTCGATCACGTCGTCACGGCGGTAGACGTCGGGCAAATCGTCAATCCCGATGGCCTGCGCAACCAGGTGGAAGGCGGAATCGTGCAGTCCACCAGTTGGACGCTGTATGAAAAAGTCGCCTATGACGCCGGAGGCATACGCAGCTACGACTGGAGTGGTTACCCGATCCTGCGCTTTTCTCAGGTGCCGAAAAAGGTCGACGTTCACCTGCTCGACCAGCCGGGTCAACCGTTTCTCGGCGCCGCCGAAATCGTCCAGGGGCCGATGGCCGCCGCCCTCGGCAACGCCGTGGCGAACGCTACCGGCCGGCGCTGGCTGAACCTTCCTCTGACCCGCTCGGAGCAGCCGTCCTGACCCTGCGCAGCGTTGCGTTTCACGCAATGCTGCGTAGAGGCTTTTGCGGATTATCAAGCGGCATGCAGCAGATTAACTTACGGCCATACGGTGCTTGGCCAAACGTCCATCGCCGCCCTGCTTCCTCTTTTCGAAACCTGGAGAAATTCTATGACACAGCCACTGTTCCAACCCATCGCATTGGGGCCGTACACACTCCCGCACCGGGTGGCGATGGCGCCGTTGACACGCTCGCGTGCCGGGCAACCGGGCGATATCCCGACGGCCATGAACGCCGAGTATTACCGCCAGCGTGCAAGCGCCGCGTTGATCATCACCGAGGCGACCCAGATCTCCCGACAGGGCCAGGGCTATGCCTGGACCCCAGGAATCTACAGTGATGAGCAGGTACAGGCCTGGCGTGAAGTCAGCAGCCAAGTGCACGAGGCCGGCGGTTTGATCTTCATGCAACTCTGGCACGTGGGCCGCGTGTCGCACCCAAGCTTTCAGCCCGGCAACGCCCTTCCGGTGGCCCCGAGCGCATTACCCGTACCGGGCAAGACGTTCATCGTCGACGCGGATGGCAACGGTGTGTGGGGCGATGTGCCGGTTCCGCGTGCACTGGAAACCTCGGAGATCGCTGACATCATCAGCGACTACCGCCGGGCCGCACGCAATGCGCTGAATGCCGGGATGGATGGCGTGGAAATTCACGCCGGCAACGGCTATCTGTTGGATCAATTCATCAACAGCAACAGTAACCAGCGCGAGGATAGCTACGGCGGCAGCCTGGAAAACCGCGCGCGCCTGTTATTGGAAGTGGTTGCTGCGGTCGTCGACGAAGTTGGCGCAGAGCGCGTGGGCGTACGCCTCACTCCAATGGGACGCTTCATGGGCATGGGCGATGAGACGCCGCAAGCGACGTTCGGCCATATCGTACGTTCGTTGAACCACTGGAATCTGGCCTACCTGCACCTCGTCGAGCCTGCCGTCGTCGGCACCGTCAAGGACGAGAACTTCGATCCGCGCTGGGATGCAATCATCGGCCAACTGCGTGCCGCGTGGGACGGCGTGCTGATGATCGCCGGAGGCTACGACCCCGAGACGGCGGAACAGGCGTTGATCGACGGCCGTGCGGACATCATCGCGTTCGGCAGACCGTTTCTGGCCAACCCTGACCTGCCACGGCGAATTCGCGACGGGTTGTCGCTCAATACGCCGGACCCGAGCACCTTCTTTGGTGGCGATCAGCGTGGATACGTGGATTACCCGGTGCACTCCTGACGTTGCCGCTGACGTTCGTCGTCTTCGTATCATCACCTGCACAGACGACGGGTCAGATCATTCAGAAGCCATCGGCCTGCTTTGCCTAAAGAGCGATTTTGCATGTGCGCTGCGTAGATCGTCAGTGTGTCTGGTGTGCGCTGAAGTTCGGCGGTTAACTCAAGCGGCAGGAGGCGTCCTGAAGCCAGATGATCCGCAATCAGATGCTCTGGCATTCGACACCAACCGAACCCGGCGAGCAAAAAATCCAGCCGCCGTGCCAAATCTACAAACCGCCATGGGTGACTGCTCGTCACCCCATAGCCAGGGCCGTCGGGAGAAACCGGATCGGAAAGTACCAGCTGCACAAAAGGCTTGAGGTCTGCACTTGTTGCTCGACGGCCTAACATAGCCAGGGGATGCCCGCTGGCGACTACTGGCCTCAAGTCGACGCTGAGCAGCGGCAGTGCGATGACATCGTCGGGCACTGTCGGAATCAATGTGCAAAGCGCCAGCGCGGCGTCGTCGTTGCGCAATCGGCGCTCTGCGCCACCCAAGCCTTCTGTAGAAAAACTCACTGCCAGATGCGGAAAAGCCTCACGGAGAGCGCGCAGGCTTTCGATGAGCGGTGCGCTAGGGACTAAAGGGTCTATGGCGATAGCCAACTCTGGCTCAACCCCTGATGCGGTACTTGCGGCCATAGCTTCAAACTGGGCAGCGCTTGCCAGCACCGCGCGCGCTTGAACCACCAGCACTCTACCTACCTCAGTGAGCGTTGGACGATGGCCGCTGCGATCAAACAGCCTCACACCTTGAACTGACTCAAGTGTGGCAATCGACTGGCTAATGGCGGATTGAGCACGCCGCAGGTGACGTCCCGTTGCCGAGAAACTGCCTGTATCAGCAATGGTTACAAGAATCCGCAACTGATCCAGGCTGAGATTTCCGATCATGACCCATCACTTAAACAGATGGACTCAATCATATTTACATCACTCCTGCGTAGAGATCGCATTGGGTAGAGTGTGTCGCACATCGCCTAAAGCGACAACGCAAACCATACCGCCGCCTCACCGCGCAGGAGTTACTTTTATGTCCAGGCTTCTCACCATTGAAACCAGCCCACGTGGCGAGGCTTCAATCTCCCGGCAGCTCACTCGCCGATTTGTGGCCGCATGGGAAACTGCACACCCTGGGGGCGCCATCAAAATACGGGATCTAACGGACACTGCGCTTACGTACGTGACGGCCCCTTGGTTACAGGCTTACTTCACCCCTGAAACCCAACATTCGCCTGAAATGAAAGCCGTGTTGCAGCTATCCGATGAGCTTACGGCCGAGTTGCTGGAAACCGATCACCTGGTTATTTCAACGCCGGTCTACAACTATAACGTCCCTGCGGCGCTCAAGGCGTGGGTGGATCACGTAGTACGTAAAGGCCTGACCTTGGGCTTTGATGGTAAAGGGCTGGTGACCGGTAAAAAGGCGACGGTGCTGCTCGCCTCGGGAGGTGTATACAGCAACGACTCCCCGATTAGAGACCGTGACATTGCGACCCAATATTTGAAACTGATCCTGAACATCCTGGGTATTACTGAGGTGACCTTTATTGCGGCCGGCGGCGCTAAAGCGGTAGATCTGGGAGAAATCAGCATGCGCGATTTCCTCGCTACATTTGATCATCAAATTCAAGAGTCGTTGGTTTAGAATTCGAGCCGCCAGATTCAATAAGTGCCAATGTATTGGGCTTTGCGTCGATCAGGCTGATCGTTAGTGACTTAGCATGACTCTTTTGCACAAACCCGCCTATTTGAAATCGCCCATCTATTATCGAGGTAATGGTGACCCACTCTTCTGATCAACATGCTGACGAAAAAAGCCTGCCTCGATTGTTGCTCGATCTACTTTGGCAAATCGCCGTACTGTTGATCCCGATTTTTCTCGTGGCGGTATTACCGCTGCTGTGGGCGCTCGGTGTGGTACTGGGTTGTGCTGCCTTGATGTGGCTGACAGCACGGGCCGGTTGGCAACGAACCGGTCGAGGGGCTGCCCGGGTCATGACCTCTGCGGCAATAGGCCTGGGTTTTAATCTGGGCAGGGCTTTGCCGGCGTACTGGGACATTGCAGGGGCAGCGACCGTGATGTTCTGCGGACTGGCTTGCGTCAGTCACCTGGAAAGACGTTTTGGCCTGGTCGATAAAACGCAGGCCAAGTCGTCACCGCTATCGCCGGGGCAGTCTTCAGGCGGCGCCAGTGCCTGGGGTGGGGACGAACCGCGACAAACACCCGAGGGCGAGCCCATCAGGGTATTCAACTACAGCGAAATCGCCATGGGCGGGCCCGTTCTGTGCGATTACCTGTTTCCCGATGGGGTGCTGTTGCAGGGCCTTGGGTCGTCGGCTCGCTTCTCGAATGACGGGCGTTATTTCGCCGCGCCTTTACCCTCGCGCCAAGCCTGGGGGTTGGTGATTCTGGATCGACAGTTGCGTCAGCTTTACCAGTGCTCGTGTGATGAATTTTGGGAACTGGATGCCTTTAACGACGGCACCCTGAGTGGGCGTTACAGCCCTCTGGTCGACAACGGCGCACGGGAGATCAGCCTGGAGCAACTGCTGACGACGGCTGAAAAGATCAGCCTGGTGCCCGTTGTTGACCTTTGGGTTGAGCCTGGTGCCTGGCAAAAAAACCTTGCGCTCGAAACCTTCCGGCAAACGTCCCCGGATGGTCAGCAACGTTTGGACGCCTGTCTGGCGCTGCCGGCCAGCCTGCGCGAATTGCCACAGCCTTGCGCCCCGCTGATGAGCCCGGAATACCGCGTGAGCATAAACGGTGAGTCCACTTCGTTGCTGATCAGGGCCGATACCTCAATCATCTGGAATCACGATAGTCGCTCGTTCGCTTGCCATGCACGGATGGATGATGAGCAACCGCAAGCCCTCGAATACTGGCTCTGGCACGTAGACCGCGGCTGGCAAGCATTGCCTTGCCCGTGGCGATCCGCCGACAGTGAACCCTCTGTGGGTTGGAGCGAACCCCGAGAGCTGGATGACCACTCCCTGCGGCTATCCTCCTACCTCGACTACCCACAGCCTGATCGCGGTCGCTATGGTTATGGCTTGTACAGCGTACACAGCGACTGTGAGTCTCAGGTGGGCCATGATCCGAACGGCCGGGTGCAGGTTGCGCAGCGGCACCTGACTCGCGTGCGGTTGGCCGTGCCGCTGGTGGGTGATGGACAGCGAGGCGCGACGATGGTCGAGTCGGCACCATTGACGGGTGATACGCGGGCTCAATTTAGCTGGCAGCAAGACAACAGCCAGGGGCTCGGGGGGTATACCTGCAGGATTGGGGGTTGGGAGTTACCGGGCGTTTGGCTACTCGATCATCGAGTTTCAGACACTGGACGTTACATCGCATTGATCCCATTCACCCTGCCGCCCGCCACAGCAGGTCATGTGGTGGTGGTCGACGCACAGGAACGACAATTGATGAACAGCCCTCCTCTGTTGGTCGCACGATTGTTGGACTTTCGTGGGCCGAGACTGAGCCTGGCAGTGATTCGAGGTCGCCTGGATCAGGATCGGCAAAGCAGTCCATTGCAGCGCTTTGATCAATCGCCACCCGAGGCGGACGATGCCGCTGAATTTTGTCAGCATCGACAGGACTCGCGGCTTTACTACGAGTGGTGTGAGCTGGATGTCAGCCAACAAGGCCTGAGCGTCCTCCCCGATTGGCGCCTGGTTACACAGCCACAGTCTGCAATCGCCGATGGAAACTTTGTCCAGCCAGCACCGATGGATAAAGATGCCGCTTGGCTGTTCGGGTGTGAAACCGAATACGCCGACAGTTGGCTACGCGTCCAGAGCCCACGCCTGGGCGGGTATTTGCTGACGGCGTCTGGTTGCGCCATCAGCGATCTCGCGCCCTCGATGATCTGGTCCGAGGATGCACGTTATCTCGCGCTGACTCGACTTCATACCCACATCGACGATGACCACGGAGGTCGCCTGGCATGGCAGATCTTGCTGTTGGATATCCAGGAGCGAACCTTGAGGCATTCACCTCAGTGGCTCCACAATCGACCACAGTTCGAAGGTTTCAGTGCCGATGCCTTGAAGGTGCGTCTATTTCTGCGCGACTGGGAAGCCGAGGATGAAAAAGACCGGGGCTCAATCAGCGTGATGAAGGTGAGCGACCTGCTGGCACTCCCCACCGAGTCCCTGTGCCCGCACGCAGGACTCTGGCTGACGAAGGATCAACTTTGTCATTCCCAAGCGTGGCAAGCATTGGATACATCGGCTTTACGCCATTGGCGCTAGTCAGTTTTGTCACTGGCGCCGGCATGGCGCGCGAAAAACTGAGGCACGTTCGGTTGAGTCACGTTAGATGTAGGGCCTGAGCTGACTCTTGCCTGACAATATCGACCGAGACCGCCACCGCCGCCATCGTTCCTCTATTCTCAAGCCAGTGCGTGGTGTTCCTGCGCCACGCTCCGATCTCGATGGGTCAGGGCCTGGAGCCCGCGTCCATCTCGCAGGCCCGCGCCAGGGCTTGCGTATCGATATACTCCCGGATGCTCGTCAGTTTTCCATTTCGCACAGTAATGGCGAAGACCCAGTCGTCCTCCCACGTCCTATTCGTGGCTTTGATTCTCCCCCTGGCGAAGCCGACGACCAGAACCAGGTCACCCTGCGCCACGTATTCGTGGAACTCCATGACTGATGTCTCCATCTTTTCGGAAGCCTTCTGAAGCAGATCTGCCAATCCCGCGTGCCCGCGATACGTGCCGGCCAGCGGCCAGTCCTCGCCCGGAATGATCCATTCAATATCTTCGGAAGTCAGCGCCAGTAGATCTTGCCTATCGCTGCGGCCCATTGCTGTAAAGAAGTTCTTAACAGCCTGGACATTCTTTTGTGTGTTCATCGAAATCTCTCCGTCTCTCACATCTGATCGCGCCCGCTCTAATCAGATACCTTGTGGACCTGCCGGTGAGGGGCATGGTGTCGGTAATTCAGCCGATATCGACGTTCATGGCGATGTCCCAAGTGCCGGCGCCGTTTTTGGCCAGGCCGATCATCATCAGGCCGAGCGCCTCGAGCGTCTGGGCCATGTGCAGGCCACCGACATCCAACGGACGCAGCCCGAGACTTTCGATGAACGTCGAGACGCGCGCCTTGGCCTCCGGATCGTCGGCGGCGATGAACGCGTCGAGGGGGCCTCCCTTGGCAAGGACGTGGCCGAAAAGGGTGTTGAATGCCTTCACGACATGCGCGCTGGCGGGGGCGATCTTGGCGATCTCCTGTGCACCAGAACTGCCGGCGGGAGAGACGAGGCCCGAGAGGTCCGGAGAGGCCGTGTTGGTGATGTCGATGATCACCTTGTCGTCAAGCGCGTCCCCGTACTCGGCCACCACCGACGCCGCACCGGTGTACGGCACGGCGAGGATGACGATGTCGCCGGCCGGAGTGGCCCCGTACGTCCCTGTGGTCGCTCCGGCTGCGAGCTTGTCGGCCAGCGCCTGCGCCTTGGCGGGGTCGCGGCTGGCCACCTCAACGGTGTATCCAGCTTTGACGGTACGACCGGCGATGGCCGCGGCCATGCCTCCTGAACCGATGATGCTGATAGTGTTCATGTGTAATCTCCAAATGAGTTGGGGTATTGCCCGCAATCTCTGAACGGGCTTCCCCCGGTTGGTATCCCGTGTTGTGCCGGGCTCGTTGCGACCCGGCGAACAGCCTCAGCTCACTCAGGCGGCAGGGAAGTAATGGCCATTGTCCATATCGGCAAACAGGCCGGGCTGCGTTGGTGTCCAGCCGAGCATCTGGCGCGTGATATCGTTCGACGCCGGGGTATCCAGCGTCACCAGGTTCGCGAGGAAGCCGAAGAAACCCGGCCCCATCATTACGTCCACAGGAATGGGCACGACGGGAAGGTTCAGACGGCTGCCAATGGCCTCCGCGATCTCGCGGTACGGGATAGCCCCTTCAGCAACCGCATGCCAGGATCTGCCAGCGGGACTCTTCTCCAGCGCCAGGCGGAACAAGGTAGCGAGGTCGCGGGCATGCACTGCCGCCCACCGGTTGGAGCCGTCGCCGGGGAAGCCAACGACGCCCTTTTCCTTTGCTTGCCCGATGAGGACCTGAAGGAAACCGGCCTTGTCGGTTGAGCTGTGCATGATTTCAGAAATACGCACGACCGAAGACCGCACGCCCCGCTCTGCGAGACCGACTACAGTCATCTCCACGATGTTCCGAACCCGCAGCGAGCCCTTATATTGATCGCCAGCCGGAGAAAGAGCCGGATCCTCCTCGGTCGCCGGTCGGCTCTGGAGCGGCCCAGGAACCGGCCAACCCTCGTTAGTCGGCGAACCGATGCTTCCCGACACGACCAGCGGCTTTCCCGTTCCAGCCAGTGCATCACCGTATGCGAGCATGATCTGGACCTCCGCTGCGGCAACAGCGTCGATCCCGCCGACCGGAAGCAGGTCTTGTCTGTGCGCGACGTGGATCACGCCGTCGGCGGCTGCAGCCGCCTCCTTGAGCCCCTCGAGATCATCGAGATCACCGCGACGCACCTTTGCGCCGAGCGCGGTGATCGCCTGCGCCGCACTGTCCGACCGGGCCAAAGCGGTGACCTCGTGGCCGGCGGCGATGAGGTCGGAGATGATGTAGGGACCGGAATGGCCGGTCCCGCCAGTAACGAAAACGCGCATGTTGGTGTTCCTTGTAAGTGAGATGAAAAAATGGTGCTACGGGTGCACTCAGCCGAGAAGGCTGACGCCGATTGAGAAGTGGGTGTGCTTGACGGAGTGGGCGATGAGGCCCAGCGAAAGCAGACAGGCGTGCTCCAGCGTTCGCGCCATGAGCAGCGGCCCGATGTCCATCGGGCGTAATCCGAGGCTCTCGATGAATGCCGAGACGCGTGCCTTCGCCTGCGCGTCGTCTCCAGCGACGAATACGTCCAACGGGTGGCCCTCGACAGGACCGGCAGCCAGGACGTGGGAGAAGTGGGTGTTGAACGCCTTGATGACTTCGGCGTCGGCTGGGGCTGCTTTGGCGATTTCCTGCGCGCCGAAACTATTCTCAGGGGTCACAAAGCTTGTGAAGTCGGGGGCGACGGGGTTGGTGATGTCGACAAGAAGCTTGCCTGCCAATTCTTCGCCGTACTGCTTCACCACGTCGAGAACGGCTGAATAGGGAACCGCCAGGATGACAATATCCCCGGCCGGCGCGGCGCCGAACATTCCTGTCGTCGCTCCGGTTCCGATCTGCTCGGCCAGCGCCCGCGCCTTGGCGGCGTCACGACTCATCACCTCGACGGTGTGTCCGGCTTTGGCGGCAAGGCCGCCGATCGCTGCGGCCATGCCACCTGAGCCGATGATGCTGATAGTGCTCATGCGCAGTTTCCTTACAGATATGGGTTGATCATTCAAGGACTACCGACACCATCCGGAGAACTCATTCAACGTGCGATCCATGCTGGCCGTTTTACTTGCAAAACGCAAGTGATCTATAGAGTTTTACTTGTGAGATGCAAGCAATGCTAAGATCCAGCCATGAAGACAACTCTTAAAGAAGACTTTCGATCCCATTGCGCGGTGAACTACGGCGTGGAGATTTTCGGCGACCGGTGGTCGCTCTTGATCATTCGCGACATCGTTTTTGTTGGAAAGAAGACGTATGGCCAGTTTCTGAAATCGGAAGAAGGAATCGCGACCAATGTTCTTGCTTCCCGACTTGCCTTTCTTGAGGAGCAAGGCGTTCTCTCGAAGGCGCCCAGCCCCGACGACAGACGCAAGGACTTTTACACGTTGACCGAGAAGGGCCTGGACCTCATTCCCATCGTGATCAACATTGTGCTCTGGAGCGCGAAGCATGATTCGAAGTCGTACGTGCGGCGCCACGAGGATTTAGTTGCTCGATTAAGTCAAAACCCCATGCAGGTGAGCGAGGAAGTGAAGGCGCTGGTCCGCAATGGCGGGTGCCTCTTTCCTGAGAGCGGGGGATGAACAAGGCGGCGAACGCGCCCTGTCACGGCGCACAAACCAGATGCACATACCGCTGGCTGCGGGACGCTTGAGGGAGGACAAGACTCTGCACCAACGCAGCCAAGGCAACGTCGAGTGGCGCCAGGCCCAAGATCAATGCATCTACCCTTTGTGGGCTGTCTCGGCACTTAGGGCCTGGAGCTCGCGACCATCTTTGAGGCCCGCGCCAGTGCTTGCGTGTCGACGTACTCCCGGATGTTCGTCAGCTTGCCATTGCGAACAGTGATGGCGAAGACAAAATAGTCCTCAAACGTCCTGTTCGTGGCTTTGACTTTCCCCGTGGCAAAGCCGACTACCAGAACCCGGTCTCCCTGCGCTACGAACTCGGGGGGTTCCGGGGATGAAATTTCCATCTCTGCCGAAGCCTTCTGAAGCACGTCTGCCAATCCCGCGTGCCCGCGATACGTGCCAGCCAGCGGCCAGTCCTCTCCCGGAATGATCCACTCGATATCTTCGGCAGACAACGCCAGCAGACTGTGCCTATCGCCACCGCCCATTGCTGCAAAAAAGTCTTTCACAATCTGAATATTCTCTTGAATGCTCATAAAGACCTCTCCACTGCTCTTACATCGGATCGCGTAGTGTCGGTCATTCAGCCGGGGACGAGGCCAAGTTGTTGTTGCATTGTGGAAGCCTCGTTATAGCAGTGGAAAGATGTGACCTTCCCTCCCTCGAGGTGGAAAACATCGCAGGACGGAACATCTATCGTCTTACCCGTGGGAGCTAGAGTCCCCGAAGCAAGAGCCAGATCACCTTTGTGCGTTCCCCGAATCGCGAGTTCGACAGCGACGACGTCTCCCGCGACGTGGATGTTAAATATCTCACGGTGGACATCGGGGAATGCACTCACCAGAGCCGCGATAGACTCACCAATGGCCTTCCCGCGAAATTTCATGCCGGATGCCATATCCCACATGTATCCTTCCTCAGAGAACATGGAGACAAACTTCTCGATATCCGTTCCTTGGCCTTCCGCGGCGGCGCAGAGTTCTCTGATTATTCTTTCATTATTAAGCATCATCGATCCTCTTCTTCATTATTGGGCACTTATCCAATCGTATAAATTGTGGACCTATCAGCGAGGACCTGAAGCCGGCGTCGCCCTCGCTTCAGTCAAACAGTGGCGGCCCTTTGTCCACGAGGCAGGATCGCATCAAAATTTGCGATCACGTTTCATCAGTCGAACTTGACCAAATCCTTGAAGATTAGTTGACCCCAGCTATTTCCGCGCGCCTGCACAAGCAGTCCACCTTCCGAAAGGCCGCCCAGTTTGATCGGCGAGAAACCGAGACTCTCTGCAAGCACACCGACTTCCGCTGCGGCGCCATCATCGTCACTCGCCAGGAGTCTTGCTCAAGGACGCCAGCAACCAAATGGTTGAAGCCCTTAACCAGTCTTCCACCCGTGAAGGCCTGCGCGATGACCTTGGAAGAAGGCTGACCTCCCAGTTCCTCAGGAGACACGCCATAGGCGTTGGTCACATCGATGATGGTCTTGCCCTTCCAGGTCGGCTACGCCTTCGCGACATCCGGGTGCGACTCGAAACGAACCGCCAAAAAGACGATGTCCGCCTTGACGGCTTCCGCCAGTGTTTTGGGAATGATCTGGGGTCCAATCGCGGCCGTGGCGGATGCAAAGCTTCCCGGGTCGCGCGTGGTTGCAACGGATACTTCGATGCCTTTGCGGGCAAAGGCCTTGGCCAGGGCCTGGCCGATATTGCCGAAGCCGATAATTGCGTAGCTCATATATTCTCCTTGGATTTACCACGCCCTGCGGGTTCCAAATATCGATGGAGTTACCGGCCGGGCGTGGCGAGTCAGATTTGCGCCAGGCCGCCGTCGACGGCGAGCGCTCGAACCGGTCAGGATGATCGAACCGCCCTGCCCCATCAGCGGCAGCGCCTTCTGGACTGTGAAGATCGTCCCCTTCACGTTGGTGTCGAAGGTTTCGTCAATGTGCTCGGCGGTGATTTTGCCGAGCGCAAGCTGGCTTCCCGCCCCGGCATTGGCGAAGACGATGTCGAGGGTTCCGCGCTCGGCCAGGTCGGAGACCGAGCCCTTCACCGCACGGGCATTGGGGGACTACACGCTGACCCTGCTCGGCCGCAGCCTGGCTGACGCGATCGTCCCGCTATGCAACTGGGGAACCGAGAACGCGGCGGAAATGGCAAGCATCTTCGCCAAGCGCAACACTTTTCCCTAGCAGGATGCTGAAGAACCGTTGAGTCGGACGCCCTCCGCATTCGAGGGAGGGCGGCAGGTGCGCCTGCACCAAGCAAAAAACCTCAAACTCACCAATAACCGAGCAGTAAAGGTCAACGAAGGGCCGAAAAACCACTCAATGTGGTGAGCAGGTTCTCTGCTGGTAGCCGTGCCTGAGCTCAGGCCAGCTGAATCCGACTTTTTCAACAGAATCGACCCACAACGAACGGTCAGCGATTACCGGCTTCATGAGCGAGTTACAGTTGGTCTGTCGACGGAAGGGACAGCAAACAGATGCTCGGCGGCAAAGTCCACGAATACACGGATCTTCGGTGAAAGATGGCGACTGGACGGCCACAACGCCCAGAACTGACCTTGATCTTCGCTGTGGCCGTCGAGCACCGTTTCCAGGCGCCCCTGGGCGATAGCTTCGCGCGCCAGGAAGTCCGGGACAAATGCGATACCGTGCCCATCCACCACAGCCATCAGCATGGCTTCCATGTTGTTCAATGTCAGAGCGGTTGGCAGGCGCAACTGCGTGAACTGGGGGGCCGAAGACATACTCCAGTCCATTATTTTACCCGTCGTGACAAATCGGTAACGCAAGCACTCGTGATGCTCCAGGTCACTGATAGTGACGGGCCGTCCTTTACGCTGCAAATAGTCAGGCGATGCGCACAGGACAAACTTAAAAGGCCCCAGCTTGCGTGCCATCAGCTTGGAGTCGGCCAGCCCACCGCTGCGAATCACCACGTCAAAGCCTTCATCGATCACATCCACCAATTGGTCGTTGAAGTCCAGCTCCAGCTCAATCTCCGGGTAGGCTTTGCGAAACCGCGCCATATGGGGCAAGAGAAAGCGATAACCGATGGTGGGCAAACTGACGCGTAACTTTCCACGGGGTTCCTGTGTGGCATGGGAAAGCATCGCCCGGGCATCTTGAAGATCGTCGAGGATCTTGCGGCAGCGTTCATAGAACAACTGTCCCTCCGCAGTCAGGCTGACTTTGCGGGTGCTGCGGTGCAATAACCGCACATTCAGCGAAGCCTCAAGTTTGGCGACGTTTTTGCCCACGGCCGAGGCAGAAATCCCCAACGCCCTGGCGGCGCTGATGAAACTGAGCGCCTCGGCGGTTTTTACGAATGAGATCACTCCACTAAGACTGTCCACAAATCGATTACATCCTTTTGGTTCACTATAAGTGGAATAAAAGCCCGTTTATCTTCGATTGTATCCTAACTAGAGTGTGCGAACGATCGCGCGCCTCGGCCTGGACAGCACGGATACTTCATAGACATGCAGGGAATGACTTAATGAACTCAGCCACCGAACCGCTGCCGGCCCAGGGCCGGCACTCCATCTTGGCTGCAATTTGCCTGGCAGCCTTGGTATTGCCCATGAGTTTTACCGGCGGGACAGTGGCCACGCCGTTCATTGGTCAAACTTTTGATGCCCTGCCCACGGAATTGGCCTGGATCACCAATGCCTTCATGCTCAGCTTCGGCAGCCTGCTAATGGCGACCGGTACCCTCGCGGACCTCTACGGACGCAAGCGCCTGTTCATGTGCGGCATGGTGTTGTTTGCACTGGTGTCGACCCTGTTGGCGGTGGTTCCCGATATTTTCTGGCTGGACTTGTTGCGTGGCGTGCAGGGCATTGCCGCGGCGGCAGCCCTGGCCAGCGGATCGGCGGCATTGGCACAGGAGTTTGATGGACATGCCAGGACGCGTGCATTCAGCCTTCTGGGCACCACTTTCGGGGTTGGCCTGGCCTTCGGTCCGTTGTTATCGGGGTTGCTGATCGAGTACATGGGCTGGCGCGCAATTTTTCTTTGCACCGCCCTGATCGCCATCCTTTCTTTGATATTTGCCCTGCCGAAAATGCGCGAAAGCCGCGACCCGCAAGCACAACGTCTGGATACGCCCGGCGTGCTGACGTTTTCCGGCCTGTTGATCACGTTTACCACGGCGGTGATCCTGGCACCTGAGCAAGGCTGGAGCTCGCCGGTCATCCATGCGCTGCTTGGCGCGTCGGCGGTCTTTTTGCTGCTGTTTATCATGGTTGAAAATCGGGCAAAACATCCGATGCTGGAACTGGGGCTATTGCTGTTTCCGCGCTTTGTCGGTGTACAGATCCTGCCGATCGGCACCTGCTATTGCTACATCGTCTTGATCGTATTGCTGCCGTTTCGGTTTATCGGCGTGGAAGGGGCCAGTGCCTTTGAAGCGGGGCTGATGATGTTGGCACTCTCTGCCCCGATGCTGATTGTCCCGATCATTGCCGCGTCGCTAACTCGCTGGTTGTCGGCGGGCGGACTCTGCGCCATCGGCTTCGTGATCGCAGCGGCCGGGCTCTACTGGCTGAGTACGATCCCGGTCGGCACGCACGCGCAGATCATCGCGGCCATGCTGCTGACCGGTATTGGTACAGGCCTGCCCTGGGGCTTGATGGATGGTTTGTCGATCAGCGTGATCCCCAAGGAACGGGCGGGGATGGCCGCTGGTATTTTCAACACGACGCGGGTGGCCAGCGAAGGTGTCGCCCTGGCAATCACTGTGGCGGTGCTGACGGCCCTGGTCGCACACCATCTGAGCATCAGTGACTCGGTCAAACTGTCCGCTGTTGACTATTCAACTATCGCGCAACGCCTGGTGATGGGTGATATCCAGCACGCGAGCACCGACGCCAGCCAAATCCCGTTGACGATGCTGCGCTCGGCCTATACCGCAGGATTCAACACCTTGTTGCAACTACTGGCGATGTTCACGCTGTTCACTGCCGCCGTGGTCTTTCTATTCCTGGGACGCCAAAGCGAAGTCGGCGCTGAATCCGCGCCCGATGTCGTCCGTCTCTCATCGGGTACCTGAAAGGCGCTTTGGAGCCATCAGCAGGCCGGGAATTTGCTTAAGAGCACGATTTTCGTTCCAGTCCTGAGTGTCAAACCTGCTCTAAAACGTTTTCACATAGCCTGAGCCAGAAGCTGCCAGAAGCAGCCAGTCAATGAAGCAGTAGCCTGCGACCGAGATCAATCACAGGTCAATGCGGCTGAGACAACTCAAAAGCCTGCTCAAGGAGCACCAAAGCGGGCGAGCGCAGCATCGATAAATCGTCGGAGTTTGGCTGTTCTCTGACGATTGGCCGTGTAGAGCAAATGCATTTGTCGGCTCGGTGCTTCGTAATCAGTTAACAGTCGGACTAACTCGCCGCTGCGCAACGCGGGCTCCAGAAAGTCTTCGGGACCAAGGACAATCCCGAACCCGTCCAGCGCTGCCGACAGCAGTGCTTTGCTCTCGTTGACCTGCAATCGACTAACGACTTGTACCCGTTCAACTGCGCAGCCTTTGCAGAACACCCATTCGCGGTCGGCCGGCCGGGACCAATAGGCATACCCCAGACACTCATGGTTCTTCAGATCATCCGGTATTTGCGGCACTCCGCGGTCGGTCAGATAGCTCGGTGCCGCACAGGCTACCAACCGATAAGGCGCCAACGGCCTGGCGGTCAAACTGGACGCGGTCAACGGGCCAATTCTGAAAGTCACTTCATAACCCTCCTCCACCAGATCGACAAAGCGATCGGTCAAATGCAGATCGATTTCGACTTCCGGGTGTTGACGCAAAAACTCCGTCACAAAGGGCATGAGGCTATAGGAGCCGAACGTTACGGGAGCGCTGATTTTCAGTTTGCCGCGCGGGGTGTCGTTCATGATCTGCGCAAGGGAGTCGGCAGCCTGAGCCTCGCTCAAAATGTGCTTACAGCGTTCGTAGTAAGCGCTGCCCAACTCAGTCAGGCTCTGGCGTCGAGTGGTACGGTTCAGCAACCGCGCACCTAGCCGCTGCTCAAGCGCGGCAACATGCTTGGCCACCATCTGCGGCGACAGGCCCAATCGCTCGGCAGCACTGGCATAGGAACCGGATTCCGCTGCCATCACAAACGCCCCCATGCTCGTCAGACGATCCATCATTCAACACTCCTGGTAACGAGACTAAGTAGCCGATGATTATTTATCTGTCATTGGTTGGCAATCATCATGGTTTCTTCTTACTAACCAGCGGAGCAAGGACATGCGTATCGGCATTATTGGGGCAGGTTTCATCGCACGTGCAGTGGCGCAATTGGTCATCACGGCGGGACACGAGGCGATGCTCAGCAACTCACGTGGGCCTCAGACCATGAGCAGCGTGCTTAGCGGCATTCCTGGCAGTCAGGTCGGCACTGTCGAGGAGGCAGCACAATTTGGCGAAGTGGTGCTTGTGGCCATTCCTCTTGCGCATTACCGAAGCGTGCCGGCCAAGTGGCTAGAGGCTAAAACCGTGCTGGATGCCAATAATTACTACCCGGAACGCGACGGTCACATTGCCGCTCTCGACCGATTCGAAACCACCACCAGCCGCCTGCTCGCCGAGCATCTGCCCCACTCCAGCGTGGTCAAGGTGTTCAATGCCATCCTCGCCCAGGACCTGACGCAAGACTCGCGCCCGAAAGCAGCGCCCGACCGACGCGCACTGCCGATCGCTGCGGATGATCCGGCGGCGAAAGCGCTGGTGATCACGTTGCTGGACGAGATTGGATTCGACGCGGTAGATGCGGGCAGTATTGATGAAAGCTGGCGATTCGAACGGGCGAAACCCGCCTACTGCATACCACTGGATAAAGAGGGGCTGAAGGCTGCCTTGGCTGCGGCGCATCGGCAGATAGAATTGCCCGAGGGGTCGTGGCGCCGCTGAATAGCCCACAAACCACTGGATCGAGAGAAGACTTGGAGCTGACTGAGGATAATGTCAGCTTTAGGTCGACTCCGACCTGTGACGGCCGGCAACAGTCGACCCAATAGGGTTGTCCACAACGCCCCATCAATTGGGCCGCAAGCGGCCGCCCTTAACGATGTGGGTGTACAGTCAAAGACACCAGTTTGAGCACAATGGGGCGAACGACGAGTATGCACAGGAATGCCACTGGCATGGCCAATTTATAGGCGTGCAGCGCATTACTTAGGTAATCAATCTCAATGCCGGAATTTGCCGCAGTGATCACGAATGACATCAAGAGCGCCATGATTGTGGCCATATACAGTGCGAAAACATAAGGCGTAGCGCGAACCGAGAGCTTACGTTTGAAAAATAGAGCTCTAGAGGATGTTTTTGGATTCATATCAGACCTTTTTGATCTTCGATTGATAGGTGATGAACACCATAGCAAGATCAAAAATTAGCAACTAGACGGCTAGCAGTGGTTGCTTTATAAACAAAATCTTATGAATGACTCTTCTCGCTGGGACAAAGATGAACCTGTTAGGGGCGATTGCTAGCTTTATCAAGGTGGTTGAAGCGGGCTCTATCGTGGGCGCGGCCAAAACCCTGGGCGTCAGTGCGGCAGCCATTAGCCAGACCATAAATCGCTTGGAAACCCACCTAGGTACGCGCCTTCTCCAGCGCACCACGCGTAGCATGGCGTTAACCGAAAGCGGCGTGGTGTACTACGAAAAAGTGAAACGCATAGCGCGTGATCTCGAATCGGCGCAAAGCGCGATCACCAGCGCGCAGACTCAACTCCAAGGGCGACTGTGCATCGCTTCTACCGCCGCTTTCGGGCGGCATGTGCTGGCATCACTAATCGCCGGCTTCGCTGCACGTTACCCACGCCTGACACTTGAACTCTCAACCACAGATCGCAAAATTAATCATATTCAAGACGGCATTGATCTGAGCCTGCGGATAAAACCACAACTAGAAGAGGGAATCGTCGCTCGCAAGATCGTTTCAGTCCCTTTTATCATCTGCGCGTCACCCATCTATTTGGAACGAGTCGGCTGGCCACTCGACCCTGAAGAACTCCAACACCATGCCTGTCTAGCGTTTCGCTACCCGCTGGACGGACGCTTTCTACGTTGGGTTTTTATCCGGGATGGCCAACGTTACGAAGCTACTCTCAATGCGACCGCAATCAGCGACGATGTTGACGCTCTAGCCCAAATGGCCATCCGCGGCGCGGGAATAACCCGTTTGGCGGAGTTCGTGGCGGCGCCCTATATCGAAAGTGGCCAACTCGTTCCTCTGTTTGAACATCGCCACGCTTCAACTTATGCCTACGCTGAACCGCTCGATATTTATGTATGCGTCCAGGAGCGCGCCGCCATCACACCCAAGGTCAAAGCTTTTATGAATTATTTGACTGAACATCTGGAAATGCGCTGGCCGATGGAAAATACCTTTACGGCGTCCTGATACGGTGCTTTGCCGCCTTCATAAATTCAATGGCCGAACTTTGCATCGGATAACAGTTACGTACTGCTGCTTGCCGGTGACTACGGCCGATTGCAGTCTGATTCAACGGGCAGCTTCACGCCCTGAGGAAGTCAGTCAACCAAAATCGAGGTTCTTGAGAAGCGATGAACCACGCTTCCTCAAGGCATTCAAATAGGTGGGTTTCATCGTAGAGCGTCCTGGTCTGCCAGACCCGGTACAGAATCCGAATCCACTTAAACGCCAGTGGGCTGTCCGTTTAGCCGACCGCTCACATCCCAACGTGGCCGCTATCGCACTTAGCTAACAAAACTGCACGCACGGCTTGGGCGATGGTGCACAACGACACTGATTACCAACCGGATCGAGCAGCGGCCTTACCTATTCATCCCGGGAGAAGCACCCCACACCACGATTGCGGAGCTACCCGAGCAATGGCAAACCGGTCGAACCGGTCGAACCGGCGACGGTAAAACCCTCAAATGTCCAGGTGCGCAAAGCACGTAGAAGCGATTGGGAACCGGCGCGCGAATAGCCCATCATGGCCCTGCATCGAATCGATGCCGAAGTCAGAGTCCGAATATACGTGTGCAGTCGGCACGGGCGCCAAAGCAAAGGAGGCTTGCAACGAGGAGGAGTCCATATACAGACGTTCGATCCATGCCTGCTTTCAGCCAAAAAGAGAAGCTGGCCATCTCCCGCAAGCCCGTATTGCTAAAGTTCCCGACTCACCAGCCGACAGCCTTCGCTCCCACTTCACGGATGATTTTAATGTTCCGCTCTCTTTTTTTCGGCGTTGCTTTGCTCGCCGTCGGCGCCGCCTGCACTGCCCAAGCCCAGACTGTCACCACGCCCGAACAACTGCTGACTGAATTCTCTCGTTGCGATGCGCGTTTCTTCGAGAGCCTGCGCGATGCCCGCCTGCCAGCAGGTACCTTGCGCCTGAGTAACTACGGCTCGGTCAAGGCACCGACCATCATGAGTCCGCTGCAGGAAGGTGGCACTTACCAACACTTCGAAACACCCCTGATCGTTAACGGCGTGCGTATGGTCGGCTATTACAACCAGGCCGAAACCATCAAGAACGTCGGCAATTTTCTGTTCTGGGGTTTCGTAGCCGATGGCTTGCCGCAAGAGGTGGCCGCAAAACTCAAGCCGCTGATCGTTGACAACGCACGCTTTGTCAGTCAGGGCAAAGCCATTACCCGCGCCGAAATTCGCCGCGTCGGAGACCCGATCGGTCA
This sequence comes from Pseudomonas sp. GGS8, assembly GCF_024168645.1. NCBI lineage: Bacteria > Pseudomonadati > Pseudomonadota > Gammaproteobacteria > Pseudomonadales > Pseudomonadaceae > Pseudomonas > Pseudomonas sp. GGS8. Next base: position 5,007,643 of record NZ_JALJWF010000001.1, on the reverse strand, counting down.
ATGGCGCACCGAAGGACTGACCGGCCCCGGCGTTGCCACGCCATTTGGTTTCGTAGACCGCGTGTTGATCGTCGACACGGGCGACACGACACCGCCGCTCGCGGGACACACAACTGTGTTCTGCTCGCTACAAGGCACCGTGACCGCGCCGCTCTTGCAGGTCTATCGCCCTGACCTCAACGCTCATCTGCTCGACTGACAAGGATGCTTATCATGAATACTCGCTGGCCCGCGCTGATCGCCTGCTCCGTCATCCTCACAGGTTGTGCAGGGATGCAGAACCCGCAAAAAGCCAACCTTGTCCACTGCGCTAATCAGTTTAAAGCGTCCAAAGCCGAAAACTACTCCCTGGTGCTGCAGGAAGGTGATCTATGCCTACAGAAAAATACGCTGCCCACCTCGCTGCAAAGTTTGATTTACGCAGTGCAGGCCGACGCCTACAGCAACCTCAAGCACTTTCCCGAAGCCGTGGCCGCCAAGGAAAAATCCATGCAACTGGCGGTCAAGCCTGATCCGCGCGCCAACCTGGACTTGAGCGCCATGTATCGCGACGCTGGCAACCCGAAAAAAGCCCTTGAACTCGTGCAGTACAACCTTGACAACGGGATGGAAGAAGCCGGAAAGGGTTCCGGCTTCCACATGCCGACCTACTATCATCTGGGCCTCGCGCTGACAGACCTGGGTCAGTACCGAGAGGCCGCTGAAGCATTCAGCACCGGCCTTCAGCGCCAGCCGGACTATGCCTGGGCCTATTATGCGCGCGGGATCGCGTACGACCATTTGGGAAGCAGGGACGACGCCAAGGCCGACTTCATGAAGTTCTCGCAGATCGCCAACAAGAAGTACGTGCTGGAGGAGCAAAAGGCCAAGCTCGCCGAGTACAGGATTTCCATGCCGTAATAGGAGAGCCTGCTTAGCGGCGAATGCGGTGGGTCAGCGAGCGCGGAGTGACCGCTTGCCTCGCATCTCAGATGAGGGAACGATCACCTCTGCTAAATCCCTCGGGGGATGCCGGCAGTATTCGGAGGACATAAAGCCGGTAACCGCTGATGGATTCCAATCCGTTAACGGAAGACCGGAATCGTCCCTGACGACGTGCGACGATCCCCGGCAGCCTTCAACTTCTGCCCCAGTTCGCCAATACGACGCTCCCCCTCCTCAAGGGCCCCAAGCCAATATGTTCAAAGATTTCGACCATCATTGGCACGCCAGCGAGCTTGGCACCGCCAGCTGCCAGAAACGCCAAGGCGGCTATAAGACGTAATCCGAGGGATGTGTACTTGAAAGCGCTGCTCGTGCTGTTGAATTGATTGAAAGCTTTATTACTCATGTGAGTGTCCACTTTAGACGGCGCAAAGCCTAACGAAGATGGGTTAACAGGGGACAATGCATAGGCGAAAAAGAATGCCCCCTGCCCTTTTTTTAAACGCCGGCAGTAGCTTCGCGGACGAAGTCTTCATAAGAACGCAGCGGGTGCCCAATGATGGCTTCCAGCCGGTCCACGGCTCCTTCAGCTGCTTGCATGCCGAACTTCTGGATACCCGCCATCATCAGGCGCATGTCGTATGCCAACCAGCCGGGACCGTACGAAGCCAGTTGCCCTTCGAAGGCCGCTACATCGTCACCACCGTAAGCGATCTCGCGACCCAGGGCGGAACTCCAGGTCTTTGCCACGGATGCACCAACCAGTGCTTGTGGCCCAACCAACTCCAGCGTTACACGATCAAGAGCAGAAGACGCCTTGTCGCGTCGCAGCAGTTCTGCCACGGCGACATCGGCAATATCGCGCGCATCAATCATTGAGACGCCGGCCGAGCCAATTGGCATCGGGTACACCGAGTAGTTCTGGATCGTCTGTTGGACCATGAGGTCGTTTTGCATAAAGTAAGCGGGACGCAGAATAGTCGCGGGAATGTCGAGGCTTTCGATCATCCGCTCAACGGTATGCTTGCCCGTGAAGTGCGGAACATTGGTGAACTTGTCGGCATGAATCACCGAGAGGTAGACGATGCGCTCAATGCCAGCCTCTTGAGCGAGGTTCAGCGTAATGAGGGCTTGCGTGACCTCGTCAGGCGTAACGGCGTTGAGCAGAAACAGTGTCCGTACCGAAGACAGCGCAGCGCGCATCGAAGGTACATCGGTGAGGTCTGCTACAACTTCAGTGACACCAGCCGGGAAGTCGCGTTTACCAGTTTGGCGCACGAGCGCTTTGACCTCGGCGCCCGCCTCAGCCAGGCCCTGAGTGATGAGTGAACCAATGGTGCCCGTGGCACCAGTAACGAGAATGCTCATTTTGAATCTCCTGCAGTGAGAGATGGAGTAGATCAGCGAGAGAAGTCCGCCACGACTTTTCCAGTCCCGGAAACGGTGCGATTGCGTTCAATCGCCTGGGGGATGTCTGCGAAGCCAACGACCTCCCCGATCCTGCTCCGCAGCGTGCCGTTGGCGATTTCTTTTGCCAGCGAAGCCAGAAGTTCGGGATCAGGTGTGTTCATGAACCACAGGCCTCGGCGATTGGCCGGGGTACGCGCCAGAATGTCGGGCGACGACGTGCCGACAATGACGCCGTTCTCAGCCAGCACCTGCCAAGAGCGATCCAGCACCTCACCCCCGACATAGTCGAGTACCAGGTCAATGTCCCGGACGATGTCTTCGAAACGTTGGGTTTGATAGTCGATGACATGATCGGCACCGAGGCTGCGTACATAGTCCAGGTCAGCCGTGCCCGCAGTTGCGAAGACCTGCGCAGCTGCCCGCTTGGCGTACTGCACGGCATAGGCGCCCAGCCCACCGGCAGCACCGTGAATAAGGATTCGCTGGCCGGGATGAATCGGCCCCGCATGATTGAGGCTCTTCCAGGCTGCCACGGCAGCGACAGGAACAGCAGCAGCATGGACATCATCAAGATTCACAGGCGTAAGGGAGAGGCTCGACTCACTGACGCTCACACATTCAGCGTAAGCGCCCAGGCCTCCCACCGCGCCCATGACGCGATCGCCAATACGGAAGCGAGAGACACCGGGGCCGACAGCCTCGACAACACCCGCCATTTCGGCGCCCAGCACTATTGGCAATGGAAGCGGGAACGCGTTTCGTACATGACCTTCGCGGACCTTCCAATCAATACCGTTTACGCCGGCGGCACGAACCCGAACGAGAACCTGGTCTTGCCCAGGTTCTGGCTTTTCGATTTTGGCCACTTCCACGGCGTCAGCACCGCCGTATGCCCGGATCATTACAGCTCGTTGCAGGGTGCTCATTGCAATTCCTCGTATCGAGTTCCGATGACGAGAAGATATGCTGTTGCGCAGATAAAGCGCAGACACCAAAATACAGACACTTCGTTTCAAAATTGGAACACTATGAATCTGAATGCTCTGATCGACTTCACACTCGTCGCAACGAATGAGGGGCTTGGAAAGGCGAGCCGTGCGAGCGGCATATCCAAAGCCACCCTATCGCGTCGAATCTCCGACCTTGAGGAGCAACTGGGGGTGAGGCTGATCGAGCGTAGCGCTCGCGGCCTGAAGCTAACCGAAGCTGGCGAAATGCTGATGGCTCGAACAGAAGGACCGTTGGGCGAGGTGGCCGAAGCCATGACAGCAGCCCGTGAGGGCGTATCGACGCCTCGCGGACGCTTGCGTGTCGCCTCCCCAGTCCTGTTCTCCCAGCTTGCAATGGGCCGCATCGGAGCAGAATTCTGTGCCGCCTACCCGGAGGTCGAAATCGAAGTCGTGGCGGAGGATCGCCTGGTTGACCTTGTGGAGGAACAATTCGACGTCGCCATCCGGATCAACCCGAGCCCGGACAGCAGTTTGGTCGGCCGGTGCTTCGCCAAAGACCGGCTGGTAGTCGTGGCGGCGCCTGAAGTAATTAAGCCAACGCCGGGCGCAATCAGGCCCGTTCCTGGCATCGTAACATCGAGCTTCCAGCCCACCCACTGGAGTCTCGATGGCGGACAGTTGGTCCTGGAGCCGATCCCAAAGCTGCGATTCTCCTCGTTACTGATGGTCCGCGATGCGGCTATCGCCGGTGGTGGTGTTGCCCTTATTCCACAGTCCATCGCATGGAGCCAGCTCGCCCGTGGTGAGTTGGTCCAGTGGGGCACGGTATCGGGTGTAGAACCGGAGCTTTGGGTCTTGCATACCTCTAGGCGCTTGGCTACTCCAAAAGTTCGAGCATTCGTCGATTTCATATGCGCGGAATATCCGAACATGTCTCTGGTACTAACAGGATAGAAGGCAGCACATGGGTCTCGGGTATTGAGGGGATCTAGACCACGGCCCCAAGCAAATGCCCCACCAGTGCGGTGACCCCCATGGCCAACGCGCCCCAGAAGGTTACTCGCCAGGCGCCGGCGATAATGCTGGCACCGCCGGCTCTGGCAGCAATGGCGCCCAATGTCCCGAGAAACACCAATGACATACCCGATATCCAGCGCACCGAGCTCTGCTCCGGTGCGAAAAACGTCACGGCTAGAGGCAATGCGGCGCCCACCACAAAGCTGGCGGCCGAGGCCAGAGCGGCCTGCAAGGGTTTGGCGGTGAGGGTTTCGCTGATACCCAGTTCGTCTCTGGCATGGGAGCCCAGCGCGTCGTGGGACATCAATTGGTCAGCCACCTGATGGGCCAGTTCCGGCGAGACGCCGCGATGCATGTAGATGTTGGCGAGCTCAAGTCGTTCTGCTTTCGGATCGCTCGCCAATTCTGCTCGTTCCCGGGACAGGTCGGCCCGCTCGGTGTCAGCCTGGGAGTGAACGGAAATGTACTCGCCTGCAGCCATGGACATGGCACCGGCCATCAGCCCTGCCATTCCTGTAACCAGCAAGGTGGCGTGGCTCGCATTGGCCGCAGCGACGCCAATCAGCAGACTGGCGGTGGAGACAATGCCGTCGTTGGCCCCTAAAACGGAGGCGCGGAGCCAGCCGATCCGATCGCTTCGGTGGTACTCGGTGTGCCTATACATGAATTTCATTGTTTAAAGGGGGCTCACTGTCGTCGGTGGCTAAGAGGTTCAGGTGGCTGGCAATTGGCGTGGACGCTTCTTAAGCTGCGCCTGCAACTGGCCACCGACAATGGGCATAGTGTAGGCATAAGACTTCCCTCACATCGACCCAGTGTCGATAGCTGCCGGACGTGGCGATGGCGGCATCGCCGAGCTCCATTACACCCATGACTTTAGTTGAGCATCTAGGTTACCGTCGTGCCATTGAAGCGCCCGGTGTGGGTGGGATTGTCGACAAAGGCCGAGTCAGCTTAAGCAAAGATCGCGATTGTTTGAGCCATACATTCCTTACTGGAATGCAGCACATAAAATTAATGAATTTTTATTATTTCTATGTGTGGCGTAGCTTGGATTTCAGGACATGGAGAACCGACTTGAAATCATCCCCTCTCAACGCCGCTGAAAAATTTGATACCTCCCGAGCCAATGAGTACGGCCGACAGAGCCGTATTGCACTGGCAGGATATGACGCCTGCCAAGACTTGGCTGCGTGCATGCTGGCGGCAAGCCTTGGCAATGCAAACTCGGCAAAAATACTGGTGGTTGGTGCTGGTGGTACGGCACAGGAAATTATTGCCATGGCCAAGCTTGAGCCAGGTTGGCGCTTCACTGCCGTTGATCCATCCGAGCCGATGCTGGAGGCAGCGAAGCAGCAGTTAGAGGCAAACAACTTGCTTGAAAGAACGGCCATGCATCTCGGGAATGTTGAAGACCTGGCGGCAGACCAGTCATACGACGCAGCCACCCTGATCGGCGTACTCCATCATCTCGAAGGGGATGGTACCAAGCGACAAATTCTACGATCCATTCGGGCTCATCTAAAGCCGGGGGCACCGCTGATTGTCGCGGGGAATCAATATGCTTACGCCAGCCAGCCGTTACTGCTGGCTGCCTGGGGGCAGCGATGGCGGCAGCATGGAGCCAGCCCGGATGAAGTGAAGGCCAAGCTTGGGAAAATTCTTCAGGGCGCTGATCCTCCACATTCCGAGGCGGCGGTTCAAAAACTTTTGCATGACGCCGGATTCGGGGACACTACCCGTTTCTTCAGCAGCCTTTTCTGGGGGGCCTGGCTGACATGCAAAGCGCCCTGAACAGGGCCGAGAATGGCTGTTTGTGGCCGATTCTGTTGAAAACGTCGGTTCTTCCAGACTGCCCGCATACTGACCGCCGAAACGCCTTTTTTGCGCGCTGCTACGCGAAATCTGAGCCCGAAATCCTCTGCTCAATAATTGAGGAAGCTATGACTGACCGCGAGCAACTCCATCGAAATGGCTTTGCGCTACTTCGTCGAGCGATCCCGGCCGAGTGGCTGGGTGACCTTCGTGCCGTGTTCGATGCGGGCGTGAAACCGGCAGACCAGTGGCCAGTGCCGCGTGGCATGGATTGGCGCCACTCGCTGCTGGACGCTGATTCGAAAGTTCAGGCCGTGTGTCGTCTGCCGGAGGTGCTGGCGGTGGTTGGCGAGTTGATTGGAGAACGGTTCTTCCTCTCGCAGGTAGAGGGTCGTGAGCCCCTTGCAGGTGGCGGTCATCAGCGGCTGCACCGCGACTTGTCGGCCCAACGGCCAGGCGACATTGTGAACGCCATCGCTTTTTTTGACGATTATGGCCCCGAGAACGGCGCAACACGTATCGTCCCCGGCAGCCATCGCCCAGACCAGGGAGCGCCGCCATTCAACTTCAATGACGAGTCCCGGTCTGTACAGCTTTCCGGCGCCGCTGGCGACATCTTGGTGTTTGATGTGGATTTAGTGCATGCGGGCAGTCTGAACTCAATCGGCGCACGCCGACGCTCCATCCTGATCAGCTATTTTGCGGAGACTTTATACGCATCACACTTGGAAACGGTGAGCCTGCGAAGTATTCGGATGGACACGACCGATCGATTCGAACCCTCGAACTTTTCTTTCGAGGGCTATATGGATTGAATAGGCTGATATGGACTCTCTCCACAAGCAGAGAAAGGTATAGCTTTTCCAGCCCCGTTGTCAGCGCGGGAGCATTCGAGTATCCGGTTTAAGCCTAGTCCGCTGACGGAGCAGTTTTGGACCGCAAGCAGCCCTTACTGACAGTGACGAAAGCCAGTGCGCTTAGTGCGCACTAAACAACGCAAATACACCCACCACTGCCCACAGCACAGATACATATTGCATGGGCACATAGAACAACGTGTGTTTCTTGCGAAAGACGACTTCGCCACCGCTGTCTTTATCAATGTAGGTTTTGCCCGGCTGGTTATTCAGCCGGTGACCAATATAGGCATTGACGGCCGCGCCAACCAATAGACCGACACCCAACCCGAGTCCATTGAGGAGCCCTGCGAAAGGCACCATGCAAAGTACCGGGATAAGAATCGAAAGAAGGCCCCATCCTTGCCAGACAATAAAAAACATCACACGTCCCTGGTTAATTTTTGAGGCGCGCAATCTAACAAATAAAAAGGGATTACGGCAATAATTTGAAATATATTTCTTTAATAAACAGATTTACGCGAACACGCTGAAACAGAAAGTGGTCGTATCCGTCATTCCATAAAGTATGGATGGCTGTGGATGTGGATTTTCAACGGTTCTCGTCCTCACTCGTAATGTTTAATTATCAGTGAGCCAAGTTTAATCCGGCGTGTGGCTCCAGAGTGCGTATATTCGATATCTTCGTCGACGAACCCGACCTCAACTCGGTATTGAGATTATCGGTGAACTCAGGTGTTGATTGATCGAATCATGGCCTGAAAGGCTGGTCACAAGATCAGATCGACGCGCTTAGTGGTCCTGGAACCGGCCAACCGATGATCGCAAGCGTGCTCAAGAAAAGGTTTGATGACGCGCACGAGCTGGTTGGCATTCCAAAAAGCAGAATTTCAGGCGACCTACGGGCAAAGACCGCAATGGAGCAGAGATAGTTTTTTTCGAAGCAAAAAATAAGGGCTTGCATGAGAAACCTCACGCAAGCCCTTGATATTCATGGTGCCCGAAGCCGGAATCGAACCGGCACGCCCTTACGAGCGGGGGATTTTAAGTCCCATGCGTCTACCAGTTTCGCCATTCGGGCGGTAGCGCGGTAAAGCTGTCTGGAGACTGACCAGTTACGACCTGGCAGTTCTGACGCTTGTGCAACAGAGGGGGAAATATATACATCCCGCCCCGGTGAAGCAAGTTCGCAAATCCCCTTTTCAAGACTAAATCTTGCAGGACTGCGAAAATAAAAAAGCTCCGTAGATCATGGATCTACGGAGCTCGTTTAAAGTGGAGGCCGAAGTCGGAATCGAACCGGCGTAGGTGGATTTGCAATCCACTGCATAACCATTTTGCTATTCGGCCTCAAACATCTGACGTTCAGTAGCGCAACATCAAACGTGTAAACTCGCATCTGGAAACAAGATTCTAATCTAGCTTCCAACCCTTTGAAATCTAAGGGGTTTTCGTGTTCCTGAATCAGGAATGGACGCAATTCTGGACTGGTTCGAAAGGCATGTCAAGAACTGGAGAAAAATAATTCCAGATGCGTTATCGCCAATACCCGGTCGTTTTCGAGCCTAACACTTCAGCGCCACAAAAAACGCTCCCCGTCGCAAGATGGCCTCAAAAGATCGCAGCCTTCGGCAACACCTACAGGTACTCACCGTTCCTTCAATGACCGGCCGCCACTACCCGCTGCAACCGCTGCCGATACTCGCTGGGCGTCTCATGCATTTCATGGCGAAAGTGCCGATTGAAATTCGACAAGTTAGCGTACCCCACTTCAAAACAGATATTGGCAACGCTGAAACTGCTTTGCGCCAGCAAACGGCAGGCACGCTGGACTCGCAGTTTGCGCGTCAGGTCGACGAAGGTATGGCCGGTGGCGCGCTTGAAGAATTTGGAGAAGGCCGGCTCGTTCATGTCCAGGCGTTGGGCGATGACCGACATCCGCAACTCGTCAGCGAGGTCGTTCAGGATGTAGTCGAAAACAATGCTCATGCGCTGGGCCGTCAACGCGTCGAGCATAGGCGCGTATTGCAGGCTGGCAAGCGTTTGCCTCTCGCTGTCGGGGGCCGATGCCAGCAGTTGCAGCAACGACAGGAACAGGCACAACCGCTGCAAGCCGTGGCACTGGCCGATCTCTTCCAGCAGTCGGGCTGCTTTCTGGCGGGTGTTGCCATGAAATTCGATGCCCTGCGCCGCCTGGCGAAACAGGCTTTGCAACTCGCTGAGCTCCGGGACCTTGTCGCGCAGGTGCATCAGCATCTGGCCATCGAATTGCAACACCACGTCACGGCCGGTGATCACCTCGCCTTTGCCCAGATCACTGATCCAGTCGTGAGGCAGCCCAGGCCCGATCAGGGCGACATGACCGGCCTCGAACACACCGATGTAGTCACCGGCCAACAGCCGACCGCTGCCTTCGCGGATCAGGTGGATCTCGAATTCCGGATGATGGTTCCAGCGCGCCAGGTCGAAGGGATAGTCGTGCTCGTACCAACGAAAGCTATGCTGGGGCTCGTTCAGAATGACTTCAAGCGCTGGTGGCTTGTCTGCGGTTGCGTGATGGTTCATCACCCTGGCGATTCCGTTTTTGTTGGTTTTATCAAGGTACCGCGAAGCCTGGGGCCCGTCGAAGCCTCGGGACGCTGACATGAGACTCGCACTAACGATGCCCGGTGCCTAGCGCGCTACATGGCGCCCACTGATACTTTTTTTCCACGGTCAAAAAAGTATCAGCGGTGCGTATGCCGTTCATTTGTTCCCCCCTTGGGTAGCTGTAATTCTGTGGTCATCCCGTTGCGGCTATGACTCGCATCGTGGATTACAACAACAATAAAGCTTCTGCCGCCCAAGGCGCAGAGCGGAGATCACGATGAAGATCATTCCAAGCGCGCTTTTTCTGTCCGCCGGCCTGTGCTCTGCCCTGCTCTGCCAGGCTGGCGAAACGGTGACCATCGCCACCGTGAACAACAGCGACATGATCCGCATGCAGCGACTGTCCAAAACATTCGAACAACTGTACCCCGATGTAAAGCTCAACTGGGTGGTGCTTGAAGAGAACGTATTGCGTCAGCGCCTGACCACCGACATTGCCACTCAGGGCGGCCAGTTTGACGTGCTCACCATCGGCACTTACGAAACCCCCTTGTGGGGCGCCAAGCATTGGCTGGAGCCGATAAAGGACCTGCCCGCCAGCTATGACCTCGAGGATATTTTCCCTGCGGTTCGCCAGGGGTTATCGGTCAACGACACGCTCTACGCCCTGCCGTTTTATGGCGAAAGCACCCTCACCTATTACCGAACCGACCTGTTCAAGAACGCCGGCCTGAGCATGCCCGAGCACCCGACCTGGACGCAGCTCGGTGAGTTCGCCGGCAAACTGCATCAGCCGGATAAAGAACAGTACGGAATGTGCCTGCGCGGCAAGGCCGGCTGGGGTGAGAACATGGCGCTGCTGACGACCCTGTCCAACGCCTTTGGCGCGCGCTGGTTCGACGAGCAGTGGCAACCGCAACTCACCGGGCCGCAATGGACCGCCGCCACCAACTTCTACGTCAATACCCTCAAGCAATACGGCCCACCGGGTGTATCGAGCAATGGTTTCAACGAGACGCTGGCCTTGTTCAACAGCGGCAAATGCGCAATCTGGGTCGATGCCAGCGTCGCCGGTTCCTTTATCACCGACAAAACGCAAAGCAAGGTGGCCGACGATGTTGGTTTCGTCGCGGCGCCCACACAAGTCACCGACAAGGGTTCGTCCTGGCTCTATGCCTGGTCACTGGCCATCCCGGCGACGTCCAAACACAAGCAAGCCGCCAAAGCCTTTGTGACCTGGGCCACCTCCAGGGAATACATCCAACTGGTCGCCGAGACGGATGGCATCAGCAACGTACCGCCGGGCACCCGCATGTCGACCTACAGCGACGCGTACTTGCAGGCGGCGCCCTTCGCCGGTGTCACGCTGAAAATGATGCAGAACGCCGACCCCGCGCATCCTTCAGCCCAACCGGTGCCCTACGTCGGCATCCAGTACGTGACCATCCCCGAATTCCAGGCGATTGGCACGTCAGTCGGCAAGCTGGTATCCGCGGCGCTGACCGGGCAGATGCCGGTGGAACAGGCCCTGGCCTCCGCGCAGCAAAGCACCGAGCGCGAGATGAAGCGCGCTGGTTATCCCAAGTAGCAACGGCGTGACGCAATCAATGTGGGAGCGGGCCTGTGTGGCGAGGGGGCTTGTCGGAACGCCGCACCGCCCCGTTCGGCTGCGCAGCAGTCGTAAACCGGACACCGCGTTGCTGACTAAAGATTGCGGCGACTGGTTTTAGGAACGCTTTGCGACCCAACGGGGGCAAGCCCCCTCGCCACATAAACCCGCGTCTACAGGGGTTCTTCACCGACTAACGACTGCTTTTAATGCCCTCGATCGGGCAACTCTTTAGCTCTTACGTTTGGATGGGAATAATGAAACGTCTAGAAGGAAAAAGCGCCCTGATTACCGGTTCCGCCAGAGGAATAGGCAGAACGTTTGCGCAAGCCTATCTCCGCGAAGGCGCTACGGTCGCAATCGCCGACATCAACCTGGAACGCGCGCAAGCCACCGCGGCAGCGTTGGGCCCCAATGCCTATGCGGTCGAGATGGACGTGACCGACCAGCAATCCATCGACGCCGCCCTCGCCACGGTGATCGTCACCGCAGGCAAGCTCGATATCCTGATCAACAACGCGGCGCTGTTTGATCTCGCACCGATCACGGAAATTTCTCGCGACAGCTACGAACGGCTGTTCTCGATCAACGTTTCCGGCACCCTGTTCACCCTGCAGGCCGCGGCCAAACAGATGATCCGCCAGGGTCACGGCGGCAAGATCATCAATATGGCCAGTCAGGCCGGGCGGCGCGGTGAAGCGCTGGTCGCGGTGTATTGCGCGACCAAAGCAGCGGTGATCAGCCTCACGCAATCGGCCGGCCTCAATCTCATTCCCCATCACATCAACGTGAACGCCATTGCGCCGGGGGTGGTGGACGGCGAGCATTGGGACGGCGTAGACGCGCTGTTCGCCCGCTATGAAAACCGGCCGCTCGGGGAAAAGAAAAAACTGGCGGGACAGGAAGTGCCGTACGGACGCATGGGCACTGCAGAGGACCTTGTCGGCATGGCGATCTTCCTCGCGTCCGCCGAAAGCGATTACATCGTGGCGCAGACCTATAACGTCGATGGCGGTAACTGGATGAGCTGACTGGCCCCGATTACAGGGCCAGCCAATGCTTCAAAGGCGAAACCGATCCACCGACTGCGAGAGCTGTCCGGCCAGGTTGGACAGCTCATCGGTGGTCGAGGCCGTCTGGTTGATGACCTTGCTGTTGCCTTCGGACATCCCGGCAATCATTTCCACCTGGTGCGCGATTTCGTTACTGGCCAGGCTCTGCTCGCCGATCGTGCGGCTGATGTCATTGACCAGCTCTGTGGTACTGAGCGTGGCCTGGAGGATTTCGCGGATGGCGCGCTCGACGTCGGCGGTCACCGCCATGCCCTTGTCGACCTGTGCGACGCCCGCCTCCATGCTGCTGACGGCTTCACGGGTGCTTTGCTGGATGCGCGCGACCATGGCAGCGATTTCCTGCGTGGAGGCGCTGGTGCGGCCCGCCAGGCTGCGTACTTCATCGGCAACAACGGCGAAACCACGGCCCTGCTCGCCGGCACGGGCGGCCTCGATGGCGGCGTTAAGCGCCAGCAGGTTGGTTTGATCGGCGATGCCCTTGATCACCTGAATGATGCTGAAAATTCCCTCGGACTCCTTGTCCAGGGTGCGGATCACTTGGGCCGACTGCTGCGCCGAACGGGCAATCCCGTCCATGTCGCTGACCACTTGATGAATTACCCGACCGCCGTCCTTGGCCAGTTCCTCGGCCTGGTTGGCCATGTTCAGTGCACGCTCGGCATGCCGGGTGATCTCTTCGATGCTCGCGGTCATTTCGCTGGCCGCCGCGGCCATGGTGCTGGCGGCAACGCTTTGCTGCTGGCTGCTGCCCGCGACCTGATGGCAACCGCTGCTCAACTGCTGGCTCATGCCACTCACGCCGTGGGCGTTGCTGCGAACCACTTCGATCATGCCGCGCAGGTCACGCTGCATGGTCGCCAGGCTGCGAATCAAGGTGCTGGCTTCGTCCTTGCGGGCGGGCTCGACGATAGCCTCGCTCAGGTTGCCATGGGCGATGCTGTCGGCAATCCGGCTGGCGGTTTGCAACGGCCCCATGATGCTCAGGATAACCGAGCGTCCCAGGGCGAGCAGCAGCAACAAGCTGGCAATGAGTACGGTGCCGAGGGTGAAGTTGGCACTGCTGATGGTTTGCCGAGTGCCCGTGCTGGTCTGTTGGGTGTTGGTTTCGATCAGCTCACTGAGGGCGGCCATCTGGTTTTCCAGTTGGCTGAACGCGTTATTGAACGTGCCCAGTTGCTGTTGCGCGGAATCCGGATCATCCAGCGCCAGCCCGACAATGCGCTCGGCGGCGCTGATGTACGTATCGAGGCTTGGTTTGATCTTGACCAGCGCGGCCTTGAGGGTGTCGTTGACCGGCAGCTTGAGGTTGTCACCCAGCATCTCGCGAAAATGCGCGGCATGCTCATTCAGTGAACTACGCACCTCGGCCTTGCTGCTGGGACTCTTGCCCAACCCTACCAGCATCGCCGACAGCACATCGGCGCGCAACGCATCGTGCATCATGTCGGCTTCGAGGTGGTTGCGCAGCGCGGTCATGCTGACCTCGTTGTCACTCACCGCTTCAGCCATCCGAGTGTTACCCACATAGCTGACCAGACTCACGATCAGGGCGGTGAGCAAGCCAGTGCCGATCAACAAGATCAAACGTAATTTTATGGACACTCGATGGTTCCCCTGTCGGCAGGTGCGTGGTCGGCTGGTTGCCTACTGTTGGGGTTATCGACTGTTCCAACCGGTTACTTAGGCTTATTTCCACTCCAGCCGTTTTTTACGACCTACGGTATGCGCGGGCTCAATGCCCGCGAATGTAGTGCTCAAGTTGCCGAATCAAATCGGTCTGCTCGACGATGGCTTCCTTGACCAGATCACCGATCGACAGCAGCCCGATCAATTCGCCCCCCTCCAGCACCGGCAGATGACGCAAATGGCTGTCGGTCATGACCTCCATGCAGCGCTCGATACTCTGCAAACTGTCGGCGGTCACCACCGGCGCGCTCATGATCTCGCGCACCGGTGTACCGACCGAAGAACGCCCCTGTAGGACCACCTTGCGCGCATAGTCGCGCTCGCTGATGACGCCGACCACCTGCCCTGCTTCGATCACAGGCAGCGCGCCGACGTTCTTCTCGGCCATCATTTTCAGGGCGTCGAGAACCATCTGATCCGGTGCGATGCTGTGCACCTGCTGGTTTTGCACGACCTTCAGTTTCAGCAACTGTGCGGCTGTTTTCATCAACGTTCTCCGATACGGTTCAGCGCGACGGTCAAGCCGCCGCGACTTCCACGACGCCGGCGTTCAGGCGCACCGGCCACACCCGCAGGCGCTGCTCCGGGTACTCCAGGCAGCTGCCGTCTTCAAGACGGAAATGCTGCTTGTAGATCGGCGACGCCACCACCAGATCACCCTTGAGACTGCCGATCAATCCGCGGCCGATGACGTTCGCTCCGGACTGCGGGTCATGGTTGTCGATGGCGTAGAGGGTGCGACCCTCGGCCTGCGGCAGGTAGAACAGCGCCACCTGGGCACCGTCGAGCCAGACGACGACGCCGGAGTTGCTGACCAGATCCTGCTGGCTGCACACCGCCTGCCAGGTTTGGGCATTGCCCGCGGTGGCAAGGGCGTTGACACGCTGGGTATTGGACTGACTCATCAGGCATTCTCCTCGGTGACAGGGATAAGGTTGAGTTCGGCGGCCATGATCGGCCGGCGTTGACCGCGTTCCTGGACAAAATGGATGTCCGGGTCGGGGCGCTGATCGTTGACGAAGGTGCGGAAGCGCTTGAGTTTTTCCGGGTCTTTGAGGGCATTGGCCCATTCGCATTCGTAGCGGTTGACCACCAATTGCATCTGCGATTCGAGCTCTTCACCAAGCCCCAGGCTGTCGTTGATGATCACGTCCTTGAGGTAATCCAGGCCGCCCTCCAGGCTTTCGCGCCAGACCGAGGTGCGCTGCAATTTGTCGGCGGTGCGGATGTAGAACATCAGGAAGCGGTCGATGTAGCGGATCAGGGTTGCATCGTCCAGGTCGGTGGCGAACAACTCGGCATGGCGCGGGCGCATGCCGCCGTTGCCGGCCACATAGAGGTTCCAGCCGTTCTCGGTGGCAATCACGCCCACGTCTTTGCTCTGCGCCTCGGCACATTCACGGGTGCAACCGGAGACGGCGAACTTGAGCTTGTGTGGCGAGCGCAGGCCTTTGTAGCGATCTTCGAGGGTCAGGGCCATTTTCACGCTGTCCTGCACGCCGTAACGGCACCAGGTGCTGCCGACGCAAGACTTCACCGTGCGGGTCGATTTGCCGTAGGCGTGCCCGGTTTCGAAACCCGCTTCGATCAACTCGGACCAGATGTCCGGCAACTGATGCAACTGCGCGCCGAACAGGTCGATCCGCTGCCCGCCAGTGATCTTGGTGTAGAGGTCGTATTTCTTCGCCACCACGCCGATCGCGATCAGCTTGTCGGCGGTGATCTCACCGCCAGCGATGCGCGGCACCACCGAATAGGTGCCGTTTTTCTGCATGTTGGCCATGAAGGTGTCGTTGGTGTCCTGCAACGGCACCAGCGAGGCGTCCATGATCGGCTGGTTCCAGCACGAGGCGAGGATCGAGCCCACCGCCGGTTTGCACACGTCGCAACCGGTGTGGCCGCGACCGTGCTTGGCCAGCAGTTCTTCGAAGGTGATCACCCCTTCTACCCGCACCAATGCGTAAAGCTCCTGACGGGTGTAGGCGAAGTGTTCGCACAGACTCTTGTCGACACTGACGCCACGGGCAATCAGTTCATGCTCGAACACTTGCTTGAGCAGCCCCGCGCAACCGCCGCAACCGGTGCAGGCCTTGGTCTGCGACTTGAGCAGGCCCAGGTCGGTGCAGCCGCCATCGATGGCCGAGCAGATCGAGCCTTTGGTGACGTTATGGCACGAGCACACCGTTGCCGACTCGGGCAACGCGCCCGGGCCCAGGGTTGGCGCACCGGCGGACGACGGCAGAATCAGGCTGGCCGGTTCCGACGGCAAGGCAATGCCGTTCTGCATGTATTGCAGCAAGGTGTCGTAATAGCTGTTGTCGCCGACCAATACCGCACCGAGCACACGCTTGCTGTCGGCATCCACCACCAGGCGCCGGTAGCTGGCCGTCGCTTCATCGATGAACTGATAACTGCGCGCGCCCGGCGTCTGCGCATGAGCATCGCCGATGGAGCCGACGTCGACGCCGAGCAGTTTGAGCTTGGTCGACATGTCGGCGCCCTGGAACGGCTCCGCGGCTTGATGGCACAGCAGCGACGCGACGCCACGGGCCATCTGGTAACCGGGGGCGACCAGACCGAAGAGGCTGCCATTCCAGGCGGCACACTCGCCGATGGCGTAAATGTTCGGATCGCTGGTCAGGCACTGATCGTCAATCACCACACCGCCACGAGGACCGATGTCCAGCGCGCATTGGCGGCCCAGCGCATCTTGCGCGCGGATGCCGGCGGAGAACACGATCAGGTCGGCTTCAAGAAATTCGTCGTTGGCAAAATTCATCCGGTAGCGGTACTGCTCACCAGCACTGATCGACTGTGTGCCACGGGACAGGTGCACACCCACGCCGAGCCGCTCGATTTGCGCTTTCAGCGCCAGGCCACCCTGCTCGTCCAGTTGCACCGGCATCAGGCGCGGGGCGAATTCCACCACATGGGCTTCCAGGCCCAGGCTTTTCAGGGCGTTGGCGGCTTCCAGACCGAGCAGGCCACCGCCGACCACCACGCCACGCCGGGCATTGGCCGCCGCGGCACGAATCGCATCGAGGTCTTCAAGGGTGCGATACACCAGGCGTGAGTCACCTTCGGCACCTTCAATAGGCGGCACGAAGGGATAGGAGCCAGTGGCCAGAACCAATTTGTCGTAAGCGACGCAACCTTGTGCGGTGATCACTTGGCGCCGGGCGCGGTCGATTTCCAGTACCGGCACGCCCAGATGCAGGGTGACGCCCGGCGTCTGGTACAGGGAAGCTTCGCCCAGGGCCAGCGACTCGGCATCGCGACCGCCGAAATACTCGGACAGATGCACACGGTCGTAGGCGCGCATCGGCTCTTCGCTGAAGACATGCAGCCGGTAGTGGTCGAGGGCGCCGCGCTCGATGAGCTGCTCGACACAATGATGTCCGACCATGCCATTGCCGATCACGATCAGCGTTTGCAGTTTGTTCAATGCGGCAACATTGGAATTCATAGTAAGCACCCAGCCAAAGCCAATCACGGTTAAAAAAGCAAAAAAAAACGCCTGAAACCTCTCGGTTTCAGGCGTCTTTGCCTGTTCTCGCGGTGTTCGACCTGGCGCCTTCGCCTGATCCACCGATGTTGCCCACGACCTGTTCGGCCGGTCGATCTTCGTTGATCGACGGGGCGGCCCACTGCGTGGACCTTTGATCGATGTAATGCAGCGATTGTGCCAGTTGCCGATCGATGTTTTCGAAACGCGGTTTCAGTGAGGGTTTATCGGGGTTTGACGTGGTTTCCCTTCAGGCTGATCGCGGATCGGGATGATTCGGTTTTTGCCTTGGCATAGTGCAGACCGCATGCGACGGGCTTCATAAAAGTGCGTTTGCGTGTCTGATCTTCCAGTGTTGCGGTGGTATTGGCCTGCCCTCACCTGATAGCCTGAGCACCCTTGCCTGCATGTCTCTGATGGATCATCGGCGCGCAAAGACGCCGCGATGATCACCTCACCCCCATTCAATCAAGACAACGGTGACTCTCTTGATCAGCAGCACCCCTGCATTTGCCCTGGATATCGACGGCAAAGCCATTTCTGCCAAGGTCCTTGACGAGGTCCGGGAAGAGGTTCTGGCCCTGGCTGGCCAACAGATCTACCCCGCTCTGGCGGTCGTATTGGTCGGCGACGATCCGGCCAGCCATGTGTATGTGCGCAATAAACTGCTGCGCGCCAAGGAAGTCGGTATCCGCTCCCTGGAATACCGCCTGCCGGAAACCGCCGGCCAGGCCCAGGTCCTGGAACTGATTGCACAACTCAATGCCGATCCCACAGTGAACGGCATCCTGGTGCAACTGCCCTTGCCCGCCTCTATCAATGAGCAGGCTGTAATTCATGCCATCGACCCGATCAAGGACGTGGACGGTTTTCATCGGGAAAACGTCGGCGGGCTGGTGCAAGGCATCGAGGTTCTGACCCCGTGCACGCCCAGCGGCTGTATGCGCCTGCTGTACGAAACTTGCGGTGCTGACTTGAGCGGTTTGCACGCGGTGGTCATCGGCCGTTCGAACATCGTCGGCAAACCGATGGCGACGTTGCTGTTGCAGGCCAACTGTTCGGTCAGCGTGGTGCACTCGCGCAGCGTCGATGCCCCGGCGTTGTGCCGGTTAGCGGATATCGTGGTCGCGGCGGTGGGCCGCCCAGCGTTGATCGACGCCAGTTGGCTCAAGCCCGGCGCGGTGGTGATCGATGTCGGCATCAACCGCATCACAGACGAGTCCGGCAACCGTCTGGTGGGCGATGTCGATTACGCCAGCGCCCGTACCGTCGCCCGCGCGATCACGCCGGTGCCCGGTGGCGTCGGGCCGATGACCATTGCCTATCTGCTGAAAAACACCCTGATCGCCAGTCGGTTGCAACGCGCGGCGCAGGCACGCGGGCAGCAGCCTGAAGACGACCTGGCGTTGAACTGAGCACAACGCACACGGCCCACTTGAACGTGGGCCGTGTCGGTAATGCGAAACCTGTGGGAGCGGGCTTCTGTGGCGAGGGGGCTTGCCCCCGTGGGGTCGCGAAGCGGCCCCAAAAGCTTTGCGCCTGCTTCGCAGCCGAACGGGGGCAAGCCCCCTCGCCACAGAAGCCCGCTCATACATGGATTGTAAGCATTTGGACCGTGTCGATCAGGTCCGTTATGTCCCGGCGTGCAGCACCTGTGTTTGCGGCATCGCCGAAGAGTGGTGGTTGAGAATCTTCCACTGACCACCCACCTGCTCATAAACGAAGGTGTAACGCGCCTGCACCTGACGGGTCTTGCCATCGGCTTCGGTCAAAGTAAAGGTGTAGACGCCACTGTCCATGGCCACGTTGGCGCCCAATGGGCGGATCTCACGGAAGTTGATCTGGCCCACTGGCTTGAACGCCATGAAGTGATCGAAGTAGTCCTTGATCTGTGCCGGCGTGGTGCGCACCTGATTGGAAACCGTCGGTTGCAGCACCGCGTTCGGCGCATACAGGTCGACCACGCTCTGAACATTGCCGCTCTTCAATGCGCTGTTCCAATGGTCAAACAGGGCGGCGATTTCACGATCCTTCACGTTGGTGGGCTGCTGCGCCACGCTGCTGTAAACGTAAGGGACTGCCTCTAATGCCTGAGCCAGTGGGGCAGTCAGGGCGAACAACAGAGCGATGGTTGAGGTCTTGAATTTCATTGCGCTAATCCAATGAGGGTCGATGGGCACACTGTGCCGCCCGAAACGCGGCCCGCCATCGGCCAACCGGAGCCATTTGCCTATGCCATTCGGCAGATAGCGCCCTGCCCCGCTAACAAGGTTTAATGACGCCCCTGCCCGAACGGGCGTGCCCGCGCCGGAACCTGCCCATGCAAAATCCTGATCATGACCCCGGTAGCGCCCTGGCCATTCGAACCCAGTATCGGCAGTCGCAAAGTCGCGCCGCGCGGCTGCGGCTGCTGGTGGATACTGGCCAGGAACTGACCCAACTGGCCCCCGAAGCCATGCGCCAACGGGTGTTGCAACGGGCCTGCGCCTTCCTGGCGATGGACCATGCGCTACTGCTGGAATGGGATGAGAATGCACAGGTCCGGACTACCGCCAGTCAAGGCAGCCGTGATCGTTTGCACAGCCTCGAACACCTCGCTGACACCGCGATGTGCGCACCGCAATGGCAGGAGCAGCCGAGCGCGGACCTGCCCAATGTGTTGCGGGTACCGTTACGCGGTGGCGATGGTGCGGCGTTCGGTGCGTTGGTACTGGCCAACAGCGTCAGCATCAGCGCACCGGACACCGAAGACCTCGAATCCCTGCAATTGCTCGCCACCCTGCTGGCCGCTCACCTGGAAAACCAGCGGTTGCTCGACGCATTGGTGACCCGCGAGCGCACCATGTCCGACCTGGTTCACAGGTTGTTCCGGGCACAGGAAGACGAACGCAAACGCATGGCCTACGACCTGCACGACGGCTTGGCACAAACCCTCGCCGGGCTGCATCAGCGCCTGCAAGGTTTTGCCGGTCGCTGCCCGCCATTGCCCAACGAACTCGATGCGGACTTACAGACGATTCTTGAACTGGCCCAGCATTGCGTCGGTGAAGGCCGGCAATTGATCCGTGGCCTGCGCCCGACGGTGCTCGACGACTTTGGCTTGCTGAAGGCGGTGGACAAAGAGGCCGATCGCCTGCGCGAAGCAGGGATCAAAGTGAACTGGAACGCGCGTTGTGAAGCACGTTTGCCCAGCCAGGTGGAAATCGCCCTGTTCAGGATTGCCCAGGAAGGCATCAACAATATTCTCAAACATGCGCAGGCCAGCCACGTCGTGCTGGCGCTGGAAGTGCATGAAGGACAAGCCTCGCTGCGGGTGGACGACAACGGCCAGGGGTTTGCCATGGAACACCCCCTCGACACCTGCGGCGCCCGACACCTGGGGCTTGCCGCGATGCAGGAACGCGCGAGCCTGTTGGGCGGCGATTTCACTTGCATCAGCCATGCGCACAACGGAACGCATCTGCGCGCCACCGTCCCCTCTGGCCTGAATGGAGCCCCTCAATGACTGACGCTATACGACTGGTGGTCGCGGACGATCATGAAGTCACGCGCACCGGCTTCGTCTCGTTGCTCGCTGGCCTGACGCAATTCGAAGTGGTCGGCCAGGCGTGCAATGGCCAGGAAGCACTGGATGTATGTAAACGCCTTTTGCCCGACATCGTCATCCTCGACATCCGCATGCCGGTGCTCAACGGGTTGGGCGCGGCACGCCTGCTTCAAGAGCGCCTGCCGAGCCTGAAAGTGATGATGTTCACCATGGACGACAGCCCCGATCACCTTGAAGCCGCCATGAACGCCGGCGCCGTAGGCTATCTGCTCAAGGATGCCAGCCGCCACGAAGTAATCGACGCCTTGCAACGTGTCGCCGCCGGCGAGCAAGCCCTCAACAGTTCAGTCAGCGCGCAGTTGCTGCGCCGTCTGACCGAGCGCAACGCCAGCGGCGCCGCCCCCGTCACCTTGACCCCTCGGGAACGCCAGGTGCTGGGGCTGGTGGCCAGCGGCATGAGCAACCGTGAAATCGGCGAAAAACTTGGCATCACCACCGGCACGGCCAAAGCCCACGTGGAGCGGGTCATTGGCAAACTCGGCGCCGCCGACCGCACCCAAGCCGCTGTCCGTGGCATTGCGCTGGGCCTGGTGATTCAATCATGAAGGTATCAAACGCCCGCCGCTGGGCCGATCTGCCGTTACGCGGCAAAGCCCTGGTGGTGATTTCCCTGCCGTTGGTGATTCTGTTGCTCTCACTGGTGCTGATCTACACCACCGAACGGCAGACCGCGCGTGCGGAAGAAGACGTGCGCCGCGTGCTGCTGGTGCAGGGCGATATCCAGGCCGTGCACACCCTGCTCGCCGAGGCCGCCGCCAGTGTGCGCGGCTATCTGCTGACCCATCGGGAGGATTTCCTGCCGGGTTACCGACAGGCCAAGCCCTTGATCGAATCGGCCCTGCAACGGCTCGACCGCAACGTTCGCGATCAGCGGGTGCGTAAACATCTGGAGGCGATCACGCCGCTGATCGACACCAAGGTCGAAGGCCTGGTTGAACTGCTCGATGATCGCAACGCAACCCCCGAGTCGATCACCACGATCCTGATCAACAACAAACATGTCCTCGACGAATTACGCGAACGCATCAGCGCCATGCGCACCCTTGAAGACACCCTGCTGGCCGAGCGCACCGCAGCGGCGGCCTCCACTCGACAGCGCCTGTTGTTTTCCACCTTGCTGGCGGCCGTTTGCGGGTTGTTCGGTGCCATTGTCGCGGTGCTGTTTCTGTCCAAAGGCATCGTCGCCCGGGTGCAGCAGGTTCAAGGCAACGCCCAACGGTTGGCACTCGGTCAGCCGTTGCTGCCGCAACCGCCGGAGAACGATGAGATCGGTCAATTGGGCACGCGCCTGGTCGAGGCCGGGCTGTTACTGGCCGAACGTGAACGGGCCTTGCGCGACAACGAAGAACGCTTGCGGCTGATCATCGACGGGGTGAAGGACTACGGTATTTTCGCCCTCGACACACGGGGCTTCGTCACCAGTTGGAATGCGGGCGCCGAACGGATCAAGGGTTACACCGAACAGGAGATCGTCGGCCAGCATTTCTCGGTGTTTTATCTGCCACAAGAATGTCCGCAGCATCCCGACATGGCGCTGCGCGAAGCCACTCGCGGTCATTACATGGAAGAAGCCTGGCGCTGCCGCAAGGATGGCAGCCGCTTCTGGGCCAGCGTGGTGATTACCGCGCAATACGACAGCAGCGGCGCCCTGCGCGGGTTCTCCAAAATCACCCGCGACATCACCGATCGCCGTGCCGCCGAGATCGCACTGAGTACCGCGCGCGAAGAAGCGGAGCGTGCCAGCCGCGCCAAAAGCGAGTTTCTGTCGCGCATGAGCCACGAACTGCGTACCCCGCTCAACTCGATTCTCGGCTTCGCGCAACTGCTGGACATGGATTCGCCCAAAGGGCAGCGAGCGCAGATCGGTCACATCCTGCGGGCCGGGCAACACCTGCTGACCCTGATCAACGAAGTGCTGGACATCGCCAAAATCGAAGCCGGGCGCCTGCCACTCAACGTTGAAGCCGTGCCCTTGGCGGTGGTGCTGCAAGAAGCCCTGACTCTGGTTTCGCCCATGGCCTGCGACGCCGGCATTCAACTGGTCGAGCTGCCAATGCTGGCCGCCGACAGCGGGATCGTTGCCGATCGACAACGCTTGGTTCAGGTGCTGCTGAACCTGTTGTCCAACGCGATCAAATACAACCGGCCCCAGGGTCAGGTGCACATTGAGGTCAGGGTTCTGCAGCAGCGAATTGCCGTGTCGGTCTGCGATACCGGCAAGGGCATTGCAGCCGATCGACTGGATCAACTGTTCAAGCCGTTCGAGCGCCTGGAGACCGATCCGAACGTGGAAGGCACGGGTTTGGGCCTGGCGTTGAGCAAGAGTCTGCTGGAAATGATGAACGGCAGCCTGACCGTCAAAAGCCAGCCCGGCAACGGCTCCAGTTTCACCCTGGAGCTGCCCTTCGTGCGTCTGCAGTCAGCCACCGAACCCACTGCTGCGCTGATCAGCCCACCAACGGCAACATCCACCCTCGCCGCCCCCGATTACCAGGGCAAAGTGCTGTGCATCGAAGACAATCTGTCGAGCCTGGCCCTGATCGAAACCCTGCTGCAACGACGGCCGCACATCCAGTTGCTCTCCAGCATGCAGGGGCAAATGGGCCTGGACCTGGCCCGGCAACATGCACCACAGCTGATTTTGCTCGATGTAGCGCTTCCGGACCTTGATGGTTTCAACGTTCTGCAACGCTTGCGTCTGTCCTCCAGCACCCGCGCCACACCCGTGCTGATGATCACCGCCGATGCCAGCGACCTCACTCACCAGGCCTTGCTGGAAGCAGGAGCGACCGCGGTGCTGACCAAGCCGATTCATATTCCTTCATTCCTCGCCCATCTTGACCAGCACCTACCGGAGCCCGTGTGAACACCGACCTGCGCATTCTGATCATTGATGACCAACGCCCCAACCTCGATTTGATGGAGCAGTTGCTGGTCCGCGAAGGGCTGACCAATGTGCTGAGCAGCACCCAGCCGCTGCGAACCCTGGACTTGTTCAACAGCTTCGAGCCAGACCTGGTGATTCTCGACCTGCACATGCCGGAGTTCGACGGCTTTGCCGTACTCGAACAGCTCAATCGGCGCATCCCGACCGGCGAATACCTGCCGATCCTCGTGCTCACCGCCGACGCCACCCGCGATACCCGGTTGCGCGCGCTGGCCCTGGGCGCCAAAGACTTCATCAGCAAGCCATTGGACGCCCTGGAAACCATGCTGCGGGTGTGGAACCTGCTAGAGACCCGCGCACTGTATAAAGCCCTGCGCAAGCGGGTCCCGGCGGATCAGATCGAGCTGTTGCGTCAGTTAAAGCCGCAGCCAGTTAGCTGATTGAAGGGGCGGAATCACTGACGATTTGCTGCTGAAAGCCAGGTTGCGGGCCTGGCTCGGCGTTCTCACGGCCGGTGGCTGCAGAAAGTTCAGCAAAGCCCGCTGCGTGTCATGCCAGGCGGTGGGGTGTTCCATGTCGAGGAAGTGCCCGGTGTTCTCGATGGTCTGAAACTGAGCTTTGCGGCTATGCGCCGCAAATAGACGGGCGTCCTCCACCGAGGTGTACTCATCCCATTCACCGTTGATAAACAGCAGCGGGATTTCGATGGCATCGGCACAGGACACATAGCAGTGAGTGTCCTGGGTCAGCACCTCATTGACGTGAAAATGCATCTGCCAGTATTCGTGCTCGTCCAGGCTGCTGACATGGCGTTCGTTGAAACGCTTGAACAGCGACGGCAGGTGCTTGCCGATCGTGCTGTTGATCAAACGCCCGACATTGTGTCGATCGCAGGCCTGGAGAAAATGCCGCCCGCTCTCCAGATAATCACGCATCGGCGTATTGATCCGCGCGGCGAATGAACTGATTACCGCTTTTTCGATCCGGCTGGGCCGCTGGGCCAACGCTACCAGGGTCGCCGCACCGCCCCAGGAAAAGGACAGCAGATGCTGGGCGCGAAAGTGCTCGATCAACTCCAGCAGTATTTCGGCCTCGTCTTCCTTGCGGATCGGTTGGTCATGCCGGTTGTGTTGTTTCGATTGACCAGCGTAGGGCTGATCGTAGAGAACCACATTGAAGCGTGGCCGCAGGTAACGCACCGTTTGCGCAAAAGATGCGGTCGTTGCCAGCGAGCCATTGACCAGAATGATCGTCTTGTCAGCGGCGGCGTTGAGATAGTGCTCGGTATAAACCTTGTACTTCTTACCAATCTCGACGATGGCAGTTTTCGGCATCATTTCATTCTCTTCCTTGAACAAATTGGACCAGACACACAGCGTGATCAACTGCCCGGCTTCCTCCGGGCGAGCCTGACAGCACAAACCAGCGACAACGGTACAAGGGCGCTGAGATGAACGCCATGACCAATGAGTCACAACCCGACCAGCGGTTTCCAGTTAAGCAGGAATTTCTCCGTGTGCAAGCTCACAAGCATGAAAGTGGCTGCCCAGACACACCGCCGGTATCAGCCTATGCTTGTTGATTGCCCCACCCTTTTCATCTGCCTGACAAGGAGCTGAAAAATGTCGCTGACGCTTTACTACCATCCTCTGTCGTCGTACTGCCACAAAGTACTCATCGCGCTCTACGAAAACGGCATCGAGTTCGACAGAAGAATCATCGATCTCGCAGACGCTGCCGACCGTGCAGAGCTTCAGGCATTGTGGCCAATCGGAAAATTCCCGGTACTTCGCGACCATGCTCGACAACGTAATCTGCCGGAATCCAGCGTCATCATCGAATACCTGGATCGACTGTATCCAGATAAACAGCGCCTGGTTCCGGACGATTGGGAGCTCGCGCTGGAGGTGCGGTTATGGGACCGCTTTTTCGACAATTATCTACAAACTCCGGTCCAACGGATTGTCAGTGATCGACTACACGCGACCAACGGTGATTTGACCAGAGAACGGGCCACGCTTGCGACGGCCTACAGCATGCTCGAGCGCCGCATGGCGTCCAGAATCTGGGTGGCCAGCCCGGATTTCAGCCTGGCCGATTGCGCCGCCGCCCCGGCGCTGTTCTATGCCTGCACACTGGTGCCGTTCCCCGACGAGTACCAGCATTTGAGCGCCTATTTCGACCGGTTGATACAGCGACCGTCATTCCTGCGGGTGATCGACGAAGCCAGGCCTTGGTTTTCGTTCTATCCGTTTGCGGATGACATCGCGCAACGGTTCCGTCAGGCGTCGGACTAATGCGGGTAAGTTAAGGGCTTGAACCACGGGCACCGCGCCCTGCCAGCTGATCTGAATGCTGTGAAGCTACGGCGCCACAGTGACATCGGCTTGACCACTCTCAAGCAAGGCCGCGTGGACAAAGCCCTCAGCCTTCTTGCGCTCGACGAACGCCCTCACATAGGCCGCCCCCGCTTGACGATGGCGAGGGACAGCCATCGCCTGGCGGATGGCGGTGAAGGCGCCTTCGAGAACCCGATAGCGTGGATCGGCAGCAGCAACCTTTTCCAGCGGTTGGCGCACGCCCGCTGCGGCATCCAGGCCTTTGTCAAAGAACAGATCGACGGCGGCGGCGGACGTTTCTGCCCGCGCCAGTTGCGCCTGTTTCAGGGTGCGGGTCAGGAACAGGTCGTAGGCCGCGCCCTTGCCAACCGCCAAGCGCAATCCTGGCCGATCCAGATCATCGACCGAGGTATAAGCCGAATCGGCCGCTACCAGGTAGGTGCCTTCGATGATCACGTAGGGCTCGCTGAACGCGATCTGTTGTTCACGCACCGGTTCGATGGCGAGGAACGCGATGCTCCATACCCCCTCCTCCAGCGCGGCAAATACCTTGCCGGCGGCATCGAACGTGATCATTTCCAGACGCGCGCCCAACTCATCCGCCAGAGCCTTCGCCAACGCCACGGAGACACCCTGGGGCGATCCATCCCGGCCCTGCTGCGCCAACACCGGATTACCGAAGTTGATCGCCGCACGCAGCACGCCACCAGGCGCCAGGTCATCAAGAACCGCAGGGGAAACAGCACTCATCATTTGCTCCGAAACAAGAAATTGAGGTCAGGCCTTGCCGAAGCGCAACCCATTGGCGACGCTCTGGCTGTGGCCTTGACCATACCAATCAATGACGGGCTGACGAAACCCCGAGGCTGCCAATCGAATTGATCACGGCGCTCGACACTGCTGCCGTCGAGCGATCCAGAAACACGACGACCGGAGGATTACCGTTGCGCCAACTCATGCCGGATGCATTGCTCGTAATACGTTTGCTTGATGCCGGCAGGCTTGAGACGCGAAGGGCTGTTATAGGTTTGCTCCGTGATTCCCATGGCCGTCATGCGCATCCACGGCCGGGGAAACTTGCGCGACTGCAGCTTCTTGCGTGCTCCGTAAAGCGTAAGCCCGGAAAGTTTCGAGGCTTGCGCGCCCTCGGCTATTTCCGAGCCCCAGCTGCATACATAGCGCGAGTTCTTGCTCAACTCCTTTGCCTGGGCTCCAAGCGAGATAGCCACCAGGACAAACGTTGCAGTCATCCCTATCAAAGTCCGCATATCGCTAATGCCTAACCTGCTGAAAAGAAAGCAAGTTTGACAACGAACCGAAGATCGGGGGGCCAGCAGTTTGCCTCATTTCATCGCTGATTCTCTCTGCCAGGCCCGATGCAAAAGATCGATGACCTCTTCATCCGACGTCTGAGTAAAATCCGTGTACCAATAGCCGATCGATACCAGCCAATCGGGGGTGAGCGGACAAATCAGCTCGTCCACTTCGTCTCGCAGCGCCTCTGCGGTTTCCATGGGGGCCACCGGCACGGCAACGACGATGCGCGATGGCGCTTGCAAACGCACGGCCTGTATCGCGGCCATCATCGTGGCCCCTGTCGCCAGGCCGTCATCAATCAGGATCACCACTTGATCCTTGAGCGCCAAAGGCCCACGAGATGCCCGGAATAGCTGCTCGCGACGCAACATTTCCTGCGTTTCCTTCGCCACCACAGCGTCGAACGTACGCTGATCGATACTGTTAGCCCGCAGCGCATCGTCATTGACGATTTGAATGCCACCGCTGGCGATAGCCCCCATGGCGAACTCCTGGTGGGACGGCACGCCCAGCTTGCGGACCAGCATCAGGTCCAGGCGAACCTCCAGGGCCGTGGCTACTTCATAGGCGACCGGCACGCCGCCACGGGGCAAGGCGAGGACGATGACATCGGCTCTTTTAGCGTATTTAAGCAATGGTTCCACCAGGCTTCGGCCGGCATCAACCCGGTCATGCAAGATGGTTTGCAATGAAGGACTGTGATTCATCTGAAAACCTCCCTGGGGCGGGGCCCCAAAACGGGCAAGTCAATTTCGCTAAGTCTGCTCGCGACTACACCGCCAAAACGCTGCAAGGCACTTGGTACAGAATATGTTCGGTCGTGCTGCCGAGCAGTTTCTCCAGGCTGCCGTATTGCGTTCTACCCATCACGATCACATCTATCTGGTGTTCGTGGGCGAACTCACTCAGCGCCGACACAGGATGCCCGGTAGTAAAATGCCGGCATTCAGAGGGCACGCCGAACCGGGCGGCCAGCTTGAGGAATGAAGTTTCCAGGTCCTTGCGCAATTCCCGGGTAAGCTCCGATAGCGTCAGACCACCGCCCAGATCCGCCAGAAAAGCGACCGGAATGTCACACGCGTACAGCAGATGCAATTCGGCATTGCATTGCAGCGCAAGGGCGGACGCCTGCAGGATGATCCGGTCATTGAGCTCGCTGTTCGAAGGCTCGGTATCGACAACATCAACCGCCGCCACCACCTTCTGCGGCAAGGCATGGCTTTGGGCACCCACCAGATAGACTGGCACCGGACAATGACGCAACAAACGCCAGTCCAGCGGCGTAAAGAACGCGCGCTTGAGCACGGGTTCATGTTGGACTTGCTTGATCAACAGATCGGGTTGCATTTCCGTGACGTGATCAAGGATGTCCTGGCGCATGTTGTCGGCCCACGCGACCTCGGTTGTCACCTCGATCCCCCTGCCCTGCATCTTTTGCGCCTGCTCCTTGAGCCAGTCGCGGTGTTCCTGCAGGTAGCTCGCCCGAGCCGCTTTCCGGTCGCCTTCTTCGAGCAACGACAGAATGTCCAGCGAGGGGATCAGCGCCGCAATATGCAAACGCGCCCCACTGGCCTTGGCCACGGCTGCGGCATGGTTGAGCGCGGGAGACTGGCGCAGGAGCGGGTTGATGATCAGTAATAACCGTTGATACTGGCTCATGATCTGACTCCGGACAGCGATGGCGTTTTCGCCAGGTCAAAAACCCGGCTTAGCCCAGACTCCTCCCTTAAGTCTCTTGGGCCTTGATTCATATCAGTTCCCTGTGGGCGGCATTGAAGGTGCCCACTTGGGAAAGAATAGTTCACAACGGTGTTATGCATCTCGTGCCGGGCTCGTGTGGCTAGGGGTTTGTTTGTGACTCGAAAATGGGTCACCCAGTCCCAAAAACAAACAACTCCAACATGGCCTCGATAGCATGCACCCGCAAAGACTGACCCTGCACAATGAGTTGCACGCGCGCCCTTCGCTGTATTTCGACGAGCCCGCCCACGTATTTCATCTGGCGTTTCTGGCTAATGACGGGCAATGCGACACCCTGCTGAGTCGCTGCTGCCCCGGCCCTTTCGACCCGGATGCGGCCCAGGGCATCACCGAACTGGAGGGCCATGCCTTGAAGTGGGAGCGGCACGCGGAGTTCCTGACACTGACGCTGGTGGTGCCCTCTTCCAGTCACGAGCCGGACTGGAGCCAGCCCCCCAAGACTTTGATGGAACGGGTCGAACCCTTCATGCAGCACCTGATCAACGCCGTGCAGATTGTGGTGCGCAACGATGCGTCTTTTTCCGGCGACCTGTCGGTTTATGGATTCAAAGACCCTTGCGGCTCATGCATCGGCGGTGGCGATGCGACGGTCTGGAGCGATTTTCGCCTGAGCGAGGATGGCACCAACCGTTTCCTGTTCGTCAACAAGCGCCTGAATGCTTATCGCCAAGGCCGGATGATCCGCCGTCTGCTGGAAATCGAAACCTACCGCATGATGGCTTCGCTTTCTCTCACCACGGCGAAAACCCTGAGCGCTCAGCTCAACGTCTTCGACAAGACATTGGTCAACCTTTCGGAACGTAACGCCGGCCCCGACACCGGCAATGAGAAAGCGTTGCTGACCGACATCGCCAGCCTGTCGGCGCAAGTGGTCAGCAGCGCCGCGAAAACCCGACACCGCTTCAGCGCCACCCAAGCGTATGCCCAGCTGGTTTTCGAGCGTTTGGGCGAACTCAGGGAAACTCACGTGGGCGATTGCCAGCGACTGGGTATCTTCATCGAAAGACGCTTCAAACCCACCGTCAGGTACTGTGACGTCACCGAACAGCGCCTGGAACAACTGGCCAAGAGCGTGGCCAACCTCGGGGATCTGCTGCAGGCGCGGGTGCAGGTCGAAATGGAAGAGCAGAATTCGGAAATCCTGAGGAGCCTGAACGCTCGCGCCGATACCCAAATCAAAATCCAGCGTGCGGTCGAAGGCTTGTCGATTATCGCCATCACCTATTACTTGTTGAGCCTGTTCAAGCTGTTCTACTCGGGCCTGCACACCTTGGGCGCGGACATTTCCGCGCGGGACGCCATGCTGGCCATGTCCCCACTCGCGCTGTGCATCCTGCTGTTTATTTTGATCAGGATCAGAAAGGCCAAAGAACACTGATCAATCGGCTGGCGGCGTTCAAGGCTTGCGCAACAGGTAGGTATCCATGATCCAGCCGTTCGCCAGCCGCGCCGCCTTGCGCACCCGCTCAATCTCATCGGCCACGTCTTTGAGCTTGCCGCTGATCAGGATTTCATCCGGCGTCCCCAGATAGGCCCCCCAGTAAATCTCTGTCTCCTGATCGGCCACGTGATGGTAGGCATCTTGCGCATCCAGCATGACTACCAGACTGTCGGCATCGCTAACCTGGCCTGCCGCCAGCCGTCGGCCGGTGGTGATTTCAATCGAACGGCCGATGCTATTCAGCGGCACCTTATGTTGCGCCGCCAACGCCTGCACGCTGGTAATGCCGGGGATCACCTCGAACTCGAACACACAACGACCGGACGCCAGAATCGCCTGCAGGATCCGAACGGTGCTGTCGTACAACGCCGGATCGCCCCACACCAGAAAACCCGCGCACTGATCGTCGGTCATTTCCTCGTTGATCAGTCGCTCGAACGTCTGTTGCTTGGCACGGTTCAGGTCTTCGACGCTGGCGTTGTAGTCCACATCGCCGCGCTCACGCTCCGGGCTGTGGGCTTCGACGAAGCGGTAGTCGCGATCGGTGATGTAGCGCTCGCAGATCTCGCGACGCAGGTCGATCAGTTTGTCTTTGCTCTGGCCCTTGTCCATAAGGAAAAACACGTCGACCCGGTTCAGCGCCTTCACCGCCTGCATCGTGATGTAATCGGGGTTGCCAGCGCCGACACCGATGACCAGAAGTTTTTTCATCAAAGCGCTCCCTCAGGGTCCATGCCCATCAAGCGTAGTCGCCAGCGACCGTTGAACCGCAATTCGATGGCCGACAATGGTTCGACGTCGATCTGGTTGAACGCCGCGCCCTGCAATACCTGCATCAGCGCAGCGCGAATGACAAACGGATGGGTGACCGCAACAATATGCCCCGGTGCCGCCTCAAGGGTCTTCAACCACGCGGCTACCCGCTCACCGAGCTGCGCCACCGATTCCCCCCCGTGGGGCGCCGACGTCGGGTCGCTGAGCCAGGCCTGGAGCATCTCGGGTTCGGATGTTTGCAGGTCGTCGATCGACGTGCCTTTCCAGCGTCCGAAATCGCAATCGCCCAATGCCGTGACAATCTCCACGTTGTCGCCAAACAGCTCAGCGGTTTGCCGGGTCCGCAGTTCCGGGCCGCAGAGCAGGCGTGGCGCTCGTTTGAACTGACTACCGCGCGAGCCCTTCGCCGATTGCCAATCCATTTCTACTGGTTCATTCGTAGGAAAACGCGCCAGTTTCTGTGCGACGGTTCGAGCGTGGCAAATCAGGGTCAAGCGGGTTGCCTGCACGAAGGATTTCTCTGTCGATGGGATAAAGGACGGCACGATGCCGCAAACAATCGGCTCATTGTGCCGCAAGAAACGCACTCTGAGCGCCTTCCTCGTAGCAGCTGTCGAGCCTGCGAGGCTGCTGCTACGGCTTTGGGCTAGCAGTGCCCATTTTATGCCCGAGTAGTGGCGATATCTCACACCTCTATGGTCGATATCCTACAAGGTCAGTCGACATCCACGTAGCCCAGCACGCACGGGGTCTTCGCCCCATTTTGGTGCTTTGAAAACCCGCGCAAAAATTCGCTAGACATGTAGCACACGTTACATAAATACTATTTTAGCGATTTATGAAATGAAACCGACACCCCCATCCAGCAGGAGCCCGGATGCCCCCTCTCAGAGACCTGATCACCGAGCCCGGCCTGGACTTCACGCCGTCGGAACGCAAAGTCATCCGTGCCTTGCTGGACCAGTACCCGCGTAACGGACTGGGCCCGATGTCACGTTTGGCCGAACATGCCGGTGTCAGCGATCCAACCATCGTGCGGCTGGTAAAAAAGCTGGGGTTCAGCGGTTACGCCGACTTTCAGGAAGCCTTGCTCAGTGACATGGATCACCGCCTGCGCTCCCCCAGTACCCTGCTGCAACCCCGCGCCCAACTCAAGAAAGATGATCCCTGGAGCCACTACCTGGCGGACAGCCAACGGGCATTGGTAGAAACCCAGGCGCTGACCCAACCCGAAGATGTGCGGATTCTGGTCGAATGGATGCTCGACACCCGCCATCAGATCCATTGCTTCGGTGGCCGCTTCAGCAGTTTCCTCGCCAATTGCTTGCTCAACCACCTGCGCCTGCTGCGGCCCGGCTGTTTCGCCCTGGAAGACAGCTCGCAATTGCCGGACCGTTTATTCGACTTGCAACGCCAGGACGTGGTGCTGGTGTTCGACTACCGGCGCTATCAATCCCAGGCTCTGCGTGTTGCCAATGCCGCGAAGAGCCGACATGCGCGTGTCGTGCTGTTCACCGACATCTACGCCTCACCGCTGCGGGAAATAGCGGACCTGATCATCAGCGCACCGGTGGAGTCGGCGTCGGCCTTCGACTCGATGGTGCCGGCGCTGGCCCAGGTTGAAGCACTGATTGCCTGCCTGACCCTGCGCAGCCCCGATCTGGCCGATCGCCTGGAAGGCATCGATGCCCTGCGAGCCGACTTCGACACTCACCTGCTGGAGGATAAATAAGGATGTTCACGCTCCCCCACCATTCACCCCGGGACTTGCCGTTTGCCGCCGATCACACCGCGCTGTTGCTGGTGGACATGCAGCGTGCCTGGCTTGAGCCGCAGTTCGACCCGCACCTCAACGAGCCGGATGCCGACTACTTCCTGACCCGCGCCCGCACGCAGGTAGTGCCCAATCAACTCAGGCTGCTCAATGCCTTTCGCCGCGCCCGGCAAAACGTGTTGCACACGCTCATCGAAAGCCTCACCGCCGATGGCCGCGACCGTTCGCTGGATCACAAACTCTCGGACATGCACCTGCCCAAGGGCAGCCCGCAAGCACGGATCATCGATGAGCTGACGCCGCTCGAAAACGAGATCCTGTTGCCCAAGACCTCTTCCGGGGTGTTCAACTCCACCAGCATCGACTACGTGCTGCGCAACCTTGAAACACGGCACCTGATCATCGCCGGCATCGTCACCGACCAATGCGTCGACATGGCCGTGCGCGATGCCGCCGACCGTGGCTACCTGGTGACGCTGGTCGAAGATGCCTGCGCCACTTACACCGAACAACGGCATCACGCCTGCCTGAACGCCATCAAGGGTTACTGCTGGATCACCGACACCCAGACCGTGCTCGGCCGGTTGCAGGAGATGCAGTCATGAGCGAACGCCTGTCGCCACTGCCCATGACCACCATCGTCACCACCGACCTGATCGGCGTGACGCGCGGCCGTTCCTTCCCCACCGACGAACTCGATGCCTATCAAGTGGCCGGTTGCGGCTGGGTGCCGGCCAATAGCGCCCTGACCCCGCAAGACATCATCGCCTCCAGCAACCCTTGGGGCGCTTATGGGGATTTACGGTTGATTCCCGACTTGAGCAGCCGCGTGACCGTCAACAACGGCCCGGATGCCAACGCTCCGGCGCTGGACTTCATTCACGGCGACATTCGCGAAACCGATGGCCGTCCGTGGGGCGCCTGCCCTCGTACGCTGTTGCGCGACGAGGTGGACCGCTATCGCGACGAGTTGGGGCTGCAGGTCAACGCCGCGTTCGAACACGAATTCAACCTCGACAGCGGCGCGGCTGAACACCTGGCGTTCTCTCTGGAAGCCCAGCGCCAGGGTGCCGAATTCGGCGGCTGGCTGCTCAGTGCACTGCGAACCGGCGGTGTGGAGCCGGAAATGTTCCTGCCGGAATACGGCAAACACCAATACGAAATCACCTGCCGCCCGGCCCTCGGTGTCGCTGCCGCCGACCGCGCGGTGAACGTGCGCGAGATCACCCGTGAGATCGCCCGGCAAATGGGCCTCAACCTGAGTTTTGCCCCCAAGACGGCCGAGCACGCTGTGTGCAATGGCGTGCACTTGCACGTGAGCCTGCAGGACCTGGCCGGCCAACCGGTGATGTATGACGCCGGCACCACCAACGGCCTGTCGACCCTCGGCCAGTATTGGGCCGCCGGCGTTCTGCATTACTTGCCGGCACTCTGTGCGTTCACCG
Source organism: Pseudomonas sp. GGS8 (assembly GCF_024168645.1). NCBI lineage: Bacteria > Pseudomonadati > Pseudomonadota > Gammaproteobacteria > Pseudomonadales > Pseudomonadaceae > Pseudomonas > Pseudomonas sp. GGS8. Next base: position 4,972,863 of record NZ_JALJWF010000001.1, on the reverse strand, counting down.
CGCCGACACCGATTTCCTACGAACGCTTGCAGCCCCATCACTGGAGCGCTTCCTACGCCTGCCTCGGCCAACGCAACCGCGAAGCGGCGCTGCGGATTTGCCCGACCGTCAGCCTGAGCGACAAATCCGTGGCCAAGCAGTACAACCTGGAATTTCGCGCCATGGACGCCACCGCGTCCCCGCACCTGGCCATGGCAGCCTTGCTGATCGCCGGGCGCCTGGGCATCGAGCAGCGCCTGGCGTTGAACGCGATCACCGATGAAATCCCTGACTCCCTGAACGAAGAGCAACGCCAGGCCCGTGGCATCGTCGCCCTGCCCGCGTCGCTGTCCCGGGCACTGGATTGCCTGCGCCACAGCGAGGCGTTGATCGAAGCCCTGCCGAGCGCCTTGCTGGACACCTACTTCGCCCTGAAAACCGAGGAACTGACGCTGACGGAACAGCTCTCGCCCGCCGACCTCTGTGAGCACTATGCCCGCCTGTACTGAATCCGCCGAACTGGGCCTCTACACCCAGCCTGCGTACACCCTGAGCCGGGAAGCGTCCGAGCACCCGCTGATTCTGGTGTGTGAACACGCCAGTCGTTTTATCCCGGCCGGGTTGAATGACCTGGGCCTGAGCGAGACGGCCGCCCGCGAACACATCGCCTGGGACATCGGCGCCCTGGCGCTGGCCGAGGGTTTGGCCGAAGCACTGGGCGCGACCCTGCTGGCGGCCAATTATTCGCGGCTGTTGATCGACCTCAATCGCCCGCGCCATGCGTCGGACAGCATTGCGCTGCAGAGCGAGATTTATCAGGTGCCGGGCAATCGCGATCTGGATGAGGCCACCCGTGAATACCGCCGGCACTGCCTGTTCAAACCGTTTCATGCACGCCTGCAAACCTTGATTGACGCCCGTGTGGAGCAAAATAAACCGGTTCGAGTGGTGGGGATTCACAGTTTCACGCCGATATATTACGGCCAGCCACGATCGCTGGAAGTCGGCGTGTTGTACGGGCAGGCCAGGAAATACGCCCAGCAGGTGATCGACGGGCTGAGCCGGCATCCATTGAAAGTCGCCGGTAATCAGCCGTACAAAGTCGATCCGCTGAGTGACATGACCGTGCCGGTTCACGGCGACGCACGCGGGCTGGACTCAGTGCTGATCGAGGTGCGCAACGATCTGCTGCGCACGCCCGAGGACGTCAGTCGCTGGACCGACTATCTGGCGCCGCTGCTATAGCAACAGCTTCAAACTCGCAGCGTGCAGCTGCTTTCACATCAAGGAGAACGGCTTCATGGACATTGAAGAATTCGGCTACAAGCAGCAGTTGAAACGTAGCCTGTCACTGACCGACCTGGTGGTGTACGGGATGATCTTCATGATCCCCATCGCACCGTTCGGCGTATATGGTTACGTCAACGCCGAAGCCCCCGGCATGGTGCCGCTGGCCTACATCATCGGCATGGTGGCGATGCTGTTCACCGCCCTCAGTTACGGCAGCATGGCCCGGGCCTTTCCGGTGGCGGGCTCGGTGTATTCCTACGCACAACGCGGCCTCAACCCGCACGTCGGGTTTATTGCCGGCTGGCTGATGCTGCTCGATTACCTGCTGATTCCACCGCTGCTCTACGTGTACGCAGCGATGGCGCTGAATCATTTGTACCCGGACATCCCGAAAGTCGGCTTCATCCTGGCCTTTCTGGTCAGCGCCACCTTCGTCAACCTGCGGGGCATCACCTTCACCGCGCGGATGAACATCATCTTCCTGCTGGCGCAACTGGTGGTGCTGGGGATTTTCCTGTTCTACGCCTGGAATGCCTTGCACAGTGGCGGCGGTAACGGCCAGCTGACCCTGGCGCCGCTGTACAACCCCGAAACCTTCAACTTCGCCCTGCTGATGCAAGCGGTGTCGATTGCGGTGCTGTCGTTCCTCGGTTTCGATGCCATTTCCACCCTCGCCGAAGAGATCAAGGGCGACCCGGGCCGCAGCGTCGGCAAAGCAGCATTAATTACCTTGCTGGTCATGGGCGTGATCTTCGTCGTGCAGACCTGGATTGCCACCGACCTGGCCGCCGGCCTGGGCTTCAAGTCCGCCGACACCGCGTTCTATGAAATCGCCGAAATCGCCGCCGGCAGCTGGCTGGCCACCCTGACCGCCGTGGCCACCGCACTGGCCTGGGGCGTGGCGGTCGCCATTACCTCCCAAGCGGCGGTTTCGCGACTGCTGTTCGGCATGGCCCGAGACGGCAAACTGCCAAAAGTGCTGGCCAAGGTGCACCCGAAACACAACACGCCGTACGTGAGCATTTATCTGGTGGCGGTGTTGTCGCTGGTGATCTGCTACCTGTTCATCAACTCGGTGGACACCCTCACCTCCCTGGTGAACTTCGGCGCCCTTAGCGGTTTCATGCTGCTGCACCTGACCGTGATCAACTACTACTGGCGCCGGCAGCAATCCGGCCAGGTCATCCGTCACCTGATCTGCCCGGTCATCGGCTTCAGCATCGTCGCAGCCATCATGTACAACATGGGCGTTGATGCGCAGAAACTCGGCCTGATCTGGATTGCCCTGGGCCTGGTCTATCTGTTCTTCCTCAACAAGCTGGGTGCCAGCACGGCACTGCCCGACCCAAGCAATGGCTGACAAGAAAAAGAGCAGCGTCTGACACGATTTCAGGCGTCCGCCGATTTAACGCGTGGAAACCGACAGTGATAGTCAGGTTCGGTGCAAGTCGCCGAACCCTTTGATACAGGAGTATGTCCATGCTGGTCTTACGTCCAGTCGAGTTAACCGACCTGCCCCAGTTGCAGCAGCTGGCGCGCGACAGCCTGGTGGGGGTCACGTCCTTGCCGGACGACACCGAACGCCTGAGGGAGAAAATTCTCGATTCCTGCGCTTCGTTTGAAAAAGACGTTCAGGGCGAAGGCCCGGAGAACTATTTCTTCGTGCTGGAAAACCTGACAACCCGACGTTTGGCCGGCTGCTCGGAAGTGCTCGCCACGGCTGGGTTCAGCGAGCCGTTCTACAGTTTGCGCAACCGCCATTTCACCAGCGCCTCACGGGAGCTGAACATCGAGCATGGGGTGCCGGCGTTGTCGTTGTGCCAGGACCTCTGCGGTCACTCTTTGCTGCGCGGTTTTCATATCGACGCGACGCTGGAGCGCACACCATTTTCCGAGTTGCTGTCCCGGGCGCGGTTGCTGTTCATCGCCGCCCACCCGGCGCGTTTTGCCGAAGCGGTGATCACCGAGATCGTCGGTTACAGCGACGAACAGGGGCAGTCGCCGTTCTGGGATGCGCTGGGCAAGCATTTCTTCGATTTGCCTTACGTCGAGGCCGAACGGCTTTGCGGCCTGCAGAGCCGGACGTTCCTCGCCGAACTGATGCCGCAATACCCGATCTACGTGCCGATGCTGTCGCAAGCTGCCCAGGATTGCATCGGCCGGATCCACCCCGATGGCCGGGAGGCCTTCGACATTCTGGAGCGCGAAGGCTTCGAGACCAACAGCTACATCGACCTGTTCGACGGTGGACCGACACTGTACGCCCGCACCTCAAGCATTCGTTCCATCGCCCAGAGCCAGACCGGCACGGTGCAAACGGGCTCGTCCATCGACGCCCGTGGCGGTTACCTGGTGAGCAACGATTCGTTGAAGGGCTACCGCGCCATCGTCGCCGAGCTGGACTACCGCGCCGGCCAACCCGTGGCCTTGAGCGCCGAAATGTGCGCGGCCTTGAACGTGACCGACGCCAGTGCGATCCGGCTGATCGCCCTGTGAGCGGCAACCGGCCCCGAGCCCAACGACAGCGCCCGAGCAGGCGCGAAGAAGGAGCTGCATCATGATTTTGCGCCCGGTTCAAATGACCGACCTGCCCGCTTTACTGGATTTGGTACAACGGGCCGGCCCCGGGTTCACTACCCTGCCGGCCAACGAAGAGCGCCTGACCCACCGGGTGCGCTGGGCCCAGCGGACCTTCGCCGGACAGGTCGAGCGCGCGGATGCCGACTACCTGTTTGTGCTCGAAGACGATGATCAGCAAGTGGTCGGCGTCAGTGCCCTGATCGGGGCCGTCGGTCTGCGGGAGCCCTGGTACAACTACCGGGTCGGGCTCACGGTCAGTTCATCGCCGGACCTGGGCATTCAGCGCCAGATCCCCACGTTGTTCCTCAACAACGAAATGACCGGGCAATCGGAAATCTGCTCGCTGTTTCTGCGACACGATCAACGCTACGGCAGTAATGGTCGATTGCTGTCGCTGGGGCGTCTGCTGTTCGTTGCAGAATTTCCCCAGCTGTTCGGCGACAAGCTCATCGCCGAACTGCGCGGCAGTGCCGACGAACATGGCTGCTCACCGTTCTGGGACAGCCTGGGCCGGCACTTCTTCAAGATGGATTTCAGCCATGCCGATCACTTGTCGGGGCTGGGCAGCAAAGCGTTCATCGCCGAACTGATGCCGCGCCAGCCGCTCTACACCTGCTTGCTTACCGAACAGGCCCAAGCGGTGATCGGCAAGCCCCACCCCAACACCGAACCTGCGCTGAAGATCCTCACCGCTGAGGGCTTTGCCCATAAAGGTTACATCGACATCTTCGACGCAGGCCCGGTGATCGAAGCTCCGGTGTCGAGAATCCGCACGGTGCGCGACAGCCAATCTTTGGTGCTGGCCATCGGCACGCCCGACGACCAGGCTCCGGTATGGCTGATCCACAACCGTCGCCTGGAAAACTGCCGCATCACCACCGCCCGCGCGCGGCTGGCGGGCAATAGCCTGATGGTCGACCGCCTCACCGCCAAACGCCTGCAATTGCAACCCGGCAGCTCGGTCCGTGCGGTACTGCTGCGCAACCAACAGCAGCAGGCGGTGGCGGCGTGAGCTGTAGCCGCTGGCGAAGCCTGCGTTCGGCTCGGGCCGCGTTCGGACTTAGCAGTTGTAACACCGGCCCATTCAGTTTTTCGGACTGAACACTGATTTCTGCATGACGTCTGATCTGATGGCGAGCGCTTCGCACCCGAACGCAGCCTTCGGCAGCTGCTACGGAGGATTGTCTGAAGGTCACGTCTGGGGTCAATCCAGATGATGTGCCCTTGGCCAAAAAAATCGTCATCATCCTTTACCCGCCCGCGTGATAGCCTTTTGTTCCTTCGGCGTTGACACTTTTGCTCAAGCCCTTCCATTCCTTTATATGGTGGAACTCGTATGTCCAGGCTTTCTCATCAAGATTTGCGCCGTAATTTCCGCCAACTCCTCGCTTCCGGCATCTGCTACCACACGGCCTCGGTCTTCGACCCGATGTCGGCACGCATCGCCGCCGACCTGGGTTTTGAGGTGGGAATCCTGGGGGGGTCGGTTGCGTCGTTACAGGTATTGGGCGCCCCCGATTTTGCGTTGATCACCCTCAGTGAGTTCGCCGAACAGGCCACCCGCATCGGCCGTGTCGCACAATTGCCGGTCATTGCCGACGCCGACCACGGCTACGGCAACGCGCTCAATGTGATGCGCACCATCGTCGAACTCGAACGCGCCGGCGTGGCCGCCCTGACCATTGAAGACACCCTGCTGCCGGCGCAATTCGGTCGCAAGTCCACTGACCTCATCACGGTCGCCGAAGGTGTCGGCAAGATCCGCGCGGCGCTGGAAGCCCGGGTTGATTCGGAAATGGCGATCATCGCCCGCACCAACGCGGGGATCCTGCCGATCCAGGAAATCATCAGCCGCACCCAGCATTACCAACAAGCCGGGGCCGACGGGATTTGCATGGTCGGCGTGCAGGATTTCGATCAACTGGAGCAAATCGCCGAGCACTTGAGCGTGCCGCTGATGCTGGTCACCTACGGCAACCCGCTGTTGCGCGACGACAAACGCCTGGCCGAATTGGGCGTGCGGGTCACCATCGACGGTCATGGCGCCTACTTCGCAGCAATCAAGGCCACTTATGACAGCCTGCGCGAACAACGCCAGATCTTCACCCAGGCCTCCGACCTGAACGCGACCGAACTGACGCATACCTATACGCAGCCAGAGGATTACATTCTTTGGGCCAAGGCATTCATGAGCGTTAAAGAGTGACGGCACAAGCGCCCTCACCACAGCGCTCGCGCGTTTGTGGTGAGGTGACGGTCAAGCCATGTGCGCCTCTTTCGATTCGACCTGCGGCGCCACCTCAAACCGATCTGCCAGAAACGGTGTGATATCCAGCGGCAACGGCTCGTTATTCACCAGTTTATCCAGCAACACGCCGGTAATCGCCGAGGTCAGGATCCCGGTGCGGAAATGTCCGCAGGCATTCAGGTAACCCTGCACCCCTTTCATCGGCCCGAGAATCGGCAGTTCATCCGGCGAACCAGGACGTAACCCGGCCCAGCAACGCTTCAGGTTGATGTCGGCGAGCGCCGGAATGCAGCGCACTGCGCCTTGCACCAGGCTGCTGATTTCCGGGTAGGTGGTGGTCACGTCGAAACCTTTGTCTTCGGTGGTGCTGCCGATCAGGATTTCGCCATTGTCTTTCTGCGCCACGTAACAGTCGCTGGTGGTCAGGCAACCGCGCAACATCTTCGGCATACGCTCGGTCAGCAGGATCTGGCCCTTCACCGGTTTCACCGGAATGCGAATGCCGGTGGCCTGCTCGCTGAGGTCGGCGGCCCAGGCACCGGTGGCGTTGATCAGCGTATCGCAGTGGAACACTCCGGCTTCGGTGGTCTGCACGCCGCTGACCCGTGAGCCGTGGTGCAGCACGCCGGTGACGTTGGTGTTGAAATACAGATCCACACCGTTTTGCCGCGCGCCTTCGGTGTAGGCATCGGCCAGGCGGAACGGGCTGACCTGATGATCGCAGAGAAACTCCAACGCGCCCCTCGCCTCATGGCTGACACTTGGCTCGGCTTCGCGCAGTGCCGCTTGATCGAGCCAGCGCACCTGATCCGCCAGGTGCGGGATACACCCCACGATGTGCTCGGCGTAGAGCCGGTCCTCGTCGTCATAGATCACGAATTTCAAGCCGGTCTTCTCGAACTTGAAATCCATCCCGTGATTGTCCTGCAACTCCCGGTGCAAATCCGGGTACATCGCATTGGACTGCAAGGCGAAATCGAAGAACGACTGCGGCAGGATGTGCGGCGTGCTGGCATCGACCGCCACCGCTGCTCCCTGGGCTTCGCGCTTGCGATTGGCCGACATCATGCGGAAGAAAATCACCCCGCAGCCCAGGCCTACCGACTCACCGATCGCCCACAGGCCACCAGCCGAAGCACGGGTCGCGTTGCCGGGACGCTTGGCGTCGATCAGCGCGACTTTCAGGTGTTTGCGCTTGGACAACTGATAGGCGCAGGACGCCCCGATCACACCGCCGCCGGCGATGATCACGTCGTAGAACTTACTCATGGCTTGCCGCCTCCGTGCCGACAGACTGGAACGCTGAAAAAGGAATCGGGTCGACGGGAAAGCGCGGGCGCAACCAGCCCACGTCTTGCCGTCCGGTGGCTTCGCGCAAACGGTCGGTGCAATAGCCGACACACATCCGCCCCTGACAGTCGCCCATGCTCACGCGGGTGCGCATTTTCAGGCTCGCCAGGTCTTGCACCCCCTGCTTCAGCGCCCGATCGATGTCGGCGCGGGTCGCATGCTCGCAGCGGCAAATCACCGTGTCGGCAGCCGGCAATGCAGTCTGCCCGGCACCGCGTTCGGTGTAACGGTCGACGGCGGCGCGAAAGCGCACGATCGACTTGAGTTTGGACAGGTAACGGTCACGCCTGACTCGCGCCAGCTCCGCGTCCAGCACACCCCGTTGCAGCAGGATCGACACTGCCGCGATCCTTCCCGCGAGCATGGCCGCCTCGCCACCGCGAATCCCGCCCATGTCACCGGCCAGATGCACGTGGGGTTCGCTGCTTTGTTGCCAGACATTGGCACTGGCCCGCAGATAGCCGTCATGGCTGAAGCCGTGGTCCAGGCCCATTTGCTGGCTGAGTTGGGTGCGTGGAATGAAGCCATAGCCGACCGCCAGCGTTCGCGCGGAAATCCGTTCGGCGCGGCTCAGGTCCGGCTCCCAGGTGCTGGAGTACGGCGCGACGGTCACCGTTTTCAACGCTTCCTCGCCTTGAGCCTCGACCACGCCCCAGCCATAGTGCATGGGAATGCCGTGCAGTTTCAGGTACGCAAGCATGCTCAAACCGTCGAGGAACAACTGCGGCTTGTTCAATAGCGCGAGGCTTTCCCGGGCGATCTTGCCGAAAGCACATGCCTCATAAACCCCGGCGACGCTCACCCCCGAAGCGTGTAGCTGGCAAGCCACCAGCGGCAACAGCGGACCGGTGCCGGCAATCACCACCGGCCCCTGTGGTTGAACGACGCCGCTCTTGATTTGCAGTTGCAAACCACCCAGCAGAATCACCCCAGGCAAGGTCCAGCCGGGGAACGGTACGCTGCGCTCATGGCAACCGGCAGCCAACAGCAGCTGCGGGTATTCGACCTCTTGCAAATGCTCGTTGATGTCCAGCACCACTAACGCCCGGGTACCTTCGGCACCGACCACGCGGTGGTTCAAATGCACATCGATCAGGCCCGAATGCTCCTGGAACTCTCCATGCAGTTTGGCCAGCGCTTCCGAATAGCGTGGTCCCAGGTAATCCAGTTGAACGTTATCGCGCAAGGGGCCGCGATAGACCACCCCGCCAAGGCGCGAAGCTTCTTCGAGCAAGGTACAACCCACACCCTGCCGCGCCAATTCAATGGCCGCGGCCATACCCGCCGGCCCGCCGCCGACGATCACCGGATGCAGGCTCATAGCACCTCCTGCCCGGCGATACGGTTAACCCGGGTTTCGACGCTCATGCCCTCACGCACGATAGTCTGGCAGGCGCGACGTTTGTGTCGGCCATCGATTTTCACCAGGCAGCATTGGCACACGCCCATGCCGCAATAGGCACCGCTGATTTGATCGTGATCGTTACGGGCCACCTGGCGAATACCCAGTGATTGAATGACCGTCAGGACGGTTTCGCCGATGGCGGCGCTGACGGTTTGGCCATTGATGCGCACAGTCATATCCGCCCGCACCAGCGGCTGGATATCGAAGGTTCGGTTTATGCGTTGCATTGCGATTGTTCATCCGTGAAAAGTTCAGGTGAGATTCTTCAGCGCCATGCTGCACTACACCTTGCGGGCCACCTGACTAATAACAACGAGAAGGTCTGCACAGGTACTTCGACAGCGCATCAGCTGCGCGTCCAGACACCGTAGTTGATACCGCAGGATGGGGCTGGATCTTTGATGCTAGGAGATATCGCTGAAGGAAATATTGATCCAGGCCAGTGAAATCGCCTGAGCCCACCGCCCCCCCCAAAAAGCAAAACGCCGCTTCTACCGGAGGCAGAAGCGGCAGAGGCCAAATGCCTCAAAGGGATCAGTGCATGAACAAGGCAATCAGAATGATGATCGGGATCGGAACGCCGAGAAAGAACAGCAGTAATGAGCGCATGGTGGTTCTCCTGGGTTAGCGAACAGGTGGCAGCGTCGTGGTCGTGGTGGTGGTCACATAGGCATCGGCCTCCAGATACTCCACGGCATCCCGGCGACGACCGCCGAAGGTCGCGGCGAGGCTGGCGAAAAACGCGCCGGCCAGCAGCGCGATGAACATCCACAACGCCGTCCATGCCGCTGCTTTCGCGGCAGTGTCAGCCGCTTGTTGCGCAGCCAGTTTGGCGTCGGCCACAGCTTTTTGAGTGCGGGCATACACTTCATCGACGCGACGCTCGGCATCCGCTTGCGTGAGGTTGGTCCGCTGGGCCACCCATTGCGCCAGGTAAGCCCGATCTTCGGCGGCCAGTTGACCGTCGTTGCTCAGGCTGCGCGCGAAGATGCGGGTGACGGCGCCGTGGGCGGCGTCATCACTGACAGCGACCGGGCGGTCATCGCGAAACAGACTGTCGATGAAGTAGCCGTACGGATCACTCGCACGATTGCCGATAGCGCTGCCGGCAGCCTGGGTCATGGCGCTGGCGGCACCGCCGGCGACCATTGCCCCGGCCTGCACACCACCGCTGACGACGCTACTGACCGAACCGACCACCAGGGTCGCGGTCACCAGCGTCGCCACACACCAGGCCAGGAAGCCATGGGCCGTGTCACGGAAATAAACCTCGTCACCGTGCATGTACGCCCACCTCACCCGCAGGCGGCCGGCGATGTAACCGCCGAGACCGGACGCCACGATTTGCGTAACGGCCAGCCAGACAATCGTCGAGATACCCAGGCCCTTGGCGCTCACACCTTCATTGGCCCACGGCGAAACCACCGTAAAACCCAGGCCAAAACCGAGCAGCACGAGGATCAGCGACAACGCCGCTGCCGCTGCGGCCCCGGCGAAGATTGCGGGCCATGAGACGCCCGATAGTGTGCTGGACTCTTCGGCGACAGGATAAAAACCATCGGGGGATCTATTCATTGTTGTTGTACTCCAGGCAGTTGTTACAACTCGTCAAATACAACTCGTCAAACGAGCCGTTGCAGACAGCGTGCCAGTCGCACCACTTAAATAAATCGTTCCATTTCAATAAGTTGAAAACAATGAACTTCTCAGGACCATGCACTTTGCAAGGAGCCGCCGCTGGCGGCGGGCTTTATGCATTGCGCCAACCGAACTACTTGCGCTTGTAACTCTTGTTGCCGCTGGGCGTCAGGCAATACACCCCGCCTCTGGGCCCGGTGCAGAACGTACCGGTGCCGCAGGCGCAGCCGTCGGTTTCCTGTAACAGCGTCTGTGGCCGCGCCTGGCTGTTAGTGCCAAACATCGCCGAACAGCTCTTCTTCGAACCGCTGATGGAGCCGTCATTGCACAGGAACAGATCGCCGTCGCAACGATCGATACCACCCTTATTCCCGGAACACGGTGTGTTGGCAGCCCAGGCGGATGAGCCGAACAGGCACACTAACAACAGAAATATTGGCATCCAGCCACGAACCATTAAAGTGCGCACAGTGCAGCTTCCCTTTAGAGTCATGGCTGGATGATATCAATGTTGCGGCCAGACTCACGAGACGACATGAAAGTTAATTTAATAAGCCGCACGTAATTCTTGGCAAAATGCACGCAACTTCGTATCGAACCGATTATCAGGCAGCCTATGACCCGTATTTTGACCATCGAAGACGACGCCGTGACCGCCCGGGAAATCGTCGCCGAACTGAGCAGCCACGGCCTTGAGGTGGATTGGGTCGACAATGGCCGCGAAGGCCTGGAGCGCGCAGTCAGCGGCGACTACGACCTGATCACCCTCGATCGCATGCTGCCGGAGCTCGATGGCCTGGCCATTGTCACCACCCTGCGCACCATGGGCGTGGCCACGCCGATTTTGATGATCAGCGCCCTCTCCGACGTCGATGAACGAGTGCGCGGCCTGCGCGCCGGCGGTGACGATTACCTGACCAAACCGTTCGCCACCGATGAAATGGCCGCCCGGGTCGAAGTCTTGCTGCGCCGGCAGAACACCGTGACCGCCCATGCCACCACGTTGCGGGTGGCCGATCTGGAGCTGAACCTGATCAGCCACGAAGCCAGCCGTGACAGCCAGTTGCTGACGCTGCTGCCCACCGAATACAAGTTGCTGGAATTTCTGATGCGCAACACCGGGCAGATTCTGTCGCGGATGATGATTTTCGAAGAGGTCTGGGGTTATCACTTCGACCCTGGCACCAACCTGATCGACGTGCACATCGGCCGTCTGCGCAAGAAAATCGACCCGCCAGGCAAAGTCCCACTGATTCGGACCGTGCGAGGCTCGGGCTATGTCATTGCTGAACCCCTCTAAAGGCTGGCGTTCCTCCAGCAGCCGCTTGCTGGCGCTTTACAGTTCGCTGTTCGTCGCCTGGAGCGCGATTCTCATGGGGGTCATGTATTACGAGGTGTCCAACTACCTCGACACCCTCGCCAAACACTCGCTGATGCAACGTCAGCATCTGTTTTCACGCTTCCAGGGCGAGCAACTGGTGGATGCCCTCGCCGCCAGCATGACCTTCGACATTCGCGGCATCGATGCCTATGGCCTGTTCGATGACCAGCAGCGCTACCTCAGCGGCGCCTTGCGCCAGATCCCAGAAGAACTGCCGCTGGACGGCAAGATTCACATGCTCGGCGATTGCGCCGAATCCGACGACCCGACCCTGCCCGCCGACAGCTGCGACGCCGTGGCCACCCGAACCCTGGACGGCCGTTGGCTGGTGCTGGTGCGGGACAACGGTTCGTTGTTTGCCGTGACCCGGATCATCCTGCACGCGCTGTTGTGGGGCGTGTCGCTGACGATTCTGCCAGGTATCGCCGGCTGGCATTTATTGCGACGGCGCCCACTGCGCCGGATCCGGGCGATCCAGGCCAGCGCCGAAGCTATCGTCGCCGGCGACCTGACCCGACGCCTACCGCTGTCCAATCGCCGTGACGAACTGGACATGCTTGCCGCCATCGTCAATGCCATGCTCGAACGCATCGAGCACTTGATGAACGAGGTCAAGGGCGTATGCGACAACATCGCCCATGACCTGCGCACGCCGCTCACGCGCCTGCGGGCGCAGCTGTACCGGATTCAGCAGCAGGCCGATGAAGGATCGACGCTGGCCGTGCAACTGGATTCGGTGCTCGGCGAGGCGGATACCTTGATGGCGCGCTTTCGTGGCTTGCTGCGGATTTCCGAGCTGGAAGATCGTCAGCGCCGCTCGGGTTTCGTGCAACTGGACCCGGTGCCGTTGCTGCAAGAACTGCACGACTTTTATCTGCCACTGGCGGAAGAAGGCGAACTGACCTTTGAACTGCAATTGCCCGAGTCCCTGCCACAACTGAACGGCGACAGAGCGCTGTTGTTCGAGGCCGTGGCGAATCTGCTGAGCAACTCGATCAAGTTCACACCACCGGGCGGCCGGGTGATTCTGCGTGGGGTGAATGACGCTGGGCATACCCGCATTGAAGTGCTCGACTCCGGTCCCGGGATCGCGCTGGCGGAGCGTGAGGCGGTGTTTCAACGTTTCTATCGCGCCGAAGGTAGCAACCCGCAAAGCGGTTTCGGCCTGGGCCTGTCGATCGTCGCCGCGATCGTCAGCCTGCACGGGTTTACGCTGGAGGTGGGCGACAGCGAGTTGGGGGGTGCGCGGTTGGTGCTCGATTGCCGGCAGAACCTGATTCCACAGACCTGACCCAAATCTCCTGAACTGACACATAACCTGTGGGAGCGGGCTTGCCCGCGATGGCGGCCTGACAGAGAAAATTATGTCGCCTGACACTCCGCTATCGCGGGCAAGCCCGCTCCCACAGGATTTTCCTGAGTCAGCAGGCACTCAATACCCCGGAACCTCGCGCAGAAACACCGGCAAATCGGTGATCGGTGGCATGGCCGGAATCTCGACGTACATCTGGACCACCCAGCCTCGGTGATAACTGGCGTGGTTGACCACATGCAACAGCATGGCGCCGGCGCTCATGACCCCGCTTTCCCCCGACACGGAGGTGAACTCGATGAGTTTATCCAGCGAGTCGTCGGTCTGGGCCGAGCTCCAGCCACAGAACCATTGATCGATCTCCTGTTGTGCCATTCGCAGCTCGGGGAGTTCGGTATGGAGCAGGTCATGGGAGGTTTTGAAGTCGTGCCCTCGGCCTTCCAGGTGGGCTTGCCAGATGCAGTCCACCACGTAGATCTGGTTCAAGGTGCCAATCATGTTGTTGAACACCGATCGCCGTTTGCGGTTGAGCTCCTCCGGTGGCAGCGCCATGAGGCTGTCGAAGAGTCGCTGATCGGCCCAGCGCTTGTAATCGGCGAGCATGCGGGCAGTGCGTAGGTTGATCATCAGAGGTCCCCCATGTCGATGGGCGCATTGCCAAGAATAGTCCTCGCGGCGCTCGCCATCGCTGCCGTCGATCACTGGCAGGCGTTTACCGGTCGATCGCCTGCACCACCCGTTCGGCCAGCGCCAGGCAACTGGTCAGCCCCGGTGACTCGATGCCGAACAGGTTGACCAGCCCCGGCACGCCATGCTCGCTCGGGCCGCTAACGATGAAGTCGCCGGCCGGCTCGCCCGGCCCGCTGATTTTCGGGCGAATGCCGCTATAGGCCGGTTGCAGGCTGCCATCGGGCAACGCCGGCCAGTAACGCCGGATCGCCTGATAGAAACCTTCGCCGCGACGGCAATCGACGCGGTAATCAACCTGCCCGACCCATTCGACATCCGGCCCGAAACGGGCCTGACCGCCCAGGTCCAGGGTCATGTGCACACCCAGCCCGGCGCTTTCCGGCGCCGGGTAGACCAGATGCCGAAACGGCGCCGGGCCACTGAAACTGAAATAGCTGCCCTTGCACAACCAGGCCTGGGGAACGTGCCGCGCCGGCAAGCCTTCGATCCGGCCGGCTACCTCAGGCGCGGACAGTCCCGCGCAGTTGATCAACTGACGACAGCTCAAGGTCATGGGCTGAGCACCGCCCATGTGCAGCTCGAAACCCTGCGCGGTGCAACGGGCCGATTCCAGTGGCGTACGAAAGGCTATCGAGGTGCCGCACGCTTCAGCGTCTGCCTGCAGCGCCAGCATCAAGGCGTGGGAGTCGACGATCCCGGTGGACGGCGACCAAAGCGCTGCGACACAAGACAACGCCGGTTCAAGCGCTCGTGCCTGCCCGGCATCCAGCCATTGCAGGTCATCGACGCCGTTGCGCAAACCTTGCTCCAGCAATACCTGCAAGGCATGACGCTGGCGGTCATCGGTGGCCACGATCAGCTTGCCGAGGCGCCGGTAATCGACGCCGCGCTCATCGCAGTAGGCATACAGGCGTTGCCGGCCCTCCACGCACAATTGCGCCTTGAGGCTGCCGCTCGGGTAATAGATCCCGGCATGGATCACTTCCGAGTTGCGCGAACTGATGCCCACGCCAATCCCCTCGCCCGCCTCGACCAGAATCACTTCCCGACCGGTCCGGGCCATGGCTCTGGCCACCGCCAGCCCGACCACGCCGGCCCCGACCACCACGCATTCGATATCGACGCTCACCTGCCCTCCACTCGTTCAAACCAGCCCTGGCTGCCGATAATCGATCAGGCAGAAGAATATCGCCAGTCCATGACCACGAATCGAATACGGTCCGGGGGGAGTTCTCGGCCCTTGAGTCGGTTTTGAACAGTCTCCGATGCATATCTCGCATCGACAGGGGAACTCCTGACCACCGCCAGGCATCCTAAATTATGTGTTACTTCCTTTACGCTTCACGCTTTGGAGGACGCCGTCATGCGCCGTCTGTTTCTCATCTCTTCGCTAGTGCTTTGTTTGCCCGTTGGTTCGGCTATGGCCGGTGTGGATGCAAAAGATGTCGCCACCTCAGCCGGGGTCTCCGCATCGCTGTACTCGACGTTCAAGGATCATAAATTGGTCATTCCCGCCCGGGATGACGCCTCCAGTTTTGTCGCCAGCGGCGGCACGATCCGTGGCGTTTACCTGGAGTCGGTATTGAAGGACATTCGCCAAACTCATCCCGACCTGAAGGCCAGCGATGAAGATCTGGCCAGAGCGATCCTCGTTCAGGAAGGTGTTCCAGCCGGTAAATGAAATCTCCAACGCAAGCGGTAGGGCTAGCCAGCCCTACCTTGCTTCGGCACTGTTTTTCTCCACCTCAGCGGACAGGCGTGCCCAGCCGGCGACCAGCTGCGCGCTGATGCTGACACCGCCGCACACCACAACCACCACGTCATGGGCCTCGGCAATCGCTGGATGGTCAAGGTACGCCACCGCCAATGAAACACCGCACGCCGGTTCGACCAACTGGCGCAGGTCGTTGGCGTAACGAACCACGCCCATGATCGCCTCATCATCGCTGAGCACCACGCATTCGTGGGCAAAATCGAGGATGTGCTGCACCGGCCAGGCCGCCACTTGGGCGGCGCCGAGTGAGGTGGCGACGGTATCGATGCGCGGCAGTCTGACCGGGTGCCCGGCAGCGATAGCAGCCGCGAAAGACGCCGCGCCCTGGGTTTCGCACGCCACAATCCGGCAGTCCATACGCTGATGACGGATCAACCCGGTGAGCAGGCCCGCCAGCAAACCGCCGCCCCCCACCGATGTCACCAACACATCGACCTGAGGACAATCCTCAAGGATTTCATCGACCATCGTGCTGTGCCCTTCCCACAACACCGGGTGATCGAAAGCCGGGACGTACTCGGTGTCCGCACCCTGTGCGAGTTCTTTCGCCCGTTGATTGGCCTCGTCCCAGACCTTACCGTGAACGATCACCTCGGCCCCGGTGTTCCTGATCCGGGCGCGGGTGGTTTCCGGGGTGGTGTTCGGCACCACGATGCAGGCTTTCAGCCCAAGACTGGCGGCGGCCACCGCCGTGGCCAAACCGGCATTGCCACCGGATGGACAGACGACTTTGCGCTTGCCCTGCGCCGCCGCCTGACTGCACAAAAGGCCCATGCCGCGCAGTTTGAACGAGCCGCTGGGTTGCAGGTTTTCCAGCTTGAGCCAGATTCGCCGAGTCGGAGTTGACAGACCCGGGTGCAGAATCAGGGGCGTTCTGATGTGAAGCATCGTGTGCTCCTTGTGGCAGCACCGGCGCGTTGAGATCTTTCAACGGGCCGGAAGTGAACGGGCAGGCTCATCTTTATCCAAGCTTAGTTCACCCTGCCGGACGACTGCCGCTCTCATAACGGGCTGCCCCCCTACACTGGTAATAGGCCCTTTTTGCGAGATCAGTCATGAAAATCTCAGCCAAACTCGCGTTTTCCGCGCTCGTCACCACCCTTGCCTACCTCGCTCTCGCGGTGTTCGGGCTGGGCGGGTTGGCGGCTTTTTTCTCGCATCCGCCGCTGGTGGTCATTGCGCTGGCCACCCTGTTGATGACGATCGTGTCGTTGTTCAGCGAAGTCAACTTGAGCCCCGGCGAACGTGAAGACCGGGCCAATCGTTGGGTGCTGCCGGTCTTTGGGGTGCTCGGGTTGTTGAGCGGGTATCTGCCGGCCTACAACGACCGGATCGACTTCTGGACCTTCGGTGGCGAGGGCCTGCGTTGGCTGGGCGCGCTGCTGTTCATTGGTGGCGGCGCGTTGCGGCTGTGGCCAGTGTTTGTGCTGGGCAAGCGCTTCAGCGGGTTAGTGGCGATTCAGCCAGGGCACCGCCTGGTCACCGACGGAATTTATCGGAATGTGCGCAACCCCAGCTACCTGGGGCTGCTGATCAATGGCGTGGGCTGGGCGCTGGCCTTTCGTTCCGGCGTCGGGTTGCTGCTGGTGGTGCTGATGCTGATTCCGCTGATCGCCCGCATTCGCTCCGAAGAAGCACTGTTACGCACGCAGTTCGGCAGCGAATACGAGGCTTACTGCGCCCGTAGCTGGCGATTGATTCCGGGGATTTACTGAAATAAACACAGCTCCCACATTTGCTCACATCAACTTTAGAGCCTGTACAGGCTGATTTGGCTGTCGAGATCCACTCGCGCCTCGACCAGGTCATAACTGGCCAGTGTGGCGTGCGGGGTCTGAAGGAGATGAACGTGGGTCGCGGTGATGACCATGACGTTGGCACCCGCCGCTTCGCCTGCGCGAATACCGACGTCGGCGTCTTCGAAGATCAGGCACTCGGCGGGATCCACCTGCAGTCGACGAGCCGCCAGCCGATAGCCCGCAGGGTCGGGTTTGCCGGTGCTGACGTCTTCGGCGGTAACCATCACGCCAGGCTCGGGAATACCGGCCGCGGCCATTCGGCGCAAGGCCAGCGCCCGCGGCGCAGAGGTGACGATGGCCCATTGGTGGGCGGGTAGCGACTTGAGAAAATTGGCCGCGCCGGACACCTCGACAATCCCCTCCACATCAACGATTTCGGCCTCGGTGATCCACGCCGCTTCAGCTTCGGCATCCACCCCGGGCAACGCCAGGCGATTGATGGTGTCGATGGCGCGAACGCCATGGATGGTCGGCAGGAAAGTTTCGACATCGACGCCGTGACGCACGGCCCAAGTTGCCCAGATCCGCTCGGCGGCGGCGATGGAGTTGAGGATGGTGCCGTCCATATCGAACAGCAAGCCACGGTATGACCTGTTGAGCAGGGATGTTTTGACAGACAAAGGGCGACGTCCTTTTGCAAGAGCCAGGCAAATGTTGTCAGCTAATGTACACCAGCGCCTACAGGGTTCGGGTCGACTGCAAGGCGCGTTGCACACAATCGAGCAACTGCCCCACCGCCCAGGGTTTCTTGATGAACGAAACCGGATGCTTGACCCCGGAGCTTTTCGGCGTTTCGAAGCCGGACATGATCATGATCGGTTTGTCTGGCCAACGGTCGCCAAACTGATTGGCCAGGTCCGCGCCATTGAGTTTGCCCGGCATGGTGATGTCCGTGAGCAATAACCCCACCTGCGGGGCGTGCTGTTCCAGAAACTGCGATGCAGCGTCCGCGCTGATTTGTGGTTCAACCGCAAAGCCTTCCTCCTGAAGAATTTCGCAAAGAAACTCCAGGATCAACGGGTCGTCCTCAACCACAAGAATCAATCCGTCAGACAAGTGCGCGCCCGCCGTTGATACTGGACTCATGACTGTGCCACTCCCTGATTGCGCAAATAGTTTCGCAGGCTCAAATCCGCCACCTACAGGTATGAACAGCGGACTTCAGGGAAAATTCATTTTTGATACACCTATCCAGGACATTCTCCGTCCAGGCCGGTAAACCCGACCGTTTGTCCGCGCATAATTGTGGTTAAAATGCCGCCCTTTCCACATGACCGACCCTGCCCGATGAATCCAGACGCCCTCTCCATCCTCCACGACCATTTGCTCACAGCGCTTGCGGCAGCACCCGCAGAAACCCGTCGGCTGTTCCACGGCCGTGGCCGCTGCTGGCCGGGGCTGGAGCAATTGACCGTCGACTGGCTCCAGGGCGTGGTGCTGGTCTGCGTGTTCAAGGAGCCGCAAGCGTCGCAACTGGACGATTTGAAGCAGCGACTGATGGCGATCACACAGTCGCCTGCGTGGAAAACCTCCGGTGCGCATACCTTGCTCCTGCAACATCGCTATCTGCAGGAGAGCACCACCGAATGGCTGCTCGGGGAGCCGATCGAGGAAATGACGATCACCGAGGGCGGTTTGCAGTATCGCGTGGACCTGGGCCGCAAACAGAACACCGGCCTGTTTCTCGACATGCGCTACGGCCGCGATTGGGTGCGGGCCAATTCGGATGGCAAGCGGGTGTTGAACCTGTTCGCCTATACCTGTGGGTTTTCGGTGGCCGCCATTGCCGGAGGCGCAGCGCATGTGGTCAACCTGGACATGTCCCGCGCGGCCCTGAGCCGTGGCCGCGACAATCATCGGCTCAATGGCCATGACTTGAGCAAAGTCAGTTTTCTTGGCCACGACCTGTTCAAGTCCTGGGGCAAAGTGATCAATAGCGGCCCTTACGATCTGGTGATCATCGACCCACCGTCCTTTCAGAAAGGCAGTTTTCTGCTGAGCAAGGACTATCAGCGTGTGCTGCGCCGTCTGCCAGAGTTGCTCCGCCCTCAGGGTACGGTTTTGGCCTGCATGAACGACCCGGCTTTCGGCGCGGACTTCCTCATCGATGGCGTCACCCGCGAAGCGCCGAGCCTGCGGTTTGAGCAGCGGTTGGAAAACCCACCGGAATTTCCCGACGCCGATGTTGAGTGCGGGTTGAAGGCGTTGGTGTTCAGACAGGGGTAGTTGAAAATCAAAATGGTGATTCAACACCAGGCAGGCCGGCCAGACTCAGCAGACTAATGGTACTTGAGCCCGAACCCGCGGCTTCCTACGATAATGATACGCAGCGGTTGGAGGTTTAAAGCCGTTGCGTAAGTGGTGGGTGAACTGAACCCCAATAAGCCCACCCCTTGTTTCATGCGCATCTTGAGCCTCTCGGCTCTACTTCCTCCCCATCAAAGAGCTTTGAGGCTCTTTTTTTGCCTGTCAAAAAGCCTCGGCGCCGACCGCTCGGCAACGCTGAACATCCTGGCCCACGTCGCGGCGCCCGGAGGCAGCGAAAAGCTCACGACCGATCGCACGCGCAGCCTCCAGATGAACCGTCGGGTCCTGGATTTCCGACTCGAGCAGCAACTCGGACGTCACCACGCAAGCACCGCAATAGTCGAAGATCCCATGGTCGATCTGCGTCTTCATGGCGTCGGCATAACCGTGGCGCGCATAGGTTCCTGCGTCGGCACCGCCAACACCCACCAGATGAACCCGCAGGTGGCGAAGCTTCTTCTCTAACTTGGCATCCGCCGTGAAATCGAACGCCCAGCCATTGGCGAACACACGGTCGATCCAGCCTTTGAGCAACGCTGGCATCGACCACCAATAAACCGGATAAACCAGCACCAACGCATCGGCGCGATCGATTCGCGCCTGCTCGGCGGCCACATCGGCGGGCGGCAGTGCTTCGCGGTGATGGACGGCGAGATCGGCCGCGCCGAATCGCGGATCGAACCCTTGCGCCCAGAGGTCCGCGAGTTCGAAAGAGTGGTCGGAATCTGCCTCGGATACACCTTCAGCGATGTACCTCGCGAGGCTATGGGTGAGCGACCGGGGATCATGGTGAGCCACAACGATGAGTGCGTGCATGACGAAGACTCCTGCTACGGAATGAGTGATTGAGGGTGAAAGGCGAGCCTTATATACTCTTGGTAAGTTACGCCCAGTAAGCTACTTTTGGTATATAGCCATGTCAAGCACCGAAACACCCGAGCAGGATTCCAACCCGCAACCGCGCCGTCGGATGTCGCGGGAGGAGCGTCTGCGCCAGTTGCTGGATGTCGCCTGGCAACTCGTTCGAGAGGAAGGCACGGACGCGTTGACGCTTGGCCGGCTCGCCGAACAGGCGGGGGTGACAAAACCGGTGGTTTACGACCACTTCACCACCCGCCCCGGGTTACTGGCGGTGCTCTATCAGGAATTCGACGCGCGTCAGACCGCGCTCATGGATGCCGCGCTTGAAACCAGTGAACCGACACTGGCCAGTAAGGCAATGGTCATCGCCTCGTCTTATGTCGACTGCGTTCTGCTTCAGGGCCGCGAGATACCGGGCGTGATCGCGGCGCTGACGAGCTCGCCCGAGCTGGAAAAGATCAAGCGCGAGTACGAAGCGATCTTCATGGACAAGTGCCGCAACGCCCTGCTCCCCTTCGCCGGAACCGGTGATATCGCGCCAGCGAGGCTTCGGGCGATGCTGGGTGCCGCCGAGGCGCTGTCCCATGCCGCCGCGACCGGAGAAATCACCGCGGAGCAGGCACAGGACGAGCTCTTCGAAACGATCGTGGCGATGGTCGAAAGGAGCGCGCGCCTCGGGAGAGCCTAGAAGCCTGAAGCACATCGAACGGCTGGCAAGTACCCGCCAGAACAGCAGCGTAATGCCACCTATACTCAAGCCACCTCCCCCCAACGGGGACCTGCGCTACCGACAATAAAAAGCAGAGGTGGAACATGGTCTGGCAGCAAATCTATGACCCCTTCGGTAACCCCGTGCTATCAACCCTCATGGCGGCGGTGCCGGTGGTGGTGATGCTGGTTTCCCTGGCGTTTTTCCACATCAAGGCGCATCTGGCTGCGCTGCTGGCCCTGGGCTCGGCCTTGTTGATGGCGATTTTCGCCTTCGGCATGCCCGCGAAGATGGCCGGCTCGGCCGCACTGTTCGGCGCCGCCAACGGTCTGTTGCCGATTGGCTGGATCGTGCTCAACATTATTTTCCTGCATCGGCTGACCACCGAGAATGGCTCGTTCAAAGTGCTGCAAGACTCCCTGGCGCGCATCACCGATGATCGACGTCTGCAATTGCTGCTGATTGCCTTCTGTTTCGGTGCTTTCTTCGAAGGGGCCGCCGGCTTCGGCACCCCCGTGGCGGTGACCGGGGCCATTTTGATCGGGTTGGGTTTCTCGCCCCTGGCCGCGTCTGGCCTGGCGTTGATCGCCAATACCGCGCCGGTGGCGTTCGGTGCTCTGGGCACGCCCGTCATCACCCTGGCCAAAGTGACCGGGCTGGATGAAATGGAGCTGTCGATGATGGTCGGTCGGCAGTTGCCATTCTTCTCCGTGATCGTGCCGTTCTGGCTGATCTGGGCCTTCGCTGGCTGGCGCAAGATGCTGGAAATCTGGCCGGCGATTCTGGTGGCCGGAGTCAGCTTCGCCATACCGCAATTCCTCGTGTCCAACTACCACGGGCCGATGCTGGTAGACGTCATCGCAGCACTGATTTCCATGGCCTGCCTGACCGGTTTTCTCAGGGTCTGGAAACCGGCCACGGTGCATACCTCAGCCGCCCTGTCAGGGCGAGTCGACAACTCCAAAATAGCCCAGGAGCATGACGAAAAACCCGTCGCCAGCGCGACCTTTGCCAGCGATGCAAAACCTGCCGTAATGCGCGCATGGATGCCATGGATCATCCTCACGGTGTTCGTTTTTGCCTGGGGCACTCAGAGCTTCAAAAACCTGTTCGATACCCGCCCGGCGATGGATCCGCAAACCCACTCGGCCAAGCTTGATCCTCAGGGCAAACCGATGCTCGAGGCCAACCCGATCTTTGCGCCAATCGTGACCTTCACCACAATTCACCAACAGATCGAGAAGGTCCCGCCCGTGGTGCCCGCGCCGAAAACCGAGGACGCGATCTACAAATTCACCTGGTTCACCAGCACCGGTAGCGGCATCTTGCTTGCGGCGATTCTCGGCGGGCTGCTGATGGGCTATTCCATCCCGCAACTGCTGAACCATTACGTGCGAACGCTGTGGGTGGTGCGCTATTCGCTCATCACCATTGTGGCGATGCTCGCCCTGGGCTTTCTGACCCGCTACTCGGGCCTCGACGCCACCATGGGTTTGGCCTTCGCCGCAACGGGCATTTTCTACCCGATGTTCGGCACCCTGCTCGGCTGGCTCGGCGTGGCCCTGACGGGCTCGGACACGGCCTCCAACGTGCTGTTCGGCGGCTTGCAACGGGTAACCTCCGAGCAACTGGGCCTGAGCCCGGTGCTGATGGCCGCCGCCAACAGTTCCGGCGGGGTCATGGGCAAGATGGTCGACGCCCAGTCGATTGTGGTCGCGTCCACCGCCACCCGTTGGTACGGCCATGAAGGGGAAATCCTGCGCTACGTGTTTTTCCACTCCGTGGTGCTGGCGATTCTGGTCGGCGGGCTGGTGACGTTGCAGGCGTATGTGGCGCCGTTCAGCCATCTGGTGGTGGGCGGGCACTGATCCAGAGGGTTGCGGGCCTCATCGCGAGCAGGCTCGCTCCCACATTTTTGAACTGCACTGCCCCGAATATTCGGCTCGACACACAACCCCTGTGGGAGCGGGCTTGCCCGCGATGAGGCCATCACCGCCGACATCCATGTCGCCTGCCAGACCACTATCGCGAACATTAATTCCAGCCGCCCCCCATCACCTTGTACAACGTCACCCGATTACTCTGCTCGGCCAGACGCAGGGTGATCAGGTCCTGTTGGGCGCTGTACAACGAACGCTGGGCGTCCAGCGCTTCGAGGTAGCTTTGCGAGCCACCTCGATAGAGCGCGTCGGCCAGTTCAAAGCTTTTACGGCTGGCGTCGGTCAAGGCTTGCTGCGCCGTCAGGCGTTGGTCCAGGGTGCTGCGCACCGCCAGCGCATCGGCCACTTCCTTGAAGGCAGTCTGTAAGGTTTGCTGGTAGGTCTGCACCTGAATTTCACGCTCGACCTTGGCCGCATCCAGCGTCGCGCGGTTGCTGCCGGCATCGAAGATCGGCAGGCTGACGCTCGGGGCGAAGGTCCAGGCGCCGCTGCCGGACTTGAACAGACCGGACAACGCCGAACTCGCAGAACCGGCATTGGCAGTCAGGCTGATGCTCGGAAAGAACGCCGCCCGAGCCGCGCCAATGTCGATGTTGGCCGACTTGAGGGTGTGTTCGGCGGCCAGCACATCCGGGCGCCGTTGCAACAGACTGGACGGTAACTCGTCCGGCACCTGCACCAGCAGCGCGACCGATTGCAGGCTCGCGCCGGGCAGCAATTCATCGGGGATATCGCTGCCGACCAGCAAGCGCAAGGCATTGCGGTCCTGGAGAATCTGACTGGCGTAGACCGCCACATCGCCTCGGGCCGACTCCACAGTGGTTTGCGCCTGGGCCAGGGCCAAGCCGGAAGAGCCACCCAAGGCATGGCTGCGTTGAGTCAGTTCGTAGGTTGCCTGTTGGCTGCGCAGGGTTTCCTGGGCCAGTTGCAAACGCTCGTTGTCCGCCGCCAGGGTCAGCCAGGCCGTGGCCACTTCAGCCACCAGGCTGATCTGGGTGCTACGCCGGGTTTCGGTCAGTGCCAGATAGTCCTCCAGCGATTCGTCCTGAAGGTTCTGTACTCGCCCGAACACATCCAGTTCATAACTGCTCAGCCCCAGTTGCGCACTGTACTCATGACTGGTGCTCGCCGTGCCGCTGCTGGACGTGCGGCTATGTGTGCCGCTGACGCCGGCATCGATGGTGGGAAACGCCGACGCCCGTTGAATGCGATATTGAGCCTGGGCCTTTTCGATGTTCAGGCTGGCCAGACGCAAATCACGGTTGTTGGTCAGGGCCAGGGTCTGCAAGCGCGCCAGACGACTGTCGGTAAAAAATTGCTGCCAGTGAATATCCGCCGCCACATCGCCTGAAGGCGCGCTGGTCGACGGCAACCATTGCCCGGCAACCGGCGCTTCGGGGCGCTGATACTGCGGCGCCAGATTGACACAACCACTGAGTAACGCCAGAGCAGCCAACAAGGGCCAATGAAACTTGATCATGCATCACCTTTCTGGGCGGTTGGGTTGGCGGTTGTTGCGGGGGATCCACGACCGAAACGGCGACGGATCAGCACGAAGAACAGCGGCACAAAGAAGATCCCCAGCACGGTGGCGCTGAACATGCCCCCCAGCACGCCAGTGCCGATGGCCTGGCGCCCGGCAGAACCGGCGCCGGAACTCAACGCCAGTGGCAGCACGCCGAACATGAAGGCCAAAGACGTCATCAAGATCGGTCGCAGGCGTTGGCGCACGGCGGTCAGAGTCGCGTCCCGCAGGCTGTTGCCCTGCTCTTGCAGGTGCTTGGCAAACTCGACGATCAGAATCGCGTTCTTCGCCGCCAGTCCCACCGTGGTCAACAGCCCAACCTGGAAGTACACATCGTTGCTCAAACCACTGAAGCGGGTCGCCAGCACCGCGCCGACCACCCCCAACGGCACCACCAGCATCACCGAGAACGGCACCGACCAACTCTCGTACAACGCCGCCAGGCAGAGGAACACAAACAGCACCGAAATCCCGTACAACAGCGGCGCCTGGGAGCCGGACAAGCGCAGTTGATATGACTGTCCGGTCCACTCGTAGCCGATGCCTTCGGGCAGTTGTTTGATGATCGCTTCCACCGCATCCATCGCAACCCCGGAACTCACCCCCGGTGCCGGATCGCCGACCACCTCCAGCGAGGCATTGCCGTTGTAGCGCTCCAGCAACGGCGAGCCATAGCTCCACGCGCTGCTGGCGAACGAGGAAAACGGCACCATCTCGCCTTTGCTGTTGCGCACGAACCAGTGCTCCAGGTCGGCCGCCTGCATCCGCGCCGACGCCTCACCCTGCACGTAGACCTTCTTCACCCGGCCCTGGTTGAGGAAGTCGTTGACGTAAGTGCCGCCCAGCGCCGTGGACAAGGTGCTGTTGATGTCGCTGGTGCTCAGGCTCAAGGCGCCGGCCTTGCGATCATCGATGCTGACTTTGAGCTGCGGTGTGTCGTCCAGGCCATTGCTGCGAACCCCCAGCAGGCGCGGGTCTTTTTTGGCCAGTTCGATGAACTGCTCCCGCGCCGCGACCAGGGCGTCATGCCCCAAACCGCCAAGGTCTTTGAGTTGCAGGTCGAAACCCGAACTTTGCCCCAGACCGCGCACGGCCGGTGGCTGCATGACAAACACGCTGGCATCGCTAATATTCGCCAACGCCAGGGTCGCGCGCTGGGCAATAGAGGCTGCGTCCTGGCCTTTCCCCGATCGCTCGTTCCAGTCCTTGAGTTTGATGAAAGCCCGGCCGGTATTCTGGCTGTTGCCACCCATGCCCAGGCCGCTGATGCTGATCAGCGCCTCGACTTCCGATTGTTCGAGCATGTAGCTCTCGAACTGCTTCATCACGGCCTGAGTGCGGCTATCGGTGGCCCCCACCGGCAACTGGATCTGCGCCATGAGGATGCCTTGGTCTTCGTCCGGCAAGAACGAAGTCGGCAGGCTGGCATAACCAGCGCCCATCGCCAGCAAAATCACCCCATACACCAGCAGGCTCCGACGCCCACGCTGCAGAATGCCGCCCACCAACTGTCGATAGCGCTCGGCGCTACGTTCAAAGCTGCGGTTGAACCAGCCGAAGAAGCCGCTTTGCGCACCATGGCCCTGGGCATCGGACGGCTTGAGCAAGGTCGCACACAAGGCCGGCGTCAGGGTCATCGCCACCAACACCGACAGGAGCATGGCCGAGACGATGGTCACCGAAAACTGCCGATAGATAATCCCGGTAGAGCCACCAAAAAACGCCATGGGAATAAACACGGCACTGAGCACCAGAGCGATGCCGATCAGCGCACTGGTGATTTCCGTCATGGACTGGCGAGTCGCCGCCAGCGCCGAAAGCCCCTTCTCACCCATCACTCGCTCGACGTTTTCCACCACCACGATGGCATCGTCCACCAGCAATCCGATAGCCAGGACCATGGCGAACATGGTCAGGGTATTGATTGAATAGCCGAACAGCGCGAGCACGCCAAAGGTGCCCAGCAATACCACCGGCACGGTGATCGCCGGGATCAATGTGGCCCGCAGATTCTGCAGGAACAGGAACATGATCAGCACCACCAGCACGATCGCCTCGCCCAGAGACTTGACCACCTCTTCGATGGACAGGCTGACAAAGGGGGTCGTGTCGTAAGCGATCACGTTCTTGAGCTGCATTTCCGCCGGGTAGAACGGCTCCAGTTCCTTGAGTTTGGCCTTCACGGCCTCACCCACGCTCAAGGCATTGGCCCCGGCGGCGAGCTGCACACCCATGGCGGCAGCGGGTTTGCCGTTGAGGGCAGAACTCACGTCGTAGCTTTCGCTGCCCAGTTCGACCCGCGCCACATCCCCCAGCAGCACCACCGCGCCATTGCTGGTGGACTTGACCACGACGTTGCGAAATTCTTCGGCGGTTTGCAACTTGCTGCGGGCGCTGATAGTAGCGTTCAACTGTTGCCCGGCCACCGCCGGCAAGGCACCGAGCTGGCCGGCGGACACTTCGGTGTTCTGTGCTTCCAGGGCGCTGCTGATGTCCGAGGGCATCAACGCATACTTTTCCAGCAGGGCCGGGTCCAGCCAGATGCGCATGGCATAGCCCGAACCGAGGGTCTGCACGTCGCCGACGCCATCGATACGACTGATCTGGTCGAGCAAGGTGCTGGAAATGTAGTCGCCGATCTGGGTGCCGGTGACGCTTGGGTTGTCGGAGGCCAGGGCGGCAATCATCAGAAAGTCCGAACCGCCCTTGGTCACGGTCAGGCCTTCGCTCTGCACCGATTGCGGCAGTCGTGATTCGGCCTGTTGCAGTTTGTTCTGCACCTGCATCTGCGCCACATCCGGGTTAGTGCCGGCGGCAAAGGTCAGGCTGATGCTGGCGCTGCCCGCCGAACTGCTGGAGGCCGACATGTAGGTCAGGTTATCCAACCCTTTCATCTGCTGTTCGATGACCTGCGTCACCGAGTTTTCCACGGTCTTGGCCGAGGCGCCGGTGTAGGTGGCGGAGATCCGTACCGTTGGTGGCGCGATGTCCGGATACTGTTCCAGCGGCAGTTGGCTGATCGACAAGGCGCCGGCGAGCATGATGACAATGGCGATGACCCAGGCAAAAATCGGTCGATCGATAAAGAACCGCGCCATGCTCAACCCTCCTGCGCAATGGCAGTCGGCGCCGATTGCCGCGTGCGGCTACGAGTGCCGGTGTTTTGCGCCAGCACCGGGGCGCCGACCCGCACTTTCTGCCCGCCCTCGACAATCACCTGGTCACCCGCCGTCAGGCCGGAGGTGACCCACCATTGGTTGCCCACGGCGCGATCGATAGTCAGCACACGCTGTTCGACCTTGCCATTGACCACCAGCAACACCGACGTCACGCCACTGGCGCTGCGGGTCACGGCTTGCTGCGGAATCAGGATCGCTTGATCGTCCCGGGCCTGTTCCAGCACCGCCCGCACATACATGCCCGGCAGCAACAGCCGCTCCGGGTTGGCGATTTCCGCCCGCAGGGTCACGGTGCCGGTGCCCTCATTGACGCTGACCCCGCTGAATTTCAAGCGTCCCTCATGGCCGTAAGTGCTGCCGTCGTCGAGCTTGAGACTGATCCGCGCTTCGCCCTCGCCGTTGCTTTGCAGTACACCGCTGGCGAGGTCGCGCTTGAGGCGCAACAGCTCGGTGGTCGATTGCGTGATATCCACGTAGATCGGGTCCAGTTGCTGCACCGTGGTCAGTGCGCTGTCCTGATTGGCCACCACCAGTGCGCCGGGGGTGACCGTCGAGGTTTCGATGCGCCCGCTGACGGGCGAGCTGATGCGGGTATAGGCCAGGTTGATACGCGCGGTATCCACGCCGGCCTGGGCCACTTGCAGTTCAGCCTCGGCGGTCAGCAGACTGGCCTGGGCATCCTCGTTGTCCTGCTGGCTGATGGCATCGATCTTCGCCAACTGGGCATCACGCTTGGCCGTGGCCTGGGCCGATTTCAACGTGGCGCGAGCCTTGGCCAGGGTCGCCTGTGCTTCAGCCAATGCAGCCTTGTATGAGGACGCGTCCAACTGATACAGCGCCTGCCCGGCCTTGACCTCGGCGCCTTCGACAAACAGCCGTTGCTGGACGATACCGCCGACCTGCGGGCGAATCTCGGCGATCATGAACGCCTGAGTGCGCCCGGCCAGCTCCGTGGTCAGCGCCTGGCTTTTGGGTTGCACCGTGATCACTGACACCTTGGCCGGTTCAATCACGGGCGCAGATGCGCCGGGGGAGCAACCGCTCAACACCACCAGAATAATCAAGGACAGTAAAACCGCGGCGGTTACCAGGGATTTGGCGAGAATTTTGGTCGACATAAATGCCTCTGCAAGACGGGATGGCTGAAGCCAGACGCCATACTGCGAGGCAAATGTGCAGGAAAATTGAAGATTGCCTGCCGCCCTTGAATCTTCGCCGCGCCAGGGCCTAAATGGGCGGGCCATTCACTGACCTGCCCGAGCCCATGAAACTGAGTATCTCCACCAAGCTGTTTATTGCGGTACTGGCCAGTGTGCTGTTTGTCATCCTGAGCATGGGGCTGGCCAACGGCTGGAGCTTCGGCAAAGGCTTTCTCGACTACCTCAACGAACAGGCTCTGTTGCGCATGACCCCGGTGCTGCCGCGCCTGGCCAGCGCCTATGAGCGCGAAGGCAGTTGGGAGTTTCTGCGCAACCAGCCGGATCGCTGGTTCGAGCTCATGCGGCCGGAGCCCGGCGTAGACTTCACCGGCCCGCAGCAGCCGCCCCTGACCACGTCCGACCTGACCGGCGCGGTGTTTCGCATCGCCCTGTTGGACCCGCAAAAGCAGCTGGTGATGGGCTACTCGGCGATTGCCGACGACGCCCTGATGCGCCCGATCGAGGTCGCCGGTAAAACCGTCGGCTGGCTGGCGGTGACGCCGTTCCAGAACGTGACCGAAGCCGGCGGCGAACGTTTTCGTCTGTACCTGTTGCGCACCAGCCTGGCCATGGGTGTGTTCTCGTTGCTGCTGGCGATACTGATCGCCTGGTGGATCGCTCGCACTCTGCTTGACCCGGTCAAGCGGGTAGCCGCCGCCACGCATCGATTGGCCGCAGGCGAGTACAGCAACCGGGTGGCGGTGTCCTCCAATGACGAAGTCGGTCAGTTGGCCCGCGACTTCAATCAACTTGCATATACGCTGGAGCGCAACGAAAAAATGCGCCGGGAGTTCATGGCCGATGTGTCCCATGAACTGCGCACTCCACTGTCGGTATTGCGCGGAGAGCTGGAGGCCATCGAGGATGGTGTGCGCACTCTCGATCAGTCGTCGATGAAATCGCTGCAAGGCGAAGTCGGCATGCTCAGTAAACTGGTGGATGACCTGTATGAACTGTCCCTGGCCGATGTGGGCGCGCTGACCTACCGCAAGAGCGAATGCGATCTCAACGAGTTGCTGGACAGTTGCGCAGCGATGTTCCAGGAACGCTGCAATGCCCGGCACTTGCGCTTGGAGCTGGAGCTGCCGACACCACCACTGAGGGTGGAAGCCGACCCCAAGCGCTTGCAGCAACTGTTCGGCAATCTGCTGGAAAACGCCGTGCGCTATACCGATGAAGGCGGCGTGCTGCGTATTTGTGCGGCCAGCGATGGCGACGACGTACGCATCGATTTCCTTGATTCCGGCCCCGGGGTCGACGCGGATCAGTTACCGCGGCTGTTCGAGCGTTTCTACCGCGGCGAAACCTCACGCAACCGCGCCAGCGGCGGCGCCGGTCTGGGGCTGGCGATCTGTCACAGCATCGCCCTGGCTCACGGCGGTAGCCTCAGTGCCGATCATTCCCCTTTGGGTGGCCTTTGGCTGACCCTGCGCCTGCCACGGAATGCCTGAACCATGGTCAACGACAACCCGATCCTGATCGTCGAAGACGAGCCCAAACTGGCCGCGTTGATGCGTGATTACCTGATTGCCGCCGGGTATGCGACCCAGTGCCTGGACAACGGGCTGGAGGTGGTGCCGGCGGTTCGTGCCCGCGAGCCGCGGCTGATCCTGCTCGACCTGATGCTGCCTGGGCGCGATGGCCTGCAAGTGTGCAAGGAACTGCGCAGTTTCAGTGCCGTACCGATCATCATGATCACCGCCCGCGTCGAGGAAGTGGATCGCCTGCTCGGGTTAGACCTGGGCGCCGACGACTACATCTGCAAACCCTTCAGCCCTCGTGAAGTGGTGGCCAGGGTCAAAGCCATTTTGCGGCGTAGCCCTCTGCTTTTGACGTCCGCACCACCGCGCCTACAGATTGACGAAGAACAGTACCTGGCCTCCCTCGACGGCATAACGCTGGACCTGACACCGCTGGAATTGCGCCTGCTCGGCACCCTCGCCCGCTCGCCGGGACGGGTGTTTTCCCGAGATCAGTTGCTCGACCGGATCTACTCCGATCACCGGGTGGTCACCGACCGCACGGTCGACAGCCATATCCGCAATCTGCGGCGCAAGCTCGAACAGGCCTGCCCGGGGGAGCATCCAATTGAATCGTTGTATGGGGTGGGTTATCGGTTTCAGCTCGCCGACGCCTGAAGCGTCGTCGAGATGAAGGAAGACTACCGCCCCGTTCCACGGGCAGAACGGGGCGGCACATCAAGGCAGTGCGATCAGAATGTCACACTGGCGCTGAGGCGTGCCGTGCGCGCCTCGCCGACATTGACTGCCAGTTGGCTGCCGGTTGAGGACGGGTAGTACTGTTTGTCGAACAGGTTGTCGACGTTGAACTGCAGCGAAGTCTTGTACCCGAACATCGGCGACTCCCAGCGCACGAAGGCATCGGCGACGGTGTAGCTGCTCAGCCAGAAATCGTTGGCATTGTTGGCCGCACGCTCGCCGACATAACGTGCACCGGCGCCCGCATGCCAAGCCCCGAACTCCGTAGGCACATTCAGGTGATGGGTAAGGTACAAGCTTGCGGTGTGCTTCGGCGCATCGGCGAGGCGGTGACCTTCGTCATCCGGATCGTCGAGGATTTCCGTGTGGGTGTAAGCGTAGGTGCCGATCAGGTCCCAGCGCTCGGCCACACGCCCGGTGACGTCCAGTTCCAGGCCCTGTGAACCGACTTTGCCCGCCGCCTCCGAGAGGCTGACGCCACCGACCGTCTGGGTGGTCACGACGTTTTTTTTCTCGATGTCGAACAGCGCCAGGTTGATGTTCAGCCCCGGCAGCGGATCGTACTTGGCGCCGACCTCATAGCTGCGCCCCTCCTCCGGATCGAAGGTGTGGCCGGCATCGTCGACTTGGGTATTGGGCTTGAACGAACGGCTGTAGTTACCGTACAGCGACAAGCTATCGGTGGCTTTGTAGACCAGCCCCAGGAACGGCACGAAGGCATCGCCGTTATCGTCGCGGTTGACCGTGTAGCTGCTGCCGCGGCCCTGATCGCTGTACTGATCGAAATGCTGCTGGCGACCGCCGAGAACCAGGATCCAGCGGTCATCGAGGTGCCAGTTATCCTTGAAGTACACGGAGCTGGAATTCAGCTGGTTGCTCAGGTCACTTTGGCTGGCACTGACAAGGCTCGGTTCGGCCAGGCGACCATAAACGGGCGAAGTGATGTCGAAGCCTGACTGCGCGGTATTACGGTAGGTTTTGCCGCGGAATTGGTCGGACGCTTCAGTGTCGGCGCCGATCAGCAAGTCATGGCGCTGGCCGAGCAGTTCCTGCTGGCCGATGAAGTCCCAGCTGGCGTAACGGGTTTCATCATCGTAGTGAGCACCGTTGGCAGCCCGTCGCAGGTTGTTGCCGGTCAACGAACTCGGCTGGGCAATCGAGAGGCTGTAGCGGTCGTTGTTCCAGCCGTAGGTAACGCGGGTTTTCCAGTCGTCACTCAGCTGATACTCGAAACGCGCGGTAGCCAATTCACGGATACCGACGCTTTTGGCCCATTTTTCGTCGAGGCGCTTGTCGTAGTCGATGTCCGCCGGATGACCGTTGGTGAACACCGTGCCACGGTCGAAGGGTTTGGAGTAATCGTTGTATTCGTAGCTGAGGGTCAGGCTGGCGCGCTCGCCCGTCCAGCTCAGCGACGGTGCGACCAGGGTGCTTTCATTCACGCCGTAATTGCGCCAGTAATCCTCGTGGCCGCGCTCGGCAATCAGGCGGTAGGCCAGGCCGGTATCGCCCAGCGGTCCGGTGGTGTCCACGGCCAGGGTGCCGCCACCTTCGCTGTAGGCCGAGCCGCTCAGGGTCGTGCTCTGGGTGTATTCAGGCTTCTTGCTGATCACGTTGATCAACCCGCCGGGTTCCAGCGCGCCGTACAGCATCGACGCAGGCCCTTTGAGCACTTCGATGCGATCCGTCGTGGCGCTGAAGTTTTTCCCCAGGTTGGAACGCACCCCATCGCGCAGGATCGAGCCGTCATCGTTGGTGCCGAAACCGCGCTTGACCAGCGAGTCCCGAGAACCGCCCAGGGTGTTGCCCTGGCTGACGCCGCTGACGAACTTCATCGCGTCGTCCAGCGAGCGCACCTGATAGTCGGCCAGGGTTTGCCGGGTGACGACATTGACCGATTGCGCCTCCTCCTTGATCGGCACATCGCTTTTGCTTGCGGTGCTGGCTTGGGAGGTGGTGTAACTCGTGTCTTGGCTGACGCGGCTCGCCTGAATATCAGTGGTCGGCAGTTCGATCAGTTCCTGTGCCCACAAAGGACCGGCAAACATCACGCAAGACAGTGTCGGCAGTGCGTGTTTGATGAAAACCTTGCGGCGGGCAAAGAGGTGGGGATGGCTCAAGACGTTGCACTCAATGAGTTAGTAGTAATGATTCTCATTGTATGGTGCGATGTATTTCCAGTAAACACCTTCGCGGCTATTAACTAACGGGTTATTGCTCCGCCGCATAGATGATGGTTTGGGCGCTGTCTGCTGTTGCAGGCGGACGGGTGAAGTAGGTGTCGCCGTCATCGGTGTGGATCTCGTATTGCGCCTTGCTGGCGACACGGCTCGATACAGCGGCATGCTTGATGATTTTCAGCACCCGCTGAAATTTCACGCTGTGGGTGCCGTTCTGGGCAGGCCCGGTGAGCACATTGACCGTTTGAAACCAGCCATCATTTTTTTTGTTCGATACCAGGGTGCTGGTCAGCGCCTCGAAACGCTCCAGCCGTGTAAAGCCCCAGAGCGTCTGTTCCTCGACTGCTTTGCCCTGCGTGGTAGAGCCCGTAAACACAAACAGATTGATGGCTGGATTGTCTTCACAAAAGAAGTCATAGGGCACCAGCCCGTCGACCATTTTCTTGCCGGAAACGAAGCCCTTTTTATGAACCAGAAACATGCCCACCTCCACGTTGAAGCATCAGCAAACGCTGCGTAAGTTTGAGCGGGAAGTCTACTGAGGCGGGGCGTACAGAGCCGTCAAGCCAATGTAATATCGTGTAAAGATCACGCCTGACGGGGCAAGCTGATTTCCACGGTAAACCCAGTGGACCGCTCGTTACGCGCCACGAGGGTACCGCCGTGCATTTCCACGGCCCTTGAAGCGATCGCCAGGCCCAGTCCGAAGCCACTACTGGCCTCGTTCAGGCCGCGCTCGAACGGGTGGAAAATGCTTTGTAGCCGCTCGTCTTCAACGCCCGGCCCCTGATCGGTGATCCGCACCGTCAGGCAGTCTGGGTCGAGATTGACCTCAGCCGATACCACAACCGTCGTCATGGGCCTGGTATGGCGCACTGCGTTTCGGATGACGTTCTCGAAACACCGATACAGCAACTCGCCGCTGACACGACTGACAAAAGCCGGACATGCTTGCAGGCTGACCCGGCAACCTTTCATTCCCGCCTCGAATTGAGCGTCCTCGACAATCACCGTCAGCAATTCGATGACATCGAGTGGCTCGCGGTCGATACTTTCGGGCCGACCCTGCATGCGTGCCAGGGTCAACAACGCTTCGATCAGCGTATCCATGCGCACCGATTCGCGCTCGATGCGCTCCACCATTTCCTGGCGGGCCGGATCTTGCTGCAACAGCCCGATGGCCGCTTGCATGCGCGTCAACGGTGAGCGCAGTTCATGAGAGATGTCGTGCAGCAGGTGTTGCTGGGCCTCTACCAGCAGTTTCAGTTGGTTGGCCATTCGGTCGCAGTCCTCGGCCAGATCGACGATTTCATCGCGGCGCCCCCCCATCATCGGCTTGACCCGGGTTTCGAAACGCCCCTTGGCCACGTCGCTCATCGCCCGCCGGAGATACGCCAGCGGCCACGCCAGGTAGTACGCCATATAGCCGCTGAACAGCGCACTCATCACCGTGCCGATGATCAGCGGCACCGAACGCCCCGGCCCTTGCTCGCCTTCTTTGCCAAGCGGCTGTGAGGATCTGAGCGACAGGGTCAGACCGTCCTTGCTGATGACCGATCGTTCAAAGGCCGGCCGGGGGACCTGCGACCCTGCCAGCAATTGACCGGCACTGTCATAGACACCAATGGTTTCGTCACCGGGGTGCTCCCACACCGTCAACAGTTGTCTACCCGACTCGATGCCGAACTGGCGCAGCAGTTGCTCTTCGCTGGCCAGGATGGCCTCCAAATGAGGATCGCCAGGCCCGTGACTGCCCAGCACCAGAATGCCCACACCGACCAGAAACGTCAGGCTGGTGGCGAGCCAAAACGCCAGGAACAGCTTCCAGAACAACCGGCTGGGTTTCATCATTCGGCGATCAACAGGTAACCGAGGCCACGCACGCTCTGAATCCAGGCCTTGGCGTCGGGGCGCGGACCGAGCTTCTGGCGAATGCTGCTGATGTGCACGTCGATGCGCCGGTCGTAGCGGGTCAAGGGGCAGCCCAAGGCATTGAGCGACAGGTCCTGTTTGCTCACCACCTGCCCGGCACAGCGGGCCAGTTCTTCGAGCAGGCTGAACTCGGTACTGGTCACCCCCAACTCGCGCCCCTGCCACAGGGCCTGGCGCTTGCCGGGCCACAAGACCAGCGGGCCGGTCCTGATCACCTCGGAGATTGATTGGCCCACTGGCTGCACCCGACGCATGATTGCCCGCAAACGCGCAACCAGTTCCCCCGGCGAGCTGGGTTTGGGTACATAGTCATCGGCGCCCAGTTCCAGGCCGGTGATCTTGTCGATGTTGTCGCCACGGGCCGTGAGCAATACCACCGGCACCTGACTGACCGCGCGAATGCGCCTGAGCACCTCGATACCCGACAGGCGCGGCAGCATCACGTCCAGCACCACAATGCTGTAGCGCCCGGACAGCGCTTGAATCTCACCCTCCTCGCCCGTGTGCACGGCAGTCGCCTCGAAGCCTTCACGCTCCAGGTATTGGCTGAGCATTCCTGTCAGTTCCTGGTCATCATCGACGAGCAATACGCAGATCATTGGCGGGCTCTTGAGTGGGGGCCGCGCATTATCGCCCTTGCACGGCACAGCGTCATCGCCCGCGACCAACCTTTACCTAACTTGACACTTGGTTAACCGCACCAAACGCACCGAGCTTTTATGCTTCACCTCCACCAGCCTGCTCGCTTCGCGGTAACTCGTCTTGCTGTGAGATATCCGCGCCCGCCTACGCTGCTTGTCGATGTGTTCTGGATAAGATCTTGATGAATTTTTCGCGCCTGCTCTGCTCGGCTGCACTACTGCTCAACGCCACACTTGCGCACGCCCAAGGCTTCAAAATTTCCGATATTCGCATTAATGGCCTGCAGCGGGTTTCCGCTGGCAGCGTGTTCGGTGCATTACCATTGAACGTCGGTGATGAAGCGGACGATCATCGCCTGGTGGAGTCCACCCGGGCGTTGTTCAAGACCGGTTTCTTTCAGGATATCCAACTGGGGCACGACGGCGATGTGCTGATCATCACGGTGGTCGAGCGCCCCTCGGTCGCCAGTATCGAGATCGAAGGCAACAAGGCGATCTCCACTGAAGACCTGATGAAGGGCCTCAAGCAGTCCGGGCTGGCCGAAGGCGAGATCTTCCAGCGCGCCACCCTTGAAGGCGTGCGTAACGAGCTGCAGCGCCAATACGTCGCTCAGGGCCGCTACTCGGCGTCGGTCGATGCCGAAGTGATCCCACAACCGCGTAACCGCGTGGGCCTGAAAATCAACATCGACGAAGGTTCTGTCGCGGCGATCCAGCACATCAACGTGGTGGGCAACACGGTCTTTGCTGATGAAGACCTGATCAACCTGTTCGAACTCAAGACCAGCAACTGGCTGTCGTTCTTCAAGAACGACGACAAGTACGCCCGCGAAAAACTCTCCGGTGACCTGGAGCGTCTGCGTTCCTACTACCTGGATCGCGGCTATATCAACATGGATATCACTTCGACCCAGGTGTCGATCACCCCGGACAAGAAACACGTCTATATCACTGTCAACGTCAACGAAGGTGAGAAGTACACCGTTCGTGACGTCAAGCTCAGCGGCGACCTGAAAGTGCCTGAAGACCAGATCCGTTCCCTGTTGCTGGTTCAGCAAGGCCAGGTGTTCTCGCGCAAACTGATGACCACAACTTCCGAACTGATTACCCGTCGCCTGGGCAACGAGGGTTACACCTTTACCAACGTCAACGCGGTGCCGACCCCGAATAATGACGACCATACGGTCGATATCACCTTCGTGGTCGACCCGGGCAAGCGTGCCTACATCAACCGCATCAACTTTCGCGGCAACACCAAGACCGACGATAAGGTACTGCGTCGTGAAATGCGCCAGATGGAAGGCGGCTGGGCCTCGACCTACCTGATCGACCAATCCAAGACGCGTCTGGAACGGCTGGGCTTCTTCAAGGAAGTCAACGTCGAGACGCCGGCCGTGGCGGGTGTCGACGACCAGGTTGACGTGAACTACAGCGTCGAAGAGCAGGCCTCCGGGTCGATTAGCGCCAGCGTCGGTTTCTCCCAGAGTTCCGGCCTGATTCTCGGAGGTTCGATCACTCAGAACAACTTCCTGGGCACCGGCAACTACGCCAGCCTGGGCCTGACCCGCTCCGACTACCAAAGCAAATACAACGTCGGTTTTACCAACCCCTACTTCACGCCGGACGGGGTGAGCCTGGGCTACAACCTGTTCTACAACGCCACCGACTACAACGATTATTACAGTGACGGCGTTTCGTACTATTCCATCAACAGTTATGGCGCCGGCACTTCACTTGGCTACCCGATCAATGAAACCTCACGGCTGAGTTTCGGCCTGACCGTGCAACACGACAACATCGAGCCCGGCACCTACAGCGCCGATGAGATCTACGACTTCATTGCACGCGAGGGTAAAGAGTTCAACAACTTCAAGGCCAACCTCGGCTGGTCGGAGTCGACCCTGAACAAGGGCGTGCTGGCCACCCGCGGTCATTCGCAGAACCTCAACCTGACGGTGACAGTGCCCGGCAGTGACTTGAGTTTCTACAAGATCGATTACACCGGGCAGACCTTCCTGCCCGTCAGCAATGCCACTTCGCTGCGTTTCCACACCAAGCTCGGTTATGGCAACAGCTACGGCTCAACCGACGGCCTGCCCTTCTATGAAAACTACACGGCCGGTGGCGAAGGTTCGGTGCGCGGCTTTGAAAGCGGCACCCTCGGCCCGCGTAACACCCCGGCCACCGGCACGTATGCCAGTGCCGGCCAGGCGTACTACTCCGATCGGGACACCGATGCGTTGGGCGGCAACATCCTTATCACCGGCGGGGTGGAATACCTGTTCCCGATGCCCTTCATCAAAGACAACAAATCCCTGCGCACCTCGGTGTTCTGGGACGTCGGCAGCGTCTACGCCAACAAGTGCTACCTGAGCACCACCCAGGGCTGCGACGGTGTCGACCTCGGCGAGTTGGCCAGTTCCGTGGGGGTCGGCGTCACGTGGTACAGCCCGATGGGGCCGTTGAGTTTCAACCTGGCGTTCCCGGTCAAAAAACCCGAGAACGCCGATACTCAAGTGTTCCAGTTCTCCATGGGCCAGACTTTTTGATCCAGTGAACGGGCTTGCTCGCGAAGGCGGCGGCACATCCGGCATTGATGTCGACTGATACACCGCCTTCGCGGGCAAGCCCGCTCCCACCGGCTCCCCACTGCCCTCCCCGCATCGTGACGCTCTCAGTCAACTCTGGCCGTTGCGCTCAAGCATCACGAACGTCCTGGAATTAAAGTCGAAGTGCCAGGGGAAGCTACCCCGGCTCACAATTCCAAGAATAGAGCCACTTCGATGAGCCTGAAAAAATCCCTGCCAGCCTGCCTGGCACTCAGCTTCGCATCGTTTGCCGTACCCGCAGCAGATGGCCCTCCACCACCGTCGGTGAGTGAGCCCAGCGGCATCAACCTGGGCGGCACCAGTTTCTACGACGGTTTCGCGGGGCCGCCCGGCTTATCCCACCTGACCTATCTGAAATTCAGCACCGCGCGCAGCATCAGGGACAATGCAGGCAAGGATAATGGCGCCTTCGATAATCCGAAGATCAACGTCATCTCGCTGATCAATCAACTGAGCTATTACTCACCCGACTCCATCGGCGGCGGTGCGCACCTGGGTTGGAGTTTATTGGTGCCCATCATCTCCCTGGACGGTGATTTTGGCGACAACGGTGCCAAGCTCCAGGATAACGGCACTGGCCTTGGTGATGTCACGGTAGGGCCGCAGATCCAGTTCGACCCGATCGTCGACGCCCACGGCAGGCCCGTTTTTGTGCAACGCCTGGCTTTCGACACCATCCTTCCAACCGGCAAATACGATAAACATAAAGACCTGAACCCGGGCTCCAACTACTTCTCTCTGAACCCCTACTGGGCAGCGACCTGGATGCCGGCGCCTCGTTGGGAAGTGAGCTGGAGGCTGCACTACCTGTACAACTTCAAGAACAACGATCCCGCCAGCAGTTCGACGCAACTTTTCGAGGGCCAGCCTGTGCGCGACACCCAGGCAGGACAATCGGCGTGGGCCAACTTCACGGCCTCGTACGAAGTGATCCCCAACGTATCCCTCGGTATCAACGGGTACTACTTCAAGCAAATATCAGATGACAAGGTGAACGGGGGTCGGCTGAGCAACTCTCGGGAAAAGGTGCTGGGCATCGGCCCGGGCCTGTTCTGGAAAATCAGCGATGGCCAGGGCTTCTGGCTGAACACCTATAAAGAGACCGGCGTCGAGAACCGCGCGCAAACGGATTACGCCGTCCAGATCCGATACGCCCACACATTCTGACCGATGTGCGCCCGCTCGTGCATGAGCGGGCCCTTTACCCGAGGTGATGTTTCCATGAACGCGCTCGACTCGATAGACAGTAAAAAATCATTGGCCGCTATCTGCCTGATGATGGTCATTTCCTTAGGGACGTTGCAAATCCAGCCTATTCTGGGCGGAGCTTTTATCGACCAACTCGGCTTGCCGCTGAACGCCATCGGCGCCATTTTTGCGGCAGAACTGATTGCGATGGCAGTCGCCTGCGGCACTTGCGCCTTGTTGATGGCCAGCGTCGACCGTCGGCGCTTTGCCCTGATTGCCTTGCTGATGCTGGTACTCGGCAATCTGGCCAGTGCTCAGCTGCACAGCCAGGGGCTGCTACTGATCTGCCGAATGATATGCGGCGCAAGCGGTGGCGCGGTCATGGCCGTTGTCTACGCCACGGGAGCCCTGCGCACATCCAAGGATTCGACGTTCGCGGTGATCAATATCGGCAATCTGCTCTGGGGGATGCTGCTTGTGAGCTCCATGCCGGTGATTCTGAAATCATACGGCGTGGCCGGGGCATTTTATCTCCTGGCCATTGCCAGCGCCCTCGCGATTGCCGGTTGCTGGCGAGTGCCGAGGAATTACCCTGAGGCACATCGTGTGGCGAGCGGCCCGATCCGGCCTTTCGGGCTCACGTCCATCTTGCTACTGATGCTTTTTGCACTGCTGTTTTTTGGCCATTCCGCGCTGTGGGTTTATCAAGAGCGCATCGGTAAAAGCATTGGCCTGGAACCGCAACAGATCGGTGGAATACTGGGGGGCAGCATCCTTGCCGGTGCCCTTGGGGCGGCACTGGCCGGATTTATCGGCAGACGCCTTGGGCTGCTGTTTCCGCAACTGCTGAGTTTCGGCACAGCATTGCTTGCGACGCTGGTCATGGTCTATGGCGATAGCCCCGTTGCTTTTGCCGCCACTGCCTGCCTGATCCATATGGTGTGGTTTTTCAGCCTGCCTTACCTGCTTTCCATGGCGGCCGAACTTGATCCGACCGGCCGACTGGCCGGCCTGGGTAACGCCGCGATTTTTGTCGGTCAGGGCCTCGGGCCGTTTGGCGCGGCGCTCGTGGTGGGTGAGGGACAATTCCGCGCCGTCGGCTGGCTGGCGGCCTCAGCCTATCTGACAGCCCTGGGTATCTCGTGTCTGCTCGTTGCACGCTTTCATCGCAGCTTGAAACCTTCCGGGACCGCAATGTCGCCTCAGTCGGCCTGAGTTCCCGCCCTACACATGAACGAAACTGACATTAATGAGATTGCCTGATGACCACTCCATTCCCCCAAACCCCTGAATTTTCCGGCGCTCTCTATACGCCCAGCCGCGTAGAAGCCGAGGTGTTCGACCTCGAAATTGAAGGCACCCTTCCCGCCTCGATCCGTGGGACTTTTTATCAGGTCGCGCCAGACCCGCAGTACCCACCGATGTTGGGCAGCGATATCTTTTTCAACGGTGACGGAATGGTCAGCGGCTTCTACTTTGCCCGCGGCAAGGTATCGATGCGACGCCGTTACGTGAAGACGGATCGTTTGATGGCTCAGCGCCGTGAAGGTCGCTCGCTCAATGGTCTCTACCGAAACGCCTACACCAATGATCCGCTCGCAGCGAAAAACAACACAACCGCTAACACCAGCGTGATACCGCACAACGGCGTCCTGCTTGCTCTCAAAGAAGATGCCATGCCCTGGGCAATGGATCTCGAAACGCTGGAGACCCTTGGCGAATGGAATTTTGACGAGCAGGTCAAATCGGCGACATTCACCGCCCACCCCAAACTCGACCCGGTAACAGGAAACCTCTTGGCCTTCAGCTACGAAGCCAAAGGAGACGGCACGCCTGACCTGGCTTATTTCGAACTATCGCCCGACGGCAAACTGCTGCACGAAATCTGGTTCCAGGCGCCTTACGCGGCCATGGTGCATGACTTTGCGGTGACTGAACGCTACGTGGTGTTTCCGCTGATTCCGTTGACGGTCGACGTCGAGCGTATGAAAAACGGTGGACAGCATTTCCAATGGCAACCCGATCTGCCTCAGCTCTTCGCCGTCGTACCACGCAATGGGCGCGCGGACGACGTTCGTTGGTTCAAAGGCCCCAAAGACGGTTTCCAGGGCCATACGCTCAATGCGTTCGATGAGGACGGCAAGGTTTACGTAGACATGCCGGTCACCGGCGGGAATATCTTTTACTTCTTTCCCCAGGCCGACGGTTACGTGCCGCCCCCCGAAACGCTGGCTGCCAGTCTGATGCGCTGGACCTTCGACCTGACCAGCACCCAGGAGGACATTCAACCGCAGCCATTGACGGATTATCCCTGCGAATTCCCGAGGTGCGATGACCGCTACATCGGCCGAAAATACGAGCACGGCTTTGTACTCGCATTCGATCCGGAGCGCCCGTATAACCCGGCGAATGGGCCGATACCGTTTCAATTCTTCAATCTGCTGGCTCGTGTAAACCTCAAAACTGGCGCCACCGACGCTTGGTTTCCCGGTGACAGCGGATGCTTCCAGGAACCCGTTTTCATTCCACGCGCCCCTGATGCGCAGGAAGCGGATGGTTATGTCGTCGCCCTGCTCAATCTCATTGCAGAAGGCCGCAGCGAGCTCGTCGTACTGGACTCTCGTGACATGGAAAGTGGCCCCATTGCACGAATCAAAGTGCCGTTCCGGATGCGCATGTCGCTGCATGGTTGCTGGGTGCCGAGCAAACAATAAAGCCATGAATGGCCCGCTGAAATGACGGGGAGCCCGTGATTAACCAGGCCGGGATACCGCGCCTGCCCTGATCTCCCACAAACGTCACTGCCTCGTATTGCCTGTTCCGGAGGGTCGGCAAAATGCTGCCAAAAACACACAAAAAAGCATAATTCCTATATTTTGGGATTTACAACAAATCCCGCTTTACAGGATTAATCCACGCAACTAGATTAAACCTCAACCGCTGCGGCTTACTCGCAGCCAGCATCGCATGAGCAGTGCCGAGCCTCTTTGCCCCCTGCGCAGGCACTGATCCTCTTTCAAGGAGCATTCAATGAAACTCGCGAGCTTTATTGTTCAAGGCCGTAGCACCTACGGTGTCGTCGATGGCGAATACGTCATCGATCTGGAGTCGGTCAAGCAGACCTTCGGCGCCGATCTCAAACAGGCCATTGCCAACAATCGCCTGGCCGAACTGAGCCACGAGGTCCTGACGAGCCTGCCGCGTATCCCGCTGGCTGAAGTAACTTTCCTGCCCGTTATCCCGAACCCGGGCAAAGTGCTGTGCATTGGCATCAACTACGCCACGCATGTGCGTGAAACCGGTCGTGAGATGCCGACCTACCCGATGATCTTCACCCGTTTCGCTGACAGCCAGACGGCCCACCTGCAACCCATCGTTCGCCCAAAGGCCTCGCACAAGCTTGATTTTGAAGGCGAGCTGGCGGTGGTGATCGGCAAACCGGCGCGTCACGTCAAGCAAGCCGACGCACTGGACTACGTCGCCGGTTACGCCTGCTACAACGACGGCAGTGTCCGCGACTGGCAGAAACACACTATTCAATTCGTGCCGGGAAAGAACTTCCCGAACACCGGCGGCTTTGGCCCTTGGCTGGTCACAAGCGACGAGATCGGTGATCCGCAGGGCCTGGAACTGACCACTCGCCTGAATGGCGAAGTCATGCAGCACACCAGCACCAGCGACATGATTTTCGATGTCCGCGCGCTGATCGAATATTGCTCCACCTTCACCGAACTGGCCCCCGGTGACGTGATTGTCAGCGGCACCACCGGTGGCGTCGGCGCGTTCCGTGAACCGCAGGTATGGATGAAACCGGGCGATGAAGTCGAAGTCGAGATTTCGCGAATCGGCATCCTGCGCAACAGCATCGTCGACGAGCAGTAAGCCATGGACACACTACACGAAGCGGCACAACTGCCTGAGCAGGATACCGACGGTAAAGGTTCGAGCCTGGAGCGCATGCTGCGGGTACTCGATCTGTTTACCGAAGAGAGCCCGATCTGGGCTGTCGATGACATGGGCAGTGCATTGGGTTTTACCCGTTCGACCATCTACCGCTATGTGCGCGAACTGGCCGAGGCCAACCTGTTGTTCCAGGTCGGGGCCGGA
Organism: Pseudomonas sp. GGS8; assembly: GCF_024168645.1. Taxonomy (NCBI): domain Bacteria; kingdom Pseudomonadati; phylum Pseudomonadota; class Gammaproteobacteria; order Pseudomonadales; family Pseudomonadaceae; genus Pseudomonas; species Pseudomonas sp. GGS8. The sequence continues at coordinate 4,928,821 of NZ_JALJWF010000001.1, read as the reverse complement.
CGTTACGCGCTGGGCGCGAGGATCATTACCTGGGACCGTCAGTTGCGACTGAGCGACCCCCTGGTGCGCGCCGCACAATCATTGGAGCCTAGCCTCCCACGCTGGTGCGAGCAGCAGGTCTGGCTGATCTGCCGATTGTTCAAGGACCAAGTGGTCTGCATTCATCAGTACGGCGATTTGTTCAGCGAGGTCAGCTACTCACGCGGCTCCCCGAGGCCGTTGTTCCTGGGGGCAACTTCCAAGGCCATCCTCGCCAACATGAGCTCGCGTCAACACAGCCAACTCTTCCTGGAAAACCCCGATGAGGTGCGCGCCAGCAACCTTGGCCAGACCTGGGAGCCGTTCCGTCGCTCGCTGCAGCGCCTGCGTCGTCAGGGCTATGTGGCCAGCGCTGGCGAAGTCGACGCGGGCGTCTATGGCCTCGCCGCACCGATCTTCGATAGCGACGGCAAAGTCGTCGGCAGCCTCAGCTGCGTTCGCCCGATTCAGGAACGAGACAGCACTCAAGAAGAGCAACAAGGACAGCAGATCCTTGCCCTGGCACAAAACCTGTCGCAGCGCATGGCTGCACTCGCCAACCGCCCCAAGCCATTGGACTGAGCCATCCGGAAGGGAACAACAATAATGACACCCCTCAAAAACATCAGTACGCACGTCTTGATCATCGGCGCCGGGCCCACCGGGCTGACCCTGGCCAACCTGCTCGGCCAGGCCGATGTGGACACCTTGATCATTGATCGCAAGCCCGGCACGGTGACCGAGCCACGGGCCGTTTCAATCGATGACGAATCCTTGCGCACCATGCAGGCCGTCGGGCTGGATGAAGCCGTGTTGCGAGATGTGGTGCCTGGCTATGGCGTGCACTATTTCACTCGGCCCGGTGGCCGCTGCTTCGGCAAAGTCGAACCCACCGGCAAGTTGTATGGCTTCCCCAAGCGCAATGCATTCCGCCAGCCACTGTTTGAAGGCACCCTGAAAACGGGCCTCGAGCGTTTTGCCAACCTGAAGGCACGCTTCAACCATGAGTTGCTGGAGTTCAATCAGGACAACCACGGTGTGTGCGCGCTGATTCGCGATGCCGATGGCGAGTTGATGGAAGTCAACGCTACTTACCTGGTCGCCTGTGACGGCGGCCGTAGCCCGGTGCGCAAGCAACTCGGAATCGAGATGGTTGGCTCAAGCTTCTCCTCGCGCTGGCTGGTAGTCGACACCGATCAAGATGACGATCCATTCTGGCAAACACGCGTGTACTGCGATGCACGCCGTCCTGTCGTTGAAGTACCCGGCCCCCACCGCACACGCCGCTTCGAGTTTCTACTCAAACCAGACGAAACGGATGAACAAGTGCTCAGCGACGCTCGCCTGCAAGCATTGCTTCACCCGTTCAAGGGCAGCACCCCGACGTCCATCGTGCGCAAGACCGTTTACACCTTCCACGCCCGGGTTGCCCAGCGGTGGCAGGTCGGCCGCGTGTTTCTCGCCGGCGATGCCGCGCATCTGACCCCACCCTATGCCGGACAAGGCATGAACAGCGGTGTTCGCGATGCCCATAACCTGGCCTGGAAACTGATCGGCGTGCTGAAGGGCAAAATGGCTGAAACGGCTCTGCTGTCATACGAAAGCGAGCGTCGCGATCACGCCTGGGCACTGATCAGGCTGGCCTTGAACCTCGGCGTGGTCATGGCGCCGGCAACCGTCTTGCGCGCTCGCTTGATCAGCGGCGCATTTGCTTTGATCGGTCTGCTGCCACCGTTGCGGGACTATTTCCTGCAAATGCGCTTCAAGCCTAAACCCCGGTTCACCAAAGGGCTGGTACTGACCGAAGGTAAAGCCGGAAAACTGTCCTGTGGGCACATGTTCCCTCAACCGATGCTCACCGATGCCCAAGGCCAGGAATCGCTGCTCGATGCCTCGATCGGCGCCGGCTTCGCCTTGATTCAGTACGGCGACCACAGCCGCCAACGCATCGATGAACTCCAGCATGGCTTGTGGTTCCACCTTGAAGCCAAACGCATTCTGATCCTGCCCGAGCCTGTCAAAACCATGCCTTCGATGCCTGGCTGCACGGTGCTCCATGACCGCCAGGGGTTGCTCAAAGAAATACTGGGCGATTCAAACACTTTCTTGCTGCTGCGCCCGGATCGCTATATCGCCGCCATCTTCGACAAGGCCGGCGAAACAAAGGCTGCCGAGTCGCTGCAGTCGCTGTTCGGCATCGCGCAGGCGCGAAACCAGACAGCCGAGTCGAGTATCGCGCCGGTCTTTCCCTGAACCCTTAAAGCTACGGAGGTGTTTATGCAAACCCTACAGACCTGCACCCCTGCGCGCCTGTGCTACCTGCATCTGGCGAGCAAGGAGCCACAACGACAAATCGATTTCTACCGGCGCATGCTGGACATGGAAGGCCTGGCGCAGCCCGATGGCAGCTGGATACTCAGTGGCCCGCAACGCACCATGCTCGTGTCGCCCGCCGATCACAGTGGCCTGCTCGCGGCGGCCTATGACCTGGGCGATCAAGCTCGACTGGGTGAACTGCGCGTTCGCCTGATCGGGCACGACTGTGCGGTCGAAGACATTGACTCACCGTTGCTCGAACCGGGTGCCTTTCTGATTCGTGACCCTCAGGGTCGGCAAACGGTATTTGGCGTGTCCCGCATTGATTCCGGTGTCGACCGCCAAGGCATGCCGGGCCGCCTGCAGCACGTGGTATTTCAGACCACTGAACTGGAAGCCATGATCGATTTCTACGTCAATAAGGTCGGGTTTACGGTGTCGGACAATGTCGTCGACGAGCAGACCGGCCAGCTCATGGTGTGCTTCCTGCGCTCGGACGATGAGCATCATTCGCTGGCATTTTTCCGTGGTTCGAAAAACGAGTGGGACCACCACTGTTACGAAACCAATGAATGGAACGACATCCGCGACTGGGGTGATCGCTTTGCCAAGGAGCGCATCACCATATTCTTCGGCCCCGGCCGACATGGACCGGGCAACAATCTGTTCTTCATGGTCGTCGATGCCGATCGCAATCGCCTGGAGTTTTCCGCCGAACTCGAAATGACCGATGCCGCCCGCCAACCCGGTGTCTGGCCGCAGGAGGAATACACGCTCAATTCCTGGGGGCGTGCCTGGATCAGGAGCTGAGCACTTTTCTACAGACAAGGTTTTGCATCATCCACTTCCTTAATCGACGCGGCCATCTGCCTCCAAAGGTAAGACTATGACGACTCAACATTTCGCCCCCTTCGCCATCAACGGCGATCAATACATCAACGGCACCTGGCGTGCAGGTCGTTCCGCGCGACGCCTGGATGACCGCAACCCCTTCAATGGCGAACAACTGCTGGAAATGCCGCTGGCCTCGATTGCCGATCTCGACGATGCCTATCAGGCTGCACATCGTGCGCAAACGGCGTGGGCACAGCTGCATCCGACACAGCGCGGTGCGCAACTGGAGAAACTCGCTCACGTCATCCAGAACCGTCGCGATGAAATCATCGACTGGCTGATTCGCGAGTCCGGCAGCACGCGCATCAAGGCGAGCATGGAGTGGCAGTTCACCCTGAACCTGGTGCGTGAGTGTGCAACGTTGCCGATGCAGGTTGAAGGACGGATCCTGACGAGCTACAAGCCCGGCGAACAGAGCTTTGTCTTTCGTGAACCGCTGGGGGTGGTCGGGGTGATCAGCCCGTGGAATTTTCCGTTGTATCTGAGCATGCGTTCGGTGGTCCCGGCACTCGCGCTAGGCAACACGGTAGTGCTTAAACCCGCCAGCGACACGGCGGTAACAGGCGGCCTGCTGATTGCCCATCTGTTCGAAGAAGCCGGCTTCCCGAATGGTTCGCTCAATGTCGTGGTCGGCGCGGGTTCGGAGATTGGCGATGCCTTCGTCGAACATCCGGTACCGAGCCTGATTTCCTTTACCGGCTCAACCGATGTCGGTCGCAATGTCGGCCGCATTGCAACCGGCGGCAAACACATCAAACGCGTTGCGCTGGAGTTGGGCGGCAATGCTCCGCTGGTGGTCCTGGGTGACGCGGATATTGATATAGCCGCGCACGCGGCGGTGGTCGGGCGCTTCCTGCATCAGGGCCAGATCTGCATGAGCGTCAACCGGGTAATCGTCGACCGCTCGCTGTATGCAGACTTCACTGCGCTGGTGGTGGAGCGAGTGCGCAAGCTCAAGACCGGCGACCCGGCCAACGCAGACACCGTGATTGGGCCGGTGGTCAATCAGAACCAGCTCGATGGCCTGTTGCGTAAAATCGATGCTGCCGAGAACGCGGGCCTCAAGCGGCTCTGTGGCGGTCCAGCCTGCGGGCTGGTATTGCCTGCGCACGTCTTCGGTGAAGTCGGGGCCGATCAGGAACTGGCACGCGATGAAACCTTCGGGCCGTTGCTGCCACTGCTGATCGCAGAAAACGAAGCGCATGCCCTCGAGTTGGCCAACGCCAGCGAATATGGCCTGTCCAGCGCAGTATTCACCCGGGACATGGCCCGCGGCTTGAACTTTGCCCGTGGTATCGTGGCCGGGATGACCCATATCAACGACATCACCGTCGACGACCAGCCCAATGCGCCCTTCGGCGGCGAAAAGAACTCCGGTCTCGGGCGGTTCAACGGTCACTACGCCCTGGATGAATTCACCCGTGCCCATTGGGTCACCTGGCAACCGGGGAGCCATCACTACCCTTTCTGATTCTTGCTCGATACTGACCGGACTAACATTGGGCAAGTGTTGACCCATTTGCCCAATCGATAAAAACAATAAGAAAAGAGGCGAAAAATGAGTCATTTAGCCTGTGTGTCCACCGATCAGGTTGTTCGCTCCGACCGACTGATGAAGTGGAAAGAGTTCATGAGTGATCACCTGGGTCGCACGCCGGACTACATCAAGCGCCTGGAATCGACATTCATCGATCCGTTGCATAACAGCAACTTTCAGGGGCGGCTGGAGTATGGCGATCTGGGTCAACTCGGTTTCTGTCGCATGACCGCCAGTGCCCATCGCTATTCGCGCCATCTGAGCAAAGCGGTCGATTCACTCGACACGCCGCGCATGTTGATCCTGCAGATTGCCGGGGTCAGTCATTTCGAGCAAGACCGGCACAGCAGCGCGTTAGCGCCTGATGAGATGCTACTGGTCGACAGCGGCCGGCCCTTCAGCGTCACCAGCACGCAAGGCTGCGAACACTTCATCCTGCTCTTCAAGGGGCCGGCCGGACAGCCACCTCAGGCGGGCGATGTTCACCTGAACGGGCGCAATGGATTGGGTCGGATGTTGATGCATCTCATCAGTGATGCTTACTGCCAGTACCCACTGCTCAACAACCATTCAGCCAGGCTGATCGGTGACAGTATCGTGGGGCTTCTGGATAACGTGCTGAAGAACAAACAGGAAGAAAAGCAACTCGAACACGATTTCCGCTTCTTCAAGCAAAACCGCCTCAAGGCCTATATCGAACGCCACCTGGCTGACCGCGACCTGACCATCGAACGCATCGCCAACGTCGAGCAATGCTCGGTGCGCAGCTTGCACCGCGCATTTCAGGAGGAGCTCGGCTGCAGCATCAGCGAATACATCTGGCAACGGCGCCTGTCGCGCTGCGCCGAAGATCTTCGCAGCCGGGAGCATGCCCATCGCTCACTCACCGACATCGCCTTTGCCTGGGGTTATGGCAGCAGCGCTCACTTCAGCAGGCAGTTCAAATCGGCGTTCGGCATGTCGCCCAAGCTATTCCGTGATACCCAGGCCCCGCTCCTGACGCCAGCAAGTTAAGCCATCTCACAGGCCATCCGGACCTTGACCGTGCGCCACCTGCTGCTCGCCCATTGTGATACGGACGCACAACAGGCACTGCACCCGCAAATCACATTCACTTGGAGGGTGGATGTGTCCCGCCGCAAAGTCTGCGTAGAATAGGGTGTCGTTGCCGGATCCAATAAAAAAACAAACTCATTATCTCTGTGATTAATACCACTGGTGAATTGTGGTTCTCCTCTACTTTCAATGCCTGAATGATCAACCATGAGCGGGAGTTCACGACTCTCGACTGCCCGTACAAAGGCACTTTGCTGGTTTTGTCTGTCGGTCTCGCTGCTGATTGCCTGTCACGCGAGCGGCGCGCCCTTGCCGCTCGAACTGTATATCCCGGACGCTCCGCCCCTGACGTTCGTCGATGGCGCCAAAGGCCACGGCATGGTCGGTGAAGCCGTGCTGACTGCCATTGCCAACGCCGGTTATGTCGCGCAAGTCCATGTGCTTCCCTGGGCCAGATCGCAGAAACACGTCAGCGAGACTCAGGACATCCTGATCGCCCCTTTGTCACGCACGCCGGAACGTGAGGATCGCTTCACCTGGATCGCGCCGATCATGCTCATGGAGCGCGCTTTTTTCAGCCTTGACCGGCCGGTGAGCAGCTTCGAGCAAGCGAAGCAAACCTACCGGGTGATCGGCGTCGGCCTGGGCAGTGCGCAGGAGGAAATCCTCCGCGCACAAGGCTTCAGCGACGATCAGATCCGCCCCCTGACCATTGGCGACAACCCCGCGCAGATGCTCTTGAAAGGTCGCATCGATGCCTGGTTCAACGGTGTCCCGGAGAGTCGATACATCTGGCCGAAAGTGTCTGAACACACACTGCACATGAGCCCCGTCATGAGCAGAGCGGACCTCTACCTGGCTTGCTCGAAGCAGTGCTCCGCCCAACTGGTGCACGACCTGCGCAAGGCGATTGAAACGCTTCGCAATGACGGCACCCTGGCGCGCATCCAAAGGCGCTATTCGTCGCCATAACGCAACGCAGCAGCGAGGGATGTGCGGCCGATCCAACGGGCGAATTCTGATAGCGCACAGCTAAATGCATTCAAGACAGGCATCCCTCCTCCTCCGGCGCCTGCAACCCCATGAACCGCCGCACTCTATGAGCCTCGGGCTTCCCGCGGATCGCCTGTGGTGATGCATCCAGCTGAATGTGACCGTTTTCCATGAAGATCACCCGGTCGGAAATCGACAGGGCAAAGTCCATCTCGTGGGTGACAATCAGCAGGGTCATGCCTTCGCGCGCCAATTGGCTAATGACCGTGAGCACCTCGCCGACCAGCTCCGGATCCAGCGCTGAGGTGGGTTCGTCGAACAGCAGGATATCCGGGTCCATGGCCATGGCCCGGGCAATGGCCACGCGCTGTTGCTGGCCGCCGGACAGTTGATGCGGATATTTGTGGACATGTGCCAACAGGCCGACCTTGTCGAGTAGCTGACAGGCGCGTTGTTCGCTCAGTGCGCGACCGGCACCGTGATAACGGGGAGCGAGGCTGATGTTGTCCAGCAGTGTCCGGTGCGGGAACAGGTTGAAGTTCTGGAACACCATGCCGATGCGGCGTACGCCCTGACGAATCCGACGGCTATCCGGTTTGTCCCAGGCATTGATAAAGCCCTCGCCGAACAACAGGATTTCGCCCTGATCGATGCGCTCCAGGCCATTGACCGTACGAATCAGTGAGGTCTTGCCGGAGCCGGACGGACCGATGATCGAAATCACCTGGCCACTTTGTACCTTCAGGTCGATGCCCTTGAGCACATGATGATCGCCATAGCGTTTGTGCACGCCCTGCAGTTGCAGGGCCGGGGCAGCGCCTTTGGCCGGGGGCTTGAGCTTGTTGGACACCACAGGCGCCAGGCTGCCACGCAATACCTGCGCGGAGGCGCTGTCGAGGGTTTGCGGTGTCCGCAGGTTGAGGTCCAGGTAGCGTTCCAGACGCTGCAGGGCAAAGCCGAACAACGTGACGATCAGCACGTAGTACACACCCACCGCCGCCAGGGTTTCCATCACCAGGAAGTTCTGCGCATACAGGCGCTGACCGACGGTCAATAGTTCGGTCAATGAAATCACCGAGATCAACGACGTCAGTTTGACCACCGTGATGTATTCGTTGATCAAGGTCGGCAGTGAGATACGAAATGCCTGGGGAATCACAATCAGCCGTTGCAGGCCGAACAGGCCGATACCCAAGGCACGGCCGGCTTCCTTCTGGCCCTTGGCGACCGAAATCAGCCCGCCACGATGAATTTCGGCCATGTAGGCAGCCTCCGTGATCACCAGCGCCAACAGGCCGGAATAGAACGGTACCGACAGCACCGGCCCGGCACCGGGCAGCAGCTGCGGCAGGTTGTAGATGAAGACCACCAGCACCAGCAACGGAATGCTGCGAAAGAACCAGATGTAGAGCGCCGCCGGTAATCGCAGCCAGGGTGAGCCAGACAACTTGGCTGACGCTAGAACAAAGCCCAGCAACATCCCCAGGAACCAGGCCAGGGCGCTCAGTTCGATGACGGTCAGGCTCGCCGCCCAGAAGTCAGTCATGGAGAACAGCGAAATAAAGTAAGACCAGTCGAATTGCATAGACACCTCGTGCACGCCGCGCCCTCCAACGAGGGCGCGGCTTCAGCCATTACTCGGAGACCGGTTCCAGATCGTATTTTTTGAGAATGGCAGCGTACTCACCGCTGGCTTTGCTGTCGGCCAGCGCCTTGACCAGCGCCTGATAAGTAGCATCGGCGTCTTTCTTCACGTAGATGCCCAAGGTCTGCGGGTACACCAGCTTCTGCGAGCTGACCACGACCCGCCCGTTGGTACGCTGGGCGATCATGTGCGCGGCACCGGCGATTTCCACCTGGGCCTGAATGTTTTTCGACAGCAGTGCCTGCGTCACTTCAGGGGCCGAGGGGTATTCGTTGACGGTGATCGCGCCTTTGTTGTTCGGAACGCAGTAGTCACTGGACAACTGGTTGAACTTGGCAACCCAGGTGGTGCCCTGCTCCAGACCGACCTTCAGGCCGCACAAGTCCTCGGGAACCTGCGGGCTCAACTCACTGCCCTTGGGCACCATGATCGCGGCGCCGGTATTGGCGTAGGCGATGGTGCGGGCCTGGAGCTGGCGTTCGGGGGTGATGTACATGCCGGAAATGATCGCGTCGTAATGCCCGGCGTTGAGGCCGTTGATCAGATTGGGAAACTTGGTGTCGACGAAGTTGGCCTTGACGCTCATCGCCTTGGCCAGGGAATGCGCCAACTCAGGGTCGGAGCCGACCACATTCTTGTCAGCATCGTAGGACTCGAACGGCGGGTAGGTGATTTCCATACCGACTTTCAACACACCGGGGGTCGCGGTGCTGGCGAAGGCGGCGTTGGCGCAGAACAGGCCGGCGGCGAGCAGGCTCAGTTTGGTCAGAGCGTAGTGGCTTTTCATCGTGGGAAGCTCCGTGGGTTGTTTTTTTAGGAATGAGGGGTGGTGTTCTTCAGGTGGCCGAAGCTCGATGGCTTTCGGGCCCGTGACGGCAGTTCAAGCTCGCCGTTCTCCACGCGTTTGCGCAGGTACTGGTAGGTCTGCAAGGCCTGGCTCCACATGTGTTCACCAATCGCCAGCGCCTCGTATTCCTGGGCATCCCTGGCGAAGGCCGGCAACGGCTTGATCAGCGTGTGATAGTCGCAGGCGTAGAACAGCGGGAAGCTGTAGCGCTCCTGAGCGACCTTGCGCACCCGGTGGGCAGTGGCCACAAAGGCACCCGCGGTCATGACTTCCAGCATGTCGCCGATGTTCACCACGAACGCGTCGGGTAGTGGCGGTGCGTCGATCCACTGCCCCTGATCATTGAGCACCTCCAGCCCCGGCTGATCGGCGTGCAGGATGGTGAAGCACTCGTAGTCGGTATGCGCGCCGATACCCGGAGCGTCGACAACATCGGCGTCGAAGGGATAATGGATCAGCCGCAACTTGGAGGGCGGGCGAGTCACCAGTGCGTCGAAGTAGCCCTCCTCCAGCCCCAGAGCCAAGGCGAAGCCATCGAACAACCGGCGGCCTAGGGCGAACACCGCCTGATAGTAGTGTTGTACCGCGCTCTGGAAGCCCGGCACCTCGGGCCAGTGGTTCGGCCCTAGCAGCGGTGTACGGTTGAGGAACAGCGGGTCATCCACGGGCACTTCGAAGCCGATATCGAACGCTTCCTTGTGATCCGGCTTGCCCTTGGAATACACCTCCTCACCTTCGGGCACGAAGCCCTTGTGGCTTTCTGAGGCACCGATGTAGTGGCGCATCTTGGCCTCCAGCGGTTGCGCAAAATAATCCCTGGCCGCCTGGTGCAGGCCCTCGATCAGCGCCGGATCGATGCCGTGCCCGGTGATGTACAGAAAACCCACATCGCTGGCGGCGCGGCCCAGTTGCTCGGCCACCACCAAGCGGTGCTCCAGTTCGATGCTGAAGAGCCCGGCGATATTCACTACCGGAATGCTGTTGAAGTTGGCCAGGGTTGGCGAGGTATTACGCATGGCGGGCTCCTTCACGGGTGAAACGGTCAAAGTGTTCGCGCTCGGTCCGGGCCATCCACTGGTTCAAGGTCCAGAGGTCAGCCACCGGCATGTTGGTGAAGGGCAAGTGATGCAGATAACCGTCGGCACCGAACTCCGGGGTCAAGCTGCTGACCGGGTAGCCCCGTTCGCGCTGAGAGGTCCAGACGGCCTCCCAATGGTGCTGATGAAACGCCAATTCACGGGCATATTCCGGGGCGGCGGGATGGGGGACTTGCGGGCCCTGGTCATAGCCGACCCGAGCCTGAATGTGATGCACGCGTTCGACGAAGGCCGAAAGATCGTCGGCCGGATCGTCCAGCAGTCGCTCACAGCACACCACCCAGTGGCTGATGTCACTGGTGAAACGCAGGCCCGGCAGTTGGCGGATCAGCTCCAGGGTCACCCAAGGGCTGTAAAGGGAACGGGCGCGATGTGTCTCGAAACTGCAGAGCACCCCGTGCCTGGCGGCCAGTTCCAGGGCCTGGCCGAAAAATTCGACCTGCAATGCCTGCGGCCAGCGATCGTTGCCTGCCAGCAGATTGACGAAACGAGGGGCCAGCTCCGAGGCCCAGCCCAGTTTGCGATCAATGTCGGCCAAGTGTTGGGTGGGCGTGGCGTTCTGGTCGGGCAATACATCGTAGGCACTGAACAGGGTGCAGATGTAGGGGACTTGGTTGCTGCGCAGGAAAGCGCCGAACTCGCCACGCTCATCAGCCTGCAGTGGCAAGCGCGCCTCTAGGCCATCGAAGCCGGCGGCGAGCAACTCATCCAGGGCCTGTGCCTTGCTGGCGGTATAGCCCCATAACGTGCGGAAAATTTCTAGCTTCATGCATTCCTCTCGGCTGCGTCAGGCCTCCAGCTGTTTGGGCTGACGGCGTTACTGGGCAGTCGAAAGGGGGTGCTGCGGGCCGCTGCTCTGCTGGCTGCGGTCCCGTGTGACGAATCCTAAGGCTATGGCGACAAGCGATTGAATAGGCTGCAGCAAATAGTTAGTTCAGAAAATCATGAACTAAGAATTGAGGCTGCCGCCACCAGAACAGTGATCCGCACAACTCGTTCCTTTACTGTAGATTCGCTACTATGTGGGTCCCGCTTTCCTTGTCTGCGGATTTCTTCACTCTGGAGCCCGAATGCCTAGTCAAAAGGACATCGCCGCCGACAGCGGCGCACCGATGATTCCTGAACAGCGCCGTGAATTGATGCTGCGCCAATTGCGCAAGCATCAGGTGCTAAGCGTTCATCAGTTGATGGAAATGTTCGATTGTTCGCACATGACTATCCGCCGCGATATCGCGCTGCTCGAACAGGAAGGCCGCGCTTACTCGGTCACTGGCGGCGTGCGAATCGCCAGCCAGCTCCACAGCGAGCCCAGCCATCAGTTCAAGGCGGTGGTCGAGTTGCCGCAGAAGCAGGCGATGGCAAAACTGGCCGCACGCCTGCTGCATGCTGATATGACGGTTTATCTGGATGCAGGGACGAGCACCCTGGAAATCGTCCCGTATATCAAGGCGCTGTCCGGCATGACCGTGGTGACCAACGACTTCGGGATTGTCCAGGCGCTGATCGATGCGCCCCATGTCACGGTGATTCACACTGGCGGGCAGTTGGATCATTCGAATCAATCGTGCGTGGGCGGGCTGGCGGTGGCCACCTTGCGCCAGATCGTCACCGATATCGCCTTCATCTCCACCAGCTCCTGGGATTTGCGTCGCGGCCTCACCACGCCTTCGGCGCTGAAGGTGGAGGTCAAGCAAGTCGCGATGCAATCGGCCTCACAAGTGGTGCTGGTGGCCAGCAGTTCGAAGTACGGCACATTCAGCATGTACCGGATCGCCGGGCTCGAGCAGTTCGACATCATCCTCAGCGACGACGCGCTGACTCCTGCCGCGGCTGATAGCATCCGCAAGCAAGGCGTCGAACTGCTGTTGCCCTCCGACAACAACCTGTAAGGCGTTAGCGCGCCTTCCAGTCACGCAACCACTGCAGGCCGGCCGACGTGTTGCCACGGGGCCGGTATTCGCACCCTACCCAGCCGTCATAACCCAACTGGTCGATCAACTCGAACAGGTAGGGATAGTTGACTTCGCCCAGGTCCGGCTCATGTCGATCCGGTACGCCGGCGATCTGGATATGACCGATGCCGGCGAAGTCCCGACGCAGTTTAGTGGCCAGGTCACCTTCGACGATCTGGCAGTGGTAACAGTCGAACTGAACCTTCAGGTTACTGGCGCCCACTTCCTTGCAGATGGCCTGGGCCTGATCCTGGCGGTTGAGGAAAAAGCCCGGCATGTCGCGTGTGTTGATCGGTTCCAGCAGCACCGTGATGCCAGCCTTGGCGGCCTGCGCGGTGGCGTATGCGAGATTCTCCAGGTACACACCGTGATGCCGTGGTCGATCGCTTTCCGACGGCAGCAACCCGGCTATCACATGGATGCGCGAGTTGCCCAGCACGGCGGCGTATTCCAGTGCGCGATCGAAACCGCTGCGAAACTCACTCTCCCGGCCCGGCAACGACACCGTGCCCCGCTCGCCCGCCGCCCAATCGCCGGGCGGTGCGTTGAACAGTGCTTGCACCAGACCGTTATCGCTCAAGCGCTGTTTGAGTTCCTGGGCGCTGTAGTCGTAGGGAAACAGGTACTCCACCGCTTCGAAACCATCGGCGGCCGCGGCGGCGAAGCGATCCAGAAACTCATGTTCCGGATAGAGCATGCTGAGGTTGGCAGCAAAACGAGGCATGGTAGCTCCTTGGACAGAAGGTTAGACAAACGGCCAGATCAGCAAGGTAATACCGAAACCCAACGTGCCGAGCAAGGTGGTCAGCACGGTCCAGGTGCGCAGGCCGTCGGCCACGTTCAGCCCGGACAGTTTGGTGAAGATCCAGTAACCGGCATCATTGATGTGGGACATGGCCAACCCGCCACCGCCCATGGCCAGGCACAGCAGCGCCATGTGGTTCGCCGTGAGGTTGAGGGTCGCGATCAGCGGGCTGATGATGCCGGCAGTGGTCACCAACGCCACCGTGGTCGAACCCTGAACCGCACGCAGCAGCATGGTCAGCAGAAAGCCCAGCGCGAGCACCGGCAGACCGGTGGTGCGCAGCAAATCGGAGACGACGGCGCCGATGCCGGTGTCCACCAGCACCTTGCCGAACACACCGCCGGCGCCGGCAATCAGAATCACCATGGCCACACCCGGCAAGGCCGAACCGATCACGTCAGACACCTGAGTACGGCTCCAGCCCCGACGCGAGCCCAGCAACCAGGCACACAGCAAGGTATCAATCAGCAACGCCACCAATGGCGCACCGAGTACGGTCATGATGCCGCGCAGGACCGAGTCGGCCGGCAGCAACGAGTTGGACAGTGTCCCCAGCAGAATCAAAATAATCGGTAACGCGATCAGGCTGACGATCATCCCGAATCCCGGTGCTGGCGCCGGCGGCAACTTCGAGACAATGCTGCTGGTAGCCTCTTCCAGGCCCATGTGCGATGCGGCCACGGCCGCTCGTTCGGCGCTCTTGCCGTTGCCATTGGCCCAGGCGGCCAGATCCTCGTTGGTGACATGCGGGCCATAGACTTCGGCGCGGATATCGTCGGTCATCGGGTACACCCGACGGGTCATACGCCCGGCCACGCGGTAGCCGACATAGCAAAGGAACGCGGTCAACGGCAGGCCGAACATCAACACACGACCGAGGTCGGCGCCCAACTGGCTGGCAGCGGCCACCGCCCCCGGATGCGGCGGCAGGAAGGCGTGTACAGTCAGCAACGCCGCACACATCGGCAACGCGAACACCAACAGCGGCTTGCGCGCACTGCGAGCGACGCCATAGGCCAGCGGCATCAGGATGATCACGCCGACCTCGAAGAACACCGGTACTCCGACCATGAACCCGGCAATCGTCAGCGCCAGCGGCGTGCGTCGATTGCCGAAACGGCTGATCAGCGTCTTGGCCAGCGCCTCGGCGCCGCCGGAGAGTTCGATGATCCGCCCGATCATCGCGCCCAGGGCAATGATGATCGCGATATGACCCAGGGTCTTGCCCATGCCGCCTTCGATGGTGGCGACCAGATCAGCCGGCTTCACCCCGGCCACCAGCGCCACCAGAATGCTCACCAGCATCAACGCCACGAACGGCTGGAACTTGTACTTGAGCACCAGAAACAACAACAGAGCGATCCCTAGCCCCGCGGTAACCATCAAGATTAACGGGCTCATTTCACAAGCCCTCCGCGCCGGCTGAACACAAGGGTGCTGCAACCGGGTCTGAAAATGCCGCAGTGAAGGTGAGTCATGCCTGGATGTCCTCTTGTTATTGTATTTTTCAGGCAAGCCGGGGTCGTGGGAGTCGCTGCACGTCTCCCGAACAGGGCCCGCTTTATCGGTCTTTCGTGTTCTATCGTTTGAAGAAAAGTCAGCGCCCTACCACTGCGCGCCGAAGGCCGCTCGCAGCTCGTCCAGTGCTGTCTGGTCGAGCGGGTCGGGCTTGGGATTGCTCATCAGCCACAACCGCGCGGTTTCTTCGAGTTCTTCCAGGGCGTAGCTGGCTCTGGACACCGAACTCTCCCAGACCACCGGCCCCAGCCGTTCGAGCATCACGCCGCGAACGCTGTTGGCCAGTTGTGCGACCTGTTCGGCAACCTTTGGCGAGCCGGGACGCTGGTAGCTGATCAACGGGATATGCCCGACTTTCATCACCTGATACGGCGTCAGTGGCGGCAGGATGTCGTTCGGCTGCCAGACACCCGCCAGGGTCAATGCCACCAGATGAGTGGAGTGGGTATGCACCACGCCACCGACACTCGGGTTGCGGTCGTAGACCTGGCGATGCAGCGCCAATGTCTTCGACGGCTTGTCACCGGAGACCCATTCACCGGCCAGATTGACCTTGGCGATGGTCGCCGGATCGAGGCGACCGAGGCACACGTCAGTCGGCGTGATCAGCCAGCCGTCATCCAGCCGTGCGCTGATATTGCCGGCGCTGCCGACGGTGTAACCGCGCTCATAAAGGCTGCGGCCAACGTCGCAGATTTCTTCGCGCAAGGCATTTTCATTACTCACGAAACACCCTCCGCCAGTTGCTTCAAGGCTTTGCTGAAGAAATCCCGAGCACCGAAGTTGCCCGACTTGAGCGCCAGCGCCAGAGGCTCATCGGTGCTGCTGACCGTCGCCGGCACACCCGGATCGATCTGCGCGCCGATCTGCAGCAGTTGCACACCCAGCGCCTGAACCACCGCGCCCGAAGTTTCACCGCCGGCGATCACGAAGCGCCGCACGCCGCTTTGACGCAAGCCTTGGGCTATTTCGCCAAACGCGTTTTCCACCAGGCTGCCGGCCTGTTCGACACCGAGCTGCTGTTGCACCGCCTTGACCTCATCCGGCGAACTGGTGGCGTAGATCAATACGGTTTCTTCATGGCCCTTGGCGAACGCCACGGCCTGGGCAACCACCGGTTCACCCGCCGCCAGGGCCAACGGATCAATCCGTAGCGCTGGACGACCGGTTTCGAGCCAGGCCGCCACTTGCCCATTGGTAGCGATCGACGCGCTGCCGGCCAACACCACTTCACCGCCCGATACTGCCGGGAGTTTCGAGGCATCGAGGTCCCGCAGTTTTCCGGCGCGACGGAAGTTTTCCGGCAAGCCCAGGGCCAGCCCCGAACCACCGGTGAGCAACGGTAAGTCGGCGCAGGCGGTGCCGAGGGTGTACAGATCCTGGTCCGACAAAGCATCGGCAATCGCCATGCCGACACCTTGGGCCCGCAGCTCGGCGATGCGCCCGCGTACTTGCTCGGCCCCTTGGGCGATGGTGTCGTAACGCAACAGGCCAACGTTCAGACGCGTCTGCGATTGCAGCACCCGAACCAGGTTGGCATCGGTCATCGGCGTCAGCGGGTGATGCTGCATGCCCGACTCGCTCAACAGCTGATCCTGCACGAACAAGTGGCCGCGAAAAATTGTCCGGCCATTCTCCGGAAACGCCGGGCACGCCAGGGTGAAGTCGCTGCCCAGCGCCGCCAGCAGTGCTTCGCTGACCTGGCCGATATTGCCGGCGCCGGTGGAATCGAACGTCGAGCAGTACTTGAAGAAAATCTGTTCGCAACCTTGCTCACGCAGCCAGGCCAGCGCGGCGAGGGACTGCTCGACTGCTTCGGCGACTGGAAGGGTACGCGACTTCAGGGCGATGACGATCGCATCGGCATCAAGCCCGGCCGCCACTTCGCTGCGCGGAATGCCGATGCTTTGCACGGTGCGCATACCGCCGCGCACCAGCATGTTGGCAAGGTCCGTGGCGCCGGTGAAATCGTCGGCGATGCAGCCCAGCAAGGGCCGTGCAGGGGTTGTGTTCATTGGGCGTTCCTCAAACCGGCTCGGTCTTGGCAGTCGGCAACTCGATGCCGGGGAAAATCTTGATCACCGCCGAGTCGTCCTCACGCCCGAAGCCGGCACTGGAAGCCTGCATGAACATCTGGTGAGCGGTGGCCGACAGCGGCAGCGGAAATTTGCTGGCCCGGGCGGTATCCAGCACCAGGCCCAGGTCCTTGACGAAAATATCCACCGCGGACAACGGCGTGTAATCGGCCTTGAGAATGTGCGGCACGCGGTTTTCGAACATCCAGGAATTACCGGCGCTGTGGGTGATCACTTCGTAAAGTGCATCGGCATCGACCCCTTCACGCAGGCCCAACGCCATGGCTTCGGCAGAAGCAGCGATGTGCACCCCGGCGAGCAGCTGGTTGATGATCTTGACCTTGGAACCCAGGCCATGGCTGTCGCCCAGGCGATAAACCTTACCGGCCATGCCTGCCAGGACGGCTTCGGCCTTGGCGTAAGCGTCGGCCGGGCCGGACGTCATCATGGTCATTTCACCAGCGGCCGCCTTGGCCGCGCCACCGGAGATCGGGGCATCCAGATACAGCAAGCCTTGGGCGGTCAGGCGCTGGCCCAAGTCGACAGCATAGGTCGGGGCCACGGTGGCGCAACCGATCACCAAACTGCCAGGGCGCAACGCTGCGACGGCGCCACCCTCGCCAAACAATACGGTTTCGGTCTGCTCGGCGTTCACCACCACGGTAATGATCACGTCGCACGCCGCGGCCATCTGTGCGGGTGAAGAACATGCCACGCCGCCCTCCCCGGCAAACTGTTCAGTCACCTGCGCACGCACATCACAGGCATGCACATTGAAACCACTGCGCAACAGTGAGCGGGCAATGCCCAGCCCCATCGCGCCCAGACCGACAACACCGACATTCTTGTTATTCATGGGGTACTCCTGAGGGAAGCAACGACCTGTTCCACGCCGACAAAGCGCAGGTGACGAGGCCGCGATGTAGAGGTGGGCACCGGCGGCATGGCCAGCAGATCGCCCAACACCATGGCAGCTACGATCGCTTGACACTGGTTGAGCAGATAATCCACCAATGAACAGATTATGTGAAGTGTTTTTTTAAAATAACATTTTTTAACATCGACTCAGTGGCACCCGTCGCCGCGATGCACTTGCGTAGCAGCTGCCGCGGGTAAAAAAATCAGATTGCCATCAGGTCGCCTTGCAAAAACACAACGACCGTCTAAGTTCAGAACTATCTCTACAGGCGTAACCAAACCGTACATAAACCAGCCCCTCAGGCGAGAGAGTCTATTGATCTAAAACCGACCAGCCGCTGCTTATCACTACTGACACGGAATCAGTCATAACAACAAAGAGGGATGCTTGATGAAGCGCAGCCATGGGTATCGTGCGTTCTCGCAAAAGGGGCCGGCCGGACATTTCTGGCTGTCACTGCTTTGCTTCTCAGGCCTGGTGATCGCCAGTTTTCTGTTGTTCGAACAACAGATCCAGGACTTCCTGACCCATCTCAACCTGTACCAGCCCTCCACACCCACCCAGAAACTCAACCTGGCACTGCTGCTGATCGCCCTGCTCGCGCTGGACGTGGTGCTGCCAGTGCCGTCGAGCATGGTCGCGCTGCTGGCCGTGGCCATGCTGGGCGGTGTTGGTGGCTATCTGGTGATTTTCATGGGGCTGTGCCTGGGCGCTGGGCTGGGTTATGCGCTGGGGGCCGGTTACTTTCGTCTGCTGTCCGGTCGCCTGGGCCTGCATCAGCGCCAGCCGGGGCAGCTGGCATACAAGCTGGGTACGCTGTCGTTGATCTGCCTGCGCGGCGTGCCGGTATTGGCGGAAACTTCAGTGGTGGCCGCCGGGATGCAGCGTTATCCGCTGCGCGCATTTTTGTGGGTTACCACCTTGGCCAATGCCGGCCTGGCACTGGCCTACAGTGCCATCGGTATCTACCTCGTCGAGCAGAATGCGCTGCTGGTGACGCTCCTCGCCAGCATGGTGTTGCCGGGGCTGTTTATCGCCGGGTACAGCCTGTTCAAGACCTTGCGCAAACACGACACGGATGGCCCCCTGCGAGGGCGCTTCGACGTCCGTTACGACTACCCGGTGGTGTTCACCGATCACCTGTTCGAGCCGTCCAATCCGTGTCTGCACCGTCAGCTCACCGCCCAGCATCGCGGCCCGGTGACGGTGCTGGTGTTCGCCGATGAACAACTGCTGCAAAGCGCCCCACACCTGTTGGATCAGATCGATGCCTACTTTGCCGCGCATGCGGCGGACCTGCACTTGCAGGCCGCACCCATTGCGGTGCCGGCCGGCGAACTGAGCAAGGACTCGCAGGTGTTGCAACAGCTCTACAGCGACATGTTGCACCATGGGCTGGACCGACATTGTTATGTCCTGGCCTTGGGCGGCGGCGCGGTGCTGGATGCGGTGGGCTACGCCTGTGCCACCTTCCACCGTGGCATTCGCCTGATCCGCATCCCGAGCACTGTGCTGGCCCAGAACGACGCCGGCATCGGTGTGAAAAACGGCATCAATGCCTTCGGCCAGAAAAACCTGCTGGGGGCCTTCTACCCCGCCACCGCGGTGATTAACGACTTTCAGCTGCTGACCAGCCTTACCCGCCGCGACCAGATCGCCGGGCTGGCCGAGGCAGTCAAGGTGGCGCTGATCAAGGACCAGGCCTTCTTCCAATGGATGGAGCTACAGGCCGACGCCCTCGCCCACTTCGATCACTCGGCCAGTCGATATGCTATTCGCCGCTGCGCCGAACTGCACCTGGCGCACATCACCGGCGCCGGCGACCCCTTCGAACGCGGTAACGGACGGCCACTGGATTACGGGCACTGGGCGGCACACAAACTGGAAAACCTCAGCCAGCACCGACTGCGCCATGGTGAAGCCGTGGCGGTGGGCATCGCCCTGGATGGACTCTATGCCAATGCCCTGGGACTGTTGAGCGATGGCGACACCGAACGGGTTCTGAACCTGCTGCTCAAGCTCGGCTTCAACCTGTGCCCGCCGGAACTGACCTTGAAAGATGCGCGGGGACGCTCGCTGGTTCTGCTCGGGCTGGAGGAATTCCGTCAGCACCTGGGCGGGAAACTCTCCATCCCCATGCTCAGCCGGATCGGCGAATCGGTGGACCTGCATGAAATCGATGCCGCGCGGATGGAGCAGGCGCTGCAACGGCTGTCCACCCGCATCGACCCCGCGCTCACCCTCAGCGAGGGCTGCGCGCAATGAGCCAGACACCGCTGAACCTGAAAACCTGGATGACCCTCGGCCGGGTATCCAACCTGCCCACGGTGTGGACCAACACCCTGGCCGCCGCCCTGCTCGCCAGCAGCGCCGGGGCCCTGGCGCCGCCGTCGTCGCTGGTGTGGATCCTGCTGCTGGCCGCGCTGTCGCTGCTGTATTTGGCCGGTATGTTATTGAATGACCTGCTGGACGCCGACTGGGACCAACAGCACCACAACCCGCGCCCCATCACTTTGGGTCTGGTCAGCCGCCAACAAGTGGGGCTGGCCACTGCGCTGTTGCTGATGCTGGCCGCCGCCTCGGTACTGGGCCTGAGCCGGCTGATCGAGCAACCGCACTGGTTGCTGGGCAGCGCCACCCTGCTGGTGGGTTGCATCCTCGGCTACAACCTGCTGCACAAGAAATACGCCCACAGTGTCTGGTTGATGGGCGCCTGCCGCTCGGCCCTCTACCTCACGGCGGCGGCCAGCCTGGCGGTGCCGCCGGAGCCGATCTGGCTGTGCGCCATTTTGCTTGGCGTCTACATCAGCGGCCTGACCTACCTGGCTCGTCAGGAACACGATAACCAGTTGCTCAGCCGCCTGCCTCTCCTGCTGATGTTGAGCCCGCTGGCCCTGACGATCTATTCCGACAACGCCTGGTTCTGGCCGGTGCTACTGCTCTGGCTTGGCTGGCTGGGCTGGCATTACTGGCACCACTTGGCCCACCCGCAGCAACGGCAGGTCCGCGCCTTCATCGGCGCTGGCCTGGCGGCTCTGCCATTGTTCGATGCCCTGGTGTTGGCCGTGGCCAATCAGCCACTGGGCAGCCTGTTATGCATTCTGGTGTTTTTCCTGCTTCCACACTTCCAGCGCTGGATCAAACCGACATGAACATGGACGTCACTGCGTCGCCACTGACGGCACTCGATATGCGCCACGACTGCCTCGCCGAACAACACCAGGCCCTCACGCAACAGCTCGATGACGCCGAGCTGCAGTGGTGGCGCCAGGCACAGGAGCGGCTTGCCCAACGCCCGGACGCCAATACCGCGGCGCTGTTGAGCAGCCAGTGCAAGCGCAACCTCAAGCAGCCGCCGCTGCCGCTTAATCCCGGCTGGAACAACGTCCAACTGGCGCGGGCATTGTTGCTCGCTCAGGTCCTGGAGCAACAGCCCCTCGCCGGGCAACTGCCCTTGCTGCGCCAACTGTTTCTGTGGGGCGACGACCAAGAAAAAATCGTCACCCTGAAGGCCCTCGACTGGCTCGACAGCCGTGGGCTCTGCGTAGAGCTGGCCCTGCAGGCCGGGCGTACCAGCAACAGCCAGGTGTTTGCCGCCCTCGCGCTGGACACCCTTTACCCATCGCGCCATTACAGCGAACGGGCCTTCCATCAATTGGTGCTCAAGGCGCTGGGCATGGGGCTCGACGTACGCCGCCTGATCGGCCTGACGCAACGACACAGCGTCACCCTCAACCAGTTGGCCCTCGACCTGCTGGACGAACAGCTTGCTGCCGAACGAACGGTGTCCGCCGGGCTGCCCCGAGTGATCGCCTTCGATCTGCTCAGCCCGGCGCAACACCAGCGTCTGGCCGGGCTGAATCAGCAGCAACGCTTGCCGCCGGAGTGGCACGAGCACCTGGCTGGCACCTCACTGAACTGACACTCAACGACTGCTTTTCCTTGACGAGGTTTTACGATGCTCAAGTACTTCGACCCGCATATTCATATGGTCAGCCGTACCACCGATGACTACCAGAACATGGCCGCCGCCGGCATCACCGGGGTAATCGAACCGGCCTTCTGGCAGGGCCAGGCCAGGACCAGTGTCGGCAGTTTCATCGACTACTTCGACACTCTGTTGGGCTGGGAACGCTTTCGCGCCAGCATGTTCGGCATCCATCACTTCTGCACCATCGGCCTCAACCCCAAGGAAGCCAATGATCTGTCGGTGGCCAATGAAGTGCTGGAGATTCTGCCGCGCTACCTGGTAAAAGACGGCGTCGTGGCGGTTGGCGAAATCGGCTACGACGACATCACCCCCGAGGAAGATCGCTTCCTCGCCGCTCAACTGGAGCTGGCCAAACAATTCAATTTGCCGGTGCTGGTGCACACCCCACACCGCGACAAGATCGGTGGCACCAAACGCACCCTGGCGGTGATTCGCGAAGTCGGGATTGCCGAGCACCTGGTGATCATCGACCACCTCAACGAACTGACCCTGCCGCTGGTGCTGGACAGCGACTGCTGGCGCGGCCATTCGATCTACCCCAACACCAAGATGTCGGAACAGCGCATGGTCGCCCTGTTGAAGGAGTACGGCACTGAGAAAATGGTGGTCAACAGCGCCGCCGACTGGGGCATCAGCGACCCGCTCAAGGTGCCGAAAACCGGCGAAGCGATGCTGGCTGCAGGCTTCAGTGAAGCCCAGGTCGAACAGGTGCTGTTCCACAACCCCGTAGACTTTTTTGCCCAAAGCGGCCAACTGGACAAGGCTCTGGTCAGCACCCCGCTGCCCATCGACCAGCGTCGGCAGTGGCAGGACAACTCTGCCCTGCGTGGCCAGGAACCGGTGATCAAATGAGTGCCGGCACGGGTTGGGCTGCCGCGCAGGTCGGTTATTGCAGCAACGTGCACCCGACCCGTGACCTGGCTGGGCTACGGTCATCCATCGAGCGGCATTTTCAGGGCGTGCGCACCCTGCGCGGCCTGAACGAGCAAGACAGTGGGCTGTGGATCAGCGCCCTCGCCGCGGCCGATTTGCAACAGCCGTCGGCTCGCGCGGACTTTCTCAGTCTGCTGCAACGCAGCGGGCTACGGCTGACGTCGCTTAACGGTTTTCCTTATGGGAAATTTCATCAGGGCGCGGTGAAAGCCGAGGTCTATCTGCCCAGTTGGGCCGAGCCTGAACGGCTGGCATATAGCCTGAATCTGGCGCGGATCCTCGCCGATGCCCTGCCGCCGGACTGTCGCCAGGGCGTGATTTCCACCGTGCCGCTGGGCTATGCCGCCAGCTGGAGCCCGCAGTTACAACAGCAAGCCGAACATCTGCTGCGCCAACTCACGGCTTCGCTGGCCAGGCTGCATCGGGAGACCGGTAAGAAGATCGTGTTCTGCCTGGAGATGGAGCCGGACTGCGTGCTGGAAAACACTGACCAGGCGATCGCCTTCTTCCACCGCTACCAAGCCAGCGACCCGCACCATGACTATCTGGCGCTGTGTTTTGATGTCTGCCATCAGGCTGTGGTTTTCGAACACTGCTATCAGTCGCTGGAAAAGCTGCGCCAGGCCCGAGTACCTGTCGGCAAGATTCAGTTGTCCAACGCGCTGATTTGTCGCCTGCCCACTCAAGACGCCAAGCGACGCGAACACGTGCTCAAGACCTTGAGCGATTTCGCCGAAACCACCTACCTGCATCAAGTCAAAGCCCGCGATGCGCAGGCGCAGTTATCGGGCTGGGCCGACCTTCCCGCAGCACTCGACGATTGCGCCAACAACCTGGGGCAGTATCCCGAACTGCGGATTCATTTCCACATTCCGCTGTTTAGCGATCACTTGCTGCTGCCCGAACTCAGCGGCAGTCAGATCGCCCTGTCGCAAACCTTCGACTTTCTCGCAGACCATGGGGATTTTCGTCCGGTGCTGGAAGTGGAAACCTACAGCTGGGGCGTCCTGCCCGCGCAACTGCGGCCCGACACCGAGCACGCCCAACTGCAGGGAATCGCCGCGGAACTGCACTGGGTAGAAGACCAATTGCGCCAGCGCCAATTGCTGCACCCCCAAGTGCGGGAGGCGTACGCCGATGCCCTCTGAAAATCCGCGCCAACCGCTGCTGCTGATCAACGTGGTCGGACTGACCCCGGCGCTGCTGGGACCGGCGACGCCACACATCAATGCCCTGCTGAAAACGGCAAAAATGGCCAGCCTGCAACCAGTGTTTCCGGCCGTCACGTCGACGGTGCAGGCGTCGATCCTGACCGGTCTGTCGCCGTCGGAGCACGGCATTGTCGGCAATGGCTGGTATTTCCGCGACCAGGCCGAAGTACGCTTCTGGCTACAACCCAACGCACTGATCCAGGGTGAAAAGGTCTGGCAGGCGCTCAAGCGCGAGCTCCCCGGGTTTCGCTGCAGCCAGTTGTTCTGGTGGTACAACATGTACGCGGACGTGGATGCCGCCATCACCCCACGCCCTCATTACCCGGCCGATGGCCGCAAGATGTTCGGTCTGTATTCGTCACCGGCCTCGTTGCATGAGCGTATCGAGGAGCAGATCGGCGAATTCCCGTTTCCGGGTTTCTGGGGCCCGGCGGCCGGTATCGCGTCGAGTCGCTGGATCGTCGACTGCGCCATTGCCGAGTTCCAGATCGATCGACCTGACTTGCAGTTGGTCTACCTGCCGCATCTCGACTACTGCCTGCAGCGACTGGGCCCCGATCATCCGTCGATTGCCGACGAAGTGCGGGCCATCGACAGTGAAGTGGGTCGCCTGCTGACCTTTGCCCAGGAGCAAGGCGCGGCGGTGATGTTGTTGTCCGAATATGGGATCGAAGCGGTAGAGCAATCCGTATCGATCAACCGGTTGTTGCGCTCGGAAGGCTTGTTGCAAGTGCGCCAATCATTGACCTGGGAATTGCTCGACCCCGGCGCCAGCGCGGCCTTTGCCGTGGCCGATCATCAGATCGCACATGTCTACGTGAAGCAGGCGTACGACATCCCTCGCGTCAAAGCGCTGTTGCAGCACCAGCCCGGCATCGAGCAGGTGCTGGATAAAGCCGAACAACGGGCCTGGCAACTGGATCATCCGCGCAGCGGCGAGCTGGTGACCGTGGCCGCGCCGGGTTACTGGTTCGATTACTACTACTGGTTCGACGATCGCAAGGCACCCGACTTTGCCCGCACCGTGGACATCCATCGCAAGCCCGGCTACGACCCGCTGGAGCTGTTCATCGACCCGGCCATTCGCTTCCCCAAATTGAAAGTGGCGCGTCGCCTGCTGCAGAAAAAACTCGGCTTTCGCTACTACATGGACCTGATTCCGCTGGACACCCGCCTGGTCCGTGGCAGCCATGGCCGCCTGCCCGACAGCGAGAACACCGGCCCGCTACTCATCACCAATTGCGATCTGCCGTTGCCGCAGTGCCTTGCGGCCACGGCAGTGAAGCAACTGCTCCTGGAACACTTCCTGGGGCACCCACACACCGACCCGGCCAATGCCAAGGAGCTTCCATGCGGCGAGCCATTTCTATAACAGTTCTGAGTACCCTGGCCGGTTTGGCTCAGGCTCAGAGCACGAACACCTTCGACTGCAGCAACTTCCTGCAGTTTGGAGGAGACGTCGACAAGACCCGGGCCGCGTTTGCGCAGAGCCCCGAGACCATGGCCTGGAACTGGTTTGTCTGCTTGAACCAGCCCGCTGCCGCGGGGAACCCCAACCGCGAGTGGGAATCGATGAAACCCTCCGACCAGGTCTACCTGCCCAATGGCGCCAAACCCGCCCCTTATGGCACCCCCGTGCCACCCCCGAACGCGGTAGTTACACAGGCCAAGGCACTAGGAATGGATCTGTCCCGAACCTTCCATAACCTCAAAGCCACCCAACAGGTCGATGGCTTGATTCTGCAAATGGGCGGAGCGGTGCCCGCGACAGAAAAAGGCAAACCCGTACGCTTTCAGCTGCTGATGGGCCAGGGCACGTTCGATTACATCGTGCAGAAGCAGGTCTACAACATGAACGGCCAGGCCGCCCTGACCAGCAATCTGGAGTTTCCGCCCATTGCCTGGGAGTTGAAATCCTCCTGGCTGTGGATCGGCTCCGACGCGACCTACAAACAGAAACTGGAGAAAGACGGTTACTACATCGCCCAGGCCTATTACCTGCAAGACGGTAAATACAAGGTCGGCTATGCCGCAATGAGCGGCTTGCACGTCGTCAACAAACTGAACGCCAACTGGGTCTGGACCACCTTCGAAAACGTCAACAACAGTAAGTACACCGTGACCAATGCCGTGCCGGCCACCCCGATAACCAACACCACAGGACCGACACCAGCCGCCAAAACGGTCAATACCAGCTTTCAGGCCGCTAATCCCGCTCTGGCGAAGTACGAACTGATCGGGGTCGAATTCCAGCCCATCACCCAGGTGCTGGCCAACTCCCAGCTGGAATCGGCCTTCCAGAACACCTCGTCCTGCCTAGCCTGCCACGGCACCGCCGCCTACTCGAACCAAAAGGGTTACTTCAATTTCGCCCTGAAAGAACAGGGCGGCATTGTCTACCCCACCACCCCGCTGCCGAACTCGGCCTTCGCCGGTTACAACAAACTGGATTTTGTCTGGTCGTTGAAACACGCCCAGTGGCAACGCTAAGGAGCATGACATGAGCGTATTGAATTTCCCCCGCATCTACCTCAACGGCCATATGTTCTGGAACCCGCCAACGGCCAACAACAACGATGTATTTCCACTCTATGACGCGGTCAACATGGATATTAACTGGCCGTTTGTGAACTTCTACGACATCACGCGCCAGAACGCCCCCAACACGCTGATGCCCTGGGTCATCAGTCCCGTGAATAACGTCCCGGACTACGTGCCGATGGTGCCGACCAATGGCAGCCCGACCCCGTACATTCCCGCAGAGTGGGATCTGTTTGGCGACAATGCCTGCGGCACGGTGTGCTACGAAGATATCCGCTCCGTGGTCATCGGCGGCGAGCTACAGGCCAACAATTACATCGACCAGGATGCGCTGGTCGGCAAGAACTACCAATTGCTCGGTAACCCCTTTGGCAGCGCCAGTCCTACTGCCGCGCGCTTCGTGGACATCAGCCCGTGGCAGAACGCCTTCACCGCGTTGTATTTCGACAAGCTGGAGCTGGGGGATGATAAATGCGGCCTGACCCTCAATCGGCAATACCGGATGCTGGACCGATTCCTGAACTTCAATTGGGGGGCCCTCGGTGGTCTGAAGTATGTCACCACCACCTGGCAGACCTGCTTTCCCCAGGAAAACCTGGAATGGGTTATCGGCAACTCCGCGCTGCTGAGTCAGCTTCAACAGCAGATGAGGCAACAAGGGGCTCGTGGCTTGATGTTCAGGTTTTCCACCTACCTGACCTACTATGACAAGAACGGCATTTTCAACGACTTCCCGCCGATCAATACCCACTCCACGACAGCCGCGGACATGGCCAAAGTGCAAGCGATGTATCAGAAGGGTCTGGACAACGTCGCCGATATCTTTTTCAACCCCGCCTACAGCCGTACCGCAGCGACCCTGGGCCTCTGGTTCGCCGACGAATACCCCACCGCTCCGGCCGGCCGGCGTCTGGTGCCCGCCAACGCCGTACCGATTTATCAAACAAACCAGAATGTCGAGGCCGCCAGCATCACGTTGGGCGTGATGTCGGCCCAGATTACCGACCACACCCTGTCGCTGGATCTGGGCAACACTTTTCCGTTCTATCCAGTGGACTCCAACGCCCCGATCCCGACGGCCGAAAAATTCCATGCCGGCAACTATCTACTGGGGGTACGCAAGGATGGACAGTTCAACCCGGTGATCAACTTCGGTTTCGAGCAGTATCGACAAGCAGCCTTCGACAAACGCTCCGGCCTGCTGGACTTCACGCTCAACGACTCAGACAAGGCGACTCTGCAGGCAGGCCCTCTGGAGCTGCAGCTACAGGGCACGCAAACGCCCCAGATCGCCTCCACCCAGCAGATGTGGACCGCCGAAGTAATAGAAAGCGGCAGTTTCATCGACGTGGGTGATCACAAGACGCTGCAAATCATGGTGCAAAAGGATGGCAAGCCAGCGGCCAACACCGTGCTGTGGGTGGCGGAGTATGGCAACCCCTTCATGGTGACCACCAGCAACTACTATCTGGCATTCAGCAATCCGGCCGACTTCACGCTGTTCTACGACCATCCGGCAGACCGCACATTGAACAAGCCCAATCTGCCGCAATTCAACGATGTGCTCGCGGTATCAAGCCCCCGGGCTACCGGGAGCGGCCGTGGACTCACCGCCCTACAGGCCGTGGATACGTCGAATGCCGGGCCTTCGGGAATACCGGTAAATTATCAGCAGTTCCTGCATGACTTGGGTAAACCGGTCGCGGTCAACTTGCGCCCTTGCCTGGCATTCGACGCTGCCATCTCCAGAACCGGGACGCTGCGCGATGCTCAGAACAGCACCGTCAATTACTCTGTTGCAAAGATCACCACCAACGCCAGCGGCATTGCCCAACTGGGCGTCAATGCTCGAGCCCCGGGCTTTCCCACCCTGCGGTTCTTCGTGCAGGAAGACCACAACGACCCGGCCGTCCCCTTCAGCTTCAACTACACCCAGGCCTACACAGACTTCCTCGCCCCGATGCGCGTCCTGCCACTGGATCCGCAGTTACAACAGGACTTCATCACCTACTGGAACTCCATCTGCACGCGTCAGAACGCCGCGACGCTGTTGTGGGAGAACTTCATCTACCCACGCATCTTGCAGACCTTCTATTACCTGTACCCCATCATGAACAAGTTCATGCCGCTCAACTCACAGGCAAGAGTGGAAGGCGCCGTCGACCAGCTGATTGTGCTGATCAGCAAGGAGTACCAGGAGGAAAGCACGCTCGCCATGCCCATCACCCGCGACATGTCACAAAGCCGACGCGCCGTACTGGAGCTCTGGGCGCAGTCCCTGGTGAAACGCAATTACCCGCCCATCCCGCTCAGCATGAGCGATTACGAGTAAGGCTAAAACAACAACGCTCACGCAGGACCACCGGGTGACGAGCCTGTCACCCGGCACTTCACAGGAGTGTCATATGAAAGCCAGCATTTTGAACCGGCTGTTGCTGCTGACCCTGCTGCTCATCCCGGCTCTATTCGCCCAGGCGGACAGCGGCGCGGTGTACTTCACCATGGGGGTGCACAACACCGAGGGTTGCAATGAGCAGAACGGCAATTGCATCGCCAAACGAGCACCGGGCGAGCCTTCCGATCCGTTTTTTCCGGCGTACTGGATCAGCGACTGGACCATGTACCGGGTGATGCACAACTACGAGAAAAGCCCGCCGCCCTACAGTAATCCACCCACCACCCTGACCCCGGCGGACTACACCGTTTCCCGCGGGACCAGTTACTACGACACCGCGTACATCCCGCCGGATGGCGACGGCTTCGGCGCGATGATGGAGCACTACGAAAAATACTGTCTGCCAATTTTTCCGATCAAGAACAACAATTACACCTGCTCGTTCGTGTCCCTGGGCAACAAGGCGTATTTCCTGACTTACCCGCAAGACCGCCCTAAAGACATGCCGGCCTGTTGCATGTTTTCACCGATGAATCATCCGCCGCGGCAAGATTTCATCCAGCACCTGCCCTACAGCGCCGAGCGCAGCAAAAACCTCAATGGCAGCGTGCAGGCCTACGCCCTGGACCTCGATTCGCCGCAAGGTCCGATCCTGTTCGGCTATGCCTTTTTCAAAAAGCCAACGGGACAACCGCCCTACCGGCATCCCCAGTCGTTCTTTTTCTCCGGTGACACCAGCGTCGCCAATGCCCCCATCGTCAGCCAGAACTACACCAACTTCCGCATCGCCAAACCGGACCCGGCCCAGACCTGGGCGCAAGTGGCCGCCATGTGCCCGTCGAATCCACCGCCCTGCCAATTGTTCGAGCCACCGGCGTCACAGAGCAACGGCCAAAAGGCGCAGTGGAACAAGCTGATGCAGCGCAAACCCTGAACAACGACGAAGGATCGCCATGAAAACCACACTCCGTCTCTGCGTGATATCCGTGGGCCTGGCCAGTCTGTCAGGCCTGGCCCTGGAGCAGGCCCTGGCCCGGGAACAGGTCAAGCCGTCGACGCAGGCCAGCAACCTGAGTTGCCAACCCCCCAGCACCGCGCCGACCGCCACCGCCAGTCAGGACCAGTTCGATCAATACAGCTGGCAGATGTTCATCGCCTTGAACTGGCCCGCACAGAACGGGCAGCGAGGTGATCCCGACTGTGCCAAACAGCCTGGGGATCCCGGTTACACCGTTTGGCAGACCTACAAGACCGTGGAGGAAATCTTTCTGCCAAGGGGTGCCAATCCTGGCCCGTGGAATACCCCGCAGACCGCCAAAAGCCTGGGCATCATCAACATCGCCGCGCTGAAGAACAGCACTCAGGTGAATGCCGTCGACCAGGCCGTTGGCGGCTGGCTGATCGACCAGGCGGGTAACCCGACCTACTACGACATCTCGGCCAACGAGACGTCCTACGACTACATCGTCAACAACAGCTTCTATAACGCCGATATCGTTTCCAAAGCCAATAACATCAACTTCCCCAACGGGGTCATCGAGGTCAAGTCGAGCTGGCGCATCCTCACCCCCAACGACAATGCCAGCCGCTACCTGACCATGCTCGCGCGCGTGGCCACGTTCAATGACCAGGGCCAGCGCACCGGTGTCACCGAGGCCTACCTGGGCCTGGTGGGCCTGCATATCATCACCAAGGTCAACGGCTATCCGCAGTGGATCTGGTCGACCTTCGAGCAGATCGACAACGTTCCGCCCAAGGAGCTGGTGCATGGCCAATGGGTCGATCAGCCAACAGCCGGCATGACCTACTCCTACTTCAACCCCGCCGCCCCCGTCGTCACCCTCAACCAGTCGCCGTGCGACTGGCAGACTCAGGGTACACAGCTGGTCTGCGTGCCCAAACCCGGCACCACGTTCCAGACCCCGAACCCGCTGAACCGGGTCACCCCGATTGCCGAGGTCACCAACGGGGTGAACACCAACTATCGCACCGACCCGGGCCTGCAAAAAAGCGTGTTGAAGTACTACCAGCTCATCACCACTCAGCGCCCGCTGATGCCGGATAACCCCAGCAACCCACTGGGCCAGCCGACCCCGTCGCTCTCGGCCAACGTGACCATGGAGAGCTACATCCAGCCCAACAGCAGCTGCATGAATTGCCACTCCATGGCGACGCCGGTCAAGAGCCCCTACAAGTCCGATTTCTCCTACCTGTTCAAATTCGCCAATGCGCCTGTCGGCAAAACCACCAAGGACAAGGAATAGATCATGAGCATTCTCAATGGACCACGACTGAATTTCTGGGGCGGCATCCGCACCGACGTCAGCCTGCCGAACAACTCCCCCACCATTCCTTACGACGGCAATGAGCATTGGCCGCTCTTCGACCTGACCACCTCGACCCTGGCACTAGGCGCCCAGTCTTACACCGACGATCAGTTGAACAACATGATCAACGCGCCCGACGGCGACTACTACACCGCCGGTGGCTGGAATCACTACGGACAACATGTCGTCGACATGCAGAACGCCTTGATCAGTTCCCAGGGTAATCCGGGCAGCATCAGCACCACCGGTGACATGGTGGGCCAGCCGGTCTATCTGCTCGGCTCAGTGGACCCGGTCACCGGACAAGGCCCCGTTTCCGGCCCGATGATGGTGGACCTGGACCCGACCTCCTCGACCACCACCCAGATATTTGTCGGCGGTCTGCAAATTGGCGGCAACAGCAACATCCAGCTACTGATTCGAGATAACACGGTCTGCAGCAGTCTGGATGTGAAAACACGGGTGCTGGAGCCAGAGAGCATGGATGCGCCCGGCTCCTTCCATGCCAGCGGCACATTTCAGTTGACCTTTCCCCTGAGCAGTATTGTCAGCTGGAACCAGAACAGTAGCGGCCTGCGGTCGATCATCCAGGCGCCGGGCGCAACCGGCATCGTCCTGCGTTTCGTCATGTTCGAGATGTGCCCCACGATGACCACCGAGCAACTGGACGCCGATTACGCCGCCGGTAAATACACCCCCAACCCGAGCATCGGCCGGGTCATCGGGACGCTGGCCCCGGCCTTCGACGATGAGCCGCTGAACTGCCAGCCGGGCCGGCAACTGGTCAACCAGAGCGTCAAGAGCACGGGCTATGCCGATCTGGGCGACAGCGGCATCTTGAGCATCGACATGGTGAACGTCATCCCGAAGCAAACCTTCAGGGCCGTCAGGGACGACATCACCAGCCCCATCGGGCCCAACGCGGATTACGGCCCCGTCACCATCAGCGCCGGCACCACCACCCTGACCACCCTCGACCCGGCAAGCAGCCCGTTGTTTGACTACTACGTGTATGGCGGCATCGTCGACCTGCCCTTGAGTGCCACGCAGCAGCAAGCGGTGCGGACCACAGCGCTGGCGATCAACGCACCCAATACCGTCTCCGAGACCACGCTGCATGCAATCGAATCGACCTATCGGGTGTATGCCGATCAGCGCAACGTTTATCTTGAGGACTACCCCAATGGCCTGTCGATCACCCTGCAAGTCAGGTATCTGGGTGGACCGGTCACCAGTGCCACCGAAATCGACCTGAAGGCCGGTGCCCCTGCGGTCTACAAAAATCCGAAGTACTGGAATTTCCTCGAGTTTCCTGACTCGCTGACCATCAACCCCGGCCAGCTCGACGTCAGTTTCCCGGTCACCCTCAAGCCGGGTACGGCAGCCCAGGCGGGTTTTGTCGCGCTGACTTACACGGTCAACGGTCTGGCAAGCGGTGGCTACTTCACCAGCTTTCGCAAATACGCACAGACCGACTTCGGCATTCCCGCGGGCACCACCATCACCTGGCCGCTGATGTACCCCAACGTCCTGCGGTTTCACTACCTGGCTTTCCCCGCCATGTCGCGCTACATCCCGCTCAATCAGCCCGACGCGGTCATGGCCGCCAAGAACCCCATCCTCGCCCGCACTTCGGATGCGTACAAAGGCACCACCCTGTTCATGCCCGTGGTGCGCTCGATGTCGCCCTGCCAGCGGGCGCTGCTCCGGGCCTATCTCACCGGTGAACCGTGGCAACCGCCGCAGTAACCGCGTCCATCCCTTGTCCATGGAGAGAAGCCCTATGCCCGTTCCCCTTCATATTCCTGCGCAGCCGCGCGAAACCCTGCGCCCGAGTACGATCATCGCCGAAGGCTTGCTTAACCCTCGGGGCGTTTGTGTGCAGGCCGACGGCAGCCTGCTGCTGACCGAAGCCGGCTCCGGCCTGCCGGACCAGCCCTTCAGCGGCCGTATCAGTCGATTGCGACCGGATCCACACACGCCCGGCGCCTACCTGCCCGGCGAAATACTCGCGCAAGGTTTTCGCGCCATGAACATGCAGGCCCGCATGCTGCGCGATGAAATCATGGGACTGTCGGACATCGCCTGCGGTGACGGGCGCTGTCTGGTCAGCCAGACCGATTACGTCGAAGGTTCCAAACTGCTGGACCTGCAATTCACGCCACCCGAACCGATATTTCACAGCCGTGGCAATCTGAATGCGCTGTGTTACCACCCGACCCGCCGCAGTTGGCTGGCGGTCAAGCCCGACACCAATCAGTTAGTGGAATTCAGCGCTGAACACGACGAGCGCGTGCTGGTCCAGTTGCCCGAACTGGACCAAGGCCAGGAAGCCGTCCCCGTGACCCTGGTGTACGAACCGGCGACCGACGCGGTGCTGATCAGTCTGTTTTCCGGAGAGTTGCAGGGCGACCCGACGCGCAAGGGCATCGACTTTGCCGATAAGGCCGGCCAAGTGATTCGGGTCCGGCCTGACAGTGGGCAGATCGAGATCCTGATTCGCGACCTGCAACTGCCCACCGGACTGGCGCTGTGTCCGAAGGGCAATGTGCTGGTGCTGGAGCTCTGCGAGCGCCTGCAACAACCCTTGCCACCCGACTGGAACGGCGAACCGCTGCACGGCGGCTTTACCCGTTTCACCGGGCGACTGTTGAGCTGCAACCTGCAAACCGCCGAGGTCGAGGTGCTCGCACGCGACCTGGATACCCCTTCCAACCTGTGTCTGCTGGAGGATGCGGTACTGGTGAGCGAAGGCATGGGCTTGACCGGCCGGCCACTGCCCATGCCAGACAACACTGTCGTCCCGTTGAGCGGCAGGCTGCGGCGGGTGCAGCTCTGAAAAGGCGGGCTACACGTTCCCTGACATTCCTGCCGCGAATTCGGCAGGAATGTTCAGGCCCGGCCATCGTCAATCGCTCTCTGAGGTGCCTCGGATTCGAGCGGGTGACACGATGATTTTCACGTTGTGCTCCTTGTTGTTAACCAATTGCTCAAAGCCCTGCCCGACGATCTGTTCCAGCTGAATGCGCCCGGTTATCAGCGGCGTGATGTCCAGCCGGCCGTCGGCGATAAAGGCGATCACATCTGCGAACTCACCGTTATAAGCGAGTGCACCCAGCACCTGTTTTTCGGTGGCGACCAGCTCAAAGAAATTGAACTCGCTGGGCTCCTCGAAGATACCCACCAGCACACACGTGCCGGCCTTGCGGATGAGGTCGATGGCGAGTTTGGCCGTGTGTTTGTTGCCGATGCATTCGAAACTGACATCTGCCCCCAGCCCGCCGGTCAGCCGCCGCACCTGCGCCAGAGCATCGCACTCATTGGGGTCCAGCACTTGACTCGCGCCCACCTCCAGAGCCTTGGCCTTGCGCGCTCCCGACATTTCCAGAGCAATGACCTGGGCCGCGCCAGCCGCCTTGGCGCACATGATGGTGCACAAGCCGATGGTCCCAGCGCCAACCACCACCACATTTTTCCCCAGCAAACTCCCGGCCTTTTTCACCGCGTGCATGCCCACCGCCAGCGGTTCGATCAGCGCCCCGGCTTGCGCGGGAAAGTTGGCCGGCAACTTGTAAAGCAGGTTGGCCGGCACGTTGACCAACTCGGCGAACGCGCCATTGTTCATCAACCCGGTGAACGCCAGGTTCTCGCAAATGTTGTACAGCCCATGGGTGCAGTAATAACAAGTGCCACAGTGCTGACACGCATCGGCGGCCACCGGTTCGCCCACACTGAACCCCTGGACCCCGGCGCCGATTTCGACGATCTCGCCACAGAACTCATGACCGAGAATGCACTGCCCCTTGATGCCGGTCAGCGGGTGCGGCGCATCCACCGGAATGAACACTGGCCCAGCCACGTATTCATGCAAGTCGGAGCCGCAGATACCGCACCATTGCACGCGAATCTGCACCCAGCCCGCCGGTGGCGAGACGGGCAACGGCACATCTTCGACACGGACATCGTGACGACCATGCCAGACAGCGGCACGCATGCTGCGGGTCGGATCAATTGGAAGGCTCATGTTGGAATCTCCTTGAAATCGTTGGCCCTGGCGCCCGGCAAATAGCCGGTCGCCAAGGGGGTATCAGTGTTGTTGGACAAAGTCCTGAATCAGCCGATTGACCTGCTCGGCCGCTTCCATCTGCACCATGTGCGCCTGACCCGGCAGGATTTCGACCTGGGCGTCCAGCCCAACGCTGTGGGTCGCAGGAATGATCGCGTCGTCACTGCCCCAGATCAGCAACACGGGGCGACGGTTTTCTTGCACCACACCGCGCAGATCGAGTTGTTGCCGTCCTTCTTTGAACAACCCCGAAACCAGCAGGCGCAGGGCCGCATCCACCCCTTCCAGACGCTTGTACTTGAGCATGTCTTCGAGCATCTGCCGATTAACCAGCTCAGGGTCGGAGAACAGTTGCACCAACTGTGGTTTGAGGGCATTGCGGCTGGCTGCCTCGACAAAACCTTGCAGGTAGTCGCCGTTGATTTCCGCGCCCAGGCCGGCGCTGCCGATCAAGCTCAGGGAACGCACCCGCTGGGGAGCCAGTCGCGCGGTGTTGAGCGACACCGCCCCGCCCATGGAATGCCCCACCAGATGCGCCACCGGAACATCCAGATGATCGAGCAGTGCCAGCAACACCCCGCTCAACTCATCCAGATCGCCGTGCTCCAGCTGTTTGGTCGACTCGCCATGGCCCGGCAGATCCAGGGCAATCACCCGGCGCCCGGCGGCTAATGCCTCATGATTGAACATCCAGTTGTTCAGGTCACCGCCAAACCCGTGCACCAGCACCAACGGCACCCCGCCTTCGCCACGCTCGAAGTAACGGATCAGCCGCCCGCCCAACTCGACCTTCTGCGGCTTCGGCCCACTGTCTTCCTCGGCACCGTCACCCGGCACGAACGCGGCCTGGAACTGCTCGATCACCGCATCGATCTCGGCCTCGCTGGCTTCGCCGTCAACCACAATGCCGAGCAATGCACCGACCGCGAGGGTTTCGTCCTGGCGCGCGATCTGACGGCGCAGCACACCGGAAAACGGTGCTTCGACGCTGCTGGAAATTTTGTCGGTTTCCACGTCGAGCACTTCATCGCCCTTGGCAATCGCCTGGCCCTCCTCCTTGAGCCAGACATCGACCCGCCCTTCGGTCATGGACAAGCCCCACTTGGGCATGGTCAGGGTATGGATCTGGCTCATGAACGCTTGCTCCACTCGATCAGTTTGAGCACGGCGTTTTCGATCTTCGCCGCGTCAGGGATGTAGAGGTCTTCCAGTGCGTCGGAGAACGGCACCGGCGTGTGCGGCGCGGTGACCATCTCGATGGGTGCCTTGAGCGAGGCGAACGCTTTTTGCGCCACCAGGGCCGATATGTCGGTGGCCATGGAACAGCGTGGGTTGGCTTCGTCGATCACCACCAGGCGCCCGGTCTTTTCCACGCTTTCAAGAATGCTGTCTTCGTCCATCGGGCTGGTGGTGCGCAGGTCGATGACCTCGCAGTCAATGCCTCGCCCTGCCAGATTGCGGGCTGCATCCATCGCCGTATTGACCGTGCGCCCATAGGAGACCAGCGTCACGTCCTTGCCGTCGCGCAGGAAGTTGGCCTCACCGAACGGGATGGTATAGAGCTCTTCCGGCACCTCGCCCTGCATGCTGTAAAGCAGTTTGTGTTCGCAGAAGATCACCGGATCGTTGTCGCGGATAGCCTGGATCAACAGGCCCTTGGCGTCATAAGGTGACGACGGGCAAACGACTTTCAGTCCGGGGATGTGGGTCCACAGCGACGTGAGCATTTGCGAATGTTGGGCGGCTGCCCGCAGGCCCGCGCCGACCATGGTGCGAATCACCAACGGGGTGGAAGCCTTGCCACCGAACATGTAGCGGAACTTGGCTGCCTGATTGAGGATCTGGTCCAGGCAACAACCGGCGAAGTCGACGAACATCAATTCACACACCGGGCGCACGCCACAGGTTGCTGCGCCTACCGCAGCACCGACATAACCCAGCTCCGACAGCGGCGTGTCCAGCACGCGACCGGGGAATTGGTGGTAGAGGCCCTTGGTCACGCCCAATACCCCGCCCCAGGCGTCGTTTTCCCCAGGAGCACCGGCACCGCCGGCGACGTCTTCCCCCATGATGAACACGCTGGGGTCGCGGCGCATTTCCTGGGCCAGGGCTTCGTTGATTGCCTGCTGATAACTGATTTTTCTCGCCATGATGAAGGTCTCGATTCTTGTTATAGGGGGCGTTCAGGGATAGGAAACGTAGACGTCGGTGAGCAAGTCGGCGGCGTTTGGCTTGGGGTCGGACTTGGCCTTGCGCACGGCATTTTCGATCAGCAGGTCCACTTCACCATCGATCTGGTCCAACTGGCTGGCATCGATCAAACCGGTCCGAGTGGTACGTTCGCGAAACTGCATCAGGCAGTCGTTGTGCTCGCGGAAATACTTGACCTCATCCGGTGCCCGATAGGTCTGGGCATCGCCTTCAAAGTGACCGTAGTAGCGGGTCAACTTGACCTCGATCAACGACGGTCCTTCACCGGCTCGGGCGCGCGCCACCGCGGCACCGGCGGCTTCGTGAACAGCGAAAAAATCGAAGCCGTCGACGGTGACCCCAGGCATGCCGAAACCGGCTGCGCGGTCGGCGATATGATCACAAGCCACGGACCAGTTGGACGCCGTGGCCTCGGCGTAACCGTTGTTCTCGGCAATGAACAGGCACGGCAGGTTCCACACCGAGGCCATGTTCATCGCTTCGAACACCGCGCCTTCGTTGGAACCGCCGTCGCCGAAGAACGCCACGGCGACGCCGTCGGTTCCCTTGAGCCTGGCGGCCAGGGCCGCCCCTACCACCAGCGGTGCACCGGCCCCGACGATGCCATTGGCACCGAGCATGCCTTTCTCGAAATCGGCGATGTGCATGGAGCCGCCCTTGCCCTGACAGACCCCGGTTTTCTTACCGTAGATTTCAGCCATCATCCCGTGCACATCAACGCCCTTGGCGATGCAATGACCGTGGCCACGGTGGTTGGAGGCGATGCAGTCGTCATCCCTCAGGTGAGCCATGACACCGGCGGCCGAGGCTTCTTCACCGGCATAAAGATGGACGAAACCGGGAATCTCGCCGGTGGCGAACTCCACGTGCAGGCGCTCTTCAAAGACGCGGATGGTGCGCATCACCCGATAGGCGTGCAGCAATTGATCAGCGGTCAGCTGTGTCGACATTTTTATTCTCCAGGGTGTCTTGAGGCTCAAGTTTCAAAGTGCAAGGTTCAAAGGGTGTTGCGGGTGTTCACGACCGATGGCCAGCAGCCGCTCTTGCGCGGCATAGGCCAGCGCCGCATTGACATCGATGCTCAGCGGGCCGCCGGCATCGAGGGTCACAGTGGGTAAGTCATGGGCGTTGAATTCGATTTCCCGTTCGCCATCCAGGGCCAGGGTGCCGCTGCTCAGGCACAGACGATGGGCAACACCGGGTTCAAGGCTGCCGGCCGCGAGCACGCCGCAGCCTTGCAACAGGCCGGGCGCCAGAGGCACCAGCAAGGCTTCGGACGACTGCGGATCAAGGCGCATCCAGGCACCGTTGGGGGCTTGGCGCGATACCGGAAACCACAAGCCGCAGAGGGCCGAGATGCCAATGGACTGAGGTTCGGCGAAGGTGACAAACACCTCCGCCAGATCGATCCCACGGCTGATTGCACGGGCGCCGATAAAGGGCAGCGAGGACACCGCCACGTCCACCAGCGCCACTTCGCACAAGTCGCGGCTCGGAATCCGCACCAGCAGGCGTTTATTGCGGCGCAAGGCAATTTCGGGCGGGATCCGGCCGCTGGCGAATAGCCCGCCGGCCAGCCCGGCGCTGGTGGCCTCACGCAGCTCCGGGAAGGCGTTGTTGGTTCCCGTCGACAGGGTCAGCAGCGCAATGTCGCCGACTTCGGCGGCCACCGCTTTGTGGGTGCCGTCACCACCGAGCACGGCAATCAGTGACACGCCGCGTTCAGCCATCCAGCGCGCGGCTTGGCGAGTGTCCGCCACGCTCTGGCGCAAGGTCAGTTCCAGGAACTCCAGGGTTGGCCAGTGGCTGTCACGCGCCTGGCGGCCATGACTGTTCTTCTTCACCGCCGCCGCGATGCCGGTCATGTCGGTGG
This sequence comes from Pseudomonas sp. GGS8, assembly GCF_024168645.1. NCBI lineage: Bacteria > Pseudomonadati > Pseudomonadota > Gammaproteobacteria > Pseudomonadales > Pseudomonadaceae > Pseudomonas > Pseudomonas sp. GGS8. The sequence goes on along the minus strand of NZ_JALJWF010000001.1, from coordinate 4,889,601 downwards.
GCATCAGCACGCGCTCGACACCGGTGGCGCCAAAAGCCGCCAGCAGCCGTTGGATCACCGAGACCTTGTCGGTGCTGGAAAACAGCCCGGCATTCGCCGTCAGGCGCCGTACGTCCCGGCCGGACGCCGGATTGGCAATGATGCCGACGGTCAGGGGCAAGCGACTCATGTCGCCACCACAGATACAGCAGAGTAAAGGCCTCGGCAGGAGGACATAGGGCACCTCTTGTTATTATCGGGTTGCCAGTCGTACTGGTTGACGGGGTTAGAGCAAGGCCGGTGCCAGGTTCGCAAAAGATCGCCAGAAAGCCCGGTCCAGAGCGGTCTTTGTTGAGTTTTCAAGGGGTGGGATATCGCGTGATTGAGACGCCCCATGTCAGCCTGCACGGGTGAGTGGTGAGACCTTGAGACGTCGCGTCTCAGCTTTGCAGTGGGTGAACCGATGCTTGTCGACCGTCCGTGAACGGCGCTTAATAGCCCGCACAATGAAAAGAAGATCGAACCGGAGGCCTTAAATGCTTTCCGCACACTCGAAGGCGCATGTGGATTGCGTCAGCCGTGTATTGAAGAACGCAGCGCATCTGCCGCAACTGCCCGTGCCGGACTTGATACTGGACTCCTGGCGCCGCTCCATGGAGCAACACCATCTGGACCCTGGCTCATTACAAGGGCCGCGGATCCTTTCCCAGAACGTGTTGCAGGAGTGTCGAGAACGCTCCGAACTGTTCCTGCGCATCGCCAGCGAAGAAGTCGCCCGACTCCACGGTCGCGTGCGCGATGCCGACTACTGCGTGTTGCTCACCGACGCCCAGGGCCAGACCATTGACTATCGCGTGGAAACCTCCATCCGTAATGATTGCCGCAAAGCAGGTCTGTACCTGGGCACCTGCTGGTCGGAAGGCGAGGAAGGCACCTGCGGGGTGGCTGCGGTGCTGACCGCACGAACACCGGTCACGGTGCACAAGCGGGATCACTTCCGCGCGGCCTTTATCGGACTCACCTGCTCTGCCGCTCCAGTCTTCGACCCTCGGGGCGAACTGCTCGGGGTGCTCGATGTGTCTGCGGTGCGTTCGCCGGACGACCGCCGTTCGCAGCACCTGATCCGGCAGATGGTGGTGCAGAGCGCACGGGAAATAGAACAAGCGTTTTTCATGAACAGTGCCCAGGGTTACTGGGTGCTGCGGGCCCACAACAGCCCGGGCTACGTCGACAGCCAACCCGATTACCTGCTTGCCTGGGACGATGACGGACGACTGCAGGCACTGAACCCCGCGGCGCGGCAGTGGCTGTGGCAAAGCGTTGGTCAACTGCCGGAACACATCGGCCAAGTGTTCGATCAGCAATTATTGCATCGGGCCAGGGACGAATCGCTCTGCCTGTTTCACTGCCAGGGTGGCCGCCACGTCTTGCATGGACGACTCAGCGCGCCACGGCGGGTAAAACGCAGCCCTGCACGTCGGGTACTGTCACCCGCCGAACTCGACCCGCGACTGGAAGAAAGCCTGCGCCTTGCGGTTCGGGTCAAAGACCGTAATCTGCCGGTGCTGATCCACGGCGAAACCGGTTCCGGCAAGGAGGTCTTCGCCCGCCAGCTGCACCAGGCCAGTCTGCGTCGTGATCGACCTTTTATCGCGGTGAACTGCGCAGCGATTCCCGAAAACCTGATCGAAAGCGAGCTGTTTGGTTATGCGGCCGGCGCCTTCACCGGGGCTTCGAATAAAGGCATGCAAGGTCTGCTGGAACAGGCCGATGGCGGCACCCTGTTTCTCGATGAAATCGGCGATATGCCCTTGCCCCTGCAAACCCGGCTACTGCGGGTTTTAGCCGAGGGCGAAGTGGCGCCCCTGGGAGCGTCACGAAGCAAAGCGATAGACATTCAGGTCGTCTGCGCCAGCCACCGCGATCTCGAAGCCCTGGTCGCCTCTGGCGAGTTTCGCGAGGACCTGTACTTCCGCCTCAGTGGTGCGCGATTCCAATTGCCGCCGTTGCGCGAGCGCAGTGATCGACTGGCATTGATCAACCGGATACTCGAAGAGGAATCGTCGGCCTGCGAGGTATCGATGCAACTGGGAAACGCCGCACTGGAATGCCTGCTCGGCTATCGCTGGCCGGGAAATGTGCGCGAACTGCGGTACGTGCTGCGTTACGCCTGCGCGGTGTGCGAGACCCACTTGATTCTGTTGAGTGATTTGCCTGAGCATCTGCCCGGCCGTCGACTCAACGATCCGGCTTCAGCTGACACCATGGAACGCTGCGCCAGTCCGGAACGCCAGGCACTCATCGATGCCCTCGTGCGTCATCGCTGGAAACCCACCCCCACGGCCAAGGCGTTGGGCATCTCCCGGGCAACGCTGTATCGACGGGTGCATCAACATGATATCGACATGCCTGGCAGGAGCTGATCACCGCCAGACTAAAAAGACATCGCCCCGTTGAGCGGCAGGCTGCGGCGGGTGCTGCTCTGAAAAGTACAGGTCTGTGGGAGCGAGCCTGCTCGCGATGCGGCCGGCACATTCAACATCGATGTCGCCTGACAAACCACTATCGCGAGCAGGCTCGCTCCCACATTTAGAACAGCGTCAATCACAACTTTGTGGCCAGTCGAGAAACCTGTGGGAGCGGGCTTGCCCGCGATGACGTTGGCACATTCAACATCGATGTCGCCTGTCGGATCGCCATCGCGGGCAAGCCCGCTCCCACAAGTATTTGAGGTTGCCCTCAGAACCAGGGTCGACATTTTGATCCTGTGGGAGCGAGCCTGCTCGCGATGAGGCCGGCACATTCAACATCGATGTCGCCTGACAAACCACTATCGCGAGCAGGCTCGCTCCCACATTTAGAACAGGGTCAACCGCAACTTTGTGGCCAGTCTAGAAACCTGTGGGAGCGGGCTTGCCCGCGATGACGTCGGCATATTCAACATCGATGTCGCCTGTCGGATCGCTATCGCGGGCAAGCCCGCTCCCACAAGTATTTGAGCTTGCCCTCAGAACCAGGGTCGACATTTTGATTCTGTGGGAGCGAGCCTGCTCGCGATGCGGCCGGCACATTCAACATCGATGTCGCCTGACAAACCACTATCGCAAGCAGGCTCGCTCCCACATTTAGAACAGGGTCAATCACAACTTTGTGGCCAGTCGAGAAACCTGTGGGAGCGGGCTTGCCCGCGATGACGTCGGCATATTCAACATCAATGTCGCCTGTCGGATCGCTATCGCGGGCAAGCCCGCTCCCACAAGTATTTGAGGTTGCCCTCAGAATCTGGATCGAACATCTGATTCTGTGGGAGCAAGCCCCGGATACTAGAACCAGGTCTCCATCTGTATCCCGTATTGCCACACACCGCCAGCGTTGAAGTCGGTCTTGCCAAAGTTGTCTGTGGAGCTGTATCGGTCCAGGTCCGAAGACCAGTTCATGAAGCTGGCGAACACTCGCAACTCGGGGCGTGTGAGCAGGTCTCCAACGTCGGGTTTGAAGGTCGGGGCGATGGTGAATTTCCAGAAGTTGCCGTCCACCGCATTACGTTGCAGGTAACCCTTGGGGTCGAGGTTCATGGTTTGCCAGCTCATTTCGTAGGCCATCTCGAAATTGCTGTTGATTTCATTAGCCAACCGCATGTTCAGGGTCATCCAGCGGTAGTCGTCTCCCTTGACGTACCGATCCTTGCTTTGTTCGGCCAGCAAGCTGGGGCCGATACGCCAGTGGGGTGCGATCGGTGTCTCGCCGTACAGCGCCAGGCGCAGCGCACGGGCGTCTTCGATCAGTTCGCCGTCCGAGCCGATGTTCTTGACCTCGGCCCCCAGCCCTTGCCCGTAGAGCAGCGCCGTCTTGAAGAAGCCTTCCCTGCCGAAAAAGTTTTTCTGATGATTGGCGACCATGCTGTGCAAGCCGGAGTCCGCAGGCTTCAGGCCCGCTTCATTGGTGCGAGTGCTAAAGTCGTTTTTCTTTGAGCCAATACCATTGAACATCCACTGCCACTGACCATTATCGAAGAACTGATTGGAGGTGAGGATGTAGCTTTCCACATCGGCATTGACACCGCCCTCACTGAAATCCCCGTAGTTACGCCCGATCAACGAGTAATTCGAGCGCCAGTTCTTGTTCATCTGCACGTCGTAGATACCACCCCCGGTGCCGGCCAGAAAGACGACGTCCGAGTCCAGCCAATGGATATCGAAGTTGTCCCTGTCGAATCGCTTGCCTGCCCACAGGGTGGCGTTCTCGAACGTCGAATTGCCCTTGAATGCGGCGAGATGATCGAGTTCCGTAAATACCTGGCGCACATTCAGGTTACTTTCGGCGGCCGTCCAGTCATTGGAGCTTTCCACTCCATCGGCGATGGAAACCGTGAATTTGGAATGGGTGCCGTTCTGCGCATAGGCTTCTTTCGACAGGTCTATACGCATGTAAGTATCGTCTTCATTACCCAGTCGCCCGACTGCACCACCGACTGAACCGGCAGGCGTCGTATAAGGACCGCCACGCCCGCCCCCCAGGCCATCGTTGATCAGCAATCCGGAGCGGGCGTAGCCCTTGAAGCTGAACCCGTCGGTGAGGTGCCCGGTACTGCCCTCCTTCTCCATACTTTGCTGACGGGCTTCGAGTTTTGCCAACCGCGTATCCAAAGTGGGCGCCGCAGTGGCGGTCGCAGTGGACGCAGCGGGCTGCAAGGCGGGAGTGGACTGTTTGAGCTGCTGCAGTTCCCTGGCGAGCGCCTGGGTTTGTTGTTCGGCGGCGGCTGCACGTTTTTCCGCAGCGCTGGCACGGGCTTCAAACGCGGCCATGCGTTCTTCCAGAGTCGCGGCCTGAGCGGTGGCCGCCGAGGTGCCGAGTACGCCTGCGAGTAGCCAGCTTGATGCTTTCTGCATAGGGGATTTCCTGTTTTGTTTTTATTTTTTGTCCTGCGACCGGCCTTTTTTTCGTGAATTGTTAATTGTCAAAATCTACGAAAAAAAGGATGCCTCATCGCAAATACGCTGCTACATTTGGCGATGTTAACGTTAACTTTTCTAAAAACAAAAATAAAGAGGGCTTTATGAAACAACTCAAATCACTCCTTCCAGCAGCACTACTTGCCCTTTGCGCCGGGCTTCCATCCCTCTCCAACGCAGCCAATCTGACAATCTCCTGCGGTGCGGTGGGCGCGGAATTACAACTGTGCAAAGAGGCCGTCGAGGCGTGGTCTACACAGACCGGCAATCACGTCGAAGTGGTGTCCACGCCTAATTCGGCAACCGAGCGGTTGTCGTTCTACCAACAGATCCTCAGTGCGCAGTCCAGCGACATCGACATCATTCAAATCGACATGGTGTGGCCGGGAATGCTGGCCAAACATCTGTTGGATCTGCGCGAGGTGCTGCCCACCGACGCGACCCAAGGCTACTTCCAGGCACAGGTGGACAACGCCACGGTGAACGGACGGCTGGTGACGATGCCGTGGTTCACCGACTCGGGCCTGCTGTATTACCGCAAGGACTTGCTCGAGAAGTACAACCAGCCGGTGCCCCAGACCTGGGAGGAAATGACCGCTACCGCCAGGAATATTCAACAAGCCGAACGCAACGCCGGGAACGCCAATGCATGGGGGTACGTCTTCCAGGGGCGTGCCTACGAAGGTCTGACGTGCAATGCGCTGGAATGGATCAGCAGCCAACCGGACGGTGGGCTGGTCAATCCTCAAGGCGACATCGTGGTCAACAGCCAGGCTTCAAAAGCTGCCTTGACCCTGGCCAAAAGCTGGGTAGGCGACATCTCCCCGCGTGGCGTACTCAATTACACCGAGGAAGAAGGACGTGGCGTATTCCAGTCGGGCAATGCGCTGTTCATGCGTAACTGGCCTTATGTCTGGGCCTTGGTACAAAGCAAGGACAGCGCCGTGAAAGACAAGGTCGGCGTCGCTCCCCTGCCCCGAGGCGGCAACACCGGCACCCATGCCTCTACTCTCGGCGGATGGGGTCTGGCGGTATCGCGTTACAGCGCCCATCCGAAGCTTGCCGCCGAACTGGTGAGCTACCTGACCAGTGCCCAACAGCAAAAACATCGGGCGCTGATTGGCGCCTATAACCCGGTGATCGAGTCGCTCTACCAGGATCCCGAGCTACTCGCGGCCATGCCTTATTACAGTCAGCTGCACAGCATTCTCAACGATGGCGTCATGCGCCCCGCTTCAATCACCGCCGCTCGTTATCCACGGGTTTCCAATGCGTTCTTCGATCAGGTGCATGGCGTGCTGGCCGGCGAGTTGCCGGTCGATCAGGCGCTGACCGAACTGGAAGGCGAACTCACGCGCATCAAACACCGGAACTGGTAAGCCACAAGGAAGAAAATCACCATGTCTGTCTCTACTACCCATGCTCCCTATGACGAGCTCCTGCTCGCCAGGGAAACGCCGGTACAGCGTCGCCGAGTGCGCGCGGCCTGGCTATTTCTGACACCGATGTTGCTGTGTCTGGCCCTGGTGGCGGCCTGGCCGTTGCTGCGGACATTCTGGTTCAGCCTGACCGACGCCAACCTGTCGGACACCGCTGGCGGCACCTTCGTTGGCCTGAGCAATTATCTGTTCCACAACGGTTCCAGCTGGTCGGGCATCCTGGTCGATCCGCAATGGTGGAACGCGGTGCGCAACACCTTGCATTTCACCGCGATGTCGGTGGGGCTGGAAGTTGTGCTGGGGCTGCTGGTGGCGTTGCTGCTGAACATCAAGTTCACCGGCCGTTCGCTGGTGCGAGCGTTGATTCTGATTCCGTGGGCGATTCCGACCATTGTCTCGGCGAAGATCTGGTCGTGGATGCTCAACGACCAGTTCGGCATCATCAATCACCTGATGCTCAGCCTCGGGCTCATTGACGCACCCCTGGCCTGGACGGCGGATGCGGACCTGTCGATGTGGGCGGTGATCCTCGTCGACGTCTGGAAAACCGTGCCTTTTGTCACCCTGCTGATGCTCGCGGCCTTGCAGATGTTGCCGAGCGATTGCTACGAAGCCGCGAGGGTCGATGGCATTCATCCGCTGAAGGTGTTCTGGCGGGTCACGCTGCCACTGCTGATGCCCGCATTGCTGGTGGCGGCGATCTTCCGCATCCTCGACTCCCTGCGGGTGTTCGACGTGATCTATGTGTTGACCTCGAACTCGTCGAGCACCATGAGCATGTCGGTCTATGCCCGCCAACACTTGGTGGAGTTCCAGGACGTCGGTTACGGCAGCGCCGCCTCGACCCTGCTGTTTCTGGTCGTCGCAGTGATCGCCATGCTTTATCTCTACCTCGGACGCCGTCAACTGGAGGTCCGGTCATGAGCCCGCGCCTATTGAAAAAAGCACTGTTGCGCCTTGGGTTCTGGTGCCTGATCGGGGTGTTGCTGCTGTATGCGGTGTTCCCTTTCTACTACGCCATCGTCACGTCGCTGAAGCCGTCCAGCGCCTTGTTCGAGGTGAGCTACTGGATCAAAAACCCCGACTTCTCCAATTACGCGGCGGTGCTCAGCCAAGCCTCATTCCTGCGGGCTATCGGTAATTCGCTGGTGGTCGCGCTTAGCGTAGTGACGCTGGCGCTGTTCCTCAGCCTGACCGCCGCTTATGCCTTGGGCCGGGTGAAATTCCGTGGGCGTGGCACGGTGTTGATGATGGTCCTTGGCGTGTCGATGTTTCCCCAGGTCGCGGTGCTGTCGGGGCTGTTCGAGGTGATCCGTGCCTTGGGCCTGTACAACACTTCCTGGGCGTTGATCCTCAGCTACACAATTTTCACCCTGCCCTTCACCGTCTGGGTGCTGACCACGTTCATGGGCCAACTGCCCCATGAACTGGAAGAAGCGGCAATCATGGATGGCGCCTCGCCCTGGATCACGCTGACCCGAGTGCTGTTGCCGCTGCTCTGGCCCGCACTGGTCACCACTGGCCTGCTGGCTTTCATCGCGGCATGGAACGAGTTCCTGTTTGCCCTGACCTTCACCCTCACCGACACCCAACGCACGGTGCCGGTGGCCATCGCCCTGATTTCCGGCGGCAGCCCCCATGAGTTGCCTTGGGGGTTGTTGATGGCGGCATCGGTGCTGGTCACCGTCCCTCTGGTGATTCTGGTGCTGATCTTCCAGCGCAGAATCGTTTCCGGCCTCACCACCGGCGCGTTAAAGGGTTGATGCCCGACAACTACAAGGAACAGCATCGTGATCAAGTTGAAACTGGATAACGTGAACAAACAATTGGGCGGCGCGCGGATTCTGCGCGACGTTAACCTGGAGATCGCGGCGGGTGAGTTCGTGGTGTTCGTCGGCCCTTCGGGCTGCGGAAAATCGACCCTGCTGCGCCTGATCGCCGGACTGGATTCGATCTGCACCGGCGACCTGCTGATCGACGGGCGCCGGGTCAACGACCTGGAGCCGCGCGAGCGTGGCGTCGGCATGGTGTTTCAGTCTTATGCGCTGTACCCGCACATGAGCGTCTACGACAACATCAGTTTTGGCCTGAAGCTGGCCAAGACTGAAAAAAGCAGCCTGCGCGAGCGCGTGCTGAAAACCGCGCAAATCCTGCAACTGGACAAACTGCTGCAACGCAAGCCAAAGGAGTTGTCTGGCGGGCAGCGTCAGCGTGTGGCCATGGGCAGAGCGATGGCGCGGGAACCGGATATTTTGTTGTTCGATGAGCCGCTCTCCAACCTGGATGCGTCCTTGCGGGTGCAGATGCGCAACGAAATCGCCCGGCTGCATGCCCGGCTGGGCTCGACCATGATCTACGTCACCCACGATCAGGTGGAAGCGATGACCCTGGCCGACAAAATTGTCGTACTCAATGGCGGTCGCGTCGAACAGGTCGGCTCACCGCGCGAACTCTATGAGCGCCCGGCCAGTCGCTTTGTCGCCGGTTTTCTCGGCTCACCCAGAATGAACTTTCTGCCGGCGCGCTTGCAGACGCCGGGCGAAACCAGTGTGGTCGACAGCCCCGTGTTGGGGATGACGCCCCTGCCCTTCAGCAGCTCAAGCCTGGTGGCTGACGCCTCGCTAAGCCTGGGGATTCGTCCGGAGCACGTGTCGCTCAAAGCGGCCGAAGGATCCGCCGGCATTGTCGTGACCGCAGTCGAGTATCTGGGCAGTGAAACCTATGTGCACCTTGAAACAGGTCAGGACGAGCCACTGATCAGTCGTTGTGAGGTCCACGCCGGATGGCAGGTGGGCGATCGGGTCGAGCTGCAGCTGGACATCGACAACCTGCACCTGTTCGACGCCGACGGCACGGCCTTGAGGCGTCACCCGCCCGCCATTGAAACCGTCACTCTGCGCTCGGTACGAGCTGGCGCCCTATGACCTTGTCTTTGAATACCCTGAGCGATCCAATGTCTTGCACCCTTGAGCTTGCGCAGCATGCGCTGACTGACGGCCTGTCTCGCGTCATCGACGATTATCGACCCGGTTATCACCTTGCCCCCCCGGCAGGCTGGATGAACGACCCTAACGGGGTGGTGTACTTTCGTGGCGAGTATCACGTTTTCTATCAACACCACCCCTTCGACGTGAAATGGGGACCAATGTATTGGGGGCATGCCAAGAGTGCCGATCTGGTCCATTGGCAGCATCTGCCCATTGCCCTGGCGCCCGGCGATGACTTCGACCGCGACGGTTGTTTTTCCGGTAGCGCAGTGGTGTGTGGAGATACCCTGGCACTGATCTACACCGGGCACACCTGGCTGAAGGGCGTGGGTGACGAAAGCGCAATTCGTCAAGTCCAGTGCCTGGCCACCAGTGTCGATGGCATCCGTTTCGTCAAGCATGGCGCCGTCATCGAGACCGCGCCGCAAGAGACGATCATGCACTTTCGTGACCCCAAGGTATGGCAGGAAGATGACTACTGGTACCTGATTGCCGGCGCACGCCTGGGCGATCAGCCGCTGCTGCCGCTGTACCGTTCCACCGATCTGCATAGCTGGGAGTTCCTCGACTATGTAGCCAGCGGCAGCGAAGGCGATGGCTACATGTGGGAGTGCCCGGATCTGTTCCGACTGAACGGGCGCGACGTGCTCCTCTACTCCCCTCAGGGCATGCAGCCCCAGGGTTACGAGCGGCTCAACAAGTACCAGACCGGTTATCGAGTAGGCCGACTCGACAGCCAATGGCATTTCACCGGCGGGCCTTTTATCGAACTGGATAACGGCCACGATTTCTATGCCGCGCAAACGCTGGTGGCCGCCGATGGTCGGCGCCTGGTGTGGGCGTGGCTCGACATGTGGGAAAGCCCGATGCCGAGCCAGGCCCATCACTGGTGCGGCATGCTCGGTTTACCGCGCGAACTTGAACTGCATGACGATCGCCTATGCGTGTATCCGGCACGGGAGCTCACCGCTCTGCGCCAGGCGCCATTGCCGGGTACGTCCTGGTGGGATGGTTCGGGGGCCCGGCGGGTGCCGGAAGTGAATGGCGACAGGCTCGAAATCCATGTGCATCTGGATCTGCTCGGTTGCACCGACGGGCACTTGGGAATCGCCTTGCGCTGCAGTGACGATGATGATGAAGAAACCTTGCTCTACTACGATGTGGCGCTGCAGCGTCTGGTGCTGGACCGCAGCCGCTCGGGTGCGCAAGTTACCGGTCAGCGCAGTGTGCCGATAGACCCGACACAGGAGCGGCTGGCGCTGCGTGTGTTCCTCGATCGCTCGTCCATCGAGGTGTTCGACGAAGACGGGGGCTTCAGCCTCAGCAGCCGCCTCTATCCGCGGCCCGACAGTCTGGGGGTGAAGCTTGTGGCAAGCGGCGGTGGCGGGCGCGTGCGCATTCCAAGAGCGTGGCCTCTGGCCTCGGGATGGCTGTGAGCGGCGTCATTCGAGTCGCGAGAAACCCGGGCCCTGTGTCATGATTCTGCGTCAACCTGACCGGCCTTGCCTCGCATGACTTCAGTGAAAGACGTTGCACAACTGGCCGGCGTGTCCCTGATGACGGTTTCTCGAGCGCTCAACAGTCCGGAAAAACTGAGCCCCGAAACCCTTCAGCGGGTGCGTCGCGCCATTGATGAACTGCAATTCGTACCGAGCCTGTCGGCGCGCAAGATGCGCGGCGACAACCTCCAGTCGCGCACCATCGGCGTGTTCGCGCTGGACACCGCGACCACACCGTTCGCAGTGGAGCTGCTGCTGTCCATCGAACAGACCGCGCAGCAGGCGGGCTGGAATGTCTTCATCCTTAACCTGTTGAGCAACCCGCCCACCGACCAGAACATCGACCTGATGTTGTCACACCGTCCCGACGGGTTGATCGTCAGCGCGATGGGCTTTCGTCAGGTAAGCATCCCAGAGCGTTTGAAGAGCAAACCGCTGGTACTCGCCAATTGCCTGGCCGATGACAGTCGCCTGGTCAGTTATGTACCGGACGACGAAACGGGGCAGTATCGAGCCGTGCATCACGCGTTGAGCCAAGGCTATCGGCGCCCGCTGTGTATCAATCTGCCCAGGCAGAGCCTGGCCTGGGGGCTGCGACAAGAAGGCTTGCAGCGCGCCTGTCAGGCATTCGGGCTGGCGCCTGAAGCACTCCTGCAATACAACCTTTCCGATCATGATGCCTACGGTGAAACCGCAGCCATCCTCGACCGGCACATCATTGAGGGGCGTCCGCAATTCGACATTCTGATCTGTGGCAACGACCGCATTGCGTTTTGTGCCTATCAGCTGTTGCTGGGCCGTGGCCTGAAAATTCCCGGCGATGTCGCGGTGCTCGGCTACGACAACATGATCGGGATCGCTGAACTGTTCATCCCGCCGCTGACCACGGTGCAACTGCCGTACTACGAGATCGGTCGCCAGGCTGCCCGGCACCTGATCGAAAGCCTTGAGGTAGAGGGAGCCCAGCCGGTTGATTGTCCATTGGTGGTCAGGGCGTCGCTATGAGCGCGAGCGCCGCAGACCGGCCGGCGCACGAGACGCTTCAGGATTTGGCATCGACGCCCGCGAGCATTGCCTCCCCCAACACTATTTTCCCGCTGTCCTTGAGTGCCTGACCTGCACCGCGGATGTCTCTCGTTTCCTTGTTCTGGCCCAACTTGAATTTACCGACCAGGCGAGTGATCTCGATCTCTACTCCAACGATCGCTTTAAGCATCGAGGCGATGTAGTCCTTCGGGGCGTCCGTCATTTTCCACGGTTCGGGCTGGGACGACTCGTGGGTTCGGGTCAGGAGAGCAACCAATCCACGGACGTAGCGCTCATCATCGTGAAGGGTGATCCTCCCATGGGCGTGCACCACCTTATAGTTCCATGTCGGAACCTGTTTATGGGTTTCGTGCTTGCTCGGATACCAGGTGGGCGAGATATAAGCCTCGGCACCGCGAAAAACCACCAATACTTCGTCCCCGTTTTTAACGTCTTGCCAGACCGGATTGGCGCGCGCGACGTGCGCATGGAGAACGCCGAACTGCCCCTCCGAGGCCTTCAGCTCGAATGGAATGTGGTTGGCATCCAGTCCGCTTTCACCGTTAGTAAACAGAATGCCCAGCGGGTGCTGAACGATCAGTTCATGAAGGGCTTCGGTGCGAGGCTCATCAAAATGGGCAGGTACGTACATATCAACTCCTTCAATCATCCGAGGGTGGGGACATCGCGCCAGTAGTGAGGCGGCCTTCACACGAATTGTGCTGACGAACTGGCCCATGGTATAGAACCAATATCCAACATAATGACTGAGCCAGAATTGATGGCACGTAAAGCCAACGTTGTTGAAATTCCATCGCTGGGCGCGCTGGATCGAACCGCGGGTCAATTGGGACGACAGCTTGCTCAAGCGCTGCGGTCCGCGATCCGCAGGGGCGACCTCAAGCCTGGTGAGCTGCTGCCATCGACGCGCATTCTCGGCAAATCGCTGACGATTGCCCGAGGCACCGTCATCGAAGCCTTTGAGCAGTTGATCGCCGAGGGCTTCCTGGAATCCCAAGGCAGAGCAGGCACACGGGTGGCCCGCTCTTTGGCAGACGTGTCGCCGACCACCCCGCAGGAGCAAGGTCGGCCAACCAAAGCCAGGTCGTGGACGCCCTCTGCGCAAATCGAACGGTTCGCTCAGGTGGCCCGGCAATTTGGAGCAGCTGCGCAGATTCCGTTCTCGGTCTCGGTGCCGATTGGCAAAGCGGCGCCCGACGATATTTGGCGTCGCCTCGGCAATCGCATCAGGGCGCGGGGCCCCGGCGCTCCCTCGGGATACGGTGATCCACAAGGCGCACTTGAATTACGGGAAGCAGTAGCGGATTACGTGCGCAAATCACGCTCTGTGCGCTGTGACGCGAGCCAGGTGATCATCACCTCCGGCACGCAACAAGGCCTGTACCTCGCCTGTCAGGTGTTGCTCGATGTGGGGGATTTCGCGTGGGTGGAGGATCCAGCCTACCGGGGTATCACCGGGATTCTGGAAAGCGCGGGCCATAGCGAACAAATGATCCGCGTCCCGGTTGATGCCGAGGGGATGAATGTTGAAAACGGCATAGCGCAATGCCCCCAGGCACGGGCAGCCTTTGTGACCTCGTCACATCAATACCCGCTCGGCATGCCAATGAGCATGGCCAGACGCAATGCCTTGCTGGCATGGGCCAGGGCGTCCGATGCCTGGATCGTCGAGGACGATTACGACAGTGAACTGCGTTACGCCGGCCACCCTTTTCCATCCTTGCAGGGGCTGGACCCCGACCGGGTTATCTACCTGGGGACGTTCAGCAAAATCCTGTTCCCCTCGCTACGACTCGGCTATGCAATCGTTCCGCCTTATCTGGTGCAAGCCTTTTGCGGTGCGCGGGCCCTGATGGATCGGCATCCCGCCAACGCCGATCAGCACGTGCTCGCAGCGTTCATCGCAGAAGGACATCTGGATCGGCACATCCGGCGAATTCGCGGCGTATACGCAGACATCCACAGGCAGATCATCGAGGCGGTTGCCAGACTGATTCCTCGCGAACTTGCATGGCTGGAGCCGAGCGATCAAGGCATGCATCTGGTGCTTTGGCTGGCGGAGGGTATCGACGATCAGTGGGTCGCCACCAAAGCGTCCGAAGCTCAGGTATCGGTACGTGCCGTATCCCCGATGTATGCCGGTGGCAATGGCCGTTCGGGATTGATTTTGGGCCTGGGTGGTTTCAGTGCCGAAGACATTGAGTCCGCCACTAAACGCCTTGCACAGGTCATCACGATAGCGGCGCAGAACCCAACTGCGGCCAAAGCCCCGATCACAACGTAGCCACCGGGCAGCACATGGGTGCCGGTCAAGCGTTTCGCCGCTACAATGCGCACCTTGACCGTGACAAGCCAGACTAAAAAAACATGTCCCTACCCAAGCATCACCTGGAACTGCTCAGCCCCGCCCGCGACGTGGCCATCGCCCGCGAGGCCATCCTGCATGGCGCCGACGCGGTGTACATCGGCGGCCCGAGCTTCGGCGCCCGCCACAACGCCTGTAACGAGGTGAGCGATATCGCCCAATTGGTGGAATTCGCCCGTCGCTATCACGCGCGGGTGTTCACCACCATCAACACAATCCTGCACGACAACGAACTGGAGCCGGCGCGCAAGCTGATCCACCAGTTGTACGACGCCGGCGTCGATGCGCTGATCGTCCAGGACCTGGGCGTGATGGAGCTGGACATTCCACCGATCGAGCTGCACGCCAGCACCCAGACCGACATCCGCACCCTGGCGCGGGCGAAGTTCCTCGATCAGGCCGGCTTCTCGCAACTGGTACTGGCCCGCGAGCTGAACCTCCAGGAGATCCGCGCCATTGCCGACGAGACCGACGCGGCCATCGAGTTTTTCATCCACGGCGCGCTGTGCGTGGCGTTCTCCGGCCAGTGCAACATCTCCCACGCGCAGACCGGCCGTAGCGCCAACCGTGGCGACTGCTCCCAGGCTTGCCGCCTGCCCTACACCCTCAAGGACGAAAAAGGCGGTGTGATCGCTTACGAAAAACACCTGCTGTCGATGAAGGACAACAACCAGAGCGCCAACATCCGCGCGCTGGTGGAAGCCGGCGTACGCTCGTTCAAGATCGAAGGGCGCTACAAGGATATGGGCTATGTGAAGAACATCACTGCCTACTATCGCCAGCGCCTGGACGATGTCCTCGAAGACCGCCCGGACCTGGCTCGCGCTTCCAGCGGCCGCACCGCACACTTCTTCCTGCCCGATCCGGACAAGACCTTCCACCGCGGCAGCACCGACTACTTCGTCAGCGAGCGCAAGATCGACATCGGCGCCTTTGACTCACCGACGTTCACTGGCCTGCCGGTGGGCGTGGTGGAGAAAGTCGGCAAGCGCGACCTGCTGGTGGTCACCCACGAACCGCTGTCCAACGGCGACGGCCTCAATGTGCTGGTCAAGCGCGAGGTAGTGGGCTGGCGCACTAACATCGCCGAGCCCAAGGGCGAGTTCGAAGAAGACGGTGAAAAGCGCTACCGCTACCGTGTCGAGCCCAACGAAATGCCGAAGGGGCTGCATCAGCTGCGGCCGAATCACCCGCTGAGCCGCAACCTCGACCACAACTGGCAGCAAGCCCTGCTCAAGACCTCCGCCGAGCGCCGGGTGGGTCTGGCCTGGGTCGCTCGCCTGCGTGAGGATCGCCTGGAACTGACCGCCACCAGCGAGGAAGGTGTCAGCGCCAGTGTCGCCCTGGACGGTCCATTCGGTCTGGCCAACAAGCCGGACCAGGCCCTGGAGCAACTGCACGACCTGCTCGGTCAATTGGGCACCACGCAGTACCACGCCACGGATATCAAGCTGGATGCACCGCAGGCGTATTTCATTCCCAACTCGCAGCTCAAGGCCTTGCGCCGCGAAGTCATCGACGCGCTGACCACAGCCCGCATCGAAGCCCACCCACGGGGTGGTCGCAAAGCCGAGACCAATCCGCCACCGGTGTACCCGGAGTCGCACCTGTCGTTCCTGGCCAACGTCTACAACCAGAAAGCCCGCGACTTCTATCACCGGCACGGCGTCAAGCTGATCGACGCGGCCTATGAGGCTCACGAGGAGACCGGCGAGGTGCCGGTGATGATCACCAAGCACTGCCTGCGCTTCTCCTTCAACCTCTGCCCCAAGCAGGCCAAAGGCGTCACCGGCGTGCGCACCAAGGTCGCGCCGATGCAACTGGTGCACGGTGACGAGGTGTTGACGCTGAAGTTCGACTGCAAGCCCTGCGAAATGCACGTGATCGGCAAGATGAAGGGGCACATCCTTGGCCTGCCGCAACCGGGCAGCGTGGCGCAGCCGGTCGTCGGCTACATCAGCCCTGAAGACCTGCTCAAGACCATCCCTCGCGCGCCCCACTGAGTGACGGGCGAGCGCGCCGCTACGGTGTCGCGCTCGCTACGCTCTCAAGTCGGCTGAATGAGCGACACAAAAAAACGCCAGGCCGGATCGGCGTTGGCGTTTCTCGTAAAGACAACCATCCCGGAGCTACGCAATACCTGCAGGCTGAGTCATATCGGGATGGATGTAAGAAAATGGCAGGGGCGGCTGGATTCGAACCAACGCATGGCAGGATCAAAACCTGCTGCCTTACCGCTTGGCGACGCCCCTGTAGCTGCTGCGTCCTTGAATTGCCAGCCCTGTAAGGGCCTCTGCAAGAACGCGCGGAAATTTATCAACTTTCGCGGCGTCTGGGAAGCCCAAAAACAAACTAATTTGTTTTAAAACAGACATTTACTGTTGATCCAGGCAATTCGGGATATCCGGAGGGTGCCATGGCAGCCGTTACCGATACGCTGAAGCTGTTTCTCTGCGGCGATGTCATGACCGCCCGCGGCATTGACTTCGTACTGCCGCATCCTGGCGATACGCAGCTTTACGAAGACTACGTCAAAAATGCGGGTGATTATGTCCGGCTGGCAGAACGACACAATGGCCCGATTCCCCGCCCGGTCGATTTCACCTATATCTGGGGCGTTGCGCTGGATGAGTTCGAACGTCGCCAGCCACACGCACGCATCATCAATCTGGAAACAGCGGTATCCCGCCGCGGAAGACCGGAACCAAAGGGCATCAATTACCGCATGAGCCCGGAGAACTTCCCGGCCATCAGCGCCGCCGGCATCGACTGCTGCGTGCTGGCCAACAACCATGTGCTGGACTGGGGCGCCCCTGGCCTGGCCGATACGTTGGCCACCCTATCGAGTAACGGAATGCGCAGCGCCGGCGCCGGGCACAACCGGCAATCTGCCGAAGCACCCGCCGTGCTGCCGCTGCCTGGAGGGCGGCGCTTGCTGGTGTTTGGCCTCGGCGCACCCGACAGCGGCATTCCACCGCAGTGGGCCGCCACGGATAGCCGCGCGGGCGTCGCGCGGCTGGAAGATCTGTCGATGCAAAGCCTGCGCCCTGCGGCCGAACGGATTCTCAAGTACAAAAATCCTGGGGATCGGGTGGTGGCCTCCATTCATTGGGGCGGAAACTGGGGGTTCGAGATCCCGCAGGAGCAGGTCCGGTTCGCCCATGCCCTGATCGATGAAGCCGGAGTTGACTTGGTGCACGGCCACTCCTCACACCACGTCAAGGGCATCGAGGTGTACCGCGAACGCCTGATTCTCTATGGCTGCGGGGATCTGCTGAACGATTACGAAGGCATCGAGGGCCACGCAGATTATCGCGGTGACCTGGGGCTTTTGTACTTTGCCTCGCTGGCCCCGGACGGGCACCTGCAGACGCTGGAGCTGATACCCACTCGCCTGCAGCGCTTTCGCCTCTGTCACGCCGAAGGGGATGACCGTCAATGGCTGCAAGACACCCTTTCTCGCGAGTGCAAACGCTTGGGCAGCAGCCTCCAGACGGACGCGCAAAATGCCATCGAGTTGCGTTGGTAGGCTTTTTCATTTCTGCGTCTCTTTTGCATTTCTGTGCGACAGATCGCACTTCAGGTACTCCCGTACTACTCCCTCTTGGTGTTAGTTTGGAAAAGTTTCTGACTAATCAATCAGATATTTCCTACCAACCACCTGCAAAGGAATGCCCCCAGCAATGGACTTTTCACTTAAGCAACTGGCCGCGACAACCCTGATGCTGGCCAGCCTTTCGTCGTTCACCACGTCAGCGCACGCCAACATCACCCCGCAACAGAGTGCGACCATCCTCAAAACCTTCAGCGATGCATCAGTAACGGATTTCAGACAATTCCTGGAGCGCCTGGCCAAGAGCGAGCTTGCCAAAACCGGCAACCTCGGCCCGGCGATCAGTGCTTTCCAGGGCAACAAGCCCCTTACCGCTGAACAGCAGAACGAGATCCATCGCCTGCTTGGCCTCTATGCACGGGTGAAATACGGCAACGCTGCCACCGAGACGCTGCGCGAACTGGTGGCCATCCCGACCTTCCGCGTGGACGGCGTGGCCCAACACGACAACCCTGAATTCATCAAGATCGGCGACACGCTCAAGGGCCTGGCCCAGGCCTTCAACCTGAACTTTCGCAACATCGACAACCGCGTCTATGAAATATCCCTCGAAGGGGGTGGCGACGAAGTCGTGGGCATTCACGCGCACGCCGATGTGGTGCCCGTGACGCCGGAGAACTGGGTCTTGAAAGACGGCACCCGCCTCGACCCGTTCAAGGTCACCCTGGTCGGCGACCGTATGTATGGCCGAGGCACCGAGGATGACAAAAACGGCATCGTGGTCGCGCTCTACGCCATGAAGATCATCAAGGAAGAGAAGCTGCCGCTGGCTCGCCATTTCAAGTTGCTGGTAGACACCACCGAGGAAACCACCGGCGACGCCATCCCCTATTACTTCGAACACAACCCGACACCCAACTACAACCTGGCGCTGGATGGCGGCTACCCGGTGGTGATTGCCGAGAAAGGCTACGGCACCGTCATGGCGAACTTTGCCCGGCGTAACGCTCAGGGCAAGGGCGCCGAAATCACCTCAATGACGGGCGGCCTGGCAACCAACCAGATTCCGTCGACGTCGGTCGCCACCCTTGTGACTGACAAGCCCGCCGAATTGGCCGCCAGCCTGCAGAAGGCCGGCACCGATTATGCCAAGCGCAATGGCGGCAACTTCGAGGTGACCGCCAACGTCGTCGGCAAGGACGTCAAGCTTACGGTCACCGGCGTTTCTGCCCACTCCTCCGAACCCGAGTCAGGCATCAACCCCGTGGCACGGATGCTGGGCTTCATCAACAGCCTCGATGGCAAGGTCGCGCTCAAGCACAACCACATGACCGACGCCGCCCGTTATGCCGTCGATAACTGGGGGCTGGACTACCTGGGGGGCAAGTTGGGGGTCGGTTTTTCCGATGCCTTCATGGGGCCGCTGACCACCTCCCTGACCTATGTCGGGATGGATGAAAAAACCTTCAAGCTTGCGGTCAACCTGCGCGTGCCGAAGGGCAAGTCCCCGGAAGCGCTCAAGGCTGAAATCGCCGAAAAGCTGGATGCCTGGAGCAAGAAGACTCACATTGCAGTGGCCTTCGACTACAAGATCGCCGAGCCAATGTACCGCAACCCCGAAGGTGAATGGGTCAAGGCGCTGTTGGCGGTGGCCAGCGAAAACCTTGGCATGGAACACAAGTTCGGCACCTCTGCCGGCGCCACCTCGGTCCATGAGCTGCCCAACGGCGTGCAGTTCGGTTTAGCCAGGCCCGAACTCAAGTACACCGGGCACAACGACAACGAGTTCAAGACCGTCGACCAGTTCCTGCTGGACCTGCAGATCGTGACCGAGATGATGGGCCGCATCGGGCAGTTGCCGACACTCTGATCTCCCCCTTTCGGACCCACCATTCTGGCGGGTCCATCGTTTTGAGCGTCTTGCCATGAACCGGCGGCTCTCGCATAACTGGCCTATTCTGAATCAGCCGACAAGGCGTAAAACCCTTCCGGCATACCGGACTCTTACCGCAATGGAGGCTAAGCGATGAAGGAGCAATCGATTGAGTTCCGCGCTGGAGATGGAGACTTTGGAGAGGGGCACTCTGCGCTCCTCGCCATGACCCACGCCACCCAGCCTTCCACGACCAATAGCCGCATCGAGCTTTACACCCAGGAGCCGATGGTCAACTGGCTAGGCCCGTTTCAGCTCATGCGCACAGGCGTGCAATCGGCCGTGGCCACCACCATGGGTGCCTTCGCGGACCCACGCGATGTGCTGGCCATGCTCACCCCTCGGGACTCTAACCCACCCATTCAGGTGGCTGCCGACGGCGACGTGTGGATCGACTATCTGGCGGATACCGGCGATGGCTGGGACTCCACCTATTCCATGGCGCTGTGCGTCAGCCAGGATGTCAAGTTGCCGGAACTCACGCTGCCGCGCGGCGACGTGCTGCTGCTCGGCGGCGATCAGGTCTATCCCACACCGGCCCAATCCGGTTACCGCACCCGTTTCCTGGACCCCTTCCGCGCCGCCTTCCCGGCGCCGGTCCCCAAGGTGCGCCCTAATGAGCAGGACCAGCCCGTACCGCAACCGGGTGCACCATGGATTGTGGCGACACCCGGCAACCACGATTGGTATGACGGCCTGCGCGGTTTCTCCCAACTGTTTTGCGAGCAGAAACCCATTGGCGGCTGGGAAACCCGCCAGCGCACCAGTTACTACGTGCTGCAACTGCCCAATGGCTGGTGGATCTGGGGTCTGGACCTGCAATTGGAGTCGATGATCGACCGCCAGCAGAAGCAATACTTCGAACAGATGCACACCAAACTGCAACCAGGCGACCGCGTGATCCTCTGTACACCCGAGCCGAGCTGGGTGGATGAGGCCGAACGACTCGCACGCGTGGGGCGCAAGACGTTGCCCTCGATCGAGACCCAGACCCTGCGCTTCAGCAGCCTGCGCGAGATCGAGCAGCTCTTGGGTGAGCACTTGGCAGTGGTTCTGGCCGGAGACTCGCACCACTACGCGCGCTACCAGCCAAAAGCCGGCAGCCAGGCACCGCAACGCATTACCTGCGGAGGCGGCGGCGCCTTCTTGCATGGCACTCACCAGCTTCCAGACCCACCCGAGCCGATCAACGTCGGTGGAACCCCGCAGCACTACGAGCTGGCGGCGACCTATCCGGACAAAAAGACTTCCGAACAGCTGCGTAATCGGGCATGGCGGCTGCCCACCCACAACCTCTCGTTCTGCGGCATGCTGGCCATCATGTACTTGCTGTTCGACTGGATGGTAGAAAGCGCCAGCAAGGTGCCCCACCCGGCGCGCGATAATCGCAGCCTGGTCGAGGTATTGTCTGGCCTCGAAGTATCTATTCCCAACCTGCGCGAGGTATGGCGACAGTTGGTCCTGGTCCTGGCACACAGTCCTTCATCGGTGATGCTCGCCGTGACCATTGTGTTGGGCTGCGCAGTGCTCTCAGCCGCCGGGGTCAAGCGCACCCGAAAGCTTGCCTATGGCATCGGGGCCGTTCACGGGTTGCTTCACCTGGGACTGGCGATCGGGCTGCTGTGGCTCATGGGCCGTATCAACATCCACTACTTGCAGTTCGAGGTAGAAAACCTGCTCCAGGTCTTGTTGTTCCTGGTGGGGACACTGATCCTCGGCGGTAGTTTGGGAGGCTTGCTGTTCGGTGCCTGGATGGTCATGGGCAATACCTTTTGGGGGCTACACAGCGAAGTGGTTTTTTCCTCGCAACGCATCGCCGACCACAAATGCTTCCTGCGCATGCACTTCAACGGCGACCAACTCACCCTTTACCCGCTCAAGCTGGAGAAGGTCTGCCGGCGCTGGTCCGTGGCGTCGGGAGTGGCCAAACTGGCGAAGGTGCAGCGCACCTGGAGGTTACGGGCAACGCCTGAAAGCACTGGCCCGCGCTTCGTACCTGCCTCGGGTGAGCTCGAACTGCGGCTGATCGAGCCGCCCATTGTGATACGGCGTGGAGGAATCCCCTCATGAGCTCGCCGGCCTCAACGAACAAGGGTTAGATTTGAATGACGCTGGCTGTCCAGACGACCCGAATTAAACCCGCCCGCCCGAGCTGACTCAAACTCAGCTCGAGGCGTTCGCGGTTAACGGCCCGGGCGGCCTTAGAACCCCGGCGTCATGCCCTCATTCACAATCGCAATATACGACACTACTCCTTCGCGCCCTCATCCCCTTTTCCCCTCCCAAGTAGTCTGAAACTCCCACTCCGCGTGGGAGTTTCGGACGATGCGCATTCCCCGGCGCTTCTCCATAGTTGCGGCCAAAGGTCAACGGTCAGGCCTCGATGACCGCAATTGCTCTGGAGAAAGTCATGGCTATCGGCGAGCAAAACTCATCGCTAACGAGCGATCCAACGCTTCTATACATTCCGACCCTCGACTCAGTTACCGTCAACGCTCTAAGCGTTGTGGCCTCCGGCGCGAGCGTTACGCTGGACGAAACGGCCGGATTGCAGAACAGCACCGCCACGCCAAGCCCTGCGGGGGACGCTGATGACAACGACATTCTGCTGGCCTCCCTGCCCTCGACTTTCTCTACTCGTTTGACCGCACTGGGTGCAGGTACCGCAACGGGTGCGGCCTTGAGTGGCTATACCGGTGCCGCGGGCAACACCGGCAGCAATGCGTTCAGCGTCAGCGCCGACCCCGGAGCAACCATTACCAATATCAGCTTCGTCGACAGCACAGGCGCAGCGCTCAATGGCGTGGACAGCGGACTGGACACCCTCGATGGCACCAGCATCCTTCTCTATACGGATACGAGCAACGACAACATCCTTGTGGGCCGAGCCGGGAGTGCAACCGGCGCGATCGTGTTCGCGGCCTATATCGAAGAAACCGGGTCGCCGCTCTCGGGCGGCAAAATCTGGACCGTGGAGTACCAACCGCTCAAGCATCCGGACGCCAGCAACCCCGACGATGCGGTCAATCTGCTGAACAAGGTGTTCATCGGAGCCGGTCAGGATGCGGAATTCAGTCTGGCCAATGCGCCGTCGGGCCAGCAGTTGTTCCTGATGTTCACGACCGCGGGCGCGACGGCCGATGCGAACGGCCGGATTCCCGGTGTCTCGATCGTTGTCACCGGCAGGGATCCGCTGGATCAGTCGGCAAGCAGTGCTGCCATCACCAGCGCCGATACGGTCAACAGCAGCCAGGGCGGCGGCAGCACAACCCTGGGCACCAACAACCAGGCGATCACCGAACAAGAAGGCCTGCGCTTCAGCTTCGTCACCGGTGCCAAGGCGGACTTCACGGTCCCCAACCTGAGCCCGGGGGAAGCGGGTGTCGAAGCGAACATCGACTTCACCCAGTACTTCGGCGCCCGCTCCGCGACCTTCAAGATCGTGCAGGAGACGGGCGGCACGACCGCGAAGCTCTTGCTCACCGCCGTCAAGAACGCCGACAACGTCAGCGGGTCGCAGAGCGGCGTCAACTTCATCAACAGCTACGCCAACGACAGCACCGAAAAGGTCGCGATCATCAACGGCAGTGTCACCGTGAAGACGTTCGCGGGCGCCACCGTCAGCGGCGCCGTCATCACCTACAACGCCGACGGCACGGTGCTGATCACCGGCGTTCCGACCGACTCGCAGATCACCTACAGTACGGCGACCGACCACAACCGCGTGATGATCGAGAACGCCGGGTTGCTGACCGACAAGAGCGGCGACAAGACGCACGCTGACTTCGACATTGGCGGTTTCAAGGTGCTGCAGTCCAGCACGTCAACCGCCGAAATCGGCTCCAAGATGATTTTCGAGGATGACGGGCCGAGCATCAGCACCACCGGCACCGAGCCGACCCTGACGGTCGATGAAACGGTACTGGCGACCAACGCTACCCAGAGCTTTGCCGCCAACTTCACCTCGGCGTTTGGCGCTGATGGCGCGGGTACGCTGACCTATGCCCTGGGCGTGGTCGCGGGAGGCTCAGGGCTGACCGACACGGCCACCGGTGAGGCAGTCAACCTGTCGCTCAACGGCACCGTGGTCGAAGGCCGCACCGCCACCAGCAACCTGCTGGTGTTCACCGTCAGCGTCGCCGCCAATGGCGATGTCACCCTCGACCAGATCCGCGCCGTGGTGCATCCCGATGCCACCAATCCGGATGATTCGAAGACGCTGACCTCGGACAACCTGGTGACGTTGACGGCAACCAAGACCGATGGGGACGGCGACAGCGCTCATACGAGCCTCAACATCGGACAGAACCTGGTGTTCAAGGACGACGGACCGAGCATCAGCACCACCGGCACGGAACCAACGTTGACGGTGGACGAAACGGTACTGGCAACCAACGCCACCCAGAGCTTTGCCGCCAACTTCACCTCGGCGTTTGGCGCTGATGGGGCCGGCACGCTGACCTATGCGCTGGGCGTGGTCGCGGGCGCCTCAGGGCTGGTGGACACAGCTACGGGCGAGGCGGTGAACCTGTCGCTCAACGGCACCGTGGTCGAAGGTCACACGGCCACCACCAACCTACTGGTGTTCACCGTCAGTGTGGCCGCCAATGGCGACGTCACCCTCGACCAGCTCCGCGCCGTGGTGCATCCCAATACCACCAATCCGGATGATTCGAAGACCCTGACCGCGGACAATCTGGTGACGCTGACGGCAACCATCACTGACAAGGACGGCGACAGTGCCCACGCCACCCTCAACATCGGCCAGAACCTGGTGTTCAAGGACGACGGACCGAGCATCAGCACCACTGGCACGGAACCGACCCTGACAGTCGACGAAACGGCACTGGCGACCAACGCCACCCAGAGCTTTGCCGCCAACTTCACCTCGGCGTATGGCGCCGATGGCGCCGGCACGCTGACCTATGCGCTGGGCGTGGTCGCGGGTGCCTCCGGGCTTACCGACACCGCCACCGGTGAGGCGGTGAACCTGTCGCTCAACGGCGGCGTGGTCGAAGGCCGCACAGCCACCACCCACCTGCTGGTGTTCACCGTCAGCGTGGCCACCAACGGTGACGTCACCCTCGACCAGCAACGGGCCGTGGTGCATCCCGATCCAACCAATCCGAATGATTCGACGAGTCTGTCCTCGGACAATCTGGTAACCCTGACGGCGACCAAAACCGATGGAGACGGCGACAGCGCCCATGCCACCCTGAACATCGGACAGAACCTGGTGTTCCAGGACGACGGCCCTACACTTGCCTTCGGCAACCTGATCGGCACCGGTAGCATCCTTCCACAAACAGGGTACTGGGATCACTCGACCGGAGCCGACGGACTGGGTGCAACCGGTCTGGATATTTCGTTGGTGAATAACCAATTCACCCTCGTCAGGCCAGACAACACGACCACCACCGGCACCGGCACACTCACCGAGCAGTCGCCCTCACCGGACGCCAATGGCGCCTACCATTTCGCAGGGACGTTGACCGGCGATTTCGACAACAACGCCGCCACGGCAAATACCAGCGTCGACTACACGCTGACCGCCTATAGCAATGGCAGCTACACACTGGACCTGGTGCAAGGCTTCAGTTCGCAGATCGTGCTCAGCAGTGCCGACGGTTCGCTCAGTGCCGGCGGCCCGGATCCGGTGCGCACCTTGTTGATCCCGGCGCAGAATCCGCCGACGATTCCTTCGCCATCCGAGGAGATTGTGTTCTTTTCCGCCAAAGCAACGGCGTCGACGGCGGACATCCTGAGCGGTATCGGGCTCGGTAAACCCGACCCCACCGAAGCCCAGCTACAGACCACCCCCCTGCCCTCGTACATCGACCCGGCCGCCATGAACGTCAGCACGTCCGGCATCGGTGTCGGCAATAACATTCTCCAGGGAGACAACCTGGCGGCCATCAGCAATGCCGATGAAAGTTTCGTGATCAATCCGGAGAGCCTGCTGACGGGGATGAAGATCTTCATCGACAACTCCGTCGGGGGGTACAACACGGCGACCGAGGACCTGTACTACCGGATCTACTACGAGGATGGCACCTTCTCGAACCTCACCGAGGTGAACACCGTGACGCCGGAGGCCGGCGGACAAGTGTCCTTCCTCGTTCAGCAGCAGGGCACGAAGTTGATCGACGCGGTTCAGCTCACGATGGGCCGAGGCGATGTCAAGATCCCGGTGATCCAGTTCATTCAGCAGACCGAGAACCTGGCCAGCGATGTCAAGCTGGCGTTCAACGCAACGCTGACGGACAAGGATGGGGACCCGGCGACGAGTACATTCGACGCCAACCTGTTCGCCAATGACTCGGCCAATGCCACCTTCGACTTCACGCTGGTGGGCACGGCTGGTGAGCGGGATGCCTTCAACGTCGACTTGTCACTCTCCCAAAACAAGTACCAGATCACCGGCTTCGATGCGAGCGCAGGCCTGCGCGACACGCTGGTGCTCAACGGCGACCAGGGCGCCGTTGTGCAGTCGATCGACAACAGCGGCGCAAACAGCATCGTGACGATTGCCGAAACGGGCGGACAAATCACGACCATCACCTTGGTCGGGGTCGATGTTCTGAATACCGACATTGTCCATGGCAGCGCCTGAGGCGGCGCGAGTGTAAAAGGATGCGAGGGGGGTGCAGACCACCCTCGCATTTTTTTGCCGTTCTACCACAAGGTTTGAACGCGGCGGGTACATACACGTTACGCGGCAGGCCACCGACGAGGGCGACTAGTCTGAAACTCCCACCCCGTCTGGGAGTATCGGCCGATGCGCCCCCCCCGACGCTTCTCCATAGTTGCGTTTCAAGGTCAACGGTCAGGCCTCGATGACCGCAATTGCTCTGGAGAACAATCATGGCTATTGGAATCACCGGCGTGGATGTTTCGCTGGACGAAACGGCCGGCTTGCAAAACGCCACCGCCACGCCAAGCCCTGCGGGAGACGCTGACGGCAATGACATTCTGGTAGCGTCCCTGCCCTCGACCTTTTCTACCCGCTTGACCGCACTGGGGGCAGGTACCGCAACGGGTGCAGCCTTGAGTGGCTATACCGGTGCCGTGGGCGACACGGGCAGCAATGCGTTCACCATCAGCGCCGCGCCCGGAGCAACCATTACCGATATCAGCTTCGTCGACAGCACTGGTGCACCGCTCAATGGCCTGGACAGCGGACTGTTGACCCTCGATGGCACCAGCATCCTTCTCTATACCGATACCAACGACAACATCCTTCTGGGCCGGGCCGGGAGCGCAACCGGCGCGATCGTGTTCGCGGCCTATATCGAAGAAACCGGGTCGCCGGCCTCGGGCGGCAAGATCTGGACCGTGGAGTACCAACCGCTCAAGCATCCGGACGCCAGCAACCCCGACGATGCGGTCAATCTGCTGAATAAGGTGTTCGTCGGAACCAGTCAGGACCTGGAATTCAGTCTGGCCGGTGTGCCCTCCGGTCAGAACCTCTTCCTGATGTTCACGAAGGCGAACCCGACCGTGGTCGATGACGCGGGTGTCTTGCGGATCACCGATCCCGCCATCATCGCCACTGGCAAGGACCCCGCAGACCAGTCAAGCGGCGCCAATATAAACACTGGCGACACCATCATTACCAGCCAGGCGGCTAACCCTACCACCTTCGGCACCAACAACCAGATGATCGTGGAACAGGAAGGCATCCGCTTTTCGTTCGTCACCGGTGCCCGGCAGGATGTGACCGTTCCCAACCTGGATCCGAACGAAGCCGATATTGAAGCCAATATCGACTTTACCGCCGTCTTCAACGCGAAGATGGCCAGTTTCGACGTCGTGCAGTTGCAAAGCGGCAAGAGTGCGGTGGTAAAAGTCAGCGCATTCAGCACCGCTGCTGAACCTGGCGTGAATTTCATCAACGGCTATGGGAATGACACGGCGGTTGCCATCACCAACGTTCGCGTCATCAACACCAGCACCGGGCAGGTGCTCGAAAATTCAAACGGTTCGGTGAATGATCCGACCATCACCATCAGCTTCACGAGTGGGGTTGCAACCATCACCGGCGTTTTGGCCGGCTACCAGATTGAATACACCACAGCCTCGGATCACAACCGCGTGCTCGTCGAGAACGGGGCAGCCCTCGACGCCAGGGGCAATACCCACGCCGATTTTGATGTCGGTGGCTTCACGCTGCTCCAAACCTCTGTGACGACCGCCGAAATCGGCTCCAAGATGATCTTCGAAGACGACGGCCCTACACTGGCCTTCGGCAACCTGATCGGGACCGGTAGCGTCCTTCCACAAACAGGATACTGGGATCATTCCGCCGGAGCCGACGGGCTGGATGCGAACGGTCTGGATATCTCGTTGGTGAATAACCAATTCACCCTCGTCAGGCCAGACAACACGACCACGACCGGCACCGGCACGCTCACCGAGCAGTCGCCTTCACCGGACGCCAATGGCGCCTACCATTTCGCAGGGACGTTGACCGGCGATTTCGACAACAATGCCGCCACGGCGAATACCTCCGTCGACTACACGCTGACTGCCTATAACAATGGCACCTATACACTGGACCTGGTGCAAGGCTTCAGTTCGACGGTCGTGCTCAGCAGTGCCGACGGCTCGCTCAGTGCCGGCGGCCCGGATCCGGTGCGCACATTGTTGATTCCGAAGACGAATGACCCAACTATTCCTTCGGCATCCGAGGAGATTGTGTTCTTTTCCGCGAAGGCGCTAGCGTCGACTTCGGACATCCTGACCGGTATCGGGCTTGGAGCACCCGACCCCACCGAAGCCCAGCTACAGACCAACCCCCTGCCGTCGTACATCGACCCGAGGGCCATGAACGTCAGCACGTCCGGCATCGGCGTCGCCAATAACGTCCTCCAGGGAGACAACCTGGCGGCCATCGGCGCTACCGATGAAAGTTTCGTGATCAATCCGGAGAGCCTGTTGTCGGCCATGAAGATCTTCATCGACAACTCCGTGGGAGGTTACAACACGGCGACCGAGGACCTGTACTACCGGATCTACTACGAGGATGGCACGTTCTCGAACCTCACCGAGGTGAACACCCTGACACCGGAAGCCGGCGGACAGGTGTCCTTCCTCGTTGAGAAACAAGGCACGGCGCTGATCGACGCGGTTCAGCTCACGATGGGCCGAGGCGATGTCAAGATTCCGGTGATCCAGTTCATTCAGCAGACCGAGAACCTGGCCAGCGATATCAAGCTGGCGTTCAACGCGACGCTGACGGACAAGGATGGGGACGCGGCGACGAGCACGTTCGACGCCAACCTGTTCGCCAACGACTTGGGCAACGCCACCTTCGACTACACGCTGGTGGGCACGAGCGGTGAGCGGGATGCCTTCAACGTCGATTTGTCATTCACCCAGAACAAGTACCAGGTTACCGGCTTCGATGCGAGCGCAGGCCTGCGCGACACGCTGGTGCTCAACGGCGACCAGAACGCCGTTGTCCAGTCGATCGACAACAGCGGCGCAAACAGCATCGTGACGATTGCCGAAACGGGCGGACAAATCACGACCATCACCTTGGTCGGGGCCGATGTTCTGAATACCGACATTGTCCATGGCAGCGCCTGAGGCAGCGCGCGCGTGATAAGGATGCGAGGGTGGTGCAGACCACCCTCTCATTGTTTTTTGCAGTTCCAGTAGCCACCTGAGTTGGCTCACACTCAGCTCGATGCGCTGCCGGTTAAAGTCCGGGCGAGCATCAGCAGCATGTGCTCATTCACAAACGGAATATGCGACAGCACGTCTTCGCGTCCTCATCCCGTTTCCCCCTCCCACGTAGGCCGAAACTCCCATCCCGCTTGGGAGTTTCGGCCGATGTGCAATCCCCGGCGATTAGTCATAGTTGCAGAGGTTAATGGTCAGGCCTCAATGACCGTAATTGCTCAGGAGAACGTCATGACTATTCGCGAGCAAAACTCATCGCTAACGGGCGATCCAACCTCCCTCAACTTAACCTCGATTACGGCCAACGCTCTGAGCGTGGCGCCCGGCGCGAACGTTACGCTGGACGAAACGGCAGGGTTGCAGAACCTCACCGCCACACCAAGCCCCGCGGGAGACGCTGACGATAACGATATCCTGGTGGCATCCCTGCCCTCGGCTTTCTCTACCCGCTTAACCGCACTGGGGGCAGGTACTGCAACGGGTGCGGCCTTGAGCGGCTATACCGGTGCCGCGGGCAACACCGGCAGCAATGCGTTCACCCTCACCGACCCGTCCGGCGTCACCGATATCAGATTCGTCGACAGCGCTGGCGCACCGCTCGACGGCGTGGACAGTGGACTGGATACCCTCGATGGCACCAGCATCCTTCTCTACACCGATACGAACAATAACAACATCCTTGTGGGCCGAGCCGGAAGCGCAAGCGGCGCGATCGTGTTCGCTGCCTATATCGAAGAAACCGGATCGCCGGTCTCAGGCGGCAAGATCTGGACCGTGGAATACCAACCGCTCAAGCATCCAGATGCGACGAACCCCGATGATTCGCTCAATCTGCAGGATAAGGTGTTCGTCGGAGTCAGTCAGGACCTGGGATTCAGCCTGGCCGGTGCGCCCTCCGGTCAGAACCTCTTCCTGATGTTCACGAAAGCGAACCCGACAACTGAAGTTATCAATGGTGTCACACGGATCACCGATCCCACCATCATCGCCACCGGCAAGGATCCCGCAGACCAGTCGAGTGGCGCCAACATAAACACTGGCGACACGATCAATACCAGCCAGGGCGGTGGCCCGACCACCATCGGCACCAATAACCAGATGATTGTGGAACAGGAAGGCATCCGCTTTTCGTTCGTCACCGGTGCCAGGCAGGATGTGACCGTTCCCAACCTTAGCCAGACCGAAGCCGATGTTGAATCCAACATCGACTTTACCGGTGTCTACAATTCGACATCGGCCAATTTCGACGTCGTGCAGTTGCAAAGCGGCAAGAGTGCGGTGGTAAAAATCAGCGCATTCAACACCGCCGCTGAACCTGGCGCGAATTTCATCAACGGCTATGCGAATGACACGCCGGTTGCCATCACCAATGTTCAAGTCATCAACAATAGCACCGGGCTGGTGATCGAAAATTCCGACGGCTCGGTGAATGATCCGACCATCACCATCAGCTTTACGGGTGGGGTTGCAACACTCACCGGCATTAAAGCCGGCTACCAGATTGAATACACCACGACATCGGATCACAACCGCGTACTCATCGAGAACGGCGCGGCCCTCGACGCCAGAGGCGATAACCACGCCGATTTTGATATCGGCGGCTTCTCGCTGCGCCAAGCCTCCACCTCGACCGCCGAAATCGGCTCCAAGATGATCTTCGAAGACGACGGGCCGAGCGTCAGTGCGACCGGCACGGAGCCGACGCTGACCGTGGACGAAACGGTACTGACCACCGACGCTACCCAGAACTTTACCGCCAACTTCAGCTCGGCGTTTGGCGCCGATGGTGCCGGTACGCTGACCTATGCGTTGGGCGTGGTCGCGGGTGGCTCCGGGCTGACCGACACGGCCACTGGTGAGGCAGTCAACCTGTCGCTCAACGGCACAGTAGTCGAAGGTCGAACAGCCACCACCAACCTGCTGGTGTTCACGGTCAGCGTCGCTGCCAACGGTGACGTCACCCTCGACCAACTCCGGGCGGTGGTGCATCCTGATGCGACCAATCCGGATGATTCAACGAGCCTGACCTCGGACAATCTGGTGACGCTGACGGCCACCATCACCGACAAGGACGGCGACAGTGCCCACGCGACCCTCAACATCGGGCAGAACCTGGTGTT
This sequence comes from Pseudomonas sp. GGS8, assembly GCF_024168645.1. Lineage (NCBI taxonomy): Bacteria > Pseudomonadati > Pseudomonadota > Gammaproteobacteria > Pseudomonadales > Pseudomonadaceae > Pseudomonas > Pseudomonas sp. GGS8. The sequence goes on along the minus strand of NZ_JALJWF010000001.1, from coordinate 4,858,040 downwards.
CAAGGACGATGGGCCCAGCATCAGCACCACCGGCAGCGAGCCAACACTGACGGTCGACGAAACGGTGTTGACCACCGACGCCACCCAGAACTTCGCCGCAAACTTCACCTCGGCGTTTGGTGCTGATGGCGCGGGCACGCTGACCTATGCGCTGGGCGTGGTAGCCGGTGCCTCCGGGCTGACGGATACGGCTACCGGTGAGGCCGTCAATCTGTCGCTCAACGGCACCGTGGTTGAAGGCCGCACCGCCACCACCAACCTGCTGGTGTTCACGCTCAGCGTGGCCGCCAACGGTGACGTCACCCTCGACCAGCAACGGGCGGTGGTGCATCCCGACGCCACCAACCCCGATGATTCGACGAGTCTGACTTCGGACAACCTGGTGACGCTGACGGCAACTATCACCGACAAGGACGGCGATAGCAGCCATGCCACGCTCAACATCGGGCAAAACCTGGTGTTCAAGGATGACGGCCCCAGCATCAGCAGCACCGGCACGGAACCGACGCTGACAGTGGACGAAACGGTGCTGACCACTGACGCCACCCAGAACTTCGCGGCCAACTTCACCTCGGCGTTTGGTGCTGATGGCGCGGGCACATTGACCTATGCGCTGGGCGTGGTGGCGGGTGCCTCCGGGCTGACCGACACCGCCACCGGTGAGGCCGTCAACCTGTCGCTCAACGGCGCAGTGGTCGAAGGCCGCACGGCCACCACCAACCTGCTGGTGTTCACCGTCAGTGTCGCCGCCAATGGTGACGTCACTCTCGATCAGCAACGGGCCGTGGTGCATCCCGACCCAACCAATCCGGATGATTCGACAAGCCTGTCGGCGGACAACCTGGTGACCCTGACCGCCACCATCACCGACAAGGATGGTGACAGTGCCCATGCAACCCTGGACATCGGCCAGAACCTGGTGTTCAAGGATGACGGCCCCAGCATCAGCAGCACCGGTACGGAGCCAACACTGACGGTCGACGAAACGGTACTGACGACTGACGCTACCCAGAACTTTGCCGCCAACTTCACCTCGGCGTTTGGCGCCGATGGCGCGGGCACCCTGACCTATGCGCTGGGCGTAGTAGCGGGTGCTTCCGGGCTGACGGACACCGCCACCGGTGAGGCGGTCAACCTGTCGCTCAACGGCACCGTGGTCGAAGGCCGCACCGCCACCACCAATCTGCTGGTATTCACCGTCAGTGTCGCCGCCAACGGTGACGTCACTCTCGATCAGCAACGGGCCGTGGTGCATCCCGACCCAACCAATCCGGATGATTCGACAAGCCTGTCGGCGGACAATCTGGTGACCCTGAAGGCGACCATCACCGACAAGGATGGCGACAGTGCCCATGCGACCCTCGACATCGGGCAGAACCTGGTGTTCAAGGACGACGGGCCAAGCATCAGCACCACCGGCACCGAGCCAACCTTGACCGTCGACGAAACAGTGCTGGCGACCAACGATACCCAGAGCTTTACGGCGAACTTCAGCTCGGCGTTTGGCGCTGACGGTGCGGGTACGTTGACCTATGCGTTGGGCGTGGTCGCGGGCGGTTCCGGGCTGACCGATACCGCTACCGGCCAAGCGGTGAATTTGACGCTTAACGGTACAGTCGTGGAAGGCCGCACGGCGATTAGCAACGATCTGGTATTCACCGTCAACGTCGCCGCCAATGGTGATGTCACCCTCGACCAGATCCGCGCCGTGGTACATCCCGATGCCACCAATCCGGATGATTCGACCAGCCTGACCTCGGACAACCTGGTGACCCTGACCGCCACCATCACCGACAAGGACGGCGACAGCGCCCATGCGACGCTGAACATCGGCCAGAACCTGGTGTTCAAGGATGACGGGCCAAGTATCAGCACCACTGGCACGGAGCCAATCCTGACGGTCGACGAAACAGTGCTGGCGACCAACGACACCCAGAGCTTTACCGCCAACTTCAGCTCGGCGTTTGGCGCTGACGGTGCGGGTACGTTGACCTATGCGTTGGGCGTGGTCGCGGGCGGTTCCGGGCTGACCGATACCGCTACCGGCCAAGCGGTGAATTTGTCGCTTAACGGTACAGTCGTGGAAGGCCGCACGGCGATTAGCAACGATCTGGTGTTCACCGTCAGCGTCGCCGCCAATGGTGACGTTACCCTTGACCAGATCCGCGCCGTGGTACATCCCGACGCAACCAATCCGGATGATTCGAAGACGCTGACCTCGGACAATCTGGTGACCCTGACCGCCACCATCACCGACAAGGATGGCGACAGTGCCCATGCGACACTGAACATCGGCCAGAACCTGGTGTTCAAGGACGACGAGCCAAGCATCAGCACCACCGGCACGGAACCAACCCTGACGGTTGACGAAACGGTAATGACGACCGACGCCACCCAGAACTTCGCGGCGAACTTCACTTCGGCGTTTGGCGCCGACGGTGCCGGTACGCTGACTTATGCGCTGGGCGTGGTGGCCGCAGGCTCCGGACTGACGGATACAGCTACCGGTGAGGCGGTGAACCTGTCGCTCAACGGCGGCGTGGTCGAAGGCCGCACGGCCATCACCAACCTGCTGGTGTTCACCGTCAGCGTGGCGGCTAATGGCGATATCACCCTCGACCAGCAACGGGCCGTGGTGCATCCCGACCCAACCAATCCGAATGATTCGACGAGTCTGACCTCGGACAATCTGGTGACCCTGACCGCCACCATCACCGACAAGGACGGCGACAGTGCCCATGCCACCCTGAACATCGGACAAAACCTGGTGTTCCAGGACGACGGCCCTACACTCGCCTTTGGCAACCTGATCGGCACCGGTAGCATCCTTCCACAGCAAGGGTACTGGGATCACTCGACCGGAGCCGACGGACTGGGTGCAACCGGTCTGGATATTTCGTTGGTGAATAACCAATTCACCCTCGTCCGGCCAGACAACACGACCACCACCGGGACCGGCACGCTCACCGAGCAATCGCCCTCACCGGACGTCAACGGCGCGTTCCACTTCGCAGGAACTCTGACCGGTGATTTCGACAACAACGCCGCCACCGCGAATACCAGCGTCGACTACACACTGACCGCCTTTGCCAATGGCACCTATGCACTGGACCTGGTGCAAGGCTTCAGTTCCGAGATCGTGCTCAGCAGCGCCGACGGCTCGCTCAGTGCCGGCGGCCCGGACCCGGTGCGCACATTGTTGATCCCGCCGCAGAATCCGCCGACGATTCCTTCGCCATCTGAGGAGATTGTGTTCTTTTCCGCGAAAGCAACGGCGTCGACTGCGGACATCCTGACCGGCATCGGGCTCGGGGCCCCCGACCCCACTGAAGCCCAGCTACAAACCAACCCGCTGCCGTCGTACATCGACCCGAGGGCCATGAACGTCAGCACGTCCGGTATCGGCGTCGCCAATAACCTCTTCCAGGGAGACAACCTGGCGGCCATCAGTGCTGCCGATGAAAGCTTCGTGATCAATCCGGAAAGCCTGCTGACGAGCATGAAGGTCTTCATCGACAACTCCGTGGGGGGTTACAACACGGCGACCGAGGACTTGTACTACAGGGCTTTCTACGAGGATGGCACGTTCTCGAACCTGATCGAGGTGAACACCGTGACGCCGGAGGCCGGTGGACAGGTGTCCTTCCTCATTCAGAGCAATGGCACGAACCTGATCGACGCGGTTCAGCTCACGATGGCCCGGGGCGAGATCAAGATCCCGACGATCCAGTTCACTCACGAGACCGAGAGCCTGGCCAGCGATGTCAAGCTGGCGTTCAACGCGACGCTGACGGACAAGGATGGGGACTCGGCGACGAGTACGTTCGACGCCAACCTGTTCGCCAACGACTTGGGCACCACCTTCGATTTCACCCTGGTGGGTACGAGCGGTGAGCGGGATGCCTTCAACGTCGATTTGTCATTCACCCAAAACAAGTACCAGATCACCGGCTTCGATGCGAACGCAGGGCTGCGCGACACGCTGGTGCTCAACGGCGACCAGGGCGCCGTTGTCCAGTCGATCGACAACAGCGGCGCAAACAGCATCGTGACGGTTGCCGAAACGGGCGGACAAATCACGACCATCACCTTGGTCGGGGTTGATCTGCTGAATACCGACATAGTCCATGGCAGCGCCTGAGGCAGCGCACGCGTAAAGGATGCGAGGGTGGTGGAAACCACCCTCGCATTTTTTTGCAGTGCCAATATCAGATCCGCACTGATCGCATTCGCTGTGAGCGCTCGAACACCACAAGACTTGAACACTGGGCACCCTGCGGCAGGCCTCCGACGAGCACGACTAGTCTGAAACTCCCACCCCGCGTGGGAGTTTCGGCTGATGTGCAATCCCCGGCGCTTCTCCATAGTTGCGACCAATGGTCAACGGTCAGGCCTCGATGACCGCAATTGCTCTGGAGAAAGTCATGGCTGCTATTGGCGAGCAAAATTCATTGCTAACGAGCGATCCTGCCCCCCTATATATTTCAACCCTCGACTCAGTGGTGACAACATCGGTTACCGTCAACGCTCTAAGCGTTGTGGCCTCCGGCGCGAACGTTACACTGGACGAAACGACCGGATTGCAGAACAGCACCGCCACGCCAAGCCCTGCGGGGGACGCTGATGACAACGACATTCTGCTGGCCTCCCTGCCCTCGACTTTCTCTACCCGTTTGACCGCACTGGGTGCAGGTACCGCAACAGGTGCAGCCTTGAGTGGCTACACCGGTGCCGCAGGCAATACCGGCAGCAATGCGTTCAGCGTCAGCGCTGACCCCGGAGCAACCATTACCAATATCAGCTTCGTCGACAGCACAGGCGCAGCGCTCAATGGCGTGGACAGCGGACTGGATACTATCAATGGCACCAGCATCCTTCTGTATACCGATACAAACGACAACATCCTTCTGGGCCGAGCCGGAGGCCCAACCGGCGCGATCGTGTTCGCGGCCTATATCGAAGAAACCGGATCGCCGCTCTCGGGCGGAAAAATCTGGACTGTGGAGTACCAACCCCTCAAACATCCGGACGCCAGCAACCCCGACGATGCGGTCAATCTGCTGAACAAGGTGTTCATCGGAGCCGGTCAGGATGCGGAATTCAGTCTGGCCAATGCGCCGTCGGGCCAGCAGTTGTTCCTGATGTTCACGACCGCGGGCGCGACGGCCGATGCGAACGGCCGGATTCCCGGTGTCTCGATCGTCGTCACCGGCAGGGATCCGCTGGATCAGTCGGCAAGCAGTGCCGCCATCACCAGCGCCGACACGGTCAACAGCAGCCAGGGCGGCGGCAGCACAACCCTGGGCACCAACAACCAGGCGATCACCGAACAGGAAGGCCTGCGCTTCAGCTTCGTCACCGGAGCCAAGGCGGACTTCACGATCCCCAACCTGAGCCCGGGCGAAGCAGGTGTCGAAGCGAACATCGACTTCACCCAGTACTTCGGCGCCCGCTCCGCGACCTTCAAGGTCGTACAGGAGACGGGCGGTACAACCGCGAAGCTCTTGCTCACCGCTGTCAAGAACGCCGACAACGTCAGCGGGTCGCAGAGCGGCGTCAACTTCGTCAACAGCTACGCCAACGACAGCACCGAAAAGGTCGCGATCATCAACGGCAGTGTCACCGTGAAGACGTTCGCGGGCGCCACCGTCAGCAGCGCCGTCATCACCTACAACGCCGACGGCACGGTGCTGATCACCGGCGTTCCGACCGATTCGCAGATCACCTACAGCACGGCGACCGACCACAACCGCGTGATGATCGAGAACGCCGGGTTGCTGACCGACAAGAGCGGCGACAAGACGCACGCTGACTTCGACATTGGCGGTTTCAAGGTGCTGCAGTCCAGCACGTCAACCGCCGAAATCGGCTCCAAGATGATTTTCGAAGACGATGGGCCGAGCATCAGCACCACCGGCACCGAGCCGACCCTGACGGTCGATGAAACGGTACTGGCGACCAACGCTACCCAGAGCTTTGCCGCCAACTTCACGTCGGCGTTTGGCGCTGACGGTGCCGGCACGCTGACCTATGCGCTGGGCGTGGTCACAGGAGCCTCCGGGCTGACCGACACCGCCACCAATGAGGCGGTCAACCTGTCGCTCAACGGCACCGTAGTGGAAGGCCGCACGGCCACCACCAACCTGTTGGTGTTCACCGTCAGCGTTGCCGCCAATGGCGACGTCACCCTCGACCAGATCCGCGCCGTGGTGCATTCCGATGCGACCAATCCGGATGATTCGAAGACCCTGACCGCAGACAACCTGGTGACGTTGACGGCAACCAAGACCGATGGCGACGGTGACAGCGCCCACGCCACGCTCAACATCGGGCAGAACCTGGTGTTCAAGGACGACGGGCCGAGCATCAGCACCACCGGCACGGAGCCGACGCTGACAATCGACGAAACGGTGCTGGCCACCGACGCCACCCAGAACTTTGCCGCCAACTTCAGCTCGGCGTTTGGCGCTGACGGTGCGGGTACGCTGACCTATGCGCTGGGCGTGGTCGCCGGCGGCTCCGGGCTGACCGACACCGCCACCGGTGAGGCCGTCAACCTGTCGCTCAACGGAACCGTGGTCGAAGGCCGCACCGCCACCAGCAACCTGCTGGTGTTCACGGTCAGTGTGGCCGCCAATGGCGACGTCACCCTCGATCAGCTCCGCGCCGTGGTGCACTCCGACCCAATCAATCCGGATGATTCGAAGAGCCTGACCTCGGACAACCTGGTGACTCTGACCGCGACCAAGACCGACAAAGACGGTGACAGCGCCCAGGCTACCCTCAACATCGGCCAGAACCTGGTGTTCAAGGACGACGGACCGAGCATCAGTACCACCGGCACCGAGCCAACGCTGACGGTGGACGAAACGGTGCTGACGACCGATGCCACCCAGAACTTTGCCGCCAACTTCAGCTCGGCGTTTGGCGCTGATGGCGCGGGCACGCTGACCTATGCGCTGGGCGTGGTCGCCGGTGGCTCCGGGCTGGTGGACACGGCCACGGGCGAGGCCGTCAACCTGTCGCTCAACGGCACCGTGGTCGAAGGCCACACGGCCACGACCAACCTGCTGGTGTTCACGGTCAGCGTCGCTACCAATGGCGACGTCACCCTCGACCAACTCCGCGCCGTGGTGCATCCCAACACCACCAATCCGGATGATTCGAAGACCCTGACCGCGGACAATCTGGTGACGCTGACGGCAACCATCACCGACAAGGACGGCGACAGCGCTCATACGAGCCTCAACATCGGCCAGAACCTGGTGTTCAAGGACGACGGACCGAGCATCAGCACCACCGGCACGGAACCAACGTTGACGGTGGACGAAACGGTACTGGCAACCAACGCCACCCAGAGCTTTGCCGCCAACTTCAGCTCGGCGTTTGGCGCTGATGGCGCGGGCACGCTGACCTATGCGCTGGGCGTGGTCGCCGGTGGCTCCGGGCTGGTGGACACGGCCACGGGCGAGGCCGTCAACCTGTCGCTCAACGGCACCGTGGTCGAAGGCCACACGGCCACGACCAACCTGCTGGTGTTCACGGTCAGCGTCGCTACCAATGGCGACGTCACCCTCGACCAACTCCGCGCCGTGGTGCATCCCAACACCACCAATCCGGATGATTCGAAGACCCTGACCGCGGACAATCTGGTAACGCTGACGGCAACCAAGACCGACAAGGACGGCGACAGTGCCCAAGCGAGCCTCAACATCGGCCAGAACCTGGTGTTCAAGGACGACGGGCCAAGCATCAGCACCACAGGCACCGAGCCAACGCTGACGGTCGACGAAACGGTGCTGGCCACCAACGATACCCAGAGTTTCGCGGCCAACTTCAGCTCGGCGTATGGCGCTGACGGTGCAGGAACACTGACCTATGCGCTGGGCGTGGTCGCGGGTGCCTCCGGGCTAGTGGACACGGCCACCGGCCAAGTGGTGAATTTGTCGCTTAACGGCGCAGTGGTGGAAGGCCGCACGGCGACGAGCAACGATCTGGTGTTCACCGTCAGCGTGGCCGCCAATGGCGACGTCACCCTCGACCAGATCCGCGCCGTGGTGCATTCCGTCACGACCAATCCCGATGATTCGAAGACCCTGACCGCGGACAACCTGGTGACGCTGACGGCAACCATCACCGACAAGGACGGCGACAGCGCCCACACGAGCCTCAACATCGGCCAGAACCTGGTGTTCAAGGACGACGGGCCCAGCATCAGCACCACCGGCACGGAACCGACGCTGACAGTCGATGAGACGGTGCTGGCGACCAACGATACCAAGAGCCTCGCGGCCAACTTCACCTCGGCGTTTGGCGCCGATGGGGCTGGCACCCTGACCTATGCGCTGGGCGTAGTGGTGGGTGCCTCCGGGCTGGTGGACACGGCCAGCGGCCAAGCGGTGAACCTGTCGCTCAACGGCGGCGTGGTCGAAGGCCGCACGGCCACCAGCAACTTGCTGGTGTTCACCGCCAGTGTCGCCGCCAATGGCGACGTCACCCTCGACCAACTCCGCGCCGTGGTGCATCCCAACGCCAGCAATCCCGATGATTCGACGACGCTGTCGGCGGACAACCTGGTGACGCTGATAGCGACCAAGACCGATGGGGACGGCGACAGCGCCCAGGCGACCCTGAACATCGGGCAGAACCTGGTGTTCAAGGACGACGGCCCATCACTCGCCTTCGGCAACCTGATCGGCACCGGTAGTGTCCTTCCACAACAAGGATACTGGGATCATTCGACCGGAGCCGACGGACTGGGTGCAACCGGGCTGGATATTTCGTTGGTGAATAACCAGTTCACCCTCGTCAGGCCAGACAACACGACCACCACCGGCACCGGCACGCTCACCGAGCAGTCGCCCTCACCGGACGCCAATGGTGCCTACCACTTCGCAGGGACGTTGACCGGCGATTTCGACAACAACGCCTCCACCGCGAATACCAGCGTCGACTACACGCTGACCGCCTATACCAATGGCAGCTATACACTGGACCTGGTGCAAGGCTTCAGTTCGACGATCGTGCTCAGCAGTGCCGACGGCTCGCTCAGTGCCGGCGGCCCGGATCCAGTGCGCACCTTGTTGATCCCGACGCAGAATCCGCCGACGATTCCTTCGCCATCCGAGGAGATTGTGTTCTTTTCCGCCAAGGCAACGGCGTCGACGGCGGACATCCTGAGCGGTATCGGGCTCGGTAAACCCGACCCTACCGAAGCCCAGCTACAGACCACCCCCCTGCCCTCGTACATCGACTCGGCGGCCATGAACGTCAGCACGTCCGGCATCGGCGTCGGCAATAACATTCTCCAGGGAGACAGCCTGGCGGCCATCAGCAATGCCGATGAAAGTTTCGTGATCAATCCGGAGAGCCTGCTGACGGGGATGAAAGTCTTCATCGACAACTCCGTCGGGGGTTACAACACGGCGACCGAGGACCTGTACTACCGGATCTACTACGAGGATGGCACCTTCTCGAACCTCACCGAGGTGAACACCCTGACACCGGAGGCCGGCGGACAAGTGTCCTTCCTCGTTCAGCAGCAGGGCACGAAGTTGATCGACGCGGTTCAGCTCACAATGGGTCGAGGCGACGTCAAGATCCCGGTGATCCAGTTCATTCAGCAGACCGAGAACCTGGCCAGCGATGTCAAGCTGGCGTTCAACGCGACGCTGACGGACAAGGATGGGGACTCGGCGACGAGTACGTTTGACGCCAACCTGTTCGCCAACGACTTGGGCACCACCTTCGACTTCACGCTGGCGGGTACGGCCGGTCAGCGGGATGCCTTCAACGTCGATTTGTCATTCACCCAAAACAAGTACCAGATCACCGGCTTCGATGCGAGCGCAGGCCTGCGCGACACGCTGGTGCTCAACGGCGACCAGAACGCCGTTGTGCAGTCGATCGACAACAGCGGCGCAAACAGCATCGTGACGATTGCCGAAACGGGCGGACAAATCACGACCATCACCTTGGTCGGAGTCGATCTGCTGAATACCGACATTGTCCATGGCAGCGCCTGAGGAAGCGCGCGCGTAAAAGAATGCGAGGGTGGCGTAGAAACCACCCTCGCATGCCTTACAGGTCTGATATGGGATTCACGGACGGCGACACAGTGACGGCCTGGGCGCCCCAAAGAAATTCAATGCAGTTCCACCCAAGTGGACTCGGGCGGTTCTTCATTGTTGGTGAGCCCGTGCTTCTGTGCGTATATCAGCAAGTCGATACGGTTAACGAGATTAAGCTTTTGATAAATGTTACTGAGGTGGTTGTGCACGGTGTGCTCACTGATACCCAGGCGCCCGGCGATGCACATGTATTTGGCAGACGGATCCCCCACGATGGCGCGAATCAGTTCCCTTTCACGCAGCGTCAATCGCGCTTGTTTCGCCTGCTCCGAATTGCATTTCAAGGGTATATGCCCGGTCGCGACATAGTCGGAAAGCCCACCAACCCAGGCTCTATCCAGCCCGATGTCACGATGATGGACCTGGATGATGGCTCGGATGATCGATTCCGTCGGGTCTTCCGCCAGCACGACGCCGCGTGCGCCCGCCTCTATCGCCTGGGCAACGGGGACGGTTTCGTACAGACTCTTGAGCACCAGCACTTTGATTTCGGCGCTGCGGGCGAGCCCCGCGACAACCGCCAACGGGTTCAGCGCATCCGGAAAGAAACTGAAAAAAATGACATCGGGACGCAACTGATCGGCAAGATCCAGCGCTTTGGTATAGGTAGTGGCCTGCCCGCTCACTTCCATCTGAGGCTTGCGGGCGTTGATCAAGTCCTGAAGGCCCATCAGCACAAGAGGACGACAGTCGATCAGCATCACGCTTATTGGTTTTATTTGGGTCGTCATTACCGTCCTGACTCCCTTGAAAAATGCACGATGGCCTCCACCCGTTGGCCTTCCTGGATCAGCAGCTCATTCACCTGACCACCCACCATTGAAGGACAGATGCGAGCGCCGACAGGCCTTGACAGTGCCCACTCGGTATTAGCCCTGAGGGACACTTCCACCCGTTGCACCGGCAGGGATTGCGGACGTTCCCAGAAGCCGGGCAAAAGCCATCGAAACAACAGAAATAGGAATAATCATCAATAGGTTGCGTTTGATGACGTGCTCCCTCGAACCGCTCAACTGAGTCTAGGCCAGCCCAGCGCGCTGCCGGCCCAGACATCCGCCAGTCGTCGACTCAGCCTCCTGCGGGTAGCCCGGCCAATGCTCCCAAGAGGAGCCTTCCCCCTAGGAAATCAAGGTCTTAGACTCGCCGTCGGCGACCTGCGGCCAAGGTCTACCCTCGACCAAAATCGTCAATTAACCGACGAATGGCGAAAAAGAAAGTATGAGAATAAAAACGTCGTCAATTTATCGGCGAAGGCCTATATCACCGAGCCCCCACAAGCCAGCCCCAGGCCCGTGGGCATGCACTGGAAAACCAGCCTGGCTGGAGAGAGGTATACGACGTCGGTATTGCTGGCAGGATCAGGGGGATGCGAGTTTTTGGCTGGAGCTGCGGGGGCTCAACCAGGCATTGACGTTTTCGACACTCTCGACAGGCGGCTTGCCCGCCCAGCGATTGAGCGTGAAGACATTGGTGACGAAGTCGTATTGCGTCTTGAGCAGATCACGACGAGCCCGGAATTCGTTGCGTACGCTGGTCAGTACATCGACGGCATTGACCATTCCGTAACTGAGTCCTTTCTCTGCCGCCACTCTGGACAGTTGTGCCGAGGCCAAGGCATGCCGGCTCGCACTGATCTTTTCTGCGCTCGAGTTGGCGGTCAGGTAAGCGGTGGTGATCTCCTTGACCACTTGGCGCTGAACTGCTTCCAGTTGCTGCTCTGCCACGATCTGATCCTGGTAGAGCCCACGCACCCGCGCCGAGGTTGAGCCGCCGCTGTACAGCGGCACTTGCACGCCAATACCGGCGACATAACTGTCGGTACGCGGCGCCAGGGAGTTGTTGTAGCCCTCGTTGGTCTGCTGCGCGCTCAGAGAAAGGCTCACGGTCGGATAGTGCCCGCCCTTGCCGCCACGCAACGCAGCGCCTGCTGCCTCGACACCACTTTCATTAGCCTTGAGCGCCGGGTTTTGCGCTACCCCCTCGCGGACCCACGTTTCAAGACTCTGTGTCGAGACCTGTAGTTGCACGTCATCGCGAATCCGGTTGAGCTTCTCCTTGACCGGCCGGCCGACGATTTCCGCCAGTGCCTCGCGCGTGATGCTGGCTTGGTTCTGGGCATCCAGTTCCTGCGCCGCCAGCAAATCGACCCGGGCCTTGAGGTCGAGCTGATCGGTAATCAACGCCAGCTGCTTTTCGTACAACGCATTGACTCTGTCCAGACTCTTTTGCGTGGTTTGACGCTCCGCCCTTACCAATTCCAGTTCATCCTCGGCCGCCAACGCGGCGAAGTAACGCTGGGCCAAATCCACTGTGGCCTCAGCCTGGGCCTCCTGCGCTTCTGATTCGGTTTGCTTGGCCAGGCTTTTGAATCTTTGGTAGTTCTCCCACGCGGCCTTGTTGTAGAGGTACTGACGCAGCGACAGGCTGTAGATTTCGCTATCGTAACTGCGCTGCACCAGGTCGCTCTCCTGATGAATCCGGTTCTGCCCGGCGTTGAGCGCTACCTGTGGTAACAGCGAGCCCAGGGCCTCGCGTTGATGTTCCTCGCCCGCCTTCACTCGCGCATACGAGGCCAATACTCGCGGGTCTTCCAGCCGGGCCTCGCGATACAACTGCATGAGATCAGTGGAATACGTCGAGGCATTGACCCCGGTCGGCTTTGCTTCAGTGGTTTGCGCCAGAACGGCACCCGCGGCAAACATGAACGCCCCGCCCAGCAGAACTGTCGACGCTCGCATGATCACTCCTCGATCATCGCTTGAGAGATGACATTGCGGGCCGGCTGCAGAAGGTATTGCAACAGCGTGCGTTGCCCCGTGATGATCAACACGTCCGCAGGCATCCCCGGCAGTAATTTGCGATCACCCAAGGCGCGCACGCCGGCTTCGGTGACCCGGACCCGCGCCAGGTAATAGGGAGTCCCTGTCTTTTCGTTGACCAGCCGGTCCGCCGAAACACTGATGACCTCGCCCTGGATCACCGGCGTGGTCGCACTGTTGAACGCGCCGAAACGGATATCGGCACGCTTGCCGATGGCGATGCGATCGATATCGACCGGCGCCACCTGGGCCTCTATGACCAGTGCTGAAACCGAGGGAACAATGTCCAGCAAAGGCGTCGCCGAGCGCACGACGCCGCCAATCGTATGCACCGTCATGCCAATCACCATGCCCGACTCGGGTGCGCGGATGATGATATGGCTGAGCCGGTCCTCCAGCGCGGAAGCCTTCTCTTGCAGGTCGTAGATTTTGGTCTGGACATCGGCCAATTGTTTGGCGACATCGGCATTGAAGTCTTTATCGACTTGTAGAATCTGCAGCTGTGTTTCATTGATCTGCAGGCGCGTCCTGGTGATGGTCGAACGATGGTCGGCCAATTCGGACTTGACCATTTCAAGCTTGCGCTGCTGCTCCAGCAGACGTTGTTTGTCGACGAATCCTTGCGACAACAGGTCGGTCAATTCAACGATTTCACCGCTGTAGGATTTATTCAGTTGGCCCTTGACCCCGATCATCGCCTCCAGCCCCTTGATCTGTTGATTCAACTGACCAATGCGCTCTTTCAGCACCGATATCTGGCCCAGCCGTGACCCCCGTCGTGCGTTGAATACCTGGGTCTCGCCCTGGCGCGCTTCGGCACCTCGCAGGCTGTCGGGATCGCTCATGACGTCAAAGCCAATTACTGGCAGATTGTCCCGCTCAGCCTTGAGTCTTGCCTCCATGGCTCTGGCGGCAATGAGCTGGCTTCGGGTCATCTCGTATTCGGATCGCAGCTGGGCATCATCGAGAATAATCAGCGGGTCATCTTGTTTGACGATGTCACCGTCATGGGCCAACACCTCTTTGACGATGCCACCTTCGAGGTGTTGCACCGTTTTCCGATAAGCCTGCACGGTGACCACGCCAGGCGCGTAAGCCGCGCCATCGATCGGTGCGACCGCCGCCCAAGTGCCGAATACCCCGAAGGTCATCAATAAAATGCCAAAACCCAGGCGACGGATCTTTCGATCAGATACCGCCAGGTCGGCGAAGTTATCTGTTTGACGAGTGAGCATCGTACTGTTCATCGGCATCACCCTTGCGAGTAGCCACCGAAGCCACGCTTGCGCCTGCTTGCGTGGCGTGCTTTTGTGCCCGCTGCGCGAGTTCGGCCAGCACTTGTTCGCGTGGTCCATAGAGACTGATAGCGCCATCACTCATCACCATCAGCCGGTCAAGTTGGGACACAATGTTGGTTCGGTGGGTAATCACAAAAAGGGTTGCACCTGTCAGCTTGAGCTGCTGGATAGCCACCGCCAGGGCGCGATCACCGACTTCGTCGAGATTGGAATTGGGCTCGTCGAGGATAATCAGCCGCGGGTTGCCATACAGGGCACGGGCCAGGCCGATGCGTTGGCGCTGCCCTCCCGACAGCATGACGCCATCGCTGCCAATGACGGTGTCATAGCCATCGGGCAACAGCAGAATCATTTCGTGAACGCCGGCAGACTTGGCCGCCAGAACGACTTTCTCGGAATCGACCTCGGCGAAGCGGGCAATGTTCTCGCTGACGCTGCCTTCGAATAATTCAATGTCCTGGGGCAAGTAACCGATGTACGGCCCAAGTTCATGTTTGTCCCATGCGCTGATGTCCGCGCCATCGAGCCGGACCACCCCATGCTGCGGCCCCCATACCCCCATCAGCGCCCTGGCCAGGGTGGACTTGCCCGCGGCACTTGGACCGATGATTCCGACTATGCAGCCGGCAGGTGCGCTGAAACTTAAGTTTTTGATGATCGGGGTTTTCGAGCCAGGTGCCGCGACGATCAAATTCTCCACCTGCACATGCCCCTGAGGCGCAGGCAATGACATACGCTCGGGCTGAGCCTGTTGTTTGTCGAGGATGTCGTTGAGGCGGCGGTACTGCGAACGGGCTGCAATAAAGCCCTTCCAGCTGCCGATGATCAGATCGATGGGGGCCAATGCGCGCCCTAGCAACACGGACCCGGCAAACACCATGCCTGGCCCCACCTGGTGATCCACGGTCAGGTACGCCCCCAGACCCAGGATCAGCGATTGCACCAGGATCCGGAAGGACCTGGAAAGCGTGCTGATGATGCCACCTCTATCACTCGCCCCGGACTGCAGCATCAGGACATGTCTTTGGCGACGCCCCCAACGGTCCATCAGGGTTTCAAGCATACCCATGGACTCGATGACTTCAGCGTTGCGCAGATTTTTCGTGGTGTGGAGCGTCGCGCTGATATGTTCCTTGTTAGCCTGGGCAAGTGTCGGCCCCGTCAACCTCTCATTGAGAAACGCGAGCAATAACAACACCAACGCACTGCCCACCGCTACCCAGCCATACCAGGGATGGAACATGAACATCACAGCAACATAGATAGGCAACCAGGGCGCATCGAAAAAGGCGAATAGTCCATTACCGGAGAGAAACTGTCTCAAGCCCGTCAAGTCGTTGAGCGACTGGGCTGAAGCATCCATGCCGCCACTTTCCAGCGCCCGTTTGAAACTGGCCTTATAGACCTGGCGACCCAGCAACACATCCAGCCGGGTACTGACCCGAACCATGATGCGTGAACGCACCCATTCCAGGGAACCGAGTGTTACCACCAACCCGGTCATGATTAGCGTCAGCATCGCCAGGGTCGTCAGACTTCCGCTGGTGACCACTCGTCCATACACCTGAAGCATATAGAAGGTGGGAACGAGCATCAGCGCGTTGATGAAAAAGCTGAAAAAGCCAACAGAAACAAAGCTGTCTCTACAGGCTTTCAACGCTATTTTCAGACTGTTTTCAGGTGTGTTTCGCATGGAAACCCCTGCTCGAAAAGCCATACCTTGAGGAGCTTAGATCATGCCGAACGACTGTGTGTAGCAATCGACAGACCGTCACAGGCACACGAGTTTTATCCCTGCAATTGCCCCGGTTCAGCTCTTTCCCCAACAAGGCCCCGCACTTGTCCTATCCTTCCATCCACCCCATTACTCTGGACATCAAAATGCCCGCCCCCGAATCCATCCTCCTCCAGAGCTGGCACCACAATGCCCAATCCTGGATCGAGGCTATCCGCACTGGAGCGATCGAAAGCCGCCTCACCGTCACCGACCAGGCCATCCTGCTGGCGATACTGGGTCGTCAGCCCGAGCGTGTGCTCGACCTGGGTTGCGGCGAAGGATGGTTGTTGCGTGCGCTGGCTGAACGGAGCATCGAGGCGGTCGGAGTGGATGGCGATGCGACGCTGGTCGAGGCGGCGCGGGCGGCGGGCTCTGCGCAGGTGCATTTGGCGAGCTATGAAGCGTTGGTGGAGGCGAAAGTGGACATCGGAAGCCACTACAACCTGATTTGCGCCAACTTCGCCCTGTTGCAGCAGGACATCATCCCCCTGCTCGCCGCCATGAACGCCCTGCTCGCCCCCGGTGGCGCGCTGGTAATCCAGACGCTGCACCCGTGGACCGCGGCGGCGGGCGACTATCAGGACGGTTGGCGGGAAGAGACCTTCGCCGGGTTCAAGGGGCAGTGGCAACCCATGCCGTGGTACTCGCGCACCTTGTCCAGTTGGCTCAATGCACTGGACATGGCCGGTTTTCGGCTGGCCAGCCTGCAGGAGCCGCAGCATCCGCAAAGTCCGGTGCCGCAGTCGTTGCTATTGGTTGCTGAGCGATAATACTTTTACACATGTCAACCTGGCACTGAGATCAGTGCAGTAATTCTGCCCGGACCTCTTAGCCTAGGGGCAGCCAGAGAAAATCGTGGCGAACAGTGAGCACATGCCAAGCATGCCCTCAGCCTTCGACAGTGGATACGAGCGGTAACCAGACGCGGACTTCGAATCCCTCCTGTCGACCTGTTGCCGGCGACACCAGCATCATTTGCGCATTGACCCCCTGCACAATGGTTTTGGCAATCGCCAACCCCAACCCTGACCCGCTCGCTTCACTGTGACCGCGCACAAAACGCTCGGTCAGGTGCTGCAACATGGGTGCCGGCACCACCGGGCCGCCATTGACCACCCGCAGCAGCGCCTGGTCGGTGAGGCTGACTTCGATCGGTTGATCCATTGCACCGTACTTCAGCGCATTCTCGATCAGGTTGCGCAACAGAATACCGAAAGCGTCTGGATCAATGACCGAGTACACACTGGCCTGGGTGGGCAACTGCAGCTCGATGTGGCGAGCGCTGCTATGGTTCCACTCATCAACCACATGGACCAGCAACGGAACGAGATCCTGGGGCGTTTCGGACAACAGCCCACCGCCCTCGGCCTTGGCCAGTTGCATGAGCTTTTCCGAGAGCCGCGCCAACTCGCGCAACGAGTTTTCGATCTTTGCCGCGCGCACTCGCAACGGGCCCTCGGGCGCTTCGTGACGCAACCGCTGGACCTGCGCCAGGGTCGCGGCCAGTGGCGTGCGCAGTTCATGAGCGCTATTGGCGGTAAAACTGCGCTCGGCCTCCAGGGCCTTACGCAAGCGCTCCAGCAGATGGTTGACCGCGTCAGCCAGCGGATCGATTTCGGCCGGCAGGCGCGACGTTTTGATCGGCGACAGATCACCCACCCCACGGGCCTCCACCGCTCGACGATAGGCCAATACGCTGCGCAGGCTGATGCGCACGAATAACCAGGTGCCCAACAGGCTGATGGGAATCAGCGCCAATAGCGGCAACAGCAAGGCAAACAAGGCTTCCCGCGCGGCCTCACGGCGATGACCAAGGGGCTCGGCGATTTCGATGAACAGTGTTTCCCGCAACGCACTGGCGCCATACAGACGGTATTTATCAGTGGTGGAGAAACCTTCAGCCGGTTGTTTGTTGAAGATATTCGGATTGGCGTCGTGGGATTGCATCTGGATCTTGCCACTGGCATCACGCACCAGATAGGTCAGGTATTCCTTGTGCGTTGTCAGCGGGGCCACGTGTTGTGTCTCATCGGGCTTTTCCCGTTTGCTGATTTCCAGTACGGCCAGGGGCAGGATGCGTTGCGCCGTCTCTTCCAGCGCGCTGTCGAATGCCTCGTTCAACTCATGTTGCACCACCAGCCAGGCGCCGACGGTCGCCCCCAGCCAAAGCAAGGTCATGCCCAGGGTCAAGCCCAGACCGAGACGTCTTTGCAGGCTGGACGATTTCATGCGGACATCAACCGGTAACCCATGCCGCGCACGGTTTCAATCAGGTCGCGCCCGAGTTTCTTACGCAACCGGCTGATATAAACCTCGATTGTGTTGCTCTCGATTTCGGCACCGAATGCGTACAACCGTTCTTCGAGCTGCGCCTTGGACAGCAACGCGCTGGGGCGCTGGATAAATGCCTCGAACAGCGCCCATTCCCGCGCCGTGAGGTCCACCGTCGCGCCGGCCCGTAACACCGTACGGGCACTCATGTCGATCTGCAGTTCGCCGAGTCTGATCTGCGGGTTGGGGTTGCCGCTGTAACGGCGGGCCACCGCAGCCACACGGGCCGATAGCTCAAACAGGTCGAACGGTTTGACCAGGTAATCATCGGCCCCGGCATTGAGGCCGGCGATACGCTCGGATATCTGATCCTGGGCGGTCAGGATGATCACTGGCGTCGCATCTCCTGCGGAACGCTGCTGACGCAAAAAATCCAACCCACGACCGTCCGGCAACATCAAGTCAAGCAGGATCAGGTCGTAAGGGGTGGTGCGCACACTGTTGCGCGCAAGCTCCAGGCGCTGCACCCAATCGACGGCGTGGCCGTCATCGGCGATCTGTTCGCGCACCGCCTCCCCCAACCCCGGTGCGTCCTCGACCAATAGAACCCGCATCTGGCACCTCCTTGATGATTATCGTGCAGCACCTTAATCGTCTTACCTGACGTGAATCTGAAGATTCAGGTGAGTTCCTCTGTCGATGATTTTTCCCGCGCTTCAGGTTGCTGTCAGCAAGCAGGTCCAGGCTCTGGAGCCAACGATCAAAAGGACAATCCCATGAAAAAGAGTATCGCTGCATCCTGCCTCGTCGGCGCCATTGCCCTGCCGGGGCTGGTCCAGGCCCGTGAAGTGACCTTGACCACTCAGCTCAAGGACTACAGCGGCAATGATGCGTATCTGGCGATCTACGTCACCGACGCCACTGGCCAATATCAGAAAACCCTCTGGGTGGCCGGCAAAAAGGCCAAGTATTACAAGCATCTGGCCGACTGGGCCCGTGGAAGCGGCATGAACCCGAGCGAGTTTGATGGAGTCAGCGGCGCCAGTGTCGGCAGCGGGCGCACTCTTAAAGTCAGCGTCGAACTGGCGGGCACCCTGATCGATGCCGGGTATCAAATCCGTATCGACAGCGCTGTCGAGGACAAGCGCGACGCCCGCGCCGATGTCAGCGTGCCCCTGACGTCCAAGGGCGCCGGCAAGCCGGCGACCGGCAGCACCTACGTCGAGTCCTTCACTTACGATCTGTAGCACCCGCCATTTCCGGAGGCTTAACATGCTTCGCCAGTTCCATTCCCTGCCCGGCCTGATCGCCGCCCTGTTGGTCATGCTGTTGGCCATCAGCGGCGCGATGCTGTCTGTCAACCCGGCTCTGGAACGCCTGCACAACACGCCAATCGCTGCCGGGCAAGTCAACGTCGGTCAGTTGGCCGGGCGCGTAGCCAGCCACTTTCAGGGCGTGGAGCAGATCCAGCGCACAGCGTCCGGGACGGTCATCGTCTACTACAACCAGGACGGTCAGGCCGGGGCCGAAAAGGTCGACCCGCTGACCGGTCAAGGCCTCGCACCTTACGAGCCATCCGCCTTCTCGCGCTGGATGAAAGACCTGCACCGCTCGCTGTTCCTTGGCACACCTGGCCACGGGGTGTCTGGAGTCGGCGCGCTGTTGATGCTGATGCTGTCGGTGTCTGGTGCGCTGTTGCTGGCCCGGCGGCTGGGCGGCTGGCGCAATCTGTTGCGACCATTGCGAGGTTCCTTCAGCCAGCGCTGGCATGCTGAAGTCGGACGTCTGGCATTGCTCGGGCTGCTGCTGTCGGCGCTGAGCGGGCTCTATCTGTGCGCCACGACTTTCGGTTTTATCGCTGATGGCAGTCAGAATGAGCCCACCTTCCCCGCCCACGTCAGCGCCGGCCCGGCCTTGCCGGTGGCGAACCTGAATGCCTTGCAGGCCACTGACCTGAATGACCTGCGCGAGCTGGTCTACCCAAGTCCCAACAACCCGCAAGACGTGTTTTCCCTGCGCACGGCCCAGGGCGACGGCTACGTGGAGCAGGTCAGCGGCACCTTGCTGTCCTATCAAGCCCACGACTCGATGCACAACCTCTATGAATTGATTTATCAGTTGCACACCGGTGAAGGCCTCTGGTGGCTGGGTCTGCCACTGGGGCTCTGTGCCCTCTGCGTGCCGTTGATGAGCGTGACCGGCATCCTGCTGTGGTGGCGCCGCCGCAAGGCCGCTCCGAACATCCGCGACAATTGCGCCGCGCAATCCGCCGACAGCGTGATTCTGGTCGGCAGTGAAAACAACAGCACCTGGGGCTTTGCCAACACCTTGCATGATGCCTTGCACCAGGCTGGACACCGGGTACATAGCGCGGCGATGAATCAATACTCGAACGACTATGGCAACGCCCAACGCGTGTTCATCCTCACCGCAACCCACGGCGACGGCGATGCCCCGGCCTCGGCTTCGCAGTTCCTGGCGCGGTTGACCAGGGTCGGCCTCAAACCCGGCCTGCCGTTTGCCGTGCTGGGCTTGGGCGACCGCCAGTTTGCGCAGTTCTGTCAGTATGCCCATCAGGTGCAGGACGCGATGTTACGGGCCGGTGGCTCTCCGTTGCTGGGGCTGGAAACCATTAACCGCCAATCCGCACAGGAATTTGCTCGCTGGGGCCATGCACTGGGCGAAGTGCTGGGGCATGACCTGACGCTGGTCCACACCCCGGAGCAGCCACGTACCCATCAACTGGTGCTGATGGAACGCATCGCCTACGGCGAACAGGTGAATGCACCGACCCACGTACTACGCTTCAAGGCACCCGGTGAGCTGCCGGAGTTTCTGGCCGGTGACCTGGCAGGGATTCTGCCCCCTGGCAGCGCAATTCCACGGTTCTACTCGCTGGCCAGCAGTTCGCAGGACGGTGTGCTGGAAATCTGCGTACGCAAACACCAAGGCGGCGTGTGCTCGCAATTCCTTCACAGCCTGGACATCGGTGCATCGATCGAAGCATTTATCCAGCCCAACCCGCAATTTCGTCCGGCGTCGGGCGCGCACCCGGTGATCCTGATCGGCGCCGGTACTGGTATAGGTCCCTTGACCGGTTTTATCCGCAACAACAAGGCTCGACACCCCATGCACTTGTATTGGGGCGGGCGTAACCCGGCTTCGGATTTTCTCTATGAATCGGAGCTCAAACGTTACCTGGCGGACCAACGCCTCACAGCATTGCGTGCCGCCTTCTCCCAGGTCATGGGCGGCAGTTACGTGCAAGACCGGTTGATCAGCGATGCGCTGGTCTTGCGCCGGATGATTGAGAAAGGCGCTCAAGTGTTGGTGTGTGGCGGTCGCGAGATGGCCAAGGGCGTGATGCAGGCCCTGGATGAAGTGCTGGCGCCGATCAACCTGAGTGTGCTGACCCTCAAGGCACAAGGACGCTACCGTGAAGATGTCTACTGACTTGCAACGCTACAGCCTGAATGGCGAAACCATGGGCACCCGTTACACTGCCCTGTTCTATGCGCAAGCCGGGATCGATACCGACAACATCGGCCACAACCTGGCGCACGCCGTGGCCCGGGTGGACCAACAAATGTCCACCTGGAAACCCGGCTCCGACCTCAACCGCCTCAACGCCGCCCCCGAGCAGGAGTGGGTGCCGGTACCTAAGGAACTGGCCCTGGTGCTGTCTGCCGCGCTGCGTGTCAGTCAGCAATCCGGCGGCGCCTTCGACATCGCGGTCGGCGATGTGGTGAATGCCTGGGGGTTCGGACCCGGCGAACAGACCGTCACGGAGCAGATGTTCGACACGCCGCCGCAGACTCGCCTGTCCGCCAGTGCAGCGCTGATCATTGACCCGCTACGTAATCATGTGCGCAAACGAGCGCCGCTGAACCTCGACCTGAACGGTATCGCCAAGGGTTTTGGTGTCGATGCGCTGGCCCGCTGCCTGGAGGGTTTAGGCATCACTCGTTACCTGGTCGGCATCGACGGCGAGATGCGTGCCCGCGGCGTCAAACCTGATGCTCAACCCTGGGTCGTGGCCATTGAAAAACCCTGCCGGGGCGTACGTGAAGTCATGGGTGTGATGGAACTCAGCGACGCTGCCATCGCCACGTCCGGAGATTACCGACACTGGGTCGATGTCAGGGGGCAGTCTTATGCCCACACCATGAATCCGGCCACCGGCGCACCGCTGTGCAACGCGCTCGCGGCCGTCACAGTGGTGGCGGCCTCGTGCATGCTCGCTGACGCCTGGGCCACGGCACTGATGGTGCTGGGCGAAACCGAAGGCCCACGCCTGGCACAAGAACGAGGGATGGACGCGTTGTTCGTACTGCGCGACGGTGAACAGTTCAAAGAAATATCCATCGTCGGCGGCCAGTTGCAGGCGCAGATTGAAATGCGCTGAAGGACCATTCGAAATCCGTACGATTTTAACCGCCAGATGAAACATGACGCCATGGGCTGCCACGCCCAGTTCGAGCCTTCATTGGTAACAGGTCGGAAGAAGACCCTGTAACCGGTTGATCCGCTTTATCTGAATACAACCCGGATCAGCGGTGCCCACTGCTGAAGAGCTTTTTTATAGCTCCCAAGCATATTTTTAATAATTTTCCTCTACCGAGTGATGCCGCACTATCAAACCGCACTGAGCATTTCTGGTCCGGCTTTCCCGGATGAAAGCTTTTTTCATAACGATGTCGGCCCCAAGAGCCCGGCACGGTGGAACCTTATCGGCCTCTGGCCAGCACTGCCCGGCTTTACACCATTCTAAAAACCAGCTGTGGGAGCGTTCCATGTCTTTATCCTTACGTACCTGTGTTCCTTTTTCCCTGGCCCTGTTGTGCACCGGCGTGTTCGCCGAGCCCCAGGCCCTGACCGTCATTTCGTTCGGCGGCGCCACCAAGCAGGCCCAGGACAAGGCCTATTTTCAACCCTTCAATGCAAGCGGTGCGGGACGCATCGTGGCGGGCGAATACAATGGCGAGCTGTCGAAGATCAAAGCCATGGTTGATGTGGGCCATGCCACTTGGGACGTGGTCGAGGTCGAGAGTCCAGAACTGTTGCGTGGCTGTGATGCAGGCTTGTTCGAGCGGCTGGACACGGCCAGTTTTGGCGACCAGGCCCAGTTCGTACCGGGGACCTTGACCGAGTGTGGTGTGGCCACCTACGTCTGGTCGATGGTCATGGCCTTCAACCAGGATAAGCTGACCAAGGCCCCGACTTCCTGGGCGGACTTCTGGAACGTCACCGACTTTCCGGGCAAGCGCGGCCTGCGCAAGGGCGCCAAGTACACCCTGGAAATCGCTCTGCTGGCCGATGGCGTCAAGCCTGACCAGCTGTACAAAGTACTGGGCACTCCCGAGGGCGTGAACCGTGCCTTTGCCAAGCTCGACAAAATCAAGTCAAACATCCAATGGTGGGAGGCCGGAGCCCAACCGGCGCAGTGGTTGATCGC
This sequence comes from Pseudomonas sp. GGS8, assembly GCF_024168645.1. Classification (NCBI taxonomy): domain Bacteria; kingdom Pseudomonadati; phylum Pseudomonadota; class Gammaproteobacteria; order Pseudomonadales; family Pseudomonadaceae; genus Pseudomonas; species Pseudomonas sp. GGS8. Next base: position 4,834,290 of record NZ_JALJWF010000001.1, on the reverse strand, counting down.
CGGTGACGTGGTGATGAGCGCCGCCTACAACGGCCGTATCGCCTCGGCGCAGAAAGAAGGCATGAACCTGAGCATCGTCTGGCCACAGAGCCTGTACGACCCGGAATACTGGGCCGTGGTCAAAGGTTCGCCGAACAAGGCACTGGCCGAGCGTTTCATCGCGTTTGCCAGCCAGCCGCAGGCCCAGAAGGTTTTCTCGGAAAACATCCCTTACGGTCCAGTCCACCGCCAGGCACTGGCGCTGCTGCCGGAGCAAGTGCGCCAGCAATTGCCGACGGCTGAAGCCAACCTGGCCAAGGCCCAGTCGGTGGATGCGGAGTTCTGGGTGGACCATGGCGAGGAGTTGGAAGAACACTTCAATGCCTGGGCGGCGCGCTAGCCGCGACACACTCTCCGTAGCAGCTGCCGAGCCTGCGGGGCAGCTGCTACGGATTAACCGATAGTCTCTATTTCAATCACATATAAATGACAAATCCCATCGGTTGCATCCAGCCTTTTGGGTGCCAGCCATCAAGCCATCAAGAGCGCCCCACGGAACCTGTGACCGGTAGATTCCCCAGCAAGTTGAGCCCGGTACTCTTCACGAAAGCGTCATAGTCCATTGGCTTCTCGATACGGGTTTCAGCGTTGGGCAGTACGTAAGCCCAGGCACGCTTGGACGATGCGTCGTAAACCAGTTTGAACAGGCGGGTCGGCACCCAGACCTTGTTGTCGCCGACGGTGGCGTGGCCTGAGTCAAAGAGCGGGCCGGTGAAGACAAAAACATTGCCATCGGCTCGTTTGGCAAACTTTCTGACATCGGACTCAACCTTACTCCAGATCTTCCGGTTGTTGGTTGGGTCTTGCGGCACCATGTTCGACAGCGCAAAGGATTGGGCCATTGCATTGGGGTTCGGTGCGTCGGCTGCCGGAGATTGATGGCCACGGTCCACGGCCGGATGTTGGCTACGGTAGTCGCTCAACTCTGCCCGCCCACTCTTGGGGATGCGTGGGTCCGGGTAGAACTGGTTGGTGCGCTCCTCACCCTTGGCATCTTGCAACTGGGCGGCATTAAGGCGTTCGACCACGACCAACGGCGTCTTGCTGGTTTGCGAATACAGCACCGCGAAGTTGTCGGAACACAAAGCCAAGGGTTTCATTGTGGCAGGCACAGTGGCCATGTTGATCGGTTTCGACGCCGGAAACAGATCTGCGCAGCCGTCAAACGATGCCTGTTTCTGTTTGTTTGAATAGAGTTCCAGGGCCGCGTTCTGGCTGATCGAGCCCGAGTGGGACGCTTGTTCCTGATGGTGGCTGGGGGGCTTGATGAAATCCAGCAGACTGCGGGCTTGTGCCCCGGTCGAGAGCAAAACAAGGGCCGACAGCCCAACTGCAATTTTGCGTAGGTGCATGCTTTAAATCTTCGAATTGGATTGAGGGGTAAACGTACGGCGAGTCCCGATTCACGGAACCAGCTGGAGGCGGTGGCTGATTAGTTTGCGGTGAACATGCTTTCACTGTCCTTGATCAAATGGCCGATACGGATCCGGTCGGCTCCGAGCAGTACGACCGCTGAAGGTCGCGCGGGGTTTATTGACCATTACAAGTCACATTAGTGCTGAGCAGCGTTTACATTCTACTCAACGAATTCAGTTCTCCATGGCGGACATCTCTGCGTTCACCATTGCGGCATCGTTTCGTGACCGGCTGGATTGGGCAGTGCTTTCACGCTTATCACGCTGGCTCGACGCGATCGAAGCCAGGCCCGCGGTACAGCGAGGATTGAAAGCGTTTCAAAATCACTGAGCGCTACTGCGCAGACCTTATTGTGTGCGCTAAAGATGTGCATGGCCGCTCGCATCCTGCCCGAGGTCTGAGCCCCGGACATGCGAATACCGTATGTATCACAAGAATGGCCGTGTTCTATAAGGGCTCTGCTGTCTGGATAAGCGAGTTCAACACCAATTTTATTTCAGAAGCCGGATCTTTATGTCCTTGCAGTATCAATCCTTCCGACAAAGCAGTGAAGGTCCTTGCAAGAGCTGCATACGCCAAAGGAGGCTTCTTGCCTGCATGATTAAAAATGATGGTAATCAACTTGCCCAACGCTTCATTATTTTCCTGATGCAGATCGTAGTAATGCCTTGAGAACTCTTCATCGCGCAAGGCGATCAGTTGCAGCTCAGCATCAAGAATCGCGCAACGGGTATTATTTTTAAGCGTATCAATATAAGCATTCAATCCATGGGTCAGTTCTTCCGATGAATACCCTGAACTCAGGGTTACACTCAATCGATCTATCTCAACCCTCTTGAATCTCTGAGTCAACTGCAAAAGCAAGTCTGACTTACTTGCAAAGTTTGAAAAGAAGGCCCCCTTCGAAAAACCGGCCTCCTCGGAAATAACGTTGACACTGGTGGCGTGAAAACCTTTTCTCACCATAAGATCAGTGGCGGTGTCGAATAACTTGTCCCTTGTTATTTGCTGACTTTCTTCTCGACCCAATCTCTTTTTAATCACGCCCTCGGCTCCTTTGGCCAAACGAATCTATTTGTAACTGGATGCAACGGATCTGCCACTCACTGCGCAAACCTCTTTCAACTATCATATCTTATACTAAGCCTCCTTAATCACTTTGCATTTAAACTTTTAAGGAGTGCCATGTAAATGCCATGTATTGGGCCGACTGAGGGGCTCAAGATGGGCTGCACCGACGTTTTTTTCCCTTGGTATCCAGCCTTATGCGTGCCTCCCTGCTGAATCGGGTCAGGGAGGTCGTCTTATGACTCCTCAGAAGGCAGGCGACGGGTGGCGATAATGTCTTGCGATAACCTTGATCCGCTCGATCGAGGTGAATGCCTGCTGTCGACAACGCCTTAAACCGCTGAATTTTCGTGTTTTAGGTCGGACTCAAAGGCGTCGACCTCGCGGCGGCCATCAAATACCGCTTGATTTTCAGATACCGAATGGTTTTTACTTGCCGTCGTTGATGAACCAACGCCTGATCAAAGCATTGAGCCCGATTTCATCGGCCTCAATGCAGTGGCAGGTTACCTCACAGGAGCTGGATTTTAATGGAATATGCCTTTGTTACAGGCGCTACAGGCCTGCTCGGCAATAATGTCGTTCATGCGCTTTTAAAGCGAAACATCAAAGTAAAAGCGCTGGTCCGCTCTGTCGAAAAAGCCAAGAAGCAGTTCGGCAATCTGCCTGTCGAATTTGTCGAAGGCGACATGCTCAATGTCGACGCCTTCAGCCACGCCCTGCAAGGCTGTGATGCCTTGTTTCATACGGCCGCCTATTTCCGCGACAGTTACAAAGGCGGAAAGCACTGGCAGAAACTGTATGACACTAATGTGACCGGAACCGAGCGCCTATTGCAGGCCGCTTATGCCGCTGGCATTCGTCGTGCAGTCCATACTTCATCCATTGCTGTGTTGAAAGGCAACAAAGATCAAGTGATCGATGAAACGATGTCTCGCAGTGAATCGGAGGCTGACGATTATTACTTGAGTAAAATATTGTCTGAACAGAAAGTTCAGGAATTTCTGTTGCGGCACCCGGACATGTTCATTGCCATGGTATTGCCTGGTTGGATGTTTGGTCCTGGGGACATCGGCCCGACCTCATCAGGACAGTTCCTGCTCGACTTTGTCGGAAAAAAATTGCCCGGCGTACTGCCAGGAAGTTTTTCCGTTGTCGATGCCAGGGATGTGGCGGAGCATCAACTCGCGGCAATCACACGCGGCAGATCCGGAGAACGCTACCTGGCAGCCGGCACTCACATGGACATGAAAAGCATTTTCCAGGCGCTCTCCAGCGTCAGCGGCGTAAAAGCGCCGGAGCGCAAAGTGCCTCTGCTCATGCTGCGTATCATTGCCTTGATCTATGAAGGCTATTACCGGATTACGAAAAAGCCGGTGCTCATCAGTACCTCCACCGTCAAACTCATGGAACAAGAACAAGGACGCACCCATTTCAGCCACAACAAAAGCCTAAAGGAATTGGAGTGCAAGTTCCGCCCCGTGACCGAAACAATGACTGATACCTTGGAGTGGTATCGGAAAAATAACTACATTGATGCGTAACTGAAACAATTTATATATAGCCTGCCTCTGTAGTACTTTTTTGTCTGACCATATATTCAAGGATTGAGAGAGGTTGGTAAATGAAAAGCCTTTCATCTAAAGAAGGTTTTCTGCATCGGTTCGTCGGTTTTTCAGAGTCTTTCCCCGAGCACATTGCTATCAGGGATCTGGACGCGGAAGAAGAGACCGTCACTTACCGTAGGTTGCGAATAAAGGCTGAAGAGTGCAATGGCGCCCTCAAAGCATTAAATGTAATGCCGGGTGACAAAGTAGCGCTTGTTCTCCCCAATGGGGTGGAGTTCATCGCTTACTATTTGGCAATCATCGGGCGCGGTGCGGTTCCGGTCATTCTCAACTACAAACTGACGCCATTCGAAATGAACAGTGTCATCAGCATCGCCAGACCGACGCTGGTAGTAACGACCGAAGCGCTATTCGAGCAACATCGCGAGACATTTCAGCCTGCCTACGGCGTTCAGCACTCCTTGGTGCTGGACGCCGCAAGCGAGCCGTCATCGTCCCTGCCCGACAACGCAACGGCGGGCTCTCGACTTCCCCGACAAACAGAGCCCTTGTTATTGCCCGAAGGCAATCCAATTGTCTCGGTACAGTTCACCTATCGGGGCATCGGTAAACCGCTGGCCGTTTCTCACCGTTACCTTGATCTGACGCAATCGAGTGATGGGCTGCATGAGCACTTTCATCTTCAAGGTGTCGGATCCGTTCATCTGGTGACACTGCCGCTGTATGCCATCTTCGGACTGTCCGTGATGATGGTTTTCCCCTTGAGCGTGGGCGCCACTCTGTTAATGACTAACACCCTGCTCAACAGGGATCTGGCAGAAGTCTTGTCCCAGCATAAGGTCACCTTTGCCTGCCTGGTGCCTGACGTCATTCGCTACTTCAATACACGACTGGCCAAACGCAAAGGCTCGCTTTTGCCGTTGCACCCTCACCTGATGATTTATTCGGGTGGCAGCCATCTACCGGCAGACGAAGCCGAGAAGCTGGGAAGGCTGCTGGGGTGCAATCCGGTGCTGCAAGGCTATGGATTGACCGAGAGCATGCCGGTGATTGTCCAGAGCTCGATTGGCAAGGTCCATCGCGGCGCCATGGGACAACCGATCAGGGGCGTAGAACTGCGGGTCGTGGATGCCGAAGGGCGCGATGTCACACCTGGACGTATTGGCGAACTGCTGATTCGCGGCTCGATGGTGATTGACGGCTATACCGATGCAGAGGACGCCAATGCCCGATTCTTCCGTGATGGTTGGCTACACACGGGTGATCTGGTCTGGCGGGACGACGATGGACACGTGTTCTTCTATTGCCAGCGCCTGCGAATCTCGAAGATCAAAGCGCAAATGGTCGACCTGACTGAAATCGAATCCATTGCCCTGAAGCATCCAGACGTGGTGCGCGCGAAAGCTTACATCGTCCCGGACAACAAGGAAGTCAACGTACTGCACCTGTGCGTTGAAGGGAGCGGCGAACTGACCCAGAGCGCTATCTCTACCCTGCTCTCGCGCTACCTCTCTGGCTTCAAGTTGCCCAAAACTATCGAGATCATCTCTCTCAAGGAAGAGATTCATGCAAGCTAATGGCACACAACCGGTATTGGCCGTGTTCGACTTTGACGGCACATTGACCGACAGACATACGTTCTGGCGCTACATGCGTTTTATCGTGGGAACCAAATCGTTCTGGCTCAGGATCATTCCCCTGCTGCCAAAAATGCTCAGCGTGATCCTTGGCATCACGCCGTTGATGCAAGCCCGACTGGCGTTCATTGCCTGTTATCTGGGCGGTCTGTCCGTTGAGCAAGAGCGCGAGCATGCCAAGTACTTCATCAGCGAGCAGCTACCGCTCTGGCTCAGGCCCGAGGCTCTGCGCCGGCTGCAATGGCACCAGTCCATGGGTCATGTCACTGCATTGGTCAGCAACTCGCCGGAAAACTACCTGATTCCTTGGGGCCAGGCGGCGGGTTTTGACTATGTCTGCGGCACCCGCCTGGCGACTGCGAAGAACAAACTGACCGGCGGAATATCAGGTACCAACTGTGTTGAGAGAGAAAAAGTCACACGGCTCAAAGGCTGTTTGAGCAACCTTGATGACTTTTACATTTATGCCTACGGAGACTCATCCGGTGACGATGCCCTGCTCGGCATTGCCAACTCTCCCTTCTATAGAAACTGGTACTAACAGATGAACACTCTGAGCACTTTGGCCCCCAAGCACTTCAGGCAACCCGGTAATACCCCCACAGTCATGATCGTAGGCGCCGGCCCTATTGGCCTGTCCCTGGCAATCATGCTGAAAAAGTGGGGCGTCTCTTTTCGCATTATTGAAAAGAATGCCGGTCCCTCGACCGCTACCAAAGCGATGGCCATCCATTCCAGAACCCTGGAAATTTTTCGAGATCTGGGAGTTGCCGATCAGGCCATCCAGGACGGCTTCACTATCAACCAGTTTTCGGTGCAGTCGAACGCCAAACGGGTGCTGAACTACAACTTCTCCTACCTGGACGCCACCTATCCCCTGCTCCTCAGCCTGCCACAGCCGCAGACGGAGAAGATTCTGCTGGAGCGACTGAACACGTTGGGGATAGATGTTGAGTGGAATACCGAGCTGGTCGATATAGAAAACCAGCCGGGCTCAGTACAGATGACGCTTCGTCATGCGGACGGCAGTGACGAATCCTTTTCCAGTCGCTGGGTGGTCGCGTGCGACGGTGCTCGCAGCAACATCAGAAAACGTCTTGATATGACCTTCGAAGGATCGTCCTACGACCGCTTCTTCATGCTCGCCGATGCCGATATCGAGTGGTCTGGAAGCAAGGACGAAGGCGCTTTCTTCCTGGGCGCACAGGACGGTTATGTGGCGGTGGCGCCGATCAGCGCCCAATCCCGTTATCGGCTTTTCATCGAGATGCCTTACAACCTGCCACCAGAAGGTGAGCGCCCTTCCTTGAGCCTGGAGAACTTTCAGCGGTTGTGCGAAGGACGCGGGCAAAAGATGACGCTGTCCAATATTTCATCGACCACCATCGCCTCCTTTCAACATCGCCGCGTACAGTCGCTGCAGCAAGGCTCTGTGTTTCTGGTGGGCGACTCGGCTCATATCGGCAGCCCGATCGGCGGCCAATGGATGAACCTGGGGGTTTCCGAGGCCTATAACCTGGCGTGGAAAATGGCCTATGTCGATCAGGGTCTGGCAGATCCATCGTTGCTGGAGAGCTACAACGAAGAACGCTACCCGGTGGCCCTGGAAGTCGAGAACACAGCGCACCGACTGACCGGACTGATTACCGTCAAGCATCGCGCCCTCGTTTGGCTGCGCGACAATGTTCTGCCACTGATAAGCAACAGGCGCAAAGTTCAGCGCAAACTGCCCTCGATGATTTCCGGTCATCAGTACCACTACGGCAAGAGTGATTACATTCAGGAATCGCTGACGAAAAAGCAGCGCATGAATTGGGACAAAAAAGGCAAGAAACCTGAATTCCAGACGTCGGTGCCTCGCGCAGGTCAACTGGCTCCCGATGTTGAGTTGTGGCAACTGCAAGGTATGCCGCCAAAGCGCTTGATCGATCTGTTCCATGGAACGTTCACGCTGTTGATTTTTAGCGCAGCTGATCAGTTTTCCCCTTTGTTACCGGGCTATTACTCGCTGGCCGAGTCGGTGGAGAAGGACTACCCAGGCATCAAGGCTTATTGCGTTATTGATGCCCTGAGCAGCGCCGAGCTGCCATCCTGGCACTCGACGTTGCTGGACCCCGATTGGCGGCTGCACAAGCGTTACCATGCCAAAGAGGGCACGTTGATGCTGATTCGTCCTGACGGCTACATCGCTTTCCAAGGGGCCGATGCAATAACGCTCTTCACTTATCTGAACGTAAGATCCGGGCTGCTCAAAGGAGCCAGAAAAACAACATCTTCCGAGATCGACGCAGTGGAACTCCAACTTTAAGTCTCTATATGGCTACTGCCAGTTTGGTTCATTGATTCACACAAGGCCCTCCCCTGGGCCCAGACTTTTTATTCCTTGTTTATAGAAAACTTATACCGACTTTGGTTAGGAGAACCTCATGCGCTTCCAACTCAACGATGTTGTGCAGGAATTCATCGTGTCCAATGGAAAAATAGCCAATAGCTATTTCTCTCTTTCAGAAAAAATCATTGATTCACTGTGCGAGTCCAATATCGCAAAAGAATCAATATTGATGCGTTTGCTGGAGCAGGCCGAATCCGTCACTGCGCATTACTTCAATGCTCATCAACAAGTCCTCGAGGGTGTTTATGCCCATGGGATTGAAGCTCCCACCAATAAAAACCTTCAGGTGCTGGAGCCCGTACACTCGAGCCCGGTAATACTGGAATCGACACCTGTTGCGGAACAAACGCCTGCACTCAACTACGGGCAATGGTTGCGCGCCGAAATAAGTTCGGTCACAGGATTCAAAAAGGAACAAATCGACTTCGATCAAAGTTTCGAAAGCCTGGGTATCGACTCTCTCGGCATGGTCGATATTTTCGAATCCCTGGCCCAGCACTTCCCGGAAAAGAAAGAGCTTACTTCGCTGCTCTTCGATGCCCCTACGCCTACCGCTTTGCTGGCGCGGCTTGAAGCCGATCCGCAGGCGCCTGCCGTGGATATCGAAGCATGGGTACTTGAACAACTGGCGAATATCACCGGTTTCACGGTTGACCAGATCGACCAAAAACAAAGCTATGAAAGCCTGGGCCTGGACTCCCTCGTGCAGTTGGATTTCCTGGAGTCGGTCGTCGCATTGTGGCCGCAACTCAAGGCCAACAGCACTGAGCTGGCCAACGCCAAGTATCCGCAGGCAACAATCGCCCTGATTAAAGCCGCCCTGGCCGCCCCCGAGTCGACATCAACACCCGCTGCCGAAGTGCAATCACCTGCTACAACGGACGCCCAAGGGCAGGTAAGCAACCTGCTTTTCAACTCCCTGTCCCCCCTGCTCCCCGACGCACCACAGTCGATCGACATTGAGACGCCCTTTGCACAGTTGGGGCTCAATGGTTTTGCCCGAGAAGCTCTCTGCCAATCAATGGCGCAACAGTGCTCTGCCAGTGAGTTTGCCGGTGAAGCGCTGATGTCACGTCGTACGCCGCAGGACGCCTTGTCGCTTCTGGCAAGACTGAGCTGAAGCACTGAGCCGCTGTAAAAAATGGCATGGAATCCGGGTGATCGAACAGATCACCCAGCATTTTGGCAATCAGGAGACAGGGTATGAATGGCGCGGTAACAACAGAGGGCGACTTTTGCTTCAGCGCAATGGCTGGCGAGTTTCCCGGGGCACCGTCAACGGATGCGCTTTGGCACTTGCTCTCGCAAGGACAGATAGCGCCTATCAATTCGATGCTGACGCGCTGGGAACTGGATAAGGCGTCAATCTATTCAGCAAAGGCAGGTGAAAAGGATCGCGTTTACCTGGACAGTGCTTTTTGCCTGACCGATGACGCCTCAACCCCTTCACGGCATGAAGGACGGCAGGTCGCCATCGGTAAGAAAGTACTGCAGACACTCCTCAACCAGCTTGCCGGACAAGGCTCGGCACTGATCAAGGAACGCACCGCATTGGTGGTCGCGACGTCTTGGAGTGACGAGAGTTATTTCGTCACAGGCATGTCCGGAAAAACCGAAGCACCACAGGGCTACACGCCGGGCGAACAAGTGGCTGAACTGGCTGCGGCTTTTGCCCTCGGTGGCCCGGCGTTATCGGTCGACACTGCCTGTAGTTCGTTTCCCTATGCAATCGATATGGCTCAGGCCCTGGTCAATAGCGGCCAGGCGGATAACGCGATTGTCATGGCACTGAATACCGTGCTGCCACCGGCGCTGTTTCTGGGCTTCTCGCAGTTGACCGCCTTTTCCGCCCGGGCTCAAATGCAGGCATTCGGCCAGGACGCTGACGGCATTGTGCCGGGCGAATGTGCCGTCGCCTTTCTGGTCGAACCCGTATCGCAAGCCCTGATTGCGCAGCGCCGCCCCCTGGGCGTTTTACGGGCATTGGGAATGTCCGCCGATGGCGCCGAAGGCTCAGTGTTTGCGCCTGGCAAACAAGCCCAGTACACGGCTTACCAGCGAGCCTATATCGGTCTTGATCCCAACGACGTGGACTACATCGAAACCCACGGCACCGGCACTCCGCTGGGTGATGCGACAGAGCTGGACTCGCTGAACAGCTTCTTCGCGCCCCACTGCACAGACGGCAAAAAAATCACCATCGGTTCGATCAAGTCTGTCATTGGCCACCCACTGGCTGCCGCTGGAGGTGCTTCGCTCGCCAAGGCGCTGATGATATTGCGCCACAAAGGGATTCCACCTCAGCCCGACTACCGGCCCAGCGCAAAAGTCGACGAGACCAGCCTGCGGCTGGCCACAAAACAGCTACAGCCTCTCGCGGACCGGCAGTCGGCAATCCGGGTAGGCATCTCCAGCTTTGGTTTTGGCGGCGCCAATGCGCATCTGGTGGTGGATGAATATATTCCCGATAACCGCCCTGCCGTCCCTCTAGCCGCCCCCGGTGTGTTGATGCTGGACCTCGCTATTGTCGAGGCTGAAGCAGCGATCGGCAGTCACAGCTCATTGCAGTCATTCAAGCAACAGCTCAATCGGCCAGCAACGCCATCAGTCAGTTTTCCTTATGGGCGTTTCGTTGATTACGCCCCCGCTCCAGGTCAGCCGTTACTGGGCCAATTCCTGGCGCAGGATCGCGTCATTGATATCGACGGTTTCGGTATGGGCCCAAAACCTCTGGCCCATGTCGATCCGTTCAAGCTGTTGATCACCGATCGCGTCAACCATTTACTGCGACGCCTGCCGGGTGTGGCCGGTTCAACCGGCACTGCGATGGTCATGTGCTGCAACATGGGTGGGGAACGCTTCAGCAATGCGTACAGCAGCGCTCACAACTTCTACTCCCAGGCTCAAGGCACCCCACCAGGCGTGGAGGTGGCGGACGTGGCAACCATGTTGCCAAACATGTTGTCCGGCTACCCGGCGCAGATTTTTGACTTCAAGGGTTTCCATCAAACACTGGTCGGCACCTCTGGTTTGTTCTGGCAAACCTTGCTGGCATCGCAGCAATGGTTCAAGAAGGGCGTAACAACGCTCTTGCTCGGTGCAGGGCGCTTTATCAGCGGTGAAATCGAGATCGAACGCGCCCGACACTCAGCGACGGTGCAAGGTGAAGGACTGGGGCTGATTGCGCTGCGTCCTTATCAACCAGACTCCAGCGACAAACCTTTACTGGTGATCCGCGCGGCGGTCCTCGCCCATGCCGCGAACTCGCTGGAACAGGCTTGCCAACTGCTGGGCAAAGAGCGGAGTCAATACCAGAACATTGAAGTCTGCGAGCTGCAACCTGATGCGACGCAAGCCAGCGGATCACTGCAAGAAATTACCGGTTTCCTGGCTGAAGCCAGTGGCATCGAAACCCTGTTGGCGGTGATGTTGAGTGCATCGGCTCACACAGTGATCGAGGTTCGCGAAGCCGGTAAGGCAGTGATGTGGTTGTTTACTGAAAAGCTTCAGGAATGGAGCCCCGTGGCCGAACCCGCTCCTGCCATCAAGCATCCCTTTACATTGCGCTTTGCTCACTCGGCACCTCACGATTTACAACAGGTCATCCCGCCGCCTGCCCGCCCTGCCCGCCCTGCCCGCCCTGCCCGCCCTGTCAGCCTTGTCCGCGAGCCGCAACAGGACGGCGTAGACGTGCTGCAACTCAGCGACATGCTGACCAACACCCTGCTCTCAGGGCTGCGTGTCAGAGTCCGCGCCATGGAGAGCCTTTTCGCCTTGCGCCGTGGCACTGAAGTGCAGCGCCCGACGCACTGGCAACGTTGCCCGGAAAACATCGTGATCGCCAACGTCCAGCGCGCCCCTCAGTCACTGCACGCCCAGCTCGTGGTGAATGAAGCACACCCTTATTTCTTCGATCACCCTCTTGATCACATCCCTGGCATTTTATTGCTTGAGGGTGTGTTGCAGCTGATTGAACTCGCCATGCCGCCACTGAGCGGGCGAGTCGCGTATGTCAAAACCCTGAATATCAAGTTCCAGCAATACGTACAAAAGCAGGGTGTGATTGATCTGCATCTGGAACAGGACAAAGACTCCCAGGTGTTCAATGCCAAGGTCATGCAAGCTGGAAAGCTGATGTGCACCTGCGTCCTTGGGATGGCCTATAGCTCGGCGTTCGAAACATCGCCCGCCGGCGAATTCACGGCCACTCGCTGCCGCGATAAGGCCTTGCTGCACAAGGCCAGAGAAGAAAACGTCATCGTCAGTGACATGAGCAGCCTCGCTCAGGGCTTGAGCGTGGACACACTCAAGCTGCCGGATGAGCACTTCTTCCAGGAAGGTGACCCCGCGCACTATTCAATGGTGTATTTCCTCGAAGTTGCGCGCCAGTGCTACATGCAGATTGCCCACAGCCATCTGCGGATCCCACTCAACACCCCGATGAACCTGCTGGCGTTGAGTTTCACCCTGGATCGGCCAATCCCCAGGAACAGTCCGCTGTCATTGGCACCGCAAGCCGGTTTTGACGCACAGCAGCCGTTCAAAACCAACCGCATTTATATCGACCTGTTCAACCGGGGCGAAAAGATCGGTCAAGCCAGTATTACAGCTCAAGTGCTGAGTCAATCCGCACCCGCTGCCTGAGGTACTCAATTGATCCCACTCTCCCGCATGACCGTGCCCCCAACAACCAAGGTGTCGCCGTGAACGATGTAAAAGTGCAAGTCATAGTCAAATCGCCGCGCGCTGAAATATGGAAGATCTGGAGCAACTTTTCAGAAGCGCCGTTATGGGATACCGACGTCCGCCATTGTGAACTCAATGGCCCGTTTCAACCTGGAGTGCGAGGCAAATGCGTCCTCAAAAATGGCCTGAACATGCCGCTGAAACTGGAATCAGTGAAGCTGCATGAAAGCTATCGGAACACGGCAAGACTGCTGTGGATCGACCTTGAGTTCGATCACCAGATGCGCAGGCTTTCCCCAAATGAAACCCAGGTCATCCATAGCGCGAAGATCTCGGGCCCCTTAAGTTTTTTATACCGCGGGCTGCTACGCAAAATGCTGACCGCGGCAATGACCACAGCTCTGCGCAACCTGTGCACCTTGGCTGAACAACGAGCGAATGCCATCAGTACCCCAGCGCTCGAAAAGCCTGAAACGCATTTGCACCGTGTATGAACCCTCCGGGAGGGAGCGTGTTGAACGCTCCCTCCCGAACACCCCTCGCTTACTTATTGATAACGACACACTTCGGACCGAGCATGAACCAATTAAAAAAACCTCTGTATCTCGTGATGGGCGTCATTGGCATGGGCTTTATCGCCCCTGAGTCCAGTTCCGCCGATACACTCGGCCCCTACATCAGTGTCATGGGCGGCCTGAACTGGGTTGCTCCGCAGGACCTTAACCAGAACAACCTCGACTTTGTCGAGATGGAGTTCAATCAACCGCTACACTCCGGTTACGCGACCGGGCTGGCATTGGGCTGGCGATTCCCCATCGGGCTCAGACCTGAAGTGGAACTCAGCTACCGCAAAAACACCCTGACCCAGTTCAATAATCGGGTCTACGAAGGCGGCGGGAGCATCGACGGCAAAGGCGAAGAGGAAGCCACCAGCGTGATGGCCAACCTCTGGTATGACGTCTTGAACCTACCAGCACCCTTCAGTCGGTTTACCCCCTACATTGGCGGCGGCCTGGGCTACACCACTCTGTCGGTCAGCGGCCTGGAAGCCGGCGGCGTCCAGTTCGGCGGCACTCATCGTGACACCGTATCGGCCTATCAACTCGGAGCCGGGGTAGGTTACGAGCTCACCGAACAATGGTCCATGTCGCTGGATTATCGGTACATCAAGACTCGCGATGCGCACTTCGGTGACATTCAGGGCCTGCCCGAAGGCGATGTGCGCACTGACTATAGCGCCCAGTCATTAATGCTCGGCCTGCATTATTGGTTCTAATCGGTAAAACAGGGAGCTCCTCGACAGGTGTAATTTCACCTATCGAGGAGTCTGGGGGATCCCTCAGTATTCCGTTTTTATCGACTAAATAACCGGAATCATATTGCTGATAATCTCACGTGTGTAGCTTGCCAGTTCTTTGGCGCTCATACTCGCGACCACATCCGCCTCGATGGGTTGATGGGCGACGATACTGACTTCAGTAGAGCGCAATGAGTTGTAAGCAATGTCCCCAACAGTAGGACTGATCGTCACGGGAACGATCCCTACTCCCATCTCCTTAGCAATCCGAAAGGCCCCCGCCTTGAAAGGCAGCATATCCCCACCTTTGTTTCGGGTGCCTTCAGGAAAGATCCAGATGGAAGTATTGTCTGCGACAACGCTCTTGGAAATCTTGCGCAAGCTCTGAATAGAAGCCCGGGGGCTGTTTCTGTCAATGAACAGGCTCCCCGTCAGCCAATACAGTTGCCCGACCAGAGGCAACCATCTAAGCGATTTTTTACCGACAATAACGGTGCCTGGTTTCAGCGCCTCAGCAACGATCAGAACATCATAGTTACATTGGTGGTTGGCTACATAGATATAAGGCTTGACAGTGGATATAGTGTCGAATCCATTTACAGCAACACGAACTGAGAATATTTTATTGATCACTGAATATGACCGACAGGCCACATGCAAATTCCGGTTCTTTATAGGATTGATTAACATGTATACGCATAAAAAAGGAAAACTCAGGACGATGAACAGCACCACCAACAACCATCTCACAAACGAAATCATAGGTTACCCGCCTTGTCTGAATCACTTGAGCTGGTGAAAAAACCCTCTCGAACATCAATACGTTCAATCAGCGCGACACCATAAAAGCCTTCATCATCATCACACACCATCGCCCCAAAACTTTGGGCCGGAACACCATTCGCCGCGTTCCAAGGTCACCGTTAGACGTTTCAAGCGCCGTCGTGCAGATATAGTCAGACTCGCCTCGCGTTGCAATTCTTCGACTATCATTCACTGTAAAGTTCTTAGGCGGCCAGGCACAAAGCGCTAGTGGTTTTATCGTCGATTTCGATCCAGAAGGGAACGATACTTTTGTTATCGATTAGCCGCGGCGGCGAAATCCTGCATGTATTGACGCCCATCCGTTTTAGCAACCGCTCATTCCCTACAGCACTAAACGCGATCAATCGAAACGCACCTTTTGAGCGTGCGACGTCAATCACTTCCGTCACCAACTTCACCGTGTTTTTCCAGGCTTGCTCAGCACTCAACACTTGGCCTTTCGGGTGGCTAATAGCGAACCGGGAGAGCTCCCATATACCTGCCGAGAACGGCGGCGGACTCCCCCCCATTAAGTGAGGAAATACATCCCCTAGCAGGTATGGTCGATTAGTAGGAATTAACCGAGCACAACCAAATATCTCGCGATTATTATCACAGGCTAAAACATATACCGTATCAGGGCGATCGAAAGCATCTAACTCAACCCCCTCCTCACAACGTAGAGGCCAGCCTAACTCTTTAACGAATACCTGATACCTATATTTAGCGAGCGCACATGCCATCCCAGGTAAAAGATCATCAACGGCCCCTGTTATAACAGTTAGCATGAAAATCTCTCGGAAAATGTTATCCGGCCAGTACAACAAATCGAGAGCTGTATTAGTAGCTGCCCAAATGGGCAGGTTAATTAAAACCTGCACCCCACAGTCAGCAACACCAACAGTTAAATAATTGACATTTTTTATCTGACCGAATTGAAAGTTGCGACCCTTCCTGTGGCGAGGGTAAAAATCCAGGCACTTAGAAACAGCTGTTTTTAGCACCACCGTACTAAGAACAGGTGAAACTAATGCGCCTTTGCGGGAGATCTAGTTGTGCTACGGACCTTATCGGACGTGGTGTTGCCGCTGTATTCAGCAAAATCAATACTCTCCGGAACTATCTCCCTGGCACGCTGCAATTCTGTATAATCCTCTCCCCGCCCCTCTCACTGGGGGCGCTGACCACGGAAGGTAGTATTGGTGAAAGAATGGCGCGAAGACTTCATTGAGTTAGTTTCCGGATGCACCTCTGAAAATGAATTATTCAATGAGCTGGTTAAAATAACTTACAACTTGGGATTCGAGCTCTGCTCCTATGGACTAAAAATCCCTTTATCGTTAACACCCCCACAATATTTTCTACTTTCAAACTATCCTGCCCCCTGGGAGGAAAAATATGTAGCCGAACATTATTTTTCCCAAGACCCCACCGTCAAACATGGGTTAACACGGTCCATTCCCATGCGCTGGTCAGCAGAACAGCAAAGTCAAAGCCTGACATTCTGGGAAGAAGCGCGGCATTACAACCTGAATCATGGATGGTGCCTTTCATCGCAACGCGGATTCAACAGTATCGGCTTACTCTCTGTTTCCCGCTCCAGCGAACATATTTCATCGGCAGAACTGGAGAGCAAAGAGACCAAGTTAATTTGGCTGACTCAGTTAGCGCATGAATCCATGACGCGTTTCTTTTCCGAAAAAAACATACCTGAGATGTATAAGCCGCTGACCGCTCGAGAAAAAGAAACCTTGAAATGGACAGCCATTGGAAAAACCTATGTCGAAATTAGCATTATTCTAAATATCGACATACGGACCGTAAAATTTCATTTGGTCAATTCCATGCGCAAACTTCAAGCCTCGAACAAAGCCGAAGCAGCGGTCAAAGCATCCTTGATGGGCCTGTTGTTCTAAGCACAATATGCCACGCCCCCCTGACTCCTATATTTTCGAAGGGGCAATGTCCGCGTTCGGCTAACGAAAAATGCTCCGCATCTTTCGATACGGAGCATTTTCTTTTAACACCGCGCTTCAAACACTCTCACGACTTATCACCACACCGCACCCAATTTAACACTGATCACTGGACACTTTCCAATACTCATACTTCACGAACAACACAATTCCTAAATAACATTCAGCCAAACACCAACAGATCTCGCTGACTTTTTATAACAACCATTGACACACCTACATCGACACCCTAGATTAATGGCACTCTGCCAATAACCAGACAACGCATCAACTTTGTTAGTTAATGGAATGCTGAGTTTCTAAGTTGCTTCATTCCTGGTACGACGCATGAAATATGTAGACGATATTACGAAACTCTTTACACGTTTTGGCGCCAATGCGGAGACTTACCAGGAAATACAACCGAACTATAAAGATTTCAAGGACGACCCGGTTACACCTGCTGTGGCTGAGCCAGCACCGTCGGTGGCATTGCCTCCCGAAACGCCAACATCCCCTGTGTTTCTACTGGACGAGCCACAGCCATCTTCATTGATTGGCGCGCCGGTCGAGCCTGTGAAGAATGTGGTCCTCTCGTCACCTTTGCCCAAATCCCCTCCCCTGACCGAGCCACCTGCGAATTCTGCTTCCGGTGACCGTCACCGATTGAGCGACCTGTTGCGTGAACTCAACCAGGTCCGCCGAGACGGTCTGCCAGAAACGATGCGCAAGCGGACCAAGGCGAAGGTCATTGCCATCGTTTCTGCGAATGGAGGGGTGGGTAAAAGCACCGTCGCCGCTGGCCTCGCGAAAACACTTCGACACTCTGGCGGGCGAGCCATCGCGATTGATCTGGACCCTCAGAACGCGCTGTCCAGTCACTTGGGTATCACCAGGCAGGTTCCCGGGCTGATCCAGCTCAAAGAGCAGGATGCCGACTGGGGCGCTCATCGCCTGCCGGGCTTTAGTGACAGTGAGTGCCTGCCCTTCGGCACTGGCGAGCTGAACGATCACCGATTGCTCAAGCAGTTGATGCTTGAAGATTCTGACTGGTTGAATCAGCACCTTGCGTCGATGAACCTCAGCGAAAACGATACCGTGATCCTGGACACGCCTTCGGGGGCGACCGTCTATTCGCAACAGGCACTCGACGCCGCCGATCTGGTGCTGGTGATGACAGTGGCCGACGCAGCCTCCTACCTGGCACTGGATACCATGACCCAGTGGCTGGAAACCAACCTGCGAAGCGCGCAGCGGCACCGGTATGTGCTCAACCAACGGGATGACTCGCGTGCGTTCAGCAGGGACATGGGCGTGCTGTTTCTGCGGCGGCTCGGCGCTAACCTGATCGGGACGATTCGCCTCGATCACCAGTTCAACGAGTCGCTGGCCTATGGTCGGGACCTGCTGCAGTACGCACCCGAGAGCATTGGCTGTCAGGACATTGTGTCGCTGTCAGGCGCGGTCCATGCCCTGCTTTTCGCGGACGCTTCCAGCCAGCAGGGCACGCCATGACCGCCCAACTGAATCAGCTACCTGCAAAGACTTGGTGGTTGCAGAGGCTACTGGATAGTTTCCAGGATCGTGTGAGTCGATGGCCTCTGCGTTGCCGCCAAGGCCTGAAAATCTCAGGCGGCCTGATTGCTGCATTATTGGTACTGGGTGTCCTCACTGCGCCGCAGACTCTGTATTCCCAGGCCGCGTTTGCCTCCGTCTGTTTTGCCGTCAGCCTGATCATCCGCAAGCAAACCGGGCGTCTGGCGATCCTGACCCTGATCACCCTCTCGCTGATCGCTTCGTTGCGTTACATGTACTGGCGTCTGTCCGACACCCTGGACTTCGACAACTGGCAGGATGCCGTATTCGGCTACGGGCTGGTGCTGGCCGAACTGTATGCCTTGCTCGTCCTGGTCTTCGGCTATGTACAGACCGCCTGGCCATTGCAACGTAAACCGCAGTTTCTGCAACAGCCACCCGCGCAATGGCCGACGGTGGATGTGTTCATTCCCACCTATAACGAAGCGTTGGGCATCGTCAAACTGGTGGTGCTCGCGGCTCAGGCCATTGACTGGCCCGAGGGCAAACTGCGGGTGCACGTGCTCGATGACGGACGCCGGGAGGAATTCAAGGTTTTCTGTCAGCAGATTGGTGTCAACTACATCACCCGCGACAACAATCAACATGCCAAGGCCGGCAACCTCAACGAGGCACTCAAAGTCACCGATGGCGAGTTCATTGCCATATTCGACGCCGACCACGTGCCCACCCGCTCATTCCTGCAGATCACCATGGGCTGGTTCTTAAAGGACCCGAACCTGGCGTTGCTGCAAACGCCGCACTTTTTCTACTCACCCGATCCGTTCGAAAAAAACCTCGATACCTTTCGCTCGGTACCCAATGAAGGTGAGCTGTTCTACGGCCTGGTGCAGGACGGCAACGACCTGTGGAACGCGGCATTCTTCTGTGGGTCTTGCGCGGTCATCCGGCGGACTCACTTGCTGGAAGTCGGCGGCATCGCCACCGAAACCGTGACGGAGGATGCGCACACGGCACTCAAGCTCAATCGCCGTGGTTTCAATACCGCTTACCTCGCCATTCCACAAGCGGCGGGACTGGCCACCGAAAGCCTTTCCCGGCATATCAGCCAGCGCGTACGCTGGGCGCGGGGCATGGTGCAGATTTTTCGGACCGACAATCCCTTGTTTGGCAAAGGACTGAACCTGGGGCAGCGCATCTGCTACCTCAACGCCATGATGCACTTTTTCTACAGCCTGCCCCGCCTGGTGTTCTTGACCGCACCATTGGCCTACCTGTTTTTCGACGCGCAGATTTTCCATGCCTCGGCGTTGATGGTCACGGTCTATGTACTGCCGCATATTTTCCATTCCAGCCTGACCAACTCCAGCATCCAGGGACGCTTCCGCCATTCCTTCTGGAACGAAGTGTATGAGTCGGTGTTGGCCTGGCACATCATGCGACCGGTACTGCTGGCCCTGATCAGCCCTTCACTGGGCAAATTCAACGTAACCGACAAGGGCGGCACCATCGAAAAGGACTATTTCAACTGGAAGCTCGCGCGGCCTTACATCGTCCTGCTGACCTTGAACGTAATCGGTCTGGCGATCGGCGTGGTGAAACTGATCGGGAGTGATTCGGCCGAGGTCACTACTCTGCTGATCAACCTGGTCTGGACCGTGTACAACATCATCATCGTCAGCACCGCCGTGGCGGTAGCCACTGAGTCCTCTCAGGTGCGCAACGAGCCCAGGGTGCCCGCGGATCTGCCCGTGCGTGTCTATCGCGAAGACGGCACCTGGTTCGATTGCATAACCCGGGATTTCTCACAAAACGGCGTGGGTCTGGCACTGCCACCGCAGGTTCAGCTCGGCGCCAAAGAGAAGCTGCGGCTGTGCATTCTGCGCACACCGCCCTCAAGCCTCTTTCCCGCAACAACGATCTTCAGCAACGACAACGTGGCAGGCGTGAAATTCGACGCTTTGACCCTGCGCCAGCAAAGTGAACTGGTACGACTGACTTTTTCACGGGCCGACACCTGGGCCAACACGTGGGGCAACGGTCGCCTCGACGCGCCAATGTCGGCGTTGCGCGAGGTCAGCAGCATTGGCTTGCGCGCCATCCTGCGCTTGTTCGTTGCCACCCTAAAGGACAGCCAGGCACTGCTGCGCAAACGCCCGGACGCTCCATCACCTATCGACTCCACCGCGGACACGCAACGATCTTGAAGCCTTCCACTCGCCAGACCTTTCTTCCTCGTCATTCACTCCTGCTGCTCGCCTGCTCGCTAGTGAGCTGGAGCGGCTGGGCGTTGAGTGCTACCGCCCAAATCGCCAACGCCGAGCCGGCGGCGATGCCGGTCGCATCGTTACCCGGGACCGAAGCCCCGAGCAACAGCTATACCCGCACCCTCAAGGAGCTGGGCAAAAGCTATTCGATGACCCTTAAAGGCGTGGAGGCTACCGACAGTGTGAATTTCGATGTGCGCGCCGATGAAGTCGTCACGGCTGCGCAGGTCACACTGCAGTACAGCTACTCACCGGCGCTGCTGGCCGACCTTTCGCAAATCAACGTGCTGATCAACGATCAAGTGGCCGCCAGCCTTCCCCTCCCGAAGGAAGAGGCCGGTAAATTGCAGACCCGGACCGTGCAGATTCCGCCGCAGACCATCACCGAATTCAACCGGCTCAGCCTGCAGTTCATCGGTCACTACACGATGCAATGTGAAGACCCTCTGCACTCCAGCCTGTGGGCCAGAATCGGCAATGAGAGCCAGCTGAGCCTCCAGGTGTCCTCGATTAAACAACCCAACGACCTGTCCGCTCTGCCTCTGCCTTTGTTCGATCGTCGAGACGCCTCGCCCCTGAAGCTGCCCTTCGTGTTCGCCGCACGCCCGGGCGGCTCTGAGCTTGAGGCCGCCGGTATCCTGTCGTCCTGGTTTGGCGCCCTGGCCAGCTATCGCGGCGCAACCTTCCCCGCCAGCCTCGCCAACCTGCCGGCCAAAGGCAACGCCGTGGTGTTTGTCAGCGGCAGCGAATCAGCGGCCTTGGGGGGCTTACCGATCAAAGAGGCCACGGGGCCGACATTGACACTCGTGAGCAACCCGAATGATGCTCAGGGCAAACTGTTGATTGTTTCCGGGCGCGATGGCGCCGATCTCAAGATCGCCGCGACAGCGCTGGCCCTCGGTGGCTCGGCCTTTTCCGGGCAGAGCGTGGTGATCGACCGGATCGACTCGCTCAAGCCACGCCGACCGTACGACGCGCCTAACTGGCTGCCTTCCGATCGCCCGGTTCGCCTGGGTGAACTGGCGAAGCCCGCAGAACTCAATGTGTCGGGTTACAACCCGGGACAAATGACGGTTGCGCTGCGCTTGCCACCCGACCTGTTCAACTGGCGTGAGCCCGGCGCGCAACTTGACCTTAAGTACCGCTATACACCGCAACCGGTCTCCACCAATTCCTCGTTGCTGGTCAATTTCAACGATACGTTCATCAAGTCGATCGATCTGCCTTCGATCGAGAAACTCGGCAACAGCGACAGCCTGCTGGCGATGCTCAAAACCGACGACAGCCTGGCCCGCACATCGCGCATGCTGTTGCCGCTCAATTCCGTAGCGCTGCAATCACGCCTGCAATTTCGCTTTATGTATGACTACATCAAACAGGGCGACTGCCGCGACATCATCATCGACAACATGCGCGGTGTGATCGACCCTGATTCAACCCTGGACCTCAGCCAATACGAACATTTCATGGCCATGCCCAACCTCGGGGTGTTCAAGGACAGCGGCTTCCCGTTCACCCGCATGGCCGACCTTTCTGAAACATCGGTGATCCTGCCCAACGAGCCGGGCCCGGCCGACCTGAGCGCTTATCTGACCGTGCTGGGCCGCTTCGGCGACTCCACCGGTTATCCGGCCACCGGCGTGAAGGTGGTCCACGCCGACCAGGTGGCCGAACAACGCGACCGAGACTTGCTGGTGCTCGCCTCGGGCAACAATCAGCCGCTGCTGGAGCAATGGCAAAGCCTGCTGCCGGCCAAGAACGAAGCGGCTGCGCAGTACTTTGAACTGTCTGACCTGCCCTTGCGTCTGCGCAACTGGATCAGCCCGGATACGAAAACCAATCTGCGTGAAGCGCGCAGCAGCTTCAAGTTCAGTGCTGACGACGGCAGTGCTTATCTGACTGGATTCGAATCGCCGCTCAAGAGTGGACGCAGTGTGGTGTTTATCGCCAGCGCAAGGCCCAACGGCTTGGCCGACGTGACCAACGCCTTGCTCAGCAACGAAGAAAACGCCCACGAGTTGCAAGGCAGTCTGGTGGTGGTCAAGGGCAATCACGTCAAATCGCTGGTCGCCGAGCAGGATTACTACGTCGGGAGCTTGGGCCCATTGCGCTATCTGCAGTGGTACCTCTCGCAAAACGTAATGGCGCTGATGCTGTTCACTTTCCTCGGGGGCCTGCTGCTTGCTTCGATGGCTTACCTGGCCCTGCGCTTACGGGCTAAACGTCGTCTTGGCCAATGAGCTGCACATGCCTGTGTCGTCCATGAGCAGCCGGGGTGTTTCACTTCGCCAATGCCTGTGTGGTAACGCGCGCAGGTTGAGCGCAGTGCTTGCGCTCGCCCTGCCGGCGCCTGCGATGTCGGCCGCGACCCCCTGTGAGTTGCCGGCCTGGCCGCTGTGGCAAACCTATTCGACACGCTTCGTCCAGGCCGACGGCCGGGTTTTGGAATCGAGCCTGGAGAACGATCACAGCACCTCTGAAGGGCAGTCCTACGGCATGCTCTTCGCACTGATCGGCAACGATCAGCCACGTTTTGACAAACTCTGGCGCTGGACATCAGCCAACCTCGCAGGCTCCGCTACCGCCACACGCCTGCCGGGGTGGTTATGGGGGCAAGGCCCGGACGGTCAGTGGCGCCTGCAAGACGCCAATTCGGCTGCCGACGCCGACCTATGGATCGTCTACGCCCTGCTCGAAGCCGCACGCCTGTGGCATCGGCCGGACTATCGCCAGGATGCCCTGCACCTGATGGCGACAATTGAAGCGCAATTGGTCGTCACGTTGCCCGGGCTGGGCCCGATGGTATTGCCTGGACCACAGGGTTTCGTCCAGCCGGACGCTCTCTGGCGCCTGAACCCCAGCTACCTGCCACTGCCACTCTTACGGCGGCTGGCCAAGGAAGCCCCCAACGGACCCTGGCAAGCGATTGCCAACAACACCGCGACGATGATTGCCCAATCGAGCCACCACGGTTTCGTCGCTGACTGGGTCGGTTATCAAGGCACTTCAGCGCAATCGGGTACCTTCGTAAACGACCCGATCAACGGCGACACGGGCAGCTACGATGCCATTCGCGTGTACCTCTGGCTGGGCATGAGTGACACCTCCGACCCGAAGGCCGCGCTCCTGCTGAAACGGCTGGACGGCATGGCCCGCAGCGCTGTCGCGACGGGCTCCCCCCCGGAAACCGTCCAGACTCTCCACGGCAGTGTTCAGGGTCAGAGCCCGTTCGGATTCTGGGCGGCACTGATTCCCTACCTTGAGGCCAAGGGGCAACCCCGGTTGGCCGATCAGCAACGACACCGCGTGGAACTCGCCTTGCACGAAGCGCTGGCCAGGCCTGACGCCGATGCCGGTGCGCCGCGTTACTACAACTTCATGCTTAGCCTGTTCGCGCTCGGCTGGGCAGATAAACATTACCGATTCCGGGAAGACGGAACGCTGAAACTCTCCTGGGAGACCGCATGCACCCGCACTACCGCACGCTAGCCCTCGCCGCCATGAGCGCATGGACGGCTGCTGCACATGCCCAAAGTCCGACACCACAGACATTACTCGTCGAGCAAGGGCATTACTGGCAGTCGCACAACAACCCTCAGCGCGCTGCGGAAGTCTGGCAGAAAGTCCTGCTGCTGGACCCGGTCCAGGTTGACGCACTGTATGGCCTCGGCTTGATCAGCGTGCAACAGGGCAAACACCAACAGGCGCAGCAATACCTCGCCCGCTTGCAGGCCATCCAGCCACCGCCTCGGCAGGCACTGCAACTGGCGCAGGACATCGGCGTGGCCCAACCGCAGAACCAGCAGCGTCTGCAAGAAGCTCGGCGCCTCGTCGATGCGGGTGAGCGTGACAAGGCGACCGCCGTGTTTCGCTCGCTGTTCGATGGCCGCCCACCGCAAGGTACGATCGGCCGCGAGTATTACAACAACCTTGCCTTCAATCAGGCTGACTGGGCGCAAGCACGCAGCGGTTTTCAGCGCCTGCAACGTGAGATGCCCAATGACTCGATCGTCGCGCTGTTTTACGCCAAGCATCTGATCCGTCATGAAGACAGCCGTGCCGAGGGCATTCGCGCCCTGGCCGCGCTGACCCAGCGTAGCGACATTGCCGGTGATGCCGACGAAAGCTGGCGCCTGGCGCTGACCTGGATCGGTCCACCCAATCCGGCACAAGTGCCGCTGTTCGAGGCGTACCTCAAGACGCATCCGGATGACGTGGAAATCCGCGCGCAGATGAACAAGGGCAAGCAACAGGGGGCAACGACGGCCAGCAAGGCATGGCAACCGCCCGCCGAAGTCGCACGCGGCCTGAAGGCGCTCAAAGAAGGCGATCAGGCCACCGCCGAACAGGCGTTTCAAGCACGCTTGAAACGCCAGCCCGATGATGCTGACGCACTGGGCGGCCTTGGGGTTATTCGTCAACAACAACACCGACTGGCCGAAGCGGAAAAACTCCTGGGCCAGGCCACGCGCCAACGCGACGGCAGCCGCTGGCAAGTGGCGCTGAACGAAGTGCGCTATTGGTCTGCGTTGCAGCAGGCCCGCGACGCCCAGACCAAAGGCCAGACGGCCCAGGCACAGGCCTTGGTAAACCAGGCGCTGCGGCTGAATCCAAACGGGATGGATGCTCGCCTCGCCCTGGCGGATATCCAGGCCAGCGCGGGCCAGTTCGATGACGCTCAGCGCAACTATCGGCAGATTTTGAATCTGCGCCGCGACGATCCTCAAGCACAGGAAGGGCTGGTCAACGTGCTGTTCAAGAGCGGCAAGAACGATGAAGCCCTGCAACTGATCAACAGCCTGCCAGCCACCGGACAGGCAAAGATCGGTCAGTCCGCACGCTTGCAAGCCTTGCGCGCGACGCAACTGGCCGCCCTCGCCGAACAACGCAATGACCTGCCCGCTGCGCGCAACGCCTTGCAAGACGCGCTGCGCTACGAACCGGACAACGTCTGGACACGTTTCGCCCTGGCCCGCCTGAACCTGGCAATGGGCGAACCGCAAAAGGCTCGGGACCTGATCAACGCCATGCTCCAGGCCCACCCCGACAATGCCGATGCGCTTTACGTCAGTGCCTTGCTGTCGGTCCAGATGGGTGAGTGGAAAGCCGCCCAGACAACCTTGGGACGCTTGCGCCCCGACCAGCGCACCCCGGACATGGAAGCGCTGGCCGCTGATGTCAACCTTAACCTGCAACTCAGCCAGGCGATCGGGTTGGGCAAGCGCGGGCAGCGCCAGGAAGCCCTGACCTTGCTCGATCGTATTCAGCCGATGGCCAACAACAGTCCAGATCGCACAGCGAGCCTGGCCTCGGCCTATGTCGACATCGGCGAGCCGACCCGAGCGCTGGCCCTCATGCGCGGCCAGTTGCAACACACCGCTGCGCCCTCGTCGGACTTCATCCTGCAATACGCCGCGGTCCTGCTTGAATCCGGAGAAGACGCACAGGTCAACGAGATTCTGCGCGACCTTCAGAACAAGCCCTTGAACGCGCCGACTCGCAAGCGTTTCGACGACCTGCTCCATCTCTATCGCATCCGCCAGGCTGACCATCTACGTGAACGAGGCAATCTGGCCAGCGCTTATGACACGCTAGCGCCCGCGCTGGCGCAACGTCCTGGTGACAGCGCCGCCGTCGCAGCGCTGGCGCGAATGTACTCGGCCAACGGCGACACGGCAAAAGCCCTCGATCTCTACAAACCGCTGTTACAACGTCAGCCAAACGACCCGCAACTATTGTTGGGCGCCGCCGACATGGCGGTGTTGGCACATGACACAGCCTTTGCCGAACAGGCGCTGCAACAGCTGCTCAAGACCGAATCCGGTAGCCCTCAAACGCTGACCGAGGCCGCCCGCCTCTACCAGAACATGGGCAAGACCGGCACGGCGACCGATCTGCTGCGCAAGGCGGTGGCCATCGAACAGAGCGAGAAACGCAGAAGCCAGAGCGGCCAACTGGCCGGTTCAACAGTGGCACCCAACCCTTTTGCGGGGGTGTCGGGGCCACGTAGCGAGGTCAGTCGCGACACCTTGCTGGCAGCGATCCCGCCACCGGCTCAGGAGATGCCGGGCAGCGTGAGGTCTGACACCCCTTTTGGCATCGACGCCCTGCCAAGGCCGCAACAGGCGAGCAATCCGTTCGAGTCGCAGCTGCCGCGCGCAGCACGGGTGAGTGAAGACATCAGTCCCGCGCAACTGGCGCTGAATAAAATCCTTCAGGAGCGCAGTGCCTACGTCACCCAAGGCGTGAGCATTCGCAGTAACAACAGCGAGTCGGGGTTGAGCAAACTGACCGATATTGAAACGCCGCTGGAAATCAATATCCCGCTGGATGAAAGCCGCGTCGCCCTGCGCGTGACGCCAGTCTCGCTGAACGCCGGCAGTGCCAGCGGCGAGGCACTGCAGCGCTTCGGTAGCGGTGCGCAGAGCGAAGGCGCCGGCTCGCAAAAAGCCGAGGGTGTCGGTCTTTCCGTCGCTATTCAACGGCCCGCGGATGGGCTCAAGGCCGATCTCGGCACCACCCCGCTCGGCTTCAAATACACCACCGCCACCGGCGGCATCAGCGTTGATCGCCCAGTGAGCGACAGCTCTAATGTCCGTTACGGCGTGAGCGTTTCCCGGCGTCCGGTGACTGACAGCGTCACCTCGTTTGCCGGCACCACGGACAAACGCAGCGGGCAGTCCTGGGGCGGCGTGAGCGCCAACGGCGGGCGTGCTCAGTTGAGCTATGACGACAACGAAGTCGGCGCCTATGGCTACGCCTCCTGGCACCAGCTATTGGGCAACCATGTCGAATCCAACAGCCGCAGTGAACTGGGCAGCGGTGTCTACTGGTACCTGCAAAATGCAACGGACAGCAAGCTGACCGTCGGCCTGAGCATGACCGGCATGAGCTACGCGAATAACCAGGACTATTTCACCTATGGGCACGGCGGCTATTTCAGCCCGCAGACGTGCTTCGCCCTGGGCGTGCCAGTGACCTGGGCACAACGCACCGGGCGCTTGACGTATCAACTCAAGGGCTCAGTCGGGGTGCAGCATTTCGAGCAGGACAGCGCCGACTATTTCCCCACCGACAAAGCCCTGCAGGCGGCCTCGGGCCTGCGCTACGAAGCGCAAAACAAAACCGGGATCGGCTATAGCGTCGCCGCGGCAGCTGAGTACAAGGTCGCTTCGAACTTCCTGCTGGGCGCCAATCTGGGCCTGGACAACGCCCACGACTACCAACAATTCAGCGGTGCCCTGTCTGTGCGTTACCTGTTCGAGGACATCAGCGGCCCCATGAGCCTGCCGGTCAGCCCATACACCTCGCCTTATTCCAACTGATCATTCTGGAGTTTTCGATGCCCACTTCTGCCCTTGCCGGTCTGACTCTCCTTGTTCTTGGAGAGAGTCATATGAGCCTCGCGGACCACTTGCTGGAGCCGCTGCACGACAACCTGACTCGCCAAGGCGCTCTGGTTCACTCCATCGGTGCCTGTGGCGCCAGTGCCGGCGACTGGCTGATCAGTAAAAAGGTCGACTGCGGTGCCGAGCGCAAAGGCAACGAAAAGATTGTGATCAAGGGCCGTGATGCCACCACGACACCGATCCAGGACCTGATCGCCGCCGACAAGCCCGACCTGGTGGTACTGGTCATCGGCGACACCATGGCGTCCTATGACAAGCCCGTGTTTCCGAAGGCCTGGGCATGGCAAAGCGTCACCGGCCTGGCCAAGGCCATCGCGGCCACCGGGACCCGTTGCGCCTGGGTGGGCCCGGCCTGGGGCAAAGCCGGTGGTATGTATCAGAAGAATGATGCCCGCACCCAGTTGATGTCGCAGTTTTTGGCCGCGAACGTGGCGCCTTGCACCTACATCGATTCGCTGACGTTCTCCAAACCCGGGCAGTGGATCACCACCGATGGGCAGCACTTTACCGTCGCCGGTTATCAAGCCTGGGGCACTGCGATTGGTGGTGCGTTGGCCAAGTTGCCCGCCGACACCGTCAGCAGCACAGGAGCCGGCAAATGACTCGCCCCGCATGTGGCTGGGCGCTGTTCGCGCCCTTGATGCTGAGCCTGCAAACCCAGGCCGCCGACATTGCCCTGTACCCGACGGGCCCGGATCAGGACTCGGCTTTCCTGCGCTTTATCAACGCTGCCGACCGCCCCTTGCAGCTGCTGGCCGAAGGCTCGCAGGCCAGCCTCAGACTCGAGGGAGCGGATGCCGTGTCCGACTACCTGCCCGTGCCCGCCAACCAGCCGATCAAGGGCACCCTGGAACGCAACGGCAAAAGCCAGCCACTGGACATCCAGGTGGCAGCAGGCGAATTCGCCAGTGTGATCGCTTTGCCAGACGGCGTTCAAGGCATCCGCCAAGTCGTCATCCGAGAGCAACCCGACGACTTCAATAGCCTGAGAGCTTCGTTGGCGTTTATCAGCGCCGATCCAGCGTGCACCCAGGCCGGTTTGCGTGCTGCGGGGAAAAACGCCGATCTGTTCAAGGAGGTGGCCGACGGCAGCGTGCAACGCCGAGCGATCAACCCGGTCAGCCTGTCGGTTCAATTGGTCTGCGCCCAAACCAACGTCGGCGCCCCACTTGACCTGGGCCAGCTCAAGGCCGGCGAGCGCTACAGCGTTGTGCTGCTACCTGGCGAAAATGGCCCGCACCTGTTGCGCGCGACTGACGTCCTGGCCCACTGATCGGATCGCACCACCATGGTTTTTGCCTCTCTCGAGTTTCTGACGTTGTTCCTGCCGCTGTTCTTATGCAGCTATGCAGTATTCAAAGCCGCCTGGCGCAACGTCACGCTACTGATCGGTAGCTGGCTGTTCTATGGCTGGTTAAGCCCTCGGTTCCTGGCCGTGCATGTGGTGTTGACGATCACGGCGTGGGCCGGAGGCTTGCTGATTGATGCCTTGCGGGAAAAAGACAAGGGCCGCGTGCGGTTACTCGTGACACTGATCGTGCTCAACACGGCGGTGCTGTGCTGGTACAAGTACGCCAACATCGTCGCAGGCACGTTGATCGATGCCCTCACCTGGTCTGGCGCCATGCCGCTGGACTGGCAACGGGTCATCATGCCGGCCGGACTATCGTTTATCGTATTGCAGGCGATTTCCTATCTGGTGGACGTACACCGCCGCACCGTGCCGGTCGAACGCAGCTTCATTAATTACGCCACCTATATTTCGATGTTCGGCCATTCGGTCGCCGGTCCCATCATTCGCTATGACTGGGTTCGACGTGAGCTGAATCAGCGTTACTTCAACCTGCAAAATTTCTCGCTGGGCGCACGCCGGTTCATGATCGGGATGAGCATGAAGGTCCTGGTGGCCGACACCCTGTCGCCGGTGGTCGACGTGGCGTTCAATGTGCAGAACCCAAGTTTCTCGGACGCCTGGATCGGCTGCCTTGCCTATTCCTTGCAACTGTTCTTCGACTTCGCCGGCTACAGCGCCATGGCCATTGGTCTTGGATTGATGCTGGGCTTCCACTTTCCCGAGAACTTCAACCGTCCGTATCTGGCCAACAGCATCCAGGACTTCTGGCGTCGTTGGCACCTGTCGCTGTCCAGTTGGTTACGTGACTATCTTTATATTTCGCTGGGTGGCAATCGCAACGGCACCTGGAAGACCTATCGCAACCTGTTCCTGATCATGGCCATCGCCGGCCTCTGGCACGGTGGCGATAGCTGGAATTATCTGCTGTGGGGCAGCGCCCATGGCATTGCGTTATGTGTGAATCGTGTCTGGAACAGCTCTACCCTGCCCCCGTTACAGCCAGTGTTTTCCCATGGGCTGACACTGCTGTTCGTCTGCCTGGCCTGGACACTGTTCCGCGCCCCCGACTTTCATAGCGCGCTGAGCCTGTATGCCGGACAGTTCGGGCTACAGGGCATTGCCCTCGGTGACGAACTGTCCACGACCCTACGTCCGGTACACGGCCTTGCGGGTTTGCTGGGTGTGTTCGGTGTCGTTGCACCGCTGTTGCACCCTTACTGCGAGAAACGTCTGGGCGGCCTTTTGCTCCACACTACCGCCCTTTGGCCCATCGCCGGTTTCATGCTGTCATTCGCACTGATCGCCAGTCGCGAAACCGTCCCCTTCCTGTACTTCCAATTCTGATGACAACCCTAAAGCTCCCCCCGCTCCCCACTCAGCCAGATGATTTGGCGATACGCAGCAGTCGGTTGGCAGGCGTGGCGCTGCTGATATTCCTGTTCGTCGGACTGCTGTCCTCTGGCCGTCTGATCGTTTCAGGGCAGGTCTCGCTATTACCCGATAAAGTGCAGCTCTCGCAGATTCTTGACGGTGATATCACTCATCGGATTGCCAAGGAACTGTCAAACGCTCACCTTCCCACGACCTTCGCCGAGCTGGAGCGCGGTGTCAGTTGGTTGCTCTTCAGTGACACCGGACCGAGGGTTCGCTCAGGTTGTCCTGGCTGGTTGTTTTTGGCCGATGAGCTCAAGGTCAATCCTCAAGCGCAGCGCAATGCCGATGCCAAAGCCCAGGTCGTGATTGACCTGAAGCAGCAGCTCTCCCAACGAGGCATCAGCCTGCTGGTGGTCATCGTTCCAGACAAGAGCCGCATCGCTTCCGAGCAGCGTTGCGCACTGCACCGCCCAGCCGCTCTCGAAGGACGCATCCAGGCCTGGACCTCGAAGCTGGATGCGGGCGGCGTGTCGAATCTGGACCTCACCGCTGCGCTGACGCCACTGGGGGCCAGTGCCTGGTTGCGCACCGATACGCACTGGAGCGAATCCGGCGCGAAGGCGGCGGCCGATGCCATCACACAGCGCCTGAAGACCCTGGGCATCAGCGCCATGCCAAGCAGGTCGTTCAACGAAAGTCATGCCCCGCTCGCGGTGCGACCTGGCGACCTGGTTCATCTGGCGGGCATCGACTGGCTGCCGCTCAAATGGCAACCCGCACCCGACATGGTCGCCCAAACCAGCACCCACGAACTTCCCGTTGCGTCAGCCGTCAACCCTGACATTGAGGCAGACCTTTTTGGCGATGCCGACCTCCCCAACACCGCGCTCATCGGCACTTCATTCTCACGCAACTCCAACTTCGCAGGTTTTCTGCAACAGTCACTGGGCGCACCCGTGGGTAACTTCGCCAAAGACGGCGGAGCGTTCTCCGGCGCGGCAAACAGCTACCTCAACAATCCGGCTTCCAAAGAAACGCCGCCCAAGCAAATCATCTGGGAGATCCCGGAGCGGGACCTGCAGTCGGCCTACATCGACCCCATTACCTATCGCTCGTTGCGATAGGCCAATCACCTCCGGCCGAAGGCAAGCTTCGCCGGCTCGCCCTGAGTGTTCAGGGCCTTTCCTCTCGATTGTTACCATCGCCGTAACAGTGTTTCTCCTTTTCTGTAAATGACAATTTGTCGCAGGGCTCGCTTTTTTTGATATCTTTGCGCAATTAACCAAATAGTTAACAACTATTTTCAGACTTGCCTTCACGACTCTTAACCCTCCCCACAAACGTTCATGCGTCAGTAGGATCATGCAACATGACTAAGTCTCGACCTTCGGCATCCGTCAGTCGCTGGCCCATCTGGGTCGTCGCCTTCGGCGTGCTGGTATTTGGATTATTCTTCGCAATCGGTGGTGGCTACCTCGCCACGCTGGGTGGCAGCTGGTACTTCCTACTCGCCGGTTGCGGTTTGATCGCATCTGCCGTACTGCTCTTCAAGCAGCGTCTGCAGGCTGCCTGGCTGTTCGCGGCGGTGATGGTGCTGACCGTGATTTGGGCGCTGGCCGATGTCGGACTGAACTTCTGGCCTCTGATCTCTCGCTTGTTCGCCTTGGGCGTGCTGAGCCTGTTGGTGGCGTTGGTCTACCCCCACTTGCGCAAAGCCAATAGCCTGGCCAGCAGTCGCAGTGGCTACGCGCTGAGCGGTGTACTGGCAATCGCCGTGGCTGCAGGTGGAGCCGGTATGTTCGTCCCCCACGCCCCTGTTTCACCGACCGGTGACGGCCCAGGCCTGACCAAGGTCGACCCTGCCAAGGCCCAGAAAAACTGGGAACACTACGGTAACGACGAAGGTGGCGGCCGCTTCGCCGCTCTGGACCAGATCAACCGTAGCAACGTCTCGAAGCTGGTACCGGCATGGACCTACAATACCGGGGACATCGCGATCAGCGACGGCAATGGCGCCGAAGATCAGATGACGCCGTTGCAGGTTGGCGACAAGGTGTTCATCTGCACCCCGCACAACAACCTCATCGCACTGGATGCCGACACCGGTAAACAGCTGTGGAAAAACGAGATAAACGCCAAGACCCGTGTTTGGCAACGTTGCCGCGGTGTCGCCTACTTCGACGCTACCACTGCGCTCGCCCAGCCTGCTGAGGGCAGCACACCTGTCAAGCCCGTGTCGGTGCCGGCCGGCGCCAACTGCCAGCGTCGTCTGCTGACCAACACCATCGATGCGCGCCTGATCGCAGTGGACGCCGACACAGGGGAGTTCTGCCAGGGCTTCGGTCACAATGGTCAGGTTGATCTGAAAGCCGGTCTCGGCGATGTCCCTGATTCCTATTACCAGCTGTCATCGGCACCGCTGATGGCCGGGACCACCGTGGTCGTAGGCGGCCGTGTCGCCGACAACGTCCAGACCGACATGCCAGGTGGCGTGATCCGTGGTTTCGACGTCGTCACCGGCGAGATGCGCTGGGCATTCGACCCGGGAAACCCCGAAGACAAGCAGGCTCCGGCTGCCGGTAGCACGTACGTGCGTAGCACGCCCAACAGTTGGGCACCGATGTCCTACGACCCGGCGATGAACACCGTGTTCTTGCCGATGGGCAGTTCGTCCACCGACATCTACGGTGTGGAACGTACGGCACTGAACCACAAGTACGGCGCTTCCGTGCTTGCACTTAACGCAACAACCGGCGAAGAAAAGTGGGTCTACCAAACCGTCCACAACGATCTGTGGGACTTCGACCTGCCCATGCAGCCAAGCCTGATCGACTTCACCAAAGCCGACGGCAGCAAGGTGCCTGCCGTCGTGATCGGCACCAAAGCCGGTCAGATCTACGTGCTTGACCGCGCCACCGGCAAACCGCTGACCAAGGTGGAAGAGGTTCCGGTCAAAACGTCGGACATCCCGAACGAACCTTACTCGCTGACTCAGCCGAAATCGGTGGGCATGCCACAGATCGGCGCGCAGACGCTGACCGAGTCGGACATGTGGGGGGCGACGCCGTTCGATCAACTACTCTGCCGTATCTCGTTCAAGAAAATGCGTTACGACGGGCTGTACACCGCACCAGGCACCGATGTCTCGCTGAGTTTCCCGGGTTCGCTGGGAGGGATGAACTGGGGCAGTATCTCGACTGACCCGGTACACGGTTTTATCTTCGTCAACGACATGCGGCTGGGCCTGTGGATCCAGATGATTGCGGCGCAGAAAGATGCCAAGGCCTCTTCCGGTGGTGAAGCACTGAACACCGGCATGGGCGCGGTACCGCTCAAAGGCACCCCGTATGCAGTGAACAAGAACCGCTTCCTGTCCGTTGCCGGCATCCCTTGCCAGGCACCGCCCTTTGGCACACTGACCGCGATCGACCTGAAAACCCAGAAAATCGCGTGGCAAGTACCGGTTGGCACCGTCCAGGACACTGGCCCATTGGGTATCAAGATGCATCTGCCGTTGCCGATCGGCATGCCGACGCTGGGCGGTACACTCTCCACCCAGGGCGGGTTGGTGTTCATCGCCGGTACGCAGGACTACTACCTGCGCGCCTTCAATTCCGCCAACGGAAAAGAGGCCTGGAAAACCCGACTGCCTGTGGGCAGCCAGGGTGGCCCAATGACGTATGTCTCGCCGAAAACAGGCAAGCAGTACATTGTCATCACCGCGGGTGGTGCGCGTCAGTCGCCCGATCGCGGCGATTATGTGATCGCTTACGCGCTGCCTGATAGCAAGTAACCCCGTAACACCTGAAAACCGCTGCCGCTCTGTGAGAGTGGCAGCGGTTTTTTGTTGCTTGCGCGCTTGGTCCGTCGAATTCACTGGCTCGACGCGAAGCGGATCTAAAAATCGAAGAACACCGTTTCACTATGGATCCACCCCGGCGACCGAGTGGCCTGTTACGGGCAATATCCGGTCCGGTGCCATGTCACTGCCGTCGTCGCCACCATGACTCAAATTGCATGACCACCTCGGGCAATGGCAGCGTTGCATCGATATCAATAACGTTGCGCCCGGCTTGAGGAGGCTCCAGGTCGGTAAATTGACTCGCCACAAGCGTTGCCGGCATGTAGTGATCCGTGCGTGAGGACACGCGCGCTGCGGCGACTGACTCAGGCAATCGCAGGAACACCATGGCTACTGAGCGAATACCGTTTTCCAAGACGTCGCGATAACACTGCTTCAATGCCGAACACGCCAGTATCGGCAAGCGTCCCGCGGCAATCGCACCGTGCAACGCTTGGTTGAGCGACGTGAGCCAGGCAGCTCGATCAAGGTCGGTCAAAGAGATGCCCTGGCGCATCTTCCGAATGTTTTCTTGCGGGTGGAAGGCATCCCCCTCGATCAGCATGCCGTCCAGGGCGTCGGCGATTGCCCGGGCGACACTCGACTTTCCACATCCGGCAACGCCCATCACCACAACGGCTACTGACGAGTTGCCGGGATCGCTGACATCCAAGCGGTCAATTTTGTGGCTCATCGCCGCACCTTCACCCAAGCCATGAGCAACGCCGAAGACAGCACACCGACGGTCATGAAAATATAGGCCGCCCCGGGGTTGCCGGTGAGGCCGATCAGGTAGCCAACGATCCACGAACCAACAAAGGCCCCTAACGCCCCACAGGCGTTGATCAGGCCGATCGCACCACCAAAGACATTGGACGGCAGAACTTCCGGGATCAGCGCAAAAAATGGTCCGTAAGGCGCATACAAAGCAGCCCCAGCGATGGTCAGTAAAGCAAACGACAACCAGAAATGGCTCGGGCCAAGCAAGTACGAACAGAAGAATGCCAGCGCACCCAGCGCCAGAAGCGGCCAGACAAAATGTTTACGCTGCTGGGATTTATCTGCCCCCCAGGACACCACGAGCATGGCAGCCACAGCCGCGACATAAGGCACAGCGCTCAACCAGCCGACCGTGACAATATCAGCAGCTGCGGCCTGTTTGATGATCGTCGGTAGCCACATGATGAAGCCGTAGACCCCGACGCTCCACAGCGCATGAACGCAACACAGCTGGATCACCACCGGGCTGGTAAACGCCTAGCGGTAATTACGAACCACCTTCATGCCTTTCTGTTCGTCCGCCAGTGTCGCGACCAGCTGGTTTTTTTCCTGCTGAGTCAGCCAGTCGACCTGCTCGGGCTTGTCCCGCGCCTGCCGCCACCAGACGAACGCCCACAATACCGCTGGCGCGCCTTCAATCACGAACATCTCGCGCCAGCCCCACGCGTGAATCAAATAGCCCGAGACCACTGACATCCAGAGCACGGTGACCGGATTGCCGAGGACCAGGAACGTATTGGCGCGCGAGCGTTCCTTGCGGGTGAACCAGTTACTGATGAAGATCAGCATGGCGGGCATCACCGCAGCCTCGACGATGCCCAGCGACACCCTGATCACCATCAACATCGGAATATTGGTCACCAGTCCCGTGGCCATCGCGCAGATGCCCCACAAGATCAGGCTCCAGAACACCAATTTGCGAACACTGTATTTCTGCGCGTAGATAGCGCCCGGAACCTGAAAGAAAAAGTAACCCAGAAAAAACAGGGCCCCGATCAACGAGGACATGCTTTTGGTGATACCCAGGTCTTGCTCGATCCCGGCGGCACTGGCGAAGCCATAATTGGCGCGGTCCAGATACGCAAGACTGTAGGTAATGAAAATCAGCGGAATCAGATACCGCCAACGCTTGGGTGCAAAGCTTTTGGATTCGACCTGTTGACGATTGTCGTCGGTAGCCTGACCGCCAATGTCGACCAGCGGAGCTACCTGCTCTTTGAGATTGCTCATGGGTGTCCCCTGTTGTTGTTTTTTTGCGACGGGAGTGACATTCAAACGACGCTTGTCAGGCCTCCGTCGACGAAGATCGTCTGGCCATTGATAAAGTCGGAGGCAGCGGAGGCGAGAAATACGGCGGCACCACACAACTCCTCGACGCGCCCCCAGCGGCCTGCCGGCGTGCGCTTGCACAGCCATTGGGAAAATTCCGGATTGTCCACCAGGGCCTGGTTCATCTGCGTCGCGAAGTAGCCAGGTGCCAACCCATTGGCCTGAATACCGTGGCAAGCCCATTCGGCGCACATGCCCTTGGTGAGCATCTTCACGGCACCTTTCGACGCCGCATAGGGAGCGATCGTCGGGCGGGCCAATTCGCTCTGAACCGAGCAGATATTGATGATCTTGCCGCGACGTCGGGCAATCATGTGTCGGGCGACTGCCTGGGACACATGGAAGACGCCATCCAGATTGACCCGCATCAGTTCGTGCCAATCGTTCGCGGCAAAGTCTTCCAGCGGTGCACGCCGCTGAATGCCGGCATTGTTCACCAGGATATCGATGGCTCCGGTCTGTGCTTCAAAGCTGTTGATCACTTCGAATACCTGAGCCTGATCGGTAACATCGAACACCACGATCTCTGCGCTTACACCCTCGTCACGCAATTGACTGGCGATGGGTTGCGCTTTGTCACTATTGCGATCATTGATCACCACGGTGGCGCCGGCAGCTCCCAACCCTCTGGCCAGCTCAAGCCCGATCCCCTTGCCCGAACCGGTGATCAGGGCTCTGCGCCCGTTAAGCTGGAAGCTACTGATATTGAATGACATGCTGTTCTCCACAAATGGCCATTTATTTTTTTCGGCCTTGCCGTCACTTCATCGCAGCCTGGCGGTCACGTCCAATCGTCATTGATGATCTGGTGATCAAAATTTATGATAAGCGCGGCATGGGCTCTGAAAATCCGGAGTATTCAAATGGAAATCAAACACTTGCGATCATTTGTGACCTTGGCTCAGGAGCTTCACTTCGGTCGAGCCGCGCAGCAACTGTCGATCGTTCAACCGGCGCTGAGCACGCAGATCAAGCTGCTTGAGGAAGAACTGGGGGTGCGCCTGTTCGAGCGCAATCGGCATTCGGTCGCGTTGACCGAAGTGGGACTGATTTTCCTCCCTGAGGCGCGCGCGACCTTGCATCAAGCGGCCCACGCGGCGGACGTGGCCAGGGCGTCAGGGCGCGGCGAAATAGGTCGCGTGCGTTTGGGTTTCGTCTCCTCGGTACTGCCCGAACTGCTGCCAACCTTGATCCGCTCGCTGCATCAGCGGTTCCCGCGAATTGAATTGGAACTCAAGGACATGCCAGGTCCGGATCAGACCGCGGCGCTGAAAAATGGCCAGCTCGATTTCGGCTTGATGCGTTTACCGGCCATGGCCCCAGGGATTCAAACCCTGGAAGTGCTACGGGAGACCTTCATAGTGGCCTTGCACGGCGATCATCCTCTGGCGGTGTACGACACGCTGCCCCCCACAGTGCTGGCAAACGTACCCGTTTTCATCCTCGGCAGACGCTATGCACCCGGATTTTACGATGGCCTGATGCAAGCCGTGAGCGGCCACGGCGCGCAGTTGGAAATAGCATCGGAACTGGGCGAGTTCACCACCATGCTCGCGCTGGTTTCCGCCGGGCTCGGCGTCGGGTTACTGCCCGCTCGTGCCGGGTGTGCGCTGCCCGCCAATGTGATTTCCAAACCCCTGGAGTTGGGGGATTATCGGGCAACCACCGGCCTTGCCTGGGTTGATCTGAACAGTCCAGTGAAGAACACCGTATTCAACCTGGTGAACGAGTTGCTGGCAGCCCCTGCTGCCGAGCGAGAGAAGAGCGCCCCGCCTGCTCCGGACAAGGCTTCGTCATCCTGCCGTCAGGTTCTGGTCTAAGCTGAAAGCACAACCGGAGGGGTCCAACCATGTGCGGACGTCTTTCCCAGTACCGAGGCATTCATGACTTTGTCGCGGCGCTCAACATTCCAAACGCCTTGATCAACTACGCCGGCGACCAGCCTTTCGAGCTTTATAACGCCGCGCCGTCCGCTCAACTCGCCCTCTTTCACCAGGAAGGTCAATTTCTGCGGGCCGACATGGTGCGCTGGGGATGGCGGCCGGACTGGGCAACGGATTGTGCCGTGCCGATCAAGGCGCGGGTAGAGAGAGTCGCCCACAATCTATTCTTCAGAGCGATCTGGCCGCACCGGGCGATCAGCGCAATCGACAACTGGTTTGAATGGGTTGACGAGGGTGGACCGAAGAAACAGCCCTACCTGATCCGTCGGAAAGATCGCGCACCAATCCTCTGCGCCGCGATAGGCCAGTACCCCAACGCCGAGCATAAACCGGAAGAGCATGACGGTTTCGTGTTTATCAGCGCCGGCCAGGGAGGCATGGTGGACGCTCAAGACTGGCAGCCGGTGACGCTCAATCCCGAACTGGCCCGGGAATGGCTGAATCCGGCTACACCAAAGGAGCGAGCCGAGCAAATAATGCTGTTCCAGAGGGAACCGACCGAGGCTTTCGAGTGGTTCAAGATCGACCGCCCTATGGGCAATGTGCAGAATCAGGGAGCCCATCTAATAACTCCCATCGCTGGTAGCGACGAGGATGCCTGACGTCCGATCATCGCGTCCGCCAGAATCGCCGCAAACCTGTGTTGCATTGGCGTTAACCCTAGGGAAGCGGTCAGTTGTTGGCGTTGGAAAATTGACCGGCACCGCCGATGGCAGCCACAAACGTGGTAGCCGCCTTTTATCAAACCATGCCTCACTGCCGTTACCAAAAATAACTTCTAAAACAATTAGTTGGAAATCATAATTAAGTTATTGGACAGAAGGCTATATTTTTGACTAGTGACATTTGACAGGTCGCCCTGAGTGATCAATACCTAACAGGGTCGATACCTGATAAAGGCGAGCATGCAGTGGGTGGATATCCGTTGCCACCTGCATTCAAGTAAGACTCGCGATCAAAAGCACTTATTCTTAAAGGGCCGAAGGTTCGGACCATGCGGTAGCTTTGGCCATTGCAAAAGATATCATGCACAGTGTTAAGTGACGCTTACACATTCCATTTAAAAATTGGATTATTGATTCAACTTCACCCTTACTGTTACTTTTACATTACATGCTTCATCATTGATACACCGTATTAAAAGCTTAACACTTTCACGACCTTAACGACTTCCACGATCTCCATAGAGGTTACTGGAAGGATAATGGCATCGCTGATGCACGACAGGCATGCTTTAACCAACGCTACGGAGCTTGCCAGTATGCTGACGAGTACCCAAGCTTCTAACTGGTATCTTTTGCAGTGCAAGCCACGTCAGGACGAACGGGCAAAGACCAATTTATTGCGGCAAAACTATGTCATCTTCTGCCCGCAAATCGTTAGCCAGCGCTCGATTCATGGGAAACCCCATCAATCCCTTGAGCCTCTCTTCCCTGGGTATCTTTTCATTCAACTCGGCCGTGACGACAAATGGGCGCCTTTACGTTCTACCCGTGGCGTCAGCCGAATCGTCGATTTTAATCACGGCCCGGCAATGGTCCCTGACGATATCATCGAACATCTGCGTAACCGGTGCTATAAACCACCCCAAGTGCATGTACCCCAACCGTTCAAGCCCGGCGAAATACTGCAAATAACCCGAGGACCGCTGTCGACACTCGAAGGTATTTTCCTGACCATGTTAGGTGACGAGCGAGTCATGATCCTGCTTCACTTTCTAAATAGAGAACAGCCGGTTCGTATTCCATTGAATGATCTTGAGCGAACACACCTTCACCTATAAACAAGTTGCCATTTTAGTTATCACAATAAAACAATTAAACAGACCTGTCGCACTACCCACTTAAACCAAAAATTTATGCCTTTCCGTTTTTTTCATGGACTGTTCCTTGGCGTGATTACATCACTCACATTCAACCTTTTTTTCCGGTCTATAGTCATTGGATTCGTCCCCAGGAGCAATGCTATGACCCTTAAGACCCACGCCCCTTTCGCATTGATAATGATTTCTTTATGTCCCGAAACGGCCTGGAGTCTCGACCCTCAGTCCATTGGCGTCTACGGCTTCGACTTCACCCCCACATTGTTATTTTCGGAGAGCTATGATGACAACTTCCGGGAACTGGATCGGGGACGTCAGTC
This sequence comes from Pseudomonas sp. GGS8, assembly GCF_024168645.1. Taxonomy (NCBI): domain Bacteria; kingdom Pseudomonadati; phylum Pseudomonadota; class Gammaproteobacteria; order Pseudomonadales; family Pseudomonadaceae; genus Pseudomonas; species Pseudomonas sp. GGS8. Next base: position 4,793,453 of record NZ_JALJWF010000001.1, on the reverse strand, counting down.
TTCCATGGTGACCAAGGTGGCGCCCTCTTTCGAACTCAAGGCCGAAGACCGAAACAGTGCCACGCGACTTATCTGGCAGCCTACCCGCTACATTTATCATGACGAGCCAAGCGCCTCGAATACGGCGCAACGCGTGCGGCTCAACAGCATCATGGAGTTCACCGACCGCCATCGACTGAAACTTGAAGCCGAGTCGCATAAATATGAGCGTACGACCTCGACTGCCATCGATGGCATCAACGACAAGATTCGCAATAACCGCGTCAATGGTCTTTATACCTTTGGCGCCCGGAACGCTGACAATCAGATCGATCTGGGCGCCAGTTACGCTCAACTTCGTTACGACAACGCCGATGGCATCAACAAAGACAAAGAGCGCAATACCACCGGCCTGACCACCACCTGGTACCACCGCATCGGCAGCAACACGCGTGGGCTGTTGGAGTATGACCATACCGTCTTTGATTACCTGCAAACCGACAGCCGCCTCAACAGCACCGCCAATGCGATCCTGGCCGGCGCCGAATGGGACTTCACCGCGCGTACCACCGGCAAAGTACGTATTGGTTATGAGCGCAAGAACTTTGATGACAGCAGTGTCAAAGACCTCAATAACCCGACCTGGCAGGTGGACCTGCGATGGAAGCCACGAACCTACTCGACCTTTTCGTTCGTTGCTCGACAGGCGCTGGCCGAGGGTGACGACGGTGCTGACGCCGTCAAGACCAGCTCTGCCCTGTTCGGCTGGCGTCATGGCTGGACCGAGCGAATCACTACCGTGGCCGAAGCAGGGCTGGCCCGCTATGAGTACGAGGGGCAGAACCGCACCGACAACCTTCGCGACTACAACTTCGCGGTGGAATACCAGATGCGTCGCTGGCTGGATATCGAATTGGGCTATCGCCACCGCAACGACAATTCCGATGCCGACAATCGGAGTTTTGAACGCAACATCTTCCTGCTCAGCTTCAACGTAAGTCTCTAAGAGGTTCCCCCCATGAACTCGCGAATGCTTGCCTTGTTGTTCGTGCCGTGGCTGTTGCCCGTGACTTTTGCAGCGGACACCGGCGCCCAGTACAAACTGGCGGCCGGCGATGTATTGCGCATCACCGTATTCGGAGAGCGGGATTTGAGCTTCGACAAAATCCGCCTCAATGATGCCGGTACATTTTCCTATCCGTTTCTGGGTGAGATCGCCGCCAAGGGGCTCACCCCCAATCAGGTAGAAAAAATCATCGTCGACGGGCTCAAGCAAGGTTACCTGGTCGACCCCAAGGTCAGCCTCAACCTGATCGTCTACCGCTCGTTCTACATCAATGGCGAAGTACAAAAGCCCGGCAGCTATCCATACGAGCCCGGGCTGACGCTGGAGAAAGCCATTGCCCTGGGCGGTGGTCTGACCGAACGGGCCTCGATCAAGCGAGTGACCATCGTGCGCGGCGATGGCTCGCCACCACTGACCGATACGGTCACGCGCAGCACCGCCATCGCTCCCGGTGACACCATCTCCATTGCACAAGGCTTTTTCTAATCATGGACAACAGCCCAAGCATCTACGTCGAACGTCCGCTCCAGGCGCATCTGCCTCAGCATCAGCAGCATGGTGAGGAGAAGGACACCATTGACCTGCTCAAATACTGGAGGGTGATCTGGCGTGCTCATTGGAAAATCGGATGGTTGATGCTGCTTGTCTGTGCGCTCGCAATGGCCACGCTGTCGTTCATTCCCGCGCAGTACATCGGCAGCACCACCCTGCTGATCAAAGAAAAAACGCCACCACTGCTGACCTTCCAGCAAATCACGGACTCAAGCTCCGGTACCGTCGATTACTTGCAGACGCAACTGGCGCTCCTGCAGTCGCGGGACTTGGCCGAACGTGCCGTCAAAAAGCTCAACCTCACCACTAACCCGGTGACCGATCCCCGCCAACAACCGCAGTCATGGTTTACGCCACGCAAATGGTTGGCAAACCTTGATCTTGGCCAGTGGTTGCCGGCACTGGAGTTTTTGATACCCCAGCAGGTAGTGCCCACTGAAACCGACATTTTCAATGAAGTCACGCAGAACCTCATGAAGCGCACCGACGTGAAATTTGTCGGTAAGAGTCAGCTGCTTAATATAGAGGTAGAGCTGCCCGACCCTGACCTGGCGGCCGCAACCGCCAATGCGCTTGCCCAAGGCTTCATCGATAGCCAGTTCGACAATAGCCTGAAGTCCTCGCAGAACAGCACTAGCTGGATGAACTCACGCTTGATCGAGTTGCGCAATAATCTGCGCAGTGCCGAAGACAAGCTTCAGGCCTACCGGGAAGAACAAGGCCTGGTCGATGTCGACGGTGTCGCCACCATCAGCGCCAACGAACTGGAAATGACTGGCAATCGCATGATCGATGCCCGTCGTAATCTGGCGGAAGCCGAGAGCCAGTACCGCCAGGTGCAGGCCCTGAGCAATGGCAACTTGAGCAACCTCTCCAGTGTGCCGGCCGTCTTGAGTAACCCTTTGGTGCAAAAATTCCAGGCTCAACGGGCCAAGGCCCAAGCCAAGGTTGAAGAGTTGTCGGGGCGCTACGGTCCGAAACATCCAACCCTTGTCGCCGCTATCGCCGAGTTGCGTATGGCCACCGACAGCTTGCGCCTGCAGGTTCAGCAGGTGGTGGCTGGCATTGAACATGAATACCAATTATCCCGGGCCAATGAAAATTCACTTCGCAAATCATTCAACAACAACAAGGCACAGATACAGGAGATTTCTCGCAAGGAATTCCAGCTGCGCGAGTTCCAGCGAGAAGTCGACAGCAGTCGCGCGTTGTATGAGACCTTCATCACTCGCTTGAAGGAAACGGCGGCCACCTCAGACATGGATTCCACCAAAGCGCGCATCGTCGACCCTGCGATTGTGCCTTTGGAACCGAGCAAACCCCGCAAAACACTGATCATGGCGATTGTCGCCTTCGTGGCCGCGCTGATCGGCATGGTGTTGGCATTAATATCCGAAGCCCGGAACAAAACCTTCAAGACCGACGAAGCGGTCGAAAGCACGCTTAACATCCCCCTGCTCAGTGTGGTGCCGCTGGTCACGAAGAGAAGCCGCCGGCAACTGGCGCGATTGTTCGACGACAACGAGAATCCGCGCTTTTGCGAGACCATCCGCAACTTGCGCACCTGGCTGATGTTGCACGGCGGAGAAAATCCGTCACAGGTGGTACTCGTTGCCTCGACCATGGCCGATGAAGGTAAAAGCACCATTGCCAACAACCTGGCTTACTCGCTTGCAAAACTGGAGCGGGTCCTGTTGATCGATGCCGACATGCGCCGATCCAGCCTTTCGCTCAATTTCGATTTTCCGACAGACAGCCCGGGGCTGGCCAATGTCCTGGCGGGTACTGCCCGACTCGAAGATTGTATCCGGACTGTCGGCAATTTAGACATGTTGCCGGCCGGCAAACTTGCGCCCTCACCGCTTGATCTGCTTAGCTCGCCGTGCCTGACGCCCCTGCTCGAAACGCTGAAGTCGCGTTACCAACGCATCATCATCGACTCCCCGCCTGCGCAAATGGTCAGCGACGCGCTATTGCTGGCTAAGCATTCGGACGCGGTGATCTACGTGATAAAAGCCGAAAGCACACCGATCAGCCAGGTGCAGAAATGCCTCGCCATACTGCAACAGAGCCACGCGCCTGTGTTCGGTGTGGTGCTCAACCAGGTTGACCTGCGCAAGGCGCGCAAACAGGGCTACAGCCATAGCGATACGTTCCAGAACTACGACTACCTGTCCCGTTAAACCCTTGCGCATATCGCTGCCGTAGCCTCTTTCCAACAACCACCAAAAGCTGCTTCACACCAGTCGAGCGATACCAGCATGTGGGAAAGTGCGTGCCGTATTCGGCACCGATGTCCAACCCATGCCTGGAGGTTGAGCCGATGACATCGCTATACACCACTCAAATGACACATCGGCGAGGTCTGACCTTTTGGGGCCAATGGCTGTGCGCACTTAGCCTGACCAACCTGCTGCTGATGGTGCTCGTGTACTGGCGGGGCGGCAGCCTGACCAGTGAATACCGCATTCTGATGATTCTCACTGTGCTCGGGTCGGTACCGATCTACAGCGTCATGCAGGTTTACCACAAGCGTCATGAGTGGTTGTCAGGGCTCGGTCGTTTGCTGGCGGCCTGGCTGATCCTGCTGGCCGTTCTGATCAGCATCGCCTTCGTCACCCAGACCAGTGCGATTTTTTCGCGTCAAGTAATCATCGTCTGGGCCGTATTGGGTTACCTGATCCAGGCTGCGAGCTTCCTGCCCTTGCATTACCTGGCTCGATTGCACTCGCGCAGGCTGTGTAACGAACGCCGCGCGGTAATCATCGGTACTTGCCCGACCGCCTGCCGGCTTGCAAGGAAACTGTCCAGACCGAACCGCGTACCGGTACTGGGTTTTATCGCAACCACCGAACATACCGGCCCGGCGCCGAGCATTTTGCCGCTGCTGGGTCGCATCGACGAGATTCGCGAGATCATCACCCACCTGCACGTACGCCGGGTCTACATCGTCCTGCCGTTGGCGCAGGCAGCCATCATTGAAGCCCTGTACATCGACCTTCTGGACATGAATGTCGACGTGGTCTGGATTCCTGATTTCGGCAGCATGGTGCTGCTCAATCAATCGATCTCGGAAATAGAGCGAATGCCGGCCATCTACCTCAACGAAAGCCTCATCAGTTCGCACCCCGGCAGCCTGCTCTGCAAAGAGCTGTTCGAACGTATCCTGGCCGCCGTGGCCATTATTGTGCTCAGCCCCTTGCTGCTGATCGTGGCGGCAGCAGTCAAGCTCTCTTCGCCCGGCCCGGTGTTGTTCAAACAAGATCGTTACGGCTGTAACGCCGAGGTGATCAAGGTCTGGAAGTTCCGCTCGATGCGCGTGCATGACGACAGCGAAGTGCGCCAAGCCTCTCGCGAAGATGAGCGCATCACCCCGATCGGGCATTTTTTGCGCCGTAGTTCGATCGATGAGCTACCACAGCTTTTCAACGTGCTGTTCGGTGAAATGGCCCTTGTCGGCCCGCGACCGCACGCGGTCACTCACAACATTTACTACACCGGCAAAGTAAGCGCCTACATGGCCCGTCATCGCCTCAAGCCGGGAATCACCGGGTTGGCCCAGATCACCGGGCATCGCGGTGAAACCCAGACGCTGGAAAAAATGCAGCAGCGTGTCGCCCAGGACCTCAACTACATCAACCAATGGTCGCTGTGGCTGGACATCAAGATTCTCGTCAAGACCCCTTTCACGTTGTTCTCAAAGGACATTTTTTAAGGAGTCGCCATGATCAATCTGGAATTAATCGGGCATTTCGCACCGAACCTGCTGGACGCCAACAAAGCATTCTCCTTCATTAATTTTGCGTCCATCGGCAGTCTGTTCGACCGGGACCCGACGTCCATCGCCTATTTTTGCGACGGAATGTTGATGTCTACCTTCATCTCGCGCATCACCGGCCGGACGATCGGCCGGGTCAGCTTCGACTTTACATCCATCGCCGACACTGTCTTCAGTTGCGCCGAGAAACAAGGCAAGCGCATCTATTTTGTCGGTGCCAGGCAAGCGGAACTGGATCTGTTCATCGACAAGATCAAGGGGCGCTACCCGGCATTGCTCATCGCCGGCCGTCACAACGGCTATTTTGATGCACCGCAGGCTGCGTGCATTCAAGCGGACATCTGCCGCAGTGAAGCCAACATCCTGATCGTCGGCCTGGGCGCAGGGCTTCAAGAGCAGTTCGAACAGGATGCCCTGCGTGCCGGCTTCAACGGTGTGGCGTTCACCTGTGGCGGTTTCATTCGCCAGGAGGCCACGGCCACACATCATTACTACCCTGAACTGATCAACCGCCTGCATCTGCGCGCGTTCTATCGGATGTACCGCGAACCCCACACCATCACGCGGTATCTGGTCGATTACCCGACCAATTTTGTTCATCTGCTGGCGATGATCGTCCGGCACCAAGTGACGATCCATATCACTTATCCCTGAGCGCCAAGCATGCATATCCTGTTCATTCTCAAGGACTTCAAGCCCGGTGGCGGCCTCGAGTGTGTCCAGCAACGCCTGGCCCGGCAGTTTCTCAAGGATGGCAAACGGGTCAGTTATTTCGTTATGAACGGCGACTCTGCGGACGATGAAGGCGCGGCCACCCTCAATGGCGGCGACTGTGGAATCACCGGCCTGCTCAAGTCCATCGTATTGCTGCGCCGGATTATTCGGCGTGAGGGTGTGACTCACCTGATCGCCGCCAAGGAACAAGCCAATCTCTGCACCTGGTTTGCCACCCTGGGGAGCCCATGCAAGGTCATCTATACCCGTCATGCGGCACTGGACTGCAGCGAACAGCGCATAAACCCCACCATCCTGCGCCTGCTCTATGCGTTGTACCTCTGCGGCAACGATCAGGTCGTGGCGGTATCCAAAGGTCTGCGCCAGTCCCTCGCCGATCTGGTGCCCTGGGGGCATCAGCGCATTCGTTATTGTCCCAATGCCGTGGTCACAGAACAACTGCTCAGCGCCGCGCAGACGCCCCTGCTCTGCGGCTTGCCAGCCGAGTTCTGGTTAGGGGTAGGCCGGCTGGTGGAGCCGAAGGGTTTCCATTTGCTGCTCGATGCCTATGCCATGGCCTTGGGCAGGGCCGCCCTGCCGGACCTGGTGATCATCGGCAACGGCCCGCAACTCGCTGCTCTGACATTACAGGCAAGCCGCCTGGGCATTGAAGACCGTGTGCATTTCACTGGTTTCCTGAGCAATCCCTATCCATTTATCAGGCATGCACGATTGTTGATCCTGAGTTCCTTTCATGAAGGCTTGCCGACTGTCCTGATCGAGGCCCTGGCACTGGGTACACCCGTGCTGGCCTGCGACTGCGAGACCGGGCCCAGAGAGTTGCTCGATAACGGCCGTCTCGGCCATCTGGTCAAGATCAATGATGTGCCGGCGCTCGCCGAAGGGATGCTGCGCAGTCTGGCCTCCCCAGACCAGGCTGCGCCAAACGCACAAGCGGCCGCTGATGCAGTCCGCCAGTACACCAGCCAATACGCCGCACAGGCGTATTACCAGGTTTGGAATCAATGAAAAGATTGCTGATTATCCTGCAGGACTTGGGCGGGGGCGGTGCCGAAAAAATGATGGTGCGCCTCGCTGGAGCGCTGACTGACGCCGGCAATGACGTGACCTTACTGATGCTCACCGGCGCCGGCGTGAACTCGGTGCGCCTCGATCCCCGGGTAAAAAAGGTCGAGTTGCATAGCGTGCGCAGCTCCAGGGCAGTTCCGGCACTGGCACGCTTTCTTCGCCGCAATCGCTTTGATGCGCAACTGGCCGCCCTCACCCATGTCAACGTCGTGGCCATCGCCGCTGCTGCGTTGTCAGGTACGCTGGCGCGCCTGCATGTCAGCGAGCGCAACGCGTTTTCCCATGACAGATATGTCAACCCCACGCTGACGGTGCGCACAGCGTATCTGTTGGCACCATTGCTGTATCGACTGATCCCCAATCCGGTGATCTGCGTCTCGCGCGGCGTCGCCCAGGATCTCGTCGACTCCACCATCACCCGCCCCCAGGATGTCACCATCGCCGACAACCCGGTACTCGACAATGATTTTCGCGACAAGACGCCGGAGCGTCCAAGCCACCGCTGGCTGCAGGAAAAGTCCACCCCGGTGATTGTCGCCGTGGGCCGCCTGGCGCGGCAAAAAGGCTTTGACGTATTGATCGATGCCTTCGCCCGACTGCCCGATCACAGTGCCCGATTGATCATTTTCGGCGAAGGGGCGCTCAGGGCCCAATTGCTTGAACAAGCGATTGCTGTGGGCGTGGCCGACCGGTTCGATTTGCCAGGCTATGTCAGTGATCCGATGGCAGAAGTGGCGGCGGCCGATTGTTTTGTACTGTCATCGCGTTTCGAGGGTAGCCCCAACGCACTGGTCGAGGCCATGGCCACTGGCACTCCCGTGGTATCGACTCACTGCCCCTACGGGCCGCAAGAGATTCTCGACAATGGCGAGATCGCTCCGCTGGTGGCCGTCGACGACCCAGACGCGCTGGCGCAGGCCATTACGATGCAGCTGATGTTGCCGCGTGATGTAAATCGCCAGGCCCGCATTGATGCCGCTGCCCGCTTCATGAGCGCTTGCGCGGCGAAAACTTATCTCGATGCGCTACTCGGGAGCCAGTCGTCATGAGCACACTAGAAGTCAGGTACAGCACACTGCGCAACGCCTTCACATTGTTCGGTGTGCTGTTCTACATTCAGGTGATCGGATTTTTTTCCGGGCTGGCGGATACGTCGAATCTGGACGTAGCCGAAAAAGACCTCGAAGGTAACGCGGTCAATCAGATTTGCGGTCTGATCACCCTACTGGTACCGCTATTCTTCTTCCTCCGCAACAAGGTGTTCCTCAGCAAAAGTTTTTACAGGAACAACGTCTTCCTGCTGGTGTTCATGCTCTGCCTGGCGGTATCGATCAGTTGGTCCTACGACCCGATATTAAGTTTCAAACGTTTTGTGGCACTGATCAGCGTGGTCTTCTTTGCGGGTTTCATCGCCTACAACTACAGCCTCGAGAAAATCGCCTTCATGCTCGGCTGTCTCATCGGCGCCGCTGCGTTGTTCGGTTTGATACTGGCGCTTGTCAGGCCCGATGTCGCCTTCATTTACGGCGGTGTTCGCGAGGGTGCATTCAAAGGGATTTTCCCGGATAAAAATGCCGGCGCCCGGATCAACGCGATCGCCATTTTGCTGCTGCTACCGATGATCCGTCAGCGCAATCCCTGGGCCATCCTCTGCTCGTTGTTCTCGCTGATCGCGATTGCGCTGGCCCAATCCGCCACCGCCATGGCACTGATTATTGCCGGCACCATGAGTTACTGGTACTTCCTCACGCTGATCCATTTGCACATCAACCGCTCAGTGCCGGCATTCCTCGGCACGACAATCGTCTATTTGCTGATCTGTTTCTTTCTCTACGGCAACTACACGCTGCTGCTGGAGCTGACCGGTCGTGATCCATCACTCACCGACCGCACGTTGATCTGGGACCTGCTCACACCGCTGATCGACGCCGAATTTCTCAAGGGTTACGGCTTCGGGGCCTTCTGGTCCAGCCCCAGTGCTGAGGTCTTCATCAACCGCTGGGGTTACATCGGCAATGCCCACAACGGCTACATGGAAACCTTGCTTAACGGCGGTATCGTTCAGTTGATCGCGCTGGCCCTCATGCTGATCGAGGCACTGCTCAAACACTATCGGGCGGTGATGACGGATCAATCGGCACGGTTTCATGTCAGCGCGATGGTCATCATCGGATCATTCATGCTCACCAACTATGTAGCGTATGTCGTGCCCAACTACCGCTCGGCGGAGTTTCTGGTGTTCTGCGTCCTGGCCCTGTCCTTTCGGCATCACCACGCGAAATACCCCGTGTTGTCAACGGCAACCCTGCGTCAGCGTCCGTCCGGCGAGGCATTACCGCGCGACTCAGCCAAGGCGTAACGAAAGGAGAAATAACCATGCCAGACCAAGCCCACCCTTCACCCCATACGGTGTGCGTCATAATCCCGATGTACAACGGCGCCGACAGCATTGAGCAAACACTGGCGTCCGTGGCCGGGCAAACCCGATTGCCCGATCACGTCATCGTCATCGACGATGGTTCCACCGATGATGGACCCCAACGCGTCAGGGACTTCGCAGCGCCGTTTCGCCTGACGCTGTTGCATCAAGCCAACGAAGGCCAGGCCAGCGCCCGCAACCACGGACTGCAGCACACTGAAGAGACTTTGGTGGCGTTTCTCGATGCCGATGACAGATGGTATCCGCGAAAGCTGGAGCAACAAGTGGCACTGTTTGACGAACTGGGTCGTCAGGGACGGCCAGTGGCGCTGGTAGATTGCTACGTGCATAACGACTACAGCGACGGCAGGCGAATACTGGAAAACCGGCAAAAAAACGGTAGGCATTTCGACGATTTCATCCGCGCCAACGTCCTCAATGGCGTGTCCTCCGCGATGGCCAGACGCGACGTGATCATGCAACTCGGCGGCTTCAATGCCAGCCTGCGTTACTCCGAAGACCGCTTCATGTGGACCCGGATCGCTGAACACTGGGAGGTCCATACGGTGCCAGAGGTGCTGCTGCAGCGCATGGTCAACAGCGCCAACATGACCGCGCAACCGACAAGGTACTACCCGTACAAGATCAAGTTCATCGAAGCGTACCTCGCCCACTTTGGCCCGCAGCTCACCAGGCAGCAACGGATCGATTTCGCGCTGGGCAGCCTCTCCGACTTTCTCGAACTGTTTTCCCGCAGAGGCGAGCATGCCCAAGTGATCGGTGTGTACCGGCGAATGCTGGAGTATTCCTGGCAAACGCTGATCTTCAGGACCGGCAAACCGACATTGCGCTTCCTCTATGCATGCGTCCAATCATTGCGCAAGGCAGCTGCGTCCACTACCGCTCATTGAGGCGGTATCCGCCATGGCCAATCAGCGTCTGGTTAAATTGATCTGGATTTTCACGGAGAAATTCGGCCTGATTTTCCTGTCGATGATTACCTTTGTCGCGTATGCCAGGCTGCTGTCGCCCACAGAGTTGGGTGTGGGCACGGTCATCATTGCCATCGTCGAGTTGATCGGCATGATTTATTCCTCGGTTCTGGAAGACCCGCTGGTACGACTCGAACGACTGGAGGACAAACACATCGCCACAGCCTTCTGGGCGTCGGTACTCGTCAGCCTGCTGTCCATCGTCGTCATCTCGGGCGCGGTAACGCTGTACACACCCGACCCGGTGCTGCGATGGATGACGGCGGTGGCCTCGGTGAAAATCCTGTTCACCATGATGGCGCGGGTCTATGTGGTACAAATGCGCCGCATTGGCAACTTCAGGGCGTTGGCATCACGCACGTTACTGGGCAAAGTGTGTGGTGGCGTGGGTGGCATCGCTGTCGCGCTTTGGGGGTTGGGGGCCTGGGCGGTCATTGCCCAGGTACTGATCATGGAGTTTGTGTCCATTGTCGTATTGATGCGTGCAGACCCGCGTCGCATTGCCTTTTACATTGACGGCCCGCTCCTGCGCGAACTGTTGAAGGCCGGCGCACCGGTTGCCGTCAACGCGCTGAGTTCACAAACGCTGCAGCGCGGGGTCACCGTCATCCTGGGCATGACGGCCGGCAGCAACGCGGTGGGCATGTTCAACATGGCGATGCGCATCATCGATCTGCCGCGCACGGCGATCTATCACGGCCTGATCAGCTATGCGCTGCCGGTATTTGCCCGGCGCAGCGCCGATCCATTGCGGTTGCGCGCGATTATCAGCGATTCGACCGCCGTCAGCGGCTTCCTGCTGACGCCCCTGTTCATCGGCATCGCACTCACGGCACATGACCTGATCCTGTTGATCTTCGGCGCCAAATGGACCGAGGCCATTCCCCTGCTGCAAGTGCTTGCGTGCACGGCAGCCATCGGCAATACCGCCATGTTCGCCACAACCGCACTGGTCGCGGTCAATTGCAGCCACCTGACCATCAAGGCCGAAGTGGCAACCACCGTACTGGCACTGGCGCTGGTCTATAGCTTCGGCAGCCTTTATGGCGGCATGGCCGCCGCCCTCGCTCTGCTAGCCCGGATGGCGATCATCACGCCACTGCAAATCCGCGGGTTGAACCGCGCAATCGGCTATGACTGGCGGCTGTTTTTCGAAACCAGCTATCGCAGCGTGGTTGCCTCGTTGGTCATGGCTGCGATCGTCCTGATGGTTTCTTCCCGATTGAGTGTTCAAGGCTACCTGCACCTGTTCTGCAGCATCGTGGTTGGCGCGCTGAGCTATGCCGTGGTGTACAGCGTGATGCATCCGCGCTGGCCGCAAGAATTCAAATCGGTTTTCACCACCCGCTGAGAGGACGCACCCGACAACCTTTCTTCTACCCGGACCACATTCTCCTGACTCGCGCAATTCCCTTGTGACAGGAACGCCTCATCATGCACAAAACCACGTTGATTACCGGCGGGGCCGGATATATCGGCTCGCATACCACCCTGACCCTGATTGACGCTGGTCAACAGGTGCTGGTCCTCGATAACTTGTGTAACAGCTGCCGCGAATCGCTCGCGCGCCTGGAGTATCTGACTCGCAAGCGAGTTGACTTCATTGAAGGTGATATCCGCGATAACCACCTGCTCGATGATATTTTCAGCCGCTACGACATCGATGCCGTGGTGCACTTTGCCGGTCTCAAGTCCGTGGAGGAAAGCGTTCGAAAGCCGCTGGACTATTACGCCAACAATGTCATTGGTACGCTCAATCTTTGCCATGCGATGGCCCGATTCGAGGTCTTCAAACTGGTGTTCAGCTCATCGGCCACCGTGTATGGCATCCCCCGACAGATACCGCTCATTGAAGATCTGGGCCCAGGCAAACCGATCAATCCCTATGGTCGCACCAAGCTGCTGATCGAAGAGTTGCTCACCGACTTGTGCCTGTCCGATCCGCAGTGGAGCATTGCGGTGCTGCGCTACTTCAACCCGATTGGTGCTCACGATAGCGGGCTGATCGGAGAAAACCCCAATGGCAAGCCCAACAATCTGCTGCCTTGCCTGACACGAGTCGCGATGAGGCAAATACCTGAACTCACCGTATACGGCAGCGACTATCCCACCGTCGACGGAACGTGCGTGCGCGATTACGTCCATGTGGTCGACCTTGCCGAAGGCCATCTCAACGCGTTGCGGGCGTTGCAAAACAGAAACGGTATCCACGTCTGGAACCTGGGAACAGGCATTGGCCACAGCGTGCTGCAAATCATCCGCAGCTTCGAGGACATTACCGGTATTACCATCCCGTTCCGGTTCGCGCCGCGCCGCGCCGGCGATATCGCCGAATGCTGGGCCGACCCCACCAAGGCGGGGCGTGATCTGGGCTGGTACGCACAGCGCGACCTGATGCAGATGATCATCGACACCTGGCGATGGCAAATGTGTAATCCGCACGGATACCGCTCCCAACCCGGATTGGCGGCATCGATTGCGTTAAAGCAATGGGTATGAGCAACCTCGCATGCCCAGACGCCCCATTGCATCGGGTGAAGTACCTGCTTGGCTACATTCTGTTGGCAGTCCTGGCATCGGTGGTTTGCAACACGCCGCCAGCCGCTGCCCAGCCGCTGGCCAACGGCCTGGTGCTGTGGCTAGACGCTGCCGACGCTTCGACAATGACCTTCGATGCCCAGAACCACCTCCTGCGGTGGCACGACAAGTCCGGCATGTCTAATGACGTTGCCGTGGACGATGCCGCAGGCGCCGCACTCCCGCAGCGTGTGGAGAACGCCATGAATGGCCACTCCGTGGTGCGCTTGAGTGGTGTTTCGGCGTTCCTTGGCAAGACCATTCGTGCCGCAAAAGGCCCCGTGACCCTATTGATCGTGTCACGCAGACTGGACGGGCAAAGCGGCGGCGAGACCTGGCAGCGGCTGTTCAGCTCGCGCCCGCGGATCGCTGAAAACGACAACGTGGCACCGAACTTCGCGATCAGCGTGCAACAGCCCTCTGCCTACGCCCCGGCCCTCTTCGTTCTGGAACTCAACGACGTGCCCATAGGCCCGTTTGCGGTGGGGCGCAATGTGGTCGGTAGCACCGAAGACTTGCGTGGCGACATCGCGGAAGTGTTGGTGTACGACCGTCACCTGGCCTCCCTGGAGGAACGGCAGCGCGTGTTTCAGTATCTGGCGCAAAAATGGTCCGTCGCGCTCCCCAAGGCTGCCAATTCCTGGACCCGTATCGGTCCACTGGGCACTGTACCGCTGCGGATCAATGCCGAACTGCCGCTGTCTGATCAGGCCAATGTCGGCCAATGGATTGTGGACACACGATTTTCCGACGACTTCAACGGTGCGACCCTTAACGCCAGTCGCTGGCACGTCAACAATGCCACGGGCACCGAGTCGCTCGGACGTAAACCGGCGCTGTTCACGCCGAACAATGCCTACCTGAGCGATGGCAATCTGAACATCGTTTTCCGCACGGAAAACGTGCCGCAGAAGTACGTTCGGCTGGGCTACCAAGGCTATAGCTCGGCGATGGTCCGCACGATCGAGCGCAGTTTTTACGGCTACTACGAAGCCCGCGCCAAACCCATGGAGTCGGCGGCCTCCAGCGCCTTCTGGCTAGCGTGGACGGGGCTTGCCGACAATGCCACGGAAATCGACATATTCGAAATCGGCGGCAAGACCAAGGGCGCCACCTTCGACCGTCTGTACAACATGAACGCCCACGTCTGGGCCACGCCACAGAGCACCGCCCACCTGCGCGATGGCAGCAGTTGGATCGCCCCGTGGCGCCTGGCCAGCACCTTCCATGTCTACGGTTTTGACTGGCAGCCCGACACCTTGCGCTGGTACGTAGACGGTGTCCTGGTGCGCGAGGCAAAAAACACCCACTGGTTCTACCCGATGCAAATCCTCTTTGACAGCGAGGCCATGTGGCATTGGTTCGGCGTGGTCGACGACGCCGATCTGCCCTCCACTTTCAGCGTGGACTACCTCAAGGTATGGCGGCGCGGTAGATAACCTGATGTGCATTCGCTTGTTAAATGGATTGCCCCAAACCTATGGTGGGCCATGGCAGAGGACGCAGGACCAGATCTGTACATCGAGCGTGACCGTCTTGGGAGTAGCAGCCAGCATCGCGAAAGAGGGGCCGACACAGGCGGCTACGTGAGTTCTGATTGGCGCTTGCAGAGTATCAGGCTTGCGCACGAACGGGCGGGTGTCCAGCAACCACGGCGCGCTCCTCGAGCCCATGCACATTAGCCGAGGTTACGGCGAAGTACTGCCTCTGAGACGGGTTCAGGGAACGGAACTGCGAACGATGGTGTCCTTTGTATTAGGCACCCTGGTGTCGCAATCCTGTTGGGTTAGAGAGGTGGTTTTCATGAACAATATTATCTACATCGTTGGGGCCGTTGTGATTGTCCTGGTTATTCTGTCGTTTGTCGGTCTTGTATAACCTTTATGTTGCTACCCCCTGCCCTCGCAACACCGCAATATCCCGCTTGGGAGGTACGCCAAACAGGCGGCTGTATTCGCGACTGAACTGCGACGGGCTTTCATAACCGACTTTGTAGGCCGCGCTTGATACTTCCTGATGCTCGTTGAGCATCAGTCGCCTCGCCTCGTTCAATCGCAACCACTTCTGGTACTGCAACGGGCTCATCGCGGTGAGCTGGCGGAAGTGGTGGTGAAAGGTGGGCGTGCTCATCTGCACTCGCGCCGCAAGTTCTTCGACGCGAAGCGCCGAGGCGTAATTCAACTTCAGCCAGTCGATGGCTTTTGCAATGCGATAACCCTGGCCATCGACCGAGGTAATCTGCCGCAGCCTGGCAGCCTGATCACTCTTCAAGAGACGATAGTGAATTTCGCGCTGAATCAAGGGTGCAAGCACAGGGATGGCTTCGGGTTCATCGAGTAGCGCCAGCAAGCGCTCGAACGACGCCAGCAAGGCAGGCGTTACTGAACCAATCCCTACACCTTTCACCACTGATCGATCACGGGTTGGCGGCAAGTCACCCTGCACTATCAGCTCAGCCAGCATGCGCAGATCGAGTTTCAAAGTCAGCCCCAGGCATGGCTGTTCCGGGCTTGCCGCCAGCACCTCTGAATTGGCGGGCAAGTCCAATGAGGTGATCAGAAATCGCGACGTGTCATACGGGTAGCCCTCGCCACCTACCCACAGCTGTTTCTCACCCTGGGCGACGAGGATGATGCTTGGCGCGACCATGCAGACGACGGGCGGCGACGGATGTTCACGCCTGAAAAAACCGAGGCCCGCAATGGGCGTTCCGTAGTCACCTGGTTTCGGGATCTGCTCGCCAATGATCCGCGCAAGCGTTTCTTGTGGCGACAGGTGTTGAGCAGCGGTGTCGTGTTTGATCGTCATGTTCGCCTTGTACCTCGTCGCTAAACTCTAACTCGCCCGCTCGCGACCGTCCTGCAAAAAAACAGAGACTCATAGAATCGGGCAAGTAATCCAGCGCAATGCACTACAGGGAGTCTGGGTAGAGCCGGAGAATGTTCATCCGACAAAGCCATTGAGGACTCTCCCATGCTTGTACAAGCCTATGGTGCTCATGCGGGCGACAAGCTCCTTGAGCCGTTGCAAATCATTCGCCGTACACCCTCCGCCCATGACGTTCAGATCGATATCGCTTTTTGCGGCATTTGCCATTCGGATCTGCATCAGGTGCGTGCCGAGTGGGCAGGCACACAGTTTCCCTGCGTACCAGGGCACGAAATTGTCGGCCACGTATCCGCAGTAGGTGCGCATGTTGCGGATTTCACAGTCGGGGATCTGGTCGGTGTCGGTTGCATCGTCGACAGCTGCAAACACTGTGACGACTGTGAGACGGGGCTGGAAAACTACTGCGACGGCATGATCGGAACCTACAACTTCCCGACTTCGGACGCACCTGGCTGGACGCTCGGCGGCTACTCGCAAAGCATCGTGGTGCATGAGCGTTATGTTCTACGCATCCGCCATCCCGAAGAACAACTGGCCGCCGTCGCGCCGCTGCTGTGCGCGGGCATCACCACCTATTCCCCACTGCGTCACTGGAACGCCGGGCCGGGTAAGAAAATCGGCGTGGTCGGCATCGGTGGGCTGGGCCACATGGGCATCAAACTGGCTCATGCGATGGGTGCCCACGTCGTGGCGTTCACCACCTCCGAGTCCAAACGCGAGGCGGCGAAGCAATTGGGCGCCGATGAGGTTGTCGTGTCGCGCAACGTTGAAGAGATGGCCGCGCATGCCCGCAGCTTTGACTTCATTCTGAACACCGTCGCAGCCCCCCACGATCTCGATGCTTTCCTGGTATTGCTCAAGCGCGATGGTGCATTGACGTTGGTCGGTGCGCCCGCCTCGCCGCATCCCTCACCCAACGTGTTCAACCTGATCATGAAACGCCGAACGATTGCCGGCTCGATGATCGGCGGTATCCCCGAGACGCAGGAGATGCTGGATTTCTGTGCCGAGCACGGCATCGTTGCCGACATCGAGTTGGTTCGGGCCGATCAGATCAACGAATCCTATGAACGGATGCTCAAGGGCGACGTCAAGTATCGCTTCGTGATCGACAACGCCACATTGGCTGCCCAAGCGAAAAACGCCAGCGAATAACCACTCAATCGAAAGGACTATCCAGTGAAAGGTATTCTGCTTGCCCTAGGGCTGTTTGTTACCTCCTTTTCTTCAATGGGCGCCGTTCTGTCGAACGGCGCGGACAACTTCTACAAAAGCGAAAAAGTCACGGTAGAAAAAGTCACCTTCAACAATCAATACGGTATGAAGGTGGTGGGCAATCTGTTCACCCTGAAAGGCCTCGATCCGAAAACGAAAAACGCCGCCATCGTCGTTGGCCACCCCATGGGCGCGGTAAAGGAGCAGAGTGCGAACCTGTACGCCACCAAAATGGCCGAGCAGGGGTTTGTTACGCTATCGCTGGACTTGTCGTTCTGGGGCGAAAGCGAGGGCACGCCTCGCCAAGCCGTCTCGCCAGATATCTACGCGGAAGATTTCAGTGCCGCTGTGGACTTTCTCGGCACTCGCCCGATTGTCGACCGTGAACGTATCGGTGTCATCGGCATCTGCGGCAGTGGCAGCTTCGCCATCAGTGCGGCCAAGATTGATCCGCGCATGAAGGCCATCGCCACCGTCAGCATGTATGACATGGGCGCGGCCAATCGTAATGGCCTCAAGCACGGTGTGACGGTAGAACAACGCCAGCAGATCATTCGCGAAGCGACCGAGCAGCGCGATGCCGAATTCCAGGGCGGTGAAATCCGCTACACCGGCGGCACGCCGCTCAAACTGACCGGCAACGCCGTAGGTGACGAGTTTTACGACTTCTATCGCACGCCGCGAGGCGAAGTCACTCCGGCTGGCGCATCGGCGCAGACAACCACCATGCCGACGCAGACCAGCAATGTGAAGTTCATGAACTTCTATCCGTTCAACGACATCGAGACTATCTCTCCTCGCCCGCTGCTGTTCATTGCTGGCGCCCAGGCACATTCCCGCGAGTTCAGTGAGGATGCCTACAAACGGGCTGTCGAACCCAAAGAACTGCTCATCATTCCAGATGCCGGGCATGTGGATCTTTACGACCGGGTCAACCTCATTCCATTCGCCAAGTTGACCACGTTCTTCAAAAGCAACCTGAAGTAGCCCGCTCGGTGCCCTGGCCGGGCACCGGTTCTCTCGTAGCCTCGTTCCCGGGGCTGCGACGCTTCGCGCAATACAGGATTCAAACAATGACTGATCACCTTCACCCAGTGCCTCACAAATCATGGGGTGCCGTATTCGCCATGTCGCTCGCCGCCTTCGTCCTGGTGGCATCGGAATTCATGCCCGTCAGCCTGCTGACGCCGATTGCCGCCGATCTGCATATCACCGAGGGGCAAGCCGGCCAGGGCATTTCTGTCTCTGGGTTGTTTGCGCTGTTTGCCAGTCTTCTGATCGCCTCGGTGGCTGCGCGGGTCGACCGCAAACCGCTGCTCCTTTCACTGACCCTGTTGATGATCCTTTCCGGAACAGTGGTTGCGTTCGCGCCGAACTACTGGGTGTTCATGATCGGCCGCGCATTGATCGGTGTGGCAATAGGCGGCTTCTGGTCGCTGTCGGCGGCAACCGCCATGCGCCTGGTGCCTGATGACCAGATCACTCGCGCGATGGCAATCGTCAACGGAGGCAACGCTCTGGCGACAGTGATTGCGGCACCTTTGGGCAGTTTTCTCGGAGCCTTGATCGGCTGGCGCGGCGCATTCTTGTGCATCATCCCGGTCGCGATAGTTGCCTTTGTCTGGCTTCTGTTCAGCCTGCCAGCGATGAAGTCGCAGAGCCGTTCAGGCACTGGAAATGTCTTCAGGTTGATGACGAGCCTACCCGTCGCGTCAGGCATGGTGGCGGTCAGTGTCTTTTTCATGGGGCAGTTCATGCTGTTTACCTATTTGCGCCCCTTCCTTGAAACGGTCACGCACGTCAGTGTTTCCATGTTGTCGCTGATGTTGCTCGTCCTGGGTCTGGCGGGCCTCGCGGGAACCTTCCTGATTGAACCATTCCTGAAAAATGGCCTGCATCGCACCCTCATCATCATCCCGATCTTGATGGCGGTGATGGCACTGGCGCTGGTTTCGTTCGGCAGTTCGGCCGCAACCACGACTGTCTTGTTGGGCCTCTGGGGATTGGTTGCGACTGCTGCACCGGTGGGATGGTGGACATGGCTGGCCAGAACATTGCCAGAGGCTGCTGAAACGGGAGGCGGCTTAATGGTGGCGATCATTCAACTGGCCATCGCATCGGGGGCGACCGTTGGCGGGCTGGTCTTTGACTCAAGCGGTTATCGAACAACCTTCGAGTTGAGTGCCGCGTTGCTGGGCGTGGCAGCTGTTCTTGCCTTCCTGGCTGCACGCGCAGCCTCGCGGGAGCCTGTTGCATCGGTGAATATCGCTTGAAAAAACCACAAGACGCGCCAAGGCGTTTCTTGTGGTTTCGGTGGAGCAAACGTTCGGAGCCGGACGGTAAAATCAGCGTGCGCTGTCGATGATTTGGCCACCATCCGGCGTCAGGCTGTATCCCGTCAGAAATTGCCCATCCTTGCTGGCGAGGAATAGCACAACCGGCGCAATGTCCTCTTCAGGCGATCCATAACGGCCAAGTACGTTAGTGGGCGCAGGCACATCCGCCGCAGTACCCCAAGTGTCTGCCACCGGCATGACATTGTTTACAGTGATCTTGTCAGCGCCCCACTCCCTTGCCGCCGAGCGAGTCAAGGCACGCACCGCCTCCTTCGCCATGTTGTAAGGGGCATAGCCCGGCAAGCCAATGACCCCGGCCAGCGAGGCGAAGTTGATGACCCTGCCCTCCCCGCTGGCTTTGAGGTGGGGATAACAGGCTTGCATCGTGCGCAGATACGCAATCGGCCCCATCGCAAAATTGCGTTGCAATTGCTCGGCCGTCAGATCCATCACTGATGAAAGGACGACCGAGGGGTCGAAGGCATTGTTCACCAGGATATCGATTCGGCCATACGCAGCCACCACTTTGGCTACGGCAGCGTTGATCTGATCGGGATCGGCGATATCGCAGATTGCTCCCAGCGCGACACCGCCCGCCGCCTGAATATCGGCGACGACCTGATCGACATTTTCAGCCGTGCGCGAAAGAACCGCCACATTCGCACCTTGCGCCGCGAACAGCTTGGCGGTGGCGCGGCCGATGCCACGACCGGCTCCGGTGACGATGGCTACTTTTCCATTGAGTCGGGACATATTGATCTCCAATCAGTTAGGCGTTACTCGATTTGCCGTTGTTACTTGGCCGTAGGGTGACGGCACTTCACGGGCAGTGTTTTGGGTGAAGAAAGAAGCGACCAGCAACGCCAGGCAAATAGCTGCCGGCAACGCACCGCGAGGTTTGCGGACACTGATGTGGGCTTAGGTCAAAGATGTCGCCTAATATGAAAAGCTACAAGTAGGATGAAAAAGTGGTGTTTAGTCTGGAAAACCAGACTAATGGTGACGATCAGGTCAATATGCACGAGGAAATGCGCCGCGCATTTGCGCTGCTCTCAGGCAAGTGGAAGCTGGAAATCATGTGGTTGCTGAACCAGCGGATCTATCGCTTCGGAGAACTGCGCAAGGCGATTAGCGGCATCACTCAGCATATGCTGACGGCACAACTGCGTGAGCTCGAAAACGATGGCCTCGTATCACGAACAGTCTTCGCGCAAGTGCCCCCTCGCGTCGAATATGAAATGACGGCAAAAGCCCGCGCGCTCGGGCCGACGATGGAGGCACTCGCGTTATGGTGGAGCGAGTATGGGAAAAGCGTACCGGTGAAGCCGAGTTCGCGCGGGCGTAAACCCAAAAGCACTTAAGCGTCGGGCAACGGTGCCACCTTGGCAGCAATCGGCCAGTCGGGGCGTGCACTAGACGCCGTTACTCTCTGTCTTGTCTGTGATAATGAGGGACTCGATACCCCAGTCGCCAGGCTGATGCCAATCTTCCCCGAACAGCTCGGCCGGATGCATCGTACGGTCGGAGCCATTGCCGCACGCCAGGGACTTGGCTGGACAATACCGGTCGCATCCCCAACAGATCCGCTCGGGGTGCTTGGGGTTGACGGGGAAGTTCTTGGCCATGTCGATCTCCGATCATTGAGAGACGTCTTTTCAACCTACAGCCTTTGTGCAAAACCATCCTTGATCGATATCAAGAATCGACATCGAGCGACTGCCCCCTCTATCGCGAGCCATCGGCTTAGTTGCTCAAAACTTGATAACAATCATTATTGTTCGCAGAAAAGCTTCCTAGACTAGGGCTCCCACTCGTCAGTGCCCCAGGAAGACATTATGCGTCCCCACCTCTCACTCGCCCTGCTCTTGCTCGTACCGCTGGCTCATGCAAAGGAATACCCGATCGGGGAACCCCAGCTGTGTCAGGGGCTGGAAGTCGGGGCGGTGTATCTGCAACCGATCGAGATGGCGCCTGCCGGGATGATGCGCGCCACCGCGGATTCCGACATCCACCTCGAAGCCGATATTCGGGCCACGGCGGACAATCGACAGGGTTTTCAGGAAGGCAGTTTCGTGCCCTACCTGAACGTCTCTTTCAACCTGAAAAAACAGGGCAGCGACCCAGAGCTCAACGGCGATTTCCATGCCATGGTCGCCAATGACGGCCCGCACTATGGCGACAATGTAAAGCTGCTTGGCCCCGGCAAATATCAGCTGACGTTCACCGTCCTGCCACCCACCGGTCACGGCTCCCTCGGGCGTCATACCGATAAGGAAACCGGTGTAGCGCCTTGGTTCGAACGCTGCGAACTGCACTACGAGTTCATCTACGCCGGCATCGGTAAAAAAGGCGGCTATTGAATGAAGCGCCTGCATCTTGCCTGGCTGATGGTGGCCGGAGCCGTTGCGCCGTTGGCGGCCCATGCCGAGTTGCCGAGCTTTGAGCTGACCCTGCGCGATGGCCACTTCTCTCCTGCCTTGCTCGAGGTTCCGGCCGGACAGCGCTTCAAGATCGTCCTGAAAAATAGCGGTCAGGGGCCGGCCGAGTTCGAAAGCACGCCGTTGCGGGTCGAAAAAGTCCTGTCGCCGGGCGTGACGACCTTCGTCGTCATTCACCCGCTCAGGCCCGGCCACTATCCCTTTTTCGACGAGTTCAATCCGCAATTGCCCGAGGGCGGCATCCTCGCGAAATAACCTGTCACGGAGCTTCCATGAATCAATCAATGTTCATCGTCTGGCGCGAAAGCGTCGAGGCGTTGCTGGTGATCGGTATTCTCCAGGCCTGGGCCAGCCAGCAAGGCCAACGTCATCGCTTGTTCAAATACCTGTGGGCGGGTGTGCTGCTGGGGTTGATGCTCTCTGGCCTGCTGGCGGTGTTGATTCTGTTTACCGGTGAGGCCATGAGCGGGTCGGCCAGTGAATGGTTCCATGCCGCACTCGCCCTGGTTGCCAGCCTGTTGATGGTGCAAATGGTCGGCTGGATGCACCGTCACGGGCGCACCCTCAACCACGATTTGCGACGGCACGCCGATAGCCACCTGGCTCGACAAGGAGGCGCAGGTCTATTACTGCTGGCCATGCTCGCGATCAGCCGTGAAGGCAGCGAAACAGTGGTGTTTCTCTATGGCGCCGGTGCCCGGTTGCGAGGTCCGCAGCTCGGCTTGTTTGCCGTCGGCGGCGTGTTGGGACTGGTGCTGTCGGTGCTGACCATTACGCTGCTGCACAGCAGTCGCCGCTTCATTTCATGGCAACGATTCTTTGCCATCAGCGAAGTCATCTTGCTCATGCTCGGCGCGGCGTTGCTGGTCAGCGGTACCGAGCGAATCGGCGGCCAACTGCTCGCCCTGGAGGTGCCGGACGTGGTTTACCGCATCGTTGGCGAAGCGCTATGGGACAGCAGCGCGTTACTGAACGACAGCCATGGATTGGGTGGTTTTCTGGCCGGGTTTGCCGGTTATCGCGCGACGCCCAGCGGTATGACCTTGCTGGTATGGGTCGGCTATTGGCTGGTTGTCGGCGGTTGGTTTCGGCAACGTACTGCGCGAAACGTCCCATGCCTGAACTGAGCCAACACAATCGATGGCTCCAGCGCCTGGGTGACGGGATGCGTCGCCATGCGCAGGTCATTCGCGTCGTGCAGTGGGCCGTTGTACTGTTCTACGCGTTGCTGCTGGTAATACCGACAGCGCTGCCGCTGCCGGACAGCCAGGCACGGATATTCGACAACCTGACCTTGCTCGCGCAGTTTCTGTTCTGGGGGATCTGGTGGCCGTTCGTGTTGCTGTCGATGGTGTGCTTCGGCCGACTCTGGTGTGGCGTTCTGTGCCCGGAAGGTTCGCTCAGCGAGTGGGCCAGCCATTATGGCAAAGGCCTGGGTGTGCCGCGTTGGGTGCGCTGGGGCGGCTGGCCCACATTGGCGTTCTGCCTGACGACCCTCTACGGCCAGTTGATCAGCGTCTATGACTACGCCCAGGCCGCACTGTTGATTCTGGGTGGCTCAACCGTCGCAGCGGTCATCGTCGGGTTGTTGTTCGCCCGGGGTAAGCGAGTCTGGTGCCGTTATCTGTGCCCGGTCAGCGGCGTTTTCGCCCTGCTCGCGCGTCTGGCCCCTGTGCACTTTCAGGTCGATGAACAACGCTGGATAGCGAATGCCGCACCACGCCTGCCGCCCCCCAATTGCGCTCCCCTGCTCGACATCCGTCGCCTGCAAGGCGCCAGTGATTGCCACGCGTGCGGACGCTGCAGCAGGCAACGCGGTGCCGTTCAACTGATCGCCCGCTCCAGCAATCAGGAGATTCTTCACGCGACGGCGCAGACCCTGTCCCCTTGGGATGTCCGCTTGCTGCTGTTCGGCGTGATCGGCTTGGCCATGGGCGCGTTTCAGTGGACGGTCAGCCCATGGTTTATCGCCCTCAAACAATCCCTCGCCCAATGGCTGGTGGAACACAACCAACTCTGGGCCTTGCAGGACAACGCCCCCTGGTGGCTACTCACCCATTACCCGCAACTCAACGACAGCTTCAGTTGGCTCGACGGCTTCAGCATCGTCGCTTACTTGAGTTTGAGTTCGATCGTGCTCGGCACAGCGTTGATGCTGCTCCTGCGCCTGACAGCCCGGCTGGCGCGAGATCGCACACTGTATGGGCCCCTGGCACTGACACTCACGCCACTGGGGGGTGCCGGACTGTTTCTCGGGCTGTCGGCCACCACCGTCAAATTACTGCGTTATGAAGGCCTGCTGCTGGAGTGGGTACAACCCGCCAGGGCCTGTCTGTTACTGGCTGCAATGGGCTGGAGCCTGCTCCTGGGCTACAAGCGGCTGAGCCACGAAAGGCTTTCCCTGGTGCGTCGCGGGTCAGCCATCGCTTGCCTGCTACTGGCCGAAGGCATGGTGGGATTTGGCTGGTGGTTGCAGTTCTGGGGCTGGGCTTGAGTTCCCCAGCCCCCGTTACCCGCGTAGTACGAAGGCTGGGAACAACTCGCGCAGGGCGTCCCACAACTCCGGCAGCAATGCTTGAGCCGAAACGCTCGGCAACAGCGGATCGAACATCCGCTCGGTGCGAACCAGCTGCACGGCGAAGCGTTTGACGCCCAGCGCACTCAAGCGTTTTGCCAGGATCAGAAGGCGCTCCGGCTCGAACAGATGCCAGTGCACGGTGGTGCGACATTCGTAGTCCACACCACTGGCCAGCAGATGCTCAAGGCTGCGCCAGTTGGCCGTTCCACTGCCCTCGACCCGGGTGATGGCCTGGCAATCCTCGGGCAACGCCTTGACGTCGAAACCGACCCAATCCGCGCCAGTCAGTGCCTTGGCGAAGGCCGCGGGCTTGATGCCGGCGCTGTGCAAGCCGATGCGAAAGCCCATGTCCCGCACTTCATCCATGGCCCCGAGCAAACCGTCCTGCAAGGTTGGCTCACCGCCGCTGAACACCACGGCATCGAGCAGGTCCTGGCGACGTTGCAGAAACGCCAACACCCGCCGCCAATCCACTTCCTCACTGCCACGAGGCGGAATCAGCTGCGGGTTATGACAGTAACGACAACGCCAGGCGCAACCCTGGCAAAACAGCACGCAGGCGAGCTGTCCCGGATAGTCGATAGTGGTCAGGGGCACCATGCCCCCGACCCGAAGCATTCGACTCATTGGCGCCCGGCCAGTGCCGCGCTTTCAGTGAAGTGCACCCGCTCGCGGTGCTCCGACTGTTTACCCGGATTGAACGCCGACACAGGACGGTGATAGCCCATCACCCGGGTCCAGACTTCGCAGCGTTGACGCTGAGCCTGGGGCAGTGTTTGCGATGCAGTCATGGTGAAGCTCCTTGCGGTTGAGTGGATCGAAATCAATGAACAGCGCCGGTTTTCTGTTCTTGCAGCAACAGGGCCTCATCGCACTTGGGACAGAACTCATGCTCGCCATCGAGGTAGCCATGCACCGGGCAGATGGAGAAGGTCGGTGTCACGGTCAGGTACGGCAGA
This sequence comes from Pseudomonas sp. GGS8, assembly GCF_024168645.1. NCBI lineage: Bacteria > Pseudomonadati > Pseudomonadota > Gammaproteobacteria > Pseudomonadales > Pseudomonadaceae > Pseudomonas > Pseudomonas sp. GGS8. The sequence goes on along the minus strand of NZ_JALJWF010000001.1, from coordinate 4,767,872 downwards.
CGGAAGCGTCCAAGGGCTTTGCGCACCAGTTGCTTGCAGGCTTGGGTCGATGAAATCCGCTCGGCCATGTACAGGTGCAGGACCGTGCCGCCGGTGTATTTGCATTGCAGTTCGTCTTGAAGTTCCAGGGCCTCGAAGGGGTCTTCGGTGTAGCCCACGGGCAGTTGCGAGGAGTTGGTGTAATACGGCGCCTGCGTACTGCCCGCCTGGAGAATGTCCGGATAACGCTTAAGGTCTTCCTTGGCGAAGCGGTAGGTGGTGCCCTCCGCCGGTGTCGCTTCCAGGTTGTAGAGGTGACCGGTTTCTTCCTGGAAACGCAGCAACGTGGCGCGCACATGGTCCAGCAGATTCAGGGCAAACTGGCGGCCTTGTGCGGTGTGCATGCCCTCCTCGTCGCCGGTGAAATTGCGCAGCATTTCGTGCAGGCCGTTGAGGCCGATGGTGGAGAAATGGTTGCGCAAGGTGCCCAGGTAGCGCTTGGTGTAAGGGTACAAACCGGCATCCATATGGTGCTGAATGACCTTGCGCTTGACCTCCAGGCTCTCCATCGCCAGTTCCATCAGCGCGTCCAGACGCTGTAACAAACCACTGGTATTGCCCTTGAACACATAGCCCAGGCGTGCACAGTTGATGGTCACCACGCCGAGCGACCCGGTCTGTTCCGCCGAGCCGAACAAACCGCCGCCGCGCTTGAGCAATTCGCGCACATCCAGCTGCAACCGGCAGCACATCGAACGCACCTGATTGGGCTGCATGTCCGAATTGAGGAAGTTCTGGAAGTACGGCAAACCGTACCGCGCCGTCATCTCGAACAGACGGTCGGCGTTCTCACTGTCCCACGGAAAATCATGGGTGATGTTGTAGGTCGGGATCGGAAAGGTGAACACGCGCCCTTTCGCATCGCCGGCTTGCATCACCTCGATGTAGGCGCGATTGAGCAGGTCCATTTCGACCTGTAAGTCGCCATAGGCAAACGGCATTTCCTCCCCGCCGATGACGGGTATCTGCTCACGCAGATCCTGCGGGCACACCCAGTCGAAGGTCAGGTTGGTGAACGGCGTCTGGGTGCCCCAGCGTGACGGCACGTTGAGGTTGTAGATGAACTCCTGGATCGCCTGGCGCACCTCCTGATAACTCAGCTGGTCCTTGCGCACGTAGGGCGCCAGGTAGGTGTCGAATGAACTGAATGCCTGAGCACCGGCCCACTCGTTTTGCAGGGTGCCGAGGAAATTCACCATTTGTCCCAGGGCACTGCTCAAGTGCTTCGGCGGACCGGCTTCGACACGCCCCGGCACACCGTTGAGCCCCTCGTGCAACAAGGTGCGCAACGACCACCCGGCGCAGTAGCCGGCGAGCATGTCCAGGTCATGCACATGCAAATCCGCCTCGCGGTGAGCCCGGCCGATGGCCTCGCTGTACACCTCGTCCAGCCAGTAGTTGGCGGTGACCTTGCCCGACACATTCAACACCAGCCCGCCCAGGGAATAGCCCTGATTGGCATTGGCCTGGACTCGCCAGTCTTCACGGTCCAGGTATTCGTTCATCGAGGTCGCCACCTCGACCATGGTCCGGCGATCGCGGCGCAAACGCCCGTGTTGTTCGCGATAAACGATGTAGGCACGCATGGCGAAGAAGAAACCGGCGTCCATCAACACCCGTTCAACACGATCCTGGATCTGCTCGACATGCAACCTTGGCAGCCCTTCCAACCGTGCGAGTACCGCCTCGAGCAAGCCTTCGACTTCAACGTCGGTGTACTCCCCGGTTGCTTTGCCGGCGGCGATCAACGCCTGACGAATCTTGTCGGCATCGAAGGCGACCAGACTGCCATCGCGCTTGTGTAAGCGGTTACATCCTACTGAGATCAGCGTGCTCTGCATTCGGCCTCCAGATACTACATATAGATTTTTTTAAACATACAAACACAACATGCAGTGAAGACTACGGGCAAAGCGCTGTTCTGCAATTGATCGATATCAAGATTTGCCGGTGAATCTGTGACTGTGGGAGCGGGCTTGCCCGCGATGGTGGTCTATCAGTCAACATTGATGTTGGATGTGATGGCCTCTTCGCGGGCAAGCCCGCTCCCACATTTGATCATCTGTGTTCTTACAAACCGCGCAGATCAGCTCAACCGCCGCTCATGTTCATGAACCGCACAATCTGCACCTCCCCTTCAGGGCTGAAGTCATGGCGCAACGGCTTGCCGCGCAGCGCTTTCTGGACCGCATTGATCACGGGTTGATCATCCAGCGGATAACGTCGCAGCAATCCGCGTAAATCCAGGGCATCGTCCTGACCCAGACACAGCAACAGCTTCCCTTCAACGGTCATCCGCACCCGGTTGCAGCTGCCACAGAAGTTGTGGCTGTTGGGTGAAATGAAACCGATCCGGGTATCGGGATGGCGTTCCAGACGCACATAGCGCGCCGGTCCGCCGCTGTTCTCGGTGCTGTCGAGCAACCGATGTTGGCTGGCGATCAGCGCCCGCACTTCGTCACTGGAACAAAACGATTCACCCCGGGAACGCCCGACGTTACCCAAGGGCATTTCCTCGATGAAACTGATATCGATGCGCTGATCGATGGCGTATTGCACCAGCGCCGGGACTTCATCGAAGTTGCGCCCTTTCATCACCACGCAGTTGAGTTTGATCCGCTCGAACCCCGCGTCCCGCGCCGCTTCAATGCCACCCAGCACCTGATCGAGATCGCCGTTGCGGGTGATTGCGCGAAACTTCTGCCCGTCCAGACTATCGAGGCTGATGTTCATCCGCTTGACGCCTGCCTCCGCCAACGGCCGGGCCAGACGGCCCAGCTGCGAGCCGTTGCTGGTCATCACCAGTTCGCGCAAACCGGGCAGCGCGGCGATGTTGCGGCACAGTCCGACAATGCCCGGACGAATCAGCGGTTCGCCGCCGGTCAGACGAATTTTGCGGACGCCCAACCCGACGAACAACGTTGCCAGGCGCTGCAACTCTTCCAGTGTGAGCACCTGCTGACGCGGCAGGAAGGTCATGTTTTTCGCCATGCAATACACACAGCGAAAATCACAACGGTCCGTCACCGACATCCGCAGATAATCGATCTGCCGCCCAAAACCATCCTGCATGACAGCGTTCATCACATCTCCCCGTTTACCCCAAGGCTCACTGCACCAGCGGTGAGTCGGCGCCCTGCAAGTGGATACCGCGAATATCCGCCGCACCGATCAGGGTTTGCAGGTATTGCACCAGGGCTTTTTGCCAGACGCCTTGCTGCAACTGCGTGCGGATCGCCGTCGACACTACTTCATAGGGCAACGGCATGCCTTCGATCCGCTGATCGACACTGACCACATGCCAGCCGTAGCGACTTTCCAGCGGTTTGCTAGCCAGGCCCGGCGCCAGCGTGAACAGCTGACGTTCCAGTTCGGGCACGGTCTGGCCCTTGCTGATCTGCCCCAGGGAACCGCCTTGAGCCTTCGACGGGCAGGCCGAATATTTCACCGCCAGCTCGGCGAAACTGCCGGGGAAATCCTCCAGACGCTGCAGCAATATCTCGGCCTGAGCATGCGCAAGGCTGCGAGCCTCGACATCATCCGGCGCGCACTCGAGCAGAATGTGCCGCACCGCCAGCAACGGCGCGCTGTGAAAGCGCCCGCGATTGTTTTCGTAGTAGCGCAGACTGGTTTCCTCGTCGCACTGCGGCACGTGCACCTCGCGTTCGAGCAACAAGCGTGTAGCCGCTTCTTCTTCGTTCTCACCAGCGCCGATCTCCAGCGCCAGGCCAAGTTCGGCAATGCGCTGCTGCAACAATTCGCGGATCACCAGTGCCCTGGCGGCCAGGTACACCGCTTCCTCACGGCTTTCGGCCGGATGATATTGCAGCTCCTGGGCCATTGCCTGCGGCGTGATCGACACCTCGTTGACACTGATGATCGGCCACTCCTGTTCGCTGCTGGCGATCAACTGCGCCGGGGCGTCATCGGCAGCCGCCGGCTCAACCGGCAGTGCTTCGAACGGCGCGATGTCGACAACGTCCGGCACCGAAGACTCTGCTTGTTTTGAAGAACCGCAGCCACCGCTGCCGCCGTTACCGCCGCCACATCCACATCCACCTGACATGATTGTCTCCTCAATACTTCTGACGAACGATTTGATAACGACGCCCCAGGTACCAGATCGGTGCGCTGATCATGTGTACGAGACGGGTGAAAGGGAACAACACGAACAGGGTCAAGCCGAGAAACACGTGCAGTTTATAGGTCAGCCCGACCGGCGCGATGGAGGCCGCCGCTTCCATCGGCCGCAACAGCACGGTGTTCTGTGCCCAGTCGGCGAGCATCACCATCACCGAGCCGTCCATGTGTGCAGTGGACGCGACGATCGTCAGCAGACCGAGCAGCAACTGCGCCAAGAGCACCAGCAGAATCAGAATGTCCGAAGCGCTGGAGGCGGCGCGAACCCGTGGATCGTTGAGCCGCCGATTGACCAGCATCAGCAAGCCGATCAAGCACAACAGGCCGAAAAACCCGCCGGACACCATGGCCAGCAACTGCTTGTTCTCAGTGCTGATCACATGGTGATAAACCGACGCCGGCGTCAGCAGGCCGACGAAGTGCCCGGCCAATATGAACAACACACCGATGTGAAAGAGGTTGCTCGCCATGCGCATGCCGCGCTGGTTGAGCATCTGGCTGGAGCTCGCCTTCCAGGTGTATTGCGACAGATCGAAGCGCGCCCAGCTGCCAATCAGGCAAATGGCCAAAGCGACATAGGGGTAGATCCCGAACAACAACAGGTTCCATTTAGACATTGCCGACCTCCTCGGCTGGCACGGTGGCCAACCCTTCATGCTGAAAATCCACCCAGTGCAACGGCACCGCGCTTTCTTCCCGGGCCTTGCCCGGGGCGCTAGGCAACGAACTGCAACGGTCTTGCTGTTCGGCCTGGAGAAAGTCCACGGCCTCCTCTTCCCAGATCTTGTCGAGGGCTTCGAGGGAGTCGTCGCGCGGTTCCGCCGCTACCTGCGCCCGCAAATCGGCCACCGCCTGATGCGGTTCGGCCCCGGCAATTTGCAACAGCGCCCGGAAGCAACTGGCATAAGCGCTTTCGCGCTCTTCCAGGCGCGCCGCGAGCAAGGCCAGCAAGTGCGAAACATCCGCCAGGCCCTCGCGGGCCTCGAGGTCTTCGCGGGTGGAGAGAAACTCCAGGTACAGCGGGATATAGTCCGGCAGCTCCTTGACGCCGATAGCAAAACCGGCGGCTTCGTATTGCGCCATCATGTCGACCATCGCCTGACCACGGTCGCGGGATTCGCCATGCACATGCTCGAACAGCAGCAGCGACAGCGAGCGCCCCCGACCGAACAGCGCACCGTAGTGCTCCTGCCCATCCATCAGGTCATTGGCGCAGATCAGCTCCAGCAATTCGAACAACGCGCCGCGTTGCTTGGGGCTGATTTCCCGTGACTGGATAATCGCTTGCTCCAGTTCGTCGCGCCCGCCAATCAGCGTCTCGGTCGGATAGTCGAGCAGCAGCGAAATCACTTTGAGAATTTGCATGCTCATTCCTCCCACAACTGCACGGTTTTGAGGATGTCGCGACGGTTGGCTTTCTTCGCACCAAACATGTTGGTGTCGGAACTGCCGCTGCAACCGCTACCGAAACTGAAACCGCACCCGGAACGCTCGGCAAAGGCGTCGCTCATGGCGTCTTCGCGGTGTGCGCTCGGCACCACAAAGCGGTCTTCATAATTGGCAATCGCCAGGTAGCGATACATCTCTTCCACCTGCGCCACGCTCAAGCCGACATCCTTCAATACTTGCAGGTCCTGAACGCCATCGACTTGCTCGGAACGTTTGTAAGCGCGCATCGCCAGCAAACGTTTCAGCGCACGCTTGACCGGTTTTTCATCGCCGGCGGTCAGCAGGTTCGCCAGGTACTTCAGTGGAATGCGCAGGCTGTCGACGTCCGGGATCACCCCGTTCATGCCCACGGTGCCGGCAGTGGCGGCGTTCTGGATCGGCGACAGTGGCGGCACGTACCAGACCATTGGCAAGGTGCGGTATTCCGGGTGCAGCGGCAGTGCGAGTTTCCAGTCCACGGCCATTTTGTAGACTGGTGAACGTTGGGCGGAATCAATCACCGACTGCGGTACGCCATCGGCCAGGGCCTGGCGAATCACCGCCGGGTCATTTGGATCGAGGAAGATCTCCAGTTGCTTCTCGTACAGGTCCTGCTCATTGGCAGTGCTCGCCACTTCGCTGATGCGGTCGGCGTCATACAGCAGCACACCGAGGTAGCGGATGCGCCCGACGCAAGTTTCGGCGCAGACCGTCGGCATCCCGGCTTCGATACGCGGGTAGCAGAAGATGCACTTCTCGGACTTGCCGCTTTTCCAGTTGAAATAGATCTTCTTGTACGGGCAGCCGCTGATGCACATCCGCCAGCCACGGCATTTTTCCTGGTCGATCAGCACAATGCCGTCTTCTTCACGCTTGTAGATCGCCCCGCTCGGGCACGACGCCGCGCAGGTCGGGTTGAGACAGTGCTCGCACAGGCGCGGCAAATACATCATGAAGGTGTTTTCGTACTCGCCGTAAATGTCCGCCTGGATCTTGTCGAAGTTCTTGTCCTTGCGGCGCTTGGCGAATTCGGTGCCGAGGATTTCTTCCCAGTTCGGGCCCCACTCGATTTTCTCCATGCGCTTGCCGGAGATCAGCGAACGCGGACGCGCGGTCGGCTGATGCTCGCCCAGCGGCGCGGTGTGCAGGTGCTGGTAATCGAAGTCGAATGGCTCGTAGTAGTCGTCGAGACTTGGCAGATCGGGGTTGGCAAAAATGTTCGCCAACACCCGGAATTTACCGCCGATGCGCGGGTTAATCGTGCCGTTGGCATTGCGGATCCAGCCGCCCTTCCACTTGTCCTGGTTTTCCCATTCTTTCGGGTAACCGATGCCGGGTTTCGATTCGACGTTATTGAACCAGGCGTATTCCATGCCTTCACGGCTGGTCCAGACGTTCTTGCAGGTGATCGAACAAGTGTGGCAGCCAATGCATTTGTCCAGGTTCAGCACCATGCCGATTTGTGAGCGAATCTTCATCTCAGTTCTCCTCGATATCGGTCGGCAGAGGACGCGGCAGATCATCGCCGTTTGAGCCATCGAGCCAGTCGACTTTGGCCATCTTGCGCACCACGACGAACTCATCGCGGTTGCAACCGACCGTGCCGTAATAGTTGAAACCGTAGGCCTGCTGGGCATAGCCGCCGATCATGTGGGTCGGCTTGAGCACTACCCGGGTAACCGAGTTGTGGTGGCCGCCACGGGTCTTGGTGGTTTCCGAACCAGGCACGTTCACGATGCGCTCCTGTGCGTGGTACATAATCACCATGCCGTCCTTGACCCGCTGGCTGACCACCGCTCGGGCGGTCAGCGCGCCGTTGACGTTGAAGCACTCGATCCAGTCGTTGTCCTCGATGCCGGCGCGTTTCGCGTCGTTTTCCGAGAGCCACACAATCGGTCCGCCACGGCTGAGGGTCAGCATCAGCAGGTTGTCGCTGTAAGTGCTGTGGATGCCCCATTTCTGGTGCGGGGTGATCCAGTTCAGAACGATTTCGGTCTCGCCGTTGCTGCGCTTGCCTTTCACCCCTTCGATGGTGCGGGTGTTGACCGGAGGGCGATAATTCATCAGCTGCTCGCCGAACGCCTGCATCCACGGGTGATCCTGGTAGAACTGCTGGCGACCGGTGATGGTGCGCCATGGGATGGCTTCGTGAACGTTGGTGTAGCCGGCGTTGTAGCTGACGTGATCGTCTTCGAGACCCGACCAGGTCGGGCTGGAAATGATCTTGCGCGGCTGCGCCTGAATGTCGCGGAATCGAATCGCCTCATGTGCCTTGGACAGCGCCAAGTGGCTGTGGTCGATGCCGGTGAATTCCGACAACGCAGCCCAGGCCTTGACGGCGACATGGCCATTGGTTTCCGGCGCCAGGGACAGAATCACTTCAGCAGCATCGATCGCCGTGTCGATCTTCGGCCGACCATGGCTGATCCCGGCAGCCCCTTCGCGGTGATTGAGCGCACCGAGGAATTTCACTTCGGTGTCGGTGTTCCAGTTGATGCCCTTGCCACCGTTGCCGTGTTTTTCCAGCAATGGCCCCAGCGAGGAAAACTGCTTGTAAATGTTCGGGTAATCACGCTCCACCACATGCAGGTTCGGCGCGTTCTTGCCCGGCTCGGGGGCCACGCCGGCGCTTTTCCAGTCGGTGCCGCCAAACGGTTGCGCCAGCTCGCCGACGCTGTCGTGCATCAGCGGGATGGTCACCAGATCCTTCTCAACGCCCAGATGCCCCTCAGCCATGCTGGAAAAAGCCTTGGCGATGCCTTTGTAGATTTCCCAGTCGGAACGCGATTCCCACGCCGGGTCGATGGCGGCCGACAACGGGTGAATGAACGGGTGCATGTCCGAGGTGTTCATGTCGTCTTTTTCGTACCAGGTTGCGGTCGGCAAAACGATATCGGAATAGACGCAGGTCGAAGACATGCGGAAGTCCAGCGTGGTGACCAGATCGAGCTTGCCGATGGCGCCCTCGTCCACCCATTCGGCTTCTTCGGGTTTGCAATCGCCGACCTGACCGATGTCTTCGTTCATTACCCCGTTCTTGGTGCCGAGCAAGTACTTGAGCATGTACTCGTGGCCCTTGCCCGAGGAGCCCAGCAGGTTGGAACGCCAGATAAACATGTTGCGCGGGAAGTTCACCGGGCTGTCCGGCTGTTCGCAGGAGAAGCGCAGCGAACCGTCTTGCAGCGACTTGACCACGTAGTCTTTCGGGTCCATGCCGGCCGCGGCGGCATCGCGGCAAATGTGCAGCGGGTTGGTGTTGAGTTGCGGAGCGCTGGGCAGCCAGCCGGCGCGTTCGGCGCGGATGTTGTAGTCCAGGGCATGCTCGGGAAACTGTGATTTATCGGCCAATGGCGAGAGCACGTCGTGCATGCTCATCTTCTCGTGGCGCCATTGCGAGCTGTGGGCGTAGAAGAAGCTGGTGCCGTTCATTTGCCGTGGCGGACGGTTCCAGTCCAGGCCGAACGCCAGGGGCAGCCAGCCGCATTGCGGGCGAAGTTTTTCCTGGCCAACGTAGTGCGCCCAACCGCCACCGGTCTGGCCGACACACCCACAGAGCATGAGCATGTTGATCAGCCCGCGGTAGTTCATGTCCATGTGGTACCAGTGGTTCATCGCCGCGCCGACGATGATCATCGAGCGACCCTTGGTCTTGTCGGCGTTGTCGGCGAATTCGCGGGCGATCTGAATGGCTTTCTCACGGCTGACGCCGGTGATCTTCTCCTGCCAGGCCGGGGTTCCCGGCACCGAGGCGTCATCGTAATCCTTGGCCACGTTAGCGCCACCCAGGCCGCGATCAATCGCCAGGTTGGCCGCCGACAAGTCGAACACAGTGGCCACTTTGGCCACGCTGCCATCGGCCAGTACCACGTTGTGCACCGGCACGCGGCGGTATTGCACGGCATCGCCAGCCACGTGCTGGAAGTGTTCGTGTGACTCGCCGGCAAAATACGGGAACGCGACTTCGGCGACATCATCGCCGATCAGGCTCAGCTTCAGATCGATCTCACGGCCTTCGCCACCTTCACGAGGCAGGATGTTCCACTTGCCCTTCTCGCCCCAGCGATAACCGATGGAGCCTTGCGGGGAAACCAGTTCACCGCTGGCATCCAGCGCGATGGTTTTCCATTCCGGGTTGTTTTCCTGGCCGAGGTTGTCGGTAAGGTCCGAGGCGCGCAAGAAACGGTCCGGCTGATAACCGGCGCCCGGAGCCTTGTCGACCATTTGTTTGAGCAGTACCAGCACCGGCAAATCGGTGAAGCGCTTGGCGTAGTCGGTGAAATAAGCGCTCGGTTTGTCCAGGTGGAACTCTTTGAAGATCACATGGTTGAACGCCTGGGCCAGCGCCGCATCGGTACCCTGCTTAGGGTTGAGCCACAGGTCGGTTAGCTTGGCGACTTCCGAGTAGTCCGGGGTGATGGCAACAGTCTTGGTGCCCTTGTAACGGACTTCGGTGAAAAAGTGCGCATCGGGGGTACGGGTCTGCGGAACGTTGGAACCCCAGGCAATGATGTAGTTGGAGTTGTACCAGTCGGCCGATTCCGGCACGTCGGTTTGCTCGCCCCAGACCATCGGCGAGGCCGGTGGCAAGTCGCAGTACCAGTCGTAGAAGCTCAGGCAAGCGCCGCCGATCAGCGACAGGTAACGCGAACCGGCTGCATAGCTGACCATCGACATGGCCGGAATCGGCGAGAAACCGACGATCCGGTCAGGGCCATATTGCTTGATGGTGTAGACGTTGGACGCGGCAATGATCTCGTTGACTTCTTCCCAGCTGGAACGAATGAAGCCACCCATGCCGCGCTTGCTTTTATAGGAGTCGGCCTTGACCTTGTCCTCGACAATGCTCGCCCAGGCTTCCACCGGTGCCATGGTCTGCCGCGCATCGCGCCAGAGCTTGAGCAACGGCTTGCGTATTTTCGGGTACTTGAGCCGGTTGGCGCTGTAGATGTACCAGCTGTAACTGGCGCCACGCGGGCAGCCGCGCGGTTCGTGATTGGGCAGATCGTTGCGGGTACGCGGGTAGTCGGTCTGCTGGGTTTCCCAAGTGATCAGGCCGTTCTTGACGTAGATTTTCCACGAGCACGAGCCAGTGCAGTTCACCCCGTGGGTAGAACGCACGATCTTGTCGTACTGCCAGCGCGAACGGTAGACGTTCTCCCAGTCGCGAGACTCTTTGCGAGTCTCTCCATGACCGTCGGAAAACTCGTTTTGCTTGCGATTGAAAAACCGCAGTTGATCCAGTAAATGACTCACGGTGTGTCCTCTCAGGCTTGCTGCGGGGTTCTGTGCCCCGCCCACGCAATGGTTGGATTCAGGTCGTCTCAGCAGGGTGTCGCGGCGCCTTTGCGGGCGTACCACCACCAGGTCACCACGATGCAGCTCAGGTAAAAAACGACGAACATGTAGAAGGCCATCTCCGGGCCGCCGGTCTGGGCCATCGAAGTGCCGAAAGATTTGGGAATGAAGAACGCACCGAAGGCGCCCATGGCCGAACTGAAGCCCAGGACGGCGGCTGATTCTTTGCCGGCATCCTTGAGCGCTTGTTCGCGCGCGGCTGGCGGTTTTCCGGCCGAGGCTTTTTCATGCTGGGTGCGGAAGATCACCGGGATCATCCGGAAGGTAGAGCCGTTGCCCACGCCAGTGGTGATGAACAGCAGCATGAACAGGCCGAGGAAGCCGTAGAAGTTGCCGGCCGAACCGCCTTGTGGAAGGAAGTGCAAAACCCCGAAGACCATCACGATCATCGCCACGAAGTTCCACAGGGTCACTTTCGCCCCACCGAGCTTGTCCGCCAGCCAGCCGCCCAGCGGCCGCACCAGAGCGCCCACCAGTGGACCGAGAAAGGCAAATTTCAAGGCGATGACATCCGGAAAGGAGGTTTTGATCAGCAGCGGAAAAGCAGCGGAAAAACCGATGAACGAACCGAAAGTCGCCAGGTACAACCAGCACATCAGCCAGTTGTGTTTGCGCTTGAAGATCACCGCCTGTTCGCTGAACGAGGCCCGGGCGCTGGACAGGTCATTCATGCCGAACCAGGCCAGTACCGTCACCAGGACAATGAACGGCACCCAGATGAACCCGGCGTTCTGCAACCACAACTGTCCACCGTCCGGCAGGGCTTGTGGTTGACCGCCCATAAAACCGAACACGCCGAAGGTAATCACCAGCGGCACACAGAACTGCATCACCGAGACGCCCAGGTTGCCCAGCCCGGCGTTGAGGCCCAGAGCTGTGCCCTGCTGGGACTTGGGATAGAAGAAGCTGATGTTGGACATGCTCGAGGCGAAGTTGCCGCCACCGAAACCGCAGAGCAAGGCAATCAGTACGAACACGCTGTAGGAGGTGCTCGGGTCCTGCACGGCGAAGCCCATCCAGATCGATGGCAACAGCAGCGACGCGGTGCTCAGGGCGGTCCAGCGCCGGCCGCCGAAGATCGGCACCATGAAGGAATAAAAAACCCGCAGGGTTGCACCGGACAGCCCCGGCAACGCCGCCAGCCAGAACAGTTGGTCGGTGGTAAAGCTGAAGCCGATGGCATTCAAACGCACAATCACCGTGCTCCAGACCATCCACACCGCAAAGGCCAACAACAGTGCAGGAATGGAAATCCACAAGTTGCGAGTGGCGGTCTGTTTGCCGCTACTTCCCCAGAACGCGGGGTCCTCGGGGCGCCAGTCATGAATGACCGGGCCTTTGTCAGGCGTTTGCAGAACGGACATGTTCTTCTCCTTGGGCAATGCTGGAAATCGGGGACGGAATCAGCAGCGGCGGCTCTTTACCAAGCACCGGGCTTTTGCGTATTTCGCTGAAGTACATCCAGGTGAGGGAGACCCAGACCACGCCGTACATCAACATGAAGCAGGAAGAGCGCACGCCGGTGAGGTCCACCAGGGCGCCGAACAGAATCGGCAGCACGAAACCGCCCAGGCCACCCGCCAGGCCGACGATGCCGGACACCGCCCCCATGTTTTTCGGGTAGTCATTGGCGATGTATTTGAAAACCGAGGCCTTGCCGAATGCGAAGGCGATGCCCATGACGAACAGCAGCACGGTGAACAACGCGGGGCTCAGGCCGATGTGGAAATCCAACGGGCCGTCGATGGTCTGCACTTGCAGTTGGGTCTGGGGATACGAGAGCAGGAACAGGCAGATCCAGCTGACCCACAACACCCACCAGGTCACGCTTTGCGCCCCCCAGCGATCCGACAACCAACCGCCGACGGCACGCAGTACGCCGCCGGGCAGGGAGAAACAGGCCGCCAGCAACGCCGCGCTTTGCAAGCTGAAACCGTATTCCTGCACGTAGTACTTGGTCATCCACAGTGCGAGGGCAACGTAGCCACCGAAGACGATCGAGTAATACTGGCAGTAGCGCCACACCGCAGGATCTTTCAGCGAGCGCAGTTGCTCGCGCAAACTGGCGCCGGTGGCACTGCGGTGGTCCTTGTTTTCGGCACTGAGAAACCAGAATGAAAGCGCGGTGATAAAGAGGATCGCGCTAAAGACTTTCGGCACCAGTTGCCAGCTGCCGGCGGCGATCAGCGCCGGAGCCAGAAATTTGGTCACCGCGGCCCCGGCGTTACCGGCACCGAAGATGCCCATGGCGAAGCCCTGATTCTCTTTGTCGAACCATTTGGCGACGTAGGCAATCCCCACTGAAAACGAGCCGCCGGCCAAGCCGACGAACAACCCCAGCACCAGGAACTGCCAGTAGGCGGTGGCGTGACTGATCAAGTACAGCGGCGTGATGCAGGTCAGCATCAGCAGGAAAAACACGCTGCGCCCGCCAAATCGGTCGGTCAGCAACCCCAGCGGCAAACGCACCAGCGAACCGGTCAGCACCGGGGTCGCGGCCAGCAGGCCGAATTGGGTTTCGTTGAGCTGGAGCAATTCCTTGATCGGCACCCCGAGCACGGCAAACATCATCCAGACCATGAAGCACACAGTGAAGGCCAGCGTGCTCATGCCCAGCACCAAGCCTTGTCGTACACGCGGTTGGGTCACAATGCTCTCCCGTCAATTAGCCATGGCGGCAGACTAGAGAGGCAAACCCCGCAAAAACTTGACCCAGGTCAACGATGCCCATGAGGGCCCAAGCCTATGCTTAGCCCGCCTACCTCCAAGGAGGTAGTGCAAGAAAACCTTAAAACCTTTATTTATCAGCTTGTTAAGGCTTTTAACCCACGCTTTTGCCGACAAGGAACTGTCGGCAACTCTTTAGAGGTAGCGCGCCCAGGATCGGCGGCAAAACCCCACGCTGGAACGTGCATGCTCTGTTTTCTTATCGCTTCCCCGGACCTGAGTCGATGATCCGCTGGTTGCGCAGCTCCCTGCCCGCTCGCGCCGGACTGGCGGTGATCCTGATCGCCGTGCTGGCGCTCGCCAGTTCATTGAGCGCCGGGCTGATCGCCTGGTTCAGCCAGGGCGATGCCGCTGCCATCAACACCGCAGGGTCGGTGCGCATGGAGACCTATCACCTGAGCTGGAAACTCGCCGCCGGCGCCACCGGCGAAGAAATCGCCGCGATCATCGACAGCCTGCAAAACCGCCTGGACAGCCACTCTCTCAAAGCGGTACTGGAAGATGGCCCGACCACCGCATTGCAACTCAGCTATGGGCAAATCCAGCAACACTGGAATGAGGATTTGCGTCCGGCACTGGAGCGCGGCGATGCGGCGGCCTTTCAGGTCCAGACCCAGTCCTTCGTTGAGCAACTGAACCAGTTCGTCAATCTGTTGCAGCGCCAAAGCGAACAAAAGCAAGGCTGGCAACAGGCGATCCAGGGCCTGGCCCTGTTCACCACCATGATCGTCCTGCTGCTCGGGCTCTACGAACTGCAGTACGGCGTTGTCACTCCTTTGAAAGAGTTGGTGGATGCAACCCAGCGCTTTCGTCGCGGCGACTTCAAGGTGCGGGTCAACCATCAGTCCGAGGATGAGTTGGGCCAGTTGGCCATGAGTTTCAACAGCATGGCCGAGACGATCGAAGAGTCGCATCGCACCCTGGAAAGTCAGGTCCAGCAAAAAACCTTGAACCTGCAACAAACCAATGCCGCCCTGGAGCTTCTGTATCAAAGCAGCCGAAGCCTGGCCACACGCCTGGCCAATGCCGAAGGTCTGGATGAGTTGATTCGACGCTTCCAGCAGCGCCTGCCCGGCTTGCGCCTGTCGCTGTGTCTGCAGGGGCAGCAGCAGGCACCGGCCCAGCAGTTGCTCGCCCTGCATGGCGCGAACATCCGGGAAGTCTGCGCCAGTAGCGACTGCGCCACGTGCCTGCGGCATCCTAAAACCAATCCGCAAATCTTCAGCATCAGCAACCAGGGCAGTGAACTGGGTGAGCTCAAGGCACACTTTGTCGACGGGCACCCCATGCAAGCCTGGGAAACCCAACTGATCCAGGCCCTGGCCAACCTGATCGGCACCTCGCTCTCGCTCAAGCGTCAACGGGAACAGGATCATCGCCTGCTGCTGCTCGAAGAACGCACGATCATCGCCCGCGAGCTGCACGATTCACTGGCCCAGGCCCTGTCCTACATGAAGCTGCAAGTCAGCCGCATGCAGACCCTGATGCGTCGCGGTGAACCGGCCCAGACCCTGGAAACCGTCACCGGCGAATTGCGCGAGGGGCTGAACAACGCCTATCGCCAGTTGCGCGAGTTGCTGACCACGTTTCGCTTGCAGATTCACGACGCGGGGCTGGTACAGGAACTCAAGGACACTGCCGAGGAGTTCTCCCGTCGCGGAGAATTTCAGGTGCACCTGCACGTCGACGCGCTGGCCTTCCAGCTATCGGCCAGCGAACAAATCCACATTTTGCAGATCACCCGCGAAGCGCTCTCCAACTGCCTGCGCCACGCCCATGCGCAAAACGCCTGGCTGCAACTGCGCCAGGATGGCGAGACCGTCAGGTTGTCGGTCGAAGACGACGGGCGTGGGTTCAGTGGCAACGTCGATCAACGCGAACACCACGGCCTGAACATCATGGATGAGCGAGCTCGCAGCTTGCGCGGCCAACTGCAGATATTTTCCAGGGAGCCCCAGGGCACCCGTGTCCAACTGGAATTCCACCCGGAGTTTCTCGGGCAGCAAACAGAAGGTAGCGCCACATGACCCCGTCCCCACAACACAAAATCCTGCTGGTAGACGATCACCCGATGATGCGTCACGGCATTCGCCAGATGCTCGAACTCGAAGATGATTTCCTGATCGTCGGCGAAGCCAGCCAGGGTGAAGAAGCACTCAGTC
Organism: Pseudomonas sp. GGS8; assembly: GCF_024168645.1. Taxonomy (NCBI): domain Bacteria; kingdom Pseudomonadati; phylum Pseudomonadota; class Gammaproteobacteria; order Pseudomonadales; family Pseudomonadaceae; genus Pseudomonas; species Pseudomonas sp. GGS8. The sequence goes on along the minus strand of NZ_JALJWF010000001.1, from coordinate 4,752,021 downwards.
TCATTGAGCCGCTTCAACCGGATCTGGTTTTGCTCGACAACAACATGCCGCAAATGAATGGCATCGAAACCCTGCGCCGACTACGGGCCATGCACTACACCGGCAAAGTCCTGCTGTTTACGGTATCGGACGCCGAAGACGATATTCGCGATGCACTGCGCCTGGATGCCGACGGCTATCTGCTCAAGGACATGGAGCCTGAACTGTTGATTCAGTACATCCGCGGTGCCCTGAACGGCGCGCTGGTCATCAGCCCGGGGCTGACCCAAGTCATGGCGCAAGCGCTGCGGGCTCCTGCGCGTCAGGCCGTGGTGGAACTGACCGAGCGTGAGCGTCAGGTGCTGAAAACCATCGCCAGCGGCTTCAGCAACAAGGTCATCGGCCACAAGCTGGGCATCACCGAAGGCACGGTCAAGGTTCACGTCAAGAATCTGTTGCACAAACTCGGCTTGCGTTCCCGAGTCGAGGCGGCGGTGTGGGCCATGGAACATCTGCGCAACGCCGGCTGACGGGTATTCCTCTTTGGAGGTAGGCCTGCAGAGGCATAGGTCATCGGGGCCGCGCTGTCTACTATGACGGTCAGCGGAGGTACGCCATGCTGACCCACCCTTCCATCGTTTTAACGTTGCGCCGTCATCATCTGTTCAGCCAACTGCCGGAGAAAGTCTTCGAGGAAGTCTGCAGCCTGGCCATGCTCAAGCGCCTGAGTTGTCACAGCACACTCATGCATCAAGGGGATCCGGCCAGGCGCTTTTTCCTGCTGGTCAGCGGCCAGGTCAAGTTGTACCGGCTCACCGGCGAAGGCCAGGAGAACCTGGTGGAGATCATTCAGCCCGGCCAGACCTTTGCCGAAGCCTTGCTGTTCAGTCAGGCCCGGCTCTACCCGGTGAGCGCCACCGCGCTGAAGGACAGCGTGCTGGTGAGCATCGACGGCAACCATTATCGTCATGCCCTGGAGGACCAGCCAAAAGTCTGCCTGGCCATCCTCGCGAGCATGAGCGTTCACCTGCACCTGCGTCTGCGCGACATCGATACCTTGACCATGGCCAGTGCGAGCCGTCGGGTGATCAATTTCCTGTTCCAGGAACGCCACCCGGTGACCGGCCAGATTGTCTTGCAGATGTCCAAACGCCTGGTGGCGTCGAAGCTGGGAATTCAGCCGGAAACCTTTTCGCGGATACTGCATCGCCTGGTGGAAAGCGGCCTGATTGCCATGGAACGACGCCACATCAGCATCCTCGCTGAAGAGGAACTGGCCGCTTTCCAATAGTCGGAATTGACCGCCATCAAGGCGTCCTGCCATGCCTCTTGCACACTGACAGAGCCCATCCACGGAGAGTGCAAATGCCCCATTCAACCCTGCCTTTGGTTTACTCCTGCTCAGGCTGCTCCAATGTCGCCCAACTGGCCAACACCCTGGCCGTGCGCCTGGATCGCAGTGGTCTCGCTGAAATGTCCTGCATCGCCGGTGTCGGCGGGCACGTGGCAGCGCTGGTCAACAAAGCGCGCTCGGGGCGCCGGATCTTCGCGCTGGACGGCTGCCCGCTGCAATGCGTAGAGAACTGCCTCAAGCAACATGGCCTGCATGCTGATGTACACCTGATTCTCAGCCACTACGGGCTGCGCAAACGCCATGGCGAGGACTGCACGCAGGCGCAGAGTGATGAGTTGTTTGAAGGGATCAGGCAGTTGATTGCCAGTGATGCTCGCCAGCATGAAAACCGCCAGGAAACGATGGTCTGAGGACCAACGAAAATCCAACTGTGGGAGCGAGCCTGCTCGCGATGAGGCCGCGACATTCAACATTGATGTCGACTGACACTCCCTCATCGCGAGCAGGCTCGCTCCCACACTTAATCTATGTTGGTCATCCCGCCGCCAAGCCCTTCCCTGCCCGCTCCAGATTGCGCCACAGCCACACAGGCAACACATCAGGATCAAGGCTGTCGATCAGGTTCTTCAAGGCCAGTCCCAGTTCGGTATCGCCCTCGATCACCAGACGCCGACGAAAGAACAACGTGTCCGGATCTTCCTGGCGGCTGGCCAGGAGTAAAAATTCGCGCCAGTTACCGCTGATGGTCACGTTCGCCGTGGCGCGCTCGGCAATCCGCAAGCCCTGACGACTGAGCGTCAGGTACCAGGACAAATCCAGGTCCGGAATCCGCAAGCACAGCCAACGCCCGCGCAACACCTCAAACTCGCCATCGCGCAACGGCCCGGCGAGGCAGCGATTCAGCGCCTGCTGCAACGCCAGGCGCTGAACGGCAAAAGGCACCCGTCGCACCAGTGGCAACAACCGGTCGGCACCTTTCAACAGCCACTTCTTTCGATTCAACACAGGCCAACCTCCTCGACGCGCAACATGCCGGCCTGGCCATGCCAATAGCCATTGCAACCTTCGACGAACAACGGTGGAGTCTCACCCAGTCGAACCCGTTGATAAGCGGCGATCACCTCGGCCATGCCCTGGGCACGGGGGCTCAAGCGCAACAGATCGGCACCGCAGGCCACTAGTCCGGCGTAATCGGCCAGCAGATTGGTCACCTCGGCCGACATCGTTTGAATACCGTTAAGGGTAAACAGTGGTTGCCCTTCCTGGCTGGTCAGCGCCAGGCCATCGGGGTAGTTGATGCAGCAAAACCGGCAGTCGTCCTTGGGCCGGTTTTCTGCACGGGCAGTGAAGCAGCGGGCGGAATAGGCCAACGGCAAATGCCCATAGGCGAAGATTTCAACTTCCGGCACTGCACGGCCCAATTCACGCACCTGCCCGATCACGTCGCTGATCAGCGCCGCCGAACACTCCACCGGCGGCACCCAGCGAGTCATTCCGCTGTCGAGTAATTGTGCCAACGAGTGGCCGTTGTACAGGTTGAGGGCCGGGCCGCCCACGAACGGCAACTTGCGCTCGGCCAGGAATTGCACCGCGCCCATGTCGTTGGCTTCCACCAGCAATTGGCCGTTGTCGCACAGCCGGCGCAGGCTGGAGAGTTCGGAGGCGGCCTCGATCAGCGTCAGGCTGGAAAGCACCAACTGTGCCTGGCTGCATTCCTGTAACTCGCGCCCCAGTCCCAGCCATTGATCCAGGGAAAAGGCCCGGCGTTTGGAGCACACGGTTTCCCCCAGATAAATCACGTCCAGGGGCAAGGTCGACATGTCGGCGTAAAAATTGCTGAGTTGCTCTTTGTCCCAATAAAACAGGACCGGTCCCAGGCTGAGCTTCATGTCGCGTCCCTCATTGCCATGATCGATGATAAGCGCCCAGGGTGGTCTGGCTGCCTTCGGACAAACCGGCCAGTACCTGACGCCATTCTTCCTTGACCCGGAAGCTGCCTGGCGCGCCACGATGGGCGTCCAGTGCCGCGCGCCAGACCCGGGTGACTTGTTCGACATACGCCGGGCTGCGTTGGCGGCCCTCGATTTTCACCGCTTCGACGCCGATGGCCGTCAATTCCGGCAGCAAATCCAGGGTGTCGAGGCTGGTGGGCTCCTCCAGCGCATGAAAGCGTTTGCCATCGACCAGAAAACGGCCTTTGCACAAGGTCGGGTAACCGGCCGATTCGTCAGGGGTGTAGCGATCGATCAGCACTTCGCTGAGGCGCGCGCTCAAGCCTTCGGCGTCCTCGCTCCAACGCACGGCTTTGGCTGGCGAACAGACACCGCACAGGTTCGGCGACTCACCGGTGATGTAGGACGACAGGTGGCAACGCCCTTCGGCCATGATGCACAAACTGCCAAAGCCAAAGACCTCGATGGGCACCGGGCTGCTGGCGGCGACTTGACGAACCTGCGCCAACGACAACACCCGTGGCAATACCGCGCGACGAATGCCGTAGCGCTGCGCATAAAACTCCAGCGCCGCGGCATGGGTTGCCGAACCCTGAACCGACAGATGCAAGGCCAATTGCGGGTGACGCTGACTGGCATAGTCGAGCACCCCGGGGTCGGCAGCGATCAGTGCATCGACGCCGAAATCGGCGGCACGATCCACCGCCCGTTGCCAGCGCTCCCACCCCTTGGGTTGTGGGTACGTGTTGACCGCGACGTAGAGTTTGCGTTGATGTTGGCGGATGTGGGCGACGGCGGCGTCGAACTGTTTGTCGTCCATGTTCAGCCCCGCGAAATGCCGGGCGTTGGTGTCATCGCGAAAACCGACATACACGGCATCGGCGCCTTGGCGCACCGCCGCTTTAAGCGCAGGCAGGTTCCCTGCCGGGCAGACCAGTTGCATGGGTAATCCTCATCAAAAAGCGCAGTCCGGAGCCTAATCAGCCATGGTTGGAATGCGCTTGTGGCGAGCGAGCTTGCTCCGGGCGGCGTTCCGACGCTGGACTGCTCAGCAGGCCTGAATAACAGGGCCGCTTCGCGACCCAGCGGGAGCAAGCTCCCTCGCCACACAGTCTAGCGAGACCAGCAGGCACAGCCTTGACTGCAATCAATTGCCATCAATGCATCAGGTCGGCGAAGGACAGGAACATCACGTTGTCGTGCTTGAGCACTTGCTGCTCACACTCGATCACCGCCAGTCCGTCGGCCCAGCACGCGGCGGTCAACATGGCCGAGCTTTGCTGAGGGTGCAGTTCCACACTCAACTGGCCATCGGCGCCGGGCATCAACCTGGCCCGCAGGTATTGTCGACGCTTGTTACGCTGCAACCAGTCGAACCCGGCGGGTACAGCCAGCGGCACTGGCAGCACGTCAGTCACACCCTGGGCCCTGAGCAGGAACGGACGCACCACCACCAACGCGGTAATCAACGCCCCTGAGGGGTTTCCCGGCATACCTATCCACGGTTTACCGGCCACTTCGCCATAGGCCAATGGCTTACCCGGCTGGATGGCCAGCCGCCAGAAATCCACGCTGCCCAGCTCCTCGATGGCCTGTTTGAGGTGATCTTCCTCGCCGACCGACACACCACCGGAGCTCAACAGCAAGTCGCATTCCGAAGACGCCAGGCTCAAGGCATGCCGGCTGGTCACCAACTCATCGGCCATGACGCCATAGTCATGCACCTCGACGCCCCAGCCGCGTAACAACGCAGCGAGGCAATACCGGTTGCTGTTGTAAATCTGCCCCGGCGCCAAGGGATCGCCCGGTTCACGCAGTTCATTACCGCTGCTGAGCAGGCACACCTGCAACGGCCGATAGACCTCGACCCGCGCGATCCCGGCACCGGCCAGCAACCCCAGTTCTTGTGCGCGCAGGCGTTTGCCGGCCTTGAGCAACAGATGCCCGCGGCGAACTTCCTCGCCCTCCTTGCGCACGTGATCGCCAACGGATACCGGCGGGAACCAGACGCGCTCGCCCTCGACCCGGCAGCGCTCTTGCGGCACCACGGTATCGGCACCCGGTGGCAAGGGTGCACCGGTAAAAATTTGCACCGCCTGTTGCGCGAGCAAGGGCGAACACGCCTGGTCCCCCGCCGCAATTCTCCCGCCAATCGTCAAACAGCCACCTTCCGCTGGCAGGTCACCAGCCCTGAAGGCATAGCCGTCCATGGCACTGTTGTCCCAGGTCGGCAGGTTCACCGGGCAATGAATGTCCGCCGCCAGCACCCGCCCCATGGCTTGATCCAGACGAACCATTTGCGCCGGAGGCGGCGGTGGTGCCTGGCCCAGCAGACGGCTGATGGCCTCGTCCACGGGCAACAGGTGGCCGAGGTCACACACCCGGCCGCTCATGTGCGTGTCTCGCAGGCGTCGATGACCCGCTGCGCCTGCGCTTTCAAATGCGGGGCGAAGTTACACGGGCCGGTGCGACTGTCCAGTTGCTCAAGCAGAATTTTGTTCCAGGCGGTTCGGCAAGCACCCGGCGAGCCAGGAACGCAGCACACCAGTACGCCGTTGCTCATCCCGGCCAGTGCCCGGGACTGCAGACTGGACATGCCAATCTCCTCCAGCGACACCTGGCGGAACAATTCGCCGAAGCCTTCCACATGTTTGTCCAGCAGTGGCAGCACCGCTTGCGGTGTATTGTCGCGAGCGGTGAAACCGGTGCCGCCAGTCATCAATATGACTTGCACCTGAGGGTCGGCGATCCATTGGGAGACCGTCGCGCGGATCTGATAAATATCGTCCTTGACCAAGCCACGATCGATCAACACATGCCCGGCCGTTTGCAGCAAATCCGCCAGGGTCTGCCCCGAGGTGTCGGTGTCAAAGGTGCGCGTATCGCTGATGGTCAGTACGGCGATGTTCAGGGGTTCAAACGTGCGTTGCGTCAGATGGGCCATATCCAGGCTTTCCCGTAAATGAAGGGTATGGTCCAAAGCCTGAACCGGAATGGCGAACGAGCCTATTCCTCCAAGGAGGTACCTCGTCGGGGGACATAAGTAGAATGTCCAGACACAGAACCTGTGGGAGCGGGCTTGCCCGCGATGGCGATACTCGACTCAATACATGTATTGATTGAAATGACGCCTTCGCGGGCAAGCCCGCTCCCACACGGTCCCCCATCGCTTTCAAGGTGCCAACCGGCTCCGTTTCCACAGGCCATCGCGCAACCGGTAATCGAGACGGTCATGCAAACGGTCGGCACGGCCCTGCCAGAACTCCAGACGTTCAGGGTGCAGGCAATAGCCGCCCCAATGCTCGGGACGCGAGACGGTCTGGCCAACGAAGCGCTTGATGGTTTGCGCCAGCATCGATTCCAGCGCGGCACGACTGGTCAACGGACGGCTTTGCGGTGAAGCCCAGGCACCCAGGCGACTGGCCATCGAGCGAGAATCGAAGTACGCATCCGAGAGTTGCGGGTCGAGGCTGGACACCTGCCCTTCGATGCGCACCTGTCGCTCCAGCCCCGGCCAGAAAAACGTCATGGCGGCGTAGGGGTTGGCGGCCAGTTGCCGCCCCTTGTCGCTCTGATAATTTCCGAAAAAAGTAAACCCTTCATCGCTCAAGCCTTTGAGCAACAGCACCCGGCAGTGCGGCCGTCCTTCGTCATCGACCGTCGCCAGCACCATGCTATTGGCCTCGACAGGTGCGCACTCGGTGTCGCGGGCCTGTTGCAGCCATTGCCGGAACATCGCCAGCGGATCGTCCAGCGCAGCCTCATCTCGCAGGCCATTAAGGGTGTAGTTACGGCGCATTTGGGCCAGGGACAGGGGCATGACGGTGATCTCCGGAAGGTTTTGCGCAGTGTGCGAGGCACTGCGCGATACCACCTTGACCGTCATCAACACCGAGCGTCGAAGCGGCAGCGCCCTGACCTACTTCAGACGCAGGCGCCGCGCCAGTTTGTGCAAATTGCTGGGGTCAACTTCCAGCATCCGCGCGGCACCGGCCCAGTTGTCCCCCGACAGGCTCAGGGCCTCGAGGATCTTCTTGCGCTGGTAATCGTCGACGGCTTCGCCCAAGGGCTGGAACGGTAGATCAGCCGTAATCGTCCGGGATGGCTCGACCTCTGCCCCCGGTGCTGCCATCGGGCTGTCGAGATCGAGAACCTCTGGCTCCAGCGTCACGATCGACGTGCGACTCGTCCCGCGACTGAGCTGCTTCAACGCGGCCCGACTGATGACGTGCTCGAGTTCGCGCACATTGCCCGGCCAGGTATATGCCAGCAAGGCTCGCTCTGCCGCCGGCGACAAACGCAAACCTCGCAGGCCGAGTCGCGCCCGATTGAGCTCCAGAAAATGCCCGGCCAGCATCAACACATCATGACCACGCTCGCGCAGGGCCGGAATCGGCACCGGGTACACCGAGAGCCGGTGATACAGATCGGCCCGAAACAAGCCATCGCGGATGCTGTCCGGCAGGTGCCGGTTGGTGGCGGCGATGATTCGCACATCGACATGCAATGGCTTGTCGGCGCCCAGGCGCTGGATCTCGCCGTTTTGCAGGGTGCGCAGCAATTTCGCTTGCACACTCAAGGGCAACTCCCCGACTTCATCAAGAAACAGTGTGCCACCGTTGGCGGCATCGAAGCGTCCGGCGCGGTCACTGGTGGCACCGGAAAAGGCGCCTTTGACATGCCCGAACAACTCACTCTCCGCCAGCGACTCCGGCAAGGCGGCGCAGTTAACCTGTATCAGCGGTTTGTGGTGGCGCCTTGAAAGACGATGCAAGCGCCGGGCGAACAGCTCTTTGCCGACGCCGGTCTCGCCCAGCAGCAATACCGGCAGATCGGAATCGGCCAGTACATCCAGCTCATTGAGCAACTGATGCAACACCTCACTCTGCCCAAGGATCTCGCCCTCCCCGACGGGCATGCGCAAGTCCTGGGGATCGCTACGGGACAGGCGCAAGCTGCGGTTTTCCTGTTCCAGACGGGTGACCCGGACGGCGGCTTCGATCTGCAAAGTGCAACGCTTGAGTTCTTCCCGCGCCCGGTTGTCAAAGGTCCCGGCGTGCAGCGCATCGAGGGTGATCGCGCCCCAGATCCGCCCCTCGACATACAGACTCACGCCCATGCAGTCATGCACCGGCAGCGGCTCGCCGACATGGTTGTCGAGCAAGCCGTCGTAGGGGTCCGGCAGGCGGCTGTCGGGCTCGAACCAGGTCGGCTCGCGCGACGCCATGATTGCCGCCAGCCGAGGATGCTGGGCGATGACGAACCGGCGCCCCAACGCTTCATGAACCAGCCCCACCGTCGCAACGGGCCTGAGGCTGTCGTCATCCAGACGTAGCAACCCCACGGCGCCACTGTTGAAGTATTCGCGCAAGGTCTGGACCAGGCGTTGCAACCGTACGGCATTGGGCAACTCGACAATCAGGTCGGCTGCCAGGCTTTCTCGCAGCATGGTAGTAATCACCCTTTATGGTTGGATTCACCCTGAAGCGTCAGGGTGCCTATCACCACAGCTAAAAATTAATCCATGGTTTTCAATCAGTTGAACATGGCATGCCGGATGCAATGGGCCTGGGGAACCTGTTGAAACCTAAACAAGGAACCCTGATGAGCCAGCCCCTATTGGAACAAAGCCTCGGCCAACTGGCCTGCGACATTCCCGGTGCCACCCGGATCTTTCACACCTTCAAACTGGACTTCTGTTGCGGCGGGCATAAAAGCCTGCGTGAAGCGGCCCTTGGCAAAAACCTCGATCCGGTCCTCATTGCCGACGCCCTGCAGATTCTGCAAGACGCCGGCGAAACCCAACACGACTGGCGCAACGAACCAACGGAAACGCTGATCGCCCACCTGCTGACGCGCTACCACGCCCGCCACCGCGAGCAACTGCCGGAATTGATCCGCCTGGCCCGGCGCGTCGAGCAGGTCCATGGTGCGCGCAGCAGTTGCCCCAACGGCCTGGCCGATCTGCTGACCGACATGCAGCAGGAACTCGAAGGCCACATGCTCAAGGAAGAACAAGTGCTCTTCCCGATGCTGCAACAAGGCGTTGGTCCTCAGGCAGCACCGCCAATCCAGGTGCTGCGTTTCGAACATGATCAACACGGCGAAGCGCTGGAGAAGATGCTCGCCCTGACCAATCACATCATCCCGCCCACCGATGCCTGTAACACCTGGCGAGCGCTCTATCGTGGGCTGCTGGAATTCAAAGACGACTTGATGCAACACATCCACCTGGAAAACAACGTGTTGTTCATCAACGCCCTGAACCCTCGTCACTGATCGATTTTCGGAGGCCGCTTTCGCGAGCAGGCTCGCTCCCACATAGGGTGGCATTCCAATGTGGGAGTGAGCCTGCTCGCGAATGGCGTCACCACGGATTTACGGGTTTTCCAGCACGATCAGCCCTGCCAATAGAACATGGCCTTGGCCAGGATCACGATCAACACCATGTGCCCGAGGATGCTGCGACGAATCCAGCTTGCGCGGGTCGCGGTCAGGCGTGCATGGGTCAGCCAGTAGGCCAGCAGCAAGTAATGACCAACGATGCTCAAGGCCAACAGGATTTTCAGGCTCAGCAACGTAGCAAAACTGCTGGCCAGCGGCTGACTCAATGCGCCCCGGTATTGCCACGCCAAACCGATGCCGGCGCCATACAACAGCAACACCACACCATGCAGAACCTTACGCGAACGCAGGGCAATTGCCTGATCCGCCGTCACTTGCGCAATCTCCGTCAACGGCTGTCGCGCGCGATGCCAGATGACCACCTCGAAAAACAGCGTCCCGATGAAGGCGATTGCCGCCAGCAGGTGTGTGACCAGAAAAAAGGGATACATCAGCGGCAGCCTCCATTCATTCGCGCATTCATCCCGGATGACCGTCAACCCGGGCCCGTAGCAACATCGGCCCATAACGCCAGGCATACAACGCAAACGCCAGCGCCCAGCACAGGCCGGCCAACCACAATGCGGCCAAGGGGAAGAACAGAATCAACACCACCCGGCTCAGACACGCCAGGTTGAGCAGAATGAACGCCAGGGTCATGCCCGAGGGCGGTTCCAGAGGGCGACCGGTGTGGCCCAGACTGACCCGCGCGATCATCGCCAGCACCAGGCCAGCCATGGCCCCTATGGTCAAGCAATGCACCGCCAGACTCGGGTTAACCGGCACACCGAAATGCCACAGCGCCATTGCGAGACAAGCCACCGCCAACCAGCCATAGGCCAAATGCAACGACCACAGCAACGGCACACGCCAGAGTGCCCGGTCATGCCAGCGCACCAGACGCACCACATGCCCTGCCGCCAGCACCGCGAACAGCAGGCCCACCCAGACATTGGGGGCGAGCGCAGGTCCTGCGGCATACAACAACGCCACCAGCGGCGAACCGACCAACAGCAGTCGATCCAGCCAGGGCCAGGCGGCAACGCCTTCAACCCGACCAAGGCCGCGCTGGGTGAAGAACGGAATGACCCGCCCGCCGATCAACCCCATCATCGCCGCCACCAGCCAGAGGCCGCTCAACACGCCTTGGCGCTGCCAGCCTTCATGCCCCTCGACCAGACCGTACAGAGACAACCCGTCAGCCAAGGCCAACAACATCAAGACCACCACAATCGGGTAGTTACGTTTCTGCCGCACCTTCCACAAGGTGAAGCCCATGAGCACCGCCAACGCCAACGGGAACGCCAGCTCCAGCACTGCAAGCAACGGCCACGGCACATTGGCCAGCCAAGCCACCCGCGCCAATAACCACAGCAACGCCAGCGCGGCCAACGGTTTGCCGCTGAGGCCTGGGCGACCGGTCCAGGTTCGCACCGCCGTCAACAGAAACCCCGCGATAATCGCCAACCCGAACCCGAACAGCAATTCATGCCGATGCCAGCCCAGCCACCCGCCCGCTGGCTGCCAGCTGGAAATCGAACCACTGAACGCCGCCAGCCAGAGCGGAATGGCCAGCACCGCCACCAGGCAACCGACGAGGAAAAATGGCCGAAAGGCCAGCCGAAACAGCGGCGTGATTGCCATCGCTTTACGGCGGTCAAGCACTTGCATAAAACCACTCCTCTACCTGTTTGCTGACCTGGCGCCAACCCGCACGCGCCGAGGTAAATCCTGGGGCCATCATCGGGTATTACCGATCCATTGCCTTTGTCGCAGATCAAGTGTGCAAGGGACGTGCCCCGATACTCATTCGAACCCCGGTGGCGAGGGGGCTTGCCCCCGTTGGAGTGCGAAGCGCTCCTGAAACCAGCATCCGCGACGCGTCAGATAGAACCCATCAGCCGGTTTTACGACTGCTGCGCAGCCGAACGGGGCGATGCGGCGTTCCGACAAGCCCCCTCGCCACGGGGTGATCAGCTCAGGGTACAAATGACCCTTTAATGGTTATTTAAACCCTAAAGACCACGGTATTTTCTACCCTGATCGCTGAGAGCCCCACTAAACAAAGGCCTCCGGGACTGGCCCGCGTCTTGCTCTGCATGGGCAACCCTATAGAAATCTTGGATCCCTCTCGATTACCCGGAGTCGTCATGAAGAAAGTCATCCAGCCACTGGCCTGGTTCGTGGTGTTGACGTCGATCCTGGCCCTGGCCAGCGGCATTTCCCTGGGCCTCGTCTGACCTGATCCCCTTCTCAATCCTCAGGATGAATTCTTATGGTGCTTCATCGTGTCCATCACCAGATTCTGCGCAGTCATCACTTGTTCGAGCCGCTGAATGAAGAACAGCTGAATGAATTGATGAGTACCAGCCACTTGCTGAACATCGACAAAGGCGAGCCGTTGTTTCATCAGGGTGAGCCGGCGGATTCGTTCTATTTCATCATTGCCGGCGCGGTGAAGATCTACCGACTGACACCGGATGGGCAGGAGAAAGTGTTCGAAGTCATCAGCGATAGGCAAACCTTCGCCGAGGCGATGACGCTGATGGACACTCCAAACTATGTGGCCTCGGCCGAAGCGATCTGCCCCACCCAGCTCTACCGTTTATCCAACAGTACCTACATGCGCTTGCTGCAGAGCAATAGTCGGCTGACCTTTGCACTGCTGGGCAAGCTCTGCGTTCGCTTACATCAACGGGTCAACGAGATCGAAACGCTGTCGCTGAAAAACGCCACCCACCGGGTCGTGCGTTACCTGCTGACGCAACTGGTGCGCCAGCAAACTGTAAGCAGCCATTTCGAGCTGCCGATGGCCAAGCAACTGATTGCCGGGCATCTGTCGATTCAGCCAGAAACCTTTTCGCGAATCATCCGCCGCTTGATCGATGAAAACATCATCACTCAGGACGGCCGTCAGATCGCCATTCTTGATCGTCTGCGCCTGGAACAGTTCGAGTGAGTACCCTGCCCGTCTGCCTGTATTGCCAACATGCCAACCCTTCACAAGAAACCGAGTGCCAACAATGCGGCATGCCCCTGCCCGCACTGGCCGAATACGCCGGGGAACGTCGGCAGCGCCGATTCATGTGGTTCTGCGTTGGCCTGACGATCTTTTGCGTGGTGATGTTTTTCTGGCTGCCGCGCAGCATCAGCTGATGCTGCGTTGATTGACCGGGGTTCAAGGTTGGGTCAGTTGGCGGTACAACTGCGGCAAGCGCAGGGGGAGTTGTTCGGGCTGGCGGATCAAGGTGTAGCCATTGGCGCCGAACATGTAAGGCAGGTAATCCCCGGCCTCGCGATCAATCGTGATACAGAACGGCGTCAGCCCCTGACGCCGTGCCTCCAGCACCGCCTCGCGGGTGTCTTCAACACCGTAGCGCCCTTCATACAGATCCAGATCATTGGGTTTGCCATCCGTGAGCAACAGCAACAGTTTGCTACGCCGCTTGCTGTTGCCCAGCAAATGTGTGGCCTGGCGAATGGCGGCGCCCATGCGGGTGTAATACCCCGGTTTGAGCCCTTGAATGCGACCTCGGGTGTTGTCGTCATAGCGCTGGATGAATGACTTGAGTTCCTGCATGCGCACTTGCTGACGGCGCAGCGAGGAAAACCCGTACAGGGCGAAATCATCACCCAGCACCGACAAGGTTTCGCCGAACAGCAGCAGACTGTCGCGGATGACGTCGATGACACGATGCTCATCGTTCAGGTGGGCGTCGGTGGACATCGACACATCGGCCAGCAACAGACACGCCAGGTCGCGGCGCGTCTGGCGTTGCTCCATGAACAGACCGCGTTCGGCGCACTGGCCGTGCTCACGCTCAACGTGAAAATCCAGCCAGGCCTGCATGTCCAACTCTGAGCCCTGGGGTTGCTGGCGCAACCACTGGCGATCATTACGAAGATGCTCGAACTGGCGCCGCAAGCGCTGCGCCGAGGCCTTCAGTCGAGATGGCAACGGCTGCGCTTCACAGTCACGGGGCACCATCATTTGCAGATTGACGAAGCTGTTCTGCATCTGTTGTTTGCGATAGTCCCACTCCGGCAACTTGATGCCCTCGCCCAAGGGAATATCGTCGACATCGGCCGGTGGTAAATCCAGGTGCAGCTTGAGGCCGCCACCCTTGCGCAGGCGAGTGCGCGACAGGGTCAATTCATCCAGGTCGTCGGCGACTCGGGCGGCGTCCGGGTCTTCGCTGTCATCCGACCAGCGATCCAGATCCACGTGCTCGGTCCAGCTGAACAGGTTCTCCAGACGCACCACCAACAGCCCGCCATCGCGGGTGCTTTCGTCGATCCGCGTCGCGCGTTTACGCCCGCCTTTCTGTTCGCCGGGCGGCGTGGTCAACGACTCTTCGGATTCATCGCCCAGATCGGCAGTCTGGGGGCTGGCGAGGTGTTGCGGCGGGTACAACCATAGCGGCAACGGCCATGCGACCCGTTCGCTACGGGGAAAATGCTCGACACTGCCGGGCTCGCGCAACGCCTGGCATAACGCCCGTTCCAGCGCCGCTTCGCTGGCGTTCAACGAGGCCGGATCGGGGCGCAATTGCAGATGGGCATCGACCAGTCGTTGGTAACGAACACGCAGCGCGGGATAGCGTCGCAGCAGCTGCTGCGTCCAGCGTTGATTGTCCCGGCCCCAGTGGCGCATCGGCCCGGCCTGTGCCGCCAGCAACGCGAGCCAGCGGTAGAGTTCCTCATTCAGTGCCACTTCAGGAAACACCGCCAGGCTCGATGGCAGCCGCAAATTACTCGCGTCACACCACGCCAACGGCACTTGTTTGCAGGTGCCGGCTATCTGCTGCAACACGTTGCGGCGCAGCAGCAGATCGCGGGCGCTGGCCGCTTCCACACCGACACCATTGGCACCGCCCATGGCGCGAAACAACAGCGCCAGCGGGCGTTGCTGGCTGGCCAGTTCAACCCGTGCTTCGGGGAAATCAGGGCTGGCGCGCCGGGTGATGAAACGATGCCAGACACTGCCTACCCACTCTTCCAGTTCGACGGTAAACGCCATGATGCTTGCCCTTGCTGGAAACCAAAAAAACGGCCCGCTGTATCAGCCGGGCCGACCTTTTCTAGCCATTACACCCGTTCATGAAGGCACAACCGCCGCCGGGGCGCGCGAGGCTGCGCGGCCACGTTGCTTGAAGCTGAACAGGTAGCAGAGCAGCCCGGCGAAGAAGCCGAGACCGGCGCCCAGACGGGCCCAGAACAGCACCTGCAGATGTTCGACCGTGGACATGAATGGCAACGCGACCCCATCAGCCTGCCAGCGTTGCAGGTAAACCTGGACGACGCCGGCCGCGGTGAGGAACAGCGTGATCATCACCATCGACAGGGTCATTAACCAGAAGCCCCAGATTTCGAGGGTCTGTGAACGCTCGTCACCCGCTTCACCCAGCCCGCGCAGTCGTGGCATGGCGTAGCTGATCAAGGTCATCACGATCATCGCGTAAGCACCGTAGAAGGCCAGGTGACCGTGCGCTGCCGTCAGTTGCGTACCATGGGTGTAGAAGTTGACCGGCGCCAGGGTATGCAGAAAGCCCCAGACACCCGCACCGAAGAACGCCGTGACCGTGGTGCCCTTGGCCCAAAGAGTGGCCGCGCGGTTCGGGTGTTGCCGACGACGGTTTTTCACCATGCTAAAGGCAAAGATCACCATGGCCAGGAACGGCAGCGGTTCGAATGCGGAGAAGATTGAGCCGACCCACAGCCAGACCTCGGGCGCACCGATCCAGAAGAAGTGGTGACCGGTGCCGATGATCCCGGTAATCAGCGCCATGGCGATGATCACGTAGAGCCATTTCTCCACCACTTCCCGGTCGACGCCGGTGATCTTGATCAGCACGAAGGCGAGCATCGACCCCATGATCAGTTCCCACACGCCTTCCACCCAAAGATGCACCACCCACCACCAGTAGAATTTGTCGCGGGCCAGGTTACCGGGGTTGTAGAAGGAGAACAGGAAGAACACTGCAAGGCCGATCAGCCCGGTCATCATCACCATGCTGACGGTGGTCTTGCGACCTTTGAGCAGGGTCATGCCGATGTTGTAGAGGAAGCCCAGGCATACCACCACAATGCCCATCTTGGTGATGGTCGGCTGCTCCAGGAACTCCCGGCCCATGGTCGGCAGCAGCTCGTTATGCGTCAGTTTGGCCAAGCCCGCATAAGGCACCAGCAGATAGCCGAGAATCGTCAGCACACCGGCGGCGGCGAATACCCAGAACAGAATGATCGCCAGCTTCGGGCTGTGCAGTTCGCGGTCGGCCTCTTCCGGAATCAGGTAATAGGCAGCGCCCATGAAGCCAAACAGCAGCCAGACGATCAGCAGATTGGTGTGCACCATCCGCGCCACGTTGAAGGGAATGATCGGGAACAGAAAGTCCCCCACCACGTATTGCACACCCATGATCAAACCGAACAGCACCTGACCGAGAAACAGCATCAGGGCGAACACGAAGTACGGTTTGGCCACGGCTTGCGAGGCGAATTTCAGATGCGGATTAGCGATGCTCATCTCTTAGCCCTCCTTGTTTGGCGGCCAGCCATTGGTGTTGATGTTCGAGCTCCATTTGAGGAACTCGGCGATGTCATCCACCTCTTGCTCGCTCAACTTGAACTGAGGCATTGCTCGCCGCCCCGGTACACCCAGCGGCTGCATTTTCATCCAGGCATGCAGAAAGGGTTTGAAGCCCTCCTCCCCACCGCGCCGCTGGAATACGTTGCCCAGCTCTGGCGCAAAGTAGGCGCCCTCGCCCAGCAGCGTGTGGCAGCCGACGCAGTTGTTTTGCTCCCAGACCGTCTTGCCGCGAATCACTGATTCGGTTAACTGCGCTTCGTTGCTGCGCACTGGAAAGGTCTGTTCCGTGTGATAGGTCAAGGCCAGGAATATCAGGAAGAAAAAGACGCTTCCCCCGAAATAGATGTTCCTGGCCATGCCTTTGGTGAAGGTCTCTGACATGGTCGCTTCCTCTTTGCTTGGCGTGCCCATGATAGAAAGCGAGGGGGTAAAACCTGCTTGATGGCGATCAAGAAAGGCAGATGGTTTTGGTCGGGCATTACATCGAGAAGCCGAACGCCTGACCTGTGGCGAGGGAGCTTGTCGGATCGCCGCACCGTCCCGCTCGGTTGCGAAGCAGCCGTAAAACCTGTGCCTGCTTTCTATCTGAATATTCGCGGTGACTGGTTTTAGGGCCGCTGCGCGCCCCAACGGGAGCAAGCTCCCTCGCCACAGATGGCTAGCGGAACGACGCCAGCGTCAGCCCCACAACCACCGCCAACACCAACGCCCAGCTCACCATCAACCGCCGCCACCATCGCGGCGCGTGGCACATCTCCATGAAGCCATCGGTGATCAGCCAGGCCTTGCCAACCGCCACCAGCAAAATGGCAATGGACAACAGCCACGTCGCGCCGACTTGTGACAACACAACGGTGCACACGCTTAATGTGGCCAACGCTGCCCAGCAGACGAGCAAAAGCCTGGAAGCCGACATCAGAACCTCCGTCAATTCAGCACGTAGACCAGCGGAAACAGCACGACCCAGATCAGATCGACCATGTGCCAATACAGCACACCCGATTCAAACCCGCTGCTGTTAGCGGCGTTGTACAGGCGTCGACGGCAGCGCTCGGCCAGCCATCCGAGAATGACCATGCCGAGCAATACATGGAGAAAGTGAAAACCGGTGAGGATCCAGTAGAGGGTGAAAAACGTGTTGTGCTCCATGCCCAGCCCCGAGGCCAGCAAGTGCTGGTATTCGGTAAGTTTCAACACCACGTAGACGCTGCCGGCAAGCAACGCGGCCAGCAGAAGCACGGCGCCGTGGCGGGACCGGGAGCGCCTGACTTGCTCCTGAGCCAGCGCGGCGAACAGCCCGGCGGTGAGCAGGCTCAGGGTCATTGCCAGGCCGGTAGAGGTGTTGAGCAATTGACGGCTTTCACCGAACAGCTGCGGCTTGAGTGCCTGGGTCACGGCGAACGCCAGCATCAGGATGGCGAACACCGACAACTCGGCCAAAATGAAAAACCACATCGCCAGATCGCCCGGCAGGTGGCCACGCGCAACGTCCCTGGACTCAACCGAAGTGGACATCAACCACGCCCATCAGCGCCGCAACTGTCAGTGGATCATCGCTCAGCGGCTCGGCCAGGCAGGCCATGCACGCTTCACGCGGGCTCATGCCGGAGCGGATCATACGCGCGGTAAAAATCAGCAGCCGCGTCGAGGCGACTTCCTCAAGATCATGCTGATCGAGCCTTCGCAGGGCCTGCCCCAGTCTGACCACTTGCGCCGCCAGCGCGCTGTCCACCTGCGCTTCCCGGCTGACAATGCGCTCTTCGTCGGCCACCGGCGGATAGCCGAAACGCATCGCCACGAACCGTTGCCGGGTGCTGGGTTTCATGCCTTTGAGCAGGTTCTGGTAGCCGGGGTTGTACGACACGACCAGCATGAATGACGACGGCGCCTGCAGCACTTCGCCGGTGCGTTCCAGGAACAACTCGCGACGATCATCGGCCAGTGGGTGCAGTACGACGACTGTGTCTTGCCTCGCCTCGACCACTTCGTCCAGATAACAAATGCCGCCTTCACGCACCGCGCGGGTCAGCGGTCCGTCCTGCCACCAGGTGCCTTGGGCGCCAATCAGATGACGGCCAATCAAGTCGGCGGCACTCAGATCGTCATGGCAAGCCACGGTGTACAGCGGCAGCTTCAGCCGATGGGCCATGTGTTGGACAAAACGGGTCTTGCCACACCCCGTCGGGCCTTTGATCAGCACGGGCATGCCGTGTCGCCAGGCTTGTTCGAACAGCGCCTCCTCATTATTGAGCGGTTGATAGAAGGGTTCGCAAGACTGGATTCGGTCCATGGGCTGTCTGTTCCAAATGCGGATTCAAGCCACACGCTACGGGCCCCTGCGACAACCTGGCAAGTGACATGGCCAGCAAACTTGATCGCGGTCAAGCGAGCATTGGCCTGCTCGGGCATAGCCTTGCACGGCACTAAGAACCTGCGTTCTGCGCTGCCGTTCCAGCACATCGCAAAGGTCTTGCCTGAGGAGAAATGGAATGCTGATCAGCAATAGAAAAACGTTTGCTCTGACTGTCGCCACATTGTGGTCGGCGCTGGCCCTTGCGGTGACTCATGCGGCCAGAGCCGACGAGCCCGTCGCTGCTGCGGCCAGCCCGCTGATGGTCACAACCGCCGGAGCGCCCGACATGAGTCAGGCCGAGTTCGACGCGTCCAAGGAAATCTACTTCCAGCGCTGCGCCGGCTGCCACGGCGTACTGCGCAAAGGCGCCACGGGCAAACCACTGACGCCGGACATCACCCAGTCTCGCGGCCAACCGTATCTGGAGGCGTTGATTACCTACGGTTCACCGGCGGGCATGCCGAACTGGGGAACATCGAATGCGCTGACCAAGGATCAGATTACGGCCATGGCCAAGTTCATTCAGCACACACCGCCCACGCCACCGGAATGGGGCATGGCCGAGACGCTGAAAACCTGGAAAGTGCTGGTCAAGCCCGAGGATCGTCCGAAGCAGCAACTGAGCAAACTCAATCTGCCGAACCTGTTTTCGGTGACGTTGCGCGATGACGGCAAGATTGCCCTGATCGACGGTGACAGCAAGAAAATCGTCAAGCTGATCGAGACCGGTTACGCGGTGCACATCTCGCGCATTTCTGCCTCCGGTCGCTACCTGCTGGTGATTGGTCGAGACGCCCGGATCGACATGATCGACCTGTGGCCGGTGGAGCCGACCAAGGTCGCCGAAGTCAAAGTGGGCATCGAGGCGCGCTCGGTGGAGACCTCCAAGTTCAAGGGCTACGAAGACAAATACACGGTCGCCGGCTCCTATTGGCCACCGCAATTCACCATCATGGATGGCGAAACCCTGGAACCAAAACAGATCGTCTCGACCCGCGGCATGACTGTCGACAAGCAGGAATATCACCCAGAACCCCGGGTCGCGGCGATCATTGCCTCCCATGAATGGCCGGAGTTCATCGTCAACGTCAAGGAAACCGGCAAGGTCATGCTGGTCAATTACCAGGACATCAAAAACCTCACCATCACCTACATCGATGCCGCCCCCTTCCTGCATGACGGCGGTTGGGACAGCACCCATCGCTACTTCATGACTGCCGCCAACGACTCCAACAAAGTCGCCGTGATCGACTCCAAGGATCGCAAATTGGCCGCCCTGGTGGACGTCGGCAAAACCCCTCACCCGGGTCGTGGCGCCAACTTTGATCATCCTGTCTACGGGCCGGTCTGGGCCACCAGCCACCTGGGAGACGACGGTATCTCGCTGATCGGTACCGACCCGGTCAAACACCCGCAATACGCCTGGAAACAGGTTGCCTCGCTCAAGGGCCAGGGCGGCGGTTCGTTGTTCATCAAAACCCACCCCAACTCGCGCCACCTCTATGTCGACACCACCCTCAACCCGGACGCCAGGCTGAGCCAGTCGGTGGCGGTGTTCAACCTCGACAAACTCGACGCCGGTTACACCGTGCTGCCCATCGCCGAGTACGCCGGTATCAAGCAAGGCGCTATGCGGGTCGTGCAGCCGGAATACAACAAGGCCGGCGATGAGGTCTGGTTCTCCGTGTGGAGTGGTCAATCAGAGGAGTCGGCACTGGTGGTGATCGACGACAAAACGCTGAAGCTCAAATCGGTGATCAAGGACAAACGACTGATTACCCCCACCGGGAAATTCAATGTCTACAACACCCAACACGACATTTATTGAGCTCCATCAATGCAAGGAACGACCATGAAAAATACTCTGCTTTCACTGTTCGCCCTGACCGCTGCGCTGAGCGTGCAGCCGGTTGTGGCCCAAGATGCGCAGGAACTGTTCAAGAGCAAACCCTGCGCCGCCTGCCATTCCATCGACACCAAGCTTGTTGGCCCGGCGCTCAAGGATGTCGCAGCCAAGAACGCTGGCGTGCCCGAGGCCGTGGACACCCTGGCCAACCACATCAAGAACGGTACGCAGGGCAACTGGGGCCCGATACCCATGCCGGCCAACCCGGTAACGGATGACGAAGCGAAAACACTCGCAACTTGGGTCCTGAGTCTCAAATAGCCAACGGAGGGCGCCATGATGGTTCATCGACACGCAGTGGTTCTGGCGGCCCTCCTCCTCTTTTGCGCGACCTCGGTTGCGGCGCCGGACGCCAAGCGTCAGGCCCAACTCGAGCACCTGCTGGCCCAGGATTGCGGCGCCTGTCATGGACTGCACATGACCGGCGGGCTGGGTCCCGACCTGACGCGTGCAACGCTGGCAGGCAAGCCCCGCGACAGCCTGATTGCCACCGTCACCCAAGGCCGCCCCGGCACCGCGATGCCCGGTTGGGGCCCACTGCTCAGCCCGGACGACATCCGTTGGCTGGTCGATCTTCTTCTCCAGGGATACCCCGCACCATGATCCGTTCAACCCTGCTTTTAGCGGCGACCGGGCTGTTGTTGTCCGCCTGCGCTCAGTCACCCTTGCGTGGTACCGGCGATCTCGGCGTGGTGGTGGAGCGCACCACCGGCAGTGTGCAAATCATCGAAAGCGATACCCGCACGGCACTGGCCCGACTTGAAGGCTTCGGCGATCTGTCCCATGCCTCGATAGTGTTTTCCCGCGACCAGCGTTATGCCTACTTGTTCGGCCGCGACGGCGGGTTGAGCAAAATCGACCTGCTGACCCAACGCATCGATCAACGGGTGATACAGGGCGGCAACAGCATCGGCGGCGCCATCAGTCAGGACGGCAAACTCATCGCTGTGTCCAACTACGTGCCCGGCGGAGTCAAGGTGTTCGATGCCGAAACCCTGCAACAGGTGGCCGATATTCCGGCCACGCCCCTGGCCGATGGCAGCAAGCGCTCACGGGTGGTCGGCCTGGTCGACGCGCCCGGTCAGCGTTTTGTGTTCAGCCTGTTCGATACCGGCGAGATCTGGACCGCCGATTTCAGTCAGGGCAACACGCCGCAAATCAGCCGTTTCACCGACATCGGCCAGCAACCCTACGACGCGCTGATTACCCCGGATGGTCGCTACTACATGGCCGGGCTGTTCGGCGAAGACGGCATGGCGCAACTCGACCTCTGGCATCCGGAGCGCGGGGTGCAGCGAGTGCTCGGTGATTACGGGCGCGGCCAGGCGAAATTGCCCGTCTACAAGATGCCGCACCTGGAGGGCTGGGCCATCGCCGATCACCAAGCCTTCGTGCCCGCCGTCGGCCGTCATCAGGTGCTGGTGATGGATTCGCGCACATGGCAGCAGACCGCTGTCATCCCGGTGGCCGGCCAGCCAGTGTTCGTCACCTCGCGGCCGGACGGTCGACAGCTTTGGGTGAACTTCGCCTACCCGGACAACGATCGGGTCCAGGTCATCGACATCGAAACCCACGCCGTGGTCGCCGATCTACGGCCGGGGCCGGCGGTGCTGCACATGGAATTCACCGCGCGCGGCGACCAGTTGTGGCTGTCGTTACGCGATGGCGATCAGGTTCAGGTCTGGGATCCGTACAGCCTGAAGCAGCTGAGCACCCTTCCCGCCACCGCGCCGAGCGGCATCTTCTTCAGCAGTCGCGCGCAGAAAATGGGCTACTGAAATGAACCTCGACCTGCTCAGCCGCCAACTGATCGACCGCTTCCAGCACGGCATGCCGTTGTGCCCAGAACCTTACAAGGAGATGGCGCGGATTCTCGGTTGCCGCGAGGCCCAGGTGATGGATTGTCTGGAAGCAATGGCTCAGGCCGGCACCCTCTCACGCATCGGCCCGGTGTTCGAACACAGCCGCGCCGGGGCCAGCACCCTCGCCGCCTTCGCCGTGCCCGCCGAACGTCTGCAACAGGTCGCCGAGCGCGTCAGCCTGTATCCCGAGGTCAATCACAACTACGCACGGGAGCATTTCTACAACCTGTGGTTTGTGCTGACCGGGCCTGATCGCCCCCACATCGAACGTGTTCTCGAACAACTTGAGAACGACACCGGCCTCGTTCCGCTGGATCTGCCGATGTTGACCGCTTACCGCATCGACCTCGGTTTTGCCTTGGGAGAAGGCCCATGAAGCCGGGATTGAGCCCCGAACAGACACAGGCGCTGCGTCGGCATCTGGAAGGCGGATTGCCGCGGGTATCACGCCCTTATCAGGCCCTCGCGGAACGGATAAGCGCCGATGAAAGCCAGGTGCTCGCGCAAATGCATCAGTGGCACGAACAAGGGCTGTTTCGGCGGGTCGGTCTGGTGCTCAACCATCGCGCGCTGGGCTTTACCGCCAACGCCATGCTGGTGCTGGATGTTCCGGACGCACTGATCGACGAAGTCGGCCAGCGCCTGGGGCGAGCGCCCGGTATCACCCTCTGCTATCAACGGCCACGGCGCCTGCCGCAGTGGCGCTACAACCTGTTCTGCATGGTTCACGGGCGCCAACGCGCGCAGGTCGAGGCGCAGATCCAGGCGTTGCTGGAAGAACACTTGCTGAGCGACCTGCCCCATCAACTGCTGTTCAGCACCCAAGCCTTCAAACAATGTGGCGGACGCTTTGCCGCCTCCTCAACGGGAACCAAGCCCCATGGATGATCTTGACCGTCGGTTGATCAACCGCTTGCAACTGGGCCTGCCGCTGGTGCGTAACCCCTGGCAGACGCTGGCCAGCGAACTGGACAGCAGCAGTACTGAATTGCTCCACCGCCTCCACGAACTGCTTTGTGAGGGAATACTCACGCGCTTCGGTCCGATGTTCGACATCGAACGCCTCGGTGGCGCCTTCACCCTCGCGGCGCTGGCAGTGCCGGAAGAACGGTTCGAAGAGGTCGCCGCGCAACTGCACGCCCTGCCTGAAGTGGCGCACAACTATCGACGCGAACACGCCTGGAACATGTGGTTCGTGCTCGGCTGCGCGACCGAACAAGGCGTCACCGAAACCTTGCAATACATCGAAACCCTGACCGGTTTGCCGCTGCTCAACGTGCCCAAAGAGGAGACTTACCATGTCGGTCTGTACTTCCCGGTCTGAAGACACCCTGGCACACCGACTGATTGAACTGACCCAGGCCGGCCTGCCGCTGCTGGATGACCCGTGGGCCTGGCTCGCCGAACAGCTGGACCTGAGCATCGAATCCACCCTGGATTTGCTCAAGCGCTTGCAGGCCGAGGGCGCGATCCGACGCATCGCCGCCGTCCCCAACCATTATCGCTTGGGCTATCGCTACAACGGCATGACGGTCTGGGATGTGCGCGACACCGACATGCCGCGCCTCGGTGCGCTGATCGGTGCGCAGCCTTTTGTCAGCCATTGTTATCGACGCCCGCGCCGAACCGCGTGGCGCTACAACCTGTTCGCCATGGTGCACGGTCGCAGCCGCGAGGAAATCGACAGCTACCGCGAACACCTGCGCTACTTGCTGGGCGATGCCTGCGCCGCCGACGAGATGCTGGTGAGCAGTCGCATCCTGAAGAAAACCGGTTTACGGCTACCGCCAGTACCACGCTGAACACCCGCTGGTTCAAGGAGAGTTGCATGTTGAGGATCAGCCACTACCTGCGTGCCCTGACCGGCCAGGTGCCCGCCCCCAGAACCAGCCCACCGGGCAGCAACCGGCCGCCGGTGGTGATCTGGAACCTGCTCAGGCGCTGCAACCTGACCTGCAAACACTGCTACGCCACGTCCGCCGACAGCGTCTTTCGCGACGAACTGGATACGCCCGCCGC
The DNA here is from genome assembly GCF_024168645.1 of Pseudomonas sp. GGS8. Lineage (NCBI taxonomy): Bacteria > Pseudomonadati > Pseudomonadota > Gammaproteobacteria > Pseudomonadales > Pseudomonadaceae > Pseudomonas > Pseudomonas sp. GGS8. The sequence continues at coordinate 4,727,623 of NZ_JALJWF010000001.1, read as the reverse complement.
GCTGACGGTGATCGACGATCTGCACGATGCCGGCGTGAAGGTATTGATTCTTTCCGGCGGTGAACCCCTGCTGCGTGACGATCTGTTTGTGCTCAGCGCCTATGCCCGCACAAAGGGTTTCTTTGTGGCGTTGTCCACCAACGGCACATTGATCGATGAGCAGAACATCGCGCAGATCCGCGCAGCGAATTTCGACTATGTCGGGATCAGCATCGATGGCCTGGAAGCCACCCATGACGCGTTCCGCCAACTCAAGGGCAGCTTCGCCAGTTCCATGCGGGCGATCCGGCTCTGTCGCGAACAGGGCATTCGCGTCGGTCTGCGGACCACATTGACCCAGGAGAACCATGCGCAGCTGCCCCAACTGCTGGCGTTGATGCGCGAGTACGACGTGCAGAAGTTTTATCTGTCGCACCTCAACTACAGCGGTCGCGGCAAACGCAGCCGCCAGCTCGACGCCCGGCAGCAGATGAGTCGCGAAGCGATGACGCTGATTTTCGAACGGGCCTGGGAAGACATCCAGCACGGTCGCGACAGCGATTTTGTCAGCGGCAACAACGACGCCGACGCGATTCTCCTGCTGCAATGGGTAGGCCTGCATCTACCCGAGCATTACCGGCGCCTGGAACACATGCTCCGCGCCTGGGGTGGCAACGCCTCGGGCAGCGGCATCGCCAACATCGACAACACCGGTGAAGTACACCCCGACACCTATTGGTGGCAGCACTCGGTGGGCAATGTCCGGCACACGAAGTTTCGCACGCTGTGGCTGGACCGCCCGGACGCCTTGTTGCAGCAACTGCGCGCGCATCCGCGCGCCGTCGGTGGCCGTTGTAGCCAATGCCGCTGGCTGAGCATCTGCAACGGCAATACCCGCACCCGCGCCTGGGCCGAAGGTGATCTCTGGGGCCAGGACCCCGGGTGCCACCTCAGCGATGAAGAGATCGGCATACCGCCATTAACGACCATCCCTTGCGTCATGCACTGAAGCACCCGCCTGGCGAGCCATCTGACAAAGGATGGGGCCGGCCCACCCGATGAAGTACCAAGGACGTCCCATGCATCCATCGATTATTTTACCGGCTGCACTTGAGTCCCCGTTCAGACCGGGCGAAGTCGCCCTGGTCGGCGCCGGCCCCGGCGATCCACGCTTGCTGACCCTGCGCGCCTGGAGCCTGTTGATGCAAGCCGACGCCGTGGTTTATGACCGCCTGATCAGCCCCGAGCTGCTGGCGTTGATCCCCCTCACCTGCGCCCGGCATTACGTCGGCAAGGCCAGCGGCTGCCACAGCCTGCCCCAGGATCAGATCAACGAACTACTCGCCGACCTCGCCGATCTGGGCCAGCGTGTGGTCCGGCTCAAGGGTGGCGACCCGTTCATCTTCGGCCGTGGTGCCGAGGAGTTGGAGTATCTGCTGCAACGCAACATTGACTGCCAGGTGGTCCCCGGCATTACTGCCGCCTCCGGGTGTAGCGCTTACGCCGGCATCCCGCTGACCCATCGGGATCTGGTCAACTCTTGTCGATTCATCACTGGGCACCTGCAACACGATGGAGAGTTGCAATTACCCTGGAGCAGCCTCGTCGACAGCAGCCAGACCCTGGTGTTTTACATGGGGCTATCGAATCTCGGGATGATCGCCCAGCGCTTGATCGAAGCCGGAATGCCCGCCGAGACACCGGCGGCGCTGATCAGCAATGGCACGCGTCCCGACCAGCATGTGGCCCGAGGCAGGCTGCACCAATTGCCAACCCTGGCGCGGGAATGCCCACCTGGCATTCCGACGCTTGCGGTGATCGGCAAAGTGGTCGATCTGTTCGCTGCCCAACAGCAGGAATTCCCGGCGCGCTTTTACCCCGCCCCAGCGCTGCAACGCCAGCGCAAGGTGGCGATATGAGGCGGATGCTGCTTACCCCATTGTTGTGGATCGGTGCGGCTCATGCCGGTGCGGCGGTTCCGCCCTCCGACGCGGCCGCCAACCTCTATCAACAGCATTGCCAGCGCTGCCATGGCGCCAACCGTTTCGGCGGTGCGGGGCCGGCCTTGCTGCCGGAGAGTCTGAGCCGGATCAAACCCGACGAAATCCGCAGCGTGATCCAGAACGGTCGCCCTGCGAGCCAGATGACCGGGTATGCCAACGTGTTCAACCCCACGCAGATCGACGCGCTGGTGGATTACCTTCAGCAACCACCCGCCACCCCACCCAGCTGGAGTAACGACGACATTCGCGGCAGTCATTCCATTCTCGCCGATATCAACAAATTGCCCGACACACCTCAGCATGGCGCCGATCCACTGAACCTGTTCGTGGTGGTGGAAGCTGGCGATCATCACATCAACATCCTCGACGGCGACCGTTTTGAAGTGTTGGCACGGTTTGCTTCGCACTTTGCCGTGCATGGCGGGCCGAAGTTCTCGCCGGATGGACGTTTCGTCTACGTGGCCTCTCGCGATGGCTGGATCAGTCTGTATGACTTGCACAACCTGAAACTGATCGCCGAGGTCCGCGCCGGGCTCAACACCCGCAACCTGGCGGTGAGCAAGGATGGCCGCTGGGTGCTGGTGGGCAACTACTTGCCGGGCAACCTGGTGGTGCTCGATGCCCGCGATCTGTCATGGGTCAAAACCATTCCGGCCATCGGCCAGGACGGCACCGCGTCACGGGTCAGCGCGGTCTACACCGCGCCGCCACGGGACAGTTTCATCGTGGCGCTCAAGGATGTGAAGGAAGTCTGGGAGCTGCCCTGCGCTGGCACACCGGACTTCGAACCGCGTCGTATCCAGGCCGAAGATATGCTGGACGACTTTTCCTTTTCACCGGATTACAAGCAACTGCTGGCCACGTCGCGCGCGGCCAAGGGCGGCCAGGTGATCGACCTCGACAGTGGCAAGGTGGTCACCGACATTCCACTGCCGGGCATGCCGCACCTGGGGTCCGGGACCTACTGGAAACGTAACGGTGAGTGGGTGTTCGCCACGCCGAATATCAGCAAGGGCCTGATCTCGGTCATCGACTTCAAGACCTGGAAACTGATCAAGGAAATACCGACCCTGGGGCCGGGTTTCTTCATGCGCAGCCACGTCAACTCGCGGTATGCCTGGACCGACGTATTCTTCGGCCCCGACAACGATGCGATCCATCTGATCGACAAACAGACCCTGGAAATCGCCCACACCCTGCGCCCGATGCCCGGCAAGACTGCCGCTCATGTTGAGTTCACTCGCGATGGCCGTTACCTGCTTTTGAGTATTTGGGCCACCGACGGTGCGCTGATTGTCTACGACAGCAACACCCTCAAAGAGATCAAGCGCCTGCCGATGAACAAGCCTTCGGGCAAGTACAACGTCGGCAACAAGATCGAGTTTGCTGAGGGCACGTCCCACTAGACGTTGCGCCCCGGCTTAAAATGCGCAAACGCACACCCTGTGGCGAGGGGGCGTTCCGACAAGCCCCCTCGCCACAGGAATCTGGCCCACCTCCGCTCAGCATCACCTCCAAGGTGTACCCGTTATCGACCTTCCAGTCCTGACCATAAACACCCCGCGCGCACCTTGGGACAGCTGAAAAACCGTCACGTTGGCCACCGCTGACGCATCTCCGGAGCTGGGAACTTCAAACGGTGCGTGAAAACCGGCCTTTTTGATCAACACCCAAATAAGCATCGAACGCCATCGCCGCGCTGCGCATCATCAAATGCCCGTGAGGCAACAACACCAACGCGTCTTTGTGAATCTGCAGCAAGCCATCGCGAACATGCTCGTCCAGTTGCATCAGCGCCTCGGCAAAGTAATCGGTAAAGCAGATGTCATGACGCGCTTCAAACTTGCCGAAGTCGATCCGGCCGTGGCACATCAGATCGCTGATCACCTCACGGCGCAGCTGATCGTCGGCGCTCAAGCGGTAACCTCGATGGACCGGTAACAAGCCTTGATCCAGCCGCGCGTAGTACTGCGAAAGCTCCTTGACGCTCTGGCTGTAGCTATCGCCGACCTTGCCGATCGAAGACACTCCGAGACCGATCAAATCACAGTCAGCGTGGGTGGAATATCCCTGGAAATTGCGCTGCAACGTGCCATTGGCCCGGGCCAAGGCCAGTTCATCGTCCGGCAAGGCGAAATGGTCCATGCCGATATAGACATAACCGGCCTCGGTCAGACGGCGGATTGTCAGTTCAAGCAACTCTAGCTTGCGCTCAGGTGGCGGCATATCGGCCGGACGAATCAGTCGTTGCGCGCGCACCAGCTCCGGCAAATGGGCGTAGCTGTAGGCCGCAATCCGGTCCGGACACAGCGCGATGATCTTGCCGAGGGTGACATCGAAACTCTCCACGGTTTGCAATGGCAGGCCGTAAATCAGATCGACACTGATCGATTTGAATTGCGCCTGGCGTGCCGCAGCGACCAGCGCATGGATTTGCTCTTCACTTTGCCGCCGATTGACCGCAGCCTGCACGTCGGGATCGAAGTCCTGTACGCCAAAGCTCAAACGATTGAAGCCCAACTGACGCAACAACTGGATCTGTTGCGTATTGATGGTGCGCGGGTCAACCTCGATGGAAAACTCATGGTCATCGCTGTCATCCATGTCGAATGCCTGGCGCAGGCAGTCCATAAGGTCAGCCAGTTGCTCGCCGGTCAAATAGGTCGGTGTGCCACCTCCCAGATGCAATTGTGTGAGTTTTCGGCTGCGGTCGAACAAGGCGGCTTGCATCACGATTTCGCGCTTGAGGTACGCCAGGTACTCGACGGCGCGGTGGGCTTTCCGAGTAATGATTTTGTTGCAGGCGCAGTAGTAACAAAGGCTCTTGCAGAACGGGATGTGGATGTACACCGACAGCGATTTTGGCGTTATCGCCTGGTTGCTGTCCGAGGCCGCACGCTGATAGTCATCGACGGCGAACGCCTGATGAAACTGCGGCGCGGTCGGGTAAGAGGTATAGCGCGGCCCCGGGAGGTCATACTTTTCGACCAGGGCGCGATTGAAATCAAATGAACGTGTCATGATCAACCCACTCGCAATGGGACGGATGCCCAGCACCGCCCGAATCCTTTTCAAACAGGTTGCAGATGGCATCCACGTGCGGCCGACCGGCCGGAAGAATACTAATGAAACGGTCAGACAGTTCGATCAACCCGTCACGGCTCAATTGCTCCAGCACAGACCAGGCGGTGAAAAAGTACTGACGAAAAATCAGTCCATGACGCGTCTCGATTGCCTGAATATCCAGTTCCAGATCACACGCCAGGCGTTCCATGACCATGTGCCTGACCTGATTCCCTGCCTCACAGCGCCAGCCACGACTCGTCGGCAATTGGTCCATGTCCAGTTGCCGCTGGTACCGTTCCAGTTCGTCGGTGTTTTGCGCATACAAACCGTCGATCTGACTGATAGCGCCCAAACCGAACCCGATATGGTCGCAATGTCCGTGACGGGTAAACCCCTCACCATTGCGACGCAATCGGCCGCGTTCCTGAGCAATCGCCAAATCGTCATCAGGCCGGACAAACTGACCCAGGCCAATGTAGTGATAACCAGCGCCGATCAACTGTTCGAAGCAGATCCGGCGCATGTCGGCTTTTTCTTCCTCGCTGCAAAACGCCCTGATTTTGTCTGCGGCCTTTGGCCGATAGCGTTGCGGTGGCCGGGCATAATCAAACACCAGCAGCCGGTCCGGCTCCAGTGCGATGATGGTTGCCAGTTTCAGTGCAAAACTTTCTGGCGTCTGCCAGGTATGGCCATAACCCAGATCGACATTGATGGATCGATAGCCGAAGGTACGAGCGGCATCGATAAGCGAATGGATCGGTGCCGGGTTCTGGTAGCAGGCCACCGACATCGCACTGTCGGCACCGATGTCCGGAACGCCGATGCTGACATGAGTAAACTCCAAGTCACGCAGCATGCCCATGGTCGACCAATCCGTATGGTGAAGGTCCACTTCTATGCTGTAGTCACCGCACTCATGTCCAAGAAAGTTGAAGCGGCCACGAAGGTGATTCATCAGCCGTCTCAGGTGGGTAATGGCAGGTGTTCCGCCGCCAAGATGGAACTGCTCGACCCGCTGCCTGGCTCCCAGATGACAACCGACAAGGTCGATCTCATGTTCCAGGCGCTGAAGATAGTGTTCGACAACACTGTGCTCGCATGAAGTTTCGCGAGGGGACCACAAGGCCGGCTTAAGGTAAGAAGGCAGTTGCACGTTCAGCGATAGCGGATGGCACCTCTGGTGGCTGACGCGCAACGCACGAAGCAAATCCAGAGAGCCGATGCCGCCATGAAATTTTTCAGTGTCGACATGGCAGTTGGGGTCGAGCACGCCTTGATCGTACCGGACGTTCAGCTCACCGGGGCTGTGAAACAAATTGAGCATAACGGGTCTCCGAGACTGCCTGCGGACCGCCAGTGTCGGAGTCTGGCGACCCATGCTCCTTGATTTGCATCAAGCGCGAGCAAAGTGCTTGTCGCGCAACCGTCACCAGGCAGCCCAGTTACCACGTCAGGTAAAACATCCACTTGGCCAACAGTACGATGATGACCATGTGGCAGAACAGGCTGCCATGGATGAAATGCAGATATCGAGCACTCATCCGGCCACTTTTGAACAAATACATGGCGGCCAGGAAATGCAGCAGTACGCTGACGGCCACCACGATTTTCAACATCAGCAATGTGCCAAACGATGAGGTCATCGGCGCTGCAAGGGCCGGCAAATAACGCAGCCAGACCATCCCCAGCCCGGCGCCGAACAACATCAGCAGAACCCATGGAATCAAGGTGCGGGCACGTCGACCGATCCCCTGCTCGACCAGCAACATGACCTTGGCAGGCAGCTGTTTGCGGATACTTTCAAGGAACAGGACTTCGAAGAACACCGTGCCGATAAAAATCAGCGCGGAAAACAGATGCAACGTCAGAAACAGCGGATAGAGCATGGGATTCTCGCTCTCGATACAGCTGAACACGATCCACTCATCGCGAGGGAAACGTCACTCCCATCGTTGCGCCGCCTCGCGATCACTGTTGCGAGCCTCGACCCAATGGGAACTCTCGGCCACCTGTTCTTTCTTCCAGAATGGCGCGCGGGTTTTCAGGTAATCCATTACAAACGCACAGGCATCAAAAGCCGCTTGACGATGACTGCTGCTGATGCCGACAAAGACAATGGGTTCTCCCGGTTGCAGCGCGCCGATTCGATGGATCAGTACCAGTCCGAGCAACGGCCAGCGCTGTCGGGCTTCGTCGGCGATCTTGCCCAGGACCTTTTCGGTCATACCGGGGTAATGCTCAAGAAACATCCCGGCGACTTCTTGTCCGACGTTGGTGTCACGTACATACCCGACAAAACTCACCACGGCACCGACATTCAGGCTCAAAGCCTGCAGGGCATTGATTTCGGTGCCGGGGTCGAAGCGCTCTGTCTGCACTCGAATCATCGAATCACCCTCCCGTTACGGTGGGGAAAAAACCCACTTCATCACCGTCTATCAACGGCTCATCGAGCCCGCACATCTCCTGATTGCGGGCACACATGAGGTTCTGTTCGGCCAGCACCTGCCAGACGCCAGAACGACGTATCAGGTGCTGACGCAACTGATCGACAGAAGTGAAATCACCTTCAATCGTTTCATCGTCAAGGCCCAGCGTTTCGCGATACCGTGAGAAATACAAAACATTCAACTTCATTGTTCCTGCGCCTGATACCAACCGCTTTTACCACCCCGTTTTTCCAACAACCGCACCGATTCGATACTCATGCCCCGGTCCACGGCCTTGCACATGTCATACAGGGTCAAGGCCGCCACACTGGCGGCGGTCAGTGCCTCCATCTCGACGCCGGTCTGTCCGGACAACTTGCACCGAGAAACAATACGTACGCGTTGGTCACCTTCAAAACTCAACTCAACGTTAACACTGCTCAAAAGCAGCGGATGACAGAGCGGAATCAACTCGCTCGCGCGTTTGGCCGCCTGAATGCCAGCGATCCGTGCTACCGCAAATACATCACCTTTAGGGTGAGCACCACTGGCAATCAGTTGTCGGGTCTCGGCAAGCATATGAACCCATGCTTCAGCCACTGCTTCTCGGGACGTCACGCATTTATCCGTAACATCGACCATTCGCACGCGTCCCAGTGAGTCGAGGTGAGTCAGCATCAATTCAGTCATGAGCAATAAGCCTTGCGCTACCAACAGTCGGTTTCAGCGCAGAATACAGCGCAGGCCGACACAGGCGGTTGACGTCAATCAAGTAATGCAGACAAGGCCGTTGCTCAACCGATTTCCATGGTTCGAAAGCGCAATTCCGAAGCTGCAATCAGCCCGTCTACTTGTGCCGGAGGGCGAGCTCCGATAATGACGCCCGTCACTGCCAGTTTGCGAAGTACCCAGGCGATCGGCTTCTGACACAACAGCGTTTTCACTAAGTCATTAATGCCCGGGCATTGGACTGCGTGGACGTTTTACATCGCGTTTTCGCCTTACCGCATCAGGGCTGGTAATGCGGCTCGGTTGAGGCATTGGGGGCGTACGCAGTAACAGACTGATTTCCTCTGCGCTGACCGCTCTGCTGAAAAAATGGCCCTGAATTTCATCGCAGCCGTTCTCACGCAGGAAGATTTGCTGCTCTTCGGTTTCGACACCTTCGGCTATGACCTTGAGGTTCAGTTGGTGCCCCAACGAAATCACTGCGGTAGCGATGGCTTTGTCGTTCTCGTTGTCGGGCAGATCGTGCACGAAAGACTGGTCGATCTTGAGTCTGGCGATGGGGAAGCTTTTCAATGCCGCGAGGCTGGAGTAGCCGGTGCCGAAGTCGTCGATCGACAGACTGATCCCCATTGATTGCAGTTCCTTCATTTTGCTGATGGCTTGCTGAAGGTCTTGCATGATCAGACTTTCGGTCAGCTCCAGCTCAAGGTACATCGGGTCCAGTCCGGTCTCTTGCAAGGCATGCCTCACCCGGTCGACCAGGTCCCTTTCGATGAACTGGCGTGCTGAAATATTCACCGATATGGTGATCGGCGGCCAGCCCGCATCCTGCCAGTTTTTGTTCTGTCTGCACGCAGTATGAATGACCCAGTCGCCGATGGGCACGATCAACCCGGTCTCTTCGGCCTGGGGAATGAATTTGATCGGAGACACCATGCCGAGCTCGGGGTGCTGCCAGCGGATCAGTGCCTCTACGCCGATAATCTGCCCTGATTGCAAATCCACCTGTGGCTGGTACAGCAGCAGGAATTCGTCATGGTTAAGTGCGTTTCGTAGCCCGTCTTGCATGGCGAGCTTGCCCTGAACCTTGTTATTCATCTCGCTCGTATAGAACTGGTAACTGTTGCGACCCAGCTCCTTGGCCCGGTACATGGCGGCGTCCGCATTGCTGAGCAACGTGTCGGTATCGCTGCCGTCGGCTGGATAGGTGGCCACCCCCATGCTGCAGGTGACGTGGAGTGTATGTCCGCTGAGCTGAATCGGTTGCAGGATGGCTTCCTGAATCTTGTGCAGGGCTGGAGTGACGCCGTCGAGGTCTGAGGGCTGGTCGAACAGGATGATCACAAATTCGTCGCCACCCAGTCGCACGACGGTGTCGGTGCGGCGTACACACTCCTGCATGCGCTGGGCGACGGTTTTCAGCAGTTCGTCTCCAGCACTGTGCCCAAGGCTGTCATTCACCAGTTTGAATTTGTCCAGATCGAGAAACACCACCGTCACCAGCCGGCTGTAGCGCTGGGCATAAAGCATTGCCTGCTTGAGACGGTCTTCGAGCAGTGTGCGATTCGGCAGCCCGGTCAGTGCGTCATGGTCGCCCATATAGCGAATGCGCTTTTCGGTCAGTTGGCGTTCTATCGCAATGCCGGCAAGAGGTGTCGCCATGTCGATCAGTCGTGTCTCGGTCGAGCTGGGGCTGCGTACGGTGTTGGAATACAGGGCAAACGTCCCCAATACCTTTCGCTCATGGGACAGAATCGGCGTCGACCAGCAGGCGCGAAATCCATAGGGCGCAGCGGCTGATCGGTACTCCTCCCACAGCGAATCCAGCTCGATATCCGTGACGATGACCGGCTCTCGTCGATACACCGCGGTGCCGCATGAACCGACACTCGGACCGATCGCAATCCCGTCAATGAGCTGGTTATAGGCTTTCGGCAAACTGGGGGCAGCCCCGTGCAGCAGGTGCTGTCCATCCTCATCCAGCACCAGGATGGACACCATCATCCCCTCCAGTTGGGACTCGACCAGGTGAGCTAGGCTATCGAGGACTTCTGCAAGCTCGGTGCTTCTGGCGATCAGTTCCAGGACATGACCTTGTCCGGCACGGATGATGGCTTCTTGCTCTAATCGGTTGTTTTGCAGGGCGAGCCGCTCTGTGGCGATACTCAATTGGACCGTTTTTTTTTCCAGCTGAAGACGGTCCTTGAGGAATTGATTCACCGCACGAGCCATGTTGCCGATCTCGTCCTTCCCATGCTCCTCCATCATCAAATGCGTTTTGTCAGTGCGTTCCTGACGCAATTGCCGGCTTATTTCATTCAGGCGCACGAGCACATGACGGCCCATGAAGACCCGGGTCACAAACCAGGCGAACACCAGGCTGGCGCCCAACATGATCAGCACCCATTGCTGGCTACGATTTGAGGCCTCGACCAGGCGTTGCACGGCTTCGCGATAGTCTTCGGTGTAAGCACTGGATTGCGCACGGGCCACCGCGACCAGAACCCCCGCTTCATTCTTCAACTCCTCATTGAAGCGCTGTATGACGTTGTGCTGATTGATGAGTCTCAGGCGCTGGGAGAAGAGATCGGGCGTTTCCACATCAGCATCGGGTAACTTGCCTGCGGCGCGTGACAGGCGCTCATATCGGATCCGCAGCCGTTGCACGGCATCACTGTCATTAGCCTGCGGCAGATCGAAAAGTAACACCGCCAGTTCCAGGCTCGCCCGGGTCTTGGTCGCGGTTAACCGGGCAGCGTGATCCTCCAGGGCTTGCTCGAAGGTGACCTCGGTTTGCAACAGGCTTTCTCGCAGCTGCGCAACGATGTTGGCGGTATTGCGGAACATCTGACTCGACTGATGCATGTCGAGTATCGCCTCGCCACTGTTCGCGGCAGTCAGCTCCTGCACCAGTTGATCAAGGGCTTCAAGCTGTTCGACGGTCGCCGCATAGCTTGAACGCAGGGTGTCGGGGGAGCGGGTTGTCAGAAGCTGATCGGTCTGGTGTTCGATCAGCAAGGTCCGCTGCACCATGTCTTGCCCATTTTGCATGCGCACCAGTCGTTCATCCGTCAGCTGGCGGGTGGCGTTGTTTGACGTGCGCAACGCATAGACCGCTGTGGCACCACCCGCCAGGATCAGCAGCGCCAGCGTCAGGAACGCCAGTGTGAACTGTGCGCGCAACGACTGCGGCAATAGCCGGCGTCCGAGCCGGGAAATAACGTCCAATGTCAGGGATTCCATTGGTGGCGATAGATGTCTCGATAACCATTGTCAGGGTCGTACTGGAATTTCTTCCCGCCATCGAAGGCGATATTGTCGGCATTGACCAGGTGAATCGGCGCTACGAAGCCGCTCACCGGCTGACCTGCAAACAGCCGGTTCAATTCATCCATCACTTGCCAGCCATGCAGGTTGAGCGGCTCGGCCACGGTAACGGTCTGGTAGGTTTTTGCCTGTATGCGCAAGAAAGCCGAAGCGCTGCCATCACCGGCAGACAACAGACTGATGCCGTCACTGGGTATTGCGGCGTTGGTCAATGAGGCAATCGAGTAGTCGAAATAGATATCGTTGATGGCCAGCGTGTGGGTCCAGCGCTTGCCATAGCGCTGAAGAAGCTCCTTGGTGATCACCGGCATCTTCTCGCCACTTTCAGAGATCGCGACATCGCGCACTTCCAGCACTGTACATTCCCGACAGGCCCGAATGACGTTTTCCATGGCCTTGGCTTTCGCCATGGCGATGCTGTACTTGGAGTCGGTCAGGATGACCACGCCGGCGTGTCCGTTTGACTGTGCCACTGCCGCCATGGCCGTAAGGCGAGCCACTTCGAGCGGGTCGGTCGTGACGTTCATGGCCACCGGCGTGCCATCGATCGGCCCGGGGCGTGCCCCGGCGTGCCAGCCAACCACCGGCACATCCCTGTTGGCGAAGAGGATCAGCGCCGCATTGTTCTCAAGGGCATCGGAGCCGCACAGAATGAGGCCGTCGGGTTTCGCTGCCAGGGCATCGGAAAAGGCCTTCGCACGCCCGGCCGATGATCCAGCGCCATCGAATATCTTCAGCGTCCAGCCCATCGCCTTGGCTGCCTCGCGAGCGCCCTGCGCGACACCGACGATGCCTCCGTTACGCAAATCTTCCGCGACAAGCGCGATGTTCTTGCCCCGCAGGGCTTGCGGGCCGGATTCAGGGCCGCTCCAGCGAACGGCTTCGAGGGTGGCCCTGGAAACGATTTCCTGCGCTTGAGTCACCGTAACCGTGGCGTTTTCGACACCCGCTGCGGTTGGCAGGTTCTGGCCGTATCCGGGAGTTGTCGTGAAAAGACAGAAAACCGTAATTGAAGCCATCCAGAGTAGCCAGGGCCTGAGTAACCAGGGCCCGATCAGACAGGTTCGATCACCGCATGTGATGCCGGGTATGGAGCCGATGGCGCGATCAGAGTCTGGCATGGCGTCCCTTTTTGCCAAGAGTGCAGTGTTCAATATCCGAAAGGATAGTCGGTTCTGCGGTCATCAGGTCTTTTATGGGTAAAGTGCGCGAACTTTAAACCTGATCATTCAGGAAATGGGACAGGGCCCATGGCAGAGCCTTCTTTGCCAAGCCAAGTGGATCAACCCACTCTATAGGGTTGGGAGCATATTGATGCAGGTTGATGCCACCCGCCAATCCGATTGGATTCCGAGCGTTGCTCACGGACTTCGCCCCACGCCTTGTACTGCGCACTCCATACGATGTCGCCATTCTGGTCGGTCAGTTCTAGCGGTGTGCCCAGATGGTCGCATTGATACCAGGCCAGCACGTCGAACGGTTGTGCGGTCGGTGAGTGGTTCCATAGTGGATCGTCATCGAAGCTGTAGTCGCCGCTGTAGTCAGGCTGTCCCAGTAGGTGAATCGGTTTATGTCGCAGAGCCTGGGCCACCGGGACGAAGGTGCCCGGTTCGAAGATGTAATGCACATCGATTAGTTACGACGGCCAAACGCACACTATCCCCATCAGGGATAGCGCTGGCAATACGATCGGAACCTACCCTGCAAATAACAACACCACGACAACGAGCAACGGGCCTTGGCCAAATGGAACTTTTCCTTACAACGGTTCTAATCCGCATCCAGAGAGTGGTGCCAATGACCTATATGGCTCACATGGGATTATCATCTTCAACATTCCGGGGCGAACAGGAATGGGGCTCCATTCAGGAAGAGCGAATAGCGGCGCACAAAACCATCCGACGCTGGGAGGTATCCGAACGACAGACGCGGCTATGGGATTCGTGCGTAATCTCATAACAACTGACCCAGTAACATCCATGACTGTTATCAACAATAACGTCAATGCTCCTCAGTTTGGTACGCAACAGTAGTGTGATCGATAGGGTGATCATCATGATTTTTATCAGATTTGTATGTGCTCGCTCCCTGACCTTCTTGGTCTTGTTGTTCGGACTTGGATTGGGATGTGTGTCATTCTCTCAGGCTTCGGCGTACGGAAACTGCCCTCCCGAGATGAACAGCCGAGAAGGGTCTTTGTTAGTTGACGCGCGCGGAGATTGGTCTTCCCTTTTTAAGCATCAGAGATGCCTTCGCTTCTTGTGATGATGGTGAGCTTGGCGAGGGCTACTCTGAAGCCGTGGCGAACCTCTTCGCCCAAAGATGGGATCAGTTCGGTACATTTGTCGCACTTGCAAAAACACACCCTGACTTTCAAAATTGGGCGATACGACATATCGATGCGACTGTCTCAGATGATGACCTGAATAGGATTATATTAAATTCCAATAAATGCATTAATAATGCAGCGGTGGAAAATTTTTGCAGGATTATTCGGCAGAGTGCTGCAAATGCTTTGATGGAATCCGCACGGATGCGACGATAAAATTTGGAGATTCTACGCCTATGTCAGCAGCATCCTTGCTGTATGACGCCAACGGCAATATGACCAATGACGGCAGCAATACCTACACTGCATTGATCAAGCCCGAGGGGCATCAGACAAGCTCCATGCATTGTTCAGCTACTATGACCACAGGGTGACAAGCTTAGAGTTTCGTGGCTGCATGTTTGCTAACGCAATGGCTGAGTTCGGGCACACCGCACCGGGCATTGCCGAAATCAACAAGCAATTCAAGGAGCAACTTTCCCAACAGCTCAGGTCAGTGCTTCTGCTTGTGCTGAAGCCGGAGCTTGCAGAAAAACTGCATTTATCATAACCATGCTCATTGGTGGTGCGGTTCTTGCTGCCTACCATGAGAAAGCTGTGGCTGCCTTAGGGGCCGCTAAGGCAATCATTCGATCAGAAGGCGGCGACTTTGGACTAGCCACCTGCGCATCTGCTCCACGGTGTGGTGAGTCAAATTTGGCTGGGTTGAGCTGATTTAATTGAGCTTCGATATACGCGAAGTAATCAATTTGAACACCTCGTCAGCATCGCCGTCCTCAACCCAAAATGCATCTGGTTTTTTGTTCAGTGTCCCATACCAGTCTGCTATCGTCTGGCCATATGTCAAGCCCTCTCGCGTGTCGATTGAAAGGTAGATCTCTCGGCCACGAAAGAGCTCACGATTTAACAGATAAGCAATCACAGTAGCATCGTGGACCGGCCCGCCCGACAAACCATAGCGCTCAACGTAGCTCTGGATGTAGCCGCGAAGAATGGAGGCCACGTGGTGTCCCGCTTGATTACCCAACTGATCTAAAGCTGAGATTCGTCCCTCGCTTGTCAATAATTTATGAGTGACGTCAATAGGTAAATAAGTGATTTGCACGCCACTATCTAGAACATATTTCGCGGCTTCTGCATCCGCAAACATGTTGAATTCCGCAGTAGGTGTTACATTGCCGCCCTGAAAGTGCGCTCCACCCATTACTACAACTTCCTTGATCCCTTTGACAATATCAGGCGCTTGTTTTAAAGCAAGCGCGAGATTAGTTTCCGGCCCTAATAATGCTAGTGTAATCGAATGCGCTGGCGCCGCCCGTAGTGTCGTAATAATAAACGAGACAGCGTCATCACCCGCTAGGGGTTGTTTAGGCTCGAACACCTTTACCCCGGAAATTCCCTCGGGGCCATGGACGCTTTCCGCATACACCGGAGAGCGAACCAAAGGACGTGCGGCGCCCGAGTAAATGGGGACGTCTCCACGAGACGCCCACTCTCTTGCAATCCGGGCGTTGCGTGAAGTTTTATCGATCCGCACGTTCCCCGCTACAGTCGTCACACCTAGCAAGTTCAATTTGTCCGGCGACGCGAAAGCCACCAAAAGCGCGATCATGTCGTCGGCACCAGGATCAGTATCGATGATTAAATTGGTTCGCGATTCTGCTAATGCTCCACAAGACAGACATAGCATCACGAAAAACAACCATACCCTCACAAAATACTCCTTCAATGCCCACTGCTCCTTATGCAAAAAAAACTAATACATACTTATGACTGTAACTTAATCAGGTTCACGTCAACGCTCGCGCGTTGCAGCTCGCGGTAGGCGAGCCAAGAACTAAACATGGCAACAACAGCGCAACCTGACGCAAAATAAAACACTGATGCATATCCGAAGTGACTCACGCAGAGCCCTCCTACGCCGCCAGCCAGAAGAATGCCAATATCGAAACACGCTTCGTACGTACTAAGCGCTAGCCCGATATTAGTGTCCGGTAAACTCTTAATGGCCGGTAATGCCAATAACGGATAGACCATCGACAATCCGAGACCAGTCATAAACGCTCCTAACATCACTACATCAACCTGGGGCGCAGTGGCCACCAGCAAAAGGCCTAGTGATTCGATAATCAATGATATCCATACAGCTTTTAATCCATAGGCATCCGCCTTTTTTCCGAGCATTAGTCGCGCGACGACATAACCTACACCAAATAACGACAAAATCATCGGCGCATCTGTCTGCCATCCTTTCTCCATCAAAAACAGTAACAAAAACGAAGTTATTGATGCATAACCAACGTTACCCAGCGCAAAACCTGAGCCAGGTCGCCATATTTCACGTATTGCCGTCCAAGTCGAGATACTCACCGGCTCGCCGGGTACCTTAGCATCTTCGACAAACAACACCACCATGACACCAAAAAACGGGAGGCATGACATGATCAACATTGATAGCAATACAGAGTTCTCACGAAATAAATATGCTCCGATATAATTGCCAATCGCGAGTCCGAGGAACATACCGATACCGACCCAGGACATAACTTTCCCAGCATGCTCACGCCCTATCAAACCGATTGGCCAAGTTCCACTACTGGTAAACACCAAGCTTTCTCCCACGCCCATTAATAACCGGCTAAAACACACAAGGGCAAAGACAGGCATAGCAGACAATACACTCTGGTCAGTCAGAATGAAGCATATTGTACCGGCAGCGAAGAGGAGCAGTAGACCAGTGACCATTGCTCGCTTTGGACCATGCCGATCAGAAAATCGGCCTGCGTACGGCCGGGATAACAACGTCGCGACTGATTCCATCACCACGATAAAACCGACATAGCTACCGGGCAGCCCTAACACCTTGTTGATATAGGGTGGAAGTACAGCAACAGATATCCCTAGGCTAGTGATGGCCACAAATAGCATTGAAGCGACGACCACTGCGGGCAAGAAATTACGACTCTGGAAGCCCATTGCGCACTCCTTTGTTCACGACTCGGCCCTGCTCAACAAAAATCTGCTCATCAATGAGGCCCGCAACAGCTGTACAAATAATATTCTGTTCTACGCAAATGATTTCCTCGCGTAGCATCGCCTCAGTCATTTGTGAGGTGATTCTAACTGTGCCCTGATCAATAATAGGTCCTGCGTCCACTTCATCATTGATAAAGTGTACCGTGGCCCCTGTGATCTTTACACCTGCCTCCAGAGCCCGGCGCTGGGCCTTGTCGCCCGGAAAAGCCGGCAGGATAGATGGATGTGTATTGATGGTTCTACTACCAAACCGACTAACAAACTCAGACGAAAATATCCTGCGAAAGCCTCCCAAGACGATCACATCGATCTGTGCGCCCTCCAGCAATATTGCGATTTCCCGTTCGAATTCCGCACGGCTCGGATAATCCGAATGAATTACTTTATTAACCTTCACATCGGAAAATCGGGTATCGGCCCCAGCATCGAAACTAGCGTTATTGGTGATGACCAATGCAAGCCTAGCAGCGTGTTCTGCCTCTTCGATCCCATTTTTTACCGCGTCAATTAATGATCCACGGCCTGAAAATAAAAAAGCTATATTTTTCATCCGACTACATGCTCCTTGAATTTGGAAAAAGTGGATCGCACGTCCACCAGTGAGTGGCACACAAACTCACCGAACTCAAAAATTACGGCACCACCAACCATGACCCGCACAGGATTTTCCTTGTGGATCATGTTCAAAAAGGAAATTGGATTATCCAAATAATGATCAGAAAAGTTGACACTATCGTAGAAGGCAATATCGGCAAGAAAGCCTACGCGCAACTCACCTACGTCCTTCAATCCAAGCGCGCGAGCTCCTGAGGAAGTCAGCATTTTTAGAGTTTCACGTGCGCTTGGCTTTTTATCTAGGTTATCTGGGCCATGATGATAAACAGTGAATAGCGCATCAAATGTAATGTCGCCTATTGGATTTACCATTGCTGCATCAGTACCGAGACCGACCGATCGACCTTCCATCAGTGATGCCAAAGGCAGTGTACCGGCTCCGACATAACTATTACTTACGGGGCAGTGAATGATATTACAACGACTCTGCTGAAGGATAGCGAGGTCAGCGGGTGACACACAAGAAGCATGTATCAACGTCGTAGACTCATCCAATATCTCTAAAGCATGCAGATACTCGACTGCCGTCATACCGAATACCTCCTTAAAAAGCGCAACTTGTGTTGCGCCCTCATGAAGGTGAAGAGAAAATACCGAACCAGCTTTTTTTGCTTCCGCATGAAGATATTTAAATAGCTCTTCGTTGGCGGAAAGTTCGGAAGCGGTAGAGGGTATTACACTTAGAGTGTCAGACTGGTATTGTTGCTTAGTCGATACAAAATTCTCGGCAATACTATGAATAGGTTTAAATTCTGGGCGGGCCCCCGCGCCAATCCACTGGTTGCTTTGGCAATAATTGATTGCTGCCCGTACGCCGAGTTTCTTGCAGGCATCAATATCGACTTCAGGCCGACTGGTGAACACTCCAACACAAGTAACCCCTTTACGAATCTCTTTCATCAGGCTGTATAGTGTAGCGACACCCTGCACCTCACGAGTTTCCAATTCGTTGTTTTTATGTACCGCATCCAGCACGGCACTAATGGGAGAATACTCCATCAGCCCGCCATATAATTCTTTGCTCGGGTGTAAATGCGCGTTAACCAAGCCCGGCATACAGATGAAATTTGAGCAATCAGCAATTCGCACACCATCCGGAAGCGGACAGCTCGGCGAGTAGATCGCGAAAATCGTGGATCCTTTTACGTGAAGACTGCCATGGGCCAACCGATGAGTATCAGGGCACAGATACCTCACGCCTTTATAAATAACTTCATCCAGCATCTACAATCTCCATCAACGACGCGATTGACTTACTAAAGTCGGCTCGCTTTGAAAAATGATGCACTTTAATCCCCAATTTTTGGCAGGGTAAGACATCATTCTCTAGACTATCGCCGACCATCACAATGTCCTCAAAGGCGACATCCAATTCACGCTTCACACGTTGATAAAAGCTTTCGTGGGGTTTGCACTGAGGGGCGCAAAAACCAAAGAAAAAATAATCAAAATAGGGTGCTAACCGACTTGCCTCGAGTTTCAATCTTTGGACTCGCTCAGCGCCATTACTGCATACACCAAGTATAATTCCACGCTGGCGAAAATATTTCAAAATATTCAGCCAAGGGCCGGTCGGAACACAGGACTCTGCGTACTTGCATATGAACGTTGATTCAATTTCATCGCGATGAGTCCGGCGAACGCCAAACCAATCAAACACATGCTGAAAACGTTGGCTTAGTAAGCTCTCAACGGTTAGACCACCACCTTCAAATTGAGACCATAGTCTCTGGTTCATCTCATTGTAAAACTGGTGAAAGCGCTCGAACTCATCGTTGCCGCTAGCGTAATCATGGCTGGCCAAGAAACTCTCCAACCAATCCATTGCGTACAGATGTCCTTGCTGATGGTTGAGCAGCGTATCGTCGATATCAAATAGAACACACCGGATCATTGCCGAATCACGCCAACATCTGAGGCCAAAGCAGCGCCCAATGCACATCGCAGCGCAGTTTTAAATTCGTCTACCCTACTATACATTCCTGCCGTAATTATCCCATTACAGCCTAACAAATCCATGTCACCAGCCGTTTCGGGATAAAGTTCTTGCATGATTGCAGAGAGTTTCAATTCGGGCCTTATCCTGGCAACAACTTCAGGCGGGAGCATGACCTTGCCACTGCAGCCATAGAAAACATCACCAGTGTGCCGATCTTTCACCGCGGCCCAACCATACACGAAGCTGCCGAAAGAGAGGTGTTCAACTAATCCTTCAAGGGCGACATAATAGTCGGCCCGCTCATTAGAATGCCTCTGCACACTCTCAAGTCTACCAAGGCATCCACGAATTGCTTCCTCATCGGTAGTAGGGGTCTCTGATACACCTGAGTCTGCGTCAAAAGGTATCAAAGTAAAGGATCCAAACAAGTCACCACACACATCATTCAAAGCATTGATCTTAGCGATATTTTTGGTCGCCAGGACAAAAAATGGTAATTCACTCCGCATTTTCATGAACCCACCGGACAACTTCAGTTTTTTGAGTGCGCCCATAAATATCAGCCAGTGTGGTAATAGCAGACTGTATGGTTGGCATCTGCTCTATCACACCCACGTTCAGCATTGCGTCGTTAGCCTTTTCGACGGCGTTATCATAAATTTGTGTAAACGTAGTCTTCATGATGGTCGAGCCAAGCCGCAATTCCGACATGCCTCGTTCGACTAAGTCGGCGAAAACCAGCTCGTGAACAAATGAGAAAAAACCCATATCGTATGGCAATCCCGTAATCACATCGGTGCTACGGGAAATTGTTTCACAGAACAACGTACGGTCCTTGATAAAAAACTGCATACCAACCGTACAAGGGAAATCTTTAGTATCCGACTTGTGGTAATTTTGATTTATATTTATGATTGCGCGCCGTGAATCAGGGTTTGCCATTAACATATTAATAATCCAATTGTACTGATTCTCATGCTCTAACACAGGCTCGTGAAAAACATAATAACCGTAATTGGAGTTTACATTGCCCTCTTCATCAACCAATGTCATCCAGAAATTTGAGGCCTTGGCCAATCCTTCTTGGGCATTTAGACTACCACTAAAATAAGCTAACAACTCTCTACACAAATAGCGTTTTGCGCCCTTTCTTAGCGAGTGAATTCGATTAAGAGGATTTGTAAGAATATAATTAACTCCATATGCCTGACGAGCACCACCCGCTCTCGAAGAAATAGCATGACCATGTTCGAGGATATTAACAATACCTTTCTTGACCAAGCCATCGACGCTATTTGCGACGACATCAATAAAGGCATGTGACACTTTTACACACTCAACTGTTTTATCTAAAGAACTCACCACACCATACTCCTTGGCAAAATATACATCCTAAAGCTGCAAACACTGGCTTATGTTTTTTGACGTCTAAGCCAGCGACTTTATTACTTTCAGCAGGTCATCATAATAGGCCGCACAGGCATCCAATCTCAACTGCGCGCCAAAATAGATTTCATCAAGGGCTTCGGCCTTGCGCGTAGCCAAAGGCGTCACCACATTGTCCAGCCACCCCCGAGCATGAACAACATCGATCTGAATATGTTCTCGATAATAAGAAGTATCCTGCTTGCGCAGCCCCAGTCGCTCACAACCTTGAGCAAGCTTTTCATATTGAGAAGGGCCCAGCAACTCCGTCATCGTCAACAAGCCAATCAGCTTATAATAGTGCTGACGATTTACAGCACCCAGCATGAAAGTATTAAACCCAGCCAAGTCTTACCAGTGACACTGTGATCTTCCGGTAATGGAATACCTCTTCGCACCAATAAATCCTTATATAAATTAACCTGTGCCAGGTGATCGCTGCCATGCCCGATCTCATCCCACAAATTCGTGCGTTTTCCCCTCTAGCACTTAACTCCGAGCCGTGAAGAGCCATAGCTAAGATGTCAAAAAGTGCAAATTTAAAGCACTATCGCCTTTAAAAAAGTAGCAAAGCTGTTGCTCATTCGCTTCCAAGGCGAGATAGTCGAATAACTCATGCCGTGACGCCTTGTGAGACGGGCAGACCTGCTTAAGAAAAGCTGGAAAAACCCCTCCCATAATCAATACCATTTCTTGCTACTTGCATTTTTTTCTTGCTCAATCCAGGACGCTCGATGAGACTTCTGATCCGAATCAAAGTAGGGTTGAATTGATTAATTGATGCTGATGACATCGGAGTGGCCGATGTGCTGACGATACATCTCGAACAAGATTGAGTGAATCGCCGCCTTACTTGCTTCGCATCCTTTTCGAAAATGCCAACTCGATGGCCTGTGTAGTAAGCTCTATCAGCGTTACTTCGCGAGCTTATTTTTCGAGAAAAAAACCGTCCAAATCAGACATCTGAATCAGATACATGATCTGTTCATCAAGGGGTTTGCTTGGCAGTGCGGGGACAAGGGGCGGGAAACTTCCATGATAAAAGCGCTCATTTAAAATCCTTTCTAAAATAAGTAAAAAAACGATAAACGATACAGACATGTTTCGCAATACATATTTATTGTTTTTCTCTTGATTATTTTGTAAATAGTTGATTTGCAATGTTTTTAAGGAAAAAGCATCCTTGGCACGGAAAGCAAAGAAACGGCCGAGGGTCCGCTTGCCCCCCCCTCACCACATAGAGGTGCGCTTTTAGCCAACCGAACGTGCGCTTGATGACGTTACGTTGCCGGTATTTGGGCCGACCAAATGGTGTGGTGGAGATTTTTCGCTTGATACCTTCCCGTTTCAGAAGCTGAAGAAAGCTCTCTGCTACGGCATTGTTATGACAGTTGCCTCGGCGACTCATGCTGGCAACCAAATTGTTCGCTTTCAAAAAACTGCGCCAATCGGAGCTGCTGTACTGGCCGCCTTGGTCGGAGCGAACCATCACCTCCTGTTTCGGTTTCGCCTCCAAACCGCCATCAATAGCGCATCAATGACCAAATCACTGGTCATTTGCGACTTCATTGACCAGCCAACGACCTGACGGGAAAACAGATCCAGCACCACAGCCAAATACAGCCAGCCTTCATACGTGCGAATGTAGGCGATGTCGGTCACCCAAACTTTGTTCGGCTCTAAGACATCGAACTGGCGCTTCAGTAAATTGGGTGAAGCCATGAATGCTGGATCAAACCCAGCAGCCGCTGGTCGTCTTTGGTGCGTGCAGATTGCGGCTCAGACAACCAGGCGTAATAACCACCGGGATGGACTTTCAGCGTCAGACAAACCGTCGAATGGAATAGTCTCCCGCTCGCTGCTTGATAAAGGCGTACTTCAGCCGCACTCCTTGGCAAAGTACGCGACGGCCTTTTTCAAGATGTCTCGCTCTTCAGTGACCCGCTTGAGTTCCGCTCGCAGACGACGCAGCTCTGCGTGTTGATCATCGTCCTGCTGCCGTTCTTCTTGAGGTTTGCTGTAGCGCTTTATCCAGGCATAGAGGCTATGCGTCGACACGCCAAGACGGGCCGCTACATCAGCGACGGGCAGCTTCTTTTCGGTCACTTGATTGACCTCAATGTAACCACCTTGAAGGTTCGCCAGGCAAGAAAGACTGCAGCAAAAGAATTCTCATCAGCAGCCAAGACGGCGAGACGATCCTCTCTTCGAGCGGCTCGAGGATCAATCCCCTTTGCGACCTGGGTACGCGCATTGTCACGAGCAAAACGAGCGTCTTTAAGGCTTAGCTCCGGATACATTCCCAAGGAGATGCGAGCCGGCTTACCTAACCAGGTGAAACAAAAATGCCAGCTCTTGGCACCTGTCGAACTGACGAATAGGTGCAAGCCGTCCATGTCCTTGAGGCTGTAATTTTTTCCGAAATTTTTTGCGTGGCGAACAGCCGTATCAGTCAAAGGCACATGTACAGCTCCTCGTCTCGATCGATTGAGGAGAGATGTACGGGTTCCAGCAATGCATCATCTATCTGAAAACTGGTACGTCCTGGGACCGGATTTCGATGTACGTTTTAATGTACAAAAAAAGCGTGGCCGGAGGTGGTTTTCAGTAGAAATCACTGGAACGAAAAAAGAGGCCGAAGCCTCTATTTTCAATGACTTACAGATTTCAGCAGACATCTGTAGATCAATATTTGGAGCGGGAAACGAGACTGGAATCCGCGCTCTTTCTCCTTGAGATTATTGATATTTTTTAGAGCTCTACACTTTCGATGTACCGGATGATGTACACATTATTTGAGATTAGAAAGAGATCATTTTCTACAAATCACTTCAGCATCTTCAGCGAGTCGCTGTCTAGTGGAACGCAAGCGGTTTCTCTAGCAGAGAAGTGCCGCACCTCCCCGTGCGGCGGTACCTGCCGTTACTGCCAGTTGCTGGCAATCACAGTGCTCAACGCCTCCTTATAGTTCTGCGGCAGCGACAGCTGACCCGCTGCGGGCGGTGCAAATGCTGCCATCGCACCGACCAGTTGATCAATCTGATTTTCCAGGAGGACCTTGCCATCGGCAGTACGAAACTGCTCGATGTGCGGGGCCTTTTCCAGGCTCCCCACTCCCTCGGACGACCATTTGGCAATCGTCACTTTATCAGCCGTGCCGATGATACTGACCTCTAGATCAAGGCCGTTTTTGCGGAACCATAGTTGGTCGGCAGAAATCCCCGTGCCGAATTGCAATACATCGGTGTTTACCTCGATGTCAAAATCATCAATGACATCGCCTCCGCCATCTTATGTACGACAAAGCCCTGATTATTCAGGGCTTTGTCGTTTCTGGGGTACACAGCTTCTGTCGCAGCGTTTCTGGATCGTTTCGGCCATTTCCGCAACCCTACCCTTTTGACACTACCGCGTTCTGCTCAAATCAAATTGCTCGCAACCAGATGTTTAGGGTGTTTGGCTGTGCTCGATAAGGCCGAAAGGAGTTAGTCACGCACGGCAGCTTTCGGCCGATTCTGTTGAAAAAGTCGGCCATGGTTTCCACAGTAGAAAAGTACGCGTTTGAGATTGAAATCTTAACATTGAGCAGTGGGGGCCGGGTTCAGATTTCGCGTAGCAACGCGCAAGAAAGGTGTTTTCATCGGTCAGTATCCGGGCCGTATGGAAGAACCGACTTTTTCAACAGAATCAGCCAGGAGCGGACGGTCAAATCAAACAGCTTTAGGCTGTGAGCGCAAACGTCCAGCAGGGCTCTCTGCGAGCTTGACCCATCCCTCTTACAGATGATATGTCGGTACCCGGGATTGCCATCGATAGGACCTGCTCTATGACCTACCTGTCTTCGTTGCTGCTCGATATCCCCGGCGTGGATCATGGTTTCGAGACTTCTGGAAATTTAACGCTGCCGGAAGGAACACGTTACTGTGCTCAGGCTCACGGTACGCACATCATCGATGCTGACGTGGAAGGGCGAGATGAACGTCCTGTCGCCGATGCACTGTTCTCGAGAGGAGTCCGGGGTGCGGTAGCGGTCATCACAGCCGATTGCTTGCCGGTTCTGGTTGCGTCGGTTGATCAACCATTTGTAGCGGCAATCCATGCCGGATGGCAGGGTTTGAAAGCAGGCATCCTCGGTAATTCGATAGGCCGGTTAGAGAAAGAAGGTGCTTCTCTTGCTGGATTGCGAATAGTGATAGGCCCATCCATCGGCCCCTGTTGTTATGAGGTAAACAGGAAGTTTGTCGAGGGTATTGAACATGCCGACAGCCATCTTTGGCAAAACGATTCTCCGCCATGGACGCCCCACAGAGTGCCACCCGCAAGTGCGCCTTGGGTCGAACCTGAGGTCACACATAACGAAGCTTGGTTCGATCTACGAAAATATGCGCTGCACCACTTGGTGGCGAGTGGTGTGAGTATTGAACAGATTCAGGTGCTTGAACATTGTACTTATTGCCACAGCGCTGATCTGGGCAGCTATCGGCGGCGGAGCCATCAAGTCGAGCCTAAATCCTTCCAGTATTCCTGGATAAGACGTTATCGGGATCCGGTTTGCTGAATGGTGATTTCAGCCGGTCGCGACAGGCAGAAATCGGCCAATAGGCCCTTCGGACTTGCCCCGAAAGCCCGGCTGCTGACCAGTCAATGCAGATAACGAAAACTATGCATGTTAATCGGAGTATCGGCTTTAATGTCGGTGCAGATTCACCTGCTCACGGCGCAGGATTTCTATAATTTGCGAGATGTGATGCACGCTATCGGTGGGTTCCAGATTCTGAACCCCTATCTAAATCAAGGAAGACAACCCATTGAAAACAGCTCTCGGCGCCCTGCTTTTAACCTGTCTGACGACCAACGCTCTCGCTGACGTCAACTCTGTCGGCTTCCAATCCTACACCCTGCCGGACCCACACAATGAGCGTCCGCTGGAGATGGTCGTCTGGTATCCCAGTACAACGACCGTCACCCCACAGTTGATCGGCGACGATGTGGTGTTTGTCGGTGCTTCTGCGGTTCGCAACGCGCGCCCCTCTGCTGGCGAGCACCCATTGGTGGTGCTCTCCCATGGATTCAGAGGCAATTGGAACAATCAGAACTGGTTGGCGAGTGCATTGGCCCATAAAGGTTACATTGTCGCAGCGGTCAACCACCCCGGCACCACGACCCATGATCGAAGCCCGCAAGCGGCGGCGCAGTTATGGCAGCGGCCCATTGACCTGCATCGGGCCATTGAGGCGGTCACCACTCAACCTGAAAAATTTGGCGTGGTCACAAAGCGTCAAATTGCTGTAGTAGGCCATTCACTCGGCGGCTGGACTGCAATGGAGATCGCCGGCGCTCGTTTCGACCCGGCCCTGTTTGCCCGTGACTGCAAACTCCATCCGCAGTTATCCAGTTGCACCAATTATCAAAAGATCAACCCTGAGAGTACTCCGGCATTAAAGGCTGGTCTGGCCGGCGATTTGCGCGATCAACGCGTCACCGCTGTGGTTTCTTTGGACCTGGGACTCTCGCGCGGGATGACAGATGAGAGCCTTGCGGCACTGCCGGTGCCGGTGCTAGTTATCGCTGCCGGCGCACCATCGGTGGAACTGCCTGCTCAGTTGGAGTCCGCCAACCTGGCCACACGCCTGCCCCAAGCGTCCAGCCGCTATGTCGAGATCAGTGACGCCAGCCATTTCAGCTTCTTGCCGATTTGCAAACCAGGTGCAGTGGCATTGCTCGAAGAGGACATTCCTGGCGATGGCATCATTTGCGGGGATGGCGACAATGCTCGCCCGCGCGAGGTAATCCAACAGCAGGTTACGTCACTGATCACCGAGTTTTTGACGCAGTCCGCGAACAACAAAGTGGAGCTCTAGGATTGCTGGCACTCGGCAACTCAGCAGACCTGAAATTTGCGTAGGAGCGCAATTTTTGTGTCGAATCCAGCCACCTATTACGATCAAAAACGTTTTTACACAGCCTCGGCCAAAAGCAGACCTTCAACGAGCAGCCCGGTTAGAATCTGCGACTTCTTCTCACAAGCTAAAGAGGTACTGCTCAGTGTTTAACCGCTATGTCGCCTCCCGCGAGAGGATGACCCAGGACTTAGGCAATGCACGTTTGCTGATTGGTCAGCGACTTTCCGTGTTATTGCATGACCAGTATTACTTCAACGATGAGAAGTGTCTGGAAGACAGAGGATCGTTAATGTGGCGGTGTGGCGAACATCATACCGTTTCGATGTACCTGCTAACTGATGGGGAAAGTGTCGGGGCTGATCTATCAGATCTAGTCCTCCCCGCGCCCTTCAAGCTTGACGCAGCTAGCGCCTGTTTGTGGCGTAGAGAAAATCTGCTTTCCGGTTTATCCGCCCTCTCTCTTGAAGGAAAGATCATCACTGAGGTTCAAGGAGTCGTCGACAAAGGGCGGGACCAGGAGGCTCGGCTAGTAGCCTTCAAAATCACCTTCGAGACCAGCGACTACCTGATTTATCTGAACCGGGGTGACAATGCAGTCGTGCTGATCAACGAAGCGCCCGAGTATGTGGCGGGTATCGAAACCAGCTTGGTGACTTTACTGGGATGACAGCTTTGGGTCGTTTTCAGCCGGTCGTGGAAGGCAGAAATCGGCCAAAAGCTGACGATACTGTGATGCATTGATAGTCTGTATACGCGCTCAGTCGAGTAGGCCTTTTCCTCATAAACTACTCAGGCTCCACACGCAACACCGAACGCATGACACAAGGATATCCCGATGACACTGGCTGACTTGCAACGGCTATCCGTATCTCAAAGCGAACTGGTTCTTCCCTATCGCCACGCGATTACAGCTTTGCAACTCCTGGAGGCAACCGGCGCTATCCTGATGGGATGGGAGGGGTGGTTACGCTACCCAGACGGCAGGTTGGGACATTCCGACATGCACCAAGGCACCACTGACACTTCAGCGCTTTCTTCATCAGAGGCGTATAGCTGGGCCAAAGCCTCCGTGAGCCTGTCGCAAAAGGAACACGAACTCCAGAACGAGACTACCGATATCAAGCTGCTTTTTTGCATCATTGTGAATGCTTGAAAATGCGCCGCTGAATGATTTAGCCAATCTGTTTCGTCGACCGGTTGAATCCGGCCAGGAACGGACGATCGAGTCTAGTGAAAAGCTCAGTATTAGGAGTGAAGCAATGCAATGTAGTTGTGGCAGTCGGCGACCTCGTAGAGATTGGTCATAACTATGCGGAGTTTGTCGCTGGTTTACGCTGCCTTGAGATAGGCCAATGGATCAAACTATTGCAGTGCCTTGATTGTGGTCAGTTTTGGCGAACGGATGAATGGGATAAATACTGTAGTGGTCTAATGAAACCGGACACCCATTTAGGCGAGAATACTCGCCAGATCGAGGTGTCAAATGACCAAACAACGCCGTTCCTTTTCTGCTGAGTTCAAACGCGAGGCTGCCGACCTCGTGCTCAAGCAAAACTACAGCTACATCGAAGCCAGCCGTTCACTCGGCGTCGGCGAGTCTGCGCTACGCCGCTGGGTCGAGCAGGTTCAGCAAGAGCGTCAAGGTGTCACCCCGCAAAGCAAAGCACTGACCCCGGAACAGCAAAAAATTCAGGAACTGGAAGCTCGTATCGCTCGACTTGAGCGAGAGAAATCCATCTTAAAAAAGGCTACCGCGCTCTTGATGTCGGAAGATCATGAGCGTACGCGCTGATCAATCAGCTGAGCTTCCATGAGCCGATTGATTGGCTGTGCAAAGTGTTTGAAATCACCCGCTCAAGTTACTACGCCCACCGCCTCAAACGCCGAACGCCTGATGTCGAACGACTTCGGTTGCGCAGCCGGGTGAGCGAGTTGTTTTCACAAAGTCGCAGTGCTGCCGGCAGCCGTAGCCTTCTCTCGTTGATGCGTGACGATGGTGAGCAACTCGGTCGGTTCAAAGTGCGTAGCTTGATGCGTGAGCTTGACCTCGTGAGCAAACAGCCAGGTTCTCATGCCTATAAACGAGCGACGGTCGAACGGTTGGATATCCCGAACATCTTGAGTCGGGAGTTCGATGTCCCGGCCCCCAACCAGATGTGGTGCGGCGACATCACCTATATTTGGGCCCAGGGGAAATGGCACTATCTCGCTGTAGTGCTGGATCTTTGCGCGCGCCGGGTAGTGGGCTGGGCGCTGTCGGAAAAGCCGGACGCCGATCTGGTTATCAAGGCGCTGGACAAGGCCTACGAACAGCGTGGAAGGCCTCAAGGGCTAATGTTTCACTCGGATCAAGGGTCGCAATATGCGAGCCGCCTGTTTCGCCAGCGGCTCTGGCGTTATCGCATGCGTCAGAGCATGAGTCGTCGAGGAAATTGCTGGGACAACGCACCGATGGAGCGGGTGTTCCGCAGCTTGAAAACTGAATGGATACCGACCGTGGGCTACAGAACTGCTCAAGAAGCCCAGCGCGATATCAGCCATTTCTTGATGCATCGGTACAACTGGATTCGGCCCCATCAATTCAACGATGGGCTGGCGCCAGCTCGGGCCGAAGAAAAACTTAACATCGTGTCCGGGATTAGTTGACCACTACAATTCCGCGAGATGAGGGAAGCGCCTTTCTATTTCCAGGCCAAGGCAAATCAGGAGTTATGCGCGCAAACGCAGTACGAACGCTCCTGCATGGCTTGGGGTACAAGCACATTACGCGACACGGCTTTCGATCTTCGTTCAGAGATTGGGCAGGAGAATGTACTCACTATCCGCGTGAGGTTTGCGAAATGGCATTAGCACACGACGAACGTGACCAAACCGAAGGCGCGTATTCGCGCTCAGACTATCTCGACAGCGCCGTCAACTCATGAATGATTGGGTGAAATTCCTGATCAAGTTTCGGCCTAACAGCCTTTTTTCCATAATGAGGGTACCTGGATCAAAAATTGATGGCAGGTCACTTCGTCTATTGAAGATATGGTTCAAGACTTATCAGAATCAAGCAATATGCCAACCTCCTATCACCCGCGCTATTTTGAGAATCTAACTGCCGCGCCTAAAGGCGCGGCAGTTAGGAATGCTATTGCCAGTTGCTGGCAATCACTGCATTCAACGACGTTTGATAGTTCTGTGGTAATGAGGTCTCACCCGGTGCCGGTGGCGCGAAAGCGGCCATGGCGCCTACCAGTTGATCGACCTGGTTTTCCAACAGGACTTTGCCATCGGCGGTGCGGAACTGCTCGATGTGCTGGGCCTTCTCCCAGCTACCCGGCCCCCAGAACGACCATTTGGAGATCGTCACTTTATCGGCGGTGCCAATGACACTCACTTCCAGGTCCCAGCCATTTTTACTGAACCAGAGTTGATTGGCGGAAATACCGGCACCGAATTGCAACACATCGGTGTTGGCGTCCGGGTCGAAATCGTCAATATCATCCTGACCATCCCCACGCTCGAATCGATAAAGATCATTACCGCGATCCCCACTCAACTGATCGTTGCCTGTTCCACCTATCAGGGTGTCGGAGCCTGTATCACCAGACAACCGGTCATCACCCGCCCCACCCAGCAAGGTGTCGGAGCCTTCGCCACCGCTCAGTTCATCGGCACCGTTGCCACCCGACAGCGTGTCGTTACCGCCCAACCCGTAAAGTTTGTCATTGCCGTCAAGGCCACTTAACGAGTCAGCCAGCGCATCCTCGCCGAACAGTGCATCGCTACCCGAAGTTGCCGTGCCCTTGGTCATGCTCTTGATGGTGTCGGCACTCCAGAGGGTTCCGTCGTCGAACTGGATCTGTTCGATCCGATACGCGCTGTTCGAGAACCAGCCGGAAGCGGTCAGCTTGTCGGTCGTTCCTGCAATGCCCACGAAAAGGTCGTAGGTATCACGACTGAGTTGGATATCGGACGGCTTGAGGCCTGCCCCTACCTTGATCGTATCCAGGTTACCCACCGAAGAGTCGTAGTCACTTATCCAATCCTGCCCGACCCCGCGGTAAAACTGGTAGGTATCGTTGCCGGCATCCCCATAAAGGGAATCATTGCCGGCGCCACCATCGAGCGTGTCCATGCCCGCGCCACCAAAGAGCTTGTCGCTGCCGGCGCCACCGTTCAGTGTGTCATTGCCCGACAATCCGTAGAGCGAGTCATCACCACCCAGTCCATTGAGGATATCGGCGCTGGACTCGTCGCCTTGCAGGACATCATTGCCCTCACTCGCCACGCCCTTGGACAGGGTCGTCAGGGTTGCGGCGTCCCAGAGCGTGCCGTCGGCGAACTGAACCTGTTCAACCTGCGAGTCCGTGGAAAGGAACCATTCGTTGACGGTCAGCTTGTCGGTGGTACCGAGGATCGTCAGTTCCAGGTTGTAGCCCACGCGAGCAACCTTGATGTCGCCTGGGCTGATCCCTTGGGCCAACTTGATCACGTCAAGATTGCCCCTGGTCCAGTCGCGATCGGAAATCAGGTCCTGGCCACCACCACGCTGGAAGAGATAGGTGTCGTTGCCGGAGCCGCCGTACAGCAAGTCATTGCCCGCCCCGCCGTCCAGCGTATCCAGCCCCATCCCACCGTCAAGCGTATCCTGACCCGCTCCACCGTTGAGCACATCGTTGCCGGCCAGGCCAGACAATTTGTCATCACCGTCAAGCCCGTCCAACCGATCGTTGGCTTCGTCACCGATCAACGTATCGGCGCCATTGGTGGCGACCTCTACCGACAGGCGCTTGAGATCACTGACGGACCAGACGGTGCCGTCTACGAACTCGACGCGTTCAACCTGATAGTTGGCGTCGGTGTAGCTGTAGATGGTCATCCGGTCAGTGGTGTTCTTGATGGCGAGGTAAACATCGCTCCCCTCACGCTTGACGATGACATCGCCGGGATTGATGTCGGCGGCGACCTTGATCGTATCGCTGTTTCCAGCCATCGAGTCGAACTCGCTGATAGTGTCCTGGCCCATACCCCGATAAAACATATAGGTATCGTTGCCTGCGCCCCCCGACAATCGATCGTTACCGAGACCACCATCGAGGCGGTCATTGCCGTAATCGCCACTCAGATAATCGTTACCCGCGCCACCATTGAGGATGTCATTGCCATCCCCCCCGCCCAGCGAGTCGTTACCGGCGCCGCCTTCCAGTCGGTCGTCACCTGCCTCACCGTAGACCTTGTCATCCCCCTCAAGCCCATCGAGTACATCGGCCCCGATGTCGCCAAACAACGTATCGGCAGCGCTGCTGGCGACGCCTTTGGTCATTTGCTTGAGGGCGTCAACTCCCCAGACTGTTCCATCGGCGAACTCGACGCGCTCCACGATGTAATTCGAATTACTGAAGAAGGTGATCGACAATTTATCGGTCGTGCCTTTGATCGCCAGCGTGAGGTAAGTCTGGTCCCGGCTGACGATCACATCTGCCGGAGCAATATCGGCCGCGACCTTGATGGTGTCGACGTTTCCGACCGTCGAGTCAAAATCGGTGACGCTGTCCTGGCCCATGCCTCGGTAGAATCGATAGGTGTCATTACCAGAATCGCCACGCAGGCTGTCATTGCCGGCGCCACCGTCCAAGGTGTCGTTGCCGTCGCCACCGGAGATCCAGTCGGCGCCATCACCGCCGTTCAGCACATCGTTACCTTCCCGACCGTAAATCGAGTCATCACCGCCCAGCCCGTTGATGACGTTGCCCGAGGCATCGCCGTTGAGGCTATCGGCAGCCGCGGTGCCGTTGGTGACGGCTTGGGCATTGACCACGATGTCGAACACGTCACTGGCCACGGCAGCAGACAGGTCCACTGCTGAAACCTTGACCGAGACGGTTCCGGCCTGCGCGGGCGTGCCGCTGAAGGTGCGAGTGGCCGCATCGAATACCAGCCACGCAGGAAGCGCCGAACCGTTGGCCAACGTCGCCTGGTAGCTCAGCCGGTCCCCGGCATCGATATCCGTGAACGTGGTTGCCGGCAGCGCGAACGTCAAAGGCGCTCCCTCGACGACGGATTGGTCGGCAATGGCCTTGACCAGGACCGGTGCATCGTTGGTATTACTGACTTGGACTTCAAAGCTATCGCTGACCGACAACCCCGCCTTGTCGGTTGCCGTGACCCGGATAGATACATTACCCACAGCGTCATTGCCAGGCGTACCGCTGAACGTGCGCGTCTTGGCGTCGAAACTCAACCAGGCAGGCAATGGCTTGCCGTCGACGAGGGTTGCGCTCAGTTGGAGAGCGTCGCCCGTATCCGCGTCGACAAAGGCATTGGCCGCCAGCGTCAGGACGAAAGCGCTGTCCTCGGCGACCTTCTGGTCGACAATCGCGGTCGATACGGTTGGCGCCCGATTGGCCTGGGTCGACAGCGTCGCGGTGTTCCAGACCGTCCCGTTGGCGAACTCGATACGCTCGACGCTATGACCGCGAGCGGCCGTCCAGCCGGAGATGATTTGCTGGCCGTCATTCAGGCGCAGCACCATGCCCTGGGCGGAATGGTCGACAGCGACATCGCTTTCCTTGATACCCGCTTCGAACACGATGGTGTCAATGCCGCCAGCCGCTTCCAGATCTTCACTGATGTGATCCTGGCCATGGCCGACACCGAATACGTAGCGATCGTCGCCCCTGCCACCTTGCAGGAAGTCATCGCCCGCAGCCCCATACAAGCGGTTATTGCGTTCGTTGCCGATCAGTTCGTTCCCCAGCTCGTTACCGCTGGCATTCAAGGCCGGACCGGACAAGGTCAATGCCTCGACATTGGCCGCCAAGGTGTAGTCGAGGGTGGAAATCACCTTGTCATTGCCGCCGTTGAGGTCTTCCACGACGGCGTCACCGGCGTTATCCACGAAGTACGTGTCGTTGCCCAGGCCACCGATCATCCGGTCAGCGCCTTGGGCGCCGTCGAGACGGTTATCGGCAACGTTGCCACGCAGGACATTGTTGGCCGCGTTGCCCGTGGCATTGATCGCCGCGTTACCGGTCAGGCTCAGGTTTTCCAGGTGATTGGCCAGCGTAAAGGAGACCGAGGAATTGACGGTATCGGTGCCCGCGCCTTCGGATTCGACGATCCGGTCGGAACCGTCATCCACGCCATAGGTATCGTCGCCCAGGCCGCCGATCATCACATCAGAGCCGCCGGCGCCATTGAGAATGTTGTTTGCGCTATTGCCAACCAAACGGTTGGAGAGCTCGTTACCGGTCCCATTGATGGCGGCACTGCCCAGTAACTGCAAAGACTCCACCTCACTGGCCAGGACATGGCTGACACTGGACTTGACCACGTCATAGCCACCGCCTACGACTTCCTTGATGACATCACCCACGTTATCGACGATGTAGGTATCGTCCCCCATCCGCC
The DNA here is from genome assembly GCF_024168645.1 of Pseudomonas sp. GGS8. Taxonomy (NCBI): domain Bacteria; kingdom Pseudomonadati; phylum Pseudomonadota; class Gammaproteobacteria; order Pseudomonadales; family Pseudomonadaceae; genus Pseudomonas; species Pseudomonas sp. GGS8. Next base: position 4,693,445 of record NZ_JALJWF010000001.1, on the reverse strand, counting down.
CTTCAAGGACATCGGCGCCTGCACCCCCGTCGAGCGTGTTGCCTCCGGCATCGCCGATCAACAGATCATTCGCGCCGGTACCGCTCAGCAGCACCTTGGGCTGCGTGACCGCTTGGCCGAAAATGAAATTGGCCGCAGAGAGCTGACCAGCAGTCACGCCTTTAAGCGTGATGTACTGAGTACCGCTGGCCATCGTGCCCAGCCAGACCCGCAGATAGACCTCGCCGTCGACGGTCACGTTGCTGAAGTTCAAGTCAGCAAAACTGTGTACCGCGCGAATCTGCGAAAGATCGATCTTCTCGTTGGCATTGGCGACTTCGAAGTCATCGATCAGGTTGCCCATGATCCCCTGCGAGGCACTGGCCAGAAGGTCTTCGACCAGCACAAAACGATCATTACCGGCACCGCCCGCGACGGAGGCACCGGTGTGCGTCGCGGCGCCACTCAGGTTGATGTTCGGTGACAGCACGGTGGTGAAGGCATGGTCCTCGATGGCCTGGTCACCTTCGAGGTAGAGGACATCGTTGCCGGCGTCACCGCCCAGGTAATCCAGCCCGACGTCGCCACGCAATACATCATCGCCAGCGCCACCCCGGATGACATCGTAGCCTTCGCCTCCGCTGATAATGTCATTGCCACCCACGGTCGAGGCCGTCGAAGACTCTCCAACCAGTACATCGTCACCCTGGCCACCTACGATCGTATCGGCACCGGTGCCGCCAAATACGCGCTCGCCACCATCGTGGGCCCAATACAGGAAACTACCGGTCACGTCCGGCAGATTGCGCTCGGTATTGGCACCGCTGAGCCCGAAACCGTAGCCAGAAGCCTGCTCCAACCGACTCAGGCGCACACCTTCCGGGATGTGAACGAAGTTCTTTAGCGTCAGGCCTTCGGACTGAACGTTCTTGAGTAGCAGGACTTGCCCATCCGCCAGGCTCAACCGAGTGTCGGCGCCTTGTTGGGTAATGGTCGCCGCCGTATAGACCTCGTCATCAAAGCCGGACAGAACGATTCGGTCAGTACCGATCACAAAATCAGTGACGGTGTCGACGTCGCCCGCGGCCTTGTCGATCACGAAATAATCCGTGTCAGCACCGCCGGTCAAGGTGTCGCTGCCCTTGCCGCCGATGAGCGTATCGACGCCGGCACCACCCGACAACACATCGTCACCACGACCACCGGAGAGATGGTTGTCCGCAGCGTTACCAATCAGCGTGTCGGCGAATTCACCCCCGATCAGGTGCTCGATCTGCGCGGCATTGGTGATCGCCAAGCGAGCGCCGGCCAGGGTGGCCTCGCCTTTAGACAAATCGATCACACTGGCACTGGAGATCGCCGCCGCGTTGATCGTGTCCTGACCACCGTCGGTGTCGTTAAGCGCATTGCGCCCGCCCGAAGCGGCCAGTTGGGCGTACTCGTTGGTGTACACATACTGGTCGTCAATCGTATCGCCCTTGCCGTAGACGTTCAGGCTCCAGCTATTGAGCGTCCCGGTATCGCCGGTCACACTGTCGATCACTTGCAGCGTCCAGTTCCCTTGCACCGCTTCGCCACGCAGCAGAGCCGTGCCAAAGACGTAGTTCAAGGTGTTCTGACCGTCAAAATCGGCATTCCCCCGATCCGTCGCCGCGCTGCCCGGGGCTTTGCCCGGACGATTCATCAGGATGGATTCGGTGCCCGACGGCGAGATCAACTTGAGAATCAGGTCCCCTGGCCGCGCATGGCTCAGGTTGACCTTGACCTCGACATGCTCGGCCAAAATGTCGACCGCTCCCATCGTCAGCGAATGGCTGATGCCGGCGCCCTGTCCGTCGGTAATCGCGCGATTGAGCACGCCGGATTCCAGCGGGTTTGTCAGGCGCAACTCATTACCCAACGTCTGCTGGATGTTCCAGGTTTCCGCCAAACGCACGGCGGCCCGGGCATCGACTTCGCCATAACCGTAGTCGTGGCTGACGTGCATGCCGCCGCCGTTCCAGTTCTGGCTACCGTTGGTCTGCCACGAGGTCGTGGGGTCGTTCACCTTGCGGGCCGAAATCGCCAGGATCTGCTGCACATCGCGATAACCCAGCTCCGGATTGGCTTCCAACATCAAGGCCACGATGCCGGAGACGATGGGGGCCGCAAAGCTGGTGCCTTGGGAAACGCTGGTGTCGCCACCGAACGTGGACCCGTTGTCGTTCTGTACCAGGCGTGAGGTCGACGTGACGTTCGAGCCTGGTGCGCTGACCAGGATGCTGGCGCCAGGGCTGGAAAATGGCTTGCCGCCCAGCTGCAACGCACCCAGGTCGGTGGTGGCGTTGATCGCGCCGACCACGATGCTGCTGCGGGTGTTGGAGACGTTCGAGTAGTTGGTGTTACCGCCCTTCTCCCGGTCGTTGCCGCCCGCCGTGACAATCACCGTGCCCAAACCGTGGCGTCCTTCGTCGATGGCCTGGTAATAGGCCGTCGGCAACGTTCCCAGCTCGGTGGGGCTGAACTTCAGGTCGAAGTGAAAGTTGCTGCCCCAGCTGTGGTTCACCACATCGTATTCATACATGTGGGACATGTTGCTGAAGTCGTCTTTATTGACCCAGTAACCGGCCACCGTGGCGTCGTAGGCGACACCGACACTGCCCTCGCCATTGCGGGCGGCGACCATCACCCCGGCGACGAGGGTCGCGTGGTCGCTGAACTTGCCACCGCTGCCCTCACCCGCCATCTGCCCCGGCGTGGCGTTGGCCAGCCAGTTCTGGTCGATGTTGTCCTTCAGGTCGGCGTGCCGGTAATCCAGGATCTCCTTGGTGGTGCCGAACGGACTGTTGGTCTCGATCTCGGCGATCCTGACACCTTTGCCGGTGTAGTCTTTCCAGACCGGCAGGATGTTCGCCTGGGACAGGTACCACTGATCAGTCACCAGCGGATCGTCGGGCAGGTCCGATGTCTTCAGATAGACAGCGGCACGCATCGTCGCGCTTTCGCCGGTGCCCATGTTGACGATCGTACTGGCCTCGTTGCCTTTGGCATCGGCGACGGTGTACTTGAAACCCATGATGCCGGTGAAGGTGGCGTCCGGCGTGAACAGCACGTCACCGGCCTGGGTCACGACCGCCGTTCCGCCCACCACATCGAACAAGCCCGTGATGTGCAACGCGTCATGCTGCCAATCGATGTCGTTCTGCAGCAGTTGTTCCTTGCCGATCAAGTGCGCGCTGGTGCGCTCGAACGCCACACCGTTCTTGTCCTTGCCCAGGACATCCTTGACCAGCAGCGCATTCTCCATGCCCTCGCTGGTCGCGGTCGGGATCTCCACCAGCTTCAGGTTCTTGAAGTTGGCTTTCTCGACGTTCTGCAAGAAGTCGGTACCATCGCGGCCCGCCACGGTATCGCTGATCCAGACGCCTTCGGCGGTCCGGGTAATGCGGTAATCGCTAAAATCGCCGGACAACTCGATGACGTCTACACCGTCACCGCCACTGATCGTATCGTCACCCTCGCCGCCGATCAGAACATCATCGCCGGCGCCGCCACTCAGATTATCGTCATCCAGACCGCCATCAATCAGATCGTTGCCTTCCCCGCCCAGGACCTGATCTCGCCCGCGGTGACCGCGCAGCACATCATTACCGGCACCGCCGCTGATGAAGTCTTCTCCATCCTCGCCGGATAAGGCATCGTTGGCTGACCCACCCACCAGGACATCATCACCGTCACCACCGCGCATATAGACTGTGCTGTGTCCGCCCGCGATAAAAACATCATTACCCCGGCCGCCCTGCGCGATCTCGATTTCAGCTTCGGTCAGATTGAGGGTGACACCTCGGTCGCCAATCACCTGAACAATATCGGTACCGGCACCGCCGTGGATATTGACCGCCAGATCATCGGCATCGATCAACAGCACGTCGTCCCCGGCACCCGCCTGGAAGCTGTCACTGCCTTGCCCGCCGGCCAACCAGTTACTTCCGGCATCGCCAAGCAGGACGTCGCGACCCACACCACCACTGGCATTGCTGACGCCCTTTTGCGCGACATCAATGGTTTCCCCTGACGTAGAGGAGGAGGCATAAGCGCTGACCGGGGCTACCTCGCCCCCGCCCTGAGTCGAAACGACAGTGCCATTGCCACTGGCGCTGAATGTATGCCCGTTGGGGTTGGCCAGGAAATTGGCCGCAATCGCTTCCTTACTGATACCGTTTTGCACGAACGTGCCACGGGCCAACACTTCGTTGCCATCGCGGACTTCGCCGTTTTGCACGGTGTTGGCGAGATTGATGCTGGTAATGCCAAGCTCGCTCAAGGTGCGAACTTCGCTGACCTCCCCGGCATCGACAGCATTGTTGCCGTTGCTATCTACCCAGTTTTTACCGTCGTGATTCGCGTCGACCCACACCTTCACGCTGGACCAAGCGTCATCACGATTATCAAAAAGGTTGTCGCCATTGCTGTCGAGGCTTTTCAGCGCGGCAAAACCATTGGCAAAAGGCTTTTCTCCCGTGTTTCCGCCGGTGCCAGCTGCCCCGCCGAAGTACTCGGAAAGGGTTTCGCTGATGTTGTCGATCTTGCCATTGTTGTTGCGATCGACAACGACGATTCCGTCCTGCGCACTGACCCAGCCAGTTTCCTCGAGGCTGCCGCCATCATTATCGACGTCGAAGAGCACCGGGTTGCTGAGATAGTCAGTCAACCGAACGCCGTCACCATTGAGATCGAGCACCAGCGGGTCAGTCGGAAGCGTCAGGCGCGCCTGGGCATTACCGGAGTTGAGCCATGCGCCTGCCTGCCCTGAGTTACTGCCGAATGAAATCCCGTTGCTGGCACCGCGCAGGCTGAAATCGAAGACTTCCTTGACGGTGTTCACGTTACCCGGCCGATAACCATCGGCGAGAATCTGCGTCGCCGCAGCAGCAAAGGTGTTGTTGACCCAACTACCCTGTATCTGATTGACGTTCAGTTTGTTTGGATCATAGGTGATTGCCCAACCACCACCATTGCGGACCAATCCATCTGCCACTTGTGCGGCACTTTGCTCGTGATCTGTTGCGCCTTTCTCAACCACCGCACCAGCGGTATTGATATTGAGGTTGAAGAAGTTATCGCTGACGGAGGGTATAGGCGTGGCACCTATATATTTTTTTATTTGTTCGGCGTTCTCAAGATAGACCTGTCCACCGCTGGTACCTCCGCCTGGCTTTGGAGCATATTGAGCATCCGGAAACTCTGAAAAAAACTGTTCAGCTTTCCCGACAGCCCACTCTTCACCATTATTATAATAAGTAATTAAAATCGCATCTTTGGTGTCCTGATCGTATCCAGCCCATGCGGAAGCAGCCTTAACCGAATAAAATTCATTTGCCTCCACCAGCATAAGGCCGGCAAACTTTAGACTCAGCGTATTTTTCTCATCCCCAAGATCTTTAACTAATCGCCCATAATCCTGAGCATAATTTTTTATACCAAGCGGATCCGAACCAGGATTACTCTCCATATAATCCCCCAACAATTTCATAGCGGTCAGTATCTTTATATTGCCGGGCCCAACATCATTCAAAACCGGATTAAAATATTTTATAACTCCTTGACGCACATCATTTGCACCTACAATCTCTTTAAGCAAATCTGGATCAGCCAAGACACTTTCATAATTAGCCTTAAGCTCTTCATGACTAGCGCCTGACACTGTTATAGCCTGCACAACATCTTTAAACCCTAGGGATTCATACTCTTCTCCTATGGCTCCCAGCATGCCCTGAGCAGTTACGTCGTCCACCCCCAAGGCCTTCGATATTTCGTTTGCTTCGTCTGCCATAGACTGAAGGTATTCAAGTGTTGACTTACTAAAAGACATAATCCGTTCCCTTTGATTCATCCATTAAATATTCAGCTACCCGACCCTAGAATCAGCATTAGCATTATAAACAAGCCATGAGAAACTACCGAACCGATAGAAATCCACAATCCAATTTTTCTTACCACATTCGCTTTGACACGCCCACCCACCAGAGTACACGCCCCCCCTACCCACCCGATCTGGGAATAAGCTAAAAGCTCAAAAACAACTATTTCAGGACTCAACCACTCTCGCCCCCAGCGCCCATAAGCCCAAACAAAACAACAATATATCGTCAGCGGAAAGCTAATAAACCAAACGAATATGAACGATGCCTGTTTGCGCTTGACCCTCATAAAAATAAAACCAACTAATACCAAGACGATATAAATATAAATATCAAAATCCACAAAAAAATCTCTTACCCTATCCATTTAAACCTCATGCCTCGCCATAACACCAAACACCAACACCAAACTCAATAAAAAAAACGACATTCATGCTGTGAGCAATGACCTTTAGCATATCCATTAGAACTTCCATCAGCCTTACCTCGATCCTCCAGTCCTTTAAAGAAAGCTCAACAACACTACGATTGCTCATCTATAATATGCAGCGTGACCGATTCTATCTTTCCCGCAAACTCTCACCCGCATACTGCTGCAACGGACTCAGGAAATAATCAATCACCTTCCGGCGATCCGTCTTCACTTCCACCGTCACCGACATCCCGGGAGACAAAGGCACTTTTTTCCCGTGTACCAGAATGGAATCCTGCAACAAGCGAATGCGGCTGCTGTAGATCAAGCCACGTTTCTCGTCTTCGATCGCATCGTTGGAAACGCTGACTATTTCACCCTCGACCGTGCCAAATTTGGTGAAGGTAAAGGTTTCGACTTTCACCGTGGCAGGCTGGCCCTGACGGACAAAACCGACGTCCTTGTTTTCCAGCATGGCCTCGACTTCCATCGGCTGGTCATTGGGCACAACCACCATCAACGGCTGGGCCGCCGTCACCACACCGCCCACGGTATGAATCGCCAGTTGCTGTACGGTGCCATCCACCGGCGCGGTCAGGCTCATCAGGTGATCGCGTTGTTCGGCCTTCTTGAGTTCTTGTGCCAGCGCCGCTGCTTTCTGTTCCGATTGCTGCTGCAAATCGAGCATTTCCCGGCGGGTTTGAGCAAGAATGCCTTGTCGGCGACGCTCGGCTTCCTTGCGGCTGGCATTGAGTTCGATCACTCGCGCCTGCTGCACGGCCATGTCCCGCTCCTGGTCCAGCAGGGCCTGTTGCTTTTCAAGGTAGGCGTGGCGTGGCACGTATTGCTGATCGAGCAGCTCTCGATAGTCTTGGGCCAAACGGCGGGTGATCGGCAGCGTTTGTTGCAGCGAGGCCACCATCGCCTTGGCCGATTGGATTTCCGCCGTGCGCTGCTCGACTTCCGCGTCGACCTGGTCCAGGGAGCTTCGCAGCTCCAAGTATTGCCCTTGGAGCCAGCGCTGTGCGGCCGTCACTTGGGGCGGATCGGCCTGAAGCAGATATGTGGCAAGGGAGCCGGGTTCCTTGCCACTTTGAATCGCCTCAAGCAACGCCGTGGCCCGGGCGCTATCGACCTCGGCCGCCAGCAAGTCACTCTTGAAGCGATTGACGTCGGCGCTGGTCGCACTGGTGTCCAATTCCACCAGGACATCTCCGGCCTTGACCCATTGCCCATCGTAGACCCGGATGGCTTTCACCACCGCCACTTCGCTCGGTTGGATGGTCTTGCTCTTGCCGCTTGCCACGACCTTGCCACGCGCCGTGGCGACCACTTCGATCTCACCGACGCAGGCCCACAAAAGCGCCAGCGCGGCGAAGCCCATGATGGTCCATTGGATGTAGCGTGGCGCAGGGTGAGCAGGTTGATCCTGCAAGGCGAGCGCGGCCGGCAGGAACTGGACTTCGTGGGCAAGCCGATTCGGCGTGTCCAACTGTTTGCGGTGGCGCCATGCCTGGCGCCAGGCAGTCCGATAGCGTCGCAACAACGCACGTGTTGCTGAGGGTTCGCTCATGCCAACTATCCTTGTTGCAAACGGTGCAAGCGAGAATAGTGTCCCGCTTGATGGGCCAGGAGCTCCTGATGGGTGCCCTGTTCGACGATCTGTCCGCGATCCATGACGACAATCCGGTTGGCATCGCGCACCGCCGAAAGCCGGTGGGCGATGATGATCACCGTTCGCCCTTTACAAATGACCTGCATGTTCTGCTGGATGATCCGCTCCGACTCATAGTCCAGCGCACTGGTCGCTTCATCGAAAATCAGGATTCGCGGGTTGCCGATCAAGGCTCGGGCAATCGCCACGCGCTGACGTTGCCCGCCAGACAGCGAAGCGCCGTGCTCGCCGACCACCGTGTCGTAGCCCTCGGGCAACTCAAGAATGAAGTCATGGGCCCCGGCCATTTTCGCCGCCTGCATGACCGCCTCCAGCGGCGCCCCGGGATCAGTCAATGCGATGTTCTCGCGGATGCTGCGGGCGAACAGCATGTTGTCCTGCAACACCACGCCGATTTGCCGGCGCAGTGAAGAAACATCGGCCAACGCCAGGTCCATGCCATCGACCAGCACGCGGCCACGCTCCGGGACGAAGAGACGCTGCAGCAGGCGGGTCAGTGTACTTTTGCCGGAGCCGGAGCGTCCGACGATGCCGATCACCTCTCCAGCGCCTATTTCCAGGCTAACGCTGCGCAGCACCTCGGAACCGTCGGGACGATAACGGAAATGCACTTGGTCGAATTCGATCCGCCCTTTCAATGCGGGCAATGCACTGCGGGTCGCCTGGGACATCTCGGTCCGGGTATTGAGGATATCCCCCAGGCGCTGGACCGAAACACCGGTCTGCTGGAAATTGGTCCACAGTTGAGCCAGGCGCATGATCGGTTGCGCGACCCGCCCCGCGAGCATGTTGAAGGCAATCAATTGCCCCACCGACAGTTGCCCGTCAATCACCAGCCGGGCGCCGAGCCACAGTGTCGCGACAGTGACCAGTTTGCCGATCAGCGAGACGCTTTCATTGGCGATAGTCGACAAGGTCTGGGTCTTGAAACCGGCGCTGACGTAGGCCGCCAGTTGGTTGTCCCATTTGCGGGTGATCTGGGGTTCGACCGCCATGGATTTCAACGTGTCGATGCCGTTGACCGTCTCCACCAGAAAGGCCTGGTTCTCGGCACCCCGGGCGAAGCTTTCGTTCAAGCGGGCGCGAAGCACCGGTGTAATCAACAGGGAAACCACGACGTACAACGGCAGTGACAGCAGCACCACCAGCGTCAACCAGCCGCTGTAGAAAAACATCACGGCGATGAACACCACCGAAAACAGCACATCCAGCACCAACGTAATGGTGTTGCCGGTAAGAAAGCTGCGAATATTTTCAAGCTCGCGGACCCGAGCGACGGAGTCACCGACCCGCCGTGCCTGGAAATACGAGAGAGGGAGCGTCACCAGGTGCCGGAATAACCTGGAGCCCAATTCAACATCGATGCGACTGGCGGTGTGCGCGAACACATAGCTGCGCAACCCGCTCAAGACTGTCTCGAACAACATGATGCCCAGCAGCCCAATGGCGATCACATCCAGCGTGGTGAGCCCGTGGTGCACCAGCACCTTGTCCATGACGACCTGGAAGAAAAGCGGGGTCAATAACGAGAATATCTGCAGGACGAAAGAAACCAGCAGTACTTCACCCAATAGCTTTCGATATTTGACGATGGCCGGGATAAACCAGGTGAAATCGAACTTGGACAGCTCGCCCGCCAACGACGACTGGGACCGTATGAGAATCAACTCACCGCCCCAGCGTGCCTGAAGCTGTTCGGCGCTGATCATCTCGGGGCGTTGGGATCGAGGGTCATGGATCAGGATTTTTTCCTGGTCCATACGGGCAATGATGAAAAACCCGCCGTCACTGGCACAGGCAATCGCAGGCAAAGGTGTTTGCCCCAGCCGTTCAAACGTGGTGCGGATAGCCTTGGCCTTGAGATCAAGCTGACGCGTGGCCAGCAGTATTTCGGCTTTGCCGAACAACTGCCCTTCAGCCACGTATTCGTGGGTAAGCTGTTCCGTAGAAACGGCAACGTTGTGAAAACGCGCCAACATGGCCAGACAGGCCAGCCCTGTATCCAGCACCGCCGACGGCCCTGGAGAAGTACCTTGTTCTTGCATAAACGCATCCATGCGGAAAATTCATTAGCGAGCCCCCATGAATTCCTTGGGTGGGGCTCGGTGGTCCGCTTGGCGCCAAGCGCCCGAGTCGAGAACCGATATCAAAACAACATTATTCGTTTTTCCAGTCTCTGTCGACCAGAGACCGACTTCCAACGCCCGTGCCAGAGCCTTACATCAGTTCTGGGGGAAGAAAATCACGCTGCGGCTCGTAGTCTGCCTTCAGGTATTCGGCAAGCTGTTGCAGGTCGTTGGCACTCAACGTGCCGGCGGCCTGTTTCAAACGCAGATTATTGAGAATGTAGTCGTAACGTGCGTCGTTATAGTCACGCACGGACTTGAAGAGTTGCCGTTGGGCATTGAGCACGTCGACGGTGTTGCGGGTCCCGACATCCGCGCCGACCTTGGACGCCTTCAAGGATTTCTGGCTCGACAGGATCGTCTGCCTCCGGGCTTTTATCTGCTGGATGTCGGAGTTGACGGCACGGAAATAGTTACGGGTATCGAGGACCACTTCCCGGCGCTGGCTTTCCCTCAATTCCTCGCTTTGCGTCAACCGCTGATAAGCCTCATGCGCCTGGGAGCTGACGCGCCCCCCGCTGTAGAGCGGGACGGTCACTTCCACAGCGACACTGCTCTGAGCGACGTTTCCACGGTAACCATCGCGACCAAAATCAGTCGGGTTGCTGTAGCCAAAACTGTCGTTATCGCCCTTGCGATAGGAAGCCACCGCATCAACCGTTGGCGCATGCCCGGATTGACGCTGACGCAAGCGCTCTTCGGCCGCCTCGACGGCGTAGTTGCTCGCCAACAGCATCAGGTTCTGCTCGACGGCGCCTTCTACCCATGACTTCGTATCATTGGGAATCGGCGCCAGCACCGGCAACTGATGTTGCATGCCCTCGATACTGGTGTATTGCTGATTGGTCAAATGCACCAATTGCTCGAAAGCGTCTTCGACCTTGCGCTGCGTCAGTTGGCGATTGGCTTGGGCATTATCGAAAGCAGACTCAGCATCCAGGACATCCGTGATGCTCGACAGTCCACCTTTCAGACGTGCTTGCGCCTGATCCATTTGTTGCTTGAGCGCAGTCTCCTCAGCTTCCGAAGCTGCCAGCTCATCCGTGGCACGCAGTGTTTCAAAATAGGCCTCCGCCGCTTGCAGAACGAGTGCTTGCTCTTTGGCCGACAACTCCAGGGCCGCTTGTACAATGCTGGCCTTGGCAGCCTTGAATTCATACCAGAATGCAGCGTTGACCAAGGGTTGTTTCAGGTTGGCCTGGATCGTATTGCCGCTGCGCACCCGTTCAAGCGCTGGCTCGTCACGCGACAGGCGAGTGGCTTCAAACGTAGCCCCCGTGCTGATCACGGGTAATAGATTGGCCCGTGCCTGCGGCACCAATTCCTGTTGCGCGGCGTAATCGGCACGGGCTGCCGCCAGGTCAGAGTTATGCGAAACCGCCTGACGATAGACCGCCATCAGCTCGGCCCGCTCAGCTGTCGGCGCGGAAAAAACGAACGAAGGGAACAGGCAGGCGAACAACAGAACGCGTTGAGCGCGACTCATGAACAAATCCTTTTGAATGACGCGAAAGCAGCGAAAAATCGGCAGCTGCCCCGATGGGGCGTCGAAACTAAGATAGACCGCGTCGAAGATCAAGCACTCAAGCCCCAGTGTTGGCCTTGAGTTTCTGCACGCGCACCGAGGCATCGGTGTTGATGGCGAAAATCAGGTTGTCGAGCTTGACCCGGCTCGGGTCCCAGTACTGCTGTGGCAGGAGGGCGCGCAATACCCGAAGATGATGAGCGTGGGTCTGCATGGGCGGATCAGTGGCCATCCTGGTCGTGCGATGGCGCTGGCGCGCTTTCTCGATTACGTGCAAGGCCACGACGCGGTATGGATCTGCCGGCGCGAAGAAATTGCCAGGCACTGGATAGCCCAATTTCCAGCCTGAGTGGTAAGTGGTTCGGAACGGCCTGAGCCACGCTGACGTATCAACATCACCCGTTCTGCTCCTCCTCTAATATCGCTGAGGCATCCTTCAGGCACTCGATACCAGACTTGCTCAGACTGTATTGCCAAGGAACACCTGAACGTCTGGCTCTGGGCCCTTTTCCGCCACTCGAGATTGGCCGGTAGTGATCTGAACCCGCCGGCGACTGGCAGAAAACGGCCCGATTTCTGCCTGTCGTGAAGGGCTGCAGTCGGCCAGGAGCGGTCCGTCGAAGCCTGGTCCGAAATTGCTGACGATCACTAGGCTGAGAATTCTTCCAGCCAAGCGATTTCCGCGCGTGGTCGCGTGTCACCAATCGGTACGGAGTGTCACAATTGCGCCACCTTCAATCCCGAGCGCTCTCCATGTTTCGTCCAGCCCTGCAGATCGTCGCCGTGCTTCTGTCCTGGATGACCGCCACCACGGCGCTGGCCAACCCTCAGTACTTCCACAAGACCTTCGCGGGCCGCATCGGCGATCGCTATGCGTTTACGATGAATCTCAAGAATGTCGACGGCAGGCTGACGGGAAGCTATCGCCATGCCGGCAAGCGCAATGATATCTACCTGAGCGGCGAGATCGACCCATCAGGGACCTTTACGATGAACGAGCTCGGGAGTGCGGGCCAACGCACCGGCACCTTCACCGGCAAGGTGGCCAGCGACACGCTCGACGGCAACTGGGCATCGGCCCGTGGCGACCGGCGCTTGCCCGTTGACGCGCATCAGACCTCGGAAATCATCATTGGCTCGAAGCGCGAGACTCTCACGCAGGCGATCGGCACTTATGCGCTCGATAGCGTCAGCGGCGTGGGCTGCCCCAGCGGCGTGTGGGAGTCGTGGCGAGACAAAGGCCGATGGAAATCGAACTTCTCGGTCGTCGAGGATGGGCACGGCGAGGTCTCAGACGTGAGCCTGACACGCGGGGACCTGCACCGGCTCAACAGCATGACGGTCACGTTGGACACCTCGCTTGCCACGCGCCTGAGCGTCGATGGCAAGGTGCTGCTGTCGATCCCGTACCGCGACGCTGGCATGCAGTACGAGATCAGCCAGCCCCACAACGCTGGCATAGAGTACGAGATCAGCCAGCCCCTCAACAGCGTAATGGAGGATCACCTGAAGACGCTGTCGCCCGCCACCACCGTCTATAACGAGCATCTCTACCTGCTCGCCCGCGACGCGATCGATTTCGCGCCGGCGATGTCGGGCAATTATCTGTCCAACGACGTGGGCGTCGTGACGGTCAGCTACGCCGTCGTCGGCAAGACCTTCGACGTCTACCTGCGGGACGACAACGGCTGCAGCGGTACCGTGTTCTCCTTCCGGCGCAAGGGCCGATGAAGGCGATGCATTATGCGCCTCTAGGTAAGGCCCCGAGTGCAGCGGCGGCGCCAGTGCTCGCCTGAATGGCCGTTGACGAGAAATGTGTACGACCGTTGAGGGTCGATTTCAGTCGGTCGTGACAGGCAACAATCGGCCAAAGCAGTCACTCACGGCGGAAAAGGGGACTGATTTAGGGACTGATTTATTTTTAAGGAAATAAATTAGTCCCCTTTTTGCGGTCCCTCGTTGTATTTGAAGGCAGCATCTACCGCTATCCCAGGAGGAAGAGATAGATGCTGGTTTATTGCTGGTGCAACACAGCCGTTAATACGTACTGATCCTGTTTTTATGGCTAGGGGTTGCCTCCACTATTTTTCGCAAGTTGCCGTTGTGCTCGCGCCAAACGGACCCTTTCCAGAACCGATGCGGCATAGCGCTCCGCGTCAATACGACTCAACGCTGCATTAGCTTTGAGTGGAACAGCCAGTGGTGCTGGGGGAAAACCTGCCGCAGATAGCTCTGTATCCGTCTTGCGAAGGATTGCAAGTGCTCCTGCGAGGTTGCCCGAATCAGGAACTGGCGTCGATAAGATCGCCGCCTCCTCCGTGGGAGTCAGTGGCGCTCTGCTTCCCTTCAACGGAGGTAACGGGGTGGGCAACGCGGTCAACGTCTCCCGTGGCGTTGGCAACGAAAGCAAGTGCAGTGGTGTATTCGCTTGGGCGTCGCGTTGCGTCAACGGAGGTAAGCCCCATAATCTTTCCAGCAAGGCAGGTACCGACGCATGATCGTATGGAGTTGTATCTACGGTACCCGGCGCAATGAGTGGGGATGCTATAACGGCAGGTACTCGAACACCGGCTGTCGTGAAGTTAAAGCCATGCGTGTTATAGCCATACGCAGGATTATCAGCTGGGGCGGGAATTTCCCCTGGTGTGACCGAATCGTAGAACCCGCCATGCTCGTCATAAATGACCAGCAATAAGCTAGTGTTCCAATAAGGAGAACTTCTGATGGCCGAATAGACGGCATTAAGCATGTGCTCACCGCCATAGACATCATCCATCGGATGTTGAGAGGAACCGCCCGCATAGGTCCCATTGGCCAAATTTCCGTAGTGTGGTTCTATAAAGGTGTAGCAATAGGGATATGGTCCTTGCAGGTCCTTGGACAAGGATGCCAATGAGTTCACATCAAGCATGCTGACGCCGCTGAGGGCGGAAACTTGGGGAATTGCACCAAGTCTCGACCCGTTGTTGGGAGCATCGCTATAGAGGCTAAGACCATTGGCCTGGGCGTCATGGTAAATACGGTAGGGAATATTGGCCCCTTTTAATCGTTGGAAAATAGAGCCATTGGGGTATTTGAATCCGTTGATTTCCCATCCAGCCATCTGAGCCGTCGTAGGACTGTCGTCGAACCCGGAAGAAGATGCACCGTGCAAGAAGAATCGGTTGGGCCACGTCGGCCCTGGCATGGAAGAATACCAGTGGTCGCAGATAGCGAACTGAGCCGCTAGATTATAGATCGCTGGCAATTGGTAGCGCGTATCAAAACAGGACATGATGTCAATAACCTGGTCCGGATGCGGTGGATTGGGAGATTCTGACGTCGATGTCGCGTAACTGCTGACGAATCCAGAGTTATTGATGGGTGGGTAAGAGGCACCGTATGGAAGAGACGTAGTCAGGCCAGTCAACTGTTGAACAACGTCGGCAAATTCATGCCCTGGATCCGTCGGCAGACTCAAGGGGGCGCTGTTTTGAACATAGTACCTCTCATTATTGTAAGTATTGTAATCATCCAAGGTGGCGACCTTTACCCCGGAAAGCTCAGACATGGCAAAAATATTGTCAAATGAGTGGTTTTCCAGCATCAGTACGAACACGTGAGTGAGGGGTGCTGAGGGTGCCAACTTGGTCATTCCATTGTCACACCCCCCAGACTTCAACGCGATATTAAACGTCGAGGCGCTGACTGATAGGGTGAGGGTCTTGCTCGCATCGGCATGTTGCAGTTGGCATTCTTTCCAGTAATCCTCCACAGAACTGCCAGAATTGATATAGAAACCCGCTGACGGACCGTCCTTGACGTGCACAAGTACAGACCAATAATCCAAAATCTCCCCTGTTCCGAATCCAGTCTCGAAATAGACGACCATCGGACCGACGGTTTGCCCGGGTTGGGCTTGCCATTCGCCACGCTGACTTCCATTACTCCGATTGGTGTGAAACAGGATAATGTCCGCATTCCCGTTCGTAGCATTAGTAATTAAAATTTTGGCTGACTGTTGCGTTGTCATGTCGATACCTCCGTGTGTGACCTTTATGAGTGCTGCGGGTGATCCTTCATATCGTTTGGTCAGGGATGACTGACACGCGGCGTAACCTTATTGGCAGCCGATAGCGGTTAATTAGTCATCGATTCAATGGGATGGAGCGAACAGGAGTCTATTGGGTAGAGAGAACCTATTTCTTGCCAATCTGCCAGACATTTAGCTTCGCTCATGATGCACTCCCTGGCGTCATTGAGTTGAGCGGACGGATATCGCGTTGTGGCAAGAGACATGCACATTTTCAGCAGGCTACCTGAGATTAATCTTGTGAAAACCACGACAAACTACCGTTTTAACTTGCCATTTCAGTTAGTTACAGAGCCAATCGGAGTAATTCTTAATCTCGCCACAGCTAGGCATGCACGCATATAATTAATAGTGAATTCGTTGCTGAATAATATTGATAGCAGCGACTAAGCGCATTCGCAAATATTACTTAGACAGAATAGCGAGCACATTCACCAGCATAATGCCATTTTGCTATTGCACAGATTTTACGGTGACTTAGCGATGAACCGTGAAATCATAATAATTGCTCCCTAAGTGCATAAACGTTAATTGATAAAACGAGCATGGCACAGGAGCACCAAAGTATTTGAATTTCCCTTTTTCCTTCCGTTACAACCCCTCTTGAGCAGCTGCTGCCTCTGCATGGGGCATCGAGGCAGCTAGTCTGGGGACAGCGAACAGAAGAAAAATGACTCCCGGCCTTTTTTCTTCGTCCGCAACGTCAACTCCCCCTCCTGACACACAGGGCAAGCCAGGGCCCGAGCAGACACTGCCGCCGGCTCCCCGAACTCATTGACCTCCACGTCATATTGATCATCAAGCAGCTCCTTGACGAAGCTGGAGACCTTTCCCTTCCCCACCACAAGATAAACACGCCGCTTAGCCCTGGTCAGCGCTACATAAAACAAGCGCCGCTCTTTGGCATGTGCGAATGATTCACGCGGCGGTAATAGCGCTTCCAACAGAGGATGGCTTGCCTTTTGGGGAGGCATTCCAAACTTACCCGCCTTGTTGCCTAGCGTCACAATGTAGTCAGCCTCCTGCCCCTTGGAGGTGTGGATGCTGTAGGTCTTGATCGTCAAATGCGGGTAACTGTTATTGAGCTGATTGAGCTTTGCTGTGTCTGGAAGCAGGAAATTAAACCGGGCCAAAATGTAAACAACCGACCCCGGTTTGGCTCGCGCTGCAATCTTGGTCAGAACATGAGGCAGCGCCTCATCGTCATCCAACTCAGTCCTGAACAGCGAAACCGCCGGTGAATCTTCCAGCGTATGAGTGTGAATGTCCTTCTTCAGCTGCGCCGGATTGCGCATCACGAACCGACTGGCGACCGCGTTGATTCTGTCGTTGAAACGGAAGGTCTTATCCAGCGCACTGATGGCGGTCCGCACCGAAGAACGCTTCAAACTGCGAAGTGAGACGGATGTCACTGCCAGCGAATCTATAAATCGACTGCCAATCATCCCCAACGCAAAACAGCGAACCATCAGGCTGGGACCGCCGAAGCGCTTTGACCAAACGAGCTCTTGGCTCGGAGATGTCCTGGTACTCATCCACCAGCACAAAGCGCCATGGAGCCTTGAAGTCCCCCTGCTCCGCCAGGCGCACTGCCTTCACGATCATGTCATCGAAATCGATCTGCCCCTTGCCCTCCAGGTCGTCCTGATAACGTTTATAAATGGGCATTAACAACTCAAGCGCCGCCCGCATTTGATCCGGGGACGGCGCTGCGTTGATACGAACCTCCAGATCGACCTTAGCCAAATCCGCAGCCTTGTAACCTGTTAGCAGCTTTTCCAGCAGTTCGGCAAACTCGGTGACGACGCCAAACTCGCGAAGCGTTTCCAGCATGGCTTCATCAGTTAACGGATTGAAGCTCACGCCGGCTGACAATAAGCGCTTTTCCAGCAACGGAAGTAGCTGGCCTTCCTGCTGCTCAAAGTGAAACGTTTCGATCAATCGAGTCTGGTGCTGTTTGTGCAGGTCACGCTTCCAGGCCATTGCTTGGTGCTAGGTCTTTCGGTCAACGTAAGGCGCCGTATTGCCTTGACGGTCCGTCCCGAAGTGCTCGATGTAAAGATCGAACGCGGGCAGGTAAAAATCGGGATGGTAGTCCCGGCGTTCGGCCGTGCGGGTAGAGACCTTGATTAGGCTCATCAGAATGTAGAAGCTGATGAGCATCGACACTGTGAGTGCGAGGATAAATATTGTTGGGTATGGCGTTCTTGACCGAGCCGCGAAACCAGCAATGGCTACCAGAAGAAAGGCATGACAGCCAGAGCGCAGAGCGCCCTCACTGTCGCTGTATGGCTCGGTGGTTTACCTTCAGATTCGGACGGAGTAATAGCTTGGTTCAGGCGGGAAATATCCTGCATATGCAGTCGATCCTTGATCCGGGTTTATCCGGTTTAAGAGTGTCATTTCAGAACTGCAACCGCAGTTTTGGCTACCAACGTCAAAAATGAACCCGAATCCCCTGCCATCATCTGCCAGGTAAAGATCAGGCGCGGCGTGCCATCAATAGTATCGAGGCAGCAGCGGACAACAAACCGGCACGGCAGCAATTAAAAATTTTCTTACCACGAGGCTGAGCAAACCAGCGGCGCATGTGCAGTCCGATGTGTGCATAGACTCCAATCGCAATCCACTCCAATACTAGGAACAGTAATCCGAGCAGCGTGAACTGAGAACCAACGCCTAGCGCTGGGTCAACGAATTCCCAGCTACTTCACCGATAACGTGGGACGTGTCATGGCAATGGCTGACACCGTGGGACGCCGCACCCTGATGGAGTACGACGTGCTGGATCGCAAAACCAAGGTTACGGACCCGCTAGGAAACGTGACCGGTTTTACTTACGACACGAACAGTAATCTCCTGAGCGTCACCGACGCCAAGAACGGAGTGCATGCGTACACCTATGATGCTAACAGCCGTCGTGCCACCTTGACCCTGCCCAACGGGGTGACCGTCAGTTACGGTTACGATAACGCCGGCCAGTTGATCAACCTCAATTACGCCAAGGGCGGCACCAGCCTTGGTAATTTGAGCTACGGCTACGACAACGCCGGACAGCGAGTGCAGCTTGGCGGCAGCCTGGCCCGCACCACCCTCCCCGGTGCTGCGAGCTCCACCAGCTATAACGCGGCTAACCAGTTGACGGCATGGAGCGGTGCCTCCTTGCTGTATGACGCCAACGGCAATATGACCAGCGACGGCAGCAACACTTACACTTGGGATTCGCGCCAGCGCCTGAGCACGCTCACGGGCGCCGTATCCGGGAGCTTCAGTTATGACGCAGCCAACAGACGCAGCCAGAAGACAATTGCCGGCCAGACCACCGGTTATGTCTTCGACGGTGTCAATCTGGTGCAAGAGCTGACCGGTACTGTCACCCCCACGGTACAGGCCAATCTCCTCACGGGCGGCGTCGATGAAATCTTCAGCCGCACCGAAGCCAGTGGTAGCACCTACAGCTACCTGGTTGATGCGCTGAGTTCAACCCAAGCACTTACCGACAGCACTGGCGCGCTCACCACGCAATACACCTATGACCCTTATGGCCAGACCAGCAGCAGCGGCTCCACGAGCGCTAACGGCCAGCAGTACACCGGTCGAGAAAATGATGGCACGGGTCTCTATTACTATCGGGCCCGGTATTACTCTCCGGGCTTTGGTCGTTTTATCTCGGAAGATCCGATTAGCCTTGCGGGAGGGATAAATACATTTGTCTATGTATCGGGAAACCCGACAAATTTCATTGATCCATTTGGATTAGAACTTACCCCAGTGCAGCAGGCAGCTGTGAAGCTAGCAGCCCAAGACTGGTCAGGCTCCAACGTCCCATATGTCTGGGGCGGCGCTACGAAGACAGGGGCAGATTGTTCAGGATCCATTTCATCGATCTACAAACAAGCAGATATTGATATTGGACGAATGACAAGTGGCCAATTCTCTAGTAGCTCCTTATTTGAACCTGCCAATGATGAGTTACAGCTAGGAGATATCGGCGTTTATCCAGGTCATGTGGTTCTTTATGGGGGGGACCAAACTGGAGCCTCAAATAGAGATGTATGGAGCGCCTCACACACAGGAGGGCCAGTTTTTGGCCCCGCTAAAAGCTCTTGGTACGGAGCGCCGTACTTGGTATCGTTACAAAGGAAATTAACCGATGAACATTTCAAACATCAAGATCTTCATAATTGCAATTTCGTGCCTATTGCCGACATTGACTGCATGGGCCAAATCACCCTGTGATGGTATTGACCGACGTTTAAATTTATCTGAAATACCGAAGCTACGCATAGAGGTGAGACATCAATTAAACGTCGACAACGTAGAGATTTTACAATCATTTAAAAGCCTTAGCTGGACGATTTTGTATGCAGCCTCAGATGAGGGTGACCCTGCATTTTTATTTTATTCAGACAACCCAACAAACCATCACTTTATAACTCTATGGAGTGGCGGAGCGAAGTCTGATGAGGAGCAAGCTATTAGTTCATGGCTTCAGGAAAACGCCAAAGGCATTCCTAGTGATCTTGCGCAATGTTTTGTATGGCATGTGACGAAAGATCGAGACATGTAAACAAATGTCCGATCGAAAAGCTAAAACATCTTTTCCCATGCTGGGGGAAGATCGATGATTTAGACCTCAAGTAACACTGTGGCGCTGGGGCGCTGTATCTTGAACAACCTCGAGCGGAGCCTCCAAAGTAGCTAGCTCTGGAAGCGGCCATTGTGGTGTTGGCACTATTGACTGAGAAGCGAAGCACCCCACTATTGCCCCCCTTGACCCAATTCAGAGCAACCACATCGTCCCGATCTTCGACTCCGAGCAGTTCAAGCCACTCGCGAAAAAGCGCCTCGGCCTCCGCCTCACCGCCCTCAAACTGGGTGAGATAGGGAGGCTCGCGGAAATGACTGTATAGAGCCAACGGCCCATGCTGATAATCTTCAGTCAATGTCAGGTTACGGACTTCTGCTCGACTCAATGGAGTGGCGATAGCTCTATCCAAAGCCCAAGTCATGCTCGGCTCGGGGTAATCGGCGCAGGGGAGCTTCCGGATCAGCTTACGATGCCAATCAAATTGGCTGGCCATGATCTGTTCATACAATGCATTCAGAGCTAGTCGATGCATTGCTTCATCGATCAGTGAATTCTGCCCAAGAGACACAACCACAAACTCAAACACACACCCGGCGGCGTCCATCCGTTCACGCAGTGATTCTGTTCTTTCCTGATCGACAACCTTCAACCCGAGTAAGTGATCCATCACTCTTCCAATCCTTCTTTCCTGGCAAAGTCGGCGTACCGCATTCACTGAGCGGACGTCAAAATGAAGGCAATACGCTAACAAATACGCTGCAGGGAAAATGTAGGAGTATTCGGCAAGTAGGAGAAGATGCGGCGAAAACTGAGGGGGCGGTCTACAGGCCACGACCCTCAACCGGCAAGCAGGAATGTCTTGGTCCGGGCAAACTCCGAATCATCGCGCGAACAGAACATCGCGTCGGACGCCACCGCTAGGACGGGATAAACAGAAACCGCGCTGGCGCAGGTAAGCCATCAATCATCCAGATGCTCTGCCAAAAAGCCCACAAGATGGAGAGGACTTCGCGAATCGATAACCTTGTAAATCAGATCGCGCTTGCTCCTCGGCAACTTCTTCACCACGCTCTTGGCCGAAGCTCTGACAGCTTCGTCCGTTCCATGGATTCGAGCCGCAAGCAGTAGCACCAGCGTTGCATCAGAGAGGTTCATAATCAGCCCCAATAGTTAAGCTTCTGAGTGTACCGATTTCAATTTTGTGTACGACCAACAAGCAGCGCGGCACTGGTACAAAAGCACTCCCAGCACCGCGGAGCCATCAATTACCCAAGCCTCTAACAGA
This sequence comes from Pseudomonas sp. GGS8, assembly GCF_024168645.1. NCBI lineage: Bacteria > Pseudomonadati > Pseudomonadota > Gammaproteobacteria > Pseudomonadales > Pseudomonadaceae > Pseudomonas > Pseudomonas sp. GGS8. The sequence goes on along the minus strand of NZ_JALJWF010000001.1, from coordinate 4,671,880 downwards.
TGCGCCATCACCTACCGACGGCTCAAATTATTCAAAGCCCGCGTGCCAATACCGCCCGCTCCCGCCCCAAGGCACCGCCAAACTGAGGGCTTCCACCCGCAGATAGCTTCTTCAGGTATTCCGCAATCATATCCAACTCTCCTGAAAGATTCGGTGCAGGCGCCGCCACAATACCCTTCTCACCTCGCTCCCAGCGATCAAGCTGGTCAGCCCAATCCTGCATCATTCGCTGACGCTGTTCGACGTACAGTGCATGATTGTAAGTGGCTCGGACTTTGTTGGGTTCGGCATGGGACAGTTGTGCATCGATCCATTTCTCTTCATAGCCAAGCTCGTTGAGCGCGGTAGAGAGCGTTGCGCGAATACCGTGGCCCGTCAGCTGGGTTTCATAGCCCATGCGCTTGAGCGCTACGTTGAGGGTGTTCTCGCTGATCCGCTTTGATAGGTCACTGCGATGAGGCAGTAAATCGCGCTGTGCTGGACGCCTGAGCTTGAGCAACTCCCGGACGATCGCGATTGCTTGACGTGAAAGCGGAACCACATAAGGCGGAATCTTGTTGCTACCCTCCTTGCGCAATCGCACCTGCAACTGCTTAACAATCACCGCCGGTATAGTCCTAATTCCCCGATCCAAGTCAAATTGGTCAGGCTCAGCAAATCGCAATTCGCCTGTTCGCACGCCGGTTAGGAACAGCAAGCGCAAACCCAAAACAGTCAGTTTGCTACCACCGTAATGCCGCAACTTTTGCAGGAAAACAGGAAGATCTTCCATGAGTAGATAGAGGTTGTTTGTCACTGGCGGCTTGGGAATGGCGACAATATCGAGATCTGCTGAGGGATTGGTCATCAGTCCCTTTTCAACCATGGCATAGCGGAACAATTGGTTGAACCAGGTCCGGCATTTTTCCGCGGTCGTGAACGCCTGACGACTCTCAATTCTGCGCAGCAATTCAATCAAGTGCTGACGAGAAATCTCGGCGATAGGTAGAGGCCCGAGCAAAGGCAAAACGTCTTTGGCAAAAATACGATCAATCTGGGAAAGCGAGGATAGGTGCAAGCCGTCCATATCCTTGAGGCTGTAATTTCTTCCGAGGTTTTTTGCGTGGCGAACAGCCGTATCAGTCAAAGGCATATGTACATCTCCTCGTCTCGATCGATTGAGGAGAGATGTACGGGTTCCAGCAATGCATCATCTATCTGAAAACTGGCACGTCCTGGGACCGGATTTCGATGTACGTTTTAATGTACAAAAAAAGCGTGGCTGGGGGTGGTTTTCAGTAGAAATCACTGGAACGAAAAAAGAGGCCGAAGCCTCTATTTTCAATGACTTACAGACTTCAGTAGACATCTGTAGATCAACATCTGGAGCGGGAAACGAGACTCGAACTCGCGACCCCGACCTTGGCAAGGTCGTGCTCTACCAACTGAGCTATTCCCGCGTCTTGGTGAGGCGCATTCTATAGAATCCAGATGCCCCGTCAACCCCTTGATTCAAAAAAGTTTTATTTCTTTTCCACATCCGTCTTCAGATGTGGCCAAGCGGCCCGCAAGTACTGGACCATGGACCACAAGGTCAGGCCAGCGGACACCATCAGCAAGGCATACCCCACCAGGACCCAGAAGCTGAAGTCCGACGGATTGGCCAGCAGGATCACCAGCGCCAGCATTTGCGCGGCGGTTTTCCATTTGCCCAGGTTCGATACCGCCACATGGGCACGGGCGCCGAGTTCGGCCATCCACTCGCGCAATGCCGAGACGACGATTTCGCGGCCGATGATGACGGCGGCCGGCAACGTAAGCCACAGGTTGCCGTGTTCTTGCACCAGCAGCACCAGCGCCACGGCGACCATCAACTTGTCTGCAACTGGATCGAGGAAAGCCCCGAACGGTGTGCTTTGTTCCAGACGCCGGGCCAGATACCCGTCCAGCCAGTCGGTCGCGGCGGCAAAGGCAAAGACCGAAGCCGATGCCAGATAGCTCCAGTGGTAAGGCAAGTAAAACAGCAAAATGAAGATCGGGATGAGCAGGACGCGTAGAACGGTAATCAGATTAGGGATATTCATCGACACAACTGGCTACGAGGTGAGTTGGGCATTCTACTCGCTGTGCAGATTTGCATAAATCAACTCTGCGAGCTTTTTACTGATCCCGGGTGCTTTGGCGATCTCTTCGATGCTGGCACGAGACAGCTCCTGCAATCCACCAAAATGTTTCAACAAATCGCGTCGACGTGTCGGTCCGACACCGGCAACCCCCTCAAGCGTCGAGGTGCGGCGAGTCTTTCCGCGCCGCGCACGGTGCCCGGTGATGGCAAAACGGTGAGCTTCGTCGCGTATCTGCTGAATCAAATGCAGCGCGGGGGAATCACCGCGCAAGGTGAATTCATGGGCCGCGTCGTTGAGGTACAAGGTTTCGAAACCGGCCTTGCGCGTCGCCCCCTTGGCCACGCCCAGTAGAGTCAAGTCGGGCACGGCCAGCTCATTGAGCACGTCACGGGCCATCGACAGCTGACCTTTACCGCCGTCGACCAGCAGAATGTCCGGCAGTTTGCCCTCCCCGTCCTTCAACTTGCTGAAGCGTCGGGTCAGGGCCTGGTGCATCGCGGCATAGTCGTCGCCTGGCGTGACGCCTTCGATGTTGTAGCGGCGGTAGTCGGACTTGATCGGGCCTTCCGGGCCGAACACCACGCACGACGCCACGGTGGCCTCACCACTGGAATGACTGATGTCGTAGCACTCGAGACGTTGCGGCGGCTCGTCCAGGCTCAGCACTTCGGCCAGGGCATCGAAACGTGCGGCGACGTGCTGCCGGTTCGCCAGGCGTGCGCCCAGCGCTTGCTCGGCATTGGTGACCGCCAATTGCTGCCAGCGCGCTCGCGTACCCCGCACACGATGGCTGATGGTCAATTCACGACCGCGCAGCTCTTCGATGGCCGCGATCAGGGTCGGAAAATCTTCGTGAACCACGTTGACGATCAGCTCGCTCGGCAAGTCGCGTTCGGGGCTGCTGATGAAATACTGGCCGAGAAACGCCGCCATGACTTCGGAAACGTCTTCTTCAATACCCACCTGCGGGAAGAAGTTCTTGCTTCCCAACACCCGGCCACCGCGTACGCTGATCAAGTGCACGCAGGCGCCACCCGGATTGACGAACGCCGCGATCACATCGACATCGCCCGTCCCGCCTTCCATGCTCTGCTGGTCCTGGACCCGACGCAGCAATGAGATCTGGTCACGCAATTCGGCGGCACGTTCGAACTCGAGATTGACCGCCGCCTCTTCCATGGCCGCGGACAACTCGTCCGCCAGCGCGTTACTGCGCCCTTCAAGAAACATCACCGAGTGGCGAACATCTTCGGCATACACTTCGGGCTCCACCAGACCGACACACGGCGCCTTGCAGCGCTTGATCTGGTATTGCAGGCAAGGTCGCGTGCGGTTCTTGTAATAGCTGTCTTCACACTGACGAACAAAAAAAGTCTTTTGCAGCAGGCTGAGGCTTTCACGGATCGCACCTGCGCTGGGGTAAGGGCCGAAATATTTGCCCTTGGCTTTTTTCGCTCCGCGATGAATGCTCAAGCGCGGGAACTGGCCATCCGAGAGAAAGACATAAGGGTAGGATTTATCGTCGCGCAGCAGGATGTTGTACGGCGGGCGCCATTCCTTGATCAGCGTCTGCTCAAGCAGCAAGGCCTCGGTTTCGTTGGCCGTGATGGTGGTTTCGACCTGGGCGATACGGCCTACCAGCGCGGCGGTCTTGGGGGCAAGACCGGTTTTGCGGAAGTAGCTCGCCAAACGCTTCTTGAGATTCTTGGCTTTGCCGACATAAAGCAGACGGGCATCGCTGTCGAACATGCGATAGACACCCGGCCGCCCACTGACCGTCGACAGAAACGCGCTTGGATCAAAGGTTTCAGTCATTTTCAGAGGCTGGCATCAACCATGCCGTGACGAACCGCCAGCAGCGTCAACTCGACATCACTGCTGATCGAAAGCTTTTCGAAAATACGGTAACGGTAGGTATTCACTGTTTTTGGCGACAGGCACAGTTTGTCGGAGATGATCTGTACTTTCTGACAGCCGACAATCATCAACGCAATCTGGATTTCCCGTTCAGACAAGGCGTCGAAAGGCGAATCGTTGGTTGGCTGGAACGACTTGATCGCCAGTTGCTGGGCAATCTGCGGGCTGATGTAACGTTGCCCGGCAAACACCAGGCGAATGGCCTGGACCATTTCCGGCAGTCCGGCGCCCTTGGTCAGGTAACCCGCAGCACCTGCCTGTAACAAGCGGGTGGGAAACGGATCTTCTTCGCATACGGTGACCGCGACGACTTTGATGTCGGGATGACTGCGCAATAATTTGCGCGTGGCTTCAAGACCGCCGATCCCGGGCATCTTGACGTCCATCAGCACCACATCGGGTTTCAACTCACGCGCCTTGAGCAGGGATTCCTCTCCCGACTCGGCCTGGCCGACTACTTGCAGGCCATCGATGTCAGCCAGCATTCGTGTAATGCCTGTACGAACGAGATCATGGTCATCGACTACTAGCACCCTAATCAAGCAGACACCTCGCGATTTGGTCTTATTGGGTTGCCGGACACCTTAGCAAAAAGCGACTGGCAGACCTAGCGGAAAGCAGCATATAAAAAGTGTCAATTCTTCTGGCGAGGCTTGCCGCCAGTGTGTTTCAGCGATGCAGTCCATTGATATCACGCTGCATTCTCAGGAAACACTGGTCCTTACCGACTACCTTCAGGCCCTTTCTCTCGTAAAGTATTCTTGCCGGATTATTTTCAAAAACGGTCAGACGCAATGCCGGGCGCCGTTCCTTGCAGGCCATGGCGAATACCTGATCGATCACCCAGGAACCGGCGCCCTGCCCCTGGCAGGCTTCACGTAAATGCAATTCACGGATATACAAGGCTCTGGCGTCACGGCTCAGACTGACATACCCCATCAGCGTGTCATCACGCACAATCAGCCAGTTTTCGCGTCCCTCCCAAGCAACATCGAAAGCCTCGTCCAGCCACAACAGTTCATGTTGAATGTAGTAGCGCAGCATATTTCGACAAGTCAGATCACGAGCGAAGTCCAGATCTCGAGACGTTGCCGGGCGCAGTTCGAAACCCATTCAAGCCTCCGCGACAGCCACGATTTGCCCTTTCCAGCCGTCAGCATTGCGACGAGCAACCACCATAAGGCTCCCCGTACCCGATGCCGCCGCAATCAACGACCCGTCCGCCGCCCAGATTGCACTGCGCCCTGCCGACTCCCAGCCCCCCGTTACACCACCATGATTGGCCATCAGCACCGCCATCGAGTGGGTGTGGGCATAACCTTGCAACCGTGCGGTATCTGGAGCGTAGCCGTTTTCTGTGATCAGCACGCCCGCGGCATAAAAATCAGCGCCCTGCCGTGCCGCGGCGGCTGCGTGACTGGCGTGAGTAAAATCGGCGCATACCGCCAACGCGACGGTGTCGGTACCGATCTTCAAGGTCGAACCACCCGCTCCGGGAGCGAACGCCACCTCCTCGCCTGGGTGCAGATGCTGCTTGCTGTAGATCCCGAGCGAACCATCGGCCCCCAATACCAACGCTCCTATCAGCACCGGCGAATCGTCCGACAGACGAATCGGCATCCCGACGACACTGGTCACTCCGACCTCCCGTGCGAAATCGCGCAGTGGTTGCAGCACTCTGGCGTCTGGCACGATGGCCAGCTCCGCTGCCAGACCACGCTCGTAGCCAGTCAGCGACAGTTCCGGAAACACCAGCAATTGCACGCCCTGCTCCGCCGCAACCTGCATGAATCGCAGATGCCGGGCAATATTGGCGGCAAGATCACCGGCGACGGAGATCGATTGAGCGGCGGCGATAGTCAGTGTCGTCATGCTTCGTCCTTGTGATGTTGATGATTTGGGCGCCGGTTACACGCTGCCCGTCGCACAAAGTGTGTCATAACCCCCGACGTACTCAACCGATAGAAACGCCCGTGATACTCGATAGCATTTTCTGATTGAATCCGCGTACCAGCCTCTAGTAAGCTCGGGCCACTCATCGGAGACAGACCATGTTCAACGCCCTCTCACAGCTTCCTACCGCCAGCGCCCCGCGCTCGGTTGCGGCTGCCCGAGTGAATGACGTTTGTGCTTCGGTCAGCTTTTATTTTGGGTATTGGTTTAGCCACTGGCGCGCCTGATACCCACACGGCGCCCACTTTAAACGGGTCGCCGCCAGAGAATTCTCAACCCCCGGTCGGCCTCCCGACCGGGGGTTTTGTTTTTCAGCCCTGAACATCTTTAGCGTCACACCAAACAACTTGAGGATTTACGACATGAATTACGCCACTTATTACCGTTACGACACTTTTACCGCCTGGCGATTTACCAGCTTCCGCTCGGGACAGCCTGCCGCCTCCGATCGGTCACCCACAGGTGGCAAGCACACACACGTAGCCAATCCGGCCAATTGTCGAACACCCCAGTAGGGCCGAGCGCGCGGGACGAACCCGCCGCCAGCCCAGGAAGCCCGAACATGAACTCGTCCGTCTCTGCTCTGCCGCTGTCCACCTTGAACCCTGCCAATGACGCGCTGACCTTGCGTCTGCCCAGCTCATTGCAACTCAAACAGCAACTGCCACTCAGCAACGCCCTGACCCTACAAGTCGCCGCCCACCGCCAGGCCGTCCGCGCGATCCTCAACGGTGAAGACTCCCGTCTGCTGGTGATCGTCGGTCCCTGCTCGATTCACGACCCGCGCTCAGCCCTCGAATACGCCGCCAACCTGGCCAGTCTGTCTGCGCAAGTCAGCGATGAGATGCTGTTGGTGATGCGCGCCTACGTCGAAAAACCCCGCACCACGGTCGGCTGGAAAGGCCTGGCCTACGACCCGCATCTGGATGGCAGCGATGACATGGCGGGCGGTTTGACCCTGTCCCGCGAATTGATGCGCGAAATGCTCCAACTGGGCCTGCCCGTTGCCACCGAGCTGCTGCAACCGATGGCCGCCGGTTACTTCGACGACCTGCTGAGCTGGGTCGCGATTGGCGCCCGTACCACCGAATCGCAGATCCATCGGGAAATGGCCAGCGGCCTGAGCATGCCGGTAGGGTTCAAGAATGGCACCGATGGCGGTGTGGCTGTCGCCAGCGACGCCATGCGCTCGGCCGCTCATCCGCATCGCCATTTCGGTGTCGACAGCCAGGGCCATCCTGCGATTATCCAGACACCTGGCAACCCCGACACTCACCTGGTATTGCGTGGTGGCCATCGCGGGCCGAACTACGACCGCGACAGCATCGCCAAGGTGCATAGCGACTTGACCAGACTCAAGATCCCGGCGCGAATCATGGTCGATTGCAGCCACGCCAATAGCGCAAAAGATCCGTTGCGTCAGCCCGCGGTGTTCAACGACGTGCTTGAACAACGCCTGCAGGGTGATCGCTCGCTGGTCGGCATGATGATTGAGAGTCATCTGTTCGAGGGCTGCCAACCGTTGAGCCCGTCGTTGCGTTACGGGGTGTCGGTAACGGACGGCTGCCTTGGCTGGGCCGGAACGGAACAATTGTTGTTGCTGGGCGCCGAGCGACTTCGTGCACAACGAAGCACTCAACAGCCAAAGTAAGTCCGCGATGCAGGGCGATCTGGTCGGTTTACACGGAAAAATGGCCTACCAAAGGTAGGTCATTGAGAGAAAGATCTCAGCCATCGTTAAAAAGATGTCCGGATATTCCGACCAAGACCTCACGCTCATTCGAGTTTTCGTACCATTTCTATTCCGTTTTCATCAGGTTACAGCGGCTTTTTCATACATCGCCGAGCGGTGGGTGTGCTTTAGAGTGCCCCCTTGAGCACACACCTGACCTACTGCGAAAAAGGAAATGTACATGCTACGGAATGCAACCACTGACTATCCGATCCTGCTGGTCCACGGGCTCTTCGGCTTCGATCGCATCGGCAAACTGGAACTGTTCCATGACGTCAAACAGGCCCTCAGAAGCGCTGGCGCAAGGGTTTTCATCCCGCACCTGTCGGCTACCCACAGCAATGAAACCCGTGGCGAACAGCTGCTGGTGCAGATCGACCGGGTTCTGCAAGGAACCGGCGCAAGCAAAGTCAACCTGATCGGTCACAGCCAGGGCGCACTGGCTGCACGATATGCGGGGGCACTGGCGCCAGAGGTGGTCGCCTCGGTGACATCGGTCAGCGGGCCGAATCACGGCTCGGAACTGGCCGATTTCCTGCGCAAGGCACTGACGCCCGGACGCCTGCCGGAACAGGTCGCCGGGGCGGTGGCCACCCTGTTCGCCGACTTCCTGTCGTTGCTCAGTGGCAACCGGCACCTGCCGCAGAATGCGATCGCCGCGCTCAACGCGCTGACCACCGAAGGCGTCGGCGCATTCAACGACAAGTACCCTCAAGGGCTGCCGAAAACCTGGGGCGGCAAGGGTCGCGAACTGGTGAACGGCGTGCGCTACTATTCCTGGAGCGGCATCCTGCAGGGAAACATCCTCGACGAGGGGCTCTATGCGCTAAATCCGCTGCACGGGTTCCTTCGGGCCTTCTCCCACTACTTCACCACCGAAGCCGAGCAGAATGACGGCATGGTCGGCCGGTTCAGCTCCCATCTGGGTAAAGTGATCCGCTCCGACTATCCGCTGGATCATCTGGACAGCCTCAGCCAGACTACCGGTCAGGTCCGCAAGGGCATCGACCCCATTGACCTGTATGTGCAGCATGCCGAACGCTTGAGAAATGCCGGCCTTTAGGCAATGCCTTAAGCTGGACGGCATTTTGAGAAGAAATAGCCCACTGAATCCGGTAGGCTCCGCACTTTACTGAACATTGAATGGAGTATTTTCCCATGGCCAAAGCCACTGCCCGCCACATCTTGGTTTCCAGCGAAGCCAAGTGCAACGAACTCAAGGCCCAGATCGAAGCCGGCGCCGATTTCGCCGAAGTCGCCAAAGCCAACTCCAGCTGCCCGTCGAGCCGTCAGGGCGGTGACCTGGGTTCGTTCGGTCCTGGCCAGATGGTCAAGGAGTTCGACACCGTGGTTTTCAGCGCGCCGATCAACGTGGTGCAAGGCCCGGTCAAGACCCAGTTCGGTTACCACCTGCTGGAAGTGACCAGCCGTCAGGACTGATCAACCCTTGAGTTTCCTGCACAACGGCCCGCCTTTGGTGGGCCGTTGTGTTTTCGTTATGTGATACGGCTGGCGAGGGACGCGCCGCTAGCGTACAAATTGTGCTTATCGATCACCCGGCTCTAAGGCTGACAATGCGACTGGCTTTCCCCACTTTACTGTTCACTGCCGTGGCCCTGCTGTTGGGCGCCGCCGGTGTGAACGCTGCACCGCAACAGGCGTTGACCGTATACGGTGAACCGGCGAAATATCCCGCGGGCTTCAGTCATTTCGCCTACACCAACCCGCAAGCACCGAAGGGTGGCACGATGCGCCGCTCGGCACTGGAGATCGGTCATTTCGATCACGTCCTGCCGTACATCGACAAAGGGATTGGCGTCACACAAGTCGATGGTTTGATCTACTCGCCCCTGGCCGTGCGCTCACTGGACGAACCCTACACCGTGTACGGCCTGGTGGCGCAGCAGATGGAGCGTTCCGACGATGGACTGTCCCTGCGTTTCTACCTCAACCCGCAGGCCCGTTTCGCCGATGGCAAGCCGATCACCGCCGAAGACGTGCGTTACACCTTCGACTTGCTGATGACCCAAGGCAGCCTGCGCTACCGCACGCAATTCGCCGACGTCAAAGGCGTCGAAGTGGAATCGCCGCAAACCGTTCGGTTCGACTTCAAGAGCAACGAAAATCGCACCCTGCCCCTCGACATTGCCACCTTGCCGGTGTTTCCCGAACACTGGTGGAAGACTCGCGACTTCGCCAATGGTGGCGGTTACGAACCGCCGCTGGGCAGCGGGCCGTACCGCGTGAGCAAGGTCGACTCCGGGCGCAGCATCACCTTCGAGCGTAACGCCGACTGGTGGGCCAGGGATCTACCGGTCAGCCGCGGCCTCTACAACTTCGATCATTTCAGCATCGAGTACTTCGGCGACACCGATGTCGCCCGTCAGGTTCTGCGTGGCGGCGCCTACGACTACAACCGCGAATTCTCCGCCACCGCCTACTCCATTGGCTACGACAGTCCGGCCCTGAGCGACGGTCGTCTGCAAAAAGCCCACCTGGCAACGCAGGCACCACAACCGTCCCAAGGCTTTGTGTTCAACCTGCAAAACCCGATGTTCCAGGACCGCCGCGTGCGCCAGGCCTTGGCCATGCTCTGGGATTTCGAGTGGAGCAACCGGCAGATGATGCGCGACCTGTACATCCGCCAGCAGAGTTTCTTTTCCAACACCGACCTCGCCGCCCGACAACTGCCCGACGCGGGTGAGCGGGCGATTCTTGAACCGCTGCGCGGGCAGATCCCCGACGAAGTCTTCACTCAGGTCTTCGAAGCACCGAAAACCGATGGCAGCGGCGTGATTCGCGACAAACAGTTGCAAGCCCTGGACCTGCTCGAACAGGCCGGCTGGAAACCCGATGGTGATCAACTGGTCAACGCCAATGGTCAACCGCTGAGCTTCACCTTCCTGATCAGCCAGAACGGCATGGACCGATTGCTGCTGCCTTACAAGCGCACCCTGAAACAAATCGGTATCGACCTGAACATTCGCCGCATCGACGCCTCCCAGTACGTCAACCGCCTGATGTCCCGGGACTACGACATGATCGTCACCGGCTACCCGGTCACCAACTCGCCGGGTAACGAGCTGTACAACTACTTTGGCTCGGCGGCGGCCAGCGATCCGGGCTCCAACAACTACATGGTGCTGAAGAACCCGGCGGTCGATACGTTGATCAACGGCCTGGTTCGGGCCAACACCCAGGCCGACATGCTGCGCTACGCCCATGCCCTGGACCGTGTCCTGCAATGGAACTTCTATTGGATTCCCAACTATTACCCGCCAGGCAGTTCGACCGTGTGGTGGAACCGCTTCGGCATTCCTTCTGTACAAGCGGCCAATGACGAAGCCATCGAGAGTTGGTGGGAAGTCAGCTCCACACCCCTGACCAACGAACAGATGACCGCCGAACTCATCAAGCGCAGCAAATCCGGAGGGTCGCACTGATGTGGGCTTACGTACTGCGGCGTTTGCTGCTGATCATCCCGACGTTGGTGATCATTCTTCTGGTCAACTTCGCCATCGTCCAGGCCGCGCCCGGTGGCCCGGTGGAACAGGCCATCGCACACTTGCAAGGCATTGGCGGCGCGAGTGTCGGCGGCGGTTCCAGCGAGACCATGCACGGGAGCTCTCGGGCCAGCCGTGGGCTTGATCCGCAGCTGATCAAGGAGATCGAAAAGCAATACGGCTTTGACAAGCCAGCGCCGGAACGCTTGTGGCTGATGCTCAAGAGCTATGCCCACCTCGACTTCGGCAAGAGCTTTTTTCGCGGTGCCACCGTCACCGACCTGATCCTGGATAAAATGCCGGTGACCATTTCCCTGGGGCTCTGGGCGACGCTGATCACCTATTTGGTGTCGATTCCTCTGGGCATCCGCAAAGCCGTGCACCACGGCAGCCATTTCGATATCTGGAGCAGCACCGCGATCATCATCGGTTACGCAATGCCGGCGTTCCTGTTCGCGATGTTCCTGATCGTGGTCTTCGCCGGCGGCACTTCGTTGAACTGGTTTCCGGTGCGCGGCCTGGTCTCGGACAACTTCGACTCACTGTCGACGGTGGGCAAAATCGCCGATTACTTCTGGCACCTGGTACTACCGGTGACGGCGCTGGTGGTCGGCGGCTTTGCGACCCTGACCATCCTCACCAAAAACTCCTTCCTCAATGAAATTACGCGCCAGTACGTGGTCACCGCCCGGGCCAAGGGCTTGAGCGAACGGCGGGTGCTTTATGGGCATGTGTTTCGCAACGCCATGCTGCTGGTGGTGTCGGGAATTCCACAGGCCTTTATCAGCGTTTTCTTCGCCGGTTCGCTGCTGATCGAAGTGATTTTCTCTCTCGATGGCCTGGGTCGCATGAGCTACGAAGCCGCGGTATCGCGGGACTATCCCGTGGTATTCGGTTCGCTGTTTATCTTCACCTTGTTCGGCCTGCTGATAAAAATCGTTGGTGACCTCTGCTACACCCTGGTCGACCCGCGTATCGACTTCGCCGCGAGGAACGCCTGATGTTCAAGCTTTCGCCGCTGGGCCGTCGCCGCCTCGAACGCTTCAAGAAAAACCGCCGGGGCTGGTGGTCGTTGTGGTTGTTTATCGGCCTGTTCCTGCTGACCCTGGGCGGCGAACTGATCGCCAATGACCAACCGCTGATAGTCAGTTATCAGGGCTCGCTGTACTTCCCGGCGTTCAAACGCCACACAGAGCAAGAGTTCGGCGGCCAGTTGCCATTTCAGGCCGATTTCCGCAGCGATTACGTGCAGAAGCTGATTCACAAGGGCGACGGCTGGATGCTGTTTGCGCCGATCCCGTTCAGCGACGACACGCCCAATTACGATCTCAACCAACCGGCACCGAGCCCGCCGTCGAAGGTCAACTGGCTGGGCACCGACGATCAGGCCCGGGACGTGCTGGCGCGGGTGATTTTCGGTGCGCGGGTGTCGATCCTGTTTGCGCTGATGCTGACGTTCATCAGCGCCTTGATCGGCATCGCCGCCGGCGCCCTGCAAGGCTATTACGGCGGCTGGGTCGACCTGATCGGTCAGCGCCTGCAGGAAGTCTGGTCGGGGCTGCCGGTGCTGTACCTGCTGATCATCCTGTCGGGCTTCGTCGAGCCTAATTTCTGGTGGCTGCTGGGGATCATGGCGCTGTTTTCCTGGCTGGCCCTGGTGGACGTGGTGCGTGCCGAGTTCCTGCGCGGACGTAACCTGGAATACGTCAAGGCCGCCCGTGCGCTGGGCCTGACCGACCGCAAGGTGATCGTGCGGCACATTTTGCCCAATGCGATGAATGCGACCCTGAGTTATCTGCCGTTCATCCTGACCGGGGCGATTTCCACCCTCACGGCGCTGGATTTCCTCGGTTTCGGTATGCCGGCCGGCAGTGCGTCCCTGGGCGAACTGATTGGCCAAGGCAAACAGAACCTGCAAGCACCGTGGCTGGGGCTGACGGCGTTTTTCACCCTGGCGCTGATTCTTTCTTTGCTGGTGTTCATTGGCGAGGCGTTGCGTGATGCCTTTGACCCTCGTTCTTGAAGCGGACTGGTGATATGACTGACAACCTGATCGAAATCCGTGACCTCAACGTGGCCTTCAGTGGCCAGACCGTGGTGCGCAATCTGTGCCTGGACATCCGCCCCGGCGAATGCCTGGCGCTGGTCGGCGAGTCCGGATCCGGCAAGTCGGTGACCGCCCACTCGATCCTGCAACTGCTGCCCGAAAACGGCACGCAAACCACCGGCAGCATTCGCTATCGCGGCCAGGAATTGATCGGTGCCGACACCAAGGCCTTGCGCGAACTGCGCGGCAACCGGATCGCGATGATCTTCCAGGAGCCGATGACCTCCCTCAATCCGCTGCACAGCATCGAAAAGCAGATCGGCGAAACCCTGCTGCTGCACAGAGGGTTAGGCGGCAAGGCGGCGCAAGCGCGGATTCTTGAGCTATTGCAATTGGTGGGCATCCAGAAGCCCGAAGAGCGGCTCAAGGCCTACCCCCATCAACTGTCCGGCGGCCAGCGGCAACGGGTGATGATCGCCATGGCCCTGGCCTGCGAACCGGAATTGCTGATCGCCGACGAGCCGACCACCGCGCTGGATGTGACGGTGCAGCGCAAGATCCTGCGGCTGCTCAAATCCCTGCAACAGCAGCTTGGCATGTCGCTGCTGCTGATCAGCCACGACCTCAATCTGGTGCGCAGCATGGCCCAGCGTGTGTGCGTGATGCACGCCGGGGAAATCGTCGAGCAGGCACCTTGCGAAACGCTATTCACCGAGCCGAAGCATCCCTACAGTTGCGTGCTGCTGAACGCCGAGCCGGAAGGTGAAGCCCTGCCCCGGGACGAGCGTGAAAACGTGCTGGAAGTGGACAATTTGCAGGTGCAGTTCACCATCGGCGGCGGCCTGTTCCAACGTAAAACTTACCTGCGCGCGGTGGACGGCATCAGCCTGAACGTTCAGCGTGGCAAGACGCTGGGCATTGTCGGTGAATCCGGGTCGGGCAAGTCCACCCTCGGCCAGGCGATCCTGCGCTTGCTCGATTCCGAAGGCAGCATTCGCTTTCAGGGTGAGGCGCTGGATAGCCTGACGCAAAAGCAGCTGCGACCGTGGCGCAAGAAAATGCAGGTGGTGTTCCAGGACCCCTTCGGCAGCCTCAGCCCACGAATGTCGGTGGCGCAGATCATCAGTGAAGGCCTTGAGGTTCACAGCCAGTCCACCCCTGCCCAATGCGAAGCCCAGGTGATCCGGGTGCTGGAAGAAGTCGGCCTCGATCCGCAAAGCCGTCATCGCTACCCGCACGAATTTTCCGGCGGGCAACGCCAGCGTATTGCCATTGCCCGCGCGCTGGTGCTGAAACCGGCGTTGATCCTGCTCGACGAACCGACCTCGGCGCTGGATCGCACGGTGCAAAAACAAGTGGTCGCCCTGCTCCGCCAGCTTCAGGAGAAATATGGCCTGACCTACCTGTTCATCAGCCACGACCTGGCGGTGGTGCGTGCCCTGGCCCACGACATGATCGTGATCAAGGACGGCAAAGTGGTGGAAAGCGGCGCCAGCCACACGGTGTTCGAATCACCGCAGCACCCGTACACCAAAGAGCTGTTGGCGGCGGCGCATCCGGGGTGGGCATAATTCCGTGTACGCCGATGAGCCGCGTCGCGGCCATCGCGGGCAAGCCCGGCTCCCACAGGTCTTATGTCGTGCCCACATTCAGCGGCAACCCCACATCCTGTGGGAGCGGGCTTGCCCGCGATTGGGCCAGCACAGGCAATACTTAACCAGGATCAGCCCCCATGAACACCACCGAAAGCCTCAAGGACTACCAGCGCGTTCGCACCCTGGCGATCCGCTCGCTGTTCGAGATCATCGAGCAATCGAGCGAAGGCACGGTGATTGTCGACCGCGATGCGAACATCGTCTGGATGAACGAACGGTATGCCCGGCGGTTCGGTCTGGAGTCAGCTGCCGGTGCCATCGGCAGGGCCTGTGAAAGCGTGATTCCCGGCAGCCTGTTGCGTGAAGTGGTGCGCACCGGACGACCGATCCTGCTGGACATGCAAGACACTCCCAAGGAACCGCTGGTGGTGATGCGCCTGCCGATTCACGACGATGCCGGCACGGTAATCGGCGCCATCGGTTTTGCCCTGTTCGACGAATTGCGCAGCTTGTCGCCGATGCTCAAGCGCTACCTGAGCATGCAGGAAGAACTGGCGTCCACCCGCTCGCTGCTGCGGGCGCGGCAGACCAAATACAACTTCGCCCATTTCATCGGCACCAGCGCCGCCAGCCTTGAGGTCAAACGCCGCGCCCGACGCAGCGCCAGTGCAGAGTCGCCGGTGTTGTTGCTCGGTGAAACCGGCACCGGCAAGGAGCTGCTGGCCCAGGCGATCCACGGCGCATCGCCCCGAGCGCATAAAGCCTTCGTCAGCATCAACAGCGCGGCAATTCCCGAATCGCTGCTGGAAGCCGAGTTCTTCGGCACCGCGCCCGGCGCATTCACCGGTGCCGATCGCAAGGGCCGCGCCGGCAAGCTGCAAATCGCCCAGGGCGGCACGCTGTTTCTCGACGAAATCGGCGACATGCCGCTGCCGCTGCAAAGCAAACTGCTGCGGGTGCTGCAGGAAAAGGAATTCGAGCCGGTGGGCTCCAACGAAGTGATTCAGAGTGATGTGCGCGTGATCGCAGCCACCTCCACCGACCTGGTAGCAGCGATCAAACGCGGCGAGTTTCGCGCCGATCTGTATTACCGCCTCAATGTGCTGCCGATCCAGGTCCCGCCCCTGCGTGATCGCCTCGACGACTTGCCGGCCCTCAGTGAAGCGATCCTTGAGGAACTGCGCAGTCAACATGAACTGAACCGCGAAGCCCTGGATTTGTTGGGACAACACGCCTGGCCGGGGAACATTCGTGAACTGCGCAACGTGCTGGAACGGGCGGCGTTGCTCAGTGATGATTTGATGCTGAACGCGGTGGATATCCGCGCGGCGATTGGCAGTTTTACCCCGGTGGAGCGTGCGGCGCCTCTGCCCCTTGAGCCGATTGCCCATGAAACCTTCAGTGAAGCTCGCGAACGGTTTGATCGGCAGTTGATTGAATCTACCCTCGCGCAATGCGGCGGGAAGGTGATCGAAGCGGCGGCGCGGTTGGGGCTGGGGCGCTCGACGTTGTACAAGAAGATGGTGGCGTTGGGGATTGCTGAGTCTCAATAAAGAGACATTGATCTCCATTGGGAGATAGGGCCTCTTCGCGGGCAAGCCTCGCTCCTACAGGTGTTGCATTGAAGCCAATAACCCCATTCCCCGCAGGAGCGAGGCTTGCCCGCGAAAGCATCAGCCCAGCAGCAAAAATCTCAATCCAGAGACAAAAACTCGCACAGCCCTCTCACCAATAAATAATTTCTTTAAATTTCAAAGACTTATCTTCTGGCACGAAACCCGCAGTAGCCCCTCCCACCAAGCTTCACCCTACAAAAATAACAATCCAGGAGAGACACACCATGAGTGTGATCATTGCCTTGGCAGCCCTCGCGCTGCTGATGGTGGCTGCTTACCGTGGCTACAGCGTTATCCTCTTTGCCCCGATCGCCGCCCTCGGCGCCGTCCTGTTCACCGACCCTTCCGCCGTCGCCCCCGTCTTCACCGGGGTGTTCATGGAAAAAATGGTCGGCTTCGTCAAACTGTATTTCCCGGTGTTCCTGCTCGGTGCCGTGTTCGGCAAGCTGATCGAGTTGTCGGGTTTCTCCCGCTCCATCGTCGCGGCGGCGATTCGTCTGCTCGGCACTCGCCAGGCGATGCTGGTGATCGTGCTGGTCTGCGCCCTGCTCACTTACGGCGGCGTATCGCTGTTTGTGGTGGTGTTTGCGGTGTACCCGTTTGCCGCCGAGATGTTCCGCCAGAGCAATATTCCCAAGCGCCTGATCCCCGCAACCATTGCCCTCGGCGCATTCTCGTTCACCATGGACGCCCTGCCCGGCACGCCGCAAATCCAGAACATCATCCCCAGCACCTTCTTCAACACCACCGCCTGGGCGGCGCCGTGGCTGGGTGTGATCGGCACGATTTTCGTGTTCTGCGCCGGCATGCTGTTTCTACAGCGCCAGCGCAACAAGGCCCAGCGCTCGGGTGAGGGTTACGGTTCAGAACTGCGCAACGAGCCGGAAACCGCACCGGACATCAAACTGCCCAACCCGTGGATCGCGCTGTCGCCGCTGTTGATGGTGGGCCTGATGAACCTGCTGTTCACCCGCTGGATTCCAGAATGGTACGGCAAGACCCACAGCCTTTCGCTGCCGGGCATGGCCGCTCCCGTGACCACCGACATCGCTAAGTTGACGGCGATCTGGGCGGTCCAGGCGGCCTTGCTGGTGGGCATCGTCATGGTGTTGGTGTTCGGCTTTCAGGCGATTCGTGGCCGGTTGGCCGAAGGCAGTAAAAGTGCGGTCAGCGGCGCACTGCTGGCGGCGATGAACACCGCGTCGGAATATGGTTTCGGTGCGGTGATCGCCTCGTTGCCAGGCTTTCTGGTGCTGGCCGACTGGCTCAAGAGCATTCCCAACCCGCTGGTCAACGAAGCGATTACCGTGACCTTGCTGGCCGGCATCACCGGCTCGGCGTCAGGCGGTATGAGCATCGCGTTGGCGGCGAT
This sequence comes from Pseudomonas sp. GGS8, assembly GCF_024168645.1. Classification (NCBI taxonomy): domain Bacteria; kingdom Pseudomonadati; phylum Pseudomonadota; class Gammaproteobacteria; order Pseudomonadales; family Pseudomonadaceae; genus Pseudomonas; species Pseudomonas sp. GGS8. The sequence continues at coordinate 4,654,040 of NZ_JALJWF010000001.1, read as the reverse complement.
GTCCGAGAGTTTCATCAGCGCTGCCCACGCCGCCAATATTCCGCTGGAAGTGCTGCACCGGGTCGCCGCAATGGCCAGCGGCGGCATGGACACCCTGCCGCACAACGGCGCAGTGATTACCTTGCTGGCGGTCACCGGTTTGACCCACCGCGAGGCCTACAAAGACATTTTCTGTATTACGCTGATCAAGACACTCGCTGTTTTTGTGGTGATCGGTACTTTCTACGCCACTGGCATTGTGTGAGGTATTCATGACGACTCTTTCGGGCAAGACCGCACTGGTCACCGGTTCCACCAGCGGCATCGGTCTGGGGATCGCCCTGAGCCTGGCCAAGGCTGGCGCCAACCTGATCCTCAATGGTTTCGGCGATGCGTCCTCGGTGATTGCCGAGGTCGAGCAATTCGGCGGCAAGGTCGGCCATCACCCCGCCGATGTCAGTGACCCGGCACAGATCGCCGACATGATCGAGTACGCCGAGCGTGAGTTCGGTGGCGTGGATATCCTGGTCAACAACGCCGGCATCCAGCACGTGGCGTCGGTGGAAGATTTTCCGGTGGAGCGCTGGGACTCGATCATCGCGATTAACCTGTCATCGGTGTTTCATAGCACCCGGTTGAGCCTGCCGGGCATGCGCACCAAGGGCTGGGGCCGGATCATCAACATCGCATCGGTACACGGCCAAGTCGGTTCGGTGGGCAAAGCGGCGTACGTCGCGGCCAAGCATGGCGTGATCGGCCTGACCAAAGTGGTCGGCCTGGAAACCGCCACCACCCACGTTACCTGCAACGCCATTTGCCCAGGCTGGGTGCTGACGCCGCTGGTGCAGAAGCAGATTGATGATCGCGCCGTGACCGGGATCGACCCGCAGCAGGCGCAACACGACTTGCTGGCCGAGAAACAGCCGTCCCTGGAATTCGTGACACCGCCGCAGCTGGGAGAGTTGGTGCTGTTTTTATGCAGCGAAGCCGGTAGCCAGGTGCGTGGCGCCGCGTGGAATATTGATGGCGGGTGGTTGGCGCAGTAGCCTGCCGCCAGACCCTGTGGAGAGAGGGCTTTTTTGGAGAGGAAGGCTAGTCTGTGGCGAGGGGGCTTGCCCCCGTTGGGGCGCGAAGCGGCCCCCGGATAGACGCCGCACCCTCGCTGATGCACAGTGAGTCGAGCGGGCGACTGCCTCGCAGCCGAACGGGGGCAAGCCCCCTCGCCACAAAAGCCTGCGTGTAATGCATAAATAAGAAGAGGCCAAGCCATGTCCGACATCCTCTGGCAACCCGGCACCGAGCGCATCGGCAAGACCCGCATGGAGGCCTTCCGGCGCTTCGTCAATCAGCGACATACCCTCGAAATCGCCGACTACCCTGCCCTGCACCAATGGAGCATCGACCAGCGGGAAGCCTTCTGGCAGGCCATCGTCGATTTCTTCGACATCCGTTTTCACGATCAGCCAGACGCGGTGCTGATCGAAGGCGCACAAATGCCCAGCGCCCAGTGGTTCCCCGGCGCTACGTTGAACTTCGCCGAACACTTGCTGCGCCGTCGTGACGATGCTGTGGCGGTGGTGGCCATCGGCGAAAACGGTCAACGGGAACAACTGACCTGGGCCGAGCTGGCAAGCCATGTCGCTGGCTTTCAAAACAGCCTGAAAGCCGCCGGTGTCGGCCTCGGCGACCGCGTGGCGGCGTGCATGCCGAACACCTGGCAAACCCTGGTAGCGATGCTTGCCGCCACCAGCCTGGGTGCAATCTGGTCCTGTTCTTCGCCCGATTTCGGCACTCACGGGGTGATCGATCGCTTCGGCCAGATCGAACCGAAAGTGCTGATCACTTGCGCCGGTTACCGCTACGCCGGCAAAGAGATCGACCAGACCACCAAGGTCAATGAAATCCTCGGGCAACTGCCGTCCTTGCAGCAATTGATTGTTGTGCCTTATGCACGTCCTCAGGCGCACATCGAGGATTTCCGCTGCCAGGCCAACGTGACGCTGTGGGATGATTTTTACGACCCGGGCGGCGAGCCGCAATTCGTTCCCGTGCCCTTCGCCCATCCGCTGTACATCCTCTACTCCAGCGGCACTACCGGCGTGCCGAAGTGCATTGTGCATGGCACCGGCGGCGTGCTGCTGCAACACGTCAAGGAACATGGCCTGCACACCGACCTTGGTGCTGGCGATCGTTTGTTCTACTACACCACCTGCGGCTGGATGATGTGGAACTGGCTGGTCTCGGCGCTGGCCGTCGGCAGTGCGGTGGTGCTGTACGACGGCTCGCCGTTTCATCCAGGCCCGGAGCGCTTGATCGACCTGATCGACGACGAACGCCTCAACGTCTTCGGCACCAGCCCGAAATTCCTCACTGCGCTGGAAAGCAATGGCTTGAAGCCGTGCGAAAGTCATGACCTCGGCAGTCTGAGAACCATCCTGTCCACCGGCTCGGCGCTGTCGCCGCAAAGCTTCGATTACGTCTACCGCGCGTTCAAGTCTGAGCTGTGCCTGTCTTCGATGTCCGGCGGCACCGATATCGTTTCGTGCTTTGTGATTGGCAACCCGGTCCTGCCGGTGCGCCGTGGCGAAATGCAGTGCAAGAGCCTGGGCATGGCGGTCGAAGTGTGGAACGACGCCGGGCAACCTGTGATCGGTGAAAAAGGCGAGCTGGTGTGCACCCGGCATTTTCCGGCCATGCCCATCGGCTTGTGGAACGACCCTCAACAGGAAAAACTGCGCGCCTCGTATTTCAGCCTGTTTCCTGGCGTTTGGGCGCAGGGCGATTACGCCGAACAACTGCCCCATGGCGGCATGCTGATCCACGGCCGCTCCGACGCGGTGCTCAACCCCGGTGGCGTGCGCATCGGCACGGCGGAAATCTATCGCCAGGTGGAGAAAGTCCCGCAGGTGCTGGACAGCGTCGCCATCGGTCAGCAATGGCAGGATGACGTGCGAGTGGTGCTGTTTGTGCGCTTGCGCGAAGGCGTCGAACTGGACGAAGCGCTGCAACAACAGATCCGCCAGGTCATCCGCGCCAACACCACGCCACGGCATGTACCGGCGAAGATTGTCGCGGTGACGGACATTCCGAGGACCATCAGCGGCAAGGTGGTCGAGTTGGCGGTGCGCAACGTGGTGCATGGCCAAAAGGTGAAGAACACTGATGCACTGGCCAACCCCGAAGCCCTGGAGCAATTTCAAAACCGCCCCGAGCTGAACGACTGACGCCGTCGATCTTCTGTGGGAGCGAGCCTGCTCGCGATGGCGCCGGGCCAGTCAATATTGATATCGCCTGACACACCGCTATCGCGAGCAGGCTCGCTCCCACATTGTTGATCAGCGTCGGCCCCTTCAGTCCATCAAGCCCCATTCGCCCGGCGGCGTATGGGGGCCGGGTGTGGCCTCGGCATGCATTTTCAGGCGCAAGCGCAGATTGTTCACCGAATCGGCGTGTTTCAACGCCTCTGCCTCATCGATTGCGCCCTCGGCAAACAGCGCGAACAGCGCCCCATCAAACGTCTGCATCCCCGCCTCTGAAGACTTCTCCATAATCCCCTTGAGCTCGCCAAACTCATTGCGCCGGATCAGGTCGCCGATGGTTGGTGTGCCCAGCATCACCTCCACCGCCGCCCGACGCTGCCCGTCGCGGGTACGCACCAAACGCTGGGACACAAACGCCTTGAGGTTGTTACCCAAGTCGTTGAGCAGCTGGCCCCGGCGCTCTTCGGGAAAGAAATTGATCACCCGATCCAGCGCCTGATTGGCGTTGTGCGCATGCAACGTGGAAATCACCAGATGACCGGTATCGGCAAACGCCAGCGCGTGTTCCATCGTCTCGCGGTCGCGGATTTCGCCGATCAACACCACGTCCGGCGCCTGGCGCAACGTGTTTTTCAGCGCAGCATGGAAACTACGGGTATCGACGCCGACCTCGCGCTGATTGACGATAGACTGCTGGTGCCGATGGATAAACTCGACCGGGTCTTCGATGGTGATGATATGGCCACTGCTGTGGCGGTTGCGGTAATCGATCAGCGCCGCCAGCGAGGTCGACTTGCCCGAACCGGTCGAACCGACGAACAGCATCAGCCCTTGTTTAAGCATCACGGTTTCGAGCAGCACTGGTGGCAAGTTGAGGTCCTCGAAGCGAGGAATGTCGAGTTTGATATTGCGCGCCACGATCGACACATCATTGCGCTGCTTGAAGATATTGAGTCGAAAGCGCCCCACCCCGGCCAGAGAAAGTGCGAGGTTCATTTCCAGGTCCCGATCGAACTCCAGGCGCTGTTCGGCGTCCATGATGGACGCGGCAATGGCCGCCACTTCACCCGGTTTGAACGGTTGCTCGGTCAGGGCTTTGAGCACACCGTCAAATTTCGCGCTGGGTGGCGCGCCCGTGGACAGGTAAAGATCGGAGCCATTGCGGCTGGCCAGAATCTGCAACAGTGCATCGATTTCCATGGCAAAAAGCACCCGCGAAGCATTCAATGAAAAAAAATGACCCCATGCGGGTCATCCAGCGTCTACCGCCTTGCAAGGATAGTAGACGCCGCCACACTGACTCTCGCGCAGGACATGTAGATGAACGCACCACCGACCGCCAGCGATGCCCAGGCCTTGATCGCCCGACTGGACTGGACAAACAACCCGCTGGGCGCCGCCGAGAACTGGCCGCAGAGCCTGCGCACCGCGGTGGACATTGTGATCCACTCGCCAATGCCGATGTTGTTGCTATGGGGCCCGCAGCTCACGCAGATCTACAACGACGGCTTCGCCTTCCTCGCCGGCAGCAAGCACCCTCACGCTTTCGGACAACCGACGCACCAGATCTGGCCGGAACTCAAAGACTTTACCGACCCGATTTACAGCGCCGTCCTACAGGGACAGGTGCGGACCTACAGCGAGCAGCGCTTCACCTTGCAGCGCGACGGTCAGGATTCCGACTTCTGGCTGGACTTGACCTACAGCCCCATTCGCAACGAAAGCGCCGAAGTCGCCGGGATTCTGGTCACGGCCATCGAAACCAACGAACGCCGGCGTATCGCCCTCGAACTGGAACAACGCTCCGCCGCCAGCCTCAAGGCCCAGCAAGAAACCGAACAGCGTCTGCAACTGGCGCTGGCCGCCACCGATGCCGTCGGCACCTGGGACTGGGACATTGCCGAAGACCGTTTCATCGCCGATGCCCACTTCGCGCAATTGCATGGCGTCGATCCGGCCATGGCCAGCCAGTTGCCGATCAGCGAATACCTCCACGGCGTGCACCCGGAAGACCGGGCCATGATCGCCCGCAGCATCAAGCACTGCATCACCCATGGCAGCGAGTACGCCGAGGAATATCGCTTGCTGCAAGCCGACGGGCAATTGCGCTGGGTGTTTGCCCGGGGCCGTTGCTACAAGGACCACCATGGCCGGCCGATCCGTTTCCTCGGTGCCGCGCTGGACCTGACCGAACGCAAACACATCGAACAGGCCTTGCGCCAAAGTCAGACTGAGCTGCAACTGATCATCAACGCCATGCCGATTCTGATCGGCTACGTGGACCGCGAAGAACGCTTTCGCCTGAACAACGCCGCCTATCTGGAATGGTATGGCTTGACGCCCCAGGAACTTTACGGCCGTACCATTCGTGAGGTGCTGGGCGATGAGGCCTATGCCCTGCGCGCCGAACACATCGCCGAGGCGCTGAAAGGCAAGACCTGTTGTTTCAGCATCAGCGCCGACCACCGCGACGGCAGCACCCGCCAGGCCCTGATGAACTACCTGCCACGCCACGGCGCGGACGGCGCGGTAAATGGTTTCTACATCTTCGTGATCGACGAGACCGAGCGCAAACAGACCGAAGAGGCCCTGCGCAACCTCAACGAAACCCTTGAAGAGCGCGTGAGCGCCCGCACCCAACAACTGGCCGAAGCCAACCAGCGCCTGCAGAACGAAATGTTCGAGCGTGAGCGTGCCGAAGACGCCTTGCGTCATGCGCAGAAAATGGAGGCGGTCGGCCAGCTCACCGGCGGCATCGCCCATGACTTCAACAACATGCTCACCGGGATCATCGGCAGCCTCGATTTGATGCAACGCTACATCGCCGACGGGCGCGCAGCCGAAATCGGTCGTTTCACCGAAGCGGCGGTGTCCTCGGCCCATCGCGCCGCCGCCCTGACCCACCGGTTGCTGGCATTCTCACGGCGTCAGTCACTGGATCGCAGGCCACTGGACGCCAACCAGCTGGTGCACTCTCTGGAAGACTTGCTCAGCCGGACCAAGGGCGATCACATCGAGCTCAAACTGAAGCTGGCCGATGAGGTCTGGCCGGTCAGTACCGATGTCAGCCAACTGGAAAACGCCTTGCTCAACCTCGTGATCAATGCCCGGGATGCGATGCCCGATGGCGGCGAGTTGTTGATCGAAACCGCCAATGTTCACCTCGACGGCAGCGACGTCACCCCGCTGGAGCCGGTCAGGGCCGGGGATTACCTGATGATTGCCGTCAGCGACAACGGCGCCGGCATGACCCCATCGGTACTGGCCAAGGCCTTCGATCCGTTCTTCACCACCAAACCCATCGGCCAGGGCACCGGCCTTGGGTTATCGATGATCTATGGTTTCGCCCAGCAATCGGGCGGGCACGTCAGCCTGCACAGCCGACCGGGCCAGGGCACCAGCGTTCGCCTGTATTTGCCACGGTTGCACGTCGCCCTGCCGGAACACACTCAGCTGCCGGTCATCGGTGAAGCACCGTCAGCGGTTGCCGGTGAAACGGTGGTGTTGGTGGAGGACGATCCGGCGGTGCGCATGTTGGTGCTCGACCTGCTCAAAGCGTTGGGTTATCACGCCCATGAAGCCGAAGATGCGCAGAGCGCCCTGCCCTTGCTGGAGTCCGACCTGCGGGTCGATCTGCTGGTGACCGATGTCGGGCTGCCGGGCATGAACGGTCGGCAACTGGCGGAAATCGCTCGTCAGCACCGCCCAGAGCTCAAAGTGCTGTTCATTACCGGTTATGCCGAGAAAGCCGCCGAACGCCAGGGCTTCCTGGAGGAAGGAATGGACATGATGGCCAAACCCTTTTCCATGGACCTGTTGGCCAACAAGATTCGCACGATGATCGGCCAAGCCGGCTGAGTTAAGGCATAATCGCGCGCCCCCGCTGGCACCAACATAGCCACCACCGTTGCAAGGTACTGCCCATGAAAGCCCAAGCCCGCCATATATTGGTGAAAACCTCGGAAGAAGCCGAGCAGCTCAAACAACGCATCGCCAAGGGCGAAGCCTTCGATGTGCTGGCCAAGAAATACTCCACGTGCCCGTCCGGCAAGCGCGGCGGCGATCTTGGCGAAGTACGGCCCGGGCAGATGGTCGGGGCGATCGATGCGGTGATCTTCAAAAAACCACTGCGGGTGGTGCATGGGCCGATCAAGAGCAAGTTCGGGTATCACCTGGTGCAGGTGTTTTACCGGGATTGATCGGTTGGCTTCAGGGCCTCATCGCGGGCAAGCCCGCTCCCACAGAGTGCGGTGATATGACTGCAATCGTGGGTAACTCATAAATCCCTGTGGGAGCGGGCTTGCCCGCGATCCGATGGCGCAGCAAGCGGCCATCCACCCCTTATCTCGGGATCAGTGCCCCAGGCACTTGAATCACCCGACTCGCCAACCGATGCCCCGCCTCGGCAGCCTCAACCGGGCTACCGCCCTTGAGCCGACAAGCCAAATACGCCGCACTGAACGAATCCCCCGCCGCTGTGGTGTCCACCACCCGTTCGACCACCTGCGCCGGCACTTCGAACGACTCGCCGTCACAGCGAATCAGACACGCCTCGGCACCGCGCTTGAGCACCACTTCGGGCGTACCCATCTGCTCGTAAGCGGCAAACACCGCCGCGCAATCGGAAAAGTGGAACAATGCCTGCTCGTCCTCAACCGTCAGCAACGCCAGGTCGACATAGGGCAACACTTTGCGATAAGCCGCTCGTGCGTCCTCGACCGAAGCCCACAGGCGTGGTCGATAATTGTTGTCGAACACGATCCGCGCATCCCGCTGTCGGGCTTCGATCAGGGTGTCCAGGAGTTTCTCCCGGCCCTGCTCGCCGAGCACCGCCAGGGTGATGCCGCTGAAATACAACACGTCGTAATCCGGCAGCGCCGCCAGGATCGGCGCGGCCGCCGGAGTGGTAAAGCAATCGCGCACCGCCGCTTCATTGCGCCAGTAGAGAAAACGCCGCTCGCCGGCCGCATCGGTCTGGATGCAATACAGGCCGGGCAAACGACCGGGCAAACGCTGGACCATGCCCAGGCCGATGTGTTCGCTGGCCCAGCTCTGGCACATCGCATCGCTGAAACTGTCATCGCCCAGGGCAGTGACGTAATCCACCGCGCCGCCATCACCCAATTCACGGGCCAGATAGACCGCGGTGTTCAGGGTATCGCCGCCGAAGCTTTGTTGCAGAGAGCCGTCGGCGCGCTGCTGCAGTTCGATCATGCACTCGCCGATCAGGGCGATGCGCGGGATGTTGGGGCCCAGAGGGCTGATGTTGTTCATGTTGTGGGGGCTCTTAGAAACAGGTTTCCATGGTTTCGATGACATTCAGTTGCTCATCCACCAGACACCCGACGCGCCACTTATCGAACGTCAAACACGGGTGCGAAGTTCCGAACGAAATGATATCGCCCACCCGCAACTCAACCCCCGGCGCCACTGTCATGAAGGCGTGTTGGTCCATCACCGCCGTCACCTTGCAGGCACTCACATCGTCACCGGTCGCCGGCACCACGCCGGCCTTGTAACGCAGCAACGGCACCGGCAAACCGGCGTCGTAGGCCACGTCGCGCTTGCCCAGGGCGATCACCGCAAAACCCGGCTCCGGCAACGACTGCACATGCGCCCAGACTTCCAGCGCCGGGCGCAAACCTTCGTGCAGGTCACTGCGACGGTCGAGCACGCAGCATTGCGCTTCTTTGTAGATGCCATGGTCATGGGCCACGTAACTGCCGGGGCGCAGCACGCTGAGGAAACGTGCGCCGGCATTCTGCGCTTCGAACGACTCGGCGATCAGGTCGTACCAGGCCGACCCCGACGCGGTGATGATCGGCTTGGCAATCGCGAACGCGCCGCTGTCCTGCAACTGCACGGCCAGACGCACCAGGGAGGCGGCGAACTCGCGGATGCCGCTCACCGCATGATCACCGTGAATCACCCCTTCGTAGCCCTCGATGCCGGTCAGCGCCAGCGCCGGTTGAGCGGCAATAGCCTTGGCCAGCGCCAGCACTTCGGCTTCGGTGCGGCAACCGCAACGACCGCCGACCACGCCGTACTCGATCATCACGTTCAGGCGCACGCCGCGCGAGGCGAAATACGCGCCGAGGTCGGCAACGTTATCCGGGTGATCGACCATGCAGTAGAAATCAAAGGTCGGATCTGCCAGCAGGTCGGCGATCAGCGCCATGTTCGGTGTGCCGACCAGTTGATTGGCCATCAGCACCCGACGCACACCATGGGCGTAAGCCGCGCGGGTTTGCGTGGCACTGGCAAGAGTGATACCCCAGGCACCGGCGGCCAGTTGCCGACGAAACAGCGCCGGGGTCATGCTGGTTTTGCCGTGGGGCGCCAGTTCCGCACCACTGTTGCTGACAAAGTCCTGCATCCAGCGAATGTTGTGTTCCAGCGCGTCGCGGTGCAGCACCAGCGCCGGCAGGCTGACGTCACGCACCAGGTTGGCGCCGGTCTGGGCGGCGCCCTTTTCCACGGCGGCGGTATTGATGGCAGTAGACATGGTCGATCTCCTCACACACGCGGCCGCAGACAGCCGCTGTTATTCGTTGATACGCCGGGCGAGGCTGTTGGCGCTGTCGATCAGTACCCGGCGATAGTCGTTGTAATTGTTCTTCGCATCGGCCCGTGGGGCGACGATGCACAGGGTTGCGATGGCGATGCCGTTCGGGTCTTTGACCGGGGCGGCGAAGCAATGGGTGAAGGTGTCGGCGACGCTGTCGAAGGAAAAGAATCCGTCGATGGCAGCCTGGCGAATCTCCTGGAGAAACTGCTCCAGCGGCAGACGCTCGCCGTCGGGCAGGATGAAGTCGTCGGGGTCGATCAAATCGACGATTTGCTGATCGCTCAGGTGCGCCAGCAGCAGCCGCCCGGAAGCGGTCCAGGGGATCGGCGCGTTTTCGCCGATGTCCGAGGAAATGCGGAAATGCCGCTCACCCTCTTTCATCAATGCCACGGTGTATTTGCGACCGTTGAGCAGGCACATCTGCGCAGTTTCACGGGTCTGGCTGACGATCTCCTGCAAGGCATGATCGGCCTCGCGAGACAGGTCGAAATGGCGCAAATGCGCCTGCCCGAGGAAGTACAGTTGACGGCCGAGGTAGACGTGACCGTCCTTGCCTACGGACTCGAGGATGCGCCGCTCCAACAAGGACGCGACCAGTTCGTAGACCGTGGATTTCGGGCTGCCGATGCCGCTGGCGATTTCGTTCGGGCGCAAGGGCTGGCCGATTTCCTTGAGGAAATCGAGGATGTCGAACGCCCGGTCCAGACCGCGAGCCCGGCGCTTGATGGTGTCTTCGGTCATATCAGTGGTCCCATTCAAAGTGCCGGGAGTTTACCCAGAGTGCGGTGGCGACCGTTAGGCCGCTTCGCGGGCAAGACCGCTCCCACAGGGTTCCATGTGCTGCCACAGATTGCAGGCACATCATCAATCCCTGTGGGAGCGTGGCTTGCCCGCGATGGGCGCGCCGCGGTTCAGGCCTTTTTCTTGTACGCAATGCAGTCAATCTCGACCTTGCAATCGACCATCATGTTCGCCTGCACGCAGGCCCGGGCCGGGGCGTGTTCGCTTTTGAAGTACTCGGAGAACACCTTGTTGAAACTCCAGAAGTCCCGCGGGTCTTCCAGCCACACGCCCGTGCGCACCACGTCTTCGAGCCCGTAACCGGCCTCTTCCAGAATCGCGATCAGGTTTTTCATGGTCTGGTGAGTCTGCTCGACAATCCCGCCCACGATGATTTCACCATCCACCGCCGGCACCTGCCCGGACACGTGCAGCCAGCCATCGGCTTCGACGGCGCGGGCGAAAGGACGGGGCTGGCCGCCACCGGCGGTGCTGCCGGTGCCGTAACGAGTAATGCTCATGGGTGTTTCTCCTGATTAAAAAATGAAAGCTTAAAAGCGGGTGCTCTTGAGAAATTCCGCCAGTCGCGGCGACTGCGGGCGCTCGAACAGTTCCTTGGGCGGCCCCTGCTCTTCGATCCGCCCCTGATTCATGAACACGATCTTGTCCGAGACCTCGAAGGCAAAACGCATTTCGTGGGTCACCAGCAACATGGTCATGCCGTCTTCGGCCAGGCCCTTGATCACGTTCAGCACTTCGCCCACCAGTTCCGGATCGAGGGCCGAGGTGACTTCATCGAACAGCATCAGGCTCGGGTTCATCGCAATCGCCCGGGCAATCGCCACGCGCTGTTGCTGACCACCGGACAACTGACCGGGGTAATGATCGCGGCGCTCCAGCAGGCCGACCCGCTCCAGCCATTTTTCCGCCAGCGCCACCGCCTCATCCTTGTGCAGTTTTTTCACCTTGAGTAAACCGAGGGTGACGTTCTGCAATGCAGTGAGATGCGGGAACAGATTGAATTGCTGGAAGGCCATGCCGGTCATGGCGCGATGGCGGGCGATGACTTTTTCCGGGTGGCGTACGCGCTTGCCGTTAACCTCGTCATAGCCGATGGATTCACCGTCGAGCAGAATCTGCCCGCCCTGGAACTCTTCGAGCATGTTCACGCAGCGCAACAGCGTGGTCTTGCCCGAGCCGCTGGAGCCGATCAGCGTGACCACATTGCCGCGCTGCATGGTCAGGTCGACGCCCTTGAGCACTTCGAGCTGGCCGTACTGTTTGTGCAGGCCACGGATGTCCAGCAGCGCCTGGTTCTGGGTCGAAACTTGAGCTTGAGTCATGGCAAGGCCACCCGCTTTTCAATGTGCCGGCCGAGTAATTCGATGGCGTAGTTGATGACGAAAAACAGCAATCCGGCGAACAGGTAAAACTCCAGGGTCATGAAGGTCCGGGCGATGATCTGCTGGGTGCTGAGCAGCAGCTCGGCGACGCCGATCACCGACAACAAGGTCGACGCCTTGACGATCTCGGTGGACGAGTTGACCCAGGTCGGCAAGATCTGCCGCAACGCCTGGGGCAACAACACATAACCCAGCGCCTGGTAAAACGTCAGGCCGATGGCCTTGCTCGCTTCCATCTGGCCGCTGGGCAGCGCTTGCAACGCACCGCGCACGATCTCGGCGACATGGGAACCGCAAAACAGCGTCAGGCCCAAAGTGCCAGCCCCGAAGGCGCTGATCTGCCAGCCCAGGGCCGGCGCCATGTAGAAGCAGGCCAGTACCAATACAAACACCGGCGTGCCGCGAATGATGTCGACGTAGAACCGGAACGGCGCGCGCATCCAGAACGTGCCGTAGGTGAGTACCAGGCCGGCGACGATGCCGACCAGCGTGCCCAGCAAAATCGCCAGGCCCGAGCACTGCACACTGGTCAGGAAGCCCTGCCACAGGACATCCCGGGCCACCCATAACTCATGCAACCAGCTGGGGGATTCGTACATGGGGCCTCCTATCGGCGAATCGCCAGACGCTGCTCGAGGTAACGCAGCATCATGGCAATGAGGTAACAGGCCGCAACATAGAGCGCTGTGGTCACCAGCCAGGTTTCAATCACCCGGTAGCTCTCGACATTGATCTTGCGCGCGTAATAGGTCAGCTCCGGCACGGCAATCGCCGCCGCCAGCGAGGTGTCCTTGAACAGCGAAATGAAGTTGTTCGACAGCGCCGGCAACACATTGCGCAGCATCACCGGCACGGTGATGTACGCCTTGACCTGCCACTCGCCCAAGCCGATCGCCAACCCGGCTTCACGTAGGCCCTTGGGAATGCTCAACAGCCCGCCACGAAACACTTCGGTCAGGTACGCCCCGGCATACAGCGACAGGGTGATGATGAACGAGGGGATCTTGTCCAGGCGAATACCCAGGCTCGGCAAGGCGAAGTAGATCAACAGAATCAACACCAGAATCGGCGTATTACGGATCACCGTCACATACACCGACGCCAGCCCCCGCAACGCGCGGTGCTTCGACAGCAAAGCAAACGCCATCAGCAAGCCGATCACACAGCCGATGGCGATCGACACCAGTGCCAGCTCAAGGCCCAGACCGAGCCCCGCCAGCAAGGTGTCGAAGTCGCGCCACACGGCGGCAAAATTCAACTGATAGTTCATGGTCAGCAGTACCTTGAGCGGGGCGCTTTATAACCGCCCCGCTCTCACGGGATCATTTGAATTCGACGGGGAAACCGATGGCGGGGGTTGGCAGATCGACACCGAACCACTGCTTGAACGACGCTGCGTAAGTCGGGAATTCAACGCCGGTCATGCCTTCATGCAGCACGGTGTTGACGAAGTTCAGCCAGTCCTGGTCGCCGCGTTTGACCGCACAGGCGTAGGTCTGCGGGCTCCAGGCGTAGGTCGGGCTGCGATAACGGCCAGGGTTCTGCACCATCAGGTATTTCACCGACGACTGATCGGTGGCCGCCGCGTCGGCCCGGCCGGAGTTCACCGCCTGATACATCAAGTCCACGCTGTCGTACTGATCGACCTTGGCCTTGGGCAGCGCCTGATGCACCAGTTCTTCGGCGTACACGTTCTGCAGCACTGCCACGGTCACGCCGTCGCCGGCGGCTTTCAGATCGTCGATTTCCTTGTACTTGCTGTTGGCCGGCAGCAACAAGCCGACACCTTCGCGGTAGTACGGCAGCGTGAACGCCACCTGTTGGGCGCGGCTGGCGGTCACGGTGATGAACTGGCAACTCATGTCGACCTTGTCGGTCAGCAGATTCGGAATCCGCGCATCGGACGACTGCACCACGAACTCGACCTTGCTCGGGTCGTTGAACAACCCCTTGGCCACCATCCGCGCGATATCGATATCAAAACCCTGCAACTTGCCGTCCGCTCCCTGGAAGTGCCACGGCGCATTGGTACTGCCCGTGCCCACGATCAATTTCCCACGGGCCAATACACTGTCGAGTTTGCTGTCTGCTGCCTGGGCGAAACCCATGACAGCAGCCGAAGCCGCGAACAGGAAAAAACACGCTTTAAACAAGGAAGGTCGGCGATGCATGGCTAGCACTCCTGGGTGATGTTTATTCCGCTATACCGGAACTTGGTATGTAACAGCGGAATAGACAGCAGAAAGTGTGCCACAGGTTATGGGCGGAATCTCGGGGGATTTGAAAAGTGTTTTGAATCAAATGGATGCGCACAGGCGCGAAGAAGGTGTTACGAAAAGAACAGCTGAATGAGCGCTACCGTTGGCCACAGGCTGTGTGTGGTTGAGTCACATCGCAGTGCATTGCAGGTCAAAAAGAAGCAGAGCGCACCTGTAATTTCTGACAGTAGACCCACCCGCTCGCCTCCTTTAACGTCAACAGGCCTTCGATAGTCTTTGAAAAGGAGATTTCAATGAGTTCGATGTCCACCCAGCCATTGGATCCGGCCTACCGCAAAGCGCTCAACACCTGGCGCCCGGTGATCCTGTATTTCGGCAACCGGCACTGTCCCGCCTGCGAATGGGCCGAGCCGGTTTTCCGGGCCATTGCCGAGAAGTACAAGGATCACGCGTGCATCTATGTGCTGGATACGAGCAAATCCCCTCGGCATCCGGAAGTCAAAGGCACACCCACTGCGCTGTTCTACAAGAAGGGGAAACTGCTGACGAAGCTCAAGGGCATAGGGACCCCGGAAACGCTGGAAGAACATTTCAAACAGCACATCGGCAAACTCAGGCCCAAACGGGTTGCCCGCAAACCCCACCACAACTTGCCGTGGTTGCAAAAAACCCTCAGCAACTTATGCACTGTGCATCGGGCTCGGGAGCTGTTGAATGTGCGTTTGACGAGTAATGTTTGAGTCGTCTGACAGAACGCTCATACCAGCAAGACGCAGATCCCTGTAGGCGCGAGGCTTGTCCGCGCCTACAGGTTCCGTGATCAGAATTAGTCCGTCGGTGTGTTTATCGTCCGGAAAAACGCAGCCGCGACAACATCCGCAGGTCGCCCTCGCGGTAATAGTCATCGGTCCAGCTGTCATCCGCCGCCAACGGCCGGACCTGCTTGAGTTGCAGTTTCTTTGCGAAGTAGCGGAACCGGTAATGCTCATAAAAGCGCAGCAGTTCCAGCCCGTAACGATCGGCCAGGTCGGTGTCGCCACGGATGATCAGGTAGTTCTCGTCGTTGCCATTGCTGGCCGCGTCACTGAGATTGTGGCTGCCGCTGATGATGGTCGGTGAGTCGCTGGTGAAGTCGACGACGATGGCTTTGGTGTGCACCAGCAGGTTGCCCTTCTGGCCTTTCATGTTTTCCTTGAGCCAGCCCTCCAGGCCTGTGTTGAGCAGCGCGGTGGCGGCGAATTCGGCGGTGCGGTCGGCGTGGAAACCGGTGATGCTGCTGACCGTGTTTTGCAGGCCGTAACGCAAGATGTCGTCGTGAGGCTGGCCGAGTAACGCGTTGAGTATTACGTCCGGCAAGGTGAATGCGGTGACAAACAGCAGGTCTTTTTTGGCGGCATTGATGATTTCGACGAACTCATGCAAGTCGCCCTCGCCCGAGCGCGGTGAAAAACCGGCGAACAGCGGCTGGTCAGGCTGCATCGGATTGTGCTCCGTGAGCCAATCCCGCGTAGCGCCGACGTCCGCCGGTGTGGCCCAGACCTGCTCGAAGGTTTGCAGGTAACTGGCGCCGATCCGGGCGTCGTCCAGCACATGCACAACGTTGGCCTGACGGTAAACACCGTTGGCGGTGAAGTTGGTGCTGCCGCAGAGTACCGCTTCAGGCTGATGCTGCCCCGTCGCATCGAGCCGGCTCAGGACTATGAACTTGTCGTGAAAGATATTGTGGGTGACTCGCCCGCGCTTGTTCGCCGCCGGGATTTTTTCCAGGCTGGCTTCGTTCAGCGCCGTGGTGTCTTCGCCGGGTTGGGCGTGGTACAGGACCCGAACCTTTACACCGCGCTCGAAGGCGGCGTTCACCGCATCGACGATCGCCTGCAACTGGTATTCATAGATCGCGATGTCCAGCGCCCACTGGCCATCCACAGCACGTTCGATAAACCCGAGCAGGCGTGCGAGCAGACCATTTTCCAGCCATTGCCGCGGCGCGTCGGGCCATTCTTCGATGGGCAGTGTCTTGTTGACGCTGAGCAGCGCATCGAGGTCGGCGAACTTGCGCTGGAACGCCTGGCTGGCAGCCACCGCCCGGTTGAAAATCACGTTCTGGCCCTTGGGCAGGCCATTGTCCGTGGTGACTGTCACTTCCAGGCATTCACCCAGTTGTGGCGCATCGGCGGTGCCATAAGCCAGGTGAACCCGATAATGGATCGTCACACCCGGATTGACCGCGTAATCGGCCCAACGAAATTTCTGCAAAGGCGCGGCATCACTCGGGGTGGCGTGAAACTGGGGGAACGTATGATCCTTGCCGGGAAAGGTCAGGCTGTTGAACAGAAACAGCCAGGGTTTGTCGCCTTGCTGTTTTTCGATGGCAAACCCCAGCAGGCCTTTACGGCGGGGTTCGGCCAGGTCGATGGCCAGCAGCACACCGTTGGTGCCGGCGTAGGCTTTGACGCGGAAATCGTCCTGATCGTTGCGGGCTAGAACGCGCATGGGTCACTCCTGTGATTGGCTTGCTTACAGAGCATAGGGCAGCGATGCGGGGGGTAACAGGGATTTTTCGATACCCAAATGATGCCATAGCGAGCACTGTCAGCACCCTATTCAACCTGAAATCAGCCCATCGATATGTCGATAATCAACCTGCAGCTGAGTCGCCAACACTTTAGCCCGTCCGAGGCGAATCGGCCCGCGCTCGATGTCGATCAGCAACCCCGGGCAATCCAGCGTCGGCAACATCGACCACTCCTTCAGCCGTCCATCCGTCACCAGCAATAGCCGCTGCTGTTCCGCCGGAAAACGCTTTTGCCGTGCCGCCAGCCAACGCCCTGCTTCACTCAATGCCGCCAGCATTGGCGTTCCGCCGCCGGCGCCCAATCCCTCGAGCCAGTCGCGCAAGCCCGCAGAGGCTTTCAACCCCTGCACCTGCCACTTCGGCAGATGACCGCTGGCGGTCAGCAACGCCAGACGCGCACGCTGGCGATAGGCATCGTCGAACAGTTGCGCCAACAAGCCCTTGGCATCGCTCAACGCCTGATGGCGCCGGGTCGAGGCCGAGGCATCGACGATCACCAGCCACAGTTCATGAGGGGTGCGGGTACGCAAATGGAACAATAGGTCATCGCGTTGACGCGGTCGGCCATTGAGCAAAGTGCCAGGCCAGTTGACCGATCCATTACGGGCGGTGTGGCGCTTGCCCTGTTTACCCTGATCCAGCCGTCCTGCGCGGGGTCTGGCATTCGCCCCCGCGTCTGATCGAGGGCGAATGCCTAGGGCTTTTTTGGCCAGCTCGGCACTTCACGTCGAGCACCGACCGGCAGTGCCTGGGCGGGTATTTCGCCCCACTGGCCCTGGCCTTCGTTCGGATTGGGGGTTTGCGCAGGGGATTGCTGTGGCGCTTGGGACTGTTGCGGCGCAGAGGTCGAATGCTCCCGACGACGATGACGCAAGGCAAATTCGGCGACCGCGTCGATATCGTCTTCGCCAATGACGCTCGCGCCGCGCCATGCCGCATGAGCCCGAGCTGCACGCAGCCAGACCAGATCGGCCCGCAGGCCATCAACGCCGGCAGCAAAGCAGCGCTCGGTGATCTGCGCCAATGCGGCATCGTCGAGCGGGATACTCGCCAGGGCCGCACGCGCCTTCTGGCAACGCTCGCGCAGTGCCTGTTGCTGACGTTCCCACTCGGCGCAGAAGCCTTGTGGATCACTGTCGAAATCCAGTCGACGACGGATGATCTGGCCGCGCTCGGCGGGTGCGGTATGGCCACTGAGCGCGACGTTCAAACCAAAGCGGTCGAGCAGTTGCGGGCGCAGCTCGCCCTCTTCCGGGTTCATGGTGCCGATCAGCACAAACTTCGCCGAATGCCGATGGGAAATCCCGTCACGCTCGATCAGGTTGGTACCGCTGGCGGCCACGTCGAGCAGCAGGTCCACGAGGTGATCGGGCAACAAATTCACTTCATCAACGTAGAGCACGCCGCCGTCGGCCTTGGCCAATACACCGGGAGAAAACTGTGCGCGACCTTCGTTCAAGGCCGCGTCGAGATCGAGGGTGCCGACCAGCCGTTCTTCGGTGGCGCCCAAGGGCAAGGTGACGAATTGACCGCTGGCCAGCAGGTCCGCCAAACCTCGGGCCAGGGTCGACTTGGCCATGCCGCGCGGACCTTCGATCAGCACGCCACCGATTTTCGGGTCGATAGCGGTCAGGTACAGCGCGAGCTTCAAGTCATCGGCGCCGACCACGGCGGAGAGCGGGAAATGGGGGGTGTCGGTCATGTCGGGTCTCGCTTGTGGTCAGAGATTACATTGTGGCGAGGGGGCTTGCCCCCGTTCGGCTGCGAAGCAGTCGTAAAACCGGGCAACTCGGTGTAAACAGAGGTAAAAGCGGGGGCCGCTTCGCGACCCAACGGGGGCAAGCCCCCTCGCCACAGCCCCCTTCGCCATAGATCTCCTGCTCGCCGGCTAACTGTCTTCTTCTATATCGAGCAACAAATTCTCCAGCGCCTCGCGATACTCACCCGGTTCCTGCCACATCCCCCGTTGCTGCGCTTCGAGCAGGCGTTCGGTCATGTCGCGCAGGGCGTGGGGATTGTGTTCGCGGACAAAGTCCCGGGTCGCCGGATCAAGCAAATAGGCATCCGCCAGCAACGCATACTGGTGATCGTCGATCAACTGCGTGGTGGCGTCGAATGCAAACAGGTTATCGACCGTTGCCGCCAGTTCGAACGCGCCTTTATAGCCATGACGTTTGACCCCGTCGATCCACTTCGGATTGGCCGCCCGGGAACGGATCACCCGGTTCAACTCTTCCTTCAAGGTGCGGATCTTCGGTAAATCCGGCTGACTGTGGTCGCCGTGATAACTGGCCGCGGCTGCACCACTGAGGCTTTCGACGGCCGCCAGCATGCCACCCTGGAACTGGTAATAGTCGTTGGAATCGAGCAAGTCGTGCTCGCGGTTGTCCTGATTTTGCAGCACTGCCTGCACCTGACTCAGACGCTGGGCGAACTGTTCGCGGGCGGCGGTGCCTTCATCGGAGCCGCCGTAAGCATAGCCGCCCCAGTTCAGGTAAACCTCAGCCAGGTCTTCGCGGGTTTGCCACAAGCGACCGTCGATGGCGCCTTGCACACCGGCACCGTAAGCCCCCGGTTTGGCCCCGAAGATCCGCCAGCCGGCCTGTCGCCTGGCCGCCTCTTCATCCAGACCGGATTGCAGCAGCGCTTCGCGCTCGGAGCGAACCTTGGCGGCCAACGGGTTGAGATCGTCCGGTTCATCCAGCGCGGCGACCGCTTGCACGGCGGCGTCGAACAGCCTGATCAGGTTGGCGAAGGCGTCGCGGAAAAAACCGGAGACGCGCAAGGTCACGTCCACCCGCGGCCGGTCCAGCAAGCTCAACGGCAGAATCTCGAAGTCGTCGACCCGCTGACTGCCCGTCGCCCACACCGGCCGCACGCCCATCAATGCCATCGCCTGGGCAATGTCGTCGCCGCCGGTGCGCATGGTCGCGGTGCCCCAGACCGACAGACCGAGCTGACGCAAGTGATCGCCGTGATCCTGCAAGTGCCGCTCAAGAATCAGGTTCGCGGATTGAAAACCGATGCGCCACGCCGTGGTGGTCGGCAGGTTGCGCACGTCCACCGAATAGAAATTGCGCCCGGTGGGCAACACGTCCAGCCGTCCGCGACTGGGCGCACCGCTCGGCCCGGCCGGGACGAATCGCCCGCTGAGAGCGTCCAGCAGACCGCGCATTTCCGCCGGGCCGCAGGCGTCCAGGCGCGGCGCGACGACTTCGCGCAGGCTATCGATGATCGCGCTCACTTCGGACCAATCTGCCTCCTGTGAGAGCGGGTCTTTGTGGCGAGGGGGCTTGCCCCCGTTGGACTGCGCAGCAGTCCCCTTTTTTGGGGCCGCTTCGCGACCCAACGGGAGCAAGCTCCCTCGCCACAAAAGCTCGCTCCCACAGGGGCCGGGCTTGGCTTGAGGAGGGTTCAGTCGCTCGACCTCGGCATTTAAAGTCTGCGAGATCAGCTGCGCGGCGAGCAGTTCCAGACGTTCACGGGTATCCCCCGCCGTGCGCCACAGCTCATCACTGACCGCCTGCAAGGCATCCGGCCGAGGACCGCTCCAGGGCTCGGCCAACACGCAATCCAGCGGATCGAAGCCCAACTCGAACGCCTTGGCCAACGCCCGCAGCACGCTCGATTGCGCGCCACGGCCGTCGCCGCGAGGAATGCGCAACAAAGCCAATAAAGTGTCGATGCGCAGCCGCCCGGTCGGCGATTCGCCAAACACGTGCAGGCCGTCGCGGATCTGCGACTCCTTCAAATCGCACAGGTAGGTGTCCAGACGCGGCAACCAGATCGCCGCGTCGGCATCGCTGTCGAGCTTCTCGTCCAGTTGCAGTTCGCGATCGATGTGCGTGTCGCGCACCAGTTGCAGGATATCGCGCTGCAGTTCCCGGGCGCGGCGTGGATCGAGCAATTGCGCTTCGTAATATTCGTCGGCCAACAACTCAAGGTTGCGCAACGGGCCGTAGGTTTCGGCGCGGGTCAGCGGCGGCATCAGGTGATCGATGATCACCGCTTGCGTACGGCGCTTGGCTTGGGCGCCCTCGCCCGGGTCGTTGACGATGAACGGATAGATATTCGGCAGCGGTCCGAGCAATGCGTCCGGCCAGCAGTTTTCCGACAACCCGACACCCTTGCCCGGCAGCCATTCGAGGTTGCCGTGCTTGCCGACATGGATCACGCCGTGGGCGCCGTAGGTGTTGCGCAACCAGAAGTAGAACGCCAGATACCCGTGAGGCGGCACCAGGTCCGGGTCGTGATAGACCGCGCTCGGGTCAACCTGATAACCCCGCGCCGGTTGAATGCCGACGAAGGTCAGGCCGAAGCGCAGGCCGGCAATCATCATTCGCCCGCCACGGAACATCGGATCGCTTTCCGGCGGCCCCCAACGTTCCAGTACTGCCTGGCGATTGGCTTCTGGCAGTGCATTGAACATCAGAAAATAATCGTCCAGTGCCAGGCTTTGCTGACACGGTCGTTGATCGACAGTGTCCAGGTCATTGCTGACACCACCGAGCAGTTGCTGGATCAGCGCGGTGCCGCTGTCCGGCAACTCGGCCGGTAGCGGATAACCTTCGACGTGCAGGGCACGGAGGATATTCAGCGCGGCGGCCGGAGTGTCGAGACCGACGCCATTGCCGATGCGCCCATCGCGGGTCGGGTAGTTGGCGAGGATCAGAGCGATGCGTTTTTCGCTGTTGGGCACTCGCGCCAGATCGATCCAGCGCCGCGCCAGTTCAGCGACAAAATCCATGCGTTCCGGTTGGGGTCGATAGCAAACCACATCGGACTGACTGCGCTCGCTGCGCCACGCCAGGTCCTTGAAGCTGATCGGCCGGCTGATGATTCGCCCGTCCAGCTCCGGCAGCGCGATGTGCATCGCCAAGTCCCGGGGGCCGAGGCCCTGCTCGCTGGCAAGCCAACCCGGTTCATTGTCCTGGGCGCAGATCGCCTGAATCACCGGGATGTTGCGACGAAACGGCCGCAGGTGCGGCGCTTCGGGGCTGGATTGGGCGAAACCGGTGGTGTTGAGAATCACCCCCGCCTCGACTTCATCCAGCAAATCCTCGACCACCATCAGGCAGCCGGGTTCTTTCAGACTGGCCACGGCAATCGGCAATGGGTTGAGCCCCGCCGCCTGCAAACGCTGGCAGAAAATATCGATGAAACCGGTGTTCGCCGCCTGCAAGTGCGAGCGGTAAAACAGCACCGCCGCCACCGGCTGATCGACCTGCCAATCGGCTTGCCAATCCTTCAGTTGCGCGGGGCTTTTTTGCGGGTGGTAGATCGCGGTGCGCGGCAGGGTTTGTGGCTCCGCCCAGGCGTAATCGCGACCCAGCCAGCGATTGGCCAGACAGCGGAAAAAATCCAGGGCATTGGCCATGCCGCCCTGGCGCAAAAACTGCCAGAGCCGGTCGCGGTCTTCGGGAATCACCGTGCTCAGGTCGCTGAGTTCCGGGTCCGGGCGATCGTCGCCCGGCACCAGAATCAGCTGCACGCCCCGCTGGGACAGCTCCACCAGACGCTCGATGCCGTAACGCCAATAGGCGATGCCGCCGTGCAGCGAGATCAGAATCACCTTGGCGTGGCGCAGCACTTCGTCGACATAAAGATCGACCGAGGCGTGATTCTGCACCTGCATCGGGTTGGCCAGGCGCAGGCTCGGGTAATCGTCGGGCAGCTGTTGCGCCGCCTCGGCGAGCAACGCCAGGCTGGAATCGCCGCTGCACAGGATCACCAGCTCGGCGGGGGTTTGTCCAAGGTCGGCAATGTTGTCATCCGACACGAAACCGCCGGGCTGGGTCCTGAGCAGGTGCATGGGTTAAACGCTGAGCGCAGCGCGCAATTGCGCTTCGAGCTGAACGGCGTCCAACGCCTGACCGATCAACACCAGACGGGTGCTGCGCGCTTCCTCAGCGCCCCACTGGCGGTCGAAGTGTTTGTCGAAACGCGTGCCCACGCCCTGAATCAACAGGCGCATCGGCTTGTTTGGCACCGCCGCAAAACCTTTGACCCGCAGGATGCCGTGCTGGACCACCAGTTGCGTCAGCGCGTCCATCAGCAGACTTTCGTCGGCTTGCGGCAGCTCGATCGAGATCGAGTCGAACGCGTCATGGTCGTGATCGTGGTCGTCTTCACCTTCATGGTGATGATCGTGATGGCTGTGGCGGCTGTCGATGTGTTCTTCGGAACCGGCGCCGAGGCCGATCAGTACGTCCAATGGCAAGCGACCGCTGCTGGCTTCGATGACTTTCACCGCCGGCGGCAGCTCTTCGGCGACTTCCAGGCGCACGCGGGCCAGGTCTTCGGCGCTGATCAGGTCAGCCTTGTTGAGAATCACCAGGTCGGCGCTGGCCAGTTGGTCGGCGAACAGCTCGTGCAGCGGCGATTCGTGGTCCAGGTTCGGGTCGAGTTTGCGCTGGGCGTCCACTTGATCCGGGAACGCGGCGAAGGTGCCGGCAGCGACGGCCGGGCTATCGACCACGGTGATCACCGCGTCAACGGTGCAGGCGCTACGGATTTCCGGCCATTGGAAGGCTTGGACCAAAGGCTTTGGCAGGGCCAGGCCCGAGGTTTCGATGAGGATGTGGTCGAGGTCGCCGCGACGAGCAACCAACTCGCGCATCACCGGGAAGAATTCTTCCTGAACGGTGCAGCACAGGCAGCCGTTGGCCAATTCGTAGACGCGACCGCTGGCCTCTTCTTCCGTGCAGCCGATGGAGCATTGCTTGAGGATCTCACCGTCGATGCCCAGCTCGCCGAACTCGTTGACGATCACCGCGATGCGACGGCCCTGGGCGTTGTCGAGCATGTGCCGCAGCAAGGTGGTTTTGCCCGAACCGAGGAAGCCGGTAACGATGGTGACGGGGAGTTTGGCCAGTGTTTTCATCGGATGCCCTTTGGCAAGGTGGCGGGCATACGGGACGACAACCGGCAACGCGGGGGCGCGTGCCTGAAGAGTTCGCCACCGGATCACCCCGCCCGGTTGAAAGTGAGAATCTGTGTCGAGGCAGGTCTCCTGGCTGACGGTGTGCCGGGCGGGTCAGCCTGGCATTCGCTGCGCCTTCCCGCGAACCCGTTGCACGGGCTTGCAGTGGCGTGGCAGCGAACATCACCGTTCACAGTTGCGGGGGCAGCCGCGGCATCGACCGCGTTCCCTTCTTAGCTCCGGCAAACGCCGAAGAACCTCGAAAGCGCAAGGCTACGCATCGTGTGGGGGCGGGTCAATGTCTTGTCGGAGAATGCGATCACCCGTGGCGAGGGGGCTTGCCCCCGTTCGGCGGCGAAGCCGTCGCAAGACCTGCTTGCGGGGTATGCCTGAAAGAATACAGGGGGCCGCTTCGCTGCCCAACGCGGGCAAGCCCCCTCGCCACAGAGTTGAGAACCCTTGCCAATTGACTCCCCGCCCCCGCCCATGCTCTCCTACACGCCTTGTTACGGGTGCCCTTCACAGGGTGAAACGGGAAACCGGTGAATCATGTGCTTTACTCTAAAGCCATGTCAGTCCGGTGCTGCCCCCGCAACGGTAAGCGAGTGAAGCGTCAGATCCACTGTGTCGGTCATACGGCATGGGAAGGTGATGCTTGCAGGTTCAGGCGTTAGCCCTGCCCCTCGCGAGCCCGGAGACCGGCCCGCAACACAAAGTGACTTTTACGTTCACTGAATAACAAACCCGCGGTGGGCGGGCGCTGTTCGAAATCTCTGCGAGCCCTTGGCGTGCGGAGGTTTTCATGCGCTCTATTCACCCGCTGACAGACCAGAGGGAAGCGCCATGTCGATCATCAGCAGCACCGGCCACGCAACGGCCAGCACCACCACAACCCTGACTCAACGCCTGACCGCCGCCGTGTGTGCGTCGATCCTTGGCGCGTGCCTTGTGTATTTCGCCGGTTTCTCGCACATCGAAGCGGTACACAACGCCGCGCACGACACCCGTCACAGCTCTGCCTTTCCGTGCCATTGAGACCTGCTGACATGATCAAGCGTATTGCGCAAACCGCAGGTTTCACCGGGCTGCTGGCCGCGCTGCTATTGACCCTGCTGCAAAGCTTCTGGGTCGCCCCGCTGATTCTGCAGGCCGAAACCTACGAAAAATCCGAGCCGGCCGCTGTTGAAGTCCACGAACACGCCGCCGGTGCCGTCGCTCACACCCACGACGCCGAAGCCTGGGAACCGGAAGACGGCTGGCAGCGCGTGCTGTCCACTACCGGCGGTAACCTGGTGGTGGCCGTCGGTTTCGCCTTGATGCTCGCCGGTCTCTACACCTTGCGTGCACCGACCAAAACCTCTCAGGGCCTGCTCTGGGGCCTGGCCGGTTATGCGACGTTCGTGCTGGCACCGACTCTCGGCCTGCCGCCTGAGCTGCCGGGCACTGCCGCGGCTGATCTGGCGCAACGGCAAATCTGGTGGATCGGCACTGCCGCGTCTACAGCGGTCGGTATCGCGCTGATCGTATTCAGCCGTCACTGGCTGATGAAAGCTCTCGGCGTGGCGATCCTGGCCGTGCCGCATGTGATCGGCGCACCGCAACCGGAAGTCCATTCGATGCTGGCGCCGGAAGCCCTGGAAGCGCAATTCAAAATCGCTTCGCAGCTGACCAACGTGGCGTTCTGGCTGGCCCTGGGCCTGATCAGCGCCTGGTTGTTCCGCCGTAAAAGCGATGGCCATTACAGCGCATGACTGACGTCAGCGCAGCGCCGACCCTGGTGGTCGGCCTGGGCTGCCAGCGCGGCTGCCCCGTCAGCACGCTGCGGGCGCTGCTCGATCAGGCGTTACAGGCCCATCAAATCGAGCTTCGTGAGATCAAGGCCCTGGCCAGTATCGACCTGAAGCGCGATGAACCTGGCCTGATTCAACTGGCCGAACAGCTGGCATTGCCGTTGATGTATTTCAGCAGCGAACAATTGGCCGGTTATGAACCGCAACTCAGCCACCACTCGGACATCGCGTTCGAACGCACCGGCTGCTACGGCGTGGCCGAAAGTGCCGCGCTGGCCCTGGCCGAACAATTGGCTCAGGCACCGCCAAAGTTGCTGATTCCACGACAAAAATACGCCCAGGCCACCCTGGCATTGGCCAGCGCCGCGTAAAATCCCCGATAATCCCCGCCCTCGATCATGAGCATTCTTCATCTGGAGCATGCCCAAGCCCTATTTCTGACAGGAAACGACGATGACCGTCTACTTCATTGGCGCCGGCCCCGGCGACCCGGAACTGATCACCGTCAAAGGCCAGCGGCTGATTCGTAGCTGCCCGGTCATCATCTATGCCGGCTCCTTGGTCCCCGCCGCCGTGCTGGAAGGCCACCGGGCCGAACGGGTGGTCAACAGCGCCGAACTGCATCTGGAACAGATCGTCGAGCTGATCAAAACCGCTCACGCCAACGGCCAGGACGTGGCTCGGGTGCATTCCGGTGATCCGAGCCTGTATGGCGCGATTGGCGAGCAGATTCGCTACCTGCGTGAACTCGACATCCCATTCGAAATCGTTCCCGGCGTTACCGCCACCGCTGCCTGCGCGGCCCTGTTGGGTGCTGAACTGACCCTGCCGGACGTGTCACAGAGCGTGATTCTGACCCGTTACGCCGACAAGACCGCGATGCCCGCTGGCGAAGACCTGGGCAGCCTGGCGCAACACGGGGCGACCATGGCGATCCACTTGGGGGTCAATCATCTGGAGAAGATCCTTGCCGAATTGCTGCCGCACTACGGCGCCGATTGCCCGATCGCGGTGATTCACCGGGCAACCTGGCCAGATCAGGACTGGGTGGTGGGGACACTTGCAGACATTGCACAGAAGGTTCAAGCCAAGGGCTTTCGCCGAACGGCGCTGATTCTGGTGGGCCGGGTGTTGGGTAGTGACCACTTCAGTGAGTCGTCGCTGTATCGGGCGGGGCATGCTCACCTATACAGACCTTGAGCCAAACACACACTGTGGCGAGGGGGCTTGTCGGAACGCCGCATCGCCCCGTTCGGCGGCGAAGCCGTCGCAAGACCTGCTTGTAGGGTATGTCTGAAAGAATGCAGGGGGCCGCTTCGCGACCCAACGGGGGCAAGCCCCCTCGTCACAGGTTATCGATCACCCATAAAAAAACGGCACTCACGGGTGCCGTTTTTTCGCTTCTGCAGCGAACACCTTAGTAGTAGGCGTTTTCTTTCTGCGTGTGGTCGGTCACGTCACGTACACCCTTGAGTTCAGGAATGCGCTCGAGCAAGGTGCGTTCGATGCCTTCTTTCAGGGTGACGTCTGCCTGGCCGCAGCCCTGGCAACCGCCGCCGAACTTCAGCACGGCAATACCGTCTTCAACCACATCGATCAGGCTGACCTGACCGCCGTGGCTGGCCAGCCCCGGGTTGATTTCGGTTTGCAGGTAGTAATTGATGCGCTCGTTGACCGGGCTGTCGGCGTTGACCATCGGGACTTTGGCGTTTGGCGCCTTGATGGTCAGCTGGCCGCCCATGCGGTCGGTGGCGTAGTCGACTACCGCATCGTCCAGAAACGCTTCACTGAACGAGTCGATATAAGCGGTGAAGCTTTTGAGCCCCAGCGCCGTGTCTTCAGGTTTTTCTTCGCCCGGCTTGCAGTAGGCAATGCAGGTTTCGGCGTATTGGGTGCCAGGCTGGGTGATGAAGACGCGGATGCCGATACCCGGGGTGTTCTGCTTGGACAGCAGATCAGCCAGGTAATCATGGGCGGCGTCGGTAATGGTAATAGCGGTCATGGAAACTCCTCGCAGGCTTGGACGCAGTTTACGCCAATCGACGCGCCGCACAAAGTCCTAGTATTTTTGTCGGGATCTGTGGCGAGGGGGCTTGCCCCCGTTCGGCTGCGCAGCAGTCGTAAACCAGACAACTCGGTGTATCTGAAGAATGTAGAGGGCTGCTTCGCAACCCAACGGGGGCAAGCCCCCTCGCCACAGGTCGCTCCTACAGAGGGCAGCGGTGCGTGTTCAGGCCCTCAATCAGAGATTCTCGTAGCGATTCATGTCCAGCACGCCCTCTTCCACCGGGTCGGTGTCGTGGATGTAGCGGCTCAGATCATGGAAATACTGCCAGAACTGCGGATGACTGCGACGAATGCCCCAACGTTCGACGATTTTCTCGAAGCTGGCAGCATCTCTCGCATTTTCCATCTCGTCGACGAACGCTGGCACTTCCCCGGCCGGGATGTTGAACATGAAGTTCGGGTAGCTGCTTAGAACACCGGGATAGATCGTCAACGTGTCGAGCCCCGACTGATAACGCAGCGACTCCCCGAGCAGGAACGCCACGTTGCTGTGGGCTCGGTTACGCAGCAGGCTATAAACCTCGCGCTTGCCGCTTGGGGCCTCGATCCGCAACATCGTGGCTTCCGGCAACTGATCGATGACTTTCAAACCGGCGGCCGGGCGCGACGTCAGGCGGCTCAGAGCCTGCTCGGCGTTCTGCAACGCCGGATCGATGTTCGGCCGCGAGCAGTAAGCGCCGTCGCAACGGTTGATCGGATCAGGCCTGGCATTGAGCTCGCCGTAACGGGACAGCAACTGCATGGCGAAGTCGCGCTTCGGATCGCTTTCGTCCAGCGTCAGCGCCGTCGGCTTGTCGTTGTCGATGTCCTCGTAATCCAGCCACATCTTGAACTTGCCGCTGTTCTGGTACCAATCGTCGAGGTAGCCGTCCCGTGAGTTGGCCGGCATCAGGCGCAGGAAGTTCTGCTCGGCGCCATTGCGGATCAGGTCGAAGTACAGCCGGGTCTGAGCCTGATGGGACACGTTGCCGAACACATCGAAGTTGACCGCCAACTGGTAATACGTGCGCTCCAGTAACGGAAAATCGAACAGCCACATTGTTTGCGGCACATCACCGATCAGGCCCTTGGTCACCGAGGCGCTGTCGAAATGCCGGAAGATACTCAGCAACGCATTGTCATTACCGGCCCACAGGGTCGACCAGCTCGGCGCCGGCAAGTCGGCATAGCTATCCCGGCGCAGGGCCTCATATTCGTTGCGCTTGTTGCGGTAGTCGCGCCACAGACTCAGGACGCTGCCGACGTCATCGTTCTGCCCCGGCATCGCCAGCAACGGCGTAGCCTTGCCGCGATATTTCGGGTCGGTGATGTAAAGGTCATGTTCCGGGGCCTGGAACAGTGCCCAGAAGTTGTCGCGAATCACGTCGGTGGCGATCTGGCCCCGGCAGACCGGGCCGCGAATAAAGGTACGCACGAAGTATTCGGCGTTATCGAGCATGAATTGGTAACGCGCCTGAGCCGGGATCGCTTCGAACGTGGCAAACGGATTGGCCCGCCGCTCCGGCCCGTAGCCCGGCAATGCGTGGACCTGCCAGTTACCGTTGTAAAACAGGCTCTTGATCCGTGCCATCTTCGCCGCGCTCAGCGGGTAGGTGATGTGGGTCTTGTGCACGATCACGCCTTGCACCGGCCACAGACGGTAGTAGATCTGAGTGCCCGGATCGTCATTCGGCCGACGGGTGTTGATCAGGTCGATGGGCTGCCCCGTCGGCGTTCGCGAACGTACCCACTGAAAGAAATGCCCCGGTTCGCCGTCCTTGAAATAGATATGGGCCAAGAACCAGTGCTCGAACAACCAGCGCCCGACCAGACTCTCCCGGGCGCCTGGCGCATTGAGCAGGTTTTCCCACTGCACCACCTGCAAGGCTTCCTTGGCGCTGGGCACCAGGCCCTGCTGGTCGATCGGCGCGCCGGAGGCCAGCCAGCGTTGCAACGTCTGGTATTGCTGATCGGTCAGGCCGGTCACTGCCAGCGGCATGCCCTCTTTCGGGTGGGAACTGGCGTAGCCGCTGAACTCTGCCGGCATGGCACACATGTTTTCCCGGTTCAGGCCCAGGACGATGTCTTCCGGTAGCTTGGCGTTGGGTTGCAACGGCGTGCTGTGGCCCAGCTCAAGCATGCGCGCCATCAGTGCCGCCTGACTGCCTTGGGCGTCGAGCACCGAATAGAAGCCCTTTTGCTGCCAGGCACGTTTGCCGAAGGCGTCATAAAACAACCGGGTCGGCGCGGCGGCCTTGCTGCGTTCGCCGTCATAGACCGGCGCCTTCGTTGCACCTCGGGTCGCCCCTTCGCCGCTGCCCAGGTTGAGCTGACAGGCGGAGTCGTAGCAGGCATGGCAGGCCACGCACTTTTCGGTGAAGATCGGTTGAATGTCGCGAACGTAGGAAATATCCGGACCTTGCGCAGCGGCGCCCCCGCTTAAAAACAGCATCAATAGGCTGGTGACGACGCGATACGACATATCCCTGGTCCTGATCATGAGAAAACGCCGCGATTCTACCGGTCTGGCCTGCGCACCAACATGAACGATATTCATGCAAAACCGGCACATGCTCCAAAAGCACACAGGTTTGTTATTATCCCGGCCCTTCGTCATGGCCTTACCGAGTAGTCCAAATGTCCGATCGCAGCGTTCGCCTTCAAGCTCTCAAGCACGCCCTCAAAGAGCGCATCCTGATTCTCGACGGCGGCATGGGGACAATGATCCAGAGCTACAAGCTCGAGGAACAGGATTACCGTGGCAAACGCTTCGCCGACTGGCCGAGCGATGTCAAAGGCAACAACGACCTGTTGGTGCTGACCCGCCCGGATGTGATTGGCTCCATTGAAAAAGCCTACCTGGATGCCGGCGCCGACATTCTGGAAACCAACACCTTCAACGCCACCCAAGTGTCCCAGGCCGACTACGGCATGCAAGGCCTGGCATACGAACTCAACGTAGAAGGTGCACGCCTGGCGCGCAAGGTGGCGGACGCCAAGACCCTGGAAACCCCAGACAAGCCGCGTTTCGTCGCCGGTGTGCTCGGTCCTACAAGTCGCACCTGCTCGCTGTCGCCAGATGTGAATAACCCTGGCTACCGCAACGTGACCTTCGATGAACTGGTAGAAAACTACACCGAGGCCACCAAAGGCCTGATCGAAGGCGGCGCCGACCTGATCCTGATCGAAACCATTTTCGACACCCTCAACGCCAAAGCCGCGATCTTCGCCGTGCAAGGGGTTTATGAAGAACTGGGCGTCGAGTTACCGATCATGATTTCCGGCACCATCACCGATGCCTCTGGCCGCACCCTCTCCGGCCAGACCACCGAAGCGTTCTGGAATTCCGTGGCCCACGCCAAGCCGATTTCCGTCGGCCTGAACTGCGCCCTCGGCGCCCGTGAACTGCGCCCGTACCTGGAAGAGCTGTCGAACAAAGCCAGCACCCACGTGTCGGCGCACCCGAACGCCGGCCTGCCGAACGAATTCGGCGAGTACGACGAGCTGCCGGCGGAAACTGCCAAGGTCATCGAAGAATTCGCCCAAAGCGGCTTCCTTAACATCGTCGGCGGCTGCTGCGGCACCACGCCAGGCCACATCGAAGCCATCGCCAAAGCGGTAGCCGGTTACGCTCCGCGTGAAATCCCGGACATTCCCAAGGCCTGCCGCCTGTCGGGTCTGGAACCGTTTACCATCGATCGCAGCTCGTTGTTCGTCAACGTCGGCGAACGAACCAACATCACCGGTTCCGCCAAGTTCGCCCGCCTGATCCGTGAAGACAACTACACCGAAGCCCTGGAAGTCGCCCTGCAGCAGGTCGAAGCCGGCGCCCAGGTGATCGACATCAACATGGACGAAGGGATGCTCGATTCGAAGAAGGCCATGGTGACCTTCCTCAATCTGATTGCCGGCGAACCGGACATCTCCCGCGTCCCGATCATGATCGACTCCTCCAAGTGGGAAGTGATCGAAGCCGGCCTCAAGTGCATCCAGGGCAAGGGCATCGTCAACTCCATCAGCATGAAGGAAGGTGTCGAGCAGTTCATTCACCACGCCAAACTGTGCAAGCGTTACGGCGCCGCGGTGGTGGTGATGGCCTTCGATGAAGCCGGTCAGGCCGACACTGAAGCGCGCAAGAAAGAAATCTGCAAACGCTCTTACGACATTCTGGTCAATGAAGTCGGCTTCCCGCCGGAAGACATCATCTTCGACCCGAACATCTTCGCCGTGGCCACCGGTATCGAAGAACACAACAACTACGCTGTGGACTTCATCAACGCCTGTGCCTACATCCGTGACGAACTGCCGTACGCCCTGACCTCCGGCGGCGTGTCCAACGTGTCGTTCTCGTTCCGTGGCAACAACCCGGTGCGCGAGGCGATTCACTCGGTGTTCCTGCTGTATGCGATCCGCAACGGCCTGACCATGGGCATCGTCAACGCCGGCCAACTGGAGATCTACGACCAGATCCCGGTGGAACTGCGTGACGCCGTCGAAGACGTGATCCTCAACCGCACCCCGGACGGCACCGACGCCCTCCTCGCCATCGCCGACAAGTACAAGGGCGACGGCAGCGTCAAGGAAGCCGAGACCGAAGAGTGGCGCAACTGGGACGTCAACAAGCGTCTGGAGCACGCACTGGTCAAGGGCATTACCACCCACATCGTGGAAGACACCGAAGAGTCGCGCCTGTCGTTCGCGCGCCCGATCGAAGTCATCGAAGGCCCGTTGATGGCCGGCATGAACATCGTCGGCGACCTGTTCGGTGCCGGCAAAATGTTCCTGCCGCAAGTGGTGAAGTCCGCCCGCGTAATGAAGCAGGCCGTGGCTCACTTGATCCCGTTCATCGAACTGGAAAAAGGCGACAAGCCGGAAGCCAAGGGCAAGATCCTCATGGCCACGGTCAAGGGTGACGTGCACGACATCGGCAAGAACATCGTCGGCGTGGTGCTGGGCTGTAACGGCTACGACATCGTCGACCTTGGCGTGATGGTGCCGGCAGAGAAGATCCTGCAAGTCGCCAAAGACGAGAAATGCGACATCATCGGCCTGTCCGGCCTGATCACGCCTTCGCTGGACGAAATGGTTCACGTGGCCCGCGAGATGCAGCGTCAGGACTTCCACCTGCCGTTGATGATCGGTGGTGCTACCACGTCCAAGGCGCACACGGCGGTGAAGATCGAGCCCAAGTACAGCAACGACGCGGTGATCTACGTCACCGACGCCTCCCGCGCCGTGGGCGTGGCGACGCAGTTGTTGTCCAAGGAACTGAAGGCCGGCTTCGTCGAGAAGACCCGCCTGGAATACATCGACGTTCGCGAGCGCACCGCCAACCGCAGCGCCCGCACCGAGCGCCTGAGCTACCCGGCGGCCATCGCCAAGAAACCGCAGTTCGACTGGGCCAGCTATGAGCCGGTCAAACCGACGTTCACCGGCGCCAAGGTGCTGGACAACATCGACCTGAAGGTTTTGGCCGAATACATCGACTGGACACCGTTCTTCATCTCCTGGGACCTGGCCGGCAAATTCCCGCGCATCCTGCAGGATGAAGTGGTCGGTGAAGCCGCCACCGCGCTGTACGCCGATGCCCAGGAAATGCTGGCCAAGCTGATCGACGAGAAGCTGATCAGCGCCCGTGCCGTGTTCGGTTTCTGGCCCGCCAACCAGGTGCGCGACGATGACATCGAAGTCTACGGCGATGACGGCAAGCCATTGGCCAAGCTGCATCACTTGCGCCAGCAGATCATCAAGACCGACGGCAAGCCGAACTTCTCACTGGCTGACTTCGTCGCGCCGAAGGACAGCGGCGTGACCGACTACGTGGGTGGTTTCATCACCACCGCCGGGATCGGCGCCGAAGAAGTGGCCAAGGCCTATCAAGAGGCTGGCGACGATTACAACTCGATCATGGTCAAGGCCTTGGCCGACCGTTTGGCTGAGGCGTGCGCCGAGTGGCTGCACCAACAAGTGCGTAAAGACTATTGGGGCTATGCCAAGGACGAGACGCTGGACAACGAGGCGCTGATCAAAGAGCAATACACCGGCATCCGCCCGGCTCCCGGCTACCCGGCGTGCCCGGATCACACCGAGAAAGCCACGCTGTTCAAGCTGCTGGATCCGCAAGCGCAAGAGCTCAAGGCCGGCCGCAGCGGCGTGTTCCTCACCGAGCACTATGCGATGTTCCCGGCAGCGGCAGTCAGTGGCTGGTACTTCGCTCATCCGCAGGCGCAGTATTTCGCCGTGGGCAAGATCGACAAGGATCAGGTGCAGAGCTACACCTCGCGCAAAGGCCAGGAGTTGAGCGTGACCGAGCGTTGGCTGGCGCCTAACCTGGGTTACGACAACTAACCCCCATCCCCTGTGGGAGCGAGCCTTTGTGGCGAGGGAGCTTGCTCCCGTTGGACTGCGTAGCAGTCCCATTTTTTGAGGCCGCTTCGCGACCCAGCGGGAGCAAGCTCCCTCGCCACAAAGGCTCCCACAGAGTTCGAGTCTGTTGTCTATGCTTGCCTTATACACATTCGTGACGGGGGATTTATGGACGATCCAGTCGACAACAATAACCACAACAAACCACCGACCTTCTGGCAGATGCTGCACAGCGTCATGGCGGCGGCGTTCGGGGTACAGAGCGGGAAAAACCGGGCCCGGGATTTCACCCACGGCAAGCCCAGTCATTTCGTGATTCTGGGGATTCTGTTCACGGTGGTGTTCGCCCTGACGCTGTTCGGCATCGTCAAACTGGTGCTGCACCTGGCCGGGATCTGAGCCGGCTAGTGCATCAGGGTTTGCAAGTTGAACGGGTAGCGATACGACGTCGGTCGCCCTTTGGCCGAGAGCTTTTTAAAATCCACGTTGTAATCCTGAGTGGCCCCCATGGCCAGCAGTCGCCGGGCTTGCGCGTGGTCGATCAGTTGCAATGACGGAATCTGCCGGTCGCGCCCGCCGTACTGGCTGACATCCACCCCTTGGTCGTAGTCATGCAACTGCACAAGCGCCCAACCGCCCAGAGTGAAGTGCCCGCCCAACAACACGCTTAGCCGCCCCTCCAACAGCGCCTGCAACGCGTCCGGTGAATTGTTGATGGCGCTGAACAGCATACCCTTACCCGGCTGACCTCCCGTTTCGGCGTACGCCTGCATGGCGCCGAAAGCCATTTCATCGTTAGCCGACCAGACCAGCGATGTTTGCGGGTAACGCTTGAACAATAACCTGGCCTGTTCATAGGCGCGCTCGCGGGTCCAGCCGCCATACACCAACTGGCGCAACCGCACTTCGGGGTGTTCGGCCAATGCCCGCATCATGCCCTGCTCACGCTGTTGCGCGGCCGGCGTGATTTTCAGGCCGGAAAAGGCCACCAGTTCGATGACCTCACCGGGTGCGACCGGGCGATGCAGGCGAATCAGCTCCTTGAGCATCAGGTAGCCGCCCTCCTCATTGTTGGGCACCAGGCTACCCAGCCAGTCGGGATACTTGTCCGGCTGGGCGCCGAGCAGGCGCATCTGGTCGGCGGTCAGGCCGTTGTTGACCAAAAACAGCTTCACGCCGCTGCCTTGCGCCAGGCGCAGGATTTCGGGGGCGACATACAGTTCGTTGGAGAACACCAGATAGTCCGGCCGACTCGGCCCTTGCAACGCTTCGCGGGCCTGTTTGAGTGTGGTCTCGGCGTTTCGCTCGGCATATTGGATATGCAAATCCATGCCCAGGTCCTTGGCTGCGGCCTGCATGAACTGCGAGTAACTGACCCAGAATGTCTCTTGAGAGGTCCCGGGATTGAGAAACAATACAGACGCCGCCTGGGCACAGGATCCCAGGGCCGCGCCAAACGCCAGCACTACACCACAGAAGAACTTCAACATTGATCGTCCGAGCCCCCGAAAATCCGCCGCGCATTATAGCCAGCGAAGTCCCTTGAAACGGCGCTTATTCCGGCTTTTAGTCCGACAATCGTCGGCGCCGGGCCCGGACGGGGTCGTTTATTGATGGCTGACCCAGAATACCGCCGTACCCACGACCAGGATGATCAGGAACAAAATCGCCCAAGCATCGACCGTGCTATCGCTTTTCCTTGCTTTGGTTGGGTTGCTCATTGCATCGCCTCTTGTCGGTTTTATCGGTGATTGCATAAAGACTCGAGCACAGTTAAGACGATGATTGCCCGCACCACAAATGAGGGTTTTACCACTACGAATTTCATTAGTCGTTTTGGTTCTTTGCATATACTCAAACATCACTTTTGCGCATAACTGCAAACTGGTATCTTGCGTCGGCTCCGTTGGGAGTGCGCGGCCGTGCGCGCAGAATTGCCGAGGCAGAATCGGATGAAAGCTTGCGAAAACGCAGCTGCATCCGACCGGCCCAAGCCTGAGAACAGGACTTATATGTACGTATACGACGAGTACGATCAGCGGATCATCGAGGACCGCGTCAAGCAGTTCCGTGATCAGACCCGACGCTATCTGGCAGGCGAGCTGAGCGAAGAAGAATTCCGCCCCCTGCGCCTGCAAAATGGCCTTTATATCCAGCGCTTTGCCCCGATGCTGCGGGTGGCGGTGCCTTATGGCCAACTCACTTCGCGCCAGACGCGAATGATGGCCAAGATTGCCCGTGACTATGACAAGGGCTACGCCCACATCAGTACCCGGCAGAACGTGCAGTTCAACTGGCCGGCCGTGGAAGACATCCCGGACATCCTGGCGGAACTGGCGACCGTGCAGATGCACGCGATCCAGACCAGCGGCAACTGCCTGCGCAACGTCACCACCGACCAGTTCGCCGGTGTCGCCGCCGACGAGTTGATCGACCCGCGGCCATGGTGCGAGATCGTCCGTCAGTGGACCACGTTCCACCCGGAATTCGCCTACCTGCCGCGTAAATTCAAAATCGCCATCAACGGTTCGACGTCCGACCGTGCGGCCATCGAAGTCCATGACATCGGCCTCGAGCCGGTGCACAACGCCGCGGGCGAACTGGGCTTCCGTGTGCTGGTCGGTGGCGGCCTGGGCCGTACGCCCGTGGTGGGCGCGTTCATCAACGAATTCCTGCCATGGCAGGACCTGTTGAGCTACCTCGACGCCATCCTGCGGGTCTACAACCGCTATGGCCGTCGCGACAACAAGTACAAGGCGCGGATCAAGATTCTGGTCAAGGCCCTGACGCCTGAAGTCTTCGCGCAAAAAGTCGATGCGGAAATGGAACACCTTCGCGGTGGCCAGACCACATTGACCGAAGCCGAAGTGCATCGCGTCGCCAAACACTTCGTCGATCCGGAATATAAGGCGCTGGACAACCAGACCGCCGAACTGGCCGAGTTCGACAAGCAACACCCGGGCTTCGCGCGCTGGCGCACCCGCAACACCCTGGCCCACAAAAAGCCGGGTTACGTGGCTGTGACCCTGTCCCTGAAGCCGACCGGCGTAGCGCCGGGCGACATCACCGACAAGCAGCTCGACGCGGTAGCCGACCTGGCCGATCGTTACAGCTTCGGCCAACTGCGCACCTCCCACGAACAGAACATCATTCTGGCCGACGTCGAGCAGTCCCAACTGTTCGCGATGTGGGGCGAGTTGCGCGACAAAGGTTTCGCCACACCGAACATCGGTTTGCTGACCGACATCATCTGCTGCCCGGGCGGTGATTTCTGCTCGCTGGCCAACGCCAAGTCGATCCCGATTGCCGAGTCGATCCAGCGCCGTTTCGACGACCTGGACTACCTGTTCGACATCGGTGAGCTGGACCTGAACATCTCCGGCTGCATGAATGCTTGCGGTCACCACCACGTGGGCCACATCGGTATTCTCGGAGTGGACAAGAAAGGCGAAGAGTTCTACCAGGTGTCCCTGGGTGGCAGCGCGAGTCGCGATGCGAGCCTGGGCAAGATCCTCGGCCCGTCCTTCGCCCAGGAAGCCATGCCTGATGTGATCGAAAAGCTGATCGACGTGTACATCGAACAACGTACCGAAGACGAGCGCTTCATCGACACTTATCAACGTATCGGCATCGACCTCTTCAAGGAGCGCGTCTATGCAGCGAATAATTAAGAACAACGAAGTCGTCGACGAAACCTGGCACTTGCTGCCGAAAGATTTCAACATCGACGAGATCAGCAACTGCGACGACCTGATCGTCCCGCTGCAACTGTGGCGCGAACACAGCCGTATGCTCAAGGCCCGCGATGGCGGCCTGGGTGTGTGGCTGGATGCCGACGAAGAAGCTGAAGAAATCGGTGATGACGTGGCGAACTTCCAGGTCATCGCCCTGAACTTCCCGGCCTTCACCGATGGTCGCAATTACTCCAACGCCCGTCTGCTGCGTGACCGCTATGGTTTCAAAGGCGAACTACGGGCGATTGGCGATGTGCTGCGCGACCAACTGTTCTACATGCACCGTTGCGGCTTCGACGCGTTCGCCATTCGCGCCGATAAAGACCCGTACGAAGCCCTGGAAGGTCTCAAGGACTTCTCGGTGACGTATCAGGCCGCCACTGACGAACCGCTGCCGCTGTTCCGTCGCCGCTGATCGTCAAGCCTTGAACCCCTTTCGGGGTTCAAGGTTCTCCCTTTACTGTGAGCTGATCGGAAACGGTCGTCCCATAGCCTCCCAGCTCCGATAAAACCGGGCACGATCCTCAAGTGCCGTGAACAGCGTAAACGGATTTTCAGGATCGACCTCGGCCCCTCCGATATCCTGAACCAGCTGTGTCCACAGCGGCTCTGAAGCATCGGCATCACCGAGAAGCCGCCACACCCTCGCCTGCAGCGCCAGATAGTCGACTCGAAAGTCCGCCGTCAGACTCATGCCATCCATAATTCTCAAGAACCTGCCGCCAAGGGGCCTGGCTGCAATCCTCTGCCAGATCAATTGTCGCGCCTCTTGCAGCCCTTCATCGCCTTCACGCAACCACTCGGTGACATTCCCGTAGTCGGCTCCAGGCTCGCTTAACCACAGGTTGATACCCGTTCGCCGCCGATGATCGACAAGGCGCAACAAGGTGTCCTCGTCCGTCAACGGATTGCCCTGCAGCATCACACGATCCCTGGCAATGGCCTGGTTCAGCACCCCCTGCGGAACCCGGGTTATCCGGTTATTGCGCAAATCCAGGGTCGTCAGATAAGGCTGCTCCATGATTCCAACTGGGCATGTACCGATCCTTGTGTTATTCAAGTTGAGCCGACGCAAGTCGTTCATTCCCAGAACCAAGGGAGGGACATCCAACGGATTGTTGCTCAGGTCCAACGTTTGCAAGCGCGTCAGATCAGTCAGCTGTGAAGCGCTGCGCTGACTGAAAGTCAGACTTGTCGACCTCAGGTTCAGCGAAGTGAGCTGCCGCAGCTGGCTGATCGCATGAGGTAATGCACGTCCAGCTTCGCCGTTGCTGTTGAAGTGACTCAGATCGACATTTTCCAGGCTCAGGACTTCCAGATTTGGAAAACTCTCAAGAAATCCGTTCAGGCTTTCCTGTTCGGTCAAGTGGAAGCCGCGCATTGATAATTCGAGAACATTGTTGAGCCGGACATTCAATGCGGGTAACCGGTGGTAATCCTCAAAGTCGAGACCAAGCCTGACGCCGCGTATCTGATCACCTGCCGGGAGAAGCTCCTGCTGCGGTCTGCGCTGCTGCCAAATGCCGACCAGCTCCTCGGCCAACTCATTTCGAATCGCTCGCTCGTGTTGCATTTCAGTCTGCATGAGCTGAGTGTTATAGGCTTCGATTTGTGCAGCGCTCAGTCCTGCCGCTGCGGGATCATCCGGGCTCAGCAAATCGATATCCATGTCATGGACGTCATCCGCCACCTGATCTACCCAGGCGGTCAGGTCGGTGTCGAGTTGCTGCAGCTGTTGCTTCAACCACTCAATGTGCGCCTGTGCATTTACACCTTCACGTTGTAGGAGCGCATCAGCCTGGGCATCGGTGAATTCTGGATAGATCTCTTTGAGTTGCAACCGCATCATCTGATGCGTCAGCGCCTCGGCCTGGGGCGTTGCCGGAAAACCGCCGCCTCTGAGTCCCGGGGCTTCGAAAGGCAATCCGGCATCCATTCTCTGAAGCCCGTGCATGAACTCGGGGCGAGGTAACGCCTGACTGCCGATGTTCAGCCGCAACTCACCTGCCGGATCAACTGAATGAAGGTGCAGCGCTAAACGCTCGTCGTCTGACAACAGGCCCAGAAGCGCTGTGTAGAAGTCCGCTTGCCGGTCCTGATGCCGGTAACCTTGACCTTCCTTGATCAGGCGCCGAACTTCGCTCGCATCGAGTGGACCGCTGCGGTCCAGTACCCGACCGACTACGGTCTGATCCAGCACATCGATGCGAAGATGTCTGGGCCAGCCTGGCTGCCGGGCGAGCGAGTGCAAGGCCAGTGCATCCGACTCGGGGTTCACCACCGAGCGCAGGTAAAGACCTTCATAGGCTCGATTGAGCCGTACATGTTGCTGGTATTGCCGCGCCTTGCTGCCCAGGCGCGCGAGCACCTGGCCGACCTCGGTAGCGTCAGGCAATGCCTGGAGGTCGACGCCATAGCGCTCGAGCATTTGCTCGATGGCGCTTTTGGGCAGGCCTGGGTATTGGCGTTGAAAAAGTTGAACCCACTCATGCTCCGACTGTTGAAGCGCCTGATAACGCTGGTTAAAGAGCGCGAGGTCCCCTGCCGGACCGAGATCCTGATCGATCCTGAAGCGACTGATCGTGTCCGCCAACAACGGCGTCGGCGCTCGACCCGCCTGCATCAACCGCAGCATGTCGTCGTCCACTGCACTGACGGTGCCGATCTGCGCCAGTACTTCATCGCTGAAGGAAGCTACCGAGGGGCCGATTCCGCGCAGGAGTCCAGTCCGGCTGAGTAATGGACCGGGCATCGGCGCAACTCTCGGCACCGACCGCACCTCCAACGCTTGCGGATTAACGTCGAGCTCCGGGCCGGGCTCCGCCAGGTGCTCGGCTTGCGCGGTGTCACCCTTGAGCACCGACGCGCCACCGATCATCGGCAGCGCGTTAAGCAAGCCAAACACCGTGCGCGTCAGGCCCTCGGAGCGTTGACTGGGCGTTTTGCCGTTGACCACCTGATTCAAGCCATAACCGGCGTCAATCAGCCCGGCCAGCGCCAGCAGTCCCTCGCCTCCGGGGACGAACACGGCGAGCGGGCCAAACCGGTTGATCCATTGCACCATCGGTTCGACGACGGCACTCAACTGATCTCGGTTGACCTGCGCATCGTCGCGAATGGTCTTGATGCCTGCCACCGCGCCTTGCTTCATCGCCAGCACCAACCGGGCAAAGGGATCGGTGGCGACCACCGGATCGTCAAAGCCGATGTACTCGGCAGGGTCCCAGTAGCCATCGTCGTTGAAGAAGCCGGCGTTGGGGTTCAGCCGGTGCTTGGCAGGATAAAGCGCCATGCCGTCCAACGCGGTCAGGACGCCGGCGTGGAACGTACCGTCCTCGCGATCGTCTTCGGCAAAATGCGCGGCCAACGCCTCTTTTGTCGCGGTGGAGCGGCCCTGCGCGACCACCCATTGCTGCAATTGAGTGGCATCGGCGAATTCGTGCAACGGGGATGAGTTACCCGGGATGTACAGCAGCACGCGAGGACTGGCGGTATCACGCCAGGCCCAGATATCCGTCGCGGTGTAGCGATAAAGTTTCAGCAAGCCGAACCTGACGGTCGAAGGAACACGAGCGGGTGTTTGCAACTGCTCGATGGTCAAGGTTTCCCATGACTGCTCGGCTGGCAGGCCAGCCGCCTGCATCGCCAGTTCCAGACCCTTTTGAGTCAGGCGCTGCTCATGCAATTGCAACCAGGCCGCCATGACAAACGCGGCTTTGACCGACGTTCTCAACGCGTAGGGCTTGGGTGCAAGGAGCACGTCATCGGTCGGCCAGGCCTGATCGAGATACGCTTTGTACAAGCCCTTCAAATTCAATTCCCAGGCCCATTTCTTGAAATCGTCAGGTCTCAGCTCAATCTGTGTCAGCGGTCCATACGTTTGCGGTGAGGTTTGGCGATAAATGCCTTCATACGTGTGGTGGTTACCGCTGCCGTGATCGGCGAATTCGTCGACGTTATCGACTATCCGCACCGTTGGCCCGACATCCGGCGGCGTGTACAAACCGAACGCGGTTTCCGCAAAGCGCCCGTCGCCAACAGTCTGGTAGTTGCACAGCAGCGCTTGCAGCAGCGAACGAGCGCTCGCCACCCGTCCCAGCTCGACACCATCCTGTGCAGGATGGCCTTTATAGCTGTAATCGAGCGTGACCAGAATGGCGGTCTGCGGGTCGATGCCCTGCCCCCATTTTTCCTTGATCAAGTGCTCGCCAAACTGGCCAGGGGTTTGCGGCAGCGCGATGTCCACCACCCTTTTCAGTTTCTCGTGCATTTTTGGCATCGGCGATGGAATCGGCCCGGCTACATCATCGTGAGTGTATTCGTTCATCGGGATGCCCCCGAGCGGGAACTGGTACTCGGGACTTCAGGGGCGCGATGGCGCGCCAATGCCAGGGAAGACAGTTGTCTGAGCAAGTCCCGACGCTCATTCTTGAAGTTGTCGATGAGGGCATTCATTCGCTCGCTGGCGACTTCGCGGGTGAGTTCGACCTGTTCCTCGAGTTGCGCAAACGCCCGCGCTGACCGATCCGAGATAGCGAAGAACTGGTCTTGATGGGCCGCCTCCAGATACTCCACCCAAAACCTTTGACCGATGATCCACTCCAGCAATGCACTGCTGCGTTCAGTCGTCAGGACTGCCTGATAAACCCGCTCCAGCATCGCTGGTGTGACCACGACATTCCAGGGCGATGTCATTGTCCGTGGCTGGGACGGCAAGCCCAGGCGTTCTGACAGCCCGACGCGATACGCCAGACTGATCTCCAGTGCATGCTCGTAGCTTTGCTGTTGGGGACCGGTACGGGTGTTGATGTCAGCCAGCGCAAAGCCCTCGACCTCCTGCAGGCGAAACAAGCCCCTGAGCAGCCCAATGAATTGCTGCTCCAGGAACCCAGCTCCGGTGGCGGTGGCGGCGGTATTGGCCTGGTAGCACAACACCAGCACTTCCATTTCGCTGAATGAGGCCGAATAGCCATCGGCGCTGACCCGCCCGAGACGAGCCAGCCGAAACAATGCACGTCGCAAGCGATCATCTTCGCCCGCGGCCTCCAGAACGTTCCAGATTCGCTGACTGAAGTCGGAATACAGTCGCTTGTAATCGGCAATGTCGGACAAACGCGCGATCACATTGAAAAAGCCCCTCGAATCCGGATAAGCCTGCAAAGACTCCCACAGGGCACGTCGGGTCTGAGCCTCGGCGACGTCGAGCCCGGTCAGCCATAGTCCGCTCTGAGTCGCGTCAGCCACGGAACGCGTGGTAGGCCGACGATACTCTGAGGCGATGACCCCAAGACTGACACCGGTCCTTTTCTGATACGAAGATACCCCCTTGAAGGTGTCGGGCGATAATGGGTTGCCATGAAGATTGGTTCCCTTGTTAGGCAACGGATTGCCCCTGAGTACCTCCTCTGGAAGTGTATCTATCCGATTGTCACGCAAATCAAGCTCACGCAACCTCGGCAGATCCAAGGCGCCCGCAGGCCATTGATTTATCCCCGCACCCTGCAGGCTCAGCCTCTCCAAGTGTTGCATCCGGCTGACATCGGGGGCCCGAGTCAGGCTCGGATTAAAAGCCAGGTTCATCGATTGCAGACCGGTCATCCCGGCCAACTGAGATTGCGAGGCCGGGGTCAGTTGAATCAGGTTGTTGCTCAGATCCAGATCAACCAATCGGGACATGGTGGTCAGCGCCAGCGGCAACCTTGTGAGGTGGTTGCCCCGCAGGGACAGGCTTCGAAGATTGCTGAAGTTTTTCAGAAAGTTGTTCAATCCGGCACTGACGCCCACGCCGTCCATCACCAGCCTGCCTATATGCCTGAAATCTCCGATAATGACCGGCAGCTCTCCCAAAGGCTGGGCGGAAAACGTGAGTGTGCCGAGAGGGTGCTCGCCTGATTGGATGACCTCTGGCTCCTTGCGCCAGCTGCGAATGATCGCCTGAGCCGCGCTAGACTTGCTGAGCCTCGGCACCTCCAGCCTTGGGCCATCGGGAGCTTGATGCCAGGTTTGGCGGCTCACCCAGCGACTCAAGTCTTCCCTGATTGCCATGAACTCCTGCCTCATTGCCTCCAACTTCTTCAGCGACAAAATCACGGTCGTCCCCGTAACGTTAAGCAGGGCGTGGATTTGCCTGGGAGAATGCAATGGATATAGCTCCAGCGCACGACGCACCAGCACGTCATGGCTAGTGGTGATGGCAAGGCTGTTGGAGTGCCCTGTCGAAGGCATCGCCAACGGCCTGTCTGCCAGCCTCATGGGCGAGGTGTAGCCCGGCCGCGATGGCTGATCATCAATGAGCTGCGCTATAGCTTTTCGTCGCTGCAGGGCAAGCTCCGTGATTTTCTCTCGCAATACAACCCCGGCATCATCCGCGTGTACGCCCAGCAAGGTCTTGCGCCTGGCCGAGAGCCCATGCCAAAGGGCCTGGAAATAATGATCACGTGTACGTTGGGCGAATGTGGTCGAGGGTGTTGTGGTGTCGACAAATACGCTGTATCGATCGGCGTGGACGTTGACTTGCACTTTCTCCGGATCGTGCGCC
This sequence comes from Pseudomonas sp. GGS8, assembly GCF_024168645.1. Taxonomy (NCBI): domain Bacteria; kingdom Pseudomonadati; phylum Pseudomonadota; class Gammaproteobacteria; order Pseudomonadales; family Pseudomonadaceae; genus Pseudomonas; species Pseudomonas sp. GGS8. Next base: position 4,609,863 of record NZ_JALJWF010000001.1, on the reverse strand, counting down.
AATCCGATACTGGTCGACGTGTTGTGGTTACCTGATGACTCCCGTATCTGAACCCATACATTGCCCGTCCAGCCTGGCAGTTGCTCAAGGGTGTCGAGTACCAAACGGTCAGTATAGGAACCTCCCGCAGCATTGAGATACAACCCTTCGTATGCCCGGCTGACACGCACCTGCTGCATGAAGCGACTGGCCTCCTCCGCCAGCCTCAGGGGTATTTTGTCATCATCGAGCTCGTCCCCTTCCCCGGATTCGGCATGCCTGACCAGCTCGTCGGCGACAGCCGCAGGCAAACCGTCAAACCTTTTCATCAATACGGCTACACGGGCATTGCTCGGGACTTCGGTGCGTTGATAGATCCGCGTAAACAGCCCAGGCCTGTTGCGTTCGGCTTGTTCGGCAATGATCGTTGTCAGGGCCTTGGTCTGAGCGGCCGCGTCCGTGGTTTTCGTATTCAACAGATGCTCACGCTGACCACTGCTCAAGGCTGACAATAACGAGGTATGCAACCGCCCTTTATCCAGCGCGTCCTGATTGAGGCTGAGGGTCTCCCCCGCCTGCGCGTCGGCAGCGCCATGGAAGCTGATGCGCCCACCTGCAGCATTGACAACCTTGACGGCGGCGGTGCCAGGCCACCTGTCAGAGGTTGTCAGCAGATGCAATTGCAGGTCAGGGTCCGCCAAGGAAGCTGACGAGGGCTCCTTCATTTGCTCGATAAAACGCGTGACCGCAGCGTCTGCCCGAAACCGATGCACTGTATCGACCAGTAATGCCGGTGGATGGCTTCGGGATATGTGAGCCTGGCGCAGCACAGCATCTTCGATCCCGCAGACGGCAACAATCTGCGTAACCGCGTTATCAGGCACGTCATCACGGGAGTAACCGAACCGGCGAAACAGTTTCAGCCGATCCCATTCCTGTGGCAGCTCCGAGTCGTGGCGCCAGGCCCCCACATCGTTGGTTTCAAGCACGGGGTAATAGGTCTCCCCGGCACCCTGCGGCGCAAGTACCTCCCACAGATCCGTTCCGGTTTTGGGGCGCACAGCATAAAGGGCGGTGTCGATTGGAAGATAAGCTTGCCCGTCCGCCCAGTGCAGCCCTCTGGTATCAGGTACTGCCCCTTGCGACAGCGTCCGGCGCTGTTGATAAGGCGACAGATCAGGCTTCCACAAGCGGCTACGCGAGTCAGAGCAGGAGACCTTTCTCAGGCCCTCGATAAAAACAGACGCCCGGATGGTTTTGTATGTACTTGCGACGGCGGCCGTACCTGCCGCAAATGCCGCCATCAAAATCAGGTTCTCGACGGTATCGAACAGATAATCCGTGGCCTGCTCCAGCTCACCCCTCGACCAGCTGGCAATACCTTCATACACCTGCGACAGCAGTTGCACGGCGCTCACCGCCAACAGGACCTCGCCTACGACAGGCAAAAAAGACGCGCCAAACAACACCAGGTTGATACCGATGGACGTATAGGTCTGAAGCCTGCCGAGACGGGACTTTTCGTCTTCATCGTCCGTTGGAACAACCAGAATTCTGGCATCCGCCATGACCTGGTCCGAATACTGGCGAAAGGTCTGCTGGAATATATCGCCCGTAATGTCGTCACCGGATAACGACACATACACCGTATGACGAGGAAGCGGCGAGGTGTTTGACGACAGTAACTTTTCATCAAGGGCTTTCAGGAAAGTCGAACGGTCGGCAAGCTTGATGTAGCGCATGAACCATCGGCGATAGTCGTCGTGTCGCAATCGCCGACTCAACTCCACCTCGAAATCGGTGAACGATGCGTATTCTTTCAGCGGATGCAGCGGGTCACCCGGCAGATAGACGACGCAACGGTTATCGTCATCGTCATGCTCTTTGACGGGGCCGATGAACATCGCGCCATTGAGCGTCACACCAAACATCTTCAACGTCTGATATCCCAGCGTGTTATTACCCAGCGTGACAGATTGCCGGTTCTTCACCGCCTTCAACATTTGATGAACTTGCGCGCTGATATGTTTCTTCATGAACGCCACATACCTGCTGACTTCAAAACTGTTCCGGGCATGTGCAATGTATTTGTCGCGTAGTTCGTGGCTCTCGGATACCGGTTCAAACAGGCGCTTAAGGTGGGACTGGTATTGCTTTCCTAAATCCAGTGTCCGGCACAATCCGGCAAATTCGTGGGGTTTTATCGACAGTGTTTTGGCGGCGTGTCCGGTGATTTTTTCAGGAATATATAGCAACGAAGTGTCGTTGTAGTTTCCCGGCAGTGTTTCGTTGAGTTCAAAATTTTCACAGGCTGCGGTCAGTAAATCCCGGTCGATCGGCAAGACAAGCTTTCGGCGAAGGCCCAGCAGGCTGGAGGTTGACCGTACATGCTGAAAGACCACACCCGCCACCTCCAGCGGCGTGCCCAGCTTGTCGGTCATGGCTTTGGCCAGTAACGGAGCACAGAAGTCTTCAGGGGATTGAAGGGTTTTGAGAAGGCTGGACACCTCACTTCGTGAGCGATGGCTGGCATTGAGGCTTTCATACAGCTCACCTCGCAATGGGGCTGATGCAGCCAGAAGCCAGGCAGGGGTATTACTTTTAACCAGATCAAAAAAAATGCTCTGTTGCTCTGGCGTTAAGGCAGGAATGTGTTGATGGGTGGGCAGAGGAGACATTGCTGATCACTCGTAGCTGACAAGAATCTCCAGCCTATCGAGCCTCTTTTTTTTCAGGTGCTATCTATATACCGCCACAAAAAAAAGCCCTTCCATTGCCAGGCAATGAAAGGGCTCGCTTTTAAAGAGTGTTACCAGAAGCGTTGCTGGGTCAACCGACTCCACCAGCTCAGCAATACGCGATCGATCGAACCGCTGGCTGCCATGCCGATGCGCTCCTGTAGCGTTTTACGTTCGGCGTAATGCAAATGATAAAGCTCAGACTGTTTAGCCCGTTCGGCAAGGTATTCATCGCTGGTCTTGAGTTCATCCACCAGTCGCTTGTCCAGGGCCGAGACGCCCAGCCAGATTTCCCCGGTGGCCACTTCGTCGATAGACAGTTGCGGGCGATAACGGGAAACGAAGTTTTTGAACAGCTGGTGGGTGATGTCCAGCTCTTCCTGGAACTTCTCCCGGCCCTTCTCGGTGTTTTCGCCAAACACTGTCAGGGTGCGCTTGTACTCACCGGCCGTCAGCACTTCGAAATCGATGTCGTGCTTTTTCAGCAGGCGATTGACGTTGGGCAACTGCGCCACCACGCCGATCGAGCCGAGAATCGCGAACGGTGCGCTGATAATTTTCTCGCCGATGCACGCCATCATGTAGCCGCCGCTGGCCGCGACCTTGTCGATGCACACCGTCAACGGCACGCCGGCCTCGCGAATGCGCGCCAGTTGCGAAGACGCCAGGCCATAGCTGTGAACCATGCCGCCGCCGCTCTCCAGCCGCAGCACCACTTCATCCTTTGGCGTGGCGAGGGTCAGCAACGCGGTGATTTCGTGGCGCAGGCTTTCGGTGGCCGAGGCCTTGATGTCACCATCGAAATCCAGCACGAATACCCGCGGCTTGGCCTCGGGTTTCTTTTTTTGCTTTTTCTCGGTTTTAGCCTGGGACTTGCGCAGGGCCTTGAGCTGGTCCTTGTCGAGCAAGGTTTGCTCCAGGCGTTCGCGCAGGCCTTTGTAGAAATCATTCAGTTTGCTGACTTGCAACTGGCCGACCGCCTTGCGCCGACCTTTGCTGCGCAGCGCCGCGAAACTGGCCAGGACCACCAGAATGGCGATCACCAGAGTCACGGTCTTGGCCAGAAAAATGGCGTACTCGAACAAAAGCTCCACAAGGACTCCTTCAATCAATGCGCGGGTTAAACACGCGCGGGATACCTCCAGCATACCCATCCGCCGGCTCGACGACCAGCTGTGAAACCTCTGGCAACAGGCCTGTAACGGGCATTTCAAACAAGCGTATGTTTTTTCATTGACAGCTCACCGCCATCCCCATAACCTCGCCAAACCTTCAACGTACCGGGATGACGCGGACGTGGGCAGCATCTATTTGATTCGACATGGCCAGGCCTCCTTTGGTGCAGACGACTATGACGTTCTGTCGCCGACCGGTATTCGCCAGGCAGAAGTCCTCGGCCGGCACCTGGCCGAACTCGGTGTCAGCTTCGATCGCTGCCTGTCGGGCGACCTGCGCCGTCAGCAACACACGGCCACCAGCGCGCTGGAACAGTTCGCCGCGGTGGGCTTGCCGGTACCAACGCTGGAAATCGATTGCGCCTTCAACGAATTCGACGCCGACGCGGTGATCCGTGCCCTGCTGCCGGCCATGCTGGAGGACGAGCCCGAGGCGCTGGAGATCCTGCGCAACGCCGCGCAAAACCGTGCCGAGTTCCAGCGTATCTTCGCCCTGATCATCGAGCGCTGGCTCGCCGGCACCTATGACACACCGGGCCTGGAAAGCTGGCTGGGCTTCGTCGATCGTGTGCAGGCTGGCCTGCAGCGGCTGCTCGAAAATGCCGACAACACCCAGAAAATCGCCGTATTCACCTCCGGTGGCACCATCACTGCCCTGCTCCATCTCATTACGCAAATGCCTGCCCGGCAGGCCTTTGAACTGAACTGGCAAATCGTCAACACCTCGCTCAACCTGCTCAAGTTTCGTGGTCGCGAGGTGACCCTGGCTTCCTTCAACAGTCATACGCACCTGCAACTGCTGAAGGCCCCGGAACTCATCACGTTTCGCTGATTCCGGACTATTGTGACCCTGTCTGTAATTACCCAGCTCTTATTACCCAAGAAAGGATCGAACCATGACCTCCGTAGCTGATGCCGTACAAAAAATGAAAGCCAAGTTCAACCCAGCCGCTGCAGCCGGTCTGGACCTGGTATTCGGTTTCAACATCACCGACGAAGACAAGCATTACTCGCTGATCGTAAAAGATGGCACCTGCGAACTGCAAGAAGGCGAAAATGCTGACGCCAACGTGACGCTGATCATGGACAGCGAAACCCTGAAAGGCATCGTCAGTGGCGAAACCGACGGCATGCAAGCCTTCATGGGTGGCAAGCTACGAGTGGAAGGCGACATGATGTTGTCGATGAAACTGTCCGAGCTGTTCCCGGCGTAAGCACGCCGCTCCCCTCCGCAGGGAGCACGTCTGGCAGCAAGCGAATCCCGCCCCTCGTGGCGGGATTCGTCGTTTTTCGCCCTCGGAAAACGGCTATCTGCGCAGATGCCGTCTATATTCCTTCTGGCCGCATGCGTCAGACATCGGCTGTTTGCCCTCGCTTCTTTTGTAAAGGACTGTGTGGAGAACACTGCCATGAGCCCACCTGACGAGCACAATGACTACAGTCGCCGCCGTGTACTGCAAGGTCTTTCGGCAGGCGCCATTGGCGCCTGGATCAGTCCGCTAACCGCAGGGAGTAAAACCATGCCCGATGCCCCCGCCGACCTGATTCTGTACAACGGACGCCTGCACACCGTCGACCGCAAGAAACCCCAGGCCAGCGCCGTCGCGATCAAGGACGGGCACTTCGTAGTGGTCGGCAGCGATGCCCAGGCCATGGCCCTGCAAGGCCCCGGCACGCAGATCATTGACCTGCATGGGCGCACGGTGATTCCCGGTCTCAACGACTCCCATCTGCACCTGATTCGTGGCGGCCTCAATTACAACCTCGAACTGCGCTGGGAAGGCGTGCCGTCCCTGGCTGATGCGCTGCGTATGCTCAAGGATCAGGCCGACCGCACCCCCACGCCGCAATGGGTGCGGGTGGTCGGTGGCTGGAACGAGTTCCAGTTTGCCGAAAAACGCATGCCGACCCTTGAAGAACTGAACAAAGCCGCACCGGACACCCCGGTGTTCGTCCTGCACCTCTACGACCGTGCCCTGCTCAACCGCGCCGCGCTGAAAGTAGTCGGCTACACCCGCGACACGCCGAACCCGCCGGGTGGCGAGATCCAGCGCGATGCCAATGGCGACCCCACCGGCATGCTGATCGCCCGCCCGAACGCGATGATCCTCTACTCGACCCTGGCCAAGGGGCCGAAGCTGCCACTGGAATATCAGGTCAACTCCACCCGCCAGTTCATGCGCGAACTCAATCGACTGGGTGTCACCAGCGCCATCGATGCCGGCGGCGGTTATCAGAATTACCCGGACGACTATCAAGTCATTCAGCAACTGGCCAAAGACCAACAGCTCACGGTGCGCATTGCCTACAACCTGTTCACCCAGAAACCCAAGGAAGAGCTGAGCGATTTCAAAAACTGGACCAGCACCTCCCATTACGGCCAAGGCAATGACTTCCTGCGGCACAACGGCGCTGGGGAAATGCTGGTGTTTTCGGCTGCGGATTTCGAAGACTTCCTCGAGCCACGCCCCGACCTGCCGCAAACCATGGAGCAGGAACTGGAACCGGTGGTGCGGCATCTGGTGGAGCAGCGCTGGCCCTTCCGCCTGCACGCCACCTACAACGAATCCATCAGCCGCATGCTCGACGTGTTCGAGAAAGTCGACCGGGATATTCCGTTCAACGGTTTGCCGTGGTTCTTCGATCACGCCGAAACCATCACCCCGCGGAACATCGAACGGGTCAAGGCCCTGGGCGGCGGCATCGCCATTCAGGACCGCATGGCGTTCCAGGGCGAATACTTCGTCGACCGTTACGGAGCAAAAGCGGCTGAAGCAACACCACCCATCACGCGCATGCTCGCCGAGGGCGTACCGGTGGGTGCCGGCACCGATGCCACGCGCGTCTCCAGCTACAACCCCTGGACATCGCTGTACTGGCTGGTCAGCGGCCGCACCGTCGGCGGGCTGGCGCTCTACCCGCAAGGCTTGAGCCGCGATACCGCGCTGGAACTGTTCACCCACGGCAGCGCCTGGTTTTCCTCCGAACAAGGCAAGAAAGGCCAGATCAAGGTCGGGCAACTGGCGGACCTGATTGCGCTGTCGGCGGATTACTTTCACATCGAAGACGAAGCCATCAAATGGATCGAATCGGTGCTGACCATTGTCGACGGCAAGATCGTTCACGGTAGCGTCGAGTTCGAAAAACTGGGGCCACCGCCAATCCCGGTGGTGCCAGAGTGGTCGCCGGTGGTGAATGTACCGGGGCACTGGAAACCCCTGGCGCCACTGACCGCGCAAGTGCATCAGTGTGTGGGCGCGTGCGCGGTGCATGCCCACAGCCATGAACGGGCGCGGTTGTCATCGGCGCCGGTCAGTGACTTTCAAGGGTTTTGGGGGGCGTTTGGGTGTTCGTGTTTTGCGTTCTAAACCACAGCCCCCAAGTGCCACCGACCTAATCTGGGAGCGAGCCTGCTCGCGATGGAGGGTTAACACTCAACAGTGATGTTGGCTGTCAGTCCGCTATCGCGAGCAGGCTCGCTACCACATTAAATCGCTGCTCAACCTTCTGTACCGAAACACTCGCTCACGCAAGCTTGATCTCGATCAGTTGTTCTCTCCCCCGCACTCTCTACTATCGCGCTTCCATCGAAGGCCAAGGACGGCTCATTGGGAGCCTGCGGTCCATCATTCTCAAGGAAGAGTCAATCATGCGGTCATTGAAGATCATTCTGCTGGCATCGGCGTTCAACGGCCTGACCCAACGAGCCTGGCTGGATTTGCGTCAGGCCGGCCACTCGCCCAGTGTGGTGCTGTTCACCGATGAAGACGCGGTGTGCGAGCAGATTGAACACTCCGGCGCCGACCTGGTGATCTGCCCGTTTCTCAAGGACCGAGTACCGCAGCAACTGTGGAGCAACCTCCAGCGTCCGGTAGTGATCATTCATCCGGGCATCGTCGGCGACCGTGGCGCCAGTGCGCTGGACTGGGCGATCACCCGTGAGCTCAGCCGCTGGGGCGTGACCGCGTTACAAGCGGTGGAGGAAATGGATGCCGGGCCGGTCTGGGCCACCTGTGAATTCAACCTGCCCCAGGGTCTGCGCAAATCCGAGTTGTACAACGGGCGCGTTAGCGACGCAGCTATTTCCTGCATTCGCGAAGTCGTGGAAAAATTTATCGACGGTTTCGATCCAGTGCCTTTGGACTACAGCCAACGCCATGTGATTGGCCGCTTGCAGCCGAACATGAAGCAAGTCGACCGGGTCTTCAGCTGGCACGACAGCGCACACCTCGTCAAACGCCGCATTGACGCCGCCGACGGTCAGCCCGGCGTATTGGCCAGCCTGGCCGGCGGTCAGTATTACCTGTATGACGCTCATCTGGATTCGCGCTGCGGCACGCCGGGAGAGATTCTCGCGGTGCACGACGATGCGGTGCTGGTGGCCACCGGCGATCGCAGTCTGTGGATTGGTTCGCTGCGACGCAAACCCCAGCCCGGCGAAGAAACCTTCAAGCGTCCGGCCCGACATGTGCTCGCCGAACAGCTTGCGCAAGTCCCGACCCTTGATTGGTCGATCGCCTCTCAGCCGTTTAACGACGAAAGCTATCAACCGATCCGCTATCGCGAATCAGGCCACGTCGGCGAGTTGACCTTCGAGTTTTACAACGGAGCCATGAGCACCGAACAGTGCCAGCGACTGGTGGAGGCCCTGCGCTGGGCCAAGTCCCGGGACACCCAAGTGCTGCTGATCAAGGGTGGGCGTGGCAGTTTCTCCAACGGCGTACACCTCAATGTGATCCAGGCCGCAGCGGTTCCGGGGCTGGAAGCCTGGGCCAATATTCAGGCGATCGATGACGTCTGCCAGGAACTGCTCAGCGCCCGGCAACTGGTGGTCAGCGGACTGACCGGCAATGCCGGGGCGGGTGGCGTGATGCTGGCGCTGGCTGCCGATATTGTCTTCGCCCGCTCCGACATCGTGCTCAACCCCCATTACAAAACCATGGGCCTGTACGGCTCCGAATACTGGACCTACAGCCTGCCCCGCGCCGTCGGCCCGGCGATGGCGGAAAAACTCACCGAAGACTGTCTGCCGATCAGCGCCGTCCAGGCCTTGCAGCTGGGCATGGTCCAGGAAATCGGCCCACGCTGTCCGGACGAGTTTAGTCTGTGGCTGTTGCAGCGGGCCAATGGAGCGTTAAGTGATCCGGCGTATCAGGCGGTGCGCGAGCGTAAAAGCGGGTTCGATACTCAATTGATGCAACACTGCCGCAACGCCGAGCTGGAAGAAATGCACCAGGACATGGTGCAGAACCGCAAACAGTTCGCCGAGAAGTGCCGTAATTTTGTGCTTAAGCGCAAGGCGTGTGGCACGCCGCAACGGTTGGTGGCCGATTGGGCGGTGGTGAAGGAGGTTGAGTTCGCGAAAGCTGCGATCTTTTGATGTTCGTTATCCCAGCAGCAACCCCTGCTCACGCTCGCACAACTCCACCACGTAATCCCACAACACCCGCAGCCGCACCGATTTGTGCAGCTCGCGACGAGTGCTGATCCAGTAGCTGCGCTGAATGCTTTCGTCCGGCAGTAATGGCACCAGTTCAGGATCGGCGCTGGCCATGTAGCACGGCAGCACCGCGATGCCGAGGCCCGAGCGCGCGGCCTGTTGCTGGGCGATGACGCTGGTGCTGTGAAACACCACTTGGGGGTTGCGGCAGAAGCTGTTGAGGAACATCAGTTCCTGGCTGAACAGCAAGTCGTCGACGTAGCCGATCCACGCATGGCGGCCGAGGTCTTCGCGACTGCGCAGGGGTGGCGAGCGGTCCAGATAGGCCTGGCTGGCATAGAGCGCCAGCCGATAATCGGTGAGTTTGCGGGTGACCAGCATGTCGGCGGCCGGGCGTTCCAGGTGAATGCTGATCTCTGCTTCACGGTTGAGGATGCTGACGAAGCGCGGGACCGCCACCAGTTCCACTTCCAGCCCCGGGTAGCGTTCGAATAACCCGTTCATGCGGCTGGCGAGAAACATGATGCCCAGCCCCTCCGTCACCCCGACGCGGATCTTGCCCAGCGGCGCGGTGGATTGGGTGATTTCTTCCTGAGCCAGCAACGCGACGTTTTCCATGGCCTCGGCGTGCTTGAGCAGCGCTTCGCCGGCCGGGGTCAGTTCGTAGCCTTGGGCATGCTGGACGAACAGCGCGGTGCCGAGGCTTTTTTCGATCGCCTCGATGTGCCGGGCCACGGTGGCGTGGGTGGTGTTCAAGCGGCGGGCGGCGGTCAGCAAACGGCCGCTGCGCTGCAATTCGAGAAAAAACCGCAGGTCATTCCAGTCGAACATGAACCATCCTAGAGGCGATGCCGTTAACCACGCTGTTTAAAAACGCACAGCGGCTGCGTAAAAACTAACATTCTTTTAACGAAAGCTAACAACTAGGATGACCGACAACAAGAACAACAATACGAGGTCAGGGATGCAGACTTCCCTTGATGAATACGATTACATCGTGGTCGGCGCCGGGCCGGCCGGGTGTTTGCTGGCCAATCGACTGTCGGCCAACCCGCAACATCGCGTACTGCTGCTCGAAGCCGGTGGCCGCGACAACTACCCGTGGATTCACATCCCGGTGGGTTACCTGTTCTGCATCGGCAACCCGCGCACCGACTGGTGCTTCAAGACCGAAACGCAACCGGGCCTGCAAGGCCGCGCCCTGAGCTACCCGCGTGGCAAGGTGCTTGGCGGCTGTTCCTCGATCAACGGCATGATCTACATGCGCGGCCAGGCCGGCGATTACGATGGCTGGGCGGCCGAGGGCAATCCCGGCTGGGGCTGGCAAGACGTGCTGCCGCTGTTCAAACAAAGCGAAAACCATTTTGCCGGCGATTCGGAGTTTCACGGTGCCGCCGGCGAATGGCGGATCGAGCGGCAACGTCTGTCATGGCCAATTCTCGATGCCTTCCGCACCGCTGCCGAACAAAGCGGCATCGCCAGCATCGATGACTTCAACCAGGGCGATAACGAAGGCTGCGGCTACTTCCAGGTCAATCAGAAGGCCGGTGTGCGCTGGAACGCGGCCAAAGCGTTTCTCAAACCGGTCCGCCACCGCACCAATCTCACGGTGCTGACCGATGTTGAAGTGGACCGTGTGCTGCTGGAAAACAGCCGCGCCTCGGCGATCAGCGCGCACTGGCAAGGCCAGGCGAAGACCTTCAAGGCACGCAAGGAAATTGTTCTGTGTGCCGGCTCCGTCGGTTCACCGGGCATCCTGCAGCGTTCCGGCATCGGCCCTCGCCCGTTGCTGCAAAAACTCGGCATTGGTGTTGCCCATGAGCTGCCCGGCGTGGGTGGCAACCTGCAGGACCACCTGCAACTGCGGCTGATCTACAAACTGGAAAACGCCCGCACCCTGAACCAGATCGCCGGCACGCTGTGGGGCAAGATGGGCATGGGCCTGCGTTATCTGTATGACCGCAGCGGCCCGCTGTCCATGGCCCCGAGCCAACTCGGCGCCTTCGCCCGTTCGGGACCGGAGCAGACCTCGGCGAACCTCGAATACCACGTGCAACCCCTGTCGCTGGAGCGTTTCGGCGAACCGCTGCACGCCTTCCCCGCCTTCACCGCATCGGTCTGCGATCTGCGTCCGCAAAGCCGTGGCCGAATAGACATTCGCTCCGCCGACCCGCGGGAAGCGCCGCTGATCCAGCCCAACTACCTGAGCCATCCGCAAGACTTGCGAGTAGCCGCCGACGCAATCCGCCTGACCCGCCGCATCGTTGCTGCACCGGCCCTGCAAGCGTTCAAACCGGTGGAATACCTGCCCGGCGACAGCTTGCAGAGCGAAGAACAATTGCACGAAGCCGCCGCCCGGATCGGCACCACCATTTTCCACCCGGTGGGCACCTGCCGGATGGGCAACGACGCGGATGCAGTGGTCGACGCCGAGCTGCGCGTGCATGGCGTCCCCGGCCTGCGCATCGCCGACGCCTCGATCATGCCGCGCATCACCTCGGGCAACACCTGCTCGCCGACGCTGATGATTGCCGAGAAAGCTGCGCAGCTGATCCTTGCCACTACTGTAGACAGCCCCTCTGTGGGATCGCACTAGATTTAAGGACGTTGAAATACCGCTGCAAGGACTACGCAACACCAGTGGAACAACAAAAACAATCACTGTGAGGGGTACCGATATGTCAGAACATGTTCAGCCTCTGGAAGCCGTCCGCAGCGCGGGCACCAGTCAGGAAACCCAGAAAGTCATCTTCGCCTCGTCCCTGGGGACGGTGTTCGAGTGGTACGACTTTTTCCTCTATGGCGCCCTCGCGGCGGTCATCAGCAAACAGTTCTTTGCCGGGGTCAACGACACCACGGCGTTCATCTTCGCACTGATGGCCTTCGCCGCCGGCTTCATCGTGCGGCCGTTCGGTGCGTTGGTGTTCGGACGGTTGGGGGACATGATCGGGCGTAAATACACGTTCCTCGCGACTATCGTTCTCATGGGCCTGGCGACCTTCTGCGTCGGCTTGCTGCCGACTTACGCAAGCATCGGCATCGCCGCGCCGATCATCCTCGTGGTGCTGCGCATGCTCCAGGGCCTGGCGCTGGGCGGTGAGTATGGCGGCGCTGCCACTTACGTCGCCGAACACGCACCGATCGGCAAACGCGGCTTCCACACCAGCTGGATTCAATCCACCGCCACCCTCGGCTTGCTGCTGTCGCTACTGGTGGTACTCGGCTGCCGCTACTTCACCGGCGACCAGTTTGAAGTCTGGGGCTGGCGTATTCCGTTTCTGTTTTCGATCGTGCTGTTGGGCATTTCCACCTGGATTCGCCTGAGCCTGCACGAGTCGCCTGCGTTCGTGAAAATGAAAGAGGAAGGCAAACTCTGCAAGTCGCCGCTACGCGATTCCTTCGGCAAATGGGACAACCTTAAAGTGGTGCTGATTGCCCTGTTCAGCATCAACGCCGGGCAAGCGGTGACCTTCTATGCCGCGCAGTTCTACGTGCTGTTCTTCCTTACGCAGTTCCTGAAAATGGACCCGGCCCTGGCCAACAGCCTGCTGATTGTCAGCGTGATCATTGGCGCGCCGTTCTTCATCTTTTTTGGCTGGCTGTCGGACAAGGTCGGACGCAAACCGGTGCTGATGATCGGCCTGCTGCTGGCCACCGCGCTGTACTTCCCGATCTTCAAGACCCTGGCCCACTACGCCAACCCCGCCATCGACCAGGCCAGCCGCCAGGCCCCGATCACCGTATTGGCCGACCCGGCCACCTGCACCTTCCAGTTCGACCCGGTGGGCAAGGCAAAATTTGATAGCCCGTGCGACAAGGTCAAAACCTTCCTGGTCAAACAGGGCCTGCCCTACAACAGCGAAGCGGCCCCGGCCGGCAGCGGCGTGCAGGTGAGCGTCGGTGACGTGAAGCTCGACGGCTTTGACGAAGCGGCCTTGCGCGGTGCAGTGACCCTGGCCGGGTATCCGTCAAAAGCCGATATCCAGCTGATCAACAAACCGATGATCGTGGCGCTGATTGTCGCGCTGATCATCATCTCCGCCATGTGCTACGGCCCTCTGGCGGCGCTGATGGTTGAACTGTTCCCGACCCGTATTCGCTACACCTCGATGTCCCTGCCCTATCACATCGGTAACGGCTGGTTCGGTGGTTTCCTGCCGACGGTATCGTTTGCCCTGGTGGTGTACACCGGGGATATTTTCTACGGACTGTGGTACCCGGTGGTGATTACCGGGGTGAGCCTGGTGGTGGGGATGATGTGTTTGCGTGAGACGAAAAACGTGGACCTCGATAAAAACTGAGCGCTAACGGAAGGTTGGTTAGTGGCGAGGGAGTGAGCTCTCTCGCCACAAAATGCTTTCTCCACATCAGGTTTTGAGCACCTCAAACGTCACTTCCTCAGGATAGAACGCCACATACCCGCCAATCTGCGCAACCGACACCTTGGGGTGCTCATAACTCCATACCGCGTTGGCACTTTCATGCCCGGGGATCTGCAGGCTGTAATAGCTGGCATCGCCCTTGTACGGGCAATAGCTGGTGTGGTCGGTGCGGGCGAAATACTGTTCGGCGATGTCCTCCCGCGGGATGTAGTACACCGGAGGATAATTGGTCTCATGCATGACCAGCGCCCGAGTGGACGACGCCACCTGAATGCCATGAAACTTCACCACCACGCAGCCGGGCTGGGGCTTGATGGTGATGGGTTGACCGGGACCTGGGGCTTTCATGAGGTCGGTTCCTCTGTTGCTGTTGTGCTGTGTCCGTGCCCATCAGGTATACCCCATGTTCCGGCATCGCGAGCACTTCGCAGCCGAACGGAGCCCGCTTCAGTCGCTGTGCTATCGGGTCGCAGACAATGCCCAAGCGTATCGTTCATCCACTGCCATTGACGCTGGATTGACCGCTGTCATCAACCGCAACAGCTTAAGCTGTACATCCATACAGATAAAGATTGCTCCATCGCTCATCACCCGCCATTCTGTGCACCTCTCAAACACTGATCGACGAGGGTGGTTATGCGGCTGTATCTCTGTGAAAAACCTTCCCAGGCCAAAGACATCGCGGCCGTGCTCGGTGCCCGGCGCCGGGGCGACGGCTGCTGGCTGGGAACGGACGTCACAGTGACCTGGTGCATTGGCCACCTACTGGAAACCGCGCCGCCGGATGCCTACGACGCGCGTTACAAACGCTGGGTGCTGGCAGATCTGCCGATCATTCCGGAAAAATGGAAAATGACCGTCAAGCCGCGCACGGCCAGCCAGTACAAAGCGGTCAAACGCCTGCTCGGCGAGGCCAGTGAACTGGTGATTGCCACCGACGCCGACCGTGAGGGCGAAATGATCGCCCGGGAACTGGTGGAACATTGCCGTTATCGCGGGCCGATTCGGCGGCTGTGGTTGTCGGCACTGGACGATGCGTCGATCCGCAAGGCTCTCGCGGCGCTCAAACCTGGGGCCGAGACGTTCAGCCTCTATCATTCGGCGTTGGGGCGCTCCCGGGCCGACTGGTTGATCGGGATGAACATGAGTCGCCTGTTCACCTTGCTGGGGCGTCAGTCCGGCTATCAGGGTGTGTTGCCGGTCGGTCGGGTGCAGACGCCGACTTTGCGGCTGGTGGTGGATCGCGACCGCAGCATTGCCGATTTCGTCCCGGTGGCCTACTGGGCCATCGACGTGCAACTGCTGCACGATGGCACGGCGTTCATGGCCCAATGGCGTGCGGCATCGGACGCCTGCGACGATCAGGATCGCTGCCTGAATCAGGCGCTGGCCCAGCAGGCGGCTGCGGCCATTGGCAACGCGACGAGCGCTCGGGTGATCAAACTGCGCACCGAGCGCATGCGCGAAGTCGCGCCGCTGCCGTTCGACCTGGGCACCTTGCAGGAAGTCTGCTCGAAAAAACTCGGGCTCGGCGCTCAGGAAACCCTCGATATCGCCCAGGCCCTGTATGAAACCCATAAAGTCATCACCTACCCGCGCAGCGACTGCGGCTACCTGCCCCTGAGCCAGCACAGCGAAGCGCCGGGTATCCTTGCCGCGCTCAGGCAAGCCGACCCAGCGCTGAACGCCTTGCACGATTATCTGGAGCCGCAACGCCGCTCGCGGGCCTGGAACGATGCCAAGGTCAGCGCGCACCACGGCATCATTCCGACCGCTGCGGCGAAGAATCTCGACCGCCTGGTGGGCAAGCAACGGGCGGTCTACACCCTGATTCGTGCGCGCTACCTGGCGCAGTTCCTGCCTAACCATGAATACGACCGGACCCAGGCCGACTTCGACTGTGCCGGTGAAGCCTTGCGCGCTGTAGGCAAGCAGATTGTCGAGCCCGGCTGGAAACGCGCCCTGCCCGAGGCCCTTGCGCCTGCCAAGGGCCGCGAAATACCGGCACCGCAAACACTACCAACACTGGCCGAAGGACGTGACTGCGCGGTGGCCGACGTGAAACTCAAGGACCTCTGGACCCAACCACCCAAGCCGTTCACCGAAGGCGATCTGATCAAGGCAATGAAGAACGTCGCCAAGCTGGTGGAAGATCCGCTGCTCAAGCAAAAGCTCAAGGACACCACCGGCATCGGCACCGAAGCCACACGCGCCTCGATCATCCAGGGCCTGCTGGATCGCGGTTATCTGATCAAGAACGGCAAGGCCCTGGCCGCGACGCCGGCGGCTTTCAGCCTGATCGATGCTGTGCCGCGAGCGATTGCCGACCCCGGCACCACGGCAATCTGGGAACAGGCGCTGGACATGGTGCAGAGTGGTGAAATGAGCCTTGAGGAATTCGTCACTAAACAGGCTGCATGGATGAGCAAGCAAGTGGCACGTTGCGCCGGCCTGAACCTGGCCATCAGCGGGCCGGCAAGCCCGGCCGGGCGTGGCGCCACGCCATGGAAAAACAAACGCAAACCTGCCAAACGCAAGCCTTCGACCGGTGCCAAACGCGCGGCGAAACCGGCGAGCAAGGTTTGAGGGCAGCGAATCGAAATGGTCTAGTGTTCTTCAATGTCAGTTAAGACACGGAAGGTACGACCATGGCGACAATCAGGAGCCAGCCCTCGATAGAACTGCACGCCGCCCAGCGCGACGAGCTGGAGACCATCGAAAACCTGATGCAGTTCTACATGTACGATTTCAGCGAATGGCTGCCGCTGAAGCTCGGGGAGCAGGGTTTTTTCAACATCCAGCCCAAACTGGATTACTGGCGCAAACCGGCAACCCAGCCGTTTCTGATCAGGGTCGACGGCGAACTGGCGGGGTTCGTGACCGTGGATGACGAAACTCATATCGTCGGCGCCGAATACAACATCGGCTACTTTTTTGTCAGTCGACGCTTTCGTGGCCAAGGTGTCGCGAAGTTTGTCGTCTCTGCCCTCTTGAGCCGGTTCCCCGGTCAATGGCAGATTTTCCACATCGATGCCAACCAACCTGCGCGGCTGTTCTGGGCCAGGGTGATACCCAACCTCACAAGCGGCGAGTTCACCGTGCATCAGCTGCCGATCGACGGTTATCCATGCACCGTTTACCGCTTTACAAGATCGCAGCCTTCGGCAACGCCTACGGGGCCGGGGTAAGCGCTGCCGAAGAGTCCAAGCGCTGGCCACGCTGATTTTCTAATTCCAAAACCACTTTGTCCGACAATATGTAGTGAACAAAAATATTCACTACAAAAGCGTTGACGCCTCCGATTTGCCCTTGCATGATGCAGACGTCTCCCCGATCGGGAGTACAGGCAACACGTTTGAGCAAGCTCGTCTGACCGCCGAGCTGTTTTTCCCGGATACATGCTGCCCACAAGGCAGATTGAAGAAGCTGACCTGGCCTGAACGTCCAGTACAAAGACGAGAAGCGCTGGCGATCAATCCTCATGAAGCTTGTGGCCGACCCTGAAAACGTCGGCAGTGGCCTCCAGGTTTTCGCTGCTTCTCTTCGTTGTGACGCTATTGCGTAGCAGTTATTCAACACGACTACATGCAACAGACGCGCGCCCCCGTCGTATTGACGGTCGACCGCTGACGTCCTGGTTTCGGTGCCAGGGATCAACTAACCGATGGGCTACCTGTATTAGCGAATCAACTTTGAAAGATCACCAAATGGTCAAGGGGCTTACAATGAATCTGAACAATCAACCTACTATCGATGAACTGGCTCGCTTGTTCGCTGCGCAAAAAGACAGCCATGACAGCCATATTCTGTGGATCAGCAAATCGGGCCAGGTCCATATCGACTGCCTGTCGCCCCATGCCCACGAAGAAGAGTTCGACAAGAACAACCAGAACCTGCTGGCCCGCCTGAAGATGTACCGGCGCGGCCAGGGCTATGTCGGCAAGAAAGCCGCAGCCGACAAGGACTTCATCGGCAACGTGCTGCAAACGCTGAAACAGACGTGGGCCTCGCTGCAGAACCAGAATGAAGTTCGGGTGATTGATCGGTTGTACTGATCTCTGCCAAATACAAGAAGGCCCCGCTCGATTTATCGAGCGGGGCCTTTTTTTGTTTCTTGCGTCTGCACCTCTAACTTCGCACCGGGTCAAAAGAACAGGACTATGGTTAACACAGCGCTGGACATCGGTTTATCTACTGGAGGTCTGCGATGAAAACAACCCTGACATTCATGCTACTGGCATTGGCGAGCGCAGCTTATGGGAACAGTGTTCCCGGCGTTCCCGCCTTCGATGTGGACTGCCCCGGGAAAATCATGGTCCACGCCGACCAGGATGGTCCGGTGATGATCAACAGCAAAGAAGCCCAGACCAAAATGATCAATGATCGTCTTTTCGAGGCCAAGGGGCCGGATGTGACGATCTCAATCAGCATCGCGAATGACGACTCGGTAGGCGTGACCTATACCAGCAAGAAAGGCGGCAATAATATCTGCCAGTCGGTGGATGATTGATTCACACGCTGGTGCTGCCGGCCATCACCAGGTTCGCGAACGCCACCGACGCGGCGCTGTGATAGTTGTTCTTCCTGCGCAGCAATGCCGCGTCGCGCCGGGGTGCCTCGCTCTGTAATTCAATCCGGCGCAATGCCCGTTCCGCAGTGGCGATGGGCTCCGGGAGGATGGTGGCCATCGGCGTGTGGCGAATGACCTCCAGCAACGTACTCACCGAGTTCACTTCGATCGCCACCTTGGGCGTGATGCTCTGTTGCCGAAAATACTCGTCGATCGAGGACCGGGTGATGAAGCCCGGCGTCAGCAACGCGAACTGCAGTTGCGCCATCTCCTTTGGTGATAGCGGGTTCTGCCGCTCGTACAACGGATGATGGTGCCCGACCATCACGCCCAGGGTCTCGACAAACGCCGGCACACACTCAATATCGGGACTCCTCACCGGGGTGAAGGCAATGGCAATGTCCAGCGAGTCATCGAGCAACCCCGCCTCGATGTCATCCATCGACAACTCGAAAATCTGCAGGTGGATGTTCGGAAACTTCGCCGCGTAATCGCGCACCAGCGGCCCCACCAGATACGCCATGAACGTTGGTGTCATGGCCAGTCGCAACGTGCCGCGAGACAAGTCCTTCACGTCATGCAGCGCGCGCTTGCCCGCTTCAAGCTCCACCAGCACCCGCCGGGCGCATTCGATATAGGCCTGCCCTGCGTCGGTCGGTTTGACCGTGCGTGAGGTGCGGTCGAACAGGCTGACGCCCAGGGTT
The DNA here is from genome assembly GCF_024168645.1 of Pseudomonas sp. GGS8. Lineage (NCBI taxonomy): Bacteria > Pseudomonadati > Pseudomonadota > Gammaproteobacteria > Pseudomonadales > Pseudomonadaceae > Pseudomonas > Pseudomonas sp. GGS8. The sequence continues at coordinate 4,590,875 of NZ_JALJWF010000001.1, read as the reverse complement.
TCCTCCAGTTGCCGGATCTGCTGGGACAGCGTCGGTTGGGAGACGTGTAACGCCTCGGCGGCGCGGGTGAAGCCGCCGTGGTCGGCGACCGCCAGCAGGTAGCGCAAATGTCGGAGCAGCATGGGACGCATCATCTATAGGCAGGACTTATGCAAAGCATTGTATATCGATCTTGGACGCTATTGATCAATCAACCGAAGATGACTCCACTTTCCAGCCACACCCGATAGGAGTCACACCATGCAACAGTCCCACGCTTACCAGGACCCAAGTCTGGCCCTGACCACTTCGATCCTCGATGCCAAGGCGCGCAAGAATCTGTCCTGGCAGGACCTGACCGACGGCACCGGCCTGGGTCTGGCCTACGTCACCGCCGCCCTGCTCGGCCAGCATCCACTGCCGGAAGCCGCCGCCAAAGTGATCGGCGCAAAACTCGAGCTGGACGCCGACACCGTGGCCCGCCTGCAAATCATCCCGCTGCGCGGCAGCCTGTCGGGTGTTCCGACCGACCCGACCATCTACCGTTTCTACGAAATGATCCAGATCTACGGCACCACGCTCAAAGCCCTGGTTCACGAGCAATTCGGCGACGGCATTATCAGCGCAATCAACTTCAAGCTGGACCTGAAAAAGGTCGAAGACCCGGAAGGCGGCTCCCGCGCCGTGATTACCCTTGACGGCAAGTTCCTGCCGCTGCGTCCGTTCTAAAACAACCTGCACTGAGCGGATTTCAACCGCTCAGTTGCCCCCTCATTCATTGCAAGGAAGTCCGCCATGAAAGCGCTCATCGAAGGTTTATTGAAGTTCCAGAAAGAAGCGTTTCCGCAACGTACCGACCTGTTCAAACACCTGGCCACCACCCAGCATCCCGGCACCTTGTTCATCACCTGTTCCGACAGCCGCGTGGTGCCGGAACTGCTGACCCAGCAAGAGCCCGGCGAACTGTTCGTGGTACGCAATGCCGGCAATATCGTGCCCTCTTACAGCCCGCATCCAGGCGGTGTCTCGGCCACGGTGGAATATGCGGTCGCGGTATTGGGCGTGACCGACATCGTGATCTGCGGGCATTCGGACTGTGGCGCCATGACCGCCATTGCCCAGTGCAAATGCATGGATCACCTGCCCGCCGTCAGCGGCTGGTTGCAGCACGCCGAATCGGCCAAGGTGATCAACGAATCCCGCCCTCATGCCAGCGATGTGGCCAAAGTCAGTTCGATGGTTCGGGAAAACGTCATCGCCCAACTGGCGAATATCCAGACCCACCCGAGCGTGCGCCTGGCCCAGGAAAAAGGCCTGTTGAACCTGCATGGCTGGGTCTATGACATCGAAACCGGCGCGGTCGATGCCCTGGATGCCGGCAGTCACAGCTTTGTGTCGCTGGCCGAACACCCGGGCACTTGCGCCGTGCACGGCAAAACGGTCGAAGCCGCCTGAAGGTGTCGACCGCACACGCTGCACCGGGCTTGGCGCAGCGTTACGAAGTGGACAGGCGCGCTACTGCGCCCGTCCTCGGTTCCCGAGCGGGGATGTGACACTCACATGATCGCCCTTGTTATTTGTCGTCCGTCTTGGCTGACGATTGTGGCCGACGTTCAGGTGTGTCTTCAGCGTTGGGCGCTTCTGGAAAACTGCCTGGGGTGAACACATGAGTGAGCAATTCGCTGGCATCGATGTTGACGACACCAGGAACCGAACGGGCCAGAGCAACAGCCTGCTCACACTGTCTATGGGTATTGACGCGACCGCTCAATGCCACCGTACCCGCATGGGTTTTGACGTGGACATTCAGACCAAGGTTGGGTTCGGCCAATGCCAGGGCCGACTTTACCCGGGTGGTAATCCACGTGTCGTGAACGACCGTTTCCAGACCATGGGAGTAATGTTGGAAGTCATGAAGTTTCATGGCGCAATCCTCTCACACGTAATCAGATGCGCTGTCCGTCCCCACGCAGGCACGGACACACATTAAGTATAGTGCGGACCGTTGCCTGCGGTCGGAGGGCTGTCCCTGATGCCGGTAAGTTAATAAGAGCGACGAAATTCCTGTGGGAGCGTGGCTTGCCCGCGAAGAGGGAGTGGCAGTCAACATTGATGTCGCCTGACACACCGCTTTCGCGGGCAAGCCACGCTCCCACAGGTTTTGCGCGCCTCAGCGTTTGACCGACAGACTCGTCTGGGTCATGCGACTGCGGATCGTGAACACGCCATCGCCCGAAAGGATCGCACTGCGCGCAAACAGGCGCCCGCTCTCCCAGTTCGAAAGCCCCAGCTCCGGCTTGTTCAGCGCGTACTGCCCATCGACCCAGCGGGTAATCCCGTTGCCGACAAAAGGCGCGTTGACCGCGTTGTAGAAGCGCTCGTGCGCCTGGGTATCTTCACTGATCAACGACACGGTGAATTGCGGGCTATAGCGGTTGAACAAGGCGATGGCCTGATCCAGATCGTCGACGACCTTGAGACTGACTTCCGGGGTTTCTTCCCATTCCCACTCGCGACCCAATTGATCCTCGGGCAGCGGTTCGGCCTGTGCTTCGGTCTGATAGCCTTCGGCGCGGTACACCTCGACGCTCGCGGTGCGCCAATCGCTCGGCAAATGCTGCTCGCTGCCCTCGACAATGTGCAGTTTGCAGCCTTGGCCCCGCGCGGTGCCGGCCTGTTGCAGTGCATCGAGAAACAGCGGCACCAGTTCGGCAGCTCGGTCGCGGTGGATCAGGCAAACGTTCAGGGTGTTGCAGACTTTGCGGTCCAGCGAATTGCGCACCACGGCGGCGAAGCGCTGGGCATCGGCATCTTGGTTCGCGATCAGCCAGGCGCCACCGGTGCCGTGCAGGCTGACGGCAGTGCCGGCCTGTTGCGCGATGCTGCCCAACTGGCTGACCGCACGCCCCGAACCACGGGCCACGGCCAGCGACAAACGCCGGTCGGCGAACATCGCCCAGCCAGCCGCATGGTTGACGCTTTCGACCAGCGACACCGCACCGCTCGGCAACCCGGCATCGGCCAGTGCCGGATTCAATGCATGGGTGACGATGGCCTGGGCGGTGCCCAACGCGTCGCTGCCAATGCGCAGCACCGCAGTATTACCGGTACGCAGCACACCGGCGGCGTCGGCGAAGACATTCGGCCGGCCTTCGAACACGAACGCGACGATGCCCAACGGCGAGACCACTTGTTCGACTTTCCAGCCGTCGTGCTCGACGCAGCTCACGACCTGGCCACGGGTGGCCGGTGCATCGCGCCAGGCCCGCAGGCCTGCGATCATGTCGCGGCGCATGCGTTCATCGGCCAGCAAGCGCGTGGTGGAGCGCCCGCGCGCCTTGGCTCGTTCGATGTCGGCCAGGTTGGCGGCCGCAATCAAGGCCCAGCATTCCGGGGTTTCCAGGCGTTGCGCGAAGCGATCGAAGAACTCGCTGATGGCGTGATCCGAAACGCTGGACATTGCGGCAAACGCCGCCTCGGCGCGCTCGATGGCGACCGCTGCCGCGCGCTGATCTGCCACCGGGATCAGCAACAATTCGCCGCTGACCTGCTCCACCAGCAGATGATCGCCGGGCTGAAAGCGCGCCGCCAGTTCGGGGCTGACGACCGTGACACGATTACCGGCAAAAGGGATCGGCGTACCAGCGACTAGACGTTCGAGCGCAAGAGACATGAAGCGGTTTCACCATGCAGGGGGCGGTCGGAAAATGTATAGGAAAATCCGTGGAGCGTCATTAATCAACCGCCCACGCGTGCCCTGACAGTTACTTTTGCGCAAGCCTGAACACGTCCTGCTCCAGTTCATTACTACCCTGTTTACGCTTGACCGAATTCACGTCATAAACCACCAGCAACAAGGACTCTTCTACACCCGCGGTATTGATAAAGGTCATCCCTTCGGCATGATCGCAGCCTTTATCCTCTCCTTGCCCGTAAGGAACCTCCAGGACCGACGTCAATTGTTCGCTGAAGACAAAACTTTCGTCTGTCGGCCTGGCGCCGTCGCACCATCGAAATACAGTGACGGGCCCATCGAGGTCCATCGTCGGCCCCGCCAGGATCAACATATCGTCCCCGTCGAGGCATAAGTCCCTGACGCCGAGTCCATTCAGCTGGAAAAAATGCTTGCGGTACTTTCGCCCACCCGGCCCGATTTTCTTCAGCCTCAGTGTGTGAGCAACCTCGGGATGGTCTTCGGGTTCAACCTCCAGAATGATTGCCCACCCCCGCAGTACCGGCCCTCGCAACCCGATAAAAACACGCTTGCCGTTAACCTCGAGGCCTTCGGTATCGAACCCGTTGTCCTTGCTGGGAATGTGCAGAAATGCCCCAACATGCTCGTCGTCCTTGAGTTCATCGAGCAATTCGTTACCCAGTTGATTGCCGGCCAATTGGGCGGCGACTCGATCATCGCCGGCGCTCTTCAGCAATGTGAACGTCCCGCTTTCTTCGACCAGCGGAATCCGCGCCAGGAGAAAACGATTGCCATCGCGGCTGACCGTTGCCAGACGCTCGGCGTTCTTCTTCAGGGACTTGCTGCTATCGGGTTTTTTCCGTTTCAGGCTGTGAGACCCCAGGATCCAGAGATACCCTGTGTCGCGGTCGTAACTCATGCCTTCCAGGTCTGCTTCAACGTCTTCTTTGCCAACGTCCGGCATGACCGGCAGCGTCAACAGGGATGCCAACGGGAACCGCTTCTGCTGATCAAACAGAAATTCGCCCGGGCTGGCGTGCTCACGCTGGGTGAAACGTTCAAGGCTCAAGGATTCATCATTGGCGACCCACAGGGTATTGCCGATCTGCACCACGGCAGACAACCCGTCGCGCAAATGAGCGTCCGCCTCATTGAAGACGAGAAGCGCGGAACCGAATTTCATCATGGAATCACCCGCGCCTCCACCCGATCGGGTGAGCAGCCAAAAATTGTCTACTTCACGCTAGCGGCCATCAGGCGCAAGTCAAGGAACGCCATCAGAACACCGACCAGCCAATCCGCTGGCTCAACAACTCCAGCGCCGCCATGCCAGCGAGCGAGTTGCCGGCGGCGTTCAATTCCGGGGACCAGACGCACACCGTGAATTGCCCCGGCACCACCGCAACAATGCCGCCGCCCACGCCGCTCTTGCCCGGCAGACCGACGCGATAGGCAAAGTTGCCCGCTTCGTCATACAGCCCGCTGGTGGCCATGATCGAGTTGACTTGCTGGGTCTGGCGGGCGCTGAGGATCTGTGCGCCGCTGTGTTTGCAGAAACCGTCGTTGGCCAGGAAGCAGAATGCCCGGGCCAGGTCCACGCAACTCATGCGCAGCGCGCAATGGCTGAAGTAGCTACGCAGCACCGCTTCGACATCGTTATGAAAGTTGCCGAACGACTGCATCAGGTAAGCCATGGCCGCATTGCGCGCACGGTGCTGGTATTCGGACTCGGCGACCTTGCCGTCCACCATGATGTTCGGGTTGCCGGACAAGCGCCGGACAAAATCGCGCATCGACAATGCCGGCGCGGCAAAGCGCGATTGATTGATGTCGCAGATCACCAGCGCACCGGCATTGATGAAGGGATTGCGTGGGCGCCCGCGCTCGAATTCCAGCTGCACCAGCGAGTTGAACGGCTGGCCGGACGGCTCATGGCCCAGGCGTTCCCAAATCGCCTCCCCGGAGTGTTCGATGGCCTGCACCAGGCTGAACACCTTGGAAATGCTCTGCACCGAGAACGCCGTGTCGGCGTCCCCCGCGCAAAACAACTCGCCATCATTGCCATACACGGCAATGCCCAATTGATTGCCCGGTACCGTGCCGAGGGCGGGAATGTAGTCAGCCACTTTGCCCTGACCGATCAACGGTCGGACTGCGTCAAGGATCTCGTTCAACAGCGCTTGCATGCCGGGTTCCGAAGTCTCGCCCCATGGGATTGCGGGGACACTGTCGCTAGACGCCGCTGGGCGGCGCTGAATCACAGTTTTGTATGGGAAAGTATCTGTCGCGGTCCGGGATACACCCACTTGCACCCGGCGACCTTTCAGACATATCGCCAATACAGCTGATTGCAACACTTCTGCCGTCCGCTGACTACCGTTAGACACTCGCAATGAATGCCCGGAGACCAAAACCTATGAGCACCTCTCTCTCATCAGCCGTCAAAGACCTGCACCTGAACCTCGACCGCGTCGGCAGCTGGATCGCGCCCCTCACCCTGCGGCTGTTTCTGGCCTGGGAGTTTTTTGAGTCAGGCCTGGAAAAATGGAACGGCCAGAACTGGTTCGCCGACATCCAGGATCGCTTCCCGTTTCCCTTCAACCACGTTCCCGCCGTACTGAACTGGGAACTGGCGATGTGGGCCGAGCTGATCTGTGCCCTCACCTTGCTGGCAGGCCTTGGGACAAGGCTCTCGGCGATTATTTTGGGGGTGGTCACGGTTGTCGCGACCGCCGCCGTCCACTGGCCGGCCGATTGGTCTACATTGAGTGAACTTGCCCAGGGTTATGCCATCAGCAACAAGGGGCACGGCAACTTCAAACTGCCGTTGATCTACCTCGTAGCCCTCATGCCATTGCTGTTCTCGGGGGCCGGCAAACTCAGCATGGACGCGTTGTTGGCTCGACTCTTCTGGCGGCGCAGTCACCGCTGAGACGCCAGCGTCTCGATACTCCCATCCAACTTGTGTAAAGGAGCCATCATGAGCGTAACCAGCCAATGGATCGAAATCTCCAGCGCCGAAGGCACCTTCGGCGCTTACCTGGCCATCCCCCACACCCGTAAAGGGCCGGGGATCGTGCTGATTCAGGAAATCTTCGGGGTCAACGAGCACATCCGCTCAGTCGCCGAGCAATACGCGGCCGATGGCTATCTGGTCATAGCGCCGGATCTGTTCTGGCGCCAGGGCCACCGTATCGAACTGGGCTACGACGAAGCCGGCTGGAAGCGCGCCGTCGAATTGATGAACGCCACCGACCGCTATAAAGCCCAGGCTGACATCAAACTGGCCATCGATACCCTGAAGACGCATACCGGGCTCGACGGCAGGATCGCCTCCATCGGTTACTGCTTCGGCGGCATGCTGTCGTACAACACCGCAGCCAACGGTTTCGTCGACGTGGCAATCGCCTATTACGGCGGCGGCATTCAGAACCAACTGGATCGGGCCGGTGAAATCAAGGTGCCGCTGCTGATGCACTTCGGCGAACAGGACCGCCATATCCCCATCGACGCCGTGAAGCAAATCGCCGAGCGTTTCGAGTTCAACGACGACGTCGATATCGAGGTGTATCCCGGAGCCGAACATGGCTTCAACTGCTCGCACCGTGACAGCTACAACCAACGGGCTGCGGCCGAGGCGCATGGCAATACGTTGCTCTTTCTCAGCCAGAACCTTTGAACCAAGCGACCCGGCGGCCGAATCGCATTCGTGCCGCCGGGAGCGCTGAGCGCTATTTCACGGCTTCAATCGATGTGATCGTAGCGGTCGCGCCCTCAAGCTGAAATTCGAAGTTCACCTGGTCCCCGACCTTCACCGAGGCCAGCTGTTCCTCTGTGGCCCGAAACCCCATAGTCATCGGCGGCCATTGCACTGCCGGCACAGCACCATGAGCAATGGTCAGTGTGTGTTTCGTATTGTCGATGGCTTTGACCGTTCCCGTCGCTTTAGCCGCCGGCGCCTGCGCTGTCTGCTGCTTCATCGGTGTGCCGTCCATATTCATATCGTCCATGTTCATACCCGGCATCTGCGCTGCATGGGCAGGAAAAGCAAGCGCGACCAAGGTGCTTGCTGTTGCGATCAGAGTCAGTTTCATTGGATTTTTCCTTGAGTGTGTTTGGGTTCTAGCTGGAGCTGACGGCGGCGCATCAAGCGATACGCCGCCGGGATGACAAACAGAGAAAGCAAGGGCGCAGTGATCATTCCGCCGACCATCGGCGCGGCGATGCGGCTCATGACTTCACTGCCGGTGCCGCCACCCAGCAGGATCGGTAACAGACCTGCAATGATCACCGCCACCGTCATGGCCTTGGGGCGGACGCGCTGTACTGCCCCCTCGCGAATCGCGGCGACCAGCCCGAGGTCAGTGCAATCGCCAGCGTCTTCACGCTCGGCCCAGGCGTTCTTCAGATAGAGCAGCATGATCACGCCAAACTCGGCGGACACACCGGCCAGCGCAATGAAGCCGACACCCGTGGCCACCGACAGATTGAAGCCGAGCCAATAGAGAAACCACGCCCCGCCCGCAAGGGCAAAAGGCAGTGTTGCCATAATCAGCAAGGCTTCGTCGAAACGCGCGAACGTCAGGTAAAGCAGCACAAAGATGATCAGCAGCGTGGCAGGCACTACCAGCTTGAGTCGCGCATTGGCCCGTTCGAGGAACTCGAACTGCCCGGAATAGCTCAGGCTCATGCCGGGCTGCAATTTGACCTGCTCGTTGACCACCCGACGCAGGTCAGCGACCACTGATGCAATGTCCCGCCCACGTACGTCGATGTACACCCAGCCGGAGGGTCGGGCGTTTTCACTCTTGAGCATCGGTGGCCCGTCGGTCACCTTGATCTTGGCCACCGTGCCGAGAGTGATCTGGCTTCCCAGCGGCGTGTAGATCGGCAGTTGCTCCAGAGCGCCGAGCGAATCACGCCACTCGCGGGGATAACGCACATTGATCGGAAAACGCGCGCGCCCCTCGATGGTTTCGCCAACGTTTTCACCGCCAATGGCACCGGCCACGATCGATTGCACATCGGCAATATTGAGTCCGTAACGAGCGGCAGCCTTACGGTCAATATCCACATCGATATAACGCCCACCGGTCAAACGTTCGGCCAGCGCGGAACTGACGCCCGGTACGCCTTTGGCAGCGCGCTCGACACCCTGCGTGGCCGTGTCGATTTGTGCCAGATCGCTACCGGAAACCTTGATCCCGATCGGACTTTTGATACCGGTGGCGAGCATATCGATGCGGTTGCGGATCGGCGGAATCCAGATATTGGTCAGCCCCGGGACACGCACCACTCGATCCAGTTCTTCCACCAGCTTTTCCTGGGTCATTCCTGGGCGCCATTGTTCATGTGGCTTGAATGCAATGGTGGTTTCGAACATCTCCAGCGGTGCCGGGTCGGTGGCGGTTTCGGCACGGCCGGCCTTGCCGAAAACGTGTTCGACTTCCGGCACGGTTTTGATCAGCCGGTCCGTCTGTTGCAGCAACTGCGCCGCCTTCTGTGCAGACAAACCCGGCAGCGCCGAGGGCATGTAAAGCAAATCACCTTCATCCAGCGGCGGCAGGAACTCGCCCCCTAAGCGAGACATCGGCCACAACGCGCTGACAAAGATCAGCAACGCGGCCAATAAGGTGATTTTCGGCCGGCGCAGCACTGCGTCCAGCAACGGTTGATAGAGCCTGATCAACCAGCGATTCAGCGGGTTCTGTCGTTCATCAGGGATCCGCCCGCGAATCCAGTAGCCCATCAACACCGGCACCAGAGTCACCGACAGCCCTGCCGCTGCGGCCATGGCGTAGGTTTTGGTGAACGCCAGTGGCCCGAACAAACGCCCTTCCTGAGCCTCCAGAGTAAACACCGGAATAAACGACAGCGTGATGATCAACAGACAAAAGAACAGCGCCGGCCCTACCTCCACCGCTGCGTCGATCATCACTTGCCAGTGACGTTCACCTTTGAGTTCTTCCGACGGATGAGTGACGTGCCAGGCCTCGATCTTCTTGTGGGCGTTCTCGATCATCACCACCGCGGCATCGACCATGGCACCGATGGCAATCGCGATCCCGCCCAGGGACATGATGTTGGCGTTTATCCCCTGATGACGCATGACGATAAACGCAATCAACACCCCAATCGGCAAAGAGATGATTGCCACCAGCGCCGAGCGTAGATGCCAGAGGAAAATCCCGCAGACCAGCGCGACGACGATGAACTCCTCGATCAACTTGTGGCTGAGGTTCTCCACGGCTCGATCGATCAACTTGCTGCGGTCGTAGGTGGTGACAATCTCCACACCGGGCGGCAAGCTGCGTTTCAATTCATCGAGCTTCGTTTTGACCGCCGCAATGGTTTCGCGAGCATTCTTGCCGCTGCGCAAAATCACCACGCCGCCCACGGTCTCGCCTTCGCCGTCGAGCTCAGCGATACCACGACGCATCTCCGGCCCCAGTTGAATCGTCGCCACATCGCCAAGGGTGACGGGCACGCTGCCCACACCGAGCTTGAGGGGGATGGCACGGAAGTCATCGAGGGTCTTCAGATAACCCGAAGCGCGCACGATAAATTCGGTTTCAGCCATCTCCAGCACAGCACCGCCGGTTTCCTGATTGGCCTTGCCGATCGCCTCGGTGACCTGGGCCAGTGTGATCCCCAGGCTGGCCATTTTCAGCGGATCGAGCTGAACCTGATATTGCTTGACCATCCCGCCCACGGTGGCCACTTCGGCAACGTTGGGCAGCGTCTTGAGTTCAAACTTGAGGAACCAGTCCTGCAGGGCGCGCAGTTGTGCGAGGTCATGCCCACCGCTGCGATCCACCAGGGCGTACTGATAGATCCAGCCAACCCCGGTGGCATCCGGCCCCAATGCCGATTTGGCGCTGGCCGGCAGGCGACTCTGGGCTTGGCTCAGGTACTCCAGAACCCGCGAGCGCGCCCAATACAAATCGGTTCCATCCTCGAACAACACGTAGACAAAGCTGTCGCCGAAAAAGGAATAGCCGCGAACCGTCTTCGCACCGGGTACCGACAACATGGTGGTTGCCAGTGGATAGGTCACCTGGTTCTCGACAATCTGCGGCGCCTGGCCTGCATAGGGTGTACGGATGATTACTTGAACATCAGAGAGATCCGGCAGTGCATCGATGGCGGTACTTTGAACTGACCAGACGCCCCAGGCCGTGACAAATAAGGTCGCCAGCAGCACCAGGAAACGATTGGCAACGGACCAGCGAATCAGCGCGGCAATCATGGCTGGGCTCCGGTTTGCTCCAGGGGCTGAACAGTCAGTCCTTTGAGACTGGCCTCCGAGTCGAGCAAGAACTGGCCCGAACTCACCACCTGTTGCCCCTCCTCCAGACCGCTCAGAACCGCTGTTTGCCCATCGTTTTCCTGGCCTGCCCGCACCTCTACCGGGCGATAGCGCCCGCCGTCTTCGGCAAGCATCACCAACACGCGCCGACCGGTGCGAATCAATGCCTCGCTCGGCACCCACAGCACGCTTTGCTCAGTCGACCGATTCAATCGCACCTGCACCGTGAGGCCGGGGCGCAAGCGGCCGTCAGGATTGGGCAATTCAACCCGCACGCTGACGGTTCGGCTGTCCGGACTGGTTTGCGGCAAGATCGCACTGACCGTACCGTGAAGGATTGCGTCCGGGAACGTCGCCAGCCTGGCCTCTACCGTCTGACCGACCTGGACTCCCCCGGCTGCCGACTCCGGCACGGCCACCGCCAGCCACACACGATCAAGGCCGTTGACCCGGGCCAGCGTCTCGCCGACGGCCAGGGTCATGCCGGCACGTACGTTCAACTCCTGCAACACGCCGGCAGTGGGGGTGGTGATGGTCTGGTTTGCCTGTACCTTGCCGCTGCGCTCAACCTGAGCGATCAACGCCGCCGGCATTCCGGTCAGACGCAGGCGTTGACGGGCCGCCGCCAGCAGGCCGGCATCGCCCACGTTTTTGAGTGCTAGGAACTCTTCTTGGGCCGCGGCCCATTCAGGCACCAAAATGTCCGCCAATGGCGCGCCGGCCTTGAGTACATCGCCCGGCGCACGGGCATAGACCCGTTCGACAAAACCCGGCGTGCGTGCCTGGATCACCGCGACATCCCGTTCGTTGTAGGTCAGCACGCCCGCCGCTTCGAGGCTGGAAGCCTGGACGCCACGGGTCACGGTAGCCAGACGAACGCCCAGGTTCTGCGTCACGCTCGCGTCGATCTGTACGGTGGCTGCATCCTGGGCAGCGTCGGCGTAGCGCGGCACCAGTTCCATGTCCATGAAAGGCGACTTGCCGGGCTTGTCGAACTTTTGCTGCGGGTACATCGGGTCGTACCAATACAAGACCTTGCGCTCGTCCTGGGTCATGGTGCCTTGAACGACGGGCTCAGCTTTATGGGCAAGCCAGTAACCGCAGACACCGCCCAGCGCCAGTGCACCACCGACCCACAGAACACCTTTGAAACGCTGAATGCTCATTGACCCGCCTCCCCATAAGCGAAATACAGCCGAGCACTGGTCAGCGCTTTCTGTTCGTTGACATCGATCTGTTTCAGGCGAGCGTCGATCAATTCACGCCGGGCGGCGACGACGGCCGACAAGTCACTTTTACCCGCCCGGTAACTGGCCATGATCAACTCGACCTTTTCTTTGGCCAGCGGCAACAGACTCTCCTGATAACGCCGCACAGCACGGTCGAGCCGTTGATAGTCGGCCAGTTGTTCTTCCAGTTGCTGGGTGTGCTCGCGGGTCAGCGCTTCGCGTTCGGCCTCCAGTTGATTCAGCTCAGCACGCTTCGCCGCGATCTTCGGGTTCTGCCGGGTGTCGGGGAACAGCGGCAGATCGAAGGTGAATTGCACGCTGACCATGTCGCCAAATTCCCGGCCGCGCCGCTGATAATCGACTTCCCAACTCCAGTCGGACCGTTTGTCAGCCTCGGCTTCACGGACTTTGGCCTGCGCCTCACGGGTCATTGGCGCAAACGCCGCTAATGAGGGGTGATGCTCAAGCTTGTGGACGTAGCCCGACGTATCGATGGGCCATTGCGGCCAGTTTCCGACCGGTTGTTCGCTGGCGGCAGAACCAATCCAGCGCTTGAGTGCCGCGCGGGCTTGCGCGCGTTGCAGCAGTAATTGGTCTTGTTGCTCTTCCAGTTGCGCCGCTTCCTGCTTCGGTGTCACCGCATCGGCAGGCTGAGCCCGACCGCTGGCGATCTGCGCACGAACGGTGTCGGCCAACAACCGATTCTCGCGGTAAAACGCCTGGAACAGAGTCTGTTTCAGCTCCACCGAATAGCTGCCGATCCAGGCCAGCGCCGTGGCCTGCCGCACATTCAGGCGTTCGACACGCCCTTGCGCAGCGGCCAGTTCAACCGCGGCCTCGGCAACTTCAGTGCGCGCCCGACGCTTGTCACCATTGGGCATTTCCTGCATCACACCGACCGTTTGCATGGTCATGAAATCGTGATCCAGCGTCCCGCGATCGGGACCGCCCACCGGAAAGTTCTGCACCCCCAGCACCAGCTTGGGGTCGGGCAACTCGCCGGCAGGAATCGCGGCGCTTCTGGCCGCCTGGAGTTTTTCGGCCTGGGCTGTAAGGGACGGTGCGTTGTCGTCAGCCAGCCGTAGGGCTTCGTCGAGAGTCAATGGGGCGGCAGCGCACGGCAAAGCCAGTACGCTTGCCGCCAGGGCAGCCGCTAGCGGCCACCCTGTGCGAATGCACATGGAGTTCATGTTCACAATTCCTGTGATGATCCACTGCGCGCTTTCAAAGGCGCACAGCAACGCCATCCCGCGAAGACGGAATGGGGCTCAGCGTGGAGCAGGAATCAGGTGCGAGGGGGTCGCCATACCCCGGACGGGGTCTGGACAGGCAGTGCGTCTACAAAAAACGTGGCTACTACGGGGTTGAACAAGGTGACTGGAGGTTTGGCGATGCTGACTTGCAGCATGCCACCGGTCTTGCACTCCTGACCGGGCTTACAGGCTTTGCCGTGCTCGGAGGGGGTGCTCATGTCTTGGCAGCAGTCTTTGTCCATGTCGCCCATCATCGCCATGCCCGCGGTTTTCATCGGGCAAGGTTCTGTAGGCGCCTGAATGCCCGCCATTCCACTCAGCGGAAGCGCGAAGCACATCAGGAAAATGAGACAACACCGCAAATAACGTTTCATGGACCGGAGTCTAGCCAGAGGAATCGTTGCTTACAATGACAGCTGGGTGAAAAACATATCGCACGGTGCAAGCACAGCCTCGCGATACATCGACAGACTTTTGGCCCACAATCAAACACACGCAGAATGGGCCGACCGACTAGCGCCCGGTGTTCAGATGAGGACTTGATGTGAACAAAAACCTCGCCAACGCCCAATCCACGCCACTGCGCATTCCGCGAACAGTCTGGGCCCTGGGGTTTGTCAGCCTGTTCATGGACCTGTCTTCCGAACTGGTGCATAGCCTGCTGCCGGTGTTTCTCGTCACCACCCTAGGCGCCAGCGCCTTGACCGTCGGGGTGATCGAGGGCATCGCCGAGGCGACCGCGATGCTGGTCAAGATATTCTCCGGCGCCATCAGCGACTTTATTGGCCGGCGCAAAGGCCTGTTGTTGATGGGCTACGGTTTGGCGGCGCTTTCAAAACCGTTGTTTCCCCTCGCGCAATCGGTCGATGTGGTATTTACCGCGCGCTTTCTGGACCGCATCGGCAAAGGCATTCGTGGCGCGCCGCGCGATGCGCTGGTCGCCGATGTCGCACCGGCTGAAATCCGTGGCGCCTGCTTTGGCTTGCGCCAATCGATGGACACCGTGGGGGCGATTCTGGGTCCGGTTCTGGCGATCGTACTGATGCTCTGGCTCGGACAGATTCATCTGGTGTTGTGGTTTGCGGTGATCCCGGCGGTGATATCGGTGGCGCTGATTGTCGGTGGAGTCAACGAGCCGACCGATGTCGCTGCGGAACGCGCCTTTCGCTCGCCCATCCACTGGAAGGTGCTACGGGAGTTTTCCCGCGGCTATTGGTGGGTGGTAATCGTCGGCGGGCTGTTTACGCTGGCCCGTTTCAGCGAGGCCTTTCTGGTCTTGAAAGCGCAGCAAACAGGCTTGACGGCCACCTGGGTGCCGATGGTGATGGTGATGGTGGTCATGTCGCTGTTGTATGCGGTGTCCGCCTACCCGGCGGGCTGGCTGTCCGACCGTATCAGTCGCACCAAGTTGCTGTGTGTCGGCATGGGGTTGCTGATCCTGGCGGACCTGCTGCTGGCGCAAGCGGATTCAATCATGACCATGCTGGCAGGTGTTGCCCTGTGGGGCCTGCACATGGGCTTCAGCCAGGGCATTCTCGCGACGCTGATCGCCGACACCGCGCCCGAACATCTCAGGGGCACGGCGTTCGGCCTGTTCAATCTGATCAGCGGCGTGTGCCTGTTGATCGCCAGCGTACTGGCTGGCGCGCTATGGGAAACCTCGGGCTCCGCCAGCACTTTCATCGCCGGGGCGGTGCTGGCGGCCGCGGCGCTGTTGTTGCTTGTGCTGCGCAAGCCCTAGTCCGCGATCGCGGCGAACCCGCGTTGCAAATCTTCGATCAACGCGTCGACATCTTCCAGGCCAATGTGCAAGCGCAGTACAGGGTTCAATGCGCGATCTGCCGCACTGTTGCGGTCCTGGGTGTCGGCGACAGTGATCAGGCTTTCATAGCCGCCCCAGGACGCGCCCAGACCAAACACCTGCAACGCATCGATGAAGCGCTCTACGTACGTAGCGTCGGCATCGCGCAGTTCGAAGGACAGCAAACCGTTGCTGCCCGTGAAGTCCCGCCGCCACAATGCGTGATGGGGATGATCGGGCAACGCCGGATGGAACACCCGTTTCACCTGCGGTTGCGCTTGTAGCCAATGAGCGATTTCCAGGGCCTGGCGTTCGTGCACCTCCAGGCGTGGCGCCAGGGTTCGGGTGCCACGCAGCACCAGATAGGCGTCGTCAGGGCTGACGGCGATGCCAAAGGTGTCACTCATGGATGCAAGCGGCTGCCAGACGTCTTGCCGGGTACAGACGCTGCCCATGACCACATCGCTGTGGCCACACAGGTACTTGGTCAACGCCATGATCGAGATGTCCGCGCCCAGGGTCAGCGGCCGGTACAAGTAGCCCGAGCCCCAGGTGTTATCGACGGCCAACAGGATGCCCCGTGGCTTGCACAGTGCGGCGATGGCCGGCAGGTCGCAGAGTTCATACAGCAGTGAACCGGGCACTTCGGTGTAGACCATTTTGGTGTTGGCTTGCAGTTGCGCTTGCAGGCCGCTGCCGTCAGGCGCGAAGTAGCTGACCTGGATGCCGAACGGCCCAAGCAGCTCCCGAGCCAGACGCCGCACGGGCGCATACACCGCGTCGGTGATCAGCACATGATCGCCGGGCCGCAGGTAGGCCAGGAACGTCTGCGCGACCGCCGCCAGTCCGGTGCCGAACAGTCGGGTGCGGTAACCGCCCTCCAGCTCCGTCACCAGGTCTTCCAAGGCAAAAGCGGTCGGATTGCCCCGGGCGCCATAGCTCAGCACCCGCTCCCGGTCACGGCGAGCACGGGCATCGCGCATCTGCGCCAGGTTGTCGAACAGCACCGTGCTCAAACGAGTGACGGGCACGTTGACACCTCGACTGCCACTGCCCTTTTCGGTACGCGCCGCCTGCACCAGACGGGTACGCACCCGCGCATCACGAGTCGCTTGAGATGGCGCACGCAGCGGTTTCAGGCTGGCGATTTCGTCTGCGCTCATTTGCGCCAACAGGCCGATTTCCCAAGCCAGGTACTGACGCGCCGCGTCTTTGTTGCCGGCGTGGCGATCATGGGTAAAGAACAGAAAATCGATGCACTGCTGATCGGGCGGCGTGTTGGCATCCTCCTGCACGGCAAACCCCGCGGTACGCCAGGCGTCGACACCACCGTCCAACACCCGGGTTTGCGCACGCTGAACATCGGGCAATTCCAGCGCCGCGAACGCTGCCAGCTGCGGGTCATCGGCCAGCAACACCAGAGGTCGCTGTTCACCGGCCACTTCACTTGCCAGCAACGAACGGATCGACCAGCGCGAGCCGGCGATATGGCCTTTGCGGAAGGTGATGCTCGGGCGCAGGTCAATCAATGCCACCGCGCTGTCCTTCAACGCATCGGCCAGGGCCTGCGCGGTGATCACGGGCAATGTTTCGTGAACGGATACCTCAAGCGCGGGCAATGCCAGACCGCTACTCACCCCACCTTCCAGCACATAAGCTTCATGCCCCAACTGCCGAAGCCAACTGGCAACGATCGGCGCCCGTATGCCATCGCTGTCGATCAGCACCAACCGCGCCTGACGCACGCCGATATACAGGTCGGTAGACTGGATCAACTGCCCGCCCGGCGTGTGTTGCGCACCGGGCAAACTGCCGGCGACAAATTCCTCGGCGGTGCGCACATCGCACAGAAACAAACTGCGTGCGGCCTCCCCGGCCCACTGATCGACCTGCGCCGCCGTAACGGTTTTTACCCCGGCCCGTGCGGCCAGTTGTGCCGCGGCGAGGCGTTGTTGCGGCAAGGTCTTCGATGACACCTCATCGGCATAGCGGCGGGTGCTGCCATGTTCCAGCTGAAAATCTTCCAGGTACCAGCCCTGCGTACCGTTTTCCAAGGCGTAGACCGGGTTCTTCAACCCCAGATTGATCAGGGTCTGGGCGCCGATAATGCTGCGGGTTCGACCGGCGCAATTGATCACGATCGGCGTGCTGTCGTCCGGCACCAGATCCTGTAGGCGATAGCCCAGTTCGCCATTCGGGCAGCAGACAGAACCGGGGATGGTCATCTTGCGGTATTCGTCGAACGGCCGACCGTCCAGCACCACCAGCGGTTCGCCCCGGGCTTGCCATTCAGCCAACTGCCTGGCGGTGACATGCGGCGTATCACTGGCCTCTTCCACCAACTCGCCAAACGCTTTGGACGGCACATGCACACCCGCGAACAGTTGCAGGCCTGCCGCCTGCCAGGCATCGGCACCGCCGTCGAGAATGTGCACGCGGCTGTACCCCAGCGCCTGCAAACGCCGAGCAGAACGCGCCGCGACGTCCCCGCCGTTCTGGTCATAAATCACCAGCCGCACCTGAGGGTTCGGCGCCAGGCGTCGGACCTCCAGCTCCAGACGACTGTAGGGCAGGTTCACCCCGTGAAACAGGTGGGCTTCGCCATATTGGCCATGCTCACGCACGTCAAACAGGGCAATTTCCTGCCCGTCGAACAGCCATTGCTGCAGTTGCCCTGGGGTTACGGTCCGATTCATGTGTAGGCCTTGATCGACGGCGCCATTTGCGAGGCGTTGTAATTGAGAATGCGCCCGTCGGCCTCAACCCCATAACGGCCATTGAGCGATTCCAGCGGCAAGCCGTACAGGTGGAAATGCAGGGTCGGCTGCTCACCTTCGACACGGATGCCATGCAGGTCTTCACCGAGAAACGAGATCGACGTGCCGGGTTGCACGATCACTTCCTTTTCCAGGTGCAACGTGGTGAACCCAGGCTCGCGGCCCTCGTCATCACGGGCGTAGACGTAGTTGATTTCCTGGCCTTCGATGGCGCTGATGATCGCCCAGGTTTCGTGGTTGTGCGGGATCGTACTTTTACCCGGCAGCAATGAGTTGAGGTACAGCGTCGGCGTGTCGCCATCGTCGTTGAGGCGGTAGCGGAACGCGGTGCTGCCCTGCCCCGGCACGGGCGCCGGGAACGCGTCGAAATTGAACAGATCACGGCGCTCGGCCAGGGTTTCGAGCAAGGCGACGATCTCCGTCAACGCGGCGCGGTCGACGCCCCGCTGATGGATGACACGGACTTTCTTGAGGAAATCCTCGATGACGGCGGCACGGTTATCGGTACTCATGAACAGGCTCCTCGGTATTAGACGGACAGGCTGTAGCGGCTCAGGCTACTCAACAGATACGGATCGTTGGCGACACGGGGACGGCGTCCCGGATCGCCCAGGGCGTGACGCAGAAACTCCTGGGTCCGCTCGCTGGTGGGGTGCTGGAAAATCTGCTCGGCGCTGCCGTGTTCGACGATCACGCCGTTTTCGGTGAAGTAGACGATGTCGCTGATCTCTTCGGCGAAGCGCATTTCGTGGGTCACCAGCACGCAGGTCATGCCCTCTTCAGTCAGCTCGCGAATCACCGTCAGCACCTCGCCAACGGTTTCCGGGTCGAGGGCAGAAGTCACCTCATCGAACAGAATCAGTTCCGGGCGCATCGCCAACGCTCGGGCAATTGCCACCCGCTGTTGCTGACCGCCGGAGAGTTGCCCCGGATAAGCATCGGCCTTGTGCTCCATGCGCACCTTGGCCAGCAAGGCGCGGGCGTCTTTCTCGGCTTCGGCGCGATTGCGCCCCAGCACTTTGCGCGGGGCGATCACCAGGTTCTCCAGCACCGACAAATGCGGGAACAGGTTGTACTGCTGGAACACAAACCCCACACGCTTGCGCAATTCGATACGCTGGCTTTCCTGGGCCAGGGTGTGAACCTCCGTGGCGCCGACGCGGATGCTCCCGTGCTGGGGCTGCAACAGGCCGGTGATGCAGCGCAGGATCGTCGACTTGCCGGAGCCGGAGGGGCCTATGATCGACACGGCCTGGCCGCGATGCACGTCGAGGTCTATGCCCTTGAGCACCGGGTTGCTGCCAAATGACAGGTGCAGGTCGCGCAGGCTGACCAAGGGCTCGGCGACGGTTTCAGTAGAAGACATAACGTCGCTCCAGGCGTTGAGTGAATCGGGAAATCGGGTAGCAGTAAGCAAAGAACAGCACCAGCAGGCTCAGGTAAATCACCACGGTGAAGCCGGTGAGGTTCACCGTGTTGCTGGCGATTTGCGCGGTGTCGATCACGTCATGCACGCCCACCAAAGACGCCAGTGCGGTGCCCATGGTGATCACCGCGTAGAGGTTCATCCACGGCGGCAACATGCGCTTGAAGCACTGCGGCAGGATGATCGAGCGAAAAATCTGCCCGCGCGTGAAGGCCAGGGATCGCGCCGCTTCCCACTGGGTACTGGGGATCGAGGCAACCGCCCCCCGGAAGATCTCCGCCACGTTGGCGCTCGCCGGCAACGCCAGGCCAATCGTGACCTTGACCCAGTCCGGGAACGAGACATAAGTGCTGCCGATGTGGATCTCGAACGGGAACACATAGGTGGTGAAATAGATCAGCACCAGCCACGGCGCGTTGCGAAAAATCTGCACCCAGATCCGCGCCAGCAAGCGCAGCAGCCACAACGGCGACAACGCCAGGGCACCGACCAACAACCCAAGCAACGAGCCCAGCCCGATCGCCACCAGACTGATCAGAATGTTCTGGCCAAACCCGACGACCAAGGCCGGCGACCATTGCAGCAATGCCTTGAGTACCGGGCTGTGCGGCGCGAAATACACCAGCCAGAGCACGGCCCCCGCCAAAAGCAACAACTTGCCGACATGCCGACGCGGCCAGGTCAGCGGCGCAGTGACGGACGATTCAATGGCCATAGCCGGGCATCCTCAGGCGCGCTTCGAGCAGGCGCCCCACACAATTGACGGTAAAACTCAGCAGGCCAAAAAACGTCAGGATCAGAATCATCAGCTCCAGCACGTTATCGCTCTGGGTCCAGATCATGATCGCCGCGTAGGTGATGTCGCCGACGGCAATGGCCGAGGCGATAGCGGTCATTTTTACCAGGTCGATCAGGTTGTTGATCAGCGACGGCAAGGCGAAGCGCAAGGCCAGCGGCAGTTGCACATTCCACAACAACTGGCGGCTGCTGAACGCCAACGAACTGGCCGCCTCCATCGTCACCGCCGGCACGGCTTCGATCCCGGCGCGCAAGGCTTCGGCATGAAACGCGCCTTTGTGCAGTGAAATCACGATCACCACCCAGGCGAACGGCGTCAGCGGGTTGGCCGCGCCGACGGCCTGGGTCAGCAGCATGTTCAGCACCAGAAATGCGCAATACAGCTGCACCAGCGTCGGCGTGTTGCGGGTGACTTCGACAAACACCCGCGCAGGTTTTGCCAGCCAGGGTTTGCCCGAGGTCAACATCGCCGCCAAACCGACGCCCGCCAGCAGGCTGCCGACGATGGTGAGCAGGCACAGCAGCACCGTGGTCAGCGCGCCCTGCTCCAGGGTTCCGCGCTGATAAGCGTCCAGCAGAAAGCCGTAGTTCAGGCCGAATCCGGCGGCCCAGTGGACGAACAGTTCCATCCGGTGATTCCTTGAACGACCGCCGAGTTCTTCGACTGCCTGTTGAAAACGATAAGGTGAACCGCTCAGGCGCCGTTGGCCTGGAACTGTTTCTGCAACTCCACCAGGGCCGGTGACGCGGGCGTTATACGGTTGCGGGTCTGGGCGTCGATCAGCCAGCCACTGCGGTGCAGTTCCTTGACGATGGGGTCGAGTCGGGCCTGGGTATCGCGTTCGCCAGGTCGGGTCCAGATCACCGAAGGGGCCGGGTTGAGTTCCGGACTCAGCGCGCGATAGCCCTGCCATTCGGCGTTGTCGGCGATCAGCGGGTTGATCAGCGTGGCGTCATGCACCGCCGCGACGCAGTTGTTGCCACGCAGCGCGAGCAAGGATTCCGACGAGCTCTTGAACGCCTTGATCTCCGCGCCCAACTCGGTGAGCGGCTTGATGTAACTGCTGCCCTGGGAGGTGCAGACGGGCTGGCCCTTGAGGTCTTCCCAGCGGGTGATCTTGCTGTCCTTGAGCAGCGCTGCGGTACCGCCGACACGGTAGAACGGCGTCGGCACAAAACCGAGGATCTCACCGCGCTCGGCGGTCCATTCCATGTTGGCGATCAACAAATCCACTTTGCCCTGCTGCAAAAACTGCACGCGGTTGGCGGGCAATACCGGCACCAACTGCACCTCGGCGCCCAACTGCCGACCCAGTTCCTGAGCGAGGTCGACGTTCAAGCCCCGAGGTTTCTGAGTACCCGGATCGATACTGCCGAAGGGGCCGCCGGACAGTACGACCCCCACCGTCAGCACATGGCGTTGCTGGATCTTGTCCAGGGTGGCATCAGCTTGAGCCCCGGAACTGGCGGCCAATGAGATCAGGCCGCCCAGCATCACGGGCAACAATTGTTTAACAGGCTTGCGCTTGAGCAGCATGGACTTCCCCTAATGGTTGATCGGAGTACCCCGACCTGATGTGAGGGCATCCTAGGTACAGCGTTGGCGTAACGGAAATTCAAATATCTAATATCGTTATAACTTGCTGTGTTTGCTCTAAGTAACAACCTTCACGACGCCCGCATTTACTGACACTCTCGACCTAAACACTAAAATATCGCCAAAAAAACATAAACAAATGTAATGTTTATGTTTACAGCCTTGATATAAAAACCGCCCCGGAAATGGCCATGCCGACTTCACCTACCCTCGATCTCGAATTACTGCGTACCTTCATTGCCGTGGTCGATCACCACAGTTTTGCCGAGGCCGGCGCGCAACTGGCCCGCACACAATCGTCGGTCACCCAGCACATGCAACGTCTGGAACAACAAGTGGGGGTGAATCTGTTCGAGAAGCGCGGGCGTCAGAAGCAACTGACTGAAGCCGGTTTGCAGTTGTTGCGTCATGCGCGGCAGATGCTCTCGCTCAACGACGATGCGCTGAACTCCCTGCGCGAAAGCAACTTGAGCGGCGTGCTGCGGATCGGCTCGCCCCACGACATCGCCGACACCATCCTGCCGCCGATCCTCAGCCACATCGCCCGCTCGGCCCCACGCTTGCGCCTGGAGATCGATGTCGGCCGCAGCCCGTTTCTGATGGACGACCTGCACCGAGGCAAGGTCGACATGGTGATCTCCACCCGTGAAGACCCGACGCTCGAAGGCTTCGCCTTGCGCACCTCGCCGGTGTGGTGGATCTGCTCGGCGCAGTACATTCATACGCCGGAAGAACCCTTGCCGCTGATTCTGGTGGATGAACCGAGTATCTATCGTCGCTACGCCC
The DNA here is from genome assembly GCF_024168645.1 of Pseudomonas sp. GGS8. Classification (NCBI taxonomy): domain Bacteria; kingdom Pseudomonadati; phylum Pseudomonadota; class Gammaproteobacteria; order Pseudomonadales; family Pseudomonadaceae; genus Pseudomonas; species Pseudomonas sp. GGS8. Next base: position 4,568,226 of record NZ_JALJWF010000001.1, on the reverse strand, counting down.
TGGAGGCGCTGGAGCGCGCCAACATTCCATGGCGCCAGGCGTACCTGGCGTCGAACCTGATCGGCATCAAGGCCGCAACGCGTGCCGGGCTGGGCGTCACGCCCAGAAGCATGGAAATGCTCGGCCCGGACATGCGCGTGCTTGGCGAAAACGATGGCCTGCCACGGCTGCCGGACGTGACCTACCACTTGTGGATTCGACCCAACACCGTGAACCCGCTGGTGCGTCGGGCCTATGAGTTGATCAGGAGCAGTCGGGGGCTTTGACGCGGCTACTCATAAGAACCAAAGAGCATTAATAAATACAAAATCAGTATTTATCGTTATAAAAATATCCGCGTACTCTCAGCTCATCCCGTCATTCATCACCACAGTGAAGTGCCCCATGAATCCGACTGACAACCTCATTGACTTCGCCAGCTACCGCAAACGCAAACAGGCTCAGCATCGGGCACGGGCCATGTGGGAAATGTACGCACGCAACGCCGGCCTGCAGGCCTTTCAGTGGATCCAGGCCGCCCAACCGACCGAGACCCGTCACGCGTGAACGCGCAGCAACCCTCGCGTTTTCTGGTGAGCGCAGACGAACCCGTGACGGACTTCAATAGCCTGGAACAATTGGAAGAAGACCCGATCTGCGAGCGGGTCGCGCAGAACCTGCAACGGCTGCGGGGCAAGCGTCATCTGTCCCTCGACGCCCTGGCCCGGCAATGTGGCGTGAGTCGGGCCATGCTCGCGCAGATCGAATCCGGACGCAGCGTGCCGTCGATCAAAGTGCTGTGCAAAATTGCCAAAGGCTTGAAGGTTTCGGTGGCGGCGTTTCTCGAGCACCGGACTTTCGAAGGTGTGGCCGTGCTGTCGGCGAGCCAAAGCAAACGCCTGGTCAGCGCCAGTGGTGCCTTCGTCAGCCGCGCCCTGTTCCCGTTCGACGTGGCACGCCAATCGGAATTCTACGAACTGCGCTTGAGCCCGTTGGGCGAAGACCACTCCGAGGGGCATGGCCCCGGTGTGCAGGAGAACCTGGTGGTGTCGCAGGGTGTACTGGAAATCAGCGTCAACGATGAGCGTTATCTGCTGTCCACCGGCGACTCGATCCTGTTCTACGCCGACCAGCCCCACCGCTATCGCAACCCCGCCGACAGTGAGGCGGTGGCTTATCTGGTGGTGACCTACCCGGAACGTCTGGACTAACCCCCTGAAGCGATGAACCTGTGGGAGCGGGCTTGCCCGCGAAGAGGCCATCACATTCAACATTGATGTCGCCTGGCACACCGCCTTCGCGGGCAAGCCCGCTCCCACAGGATTTTGGTTGAGCGCGGTAATTGTGTGTAGCGGTAATCAAGGTGCGGGAACAGCAGTGCCTGCTGGAATGAATGAAAAAGCCCCCGCAACCGTTAGGTCGCGGGGGCTTTTAAATGTCTGCTGCCCGGGATCAGCAGGTGCAGCACATCATTGGCATGCCGTTGCAGCTCATCATCATCGGCATGCTGCAATCGTTCATCATTTTCATCATCAGGGCGCAGCAGCTTTTCATCATGTCCATGTTCATGCCGGCCATCGGCATGATTTTGCACATCATGCCGTCGGCCATCATGGTGCATTCCATCACGCACTTCATCGACGGCATCGGCATGCCCATCATGGGCATCGGCATCATCATGTTCATCATCGGCATGGCCATGCTCGCCCCGGACATGCACATCATGCTCATGTTGCCGCAGTGCATCATCATCGGCATGCCGCAGTTCATCATCATCTGCATCATTTCAGCGCTGTTCTTGAACATCGCCATGTCCATGCCAGCGGCCGGCATCATTTTGCACATCATGCCGTCGTCCATCATTTCGCAGCTCATGGTCGCCATCATCATTGGCATGCCCATCATCGGCATGTTGGCGTTCATCATCGGCATTGGCATCTGCATGGCGTTCATCATGGTGTAACTCCCTAAGCGATTCGATAGTTGGACGAAGCTGATGGGGGCGGATTCTAAGGACTGGCGAAGGGACGACAAGATGATGGCCGAGCAGCAGGAATTGATGTTGAAACCGCTTTAATGCCGTGGCGGGGACGCCGTTGTCTGCTGTAGCGCCCCTATGGAATTGATCGCATACAGAATCAAAGCGAAGACATGGTTTTATCGGTTATGGATATTCGACCCAGCGCTATGTAAAGAACCGAAAGAAATAATTGATCTAAACAGCGCAGAGTTTTTTACCTGCAAGGGAAGCTAGCAATGCTTGTGCATTCGCAACCAGGCCTGCTGGCGCTGTTGCGGTCAGGAACATGCAGCAGTGCACCGACCTGACCCGCGAGTTGTTCTTTGAGAGCAATAACGTCAAACGATTCAAAACCCTTGTTTCGATGAGCACCGTGAAGCTGGGTTTGAACATCCCGTTGGGCGCTGAATAACCTACGGTGCAGTGGAAGCGTCAGCAACCAAGACTGTCCGCCAATCCCCTGGCCTGCCGAGTCGCGGCTTCACGTGCGCTGAGGTCAACGTCTTCCCCCAGTATGGTTTTCTCCACAATCACCGAGTGCACATCCGTCACGCCGATAAATTTCAGCCAGGCTTCCACATAGGGCTTCTGGAAGTCGAAGCGCTCTGCCGGGGTGATCGATTGCGCCGAAAAATCCAGGCCACGGGCATATATCACCACAGCGGTCTTGTTGTGCAGCATGCCTTCCAGACCGCGCTCCGGATCGAAGCTGAACAGGATGTCTTTCTGCGACACCAGGTCAATGAAGTGCTTGAGTTTGTACGGGATGCTGAAATTCCACAGTGGCACGGACATCACCAGCACATCCGCGCTGTACAGGTGAGCGGCCAGAGTTCTCAAGGTGTTCCAGGCGTCTTGCTGTGCCGAGGTCAAGGGCGTGCCATTGAGTCCGGCGTATTTGGCTTCCATTGCCAGATCATTGAATTCCGGCAACGCCATGTTCCAAAGGTCGAGGGTGATGATTTCAGTGTCCGGGGTGTTTTCCTGATAGCGCGCAATGAAGCTGCGGGCGACTTCAAGGGAGGCCGAGCGCTGTTTGCGCGGGGAACATTCGATATGCAGAAGAGTAGTCATGGCACGCCTCGGGTGATGGGAGATGGGGGGCGGCAAACATTGCAACATAGTTTTATTTAGAATATAAATCGCAAATAAATAGGCCATTAATCACATCTAAAACTATGTTCGATGCTCTGCTGCTCAAGACATTTGTCACAGTCGTCGATGAAGAAGGCTTCAGCCGTGCAGCCGAGAAGCTGCACCTGACCCAGTCCGCGGTCAGTGGGCACGTGCGGCGATTGGAAGAACAGATTGGTAAACCCCTGTTGAGGCGTACCACCCGTTCCCAGCAACTGACGCCCGATGGCGAGCGCCTGGTGGCTTATGCGCGCACGATCCTCGCGCTGAACCGTGATGCCTGGGCAGAACTGACACGCACGCCGTTTCACGGGCGACTGCGGATCGGGCTATCCGAAGATTTTGTCGAGTCGCGGTTAATGCGGACTTTTCAGGATTTCGCCGCGCAGTACCCGGGGATGGAGATCGACGTGCAGGTGGGCATTCCGGGCACGTTGCTGGCCTTGATGAAGCAAGGGCATCTGGAATTGGTCATTGGTTCGCTGTGCGAAACCAGCGACACAGGGCTGCTGCTCTGGCAAGAACCGCTGGTGTGGGCCTGGTCGGCGCAACCCGTCCCCCAGTTACCGACACCGTTGCCGCTGGCCCTGTTTCCCGAGCCGTGCCCTTATCGCGAGGTGGCCCTGACACGACTGGCTCGGGCAGGGATCACCCAACGAACAGCCATGTTGTGCAGCAGCACGGCCGGATTGCGAGCGGCGGCGCTGGCTGGCTTCGCGGTAGCGCCCATGCCAGTCAGCCAGTTGGGGCAAGGACTGGCGGTTCTTGGCACAGAACAAGGATTGCCGGATTTGCCGGATGCGCAGTTTCGGTTGTTCAGCGCACCTGAAGCGGATCAGACAATTGTGGCAGCGGTCACTCAGCTCATTGTGGAGTATTGCTCTGCGCGCAGGGCTTAAGAATCATACCTTGTTGACCCCATTACTCACTGCTCAGGGAGAGCGCCATGTCTGTAGAAATCCAGCTTTCGGAAAATGCGACTGAAGCAGAACGACTAGGCATTTTGACCCCATTGCTGGCCCATAACCTGGCCAACGGTGGGGACGACGCCTATGAAACTTTTGCTCTATTGCTACGAGACGCTGACAGTAACGAAGTTATTGGTGGGCTGTATGGCAAGGTCTCTTATCAATGGCTGCTCATCGATCTTGTCAGCGTTCCCGAGTCGATGCGTGGTCAGGGTATCGGAGAACGGCTAATGCGCATGGCTGAAGAAGTTGCGCAGAAAAAACACTGCATTGGTATCTGGCTGGAGACCTTCAGCTTTCAGGCTCCCGGTTTTTATCGAAAACTTGGTTACTCCGAATTCGGACGCCTGGCAGACTATCCACCGGGACATACCCGGCTCTATTACCAGAAGTCGTTGTGCTGACCGCGCGTTGGATCTTGGGCCGATAGCTGTGCTTTGTAGCGGGCAGTAATCGGCCAAAAGCGGACCTCAACGATCGATACTTGAATCAGTCTTCACCCTCGTAGCGCTCACTTGCCAACCCGGTACGATGCAGCTACTGTCAGCTTTATGAAGCAGCCACGAATTACCTTGACCACGACTACCACGACCGCCAGAGGCGGGTCGTGAGAGGTGTCGTGAGCCAATAACGCACGAACTTCAAAGGCCCGCCAGTGATGGATAGGGCCTTTCTTTTGCCCTTGTGTCGCTGGCCAAAACGCAAGGAAAAGCACTATGTATGCACTGTTGATTCTCGATATGCAGGTTGGGTTGTTTCATGGTCCGGAAAAACCATGGGCTGGCGAAGCGCTGCTAGACACGTTGAATAACCTGCTGAGTAAAGCCCGGCGTGCAGGCGCGCCGATTTTTCTCGCACGCCATATTGGTCCACCTGGTTCGCCTATCGAGTCTGGAAGTCCGTTGACGCACCTGGTGCAGGAACTGGAGCTGCAGGGCGACGAAGTGATCTTCGAGAAAAGCCGACCCAACGCCTTCGCCAAGACAGCTCTGGCCGATCAGCTACGGGCTTGTGGAACTCAGGGCGTGGTCATTGCTGGAATGAAGACCCAATACTGTGTCGACAGCACTTGCCGCGCTGCACGAGATCTCGGATTCGATGCAGTGCTGATCGCCGATGGTCATACCTGCAACGACACCCCTGCACTGAAGGCCGAAGAGATTATCGCTCATCACAATGCGACCCTGGCGGGACCATTTTGTCGTGTCGTACATGCTGAGGACTGGTGTTTCTAACCGCCATCGACAGACCGGTCCGAGTCAGGGCCGATCTGTCCGCTTGGGTCGATTTCGGTCAGTCGAGACGAGCAGAAATCGGCCGAAGCTGTGTAAAAACGATTTAGAGCAAGTAAAACGGTCAGAACCAGAACGTTACTGAACAATCGAGACTACAGTCGGCCTGGCAATACCCCCTTGAAGTCTCTGTACGAACGCATTCTGCCCGCCATTTCTCCATACAGGCCTTCTTCCCCCCAAGATCTGGCGGGGGGCTGGCTGCTGATTAAAGCGCCCTGCCCAGGCAATGTTCGACCTACACCAGCACGGTCAACCAGGCCGACGCCAGCAGCAAAAAAGCCAGTGCATGGTTCACGCGTTTGAACGCCTGTGGCGAACCAAAAAACCGAGCACTACCCACGCCGAGCAACGCCCACAGGGTCATGCATGGCAAGGAGACGAACAGAAACACCAGCGACAACAACACCAGCCGCATGGCCTTGTCGCCGCCACCGGCAAACACGCTCACCACCGCCACCGCCATCATCCAGACTTTGGGGTTGAGCAATTGCAGGGTGGCGGCACCGAACACGCTCAGACCCTCGTCGCGCGGGGTAGCTGGATTCAGAGACGGTGGCGCGCTTTGAAAGATCTGCCAGGCCAGCCAACTCAACCAGAGCACCCCGGCCCAGGCCATCGCTTGCTGCACTCGTGGAAACCGCAGCAGCGTCTCGCCCACGCCGAGCCCGACTGCAAACACAATCAGCGCCGCCGCCACGCATGCGCCAATAATGATCGGCAGCGTAGCGCCCAGCCCCCACCGCGAACTGTGGCTCAGCACCAGAATATTGGTCGGCCCCGGAGTGATCGAGGCAACGAACGCAAACAGCAGGAAAGGCAATAGCGATTCCATGGCTCAGACTCCCTGAGGACACATCGAAGGGGCAGTAAAGAACAGCGAAAAAGACATGGCATGGACTCCTTGATCAGATAGGAGACCATGGTCGCGGGTCAGCTGGATTCAGTCTGGAAGGTTTGAGCAGCGCTTGCGGTAGTCCGCTGGCGTGAGCTGGTAGGCACGGCGGAACCAGCGCCCCATATGGCTTTGATCGGAAAACCCGAGAGCACTGGCCACCTGCGCCGGCGACTCGCCCCGCGCCAGTAGCTGCCGCGCCTTGGCCAGGCGCAGCTGAATCAGATAAGCATGAGGCGCCATTCCAAAGGCTGCCTTGAAGGCCCGCGTCAGGCGAAAGCGATCAACACCACAGGCTTGAGCCAGATCATCCAGCCCGATGTCCTCGTAGACATGGGCATGCAGATAGTCACGCGCAACCTGGGCCACCAACGGCAGACGCGGATCAACGGCCCGCCGCTTGCGCCAATCAAGGTGGCAAGTGAGCGCCCCCAACAAGGTATCGATGGCGCTCTGACGCACGATGCGCAAGTCACCCTCGTGGAGCACGTGGAAAGCTTGATAAATGGCAGTGGCCAGGCGCGGATCCTGGCTCAGGGTGTCGGCAAAGCCCGGCTGACTGTTGGCCGGCGCGTGCTCGAACAACGCATGCAACTCCCGTTCAAGCCAGTGAGGATCGAGGTAGAGCATGGAATAAGTAAACCCTTCCTCGGTCGGCGCATGCCCATCGTGGATTTCCCCCGGCTCCAGCATGAATACCTTGCCCGGCGTACTAAGATGGCGAACGCGTCGGCAATTGAACTGCTGCACCCCCTGTTCGGTGACCCCCACCAGAAAACTGTCATGCCAGTGCGGATCGTAGGCATGCCCCTGAAAATGGGCACGAATCGATTCAATCCCGGTATCGGCATCCTGGGACAGCTCAATCCAGTTGCGTTTATCCACGGAAGGCTCCAGAGGTAGGGTTCAGTTTTGAACTGTGCGGGCGACTAAATTACCGCGCTTTTGAATAGGACGTTTAGAAGATTTGTGCAGGTTGATGCTGAGCCATGGCCGCCTATGCCGAGAAGGCAGAAAACGGGTCGATTGCCGTCAGTCGTGACCGCCACAAATCGGCCAGAAGCAATGGGATGGACTCTTCCTCACCTTGGCATCCGAGAACTTTTCTTTATTTATCGGTCTATGTGGACAGGCACATCCTCGGTAAGCGCGACCTCGCAGGCTTCCCGCAGTCAGATGGCCACACATCCATTGTCAATCAGAGGTTGTCTTCGCTCATGAAATTCCATGACCCACGGAGGGTGCTCTTCGGCCTGTTCGCGCTCGCGGCGGTGGGCTCCGCATCAGCAACACAAATGAAGACCTCAACCCCTGTTTTCGCAACTGAAGTGGCAGCCGTTCAAGCTCCGGTCGAGGCCGCTGGCAACCCTTGGCCAACCTTGGCCAGTATGGCTGGCAAACAGCCAGGTCCCTTGCTGGCCCATGATGACCGATACTGGCATGACGGCCGTTGGCACGATCGTAGAGACGATTGGCGCCGAGACGACTGGCGTAGAGAACAGTGGCGTAGAGAGCAAGCCCGTCGAGAAGCTGAACGCCATCGTTATTGGGAGCGCCACGAGGATCGGCCCATGCAGCACCGCTACGAGGACGATCACCGCTACTATCGTCGCTAGTGCGATGCTCCGCCAACCTGCGAATGGCGGAACAGACGGAAAATGTGACCATTCAATGTGACGCGACGGTCGAAGCTGGACCGTCGCTCAACCGTGCACCAGATAGGCTCCCAACGGAACCCGATGCCGCAGCTTCTTGCATTTGCCGGGTGGGGGCTGATGCCCGGGCGGGCGATTAGGAAACCAGATTCGGCATTTCCCCGGAGGCGGCCAATGGCCGCGGGGAATCTCAACGCCATCGTGCGCGGGCGCCGGCTCGGCAGAAGTCGATTGCAATTCTCCTTCGGGCATTGTGCGAGCGAAGTTGCCAGCGTCGCGCCCGGAGTCCGGAGTGGATTGTTCAGCAGCGGCCATTTCTGCTTCGCGCAGCCTTTGGGCCTCCTCTTCGAGCCCCTTCTGTACTGCGATCTGGTCCTCTTTAGCGTTGGGTGAAGTGCTCGAATCCTTGGCCTGCTGCGCCGCCTGGATCAATTGGTAGTTGCGGTTGCGTAACGCTACGTTGCTACCAACCCTCATGTTCGAGCGCACCGCCAACGTTTCAGCCTGCTGGTACTGCCCCTGCTGAAGACGCAACACACCGAGGTAATGCAGCGTCGCGGGATTGTTCGGCTGGATATGCAGGGCTCGCTCCAGCGTGGCAGCGGCCTGGTCCAACTGACCCTCTCCATACTGCCGCGAGGCGGTTTCGATCAGAGTGGTTGATGCGCTGTTACTTTGCGAGGGCGCCCTTCGCTCGGCAGCAACCGAACAAAGCGAGGCGACGACGCAGAACGCCAGGATAAGACCCGGCAGAAAATTCTTGGTTGGCATCAGGGGGCGGACTCGGCTGATCTCGGACGGCACTGTCGTCAAACAGGCCACCAGCGCTGCTCAGCATCTGCGATATAGGGCCCCCATGGACCCTGGCCAGTACCCTGAAGTTCCCGCGGCAACGGCCACTGCGGACGGTGTGGAATCCGCAGGTCACCGCAACCGGTATCATTTTTTACTGGAAATTTTAAGCTGGTATCATTCAAGCACTGACAACTCGAGCAGAAAACATGAATCGTCGTAAAAAAATAAATCAGTTATTAAAGGCTAACGCCAAAAAGGCCAGCGCCAAATTGGCACCGAAAAGCAAGACTAAATACATTAGTAAAGCTGACCGATTGAAGCTGGCGGCTGAAGCCGGTCAGGACTCAATCACTTGCGCTGAGAGCTGATCTACGTAGCCTTCGCGACCGACCGCTTCCGCCGCAGAGCCCACTTCCCTGCCCAACCGATCTGACAGATTGCGCGGACGCCAAAACTGCTACAGCGTTTTTTTGTTGAGCTGCAGCAGTTCCCGTACCACGACTTTACAAACTTTCTTCTTTGTAGGATGACTGAAGAAACTCTGCTATCAGCGATGTGATCTGCTGTTGAATCACCCCACGTGAGCGACCGCCGTCGCCATCCAGGCAAATGATGCCATCGCCTGGTACATCGTCTTCGAGCATTTTCTGCGCGCCAGGTTTGCACATCGACGAGAAGCTGAAATGGCTTGCGTCGCTGATTTCGACGTAACGGCTTGACGCCGCTGGCAAGCGTTTGGCCAGGTTGGCAGACTCCAACTCAGCAGGTAGCTCGCGCGACGGTACACCGGCAGCGATCACCAGCGTTGGTACCGGCAGCGCGGCCAGGCTTTCATCAGTCAGGCCCCGTGAAAGACCCAGGTCCAATGTAACCACGGCAGTGACGCGTTTATCGCGCAAATCGGTGGCCAACGCGGCCTTTGATTCCGAGGTGCTTGCGGGGTTTATCTTTTCATAGACAGTGCAACTTGATATCTGCGGGTGGGCTTTGCAGTCATGGGCGAAGCGCTCTGGATCGAAACGAGCACCGGCGATCTCCAGGGCGGTCCAGCCACCGAGTGAATGGCCCACTACTGCAATTCGGTCATTGGCGACCAAGCCGAATTTTTCAGGTTGAGTCGTGACCGCATCTATGGCTCGGCGTAAATCAACGGGGCGCTGCCATAACTGCGCCGCCGCTTGAGGGCTACGGTCATGAGTGGTGGTGCCAGGGTGATTGATTGCGGCGACGATATACCCCCTATGAGCCAGAGCACTGGCAAGCCAGATCTGGTTGCTCCAATTACCTCTGTACCCGTGGGAGAGCACCAACAATGGATGCTTGCCAGCAGCGGGCGGCGCGTCACGAACGGCAGAAGCCCCGACGAACACCGCATCATCGCCGATCAATTGCGTGGCTGCGGTAGTTGCACCGGGGTACCAGACGACCATCTCCAGTGCGCGGTCATTTTGCGAGTCCGCCAGTGTGGAAGATTGGAAGCCGACAGGGTTCTCGTCAGCGAATGCGATAGAAGTCAGCCAGGTGAACAACAGGACGCCGAAAGCTATTTTCAATGTCGTTTCTTCCTTGATTAGACAAATGCATGGCAACCTGACCCCGCCGTTAGGCGCATCCACCTTCGTCCGGAGTCGAAGCTAACGTGGCTGCATAGTAAGCACAGACATTAAAGCCCACAATCGAATCGACGGGCGTAAATCTCTTCATAAAAGCGTTTGCCGCCCAAGGTCGGTCGAAGCCGCCAGCTTATGCCGCTAGGAGACGGACAGCTATGCTGAAATCACTACTCGTTATCGCTATCGGCGCATCCCTCGGGGCCTGGTTACGCTGGCTACTGGGCATCAAACTCAATGCCCTGTTCCCGACTGTTCCGCCAGGAACCCTGATTGCCAACATGATCGGGGGATACATCATTGGTTTTGCGATTGCGTGGCTGGCTGCAACGCCATCACTGAGTCCTGAATGGCGACTTCTGATCATCACCGGCTTCTGTGGGGGCCTGACAACCTTTTCTACGTTTTCAGCCGAAACTGTCACCTTGATTCAGGAAGGCAGGCTTCTTTGGGCAATTGGCGCCATTTTGCTACACGTGGCAGGTTCACTGGCGATGACCGTTGCGGGGCTTATTTCGTTTCAACTGATTGGCACACGCTAGAGAGGTGATGAGTCATGAAAGGCTTTTTGGTGATTTTCTTTACCCAACAGAACCGTCGACATCACGGAAAAATGCTGGGTGAATGGCTCGTCGATCTGGCCAAAGAGATGGGTTTACGCGGTGCCACCCTGGCAACGGGTATCGAAGGCTTCGGGCATTCAGGGAAACTGCATTCCTCGCATTTTTTTGAGCTGGCCGATCAACCTACCGAAATCCGCTTGGCAATGACCGAAGAGGAGTTCGTTCGCCTGTTTGAACGACTTGAGGTCGAAGATATCTCCCTGTTTTACATAAAGACCCCGGTTGAATTCGGAGCCGTCGGTAGACAGGCCAACCAGCCCAGTCACCAGCCTTGAAACATGAAGAAGGTAGATGTGTTGCTGCAATCGAACGCCCGCTTTTGGCTGTGGATTCAACGGGTAGCAGACTTTGGCCCGGCGTCCGGTATTGTCCATCTCAACCCAACTGAAGATTCCAAACCGCTGCAAGCTCATACGCAGCCTTATCAGGCAACACCGTCGACCCACTACGACGAACCATCCCGACATAATCGGCAAGTCCTTCAACGAGCACAGCCCATTCCGGTCGCGGGTCCTTGACATAGTCCCACCCCAATCCCAGCCACGGGCATCGCCCACCGATCCAGGCCTGCACGGCCGGGGTTGCTTGCATGACGTAGTCAGGGAGTGCGGGCGCATCCGGTCGGGGTTGGCGCGCCTTCACGGCCGGCACATTCAGCTGCAGAGCACCCTTCACTTCTCGGGTCACTTGCATCGCCCCGAGCAGCGCGATGTCAAAGGGCACCGGTTGGTCATGGGCAACATAAAAATACGCCATGCGACGGATGCTGTCGTAGTCGGCAACGGCACGATACAGGTAGGCGCAGATCACCCCCAGCATGGGATCCGCGTGCTTTTGGTTCCGTAGGTCGGCGGCGAGCCGGTCAATGCTGTCGGCCTGGAGTCGGCCGGCGGCGAAGTCGTCGATTGCGCCGAGCATCCCTTGATAGCTCTCGGGAGCATTGCGCATGCCATAGGCCTGGAAAACGTCGCCGGCGGTACTGGGTGCCACGACGGCATACAGGTCATCGTATGGAACAACCGGTGTGAATGTGCCATCGGCCAACTCGACCAACACCGGCATCCCCTGCGGATCGCTCTTGATACGGAAGGTCTCGAACCCGGGCGTTGCGTCCAGTCGTTCGATCGGCTCCCGGGACAAAAGCCTCGCTTGATTGCCCCAGACGATTACGTTCGCCCGGCCTGGATCGTTGACTTGCTCCAGCCTGCGCCGAACCTCTCCAGCCGCAGTCTTGCGGACATCGGCAGCCGAATCGGCCTCCAGTCGCTGAACCAGTGCCTGTACCTTTTGCGTTTTTTCAGGCGTGTGAGTGGTCTGGTGCCGCAGCTCGAACAGATCCTGGAGTAGATCCTTACTGTCGTCGGGGATGGTGATGAAGTGGTCGGCTGGCACCGCCAGATCGCGCCCCTTGAAGCCAAAACCGGTGCCGAGAATCCGCTCGCGAAAGTCTGTGTCGGTATGCACCCGCTCAAGAATTTGCTCGGCGGCACCCGGTGCGCCAACCGCCTCGACCGCGCCCAGGGTGGTGGCATTTCCCGTACGCGGCCAGGGTTGCAATTCGGCAGCGCCCTGTAGTGGATTGGCGGCGTTGTAGAGCACGGCCGGTTCCGGATCGACCAGGCATTGCGGGTTGAGCTTCAGGCGATACTCTTTCGCGCGCTCGGTGGTGCGCGACCGCACGCATTTGCCCAGTGTCTCCGTGGTGATCACACCCTCAATGATAGCGGCCGGCTCGATGCCCCAGAGCGCGTCGGCGATCACGCCAGAAAACACACACTTGCCGGGAGCGCCGGACATCGGATCAGACACCATATAGCCGAGTTGTCCGTCCTGGCAGGAGGCCAGACGATCAAACCTGGGGCTGTCGACTTGTGTGCCCTGCACGACGATCCCGCGCACGGCATCGAGGCGCATCAGGTCGATATTCTTCGGCGCTTCGCGGCATGCATCGGTAATCAGTGTGATGCGCTGGACGCCATGCAGTAACAGTTCGGTGTAGAACAAGTCGGCCAGAACACGGTACTTCAAGCGCAGGGAATCGCTGAACAGCCACGAGATCGAACCGATATTCGCATCGGTGAGGCCATGGCCGCAAAACGCCAGGATCAACTGCTCGACCACCTCCGCCCCACTCGGAAACAGTTCATCGACCGCTTGCTGTACCCGTTCACGGGTGACTGGAATATCGCCAGCGAGGCCGTCGTCGACGATTCTCACGTTGTCGGCGCCGAAGCCCGAGCGGAGCGCCCAGTCGCCGATTGAACGGGCGGCGAGCACGGCGCCGTCCAGGTACGCGAAGCGCAGTGTCTGGTTTGAGGTCGGAGTCAGCGTGCTGACCCCGATCGTCAGGCAGGCCCGCCTAGTCATGCGGGCGCGCCACCTTTCGCGCAGAGAGGACAGAGCCGGGATCAAGTCGGGGGAAACTCGCCGGCCAACGCCAGCGCGGCCGATCGGCAGGAGTCAGGCGCTCAGCCAACATTATTGCGCCTGCAAACAACATGATCGGGATGTGCCACGCCCCGCCAAGCAGTGGCACCAACATCCACGCCCAGCACGACACAATGCACCAAACCCCATGCGTCATGCCGAAGATCAGACAATCCCTGTCGGCGGCCCAGCCGAAGAGACCGATCCGCCGCATCCGGTGGCCACGATTAAGCGCCGCGCGGTGCCACGGGCTGGCACTCCACAGCATCGCAATCAGCAGTGCACCGGCAAGGGCCGCCTCTGCGACGGTGAGCTGCAACAACAAGGCGAGAACGGTCAGGATCGGCCCGGCGGCCATCCATAACGCACCGTAACCGAGCAAGAACCCGACTGATGCGCGCAGGCGTCTGCGAGGCAGGCTGGAGCGCCAGACATGCATGAGCGGCATGGCCAGAAGCGGCGGCATCATCGCGACAAGCATCAGCGCCCAGTCGGCCAGCAGGCGGTTCAGTGGATTCAGGGCGAACTCTGCCTCCAACACGGTGGGCCAGAGCGTCACGATGGACAGCCCCACCACCGAGCTGCAGAAGGTCGGGTGTGCAACGTGCCCGGCGTTGTAAACGCTAAGGGCCAGACCGAGCCCAGCCGTTGCGAACAGCAACGGCCAGGGCGCCTGGGTGAAGCTGCGCAATACCGAACCTGGCCGCATGAGCGGGTACTCAGCTCACGACGCCACTTCGCTTGAGAACACTGATTCGGTCCACGGTCACGGGCTTGGCTTCCGATATCTGCTCGCCCGGAACGAGGGTTACCCGCAGATGGTTCGGATCAAAGTCGCCAGCATCCGTCAGCCGCTGGGCCAGGTCGGTAATGTCGATCGTATAGCCAAGCCCGTTGCCGCCGTGGCCGCCGTCCGGCCGCGAGGCGACGTTCAGGCCGAACAGCGTCAGGCTGCCGGCATGGCACTCGGGATGGAGCTGGGGATCAACGCCTTCCGGCAGATTGACGTACACCTCCAGCAGAGGAGAAGGCGCGGAGCCGCGCACCGATTCAAGCGCCAGGTAAAGCCGGGTCACCTCCCTGCCCGGCTCCATCGCGCCCATCGCGGCGATGCCGGCGGTGGTGGCTTGCTGATCGAGGTCGACCTGCGTACGCACCGGCGCCCCACCAACCCTGACCGCCGCCGCATTGGCACCGATTGGCTCGATGCTTTGTTGATCCGGCGCACCCATTTTGACCCGTGCCACAGCCTCTGCTCCAGGTGTTACACCGGTGCCGATGCGCAAGTCCGCATAGCTACGGTGCAATTTGCCATCCATCAGTGTGTCGCGGCCGGAGAACTTCATTCCAGCAGCGCCACCCGGCACCGGCATGATGAAGGTGCGGTCAGCCGGGCCGTTGAGCCAGCGCGGATCGCGAACCATCGTCTTGCCCGGCGTGTTCATCCACGCCTCCCAGAGCCGGTCGATGTTGCAATGGTGCAACCAGAAGATCGGGTCCAGGCCCGCAAGATACGGATTGGCCATGAATCCCTGGTCGCCGCCGATAAGACGATGGACCGTATTGTGCGGGTTGTTCTCCAGATCGCCGGTCCAGCGGGCGAACTGAACGAAATCGCCGGTGACGCCGCCGCCGAATCCGATGCTGCCATCATTGCCGACCTGGAAATCGTTCTCCTCCATCGCGGCGAGGCTGAACGCATCGCGTGGGCCTGGCTGCAGTTTGGTAAGTCCTTGTCGACGGGGGTATTTGCTGAGCGGGTTCGGGCTGCCGTCGGGCAAGGTTTCTTCCAGAAAAGCATCTGGAACATGCCGCGCATCCGGGTTGCCGCTGTTGAGGTAGTTCCAGTACGGCAGCGCCCATTCGTCGCCGGTCAGTTCCTTCACTTTCGCAGCGACGATCGCCTCGAATGCAAACACATAACCGCGGTGCCAGGAAAGGAAATACCAACTGCCGTGCTGGCACTGACTGCCATAGGTATAGTTGGTCAGATCCTTTGGAATCGGGTCGTCCTCACCCAGCACGTTTTCGTCAATCCACAATTGCCGATCGAACCCGTGGATGGCGCCCAGGAATTTCCAACTGTTGTGATCGGTTATCGGCAGCTTGTCCAGCTCGCGCATCGCCAGCGCATAGTTGAGCAGAACCTTGTTCCAGCCGGAACCGAGTGTCGCGACATCTTGTCGAGCCGTACTCATGAACGTACCCTCCCTTGCAACATTTCGCTGGCGTGGCGACCGTGTCGTCACACCGATTGCAATCCTTTGCAGTTCACGACGTCATGTTAAGGGCGGAACTGCGCTCACGAGGCTCGCTGAGTTGCGGTGATGCGCGCCTCTGCGAGATTCAGTATAGAAGCCCGGCAAAATTGTCTTGGCAAATTCACATGATATTTGCCGCAGGCGATGAAAGGCAGTCACCACCCGCTAAGCATCCTGCAATTGCTCACGCAGAAACTCGATGAACCGTTGGGTTTTCGCCGGTAACAGCAGGGATATGCATTTGACTGACTGCAGCCGGCTACATCTCGACCTGCGTACCCAGCTCAATCACGCGATTGAGCGGCAAATTGAAGTATTTGAGGTTGCTGTTGGCGTTCTTCAGCAAGAACGCGAACAGGGTCTCGCGCCAACGGGCCATGCCGATACGCTTGGTCGGGACGACCGTCTCGCGGCTGAGGAAATAGGTGGTGCGCATCGGGCTGAAATCCAGCTCTTCCAAATGGCACAGACTCAACGCCAGCGGCACATCGGGCTCTTCGATAAAACCAAAGTGCAGACTGACCCGGAAGAACCCTTCGCCATAGGACTCGACCTCGAACCGCTGATCCGCAGGCACACGCGGGCGGTCTTCAGACACCACGGTGAGTAACACCACCTGTTCGTGCAGCACCTGGTTATGCAACAGGTTGTGCAACAGGGCATGGGGGACAGCATCGGATCTGGCCGTCAGAAATACCGCCGTACCCTGCACGCGATGGGGTGGTTGCGCGCGGATGCTGCTGATGAACAACGGCAGCGGCAGAGCGGTTTCGTCCAGTCGCTCGACAATGATCTTGCGGCCGCGTTTCCAGGTGGTCATCAAAATGAACAGGGCAATACCGGCAATCACCGGGAACGCACCGCCCTGGAAGATCTTCGATATGTTGGCGGCGAAGTACAGGCTGTCGACCACGAGAAAACCCAACAGCATCGGAATCGCCAGCCAGCGCGGTGTTTTCCAGAGCAGCAGGACGACGGCCGAAGACAGAATGGTCGTGATCAACATGGTCCCCGTCACCGCCACGCCATACGCCGCCGCCAGCGCACTGGACGATTCAAAGCCGATGACCAGCAACACGACGCCGACCATCAGCGCCCAGTTCACAATACCGATGTAAATCTGCCCCTGCTCCTGACTGGAGGTGTGCTGGATAAACATACGCGGTACGTAACCCAGCTGAATGGCCTGGCGAGTCAGTGAGAACGCCCCGGAAATCACCGCCTGGGAGGCGATGATGGTGGCCAGTGTCGACAGCGCGACCATCGGCAGCAGCGCCCAGTCGGGTGCCAATAGATAGAATGGGTTGCGTACCGCTTCCGGGTTTCCGAGGATCAACGCACCCTGGCCAAAGTAATTGAGCACCAGGCCAGGCAGCACCAGCATGAACCAGGCACGGGCAATCGGTTTGCGACCGAAATGGCCCATGTCGGCATACAGCGCTTCAGCACCGGTCAATGCCAATACCACGGCCCCCAGAATGGCGATGCCAATGCCCGGATGAACCACGAAAAATCGCACGGTCCAAGCAGGATTGAGTGCTTGCAACACTTCCGGGCGTTGCAGAATGCCGTAAATACCGAGAATGCCCAACACCACGAACCACAGCACCATGACCGGGCCGAACAGAATGCCGATACGCGCCGTGCCATGTTTCTGGATCAGGAAAAGTGCGACCAGAACGATAACGGACAGTGGAACGACCCAATGCCCGATGCCCTCGAACGCAAGCTGTAGCCCTTCAACCGCGGAGAGCACCGAGATGGCCGGGGTGATCATGCTGTCCCCGTAAAACAGTGCCGCGCCAAACAGCCCGAGTAACACCAGGATCCTGCTCATTTTCGGATACGGCGCCGAGGCCCGACGTGCCAGGGCCGTCAAGGCCATGATGCCCCCCTCGCCCTGGTTGTTGGCGCGCAGGATAAACAGCACGTACTTGATCGAGACGACCCAGATCAGCGACCAGAAAATCAACGACAGAATGCCCAGTACACCGTCCTGATTGGCCTGGACGCCATAGTGGCCGGCGAACACTTCCTTGAGGGTGTAAAGCGGGCTGGTACCAATGTCCCCATAAACCACGCCGACCGCGGCGACGAGCAAGCCCACCCCGGATGTTTTGGCGTGGGAGTCTTCATGGGCAGGGGTCGCTGTTTCGCTCACGGGTAGCTTCTCTGAAGTGGAAGGAAAGAAATGGCATGCCACCTTCGAGCCAAGAGGGTTTGCGAGGTCACCTGGCAAACGTTTGGACTCAGCCATGTAATCCCACAGTTTGATAATCAGATTAGTCCATGGGGGGCACGCCGTTCGTTCAGGCAACCTGGCGAGTTTTGCAGGCCTGTCGACGATCAAAAAAAAGCGTGGCAAGTATCATCGCAGGGGAAAACGCCTACCGTAAAGAAACCGTAAAAATGTTCGGGCAAGCCCTGCTACGGATCAACGGGCAAATTTCGATCAAATTTCTTGTGCACGACCAAAAATAGTCCTTAATTGGAGGCAAGGTTCTTTCTGGGACCTAGCCACTTCGTTATATCCCGTATTTTCAACCCGTATCACCTGAATCGAGTGCCAAGGCACCACCAGCATGGAGTTAGCGAATGAGCCGAGGGCCTATCTATGAGGACGACACCGCTATTGGATCTACCTGTATTTCCTCAGAAGGTAGCGAGCAAACCTCCCCATCCCTTCACGACCTGGGGTTGATTGATGTCCTTCAGGCACTGCCCGAGGCCACCTACACAACCGATGCCAAGGGCCTGATCACCTTTTACAACCATGCGGCTGTGGCGCTGTGGGGAGTGAGCCCGGCGCTTGGGGAGAGCACCTTTTGCGGCTCCTGGAAGCTCTATTGGCCTGACGGCACGCCGCTGCCCCACGATGAATGCCCCATGGCCATGGCATTAAAGGAACAACGTCCTGTCAGAGGGCTTGAGGCCATCGCCGAACGTCCGGATGGCACACGCGTTCGCTTTCTGGCGTGCCCCTCGCCGATCTTCGATGCAGCAGGCGGTCTGATAGGCGCCGTTAACATGCTGATCGATATGACCGACCAGACCGTTGCCGACGAAGCCGCGCTGAGGCATGACGCGCTGGTCGAATCGTCCTCCGATGCAATCATCGCCAAAGACCTGAACGGCACGATTACCAACTGGAACGCTGGCGCCCAGCGACTCTTCGGTTACACCGCCGAAGAAGCCGTCGGCCAACCCATTGGCATGCTCATTCCCCTGGATCGGCAGGATGAGGAACCCCACATTTTGGCGCGCATTCGTCGAGGCGAGCGCATCGAACACTATGAAACCCTGCGGCGGCGCAAAGACGGCAGCCTTGTCGAGATATCTCTCGCCGTCTCCCCCATCAGAAATCGGCAAGGCCGTATTGTCGGAGCGGCCAAAATCGCTCGCGATATCACCGAGCGCCGACAGGCGGAAGAACAAAAGAGCCTGCTCATCAGAGAGATGGATCACCGGGTGAAAAACCTGTTCTCCCTGGCGAACAGCGTGGTCTCACTGAGCGCCCGTTCGGCAACGACCTCCGGTGAACTCGCCTCCGCCGTTTGCGCAAGGCTGAACGCATTGGCGCGAGCGCACACCCTGACCATACCGCACGGTTTGAGCAACGAGCAGCCCACGACATTGCATACACTCATTCAAACCATTCTCGCGCCTTATGCCGGTGGCGAGGATAACAGCCAGGCACGCGCCTTCGTGACCGGCCCTGACATAACGATTGACGGTGCATCCGTCACAAGCTTCGCTCTGCTGTTGCATGAGTTTGCAACCAACGCTGCGAAATATGGGGCGCTGTCTTTGTCTGAAGGGCTTTTGGATATTGTCTGCAGCGAGAGTGAGGAGCTGTTCACCGTTGTCTGGAGCGAAAGGAATGGGCCGCTCATTGACCGGGAACCCGATAGCACCGGTTTCGGCACACTTCTCGCCAAAGCGACCGTGCAGGGCCAGCTTCACGGCGAAATCCGCCGTGACTGGAAGCGCGAGGGGCTGACCATCACCGTAGCGTTTCCCACCCGTAGCACTCGCGGCCAGTAGAGGGTTGGCTCCAGGTGGTGTGAAGCGATTCACACCTACTTTGCCGTCCCGCCACCAGGCTTATAGAACAGAAATTTCGGGGTCTCGCCTGTCTTGATGTACTGCTTCGCCCAGTCGGGCTTCACCGTTCTGTCGTGGAAATACAAAGCACCATGGGTGCGGTCCGTGAGTTGCTTGTTGAGTGCCTTGCGCGCGATTTCCTTGGCGTGGGCATATTCGTCGTCTTCCTTTACCTGATCTGCACGCCCGTCACACCACCATGAAAACTGGCAGGCGTGCTTTTCAGAACCTTGCTTGACCACGCCGCACACCGTATCCGGAAAACCTTCATGGCCCAGCCGGTTCATGACCACACCGGCGACGCCCTCCATGTCAGCATCCGTCACCCCTTTGGCTTCCCAGTAGATGCTGCGTGCAAGGCATGTAATGGCATCCTCCAACGGCGCTGTGCCCGCCGGATCGACCGCCTGTGCTTCAGAGGTGGTGATGGTCTCGGACTTGGGTATCGGAACGTCACTCCCCTTCTCTGCCGCTTTCTGCTCCAGGACCTGTGCCTTGTCTTCAGCCACTTCCTTTTTTTGCTCCTGATCTGTCGCCCACACCTGGCCGCACAGAAGGATGATTGCGAAGCAGGTGGCTACCCCTTTAAATCGCATGTTCCGATCCTTCTGATTGAAACCGATGTGAACAACAAAACGATCGCAGACCTGAGTTGATTGTAGTCGCCGGAATTCATACCAACAGGCAGGCAATAAACTGCAT
Source organism: Pseudomonas sp. GGS8 (assembly GCF_024168645.1). Taxonomy (NCBI): domain Bacteria; kingdom Pseudomonadati; phylum Pseudomonadota; class Gammaproteobacteria; order Pseudomonadales; family Pseudomonadaceae; genus Pseudomonas; species Pseudomonas sp. GGS8. The sequence continues at coordinate 4,547,761 of NZ_JALJWF010000001.1, read as the reverse complement.
TTGGGCGCGAAAAGGCATTGCATCCGGAGGGGGGACATCGCGCATCATGGGCACAGTCCGTTCAAGGGAGATTTTCATGCGCAGCCTGTCATCCGTTTTGCATCTTGGTGTGCTGTCATTCGGGTTGGTGTTCAGCGTCATCGCGTCGGCGGCCGATGAACAGCAGCTCGTCGAGTCGATCAACGTTTACCGCAGCCAGGTGCAGCGCTGTGCCGGTCAGGCGTCGTCGGAGTTGCCACCGCTGGCCAGCGATCCGCGTCTGGTGCTGTCCGCCAACAGCATCGGCGACCTGCAACAGGCACTGGCCCGCGCGGCGTATCCGATGGTTAACGTGCAGGCGATCAGCTTATCCGGCCCGCGTGATGCAGCTGCCGCGATGAAGGCGATTCAGGAGAGCTTCTGCCGGGTGGTGCTGGACCCGCAATTTGTCGACGTCGGCGTCAGCCGGGAAGGTCGTGAGTGGCGCATCGTGCTGGCGCGCCCCCTGTTGTCCGGGCGCTTGGGCGACTGGCAGGCGGAGGGTCAGAAACTGCTCGAAGCGATGAACAGCGCCCGCACGCAGGCGCGCCAGTGTGGCGCCCAATCCTTTGCCGCCACGACGCCGCTGGCCTGGAACGCCACGCTCGGGTCAGCCGCCGAGACCCACAGCCGGGCCATGGCCAACCAAAACTTTTTCGATCACAAGGACCGCGATGGCCGCACCCCGGGTGATCGGGCCGAACTGGCGGGTTATGCCGGTCAGCAGGTCGGTGAGAACATCGCCGCCGGGCAGGACACAATACGCAAGGTGGTCGATGGCTGGCTGGCCAGCCCGGGCCATTGCGCCAACCTGATGAACCCACAATTTCGCGAACTGGGTGCAGCCTATGCGGTGGACCCGAAGAGTGACGCTGGTATTTACTGGACGGCGATGTTTGGCACGCCGTGAAGAATCGCCTGTTGAAAAAGGAATCGCCTGTTGAATAAAGCCCCCTCTTCGACCGTCGAACAGGATCTGTCGAAGCCTGAAGCAATTAGCCTACGGGAAGCGTTCCTGTTCTGGCTCAAGCTCGGCTTCATCAGCTTCGGCGGGCCGGCCGGACAGATCTCGATCATGCACCAGGAGTTGGTGGAGCGCCGACGCTGGATCTCGGAACGGCGCTTTCTGCACGCCCTCAACTACTGCATGTTGCTGCCCGGGCCGGAGGCTCAGCAGCTGGCAACCTACATCGGTTGGCTGATGCATCGGACGTGGGGCGGCCTGATTGCCGGCGGACTCTTTGTACTCCCGTCGTTGTTCATCCTGATCGGATTGTCGTGGGTGTACATCGCCTTTGGCGAAGTGCCGGCGGTGGCCGGGCTTTTTTATGGGATCAAGCCGGCCGTGACCGCGATTGTGGTGCAGGCGGCCCACCGGATCGGTTCACGGGCATTGAAGAACAACTGGCTGTGGGGGATTGCCGCGGCGTCGTTCACGGCCATCTTCGTGTTCAATGTGCCGTTCCCGTTGATTGTGCTGGGCGCCGCAATCATCGGCTATTTCGGCGGGCGCCTGGCGCCTGAACGGTTCAGGGCCGGAGGCCACGGCGCGGCGAAAAAATCCTTCGGCCCGGCCTTGATCGACGACGACACCCCCACTCCCGAACACGCCCGTTTCAGCAGTTTCAAACTCCTGCGCCTGTTGCTGGTGGGCGCGGTCTTGTGGGTGCTGCCGATGGGGATTCTCACCGCCCTGTTCGGCTGGGACGGCACCCTGACCCAAATGGGCTGGTTCTTTACCAAAGCCGCGTTGCTGACGTTCGGCGGCGCGTATGCCGTGCTGCCTTATGTGTATCAGGGCGCTGTCGGCCACTATGGCTGGCTGACGCCCACGCAAATGATCGATGGCCTGGCGCTCGGCGAAACCACTCCCGGGCCGCTGATCATGGTGGTGGCCTTCGTCGGTTTTGTCGGCGCCTATGTTCATCAGGTGTTCGGCCCGGATCAAATGTTCCTGGCTGGCGCCCTCGCCGCCACGCTGGTCACCTGGTTCACCTTCCTGCCGTCGTTCCTGTTCATCCTCGCGGGCGGCCCGTTGGTGGAGTCGACCCACAACGAACTCAGGCTCACCGCGCCACTGACCGCGATTACCGCGGCGGTGGTCGGTGTGATCCTTAACCTGGCATGTTTCTTCGGCTACCACGTGCTCTGGCCCAAGGGCTTCAGCGGCCAACTCGACTGGCCTTCGGCGCTGATCGCCATCGCAGCGGCCATCGCCTTGTTCCGCTTCAAACGGGGCGTGATCGAGGTGCTGATGGGCTGCGGGTTGATTGGGTTGGCGGTGCATCTGCTGCGCTAGCGCCCGACAAGACAATCAATGACGCTGACGTTGCCTCTGCAACTCGGTCTTCAGCCAGAGGCTGGCCGGCTGAACACCTGTCGCACAGCGCACTTCATAGGCGCGGCCACTCATACTGCTTTGGGTGGCCGCCAGCTCAATGAAGTCTTCAGCGCTGTTCACCCTGTCCTGCTCTTCAAGGTACTCCAGCTTCTTCTGCAGATGTGCCCGCGCCTGAGTACCTGGATATTCGCTGCCGTTGCGCACAAACCGACAGTCACTGTGCTCGACAAAGTCCAGCAAGCTGTTTATTTCCTGAGTGGCTTGAGGTGGGATTTGGGCCTGGGCATCAAGAGCCATGGCCGTCAGGGCGATACCTGTTGCAATCAGCCAATGGCTGAGGGGGCGAACGATACATCCAGTCAGAATACGCATGGTTATACCTCGCAAGGACATTCAGAGCGGTAATACCCCCCGCTCTGAAATCGGGTGATCAAGCGTCAATCGTCATCATTGTTGTCACGGTGACGACGGCGATCATCACGACGATCATAATCGCGATCGTATCCTCGATCATCACGCTGATCATAGCCTCGGTCATGGTCACGACGGTATTCTCGGCGGTGGTCGTGATCGTACCTGTCTCCCTCTTCCCAGTAAGGCCAGCAGCCTCCCAACAGGAGAGTACTTGCAATGGCCAGGGTCATTATCGCGGTGCGCTTCATTTGGACATCCTAAAAGGTCAGAGCTACGGGGATGAGGTGACGCTCCCTGTGAATTCAATCGCAGTGCGTTCAAGCCCACAGATACGACCTTCCAGCCGATCAATGATTCAGTTAACGCCGGCCCTTATAGCGTCCTTTGGCTGTTACCGATGGTTTTGGCTTTTTCGATGGCCCACTCCATCGCCGCTTCCATATCCAGCAGATGCGGTGAGGGGTGTTTGTCCTCAACGATGGCCGAACCATCCGGCCAATAAACGCCGATGAACATCCCCAGCGAACCGTCTCTCAATATCTCGGCCTTAACCTTGATCGTGCATCCGTTCGATAGCGTTTCCGAGTGGATCACGTGGCGCTCAGTCATGACTGCATTCCTCTCGTCGTAGCTATCAGCGTAACCCATGCTGCGCCGGGCGCGATGACGTTCAGGCGTCTGCCTGCACCACCTCGATCCCCAGCTTTTGATAATCCTCGACATTGCCCGAGGCCACATGACGCTCGGTGATCAGCGTATGCACATGGGCACAAGGCGCAACCACAAAGGGCTCCACTGCCCCCAGTTTGTCCGCGGTGGTCACGGCAATTACGTGGGAGGCGCTGGCGAGCATCGCCTGTTTCACCGGCACCTCATCGAAATGCAACGAACTGAGGCCGACTTCCGGATGAATGGCACAGACCCCGGTGAACACCAGGTCGGCCTTGATACCCTCAATCAGCCGCTGGGTTTCATACCCGCTGGAAGACATCGTCGCAGGGTTGAGCTGACCACCGGCGACGATCACTGTGATGCCTTTATATTCGGCCAATGTGATCGCGATCATCGGCGACGCAGTGACGGCCGTAATGACAATGTCCGCAGGCAGCGAGCGTGCGATCTGCAACGTGGTACTCCCGGAATCGAACATCACGATCTGACCGTCTTTGACCCGACGCGCGGCGAGTTGCGCCAACCGGGTTTTCACCTCGTCGGTTTCGCTTATCCGGGTGAAGTAATCCTTGCCCGTGTCCTTGGGTCGTGGCAACGCCCCGCCATGCACCCGCTGCACCAGCCCGGCACTGGCCAGCTCCGACAGGTCCCGGCGAATGGTGTCTTCGGACACGGCGAAATGCTGGCTCAGCTCAGAAGCCATAACCTTGCCGTCACGTTCGAGGATCAGCAGGATTTTTTGGCGGCGCAGTTGGGGGAGTTCGACGGAGGAATGCTCGGCGTGCATGGTTATGCCTGTTTTTGCGTGTTTGTGCGAGATTAGCCAAACATCAGGATGAACACAACCAGCATGCCAGGCATGAAACCTGTGGGAGTGGGCTTGCCGGGTGCCTATCACAACGCACTGCTTTGCAGCCGAACGCAGCCTCGCAGGCTGGGCAGCTGCTACGAATCGCGAACACGAAAAAGCCCGCACAAGGCGGGCTTTGGAAATCGATGTAGGTGGCCAGTGCTGGTCTCTGGCTTACAAGGTTTATCGGGCCTCTCACAGAACAGGATTTTTAGCTTTAGGCTGTTCTGCCTCACACGGCATAAGGGCTGGATCTCAGCGCGGAGATCTTTCTAACCGTGTACCCTTGGGAGCGCGCCCCACGCCTCCTCGCTATCCCTTTGCGCATCAGTCTGCGTCTTCACCTACAACCTCAGAATAGCAAACCGTTCGAGGCTTGGGGCGGGGTTTTTAGACTGATTATTTTCAAGGGGAATGATGGGTAAATGGAAAAATACTAACGCCGCGGGACGGGCTTCTGGTGGCTGGCGAATCGCGACACCGCTTACAAACGTCGGCTGTCTATCGGAAAACTGGCCAACAGCCTCTAACCCTGTAGGAGCCAGGCTTGCCGGCGAAGACTCCCTCAAAAACGCCATCGCCGGCAAGCCGTTCCCCTTGTAGGAACGGCCTAAGGCTGGGATCTTTTGATCTTCAGCCCATGACAGTCCACGATTTCAAACATCGTTGAACGGAGAAATGGTGGTCTGTTCCGGTATTTCACGAGCGTCAGTTTCGAACACCACCGTCATGTTCACCAGCCGTGAAATGTCCCACACAGGGCATTTCCCTGATAACCCTGAGAGATAGGTCCCAGGGCCATCAGTGGACCGCAAGCAGAAAAGGACGATGTTAAAGACTGCCCCTCGTGAAGCTTGCAGACGGGTAACTTCAAGGGGACAGGTACAATCACCGCCCATAACGTTACGCCACACCACGCCCGCGTAGTCAGGTCGCCATCTGTTTTCTGATAGGTCAGGGGCATGCGTTCTCTTTCCGGTTCCGGCGTTGTCACCACCACCCCGACACAACCAGAGAGAGACAGGAACATGGCTGTTATGGCAATGATTTTCTTGGCGTGGAACGGGAGTCGCATCGTTGGTTTCATCCGTAAATCCAATGGTCAGGCAATGGCAGTCGACAGACAGAGTCGAATCACGTTGAGACCGCTCGCGAGGCTGCCAGGGCACAAAATAGCTACCGAGTGCGAAACACCGAGACGGTCCACGATTTCAAAAACCGTTGAGCGAAAAATCGTGGACTGTCCAAAATCCAAACGCCTACCCGATCGGCAAGGAGCTGCCGAAGATTGCGATCTTTTGATCTTAAGCCCAAGCCACCCCAAATTTAATGAACCCCGCCCACCCCCACTCGCCTAACTGAATGACTATCAGGAGGTGACTCATGCAAATCGAAACAATCTGGATCGTACTCGCAGCAGTACTTTTGCTGATTGAGTTGTGGGCGATCAACAGGGTGCGTAAGCCGAGGGCAAATCGAGCAACAAACTGGTGTGGATCGTGGTGATCGTGTTTGTGCCGCTGTTCGGGCTGATCGCATGGGCCTTGGCGGGACCGAAGCACATTGCCAAGACCCCGCACTCACAGCAGGCCAGACAATAACGCCGGACGGCGTGTGGTAACGATCTGAGAACTGCGCAATTTCAAACGACAAAGCCCTGATGATTTGGGGCTTGTCATTTCGGGCTGGAACTCCCTCCGCAAATCCCGGAATGATCGGCACTCGCGCCGGCACCCGGTGCCAACACTCACTACGAACGCAACACCCCCATCGCCCGCCGATACTTCTCAACACGCTCCAGATCCTCCCAGGACGGCTGCGCAATCCGCGACAAGTCGCTGTTCTCTTCCAGATCGGCCAGCTTCACCACCCGCCCGATCGGGTTCTGCGCCGCGCGCTCGACGAACGCCTCATAAGACTCGCCCGGCACCTTGGTCACCGACGCAATCGCCGTCAGCACCGTTTCGCTGAAGCCTTCCTTGCGCAGATCGGCGAAGCTGATGCCACAGTCCTCGACCACGTCATGCAACACCGCGACGATGCGCTCTTCCAGCGTGTTCACCCGCAGCATGACCTTCAGCGGATGCAGAATGTAAGGCGCCCCGCCCTTGTCCACCTGCCCCTCATGCGCCGCAGCGGCGATGGCGATGGCGCGTTCCAGTGTCTGACTCATGGGACTCTCCTCGGGTTAAATGCCGTAACGTCGCGGCCATGATTTGGAAGTCTGCAAAATATGTAGGAATCTGCCCTTTGTGGCGAGGGAGCTTGCTCCCGTCGGGCTGCGAAGCAGCCCCAAAACCTGCTAGCCCGTTTCCTCAGACACACTGCGATGCCCGGTTTTACTGCGTTTTCGCCATGAAGTGGAGAAAAGCCACTTTGCGAAATGACCATCCGAACGTCCTACACCTCGGTTGCGGCTACCAAAATCGCTGCCTAGAGTGGGTCTGTCGCTGACATCGGTTGGCGATAGGGTTTCGCAGCCCTTAAGATTGACACCTTGATCCGTCAAGCACGGCCGACTCCCGGCTGAGTATCGTTTTATGGCGGTTGTGCGTGGGAGACCTTCGGGTCTGCCGGGTCCTGGTGTTAATCCTCCGGTCTGCGAACCCGCGCATAGCTGCCACCCATTTTGTTTCGCAGCAGAACGGTGGCAATTCTACTTTTATTAGGATTAACACCATGACGACTCAAAACCCGCTCCGCCACTACACCCCCATGTCCCACTTCGCCACCGACCACCCCGTCCTCCTCATCGACGCCGACGCCCCGATACGCGAACTCCACAGCTGCCTCAGCGAACGCCTCAATGCCGTCCTCAAATACCTGAACCTTATGGCCTGCACCAGCCTCCCCGACTATGCCGAACACGACATCAACACCGTCACCAATATCGCCCGGATCCTGGTTCAGGATGTGAGTGATGTGTTTCGGGTGATTGAGCAACGTGGGTTCGATACGCCCAAGGGGCAGTGATTAAATTTCAGTCGTAGAAAAACCGCATTACTGCGGTTTTTCTGCTTCCTGCTCCGACTCTGACAACAACAATCAGTAAACCTGCACCCGCCACAACTCCCGCGACGAAGAACCCGCCGACATCGGCAGCCGCCCATGCAACGTCCGATAGTTGTCGATCAGCACCAGATCCCCCTCACTCCATTGATGAGCAATCAGACACTCCGGGTCATAAACCAGCGCATTGACCTGTTCCAGCAACGTCTGCTGAGCCTGCTCGTCATGGTCCTGCACTGACTGGCTCAAGGTCTGCAATGTCGAGTCGGTGCCCTCTTGGTAGCGCAGGATGAGCTCGCCGCTGCGGGGATGATGGTCCACCAGGCTGTACATGCGCGGCGAGCCGCCGAAGTAGGTCATTTTGGTGTAGTAGGTGATGTTCACGCCCTGCCATTGTCGGGCGACTTGCTGCCCGACTTTGCGCAGTACGTTGCGGCTGTCGACGACAGTGGTCTGGCCCTCGCCCGGCTGCGGCGCGGTCTTGCAGTACAGCATGAATTTGCTGGCGCAGAATTTCGGGTTGCGCTGAACCTGTGCGTCGCTGTCGGGCAGCATGTTCAGGTCCCAGTGCAACGGTGTTTTCTCCAGCGAGTGCACCACGCCTTGGGGTTTGTCCGCAGGCTTGACCACGTGGACGGCACCGAAGGCCCATTCGTAGAGCGTGCCGAAGCGTTCGCAGCTGCGAGCAAAGCTATCCTGGTCGTCGAAACGGCAGCCTTTGAGGCAGACGAAACCGAAGGTTTCCACCAGAGCTTCCAGCAGGCCGGTGGACAGTCGTTCGAAACCCAGCCCCAACGGGTCTCGTACCATCAGGCCAAACAGCGGAAGTTTTTGCAGTTCGTACTCGAAGCCTTGGGCCTGCGGGTTTTCTGTTTGATGGTAGAGCCATGGCCGCCCTTCATAGGTGACCAGCACATGGTGGTCGAGGTCGACTTGGGCGCGGGTACGAAGGGTTTGGCTACCATCGAGGTTGCACACAGGCACGGCGTGCCAGGGGCTGTCCGCGCGGGTCAGCCCTTCGGCCAGGCCGAAGGTGAATTTGGGTCCGGCATTGCTGTATTGATGGACCGACAAGCGAATGTCATCGCCGAAGAAGCGGTCCACTGCCGCGTTCAATGCGTGCCCGCGATACATCATTTGATAGGCTTTGAAGTTGATTTGTTGCAGGTACTCGTCCTCGCTCTGCCCGTCTTCGCGGCACAGACGCAGATCGTTGTAGAGGTGACTGCAGAGGTTGTCATGCGCCCGGCTGAGGGATTCATCGTCGCGGCTCTGCTCGATCAGCTCACCAAGGTTTTTCCACGGTAAACGGGCCTGCTTGATCAGGCTGGCGCGAACCGACTCGGCACTTTGGGCCTGGGGAAACAGGTCTTCCATGCTAACCCACTCAATCGTGTGGGTGGTGCACAGTTCACGCAACGCCCGGTTGTAGGCAGCGCGAACGTCGTCGGCCACGCCGACGATGTCATTGAAGGTCGTGCCGTCGCTGAGGATCGACACCACGCAGCCCGGTGCGTGCAACGCGGCGATGGCTTGGCCGAGTTGGTCGAGACGCTCGATGGCCATGACCTCGCCGTAGTCCGGCAGCACGCCGAAGGTCTGGTCGCTGGCGTTCGGCGACTTGCAGGGAAAGCCTGGCAAAACCAGACGCACTGGCAGGCCCTGATCGAAGCAGTGCCCCAATCGAAGCGCCAGATGTGCCCTGCCTTGTGTGTCGAAACAATCATCCGTGCCTTTGAGCAGATAACCGGCCAGCAAATCGCTGACGGCAGCGATCCAGGCATCTCTATGTTCCATAGAACAATTTCCTTGAGGGTGTGTGTATCAATAGGATTTAACGGTGTCGCCATGCTCGGTGAATGCATGCGCAGCCCCGCAGGCTTGCTGCAAAATGCGCAGCAATTCGGCCGGGTGTTCACAGCAGAAGTTCGGGGCCTGGGCCTGCAATGTAGAGGGCATGCCATACCCCCAAGTGACCGCCGCCGAGTGCATGCCTGCGGCACGCGCGGTTTGCAGGTCGATCTCGGTGTCACCGACGAACAAGCAGTGGTGCGGATCAGCCGACAATCGCCGGGCGGCTTCCCATGCCACATCCGGCTGAGGCTTGAGCGCCCTGCCCGCGCGATGCCCCAGAATCGTCCCGAAGGTATTCTGTGGAAGCAGTGCATCGGCGACTTGCCGGGCCATTTTGTCAGCCTTGTTGGTGACGATAGCTAGCGGCACTTCCAACTGGCGACAGCCTTCGAGCAATTCCAATACGCCGCTGAATGGCCGGGAAAATTGAACCAGGTTGTTTTGGTAGAGCGCTACATAGCGCTGGTGCATGGCGAGCGCATCAGCGACACCAAACTGCGTGGCAACTCGCTCGATCATCGCCGTGGTGCCGCCGCCGATGTGACCGCGCACTGTTTGCGCGGTCAGCGCCGGGCAACCGTGTTCGAACAGCACTTGGTTCAAGCACCAGGTGATGTCAGGCAAGGTATCGACCAGGGTCCCATCCAAATCGAAGAGTACGGCTTCGACCCGCAACCGAGACGTCATCATTGAGCACTGGCGTAGTGACAAGGACGCCCCTTGCGGAACACCAGACGGTGGTAGCGCTCATCGACATTGCTGCGTTTTTCGAGGGTGACCACACCCCGCCGCTTGATGGCCACCGAATGCCAGGGCGTACGCCACAGATCACTGGTTGGCACCAACCGGATACCGATCTTCGTCGAGACCGCCAGTTGCGGGTGAATCGACAGGCGCAAGCAATGCGGGTAGCGCGCCTGCAACAGCGCACCCCAGGCTTCACTGCGCTGGATCACCCGCTGCGAGGCCGGTTTGGCGACCTTCTTCACTGCGTTGAGGCTCATGCCAGCGAATACTTTCAGTCCCGAGTAATCCTCGGAGAGAAAGCGATGGATGCCGCAGTACATCAACATCATGTGCGGATCATTCTTGAAGCGCTGCTGCAACAAGACCAATGACTGGCCGTGCTCGATCATCATCTCCTCACGCATGGCGTCCAGACAATCAAGCGGAGGATAGGCATCCCTGAGGTCGAAATGGGCGAACGTGCCGGGATAGTGCTGTTCGGCGTAGTCCTGGATAGCGTCGGTGTAGGCCTTAACGTCCGCATCGGGAACATGCACCAAGTCAGAGAACACATAGCCATCGGAACAAATATGAATCAGCGCGCCCGGTGTGTAGATCTCCTGGATCTCTGTGCACAGGCGGTTTAACTCATCGATAGCATGATGCTCAGCAAGATCGGGCAGATGACTCAGGGTTTTCTTGCGGCTGGGCGACTTGCCGGGAAAGGCTGGCAAGACCATTTCAATCTTGCGACCACTCTCGACCGCCTGCATGACCTTGGTCAGATGGGGTTCCAGCACCTGCGACGACAGTTCGTGATCCTGCCCCGGGGCGAGGCTACGACGGCGAAACAGGCATTCAAGGATTTGCTCGGCAATGTTCATGTGTGAGGTGTGTTGATGCTCGTGCACCAGCTGACCGCACACCTGTTGAGCGACGGTGTTTGAACCTTGCATAGACAATCCTTTGTGTGGTGAACAACGGCCATCTTGTGGCCATCGGCAGATATCCCTTACCTGCGGGCGGCTAAATTCCTACAAGTCGTGAGGACTGTCAATCGTGGCAATCCGGAATATTACGGCACCAAAATCACCGAAAAACCCTCACACAGGCTCATGCAACGTCCAGGCTGGCAAGGCCATACTGCGGCCACACAAGTGTGTCTGGTCCTGATTCCATTACGCTCTCCTGAAAAATAGATCGGAAGGTGTAAACCTTGTTCAGGATGGGACACCGTCCCCTTTTCTCGTTAGCCTGACAATCTGGTCAGTGCCGGCCACAGTTAGAATCAGCGGGAGGCTCAAAATTGAGTACGTTCGACAATGGACGACTAGATTTCCCGGACGGGACCACCTCATACACACTAAACGCACATATTGCCTGTCCGTTGCCCTCAGCGGTGGGCCGATAAACAAGGCCGATATAGGCTTCATAGCTCTTGTTTTCTTCAAAGACAAAAAGCCGCGTGGCTTCGGGGCAGGACTGGTACGTACTGCCGTAACTGCCAGCGAAAAGCTTCAAACGTTCCAACAAAAAAGGCTTACCCGCCGGGACAAGGTATTCAGGGGCCATCTCGGTGTAGGCACCCTCAGCCATTCTCGTCGCCCCCAGATACTCCGGCATTTTCGGTGCGAAGCGCGTAACCATATTCAGTTGCTGTGGCGCGAGAGGCATCTGTGGGTAGTTCACGCTAGGCTGATGCTCACCGAAAAAACGACCCGCCTTCGCCAACACCTTGGTATCCGCGCTACACCCCGTGTATGCATTGCCACGCACATAACCATTGGTAATCACCCGAAGCTTCGCCGTCGGAACGTCCGACGCGGGTTCGATGTAGGGTTCCAGTGGTTTGATGCTGCAGGCGGTGAGTAGAGAGAAGGCGATGATGAGCGTTTTTTTCTTGAGGTGCATGTTTTGACTCTTGTACGAATTTGACTGCCATTCGGGACAGATTTATTTTCTGCCCCCTGTTTCATATGGGGTATACAAATTTATTCACCTGCTTCCATTACGCCCTCCTGAAAATAGATCAGAAGGTGTAACCATATTCAGGACGGGACAGCCGTTAAAAAGCAGGTCGGGTAGGCTTTGGATATTGACGTAAGACCGGCTAATGGGCATCCCCATCCCCCATCAGACTTTACATAATAAACCTGCATCCACTGTAACTAGAGCAAAATCGTTTTGTTCTAGCAAACAAATAAATCCGTCCCCTTTTCTCTTTGACTTGAGACCGGCTAATGGGCGGCCCCTTTTCTTTCCCCTTTTCTTCTTTTTCCCACCCTCACGGTGCCCCCCTAGCAAAATAAATCCTCTCCGTTACGGACATCCGCCGTCAGTGAAATTCAATAGCATCGAGAATAGCTTGCAACTTTACCGGATCAGCAGCACCACCAAAGTAGTATTCATTACCGCCAAAATCTTTGAGATCCTCAGGGGTTCCCTTCCAATAAAGCACATAATAAATCTCATCCAAAACTTCTTCCAAGGCGCCACCATCTTGAAATGTTGACACGCGAATATAAGGACCATATACCTCATCCATTTGGACCAAAATTCGCTCACCAGTTTTTGAGTCAATCATCTCATCAGTCCCATTTAATACTATCAAACCACTCTAACTCCGCTTTAGTCGGAGCTCGCTTATCACCTTGTTTATTAACAGCATCGTCAAATTTTACTGGTCTAGTGCGACCTGGAACATAAGGATTACTCTCTGTTTCCTTAACTCTAGTTCGCGTCATATCAAACTCGGTGCCATCCTTGAATACTATTTTTACACCAGGCTCCCCCGGTTGACCACCTAGACGGGTTTCATTTTTTGTTGTTCTTGTCGTAATGGTCCCAATCTCTTTCGGTGTAGTTGCTCCCTTTCCAGCTCCTAGACCAGGAATAATTCCGATGCCCATTTTTACAAAATCTGCAGCAACCCTAGTCAGGGCGCTACCGTTCAAAGAACTCACATCAGCCGCCATGGACCCTGCTGAGCTTAGATTCCCCTCCTGTATATGACCTACGTAGAAAGCTGCCCCCCCTTTACCTTCAGTTCTCAGCTGCTCAATCAGCGCAGTCAGTTTCTGATCGTCATCCACCAGACCATGTGCAATTGTTTGACAGATTTGGGGGGATCGCTTGCAAAGCTCTTCACGCTCCGCCTCTCGTTGGCTGTCGAGGGCGGCGTATCGATCTCTTACAGCTCGCTTCTCTTCCTCGGTCTCCTTGCTGTCCATTTCCGCCAGCATTTCTTTCACCTCGCGGTGATAGAGATAGTTGTAGGTCGTGGCATTCCCCGCAATGCTGGCTCCATGCTGAAGATCCCCATCCACCGCCGCAGCGGCCACAAGCCCCGTCAGCTGCGACATCATTACTTGCAACTGATCATTGCCATTCGCAAGACTTTTCAGCTGATTCATCATCGCTTCGTTGAGCCCTGCAGCCGCTGCGCCGGTGGCAAAATCGCCCCCCATCGCCTTCGATAGCAAGCCGCCCATCAACGCATGAGCAACGACTTTCTCAAGACTGCCTTCCGGGAACTTGATCGTAATGTCGCCAATCCAGTTAAACCCGGTCGCCATGGCCACATTGCCAGCTTCGCCCAACAGCGCCGCACCGAGGTTATCGCCAAAGTTGCCGCCACCAATCGCGGTTGAGATGCTGCTGGAAATCACCGCACGGCCAGCTACTCGTGTCGCAATGTCGGTGAAATTGGTGCTGGTAAGAATGTTCGCGGACTTTGCACCTTCCGCCGCCCCGGCAAACCAATTAGTGTCCGCGTAATCGAGCATGCCCGCAGTGAACCCAGCAATGGCGGCACTTTTCAGGCTGTCAGCGCTAAATGTTTCTTTGAACGCCGCGCCCAGATTGCCTTTGTTGCTGATGGTGCTGGTAACAGCGGTGGTCGCCAGGCTGGTGACAAAAACGCCCCCGGCGCCACCGCCCACCAGACCTAGCCCCGCCGGGCCCATGATGAAAGACATCAAGATGGCAATGGCGATCTTCGCCCCGGCCCCAAGCCCAGAGTTGTCGTACTTGAAGCTCTCGTGAATCTCCTTGACCTGCCTCCAGTCCACATCACCCCGTGCTTCGGCTTGCTTCAGCCATGCCAGTTGCGGATCGGCCTGGACCATCGCATCAATGGTCTGGCTGACGCTTTGCTGATTCACCTCTTTGAGGTCGATTCGCAGACCTTCGACGGCCTTGATCGTGATGTTGCCTTTGGCAATCATCTGGGTCTGGCGCAGTGTCTCGTCGGTATTGCCCTTGCCTTTCGATGAGGTCCAAAAGGCGTCTCCATCACTCTTGGTATGGCTCTCGTCATGCAGGTCTTTCACCCCTTCAAAAACAATCGCCCCACCACTGTCAAGCGTGATGTCCTTGCCACTCTCCAGCTTCGCCACCTGATACCGCTGATCCCCACCACTGACCAAGGTCAGGTTGCCCCCGGTGGTAATTTCACTGCCGATGTATTTCACATCGGTCACTTCATCGCGCTGGGTTTTCTTCGCGCCGAAGGAGCCCTTTTTCTTCATGTCATACAGCGAGTAGTCGCTGTCTTTCGCCGCAAGAATATCGAGGTTGTCACCCGCCACCAGGTACGCCTCATCGCCTGCGGTAATGCGGCTGGAGATAACCGCGAGATCCTTACCGGCATCCAACTTCACGTTGCCACCCGCCGTGACACCCGACATGACCTGGCTGACGTGGTCTTCCTGAACCGTGAGTTTTTTGCTCTTGGACAGGGAGTGCTCTTCATCCGCTGCCGAGCTGATGGTCAGGTTGTCGACCGCCGCCATAGCGATGTCGCGCTTGGCATCGATCTGGCTGGCGCTGACGTTGATATCACGCTTGGCATCGGCCGACAGATCACGTCCGGCGCTGATCTGGGCGCCCAATTGAGTGATGTCACTGCTGTTGTGGTTGCTGTCCTTGAACACACTGTTGGTGACCTGCGCCGAAGACACGTTGAGGTCTCGTCCTGCATTCAGGCTCATGTCACGACCGCTTTGCATGACACCACCGACAATGTTGATGTCTTGCCCCGCCTTCACGGTGAGGTCGTTGGCCGCCTCGATGCGTGCGGCGCTGTCGGCGAAGTCCGTGCGCTCGCTGCGATAACCGCTAGCGCTTTCATGAGTGGTGACGGTGCGCTCGTTGATCACGTCGCCCCGGGTGGCGGTCAGCGAGACATCACGGCCGGCGATGATGCCGCCGGCCTTGTTGGTCAGGTTGTTGGTGGCCAGCAGGTCGAGGCGATTGCCGGTCTCGATCAGGCCGCTGTTGACCAGGTCGTTGGAGGCCGTCGCCGACAGGTTGTTGGAAGCGCGCAAGGTGCCAGCATTATTCAGGTCTTTGCCGGCGATCAGGGTCACGTCGCGGCCCTGGATCAGGGCACCGTTGGCGGCCAGGCGATTGTTGGCGTTGGCCAGGTACAGCACCGGCACCAGCACTTGCTCGCCGTTCACTTCGGCATTTTCCATCCAGACAATGTCGTGGGTCAGGGCCGCGACTTGTTCGGAGGTCAGGCTGACGCCCAGCGACAGGTTGAGCTCCGTCTTACTGGCGATGGCGTTATTCATCAGGTACTTGAACAGGCCCTCGTCGGAGGTCTGGCCATCGATGAAGCGCTGGCCGGTGCGGGCAACCACGGCTTGCTGGATCAGGCGTTGTTCATAAAGACCATCGCCCAGACGCTTGGCACTTTGGTCGGGGTCGTAGCCCAGGTTCGACAACAGGTAATCCGAGCTCATGAATTGCTTGAGGTCGGTGAGTACCGGGTTGGTTTCGATCAGGTATTTGTGCGGTTGGGATTTGCCGGCATTGCTCGGCAAGCCTTGCACGCGGTTGAGGGTGACTGGCGCACTGGTGGACGCGGTGACAGTGGCGCCGGTGAGGCTCCAGCTTTGTGGGCCGGTGCCGTTCGGGTTGGTGCTGCCTTCCTGACTCAAACGGAACAGGCCGTTCTGTCCGGAGGGCAGGCTGAAGCCGGGCAGACTCACCGGGTTAACCTGCTGTTGCGCCAGGTCCGGTGGTAGTTGTTGGTTCAGGAAATCGGGGACAGACCACAAATAAATTGAAGGAGCAGTATCCCACCCTCGATAAACGTGGTCTGTCCCCGTTTATCCTTTCGTCAAGAAGCCCACTGAGTTTTCTCAGGAAAACTTCCACTTTTCCAAAGACGAATTAGCTTCATAGCAGCTCTTTTCGACCATTCCCCATTTACATCCAGGGGACACTCTTTCAATACATGAATAGTTTCATCATTTTTCCCCAATCGAATTATCCCAACCTCCAAATTCCGGCCAAACGTGTACTCAACATACTCTTCAGCTTCTACAACCTTATCCATTTCTATATAAAATGCCATTTTACCCTTCCCAGTTACCTAGTGGACCTGGGTACCGAATCTGTGTTTTATCATGAGAAGCACCATAGTCAGCCCTAAAAACACCTTCAAATCTAGATTCAAAATATTCATACTTAAACAGCTGGACGCTTTCTGCCTTGTAGGTTCCTTTTTTAAATCTCGACCATGCTTCAGCGATACCGGTATCTGGATCAAAACGACTTACACTTCCATCACGTTTCACATGATCCTTAAAGAAAAATTAAGGACAGACCACATTTACGGAAAACGGGGACAGACCACGATTAAATTGAAGGAGCATTATCCAGCCCTCGATAAATGTGGTCTGCCCCTGAGAAATCCCCGCTTTTTCCTACGAGAAATCAAGAAGTTGGGAATTGTAGAGACCTGCATAGGTCGGCAGCTTGTATTGCACCACACAAAAACAAGATCCCGAACCCATGCAGGCCATCCGATTCTTACACAGTGCGCTCGCCCAAGCACTTCCCACTGTCCATTCTCGTCGTCTGAAAACATTGATGTGTTGTGTCAGCGCATTACTCCAAGGACGTCGGCTCACTCTGACGGGGCTTGGTCGATTCATGTCAGGCAAGGCTTACCCCAAACACGCCATCAAACGAGTAGATCGGTTGCTGGGTAATCGGCATCTGCAAACCGAGCGCTCGCTGTTTTACTGGGTCATGTTGCGAGCCTTGCTGGGGTCGCTGAGACATCCGTTGATCCTGGTCGATTGGTCGCCGATCGATGCGGCTGGAGAGTTCTTTTTGTTGCGCGCTGCCATTCCTTTGGCAGGACGTTCGTTCCCCATTTACGAGAGTGTTCATGAACGCGAGGGTTGTCCGAAATATCAAAAACGGTTGTTGCAAACCTTGGCCGAAATGCTCCCCAAAGACTGCGTTCCGATCCTTGTCGCTGATGCGGGTTTTCGCCGGCCATGGATCAAAGCCGTCGAGGCGCAAGGTTGGTATTACGTGGGGCGAGTGCGTAACCGGGACCTTTACCGCAACGACGCACACACTTGGCTGCCGGTTAAAAACCTCTACGCCCTGGCGTCGTCCTCACCGAAATCACTGGGTCAGATCGAGATGACCCAAAGCGCTCCGCACTTCATCCATTTGTACTGCGTCAGGCATTCGGCAAAGGGTCGTAAACACCAGCGTGTCACCGGTTCAATCGCTAAAAACAAACTCAGCAGACAATCGGCTAATAGTGAACGAGAGCCTTGGTTATTGGCCAGCAACCTGCCGGAGGATCAATGGAATCCATCGAGAATCGTGGCCATTTACAAGCAGCGTATGCGGATAGAAGAAGGCGTCAGGGATGTAAAAAGCGAGCACTTTGGAGTTGGCGTGGCTCGCCATCGGAGTCACTGCCCGCGCCGAATCGAAGTGCTTTTACTGATCTCAGCTTTGGCTAACTACATCATTTGTTTAACGGGGTTGCAGGCCCGTGAAGCGGGTCATGAACATCGCTTTCAAAGCAATAGCCTGAAACGCCGACGGGTGTTGTCGCTGTGGCGGCTGGGTTTGGAATACTGGCGCAATGGACGCGGCCCAAGCTCTCGAAAAACCTTGGAGAGACTTGAGCGCGCGTTGCGAGCCGAGGTACATCAACAGGCGCAGGCGCTGGAGTAGATTTGTGGGGATCCCTCAGGGTCTGCCCCCGTTTTCGCCCCTTTCGTTTTCACAAGGTCTGTCCCCGTAAACACTCTCCACAAAAACCACCACCTACCCCCCATAAAGATGGGTAAATAAGTGATCAATTTCCTCATTAAAAATGACAGAGCTTTTGGAAAACTCCAAAGAATCGGATACCGCAATCAAGCCTCTGAGCTCAACGGGAATATCCTCCACCCTAGCAAATACAGTGGGCATCAAGTATCGAAAGTAGTCACCCATTACAGTCCCCCCATCATACCCAACAGGAAAATCCTCACCTGACACACTTCCTTCTACACCATGAAAAACGTAAAAACCTTTAATTGATGGCAGACTATACTCCGTCAACCTTCCACTAAATAATGATCTGTTGGCAACCCATTCTTCAACCTCTCGCCGAGATGAAGTATGCCTATAAGCATAGGCTGAATAAAAACCCAGTATCGTCTGCCCTTTTTTATTTTCCGAGCCCTCATCAAACTCAGCGGATTCCCCCCACATAAACTCATTAAAGCTATCGAGTTTTTCATCTACATCGGAAACTTCTAAAAGTATAGCTGGGAGCCCCCCAAAGCAGTTATTCACCATAACTGCAATAGCTCCGTTTTTATCCATTGCAAACCAAGTAATCAGTTCGCCAAACCCGGGCTTCCAGTACTTATTCAGTGTCATCATTTCTTCTCCGGCCAGACAACCTTGCAGTTCGGACAGGTATCAATAATCGCTTTCGGGGTGATTCCCCCTTCCTCTCTGACTGTCTTTGGACGCAAAGCATCCGTAAATTTTACACCTGCCGGATTTACTCCCAACCTTACCAGCTTGTCAACAGCTGCTACCTCAGCGCATGCGCCTGCCGCGTTTCGACACAAACTAGTGAGATCGCCAATTTTAACACCTAGTTGATTCTCTATATAATTAACTGTGCGCACATCCAGAGTTTCAGCAGTAATTTTCCCATTGCTGCTCCCCACAGCTATTTTTCCTGATACCGGGTCATAAGCACCGATCATTGTAGCGACTTTAGACGCTTGGGTATTACTAGGAAATGCATTGATGGCATCCAGCAACTCCTGAGTTGCACGTGCAGAGAATTGATCATTTACAGGGACATGCAGCACGGTTCTATCAAACAGCCCAACCGACTCACCAGACACAAGCGAGCTATTCCAATATGGGCTTGAAACCGGTGCAGTATTGACACCTGATGAATTCGGTGACCTTGTACTGGGGATTCTGACGCTGGCTACGCCCAGAGCCCCCACCACAATGTTTCCAGCAGCGTTCCAGAGATCACCATTAAACGCCTGATCCGCACCATAAGCCGCCTGGAGGACACCATTGGCCGCTGCCGCGATTCGTATACCAGCCCCCAATGAGCCGGTAAGGCCGTACAACGCCGGACTACCGAGGTTCGAAAGGCCCTGTTGCTCGTTGTTAATCTGCAAATAGCCTTGGGCGTCTTTATAGACCAGCTCGTTTTCACTTTTTGGCCTGATCCAAGCCAACTGCTCGCCCCAGCCTCCCAGCTGTGCTCGCAACGCGTCGGCGAAGGCGTTTTTTGCCTCGGTGGTCCCGGCATAGGGGTAAATGCCAACGGAATCAGGACCATTCTGGATCAAAGCATTCGCAAGGGTACGAGCTACATCCTCACCGTATTTGAGCGCCATATCGTATGTGTAAACCTGCACATACGCATTTAGCTCCGCAAGTTCCGCAGCCGAGAGCGAGCTTTTGTCCAGTCGATACTTCGCAAGAAGGTTGTCGCTTCGTTGATCAGCGCCCTCCAATTCCACCAATTGTCTGGCGGCCCCGATACCATTTGTTTCCTTGAACTCTTCACGTGCTCGATCACGTTTGGCTTCGGCGTGATCGCCCAAGAAGTTGTACTGCGTAGCATTCGCCGCCACCGCAGCACCAACCCCGACATCCCCACCCGAAGCTGCCGCACCTAGCACACCGACAATTTGCGATAGCGCGAGAATATTGGCCTGGGCCTGGTTGTACTCCGCAGAACCCGGAACAAGGTTTGAGGGTAAAAGTTTGTCGCCCAGCAATCCGACCAACACTTCGTTGGCGCCACCTGCCAGCGCTCCGGTGCGGAAATCACCGCCCATCGCTTCAGCCAGCAAGCCACCCAAACCCGCATGCAGCAGGATTTTTTCCAAACCGCCCTCTGGCAGGGGCAGATCGCCAATTTTCCCGGCGCCGACCGCGCCACCAATACTGGCGGCTACGCTGACAGCCGAACTGGCCAGATTGTCCTTGAAGCTTCCTCCGTAGACTGCCGTCTTGATCACCGCATCGGCGGTCACCTTGATCGCCACGGTGTTCAGGCTATTGGCATCGAAGCCAATCTTGCCTGGATCGTACTTGAGGCCCTGAGTGACGCCCGCCGTGGCAACGGCTACGACGTAACCTTTGATACTGTCTTTCGAGGTAACGTCCTTGATGACCTTGCCAAGATTGCCGCGGTTGTCGATGGTGCTGACGGTGGCCTTGGTCGCCACGCTCAAGGCGCCCGCCTGCATCATCGCGTTCATGCTGGCCATCATCGGCCCCATGACGGCAGCCAGTGCAATCGCAATGATCAGCTGCGAAGCCGGCCCTAGTCCCGAGTTGCTGTACTTGAACGACTCATGAATCTCCTTGACCTGCCTCCAGTCCACATCACCCCGTGCTTCGGCTTGCTTCAGCCATGCCAGTTGCGGATCGGCCTGGACCATCGCATCAATGGTCTGGCTGACGCTTTGCTGATTCACCTCTTTGAGGTCGATTCGCAGACCTTCGACGGCCTTGATCGTGATGTTGCCTTTGGCAATCATCTGGGTCTGGCGCAGTGTCTCGTCGGTATTGCCCTTGCCTTTCGATGAGGTCCAAAAGGCGTCTCCATCACTCTTGGTATGGCTCTCGTCATGCAGGTCTTTCACCCCTTCAAAAACAATCGCCCCACCACTGTCAAGCGTGATGTCCTTGCCACTCTCCAGCTTCGCCACCTGATACCGCTGATCCCCACCACTGACCAAGGTCAGGTTGCCCCCGGTGGTAATTTCACTGCCGATGTATTTCACATCGGTCACTTCATCGCGCTGGGTTTTCTTCGCGCCGAAGGAGCCCTTTTTCTTCATGTCATACAGCGAGTAGTCGCTGTCTTTCGCCGCAAGAATATCGAGGTTGTCACCCGCCACCAGGTACGCCTCATCGCCTGCGGTAATGCGGCTGGAGATAACCGCGAGATCCTTACCGGCATCCAACTTCACGTTGCCACCCGCCGTGACACCCGACATGACCTGGCTGACGTGGTCTTCCTGAACCGTGAGTTTTTTGCTCTTGGACAGGGAGTGCTCTTCATCCGCTGCCGAGCTGATGGTCAGGTTGTCGACCGCCGCCATAGCGATGTCGCGCTTGGCATCGATCTGGCTGGCGCTGACGTTGATATCACGCTTGGCATCGGCCGACAGATCACGTCCGGCGCTGATCTGGGCGCCCAATTGAGTGATGTCACTGCTGTTGTGGTTGCTGTCCTTGAACACACTGTTGGTGACCTGCGCCGAAGACACGTTGAGGTCTCGTCCTGCATTCAGGCTCATGTCACGACCGCTTTGCATGACACCACCGACAATGTTGATGTCTTGCCCCGCCTTCACGGTGAGGTCGTTGGCCGCCTCGATGCGTGCGGCGCTGTCGGCGAAGTCCGTGCGCTCGCTGCGATAACCGCTAGCGCTTTCATGAGTGGTGACGGTGCGCTCGTTGATCACGTCGCCCCGGGTGGCGGTCAGCGAGACATCACGGCCGGCGATGATGCCGCCGGCCTTGTTGGTCAGGTTGTTGGTGGCCAGCAGGTCGAGGCGATTGCCGGTCTCGATCAGGCCGCTGTTGACCAGGTCGTTGGAGGCCGTCGCCGACAGGTTGTTGGAAGCGCGCAAGGTGCCAGCATTATTCAGGTCTTTGCCGGCGATCAGGGTCACGTCGCGGCCCTGGATCAGGGCACCGTTGGCGGCCAGGCGATTGTTGGCGTTGGCCAGGTACAGCACCGGCACCAGCACTTGCTCGCCGTTCACTTCGGCATTTTCCATCCAGACAATGTCGTGGGTCAGGGCCGCGACTTGTTCGGAGGTCAGGCTGACGCCCAGCGACAGGTTGAGCTCCGTCTTACTGGCGATGGCGTTATTCATCAGGTACTTGAACAGGCCCTCGTCGGAGGTCTGGCCATCGATGAAGCGCTGGCCGGTGCGGGCAACCACGGCTTGCTGGATCAGGCGTTGTTCATAAAGACCATCGCCCAGACGCTTGGCACTTTGGTCGGGGTCGTAGCCCAGGTTCGACAACAGGTAATCCGAGCTCATGAATTGCTTGAGGTCGGTGAGTACCGGGTTGGTTTCGATCAGGTATTTGTGCGGTTGGGATTTGCCGGCATTGCTCGGCAAGCCTTGCACGCGGTTGAGGGTGACTGGCGCACTGGTGGACGCGGTGACAGTGGCGCCGGTGAGGCTCCAGCTTTGTGGGCCGGTGCCGTTCGGGTTGGTGCTGCCTTCCTGACTCAAACGGAACAGGCCGTTCTGTCCGGAGGGCAGGCTGAAGCCGGGCAGACTCACCGGGTTAACCTGCTGTTGCGCCAGGTCCGGTGGTAGTTGTTGGTTCAGGGTGATGCGCGTGGAGAACTGGCTGCCCGAAGCACTGGTGCCCGTGCGGGGGCCACTGCCCACGTAGGTGTAGCCAGGGCGAACGACGCTGTTGTCGATGTTGTTCTGAGCGTTGATATTGACCGCACCGGCGGCCTGGATAATGGCGGCATAGCTCTGATCGCCGGTGGCCAACTGGGTGACCTGGCGAAACTCGGGCATCTCGACTTCGGTGGCGCCGATGAAGTGGGCCATTGCCGCTTCCAGGCCGGTGAGGTGGTTGGCGTCATAACCGCTGCTGGCAAACCAGTACTGATCGGTGAAGGCGCTGGCGGCATCAACCAAGCCGCCGGCGTCGTCGGTCCGTTCGCTGCGGTACACCCTCACCGTTTCGGTATCGTTGGTCTCTACGCCGGTGTTGGTCAGGTTGTTCAGCGTAGCGGTGAGGTTGCCGCTGGTGGCGATGGTGCTGCTCTGGTTAAACAGCTCGCCGCCGTTGATGTTCAGATTACCGCCAGCGGTGATGCTGGACGCCGCACTGGCGGCGGTCACTTCCAGTTTTTCACGCTGGGTGATTTCCCAGGTATGAGTTACCACGGGACCGCCGCAGTCATTGTGGTAATGCGGCCGGTTGCACGCACCCTCATCAATCCTGGCGGTGTAGATACCGCCATTACTGATGGTCAACAGCGCACGGATGTTTTGTATCGTGCTTGCCGCCAGGCTCATGCTGCCGTCGCTTTGAATCGACGCAGAACTGTTGACGATGCTGTCGGCCTGGGCGCCTTGTCCGTTACGGTCAATCGTGAGGTTGCCCAGGCTGTAGATGTTGGCGTAGCTGTTGTTCAGCGCATTGACCCGCAGGCCCATGTTGCCGCCGCTGAAGATCAGCCCGCGATCATTGACCAGCGAGCCGGTGGTGGCGGTCAGTTGTTGAGCGCTGGCCAGCGTCCCGAAGTTGTTGATCCCGCCGGCGTTCACGGTCAGGTTGGCAGCCGACGTCAAGCGCCCGGCATTGTTCAGTTGGCCACCCACCGACACGGTGGTGTCCCCTCCACCGGCAATGCTGGCGGCCGCGTTGAGGTTCAGTTGTGCGGCGCTCAGGCCGAGCGTTCCCCGGCTGCTGAGCCGACCGCTTCCCGAATAAGTACCGCCAAGGTCGATCTTCAAGTTGCCGTCACTGGCGATCAGGCCATCGTTGTTCCAGTTGCCGCCGCTGCCAGTCAGTTGGCTGACAGCCAAGAGCTGACCATTGGCAGTCTGGTTGAGGCTGTTGATATTGACGGTCAGGCGATCAGCCTGGATCACGCTGCTGTTGGTCCAGCCGTCAGCGGTCAGGGTCAGGCCACCGCGGGTGACGAAGCTGCCGCCGGCACCACCCAGTTGTCCGGTGGCAATGTCGAAGAGGCCAGTGCCGACGTGCAGCACGTTGCCGCCGACGTTCAGCAAACCACCGGCGCCGAGGCTCAGGTCGTTGTTGGCGGATTCCACGGTGCCGTTGCGGTTGTCGAACACGCCACCGATGGTGAAGGCGGTTTTGCCAGTGCTGCCCAATGCGCGCAGTTGGCCGGTCTGGTTGTCGAGGCTGGCGGCGGTGATGGTCAGTGTGCTTTCGCTTTCGATGATGCCCAAGCGGTTGTTCAATGCGCCGCGCAGGCTCAGGTCGATCTGTTGCCCGCCGATCTGCCCGTCGTTGTCGCCGCTGTTGTCGAAGTCTTTACCGGTGACGCTGACCCGGCCCTTGGCGTAGAGGCCGCCATTGCGGTTGTCGAAGTTGCCGTTGGTGCCGGTGTCGACGATGGCATCACCGGTTTGCGCGGTGATCCGCCCGCCATAGTTGTCGAGGCCGGCCAGTGCCTTGAGGTCCAGGCTCTGGGCCTGAATGATCCCGCCCTGACGGTTATTGTTCAGGTCATAGCCATTGCGCAGTACACCAGTGATATGGCTGCTGAAGGCGCCTTGCAGGCTGGAGAGCACACCGCCACGGCTGTCGAGGCTGGTGGCGGTGATGTCGAGGTTGCCGTCCTTGGTGACGATGCGCCCGCTCTGGTTATCGATGGCGCCGCTGGTTTCCACCGTCAGCCCGCCCTGGCTTTGCAGGGTGCCCTTGGCGTTATCGAGGCTGGCAGCGTTGAGCGTCAGGCCTGCGGCGCTGCTGAAGATCTGACCGTTGGCGCTGTTCTGTACGACGCCACTGGCCGTGATCGTCAACAACTCACTGGCCGCGACAGTGCCGCCATTGCGGTTATCGAGGCCACCGGTCAACAGGCTCAGCAAACCCTGGCTTGCAAGCTGGCCACCCTGGTTGTCGATCTGCCGCGCGCGCTGAATCCCCAACGGGCCGTTACTCGCCAGTTTGCCGTTGGTATTGGTCAGGGTGCCGAGCAAATCGAGGGTGATCGCGCCCTTGCCGGCCAAGGTACCGGCGCTGTTGTTCAGATCGGTGCCGGTGAAGCTGATGTCCTGCTGGGCATTGATGGTTGCATTGGCGTTGCTGAGGGTTTTGGCCTGAATATCCAGTGCGGCGCCGCTGTCGATCAAACCGCCCTGGGCGTTATTCAGTGTTCCGGCAATGACGAAGGTTTGCGCACCGGCGCTGGAAAGAATGCCGTTGTCGCTGTTGTCGAGGCTGGCCGCCGTGACCTTCAACGTGCCGTTACTGACCAGAGCACCGGCGTTGCTGTTACGCACAGCGCCGGTGAGGTCCACCAGCACGTCACCGTCTCGGCTCGACAAGGTGCCCTGATTGCGGTTGTCGAGGCTGCCGCCCAGAAGGCTCAAACTCTGCCAGCCGGAAATCAGTCCATTGAGGTTCGTGGTGACATCGGCGGTGAGGTCCAGTTGCTGACGACTGATGAGTTTGCCGTCGCTGTTGTCCAGGTTGCGGCCCGTCAGGGTGTAGCTTTGGCTACTGGAGAGTTCACCGCCACGGTTGTTCAAGTCCCGCAGGTTGCGGATGCTCAGTTGCCCGGTGGTGGTGATCAGGCCGTTGGCGTTGTTCAGGTCGCCCATGGCGCCGCTGAAGTTGATGGCAATGGCGCTGCCGAGCAACGAGCCGCCGTTCTGGTTGTTCAAACTCGCCGCGTTGACGTTCAGGTTTTGGGTGGCGTTGATCAGTCCTTGGTCCTGATTGTCGAGCTGGCCGTTAACCTTAAGCTCGAGGCCGGCGCGACTGGTCAGGGTGCCACCGTTGTTGTTCAGGCTACCGGCCTGCACATCGACGCTTGCCGCCGCGATCAAGCCTTTGACGCTGGTCAGCGCCTGCTGCACGCGCAGGGTCACGGCCTGATTGCCGAGCAGTTTGCCGTTGCTGTTGTCGAGGCTGTCGGCCGCCAGCGTAAACGCCTGGGCACTGGAAATTTCGCCGTTGCGGTTGTTCACCTGCGCGAGGTTTTTCAGCACCAGCACCGGGGCATTGATCAAACCGTTCTGGTTATTCAGCTCGCCGTGATTCAGGTCCAGGGTCAGCGACGTGCCACTGGTGAGTTGCCCGCCATCGTGTTGGTCGAGGCTGCTGACACTGACCGTCAGGGCCTTGTTGCTGGCGATCCGGCCCTTGCTGCTGTTATCGACCGACTCGGCGTTGAGGCTCAGGGCGTCGAGGCTGGTCAGTTTGCCGCCCTGATTGTTCACCGCCCCCGTGGCGGTGATGCTCAAGGCCTGACCGGCGTTCACCAGCCCCGCCACGTTATCCAGTGTGGCCATGCGCAGCGTCGCAGTGGCCAGACTCGAGAGCTCGCCAGTGCGGTTGTTCAGGTGACCGAGGGTGGCGTCGAGATGACCGGTACTGGTGATCAGACCGTTGCCGTTGAGCACCTGATTGGCCGTGAGATTGAGGTTGCTACTGCTCAACACTCGACCGTTGTTCTGGTTGTCCAGAGTTGCGGCGGTGATGTTGGCGGTTTGCCCGGCGCTTAACGTCCCGCCCTGGTTATTCAACGTCTGCGCGGTATTGACCGTCAGGTTGCGGCTGGCGATAACGCTTTTGCCAGTGTTGGTAAGGTTCTGCGCGCTCAGGCTCACATCGCCATTGGCATTACGGCTGGTATCAGCATTGACCCCGGCTTCGATGATGCCGTTGTTGGTCAGCACACCGCCGGCCGTCAGCGCGATGCTGTCTCGTGCGGCGAGGGTTTGCTGGTTGGTCAGGTTGCCTTGGGTTTGCACGTTGACGGCGGTGCCGCCGTAGACCGGGCCGCGAGCGTCGAGGCTCGCGGCTTTGACGTTCACGGCGCCTGTGGCAGAAGTCTGCGCAAGGCTCAGATGGCCGTTGGCATCGAGCTGGATATCGCCACCGCTGGCGGCCAGGTTGCCATCGAGTTTCACCCCGACCCCGGCTTCGGTGCCGACCAGTTTGATCGCCCCCGCGTACATGCCGCCCAACGCGGAAGAGTCGATCGCCAGTTGTGGTTTGGCGCTGCCGTCATCGGCACGGGCTGTAGCGTTGAGGCTGTCGGCGTTGACGTCGTTGCGACCGGCAATGATGGTCAGGTTCTTGGCCTGGATCTCGGCATTGATCTTCGCGCTGCGGGTGATGATTTCGAAGCGGTCGACGTTGTTGGCGTTCAGCCCGGCGCCGTCGATAGTGACGCTGCCCTGATCGACCTGGAAGCGATCGAGACGTCCGTTATCCAGCACCGGTTTGCCGGTGGTCAGGGTCACGCGCGGGGTGTTGATAAAGCCGCAGCCGTTGCAGCTGATGCCGTAGGGGTTGGCCACAATGACCCGCGCCGACTGCCCCGCCACTTCGGTGTAACCGCGCAACTGACTGGGACTGCCGCCGACCACTTCGTTGAGGATGGTTTGCGCGGTGACCCCGTTGGTCAGGTTCGGGTTGCCGACAATGATCCCGCCCAGTTGCGTCGCACCGGTCTGGTTGGCGACGTTGTTGAGGATCACCCCCTGGGTGCCGACGTTGTAATCGTGAAACTGGTTATGCGACAGGCCCGTGCCGTTGGGGGTGGCGATCTGGATGATCGGCACGCCATTGCCCGCCTGCCCGAGACTGGTGCCGGTCGTGGCCACCACGATTCCGTCGGCCTGGGCCCACATCGGCTGCCAGAACATGACGTTGGCCAACAGGAACGCCAGCCCGCGCTTGGGCATGCCCCAGAAGTGCTCACGGTTTTTTAAGGCAGCAGCGGGCTGGCCGGCCAGAAAGGCCAGTTGGCGAACATCCATGATCGAGTCTCGTTAAAGCAGAATTTAGAGGAAGAAATCCACGCGGAAGTAGATCGGCGCTTCGCGCTCGGTCAGCACGTCAGGGCGTTCCAGGGAATGGGCAAAGGTCACGCTGGCCGCCACATGCTGACCTCGGGCGAACAGCTCCCACGAGTCGCTGGACATGCGCCCGTGCTGATCGCCGTTATAGCGGTCACCACGGATCACGCCCTGGTCGTAACCCAGGCTGGTGCCGTATTCGGCGAACACCGGGTGCAGCCATTCCAAAGTGATCGGGCGGCTCCAGCGCAGGTCGTTGCGCCAGTAGCCACCACTGTCGCCGGACAAGGACTGGTCCTTGTAACCGCGGATCGACGACTGCCCGCCCAGGCTCATGCGCTGCGGGCTGAACAGCACGTCTTCGCTGCGCTGGCCGGTCATCAGGCTGCTGAAACTGAAGGACTCGCCCCACAGCTTGAACGGCTGCAGATAACTCGCGGTGGCGGTGTATTTGCGGTAACGGGCGTTCGGCTCGCCGGGGCCCGGATCGCCGTTACCCTGGGCGTCGAACGCGCCGATGCCTTGTTGCATGCCCAGGTCGAGGTTGACGAACGCACTGCCGACCCGCCGGCCGTGATTGATGCCGAACTGTGCTTCGCTGATGCGGTTGCTGCTCAGCCTGAGCTTGCTGTCTTCGATGAAGTTGTTGGTGCGCAGGTACGAGAGGCCGGTGCTGAGAGACGTCTTGCTCAGGGCGTCGCGATGGATCACCCGCTCGGCGCGCAACTGATGGTTTTCGCTGTCGCCGGTTTGCTTGAAATTGAAACCGTTGGCCTGGGCTTGCGAGCGATATTCGCTCTGGCTGTAGGTGTAACTGAAGTTCCACCAGCCCCACGGCAGGCTGTAATTGAGCATCGCGTTGTTGGAGGTGTGCTGGTGATCGCTCATCGCATCGTGACCGCCGCGCAGCATCAACTGATCGGCCAGGCCCAGCGGGCTGTCCCAATCGAACGTCGTGCCCCACTGTTGCTCGCCGGTGCTGCGCTGGCCGTCGTTACTGCGCGACAACCCGGCGCGCCACGGCTTCTGCGGCGTGTTCTTGACCAGCACTTCACTGCCACCGACGTTCTTGCCCGGGGACAATTCCATCTGCGCCTGATTCGACGGCAAGCGGTTGAGCTGATCCACCATCTGCTCGATTTCCCGCAGATTGACCAGCTCCCCGCTCTTGCCAGGAAAAGCCATCCCCAGTTCGCGGTCCGACAGCTGGCTGCCCTCCGCGCCCTTCAACCCTTCGAGCCGGCCCTCGACCACCAGCACCTTCAGATGCCCGGCGGACAAATCCTGCGGCGGCAAGTAGGCACGGCTGGTGACCAGGCCTTTCTCGATGTACAGATCGGTGATGACTTTCAGCAGTTCGTTGAGCTGCGTAACGCCCAGGCACTGACCTATGTAAGGCTTGAGCAGGCGATTTTTCTCGCTGTCCGAAAGACTGTCGGCGCCTTTGAGTTCGATGTCCTGGATGGGGAAACACCGGGCGTCGGCCGGGGCCGTCGGAGGCGCGGGTTTGGCTGCCTTGCCGGGTAATTCCTTGAGCTCCTCGAGACGCCGACGCTGCTCGTCGAGCAAGCGATCCTGACGTTCGCGGATCAGATCGGTTTCACCGGGGGTGGGTGCAGCGTGAGCAAGAGTTAGCGGAGAAAGGCACAGCAAAGCCAGGCACAACCTCGCCACGAGGGCGGGTGGGTACATGTTCGATCCCTCGAATGGAGAGTAATGGCACAATAGTGGCGCGATATTAGATGGCCATTATTCTGACGTCAATGAATGGATCCATTCGAGAAGGTTAAGGGATGAGTTGTAATGGCTAAATCGGGCGCTTCCGACGAGAGCGCAGGACATTTCCTGATGTGGTGTAGAAAAATGGCTCACAACACCAAGGCGTTGTAATCCGCAGCCGGTGCTGCGGCACTTGAGCGGGGGGCGTATTTAAAGGGCGTACTCACGCGACTGCCGACGCAGCGGGTGAGTGAGATTACCGAGTTGCTGCCGCGTAGATGGGCGCCCGTTTAACCACGCAAGGTCTGTTGGGCGGGCGCTTACTGTCCAGGGCCTGGCCAGAAGGTTTTAGACAATGCGTAAGGGGGCTTGAAACTGGAAGCAGGCTGCAGCTTCCGTTTTCCAGAGGCTGACCGTTCAGTTGGAAGAGTTGTTCAGCTGCTGAAGCTCAAGTTGCTTGGCAGCACTGGCTTCGAGCTTTGCACGCTCTTCATCCAGATACCGATAAACGCTTTGGAAGTTGGCGATTTTCTGTTTGATTTCTGCCATCTTCTTTTCAATTAGCTTAGCGCCGTCAGCACAATCGATCAGCTTGTTCCGCTGCGCATCCAGAATCTCGCCTATTTCCCCCAGGGAAAACCCCATGCTTTGCGCGCGCTGGATAAAGTGCAGATCCTGAAGAGTTTGCGCTGTGTAAACGCGATAGTTGTTAGTTCGCCGCAGCGGTGAGATCAGGCCGATTTGCTCGTAGTAACGCAGCGTATGGCGGCTGGCGCCGCTGCGGGCCTCGAGTTCGCCGATTTTCATGAAAACACCGCTTGACTATAGAGTTGGGTCGATAGTTTACGCTTGATTTCTCACCTTAAACAAGGAACAGGGAAATGAGCGTGGAATGCTTTGTCACGGGGGGTACCGGCTTCATCGGTCAACATTTGGTGGCGTACCTGAGTGCAAAAGGTCACACCATTCGGGTGTTGATGCGTCGCCCAGAGCGACTAGCTGCACTGCGCAAGCAAGTCGACAATCTGGGAGGGTGCGCAACCCGGGTATTTGCCGTAGCTGGCGATCTGGAACGGGACAACCTCGGGCTGAGTCTTGCTGACCGAGAAGTGCTAAGGCACGCCAGAGTCATATTCCACCTAGGCGCCCACTTCGCATGGGGGCTTTCAGTGGAGCATTCTCGTGCAGTGAATGTGGAAGGGGCAAAGCGCGTGGCGCTGTTGGCGGCTGAGCAAAAAAGCCGGTTAGTGATGATCGGCGGCTACATGCTGAAAAATCATGAACATCTGCAACGCATCGGAATTGATCCTCGTCATCCGGAGTTGACGAATTGGCCTGCCGTCTACCGACATGTCGGTGGTTACGAGGGGAGCAAGCTGGAGGCGCATTTTGCGACCCTGGAGGTCATGTCCGCCAAGGGCGGGGAGATTACCGTTGTCCACCCCGCGACGGTTTGTGGCCACAGCCGCACGGGACATATCCTTGACGGTCAGCCGCTGGTGGAGCTGATACGCAACCTTGTGCAGGGAAAGCTGACTGCAGTGCCCGGTACCGCCGAGCACTGGCTGCCACTGGTCACCGTGGATTACCTGGTTGAGCTGGTGGCGGTTTGTGCTTTTGATCCTGCCATGGCGGGCCAGGAACTGCTGGCGCTTGATGACCAAACTCCCAACTTGCGAGAACTCCTGGTACAGGTGGCACAACCCATTGGCTTAAAGTCTCCCAAGCATTACATTTCGCTCCGATTGCTGAAGTTGCTACTGAGTATTCCTCCCGTCGCGCGGTTTTTGAATACAAAAGCCGAAGCCTTGGACTTTATCCAGACCACTCGTTTTGATACAGCGGCGGTCGAGCAATTTGCCAACAGGCATGGAATAGCCAAACCGGATATACGTCAGTCTTTGCAGCACACTGCAACGTTCGTCAACTCATATTGCATAGCCAAGGGCAAGGCCCGCTGACTTCTCCCTTGAGGGCGACAAAGCCGTTAGCCCCGATTAAATGGACTTTCCTGAGGTAAGTAATGCGGATTCATCAACTTAGAAGTGCAACCATCGTGCTTGAAATCGGCCCTTGTCGAGTCATTGTCGATCCTATGCTGGGAGAACAGGGTGCATATCCGTCTCTAAAGGTCTTCAGTAACAGGCAGCGCAATCCAACGGTGCCGTTACCAGCGACTGCAAATGTGCTGCTCGAGTCGATCACGCACTGTTTGATAACGCACTGCCAGAAAGGCCACTTCGATCATCTGGATCGGGCAGCAATAAAATGGTTGCGTGAGAAACAAATTCCAGTGATCTGTACACCGCATGACGCCAGGTACTTGATCCGGCGTGGATTGAACGTCGCATCATTGCCAGACGATCATCACTGTCCGCAGCCATTTCTCGGCGGCAAGATCAGGACTGTTACATGCACCCATGGGCGGGGGCTTGTCGGTCGACTCATGGAACATGGTGTCGGGTATTTCATCGAGATTGTGGGAGAGCCCACCCTATACCTAGCCGGCGATACGGTACTCACCGACCAGATTCGACGGTTTGTGGCTCTTCATCAGCCTGCGGTTTCGGTCGTTCCTGCCGGTGGTGCGTGTCTGGATGTCGGTAGCGAGATAATCATGGGGGTTGAAGAAGTCATCGAGTTCACACGGTCGGTTGCTGGCAGGGTCATTGCCAACCATTTGGAGGCCCTTAATCATTGTCCGGTGTCCCGCGAAGAGCTAGCAATGGCGGCAGAGCGCGCGGAAGTCGCTAAGCGATTGCTCATCCCATGTGACGGTGAGGTACTGAATATCCGAACCGTAAGGAGCGGGAGTAGGTACCTGGAAAATGGCCAGCCCTGCTGAAATAGTTGGCATTCGGGTTCAAAAAGGCTTCGATAGATGACTTTGCCGGACGCACACTCAGAAGTTAGCCGGGGTGTTGGCGCTGATGATTTCAGCCTCATCCGCCCCAATATTGCGAAACCGATGCGGCAACGTTGTCGGAAAGTAATACCCATCCCCGGCATTCAACACGCTCACCTGACCATCAACAGTCAGCTCAACCGTGCCACGGGTAACCAGCCCACACTCCTCCCCTTCAGCATGCACAATCGGTTCTTCCCCCGAACTCGCCCCAGGCGCGTATTGCTCACGCAACAGCCGCATCTGCCGACTCGGCACCGAAGCGCCAATCAGCAACAACCGCAACCCATGACGCCCGAGATCCGGCTGTTCATTGGCGCGGAACACGTACTGATGCTCACGTGGTGGTTGGTCGAAGGTGAAGAAGTCCGCCAAAGACATGGGAATGCCTTCGAGCAGTTTTTTGAGAGAGCTGACGGAGGGGCTGACGCGATTCTGTTCGATCAGGGAGATGGTGGCATTGGTAACGCCGCTACGCCGGGCCAGCTCGCGCTGGGACAGTTTGTAGCTTTCGCGTACTAATTTGAGTCGTGAGCCCGTGTCCATGACAGCCTTATGTGAGCACTACTTAAGGGGAAATGGGGGTGGGTGGCGGGCGACTGGTGGCCGCGGAGTACGCCGTTTCCCGTCCCGGAACCGTGGAAGGCGGGTATTAAATCACGTTTGTTGGTGTTGCTCAGCAGGTTCGATAAACGGCAGATAAATCGAATAGGCGAACGATAGTCGTCCGTCCATGTACGAAGCCCGCTCCCACAGTGGTCGGTATTGTTCGCAAAATTTGTGTATGGCGCCAAGTCCCTTGTGGGAGTGAGCCTGCTCGCGATGGAGGTGTGTCAGGCGCCATCAATGTTGACTGTGCGGCCGTCTTCGCGAGCAAGCTCAGCTCCTACAGGGATTGCGTCAGACCTAGATGCCGAAACGATCGCGCAGCGCGTAATACGCCGCGCCCATGGCGGTGAGTGGGGCCTGGAAGGTGCGGCCGCCGAGCATCGGCATGTGCGGCAACGATGCGAAAGCATCGAAGCGTTCGGCGTCGCCGCGGATCATTTCCGAGATCAGTTTGCCGGCCAGGTGCGAGCAAGTGACGCCGTGGCCGCTGTAGCCTTGCATGTAGTAGGCGTTTTTCTCGATGCGGCCGAATTGCGGCATGCGCGACATGGTCAGCAGGAAGTTGCCGGTCCAGCGGTAGTCGATTTTCACGTCCTTGAGTTGCGGGAAGGTCTTGAGGATTTTCGGGCGGATCAGTTGTTCGATGTCGTCCGGCTCGCGGGCGCCGTAGACCACGCCGCCGCCGTACAGCAGGCGGTTGTCGGCGGTGAGGCGGTAGTAGTCGAGCAGGTAGTTGCAGTCTTCGACGCAGTAATTATTGGTAATCAGGCTGCGGGCGACTTTCTCGGACAGCGGCTCGGTGACGACGATTTGCGAACCGCAAGGCATGCTTTTGCGCGTGACGCGGTTGTCGAGGTCTTGCGGCAGGTAGGCGTTGCCGGCGATCAGCAGGTACTTGGCCCGCACCACGCCTTTGGCGGTGCGCACGGTGATTGGCTCGCCGTAGGAGATGTCCACGGCGGCGGATTGTTCGTAGATTTTGCCGCCCAGGCGAATGATCGCGGCAGCTTCGCCGAGGGCCAGGTTCAGCGGATGGATGTGGCCACCCTGCATGTCCAGCAGGCCGCCGACGTAGTTGTCGCAACCGACTTCACGCTGGATGTCAGCCGCGTCGAGCATTTTCAGATTGCGGTTGCCGTAGCGTTCCCAATTGCGCTTCTGCTCGGCCAGGCCGTTGAGTTGTTTTTTGTTCAGCGCTGCGAAGATGCCGCCGGGGCGGTAGTCGCATTTGATGTCGTACTCCTTGATGCGCGAACGGATGATGTCGGCGCCTTCGAAGATCATGCTGCCCAGGACTTCGGCGGTCTTGTCGCCGTAGCGCTCTTCGATCACATCGACGTCGCGGCTGTAGGAGTTGACCAGTTGGCCGCCGTTACGACCGCTGGCGCCGAAGCCGACTTTGGCGGCTTCCAGTACGGTGACGCTGTAGCCCGCTTCGCTGAGGAACAATGCCGAGGACAGCCCGGTGTAGCCGGCGCCGATCACACAGACATCGCATTCCACCAGCTCTTCAAGTATCGGGTAATCGCCGGTCTGGTTGCGGGTCGCGGCGTAGTAGCTGTTTACATGTGCTTGTTTCATACATTTCTCCGAGGGCCGCAGGCATGTGCCCGCGACCGCCGCTGTAAAAGTGTTAGAGCTTGATCCAGGTCGCTTTGAGTTCGGTGTATTTGTCGAACGCATGCAGCGATTTGTCCCGACCGTTACCCGACTGCTTGAACCCGCCGAACGGCGCGGTCATGTCGCCACCGTCGTACTGGTTGACCCAGACGCTGCCGGCCCGCAAGCCGCGAGCGAAGGTGTGGGCCTTGCTGAGGTTGCTGGTCCACACGCCGGCGGCGAGGCCGAAGATGCTGTCGTTGGCAATCGCCAGCGCTTCTTCAGCGGTGTCGAAGGTAATCAGCGACAGCACCGGGCCGAAAATTTCTTCACGGGCGATGGTCATGGCGTTGGTCACGCCGTCGAAAATCGCCGGTTCCACGTACAGGCCACCGGTGTCTTCGAGGGTGCGATTGCCGCCAGCAATCAGTTGCGCGCCCTGGTCTTTGCCGACCTGGATGTAGCGCAGCACATTGTCCAATTGGCGCTGATCGACGACGGCTCCGACGGAGGTTTCCGGGTCGAGGGCATGCCCCGGTTTCCAGGCTTGCAAGGCTTCCACCAGCAACGGAATGAACTGCTCGCGGATCGAGCGCTCCACCAGCAGCCGCGAGCCGGCGGTGCAGACTTCGCCCTGGTTGAAGGCAATCGCACCAGCCGCTGCCTGAGCGGCTGCGCGCAAGTCCGGCGCGTCGGCGAACACCACGTTCGGGCTCTTCCCACCCGCCTCCAGCCACACCCGTTTCATGTTGCTTTGCCCGGCGTAGATCATCAGTTGCTTGGCAATCGCGGTGGAGCCCGTGAAGGCCAGCACGTCGACATCCATGTGCAACGCCAGCGCCTTGCCGACGGTGTGACCGAAACCCGGCAAGACGTTAAACACGCCTTTGGGGATGCCGGCGTCGAGGGCCAGTTGCGCGATGCGGATCGCCGTCAGAGGCGACTTTTCCGAAGGTTTGAGGATGAACGAGTTGCCTGCCGCCAGGGCTGGGGCGAACTTCCAGCTGGCCATGATCAGCGGGAAGTTCCACGGCACGATCGCGGCGACAACGCCTGCGGGTTCGCGAGTGATCAGGCCCAATTGGTCGTGTGGTGTGGCGGCGACCTCGTCGTAGATTTTGTCGATGGCCTCGGCGCTCCAGCGGATCGCATTGGCGGTCGCTGGAATGTCGATGGCCATGGAGTCGCTGATGGGTTTGCCCATGTCGAGGGTTTCCAGCAGCGCCAATTCTTCCTGGTTTTGCAGAATCAGATCGGCGAAACGAATCAGGATGCGCTTGCGCTCCGCCGGGGGCAGCTTGGCCCAGATGCCGGATTCGAATGTGCGGCGTGCAACCTGCACGGCGGCATTGGCGTCGGCTTCGTCGGTGCTGGCGATGTTCGCCAGAAAGCGGCCGTCGACCGGGCTGACGCATTCGAAGGTGTCGCCACTGAGTGCCGGGAGGTAGTGGCCGTCGATGAATGCGCGGCCTTCTAGTGTCAAGGACTGGAAGCGTTGCTCCCAGTCGCTGCGAGTGTTTGTCATGGTTGTGACTCGACGCAAGGAATAAGTAGTCGTCGGACTAAAGCCGACCAATAACGATCAGAGAACTACGATCACTGTGGGAGCGACCTGTGGCGAGGGGGCTTGCCCCCGTTTGAGTGCGTAGCGCTCACAAAATCTTTAGTACACCAGAGACTCTAGGACTGCTTCGCAGCCCAACGGGGGCAAGCCCCCTCGCCACAGGTCGCTCCCACAGGGGTTGGTGGTGTACACATGAACTGTGTACACCCACCTTTCATTCTTGACTGACGGCTTTTCCGCCCATCAAACCGTGTGCAGGTACCAGTTGTACTCAAGGTCTGAAATGGAGTTTTCGAACTCGGCCAGCTCGCTTTCCTTGCACGCCACGAACACGTCGATGTACAGCGGGTCGATGTAGCGCGCCATAACTTCGCTGTCGTCCAGCTCGCGCAACGCATCGCGCAGGTTGTTTGGCAGGCTTTGCTCGTTCTGCTCGTAGCTGTTGCCTTCCACCGGGGCGCCCGGCTCGATTTCGTTGGTCAGGCCGTGGTGAATACCGGCCAGTACCGAGGCCATCAGCAGGTACGGGTTGGCATCGGCGCCGGCAACGCGGTGTTCGATGCGCACGGCATCCGCCGAACCGGTGGGCACGCGCACTGCCACGGTACGGTTGTCGATGCCCCAGCTCGGCGAGTTCGGCACATAGAACTGCGCGCCGAAACGCCGGTACGAGTTGACGTTCGGGCAGAGGAACGCCATCTGCGCCGGCAGGGTCTCGAGCACACCGCCGATCGCGTGACGCAGCGCGGCGTTCTGCACGGGATCCTCGCTGGCGAAGATGTTGTTGCCTTGCTTGTCGAGAATCGAAATGTGCACGTGCAAACCGTTGCCCGCCTGACCCGGATACGGCTTGGCCATAAACGTGGTGTCCATCTCGTGGTCGTAGGCGATGTTCTTCACCAGACGCTTGAGCAGCACCGCGTAGTCGCAGGCCTTTATAGGGTCGGAGACGTGATGCAGGTTGACTTCGAACTGCGCCGGGGCGCTTTCCTTGACGATGGCGTCAGCCGGAATGCCCTGCTCTTTCGCGCCTTCGAGGATGTCTTGCAGGCAGTCGACGTATTCGTCCAGATCGTCGATCAGGTACACCTGGGTCGAGTGCGGACGTTTGCCGGACACCGGCGAGCGTGGCGACTGCGGACGACCGTTCACGTTGTCCTGGTCGATCAGGTAGAACTCCAGCTCGAACGCCGCGCAGATGGTCAGGCCCATGTCATCGAACTTGCTGACTACCTGACGCAGCACTTCGCGCGGGTCAGCGAAGAACGGCTGGCCTTCGAGTTCGTGCATGGTCATTAACAGCTGCGCGGTCGGACGCTTCTGCCAGGGTTCGATGCTGAGGGTATCGGGGATGGGATAGCAGATGCGATCCGAGTCGCCGATGTCCAGACCCAGGCCGGTGCTTTCCACCGTAGAACCGTTGATGTCCAGGGCAAACAGTGACGCCGGCAGGTTGATGCCTTTTTCGTAGACCTTATGGAGACTGGTGCGCTCGATGCGCTTGCCGCGCACCACGCCGTTCATATCCGCAATCAGAAGGTCGACGTACAAAACCTCAGGGTGTTGCTTAAGGAATGCGTTTGCTTCGTTGAGTTGAACGGCACGCAGAGGGACCGACATGATGCACCTATTAGCTGTTAATTATTATGTTCACTTCACTTGCGAGAGCCAGTCAACCCGAACGGCAAAGTGAAGTCAATAGCGAACAGATGACCCTTTAGCCTTTATTTTATGGCCTTTTTTGGGCGCCATAGTGCCATATCAGGCTTGCGCACCGTGCAAATCATCAGCATCGGACGTTCGGCGTTTAGAATTTTTTACATGAGAGTTGTTAATTAAAATCAACAAGGCTAAGCTCCGGAAAAGCTCGTTCAAGTGTGAAACTTCGAGGTGATAAAAATGGCATTCAAGCCATTGATCGGCGTTACTGCGTGCGTCAAACAGATTGGCCTGCACCCCTACCATGTCAGCGGAGACAAGTATTTGCGTGCTGTCAGCGTCGCGGCTTTGGGGCTGCCGGTGGTCATTCCTTCCTTAGGCGATCTGACCGAAATCGATGCGCTGCTCGCGCAGCTCGACGGTCTGTTGCTGACCGGCTCGCCATCGAATGTGGAGCCCTTCCACTATCAAGGCCCGGCCAGCGCTCCCGGAACGGATCACGATCCGCAACGGGACGCCACCACCCTGCCCTTATTGCGCGCAGCGATTGCCGCCGGTGTTCCGGTGCTCGGCATCTGCCGGGGCTTTCAGGAAATGAACGTGGCGTTCGGTGGCAGCCTGCATCAGAAGGTGCATGAGCTGCCCGACATGCTCGATCACCGGGAAGCGGACAGTCCCGATCTGGCCGTGCAGTACGCAGCGGCCCATGCGGTGACTGTGCAACCGGGCGGCGTGTTCGAAGCGCTGGAGTTGCCTGCTGAGTTCATGGTCAATTCGATTCACAGCCAGGGCATCGATCGACTCGCGCCAGGCCTGCGCGCTGAGGCGATCGCGCCGGATGGTTTGATCGAGGCGATCTCCGTCGAGCACAGCAAGACCTTCGCCATCGGTGTGCAATGGCACCCGGAATGGCAGGTGCTTTCAAATCCCCCTTATTTGAGAATTTTCCAGGCGTTTGGCCAGGCGTGCCGGCAACGGGCGGCGCTGCGTAATACGCGCTGACTTCAAACATTACCCATCGATTGACTGCCCCCGTGAGTCTGGCGGGCGTGCCTTTGCGCGCCGGTGGCTCACGTAATAGATGAACCGCAATAACAACAAGTACGACCAGGCAGCCAGGACGGCGGTGCCGAATAAGCCCGAGCGGTATGGGCCAGTGATTCAAATGCAAATCCCTGTGGGAGCGGGCTTGTGTGGCGAGGGGGCTTGCCCCCGTTCGATTGCGAAGCAATCGTAAATCGGTCACCGCTTTCTAATTCAAGATCGCGGCGACTGATTCAGGGGCGCTTCGCCCCCCAACGGGGGCAAGCCCCCTCGCCACACAATCCTCGCTCCTACAGGGGGTCGCGTTATGACTGGCACCGTACGGCGTGGGCTTGCAATCAACTACTAAGTCAGGCCGTGTTGGCCCGACGACTGAAACCTGTTGGGAGTTTCATATGGCAAACGCCTCCAGCATCTACAGGAAGGCTCTTGATGGTCACCAGGCACCGAAAAAGGTGCTGGTGAAAGTCGACCGCGTCACCAAGAAATTCGACGAAACCACCGCCGTGGACGATGTGTCCCTGGAGATCCATCAAGGCGAAATCTTCGCCTTGCTCGGTGGTTCCGGCTCGGGTAAATCGACGCTGCTGCGCATGCTCGCCGGCTTCGAACGCCCGACCGAAGGGCGGATTCTGCTCGACGGTGTCGACATCACTGACATGCCGCCCTACGAACGGCCGATCAACATGATGTTCCAGTCCTATGCGCTGTTCCCGCACATGACCGTGGCGCAGAACATCGCCTTCGGCCTCAAACAGGACCGTTTGCCCGCCAGCGAAATCGACGCCCGTGTCGAAGAAATGCTGCGCCTGGTGCACATGACCCAATACGCCAAACGCAAACCGCATCAGTTGTCTGGCGGTCAGCGTCAGCGTGTGGCGCTGGCGCGTTCGTTGGCCAAGCGGCCGAAGCTGTTGCTGCTCGATGAACCGATGGGCGCACTGGATAAAAAGCTGCGTTCGCAGATGCAACTGGAGCTGGTGGAAATCATCGAGCGGGTCGGCGTGACCTGCGTCATGGTGACCCACGATCAGGAAGAAGCCATGACCATGGCCGAGCGTATCGCGATCATGCACTTGGGCTGGATCGCCCAGATCGGCAGCCCGGTGGACATTTATGAAGCGCCGGTCAGCCGTATGGTCTGCGAGTTCATCGGCAACGTGAATGCCTTCGACGGCACCGTTGTGGAAGACCTGGAAGGTCACGCGATCATCCACAGCCCGGACCTTGCGCAGAAGATTTACGTCGGCCACGGCGTGAGCACCTCGGTGCAGGACAAGTCGATCACCTACGCCATCCGCCCGGAAAAAATGCTGGTCAGCACCCTCAAGCCCGAGACCCGCTACAACTGGTCCGAAGGCAAGGTGCATGACATCGCCTACCTCGGCGGCCACTCGGTGTTTTACGTGGAGCTGCCCGGCGGCAAGATCGTCCAGTCGTTCATGGCCAATGCCGAACGCCGTGGCGCGCGTCCGACCTGGGACGATCAGGTCTACGTGTGGTGGGAAGACGACAGCGGCGTGGTACTGCGCTCATGAGAACCTTCAATCAGCAATTCCTGCGCTTGGTGCCCAGCGGCCGCAAACTGGTCATCGGCATTCCGTTCCTGTGGCTGTGCCTGTTTTTCCTGTTGCCGTTCTTCCTGGTGATGAAGATCAGCTTCTCGGAAGCAGCCCTGGCCATTCCGCCCTACTCCGAGATTTACACCTTCGCCGAACAGAAATTTCAGCTGCTGCTGAACCTCGGCAACTACTCGCTGCTGACCGAAGATGAGCTGTACATCTCGGCTTACTTTGGCTCGTTGAAGGTCGCGTTTTTAAGCACGCTGATGTGCCTGGTGATCGGCTTCCCGATGGCTTATGCGATTACCAAGGCCAACAAGGAAACGCAAAACGTCTTGCTGCTGTTGATCATGATGCCGACCTGGACGGCGATCCTGATCCGCGTGTATGCGTGGATGGGCATCCTCAGCAACAACGGTCTGCTCAACGCGTTCCTGATGTGGACCGGCCTTACGTCACAGCCGGTCGAGATCCTCAACACCAACACCGCCGTCTACATCGGGGTGGTTTACGCGTACCTGCCGTTCATGGTGTTGCCGCTGTACGCCAACCTGGTGAAGCACGATGGCAGCCTGCTGGAGGCAGCGTCGGATCTGGGTTCGAGCAACTTCAACAACTTCTGGAAAATCACGGTGCCGCTGGCCAAGAACGGGATCATCGCCGGCTGCATGCTGGTGTTCATTCCAGTGGTCGGTGAGTTCGTGATTCCGGAACTGTTGGGCGGCCCGGAAACCCTGATGATCGGCCGCGTGTTGTGGCAGGAGTTCTTCAACAACCGCGACTGGCCGGTGGCGTCCGCCCTGGCGGTGGTGATGCTGGCGATCCTGATTGTGCCGATTCTGCTGTTCAACCGTAGCCAGGCCAAAGAGATGGAGGGACGGGGATGAACCGTTTCGGATTTTCACGATTGATGCTGGTGCTCGGCCTGTCGTTTATCTACCTGCCGATGCTGATTCTGGTGATCTACTCGTTCAACGCCTCGAAGCTGGTGACGGTGTGGGGCGGCTGGTCGGTGAAGTGGTACGTCGGCCTGCTCGACAACACGCAACTGATGGGCTCGGTGGTGCGCTCGCTGGAAATCGCCTGCTACACGGCGATTGCCGCGGTGGCACTCGGTACTTTGGCGGCGTTCGTGCTGACCCGCGTGACGCGCTTCAAGGGCCGCACGCTGTTCGGCGGGTTGGTCACCGCGCCGCTGGTGATGCCGGAAGTGATCACCGGTCTGTCGCTGTTGCTGCTGTTCGTGGCCATGGCGCAGATGATCGGCTGGCCGCAGGAACGCGGTCTGGTGACGATCTGGATTGCTCACACCACGTTCTGTGCAGCGTATGTGGCGGTGGTGGTGTCGGCGCGTTTGCGTGAGCTGGATTTGTCGATCGAAGAAGCCGCCATGGACCTCGGTGCGCGGCCGCTCAAGGTGTTCTTTTTGATCACCATCCCGATGATCGCGCCGTCACTGGCGGCCGGCGGCATGATGTCGTTTGCCTTGTCGCTGGATGATTTGGTGCTGGCGAGCTTTGTGTCGGGGCCAGGTTCGACGACCCTGCCGATGGAAGTGTTCTCGGCGGTGCGTCTGGGCGTGAAGCCTGAGATCAATGCGGTGGCCAGCCTGATACTGCTGGCGGTGTCGATCGTCACGTTTATGGTCTGGTACTTCAGCCGCAGGGCCGAAGCCACCCGCAAACGGGCGATTCAGGAAGCGATGGACCAGACCGCCAGCGAATCGTGGCAGCAACCGAAAAAGCAATTGGTAGAAACGACGGCCTAGCGCCACTGATGCTCAGTTAAATGAGCACCATCCTGTGGCGAGCGAGCTTGTTGTGGCGAGGGGGCTTGCCCCCGTTCGGCTGCGAAGCAGTCGTAAACCAGCGAATTCAGTGTGCTTGATACACCTCGTTTACAGGTTTGGGGGCCGCTTCGCAGCCCAACGGGGGCAAGCCCCCTCGCCACAGCAAGCTCCCTCGCCACAGGTTTTGTGTTCACTGGACCTTTGCTTTATGTGATTTGAATAAAAAGAAAATGGAGTTGTACCAATGAAAATGTTTGGCAGGACTCTGCTGACACTGTCCTTATTGGGCGCAATGACCGCTGGCGCCCAGGCCAATGACAAGGTTCTGCGCGTCTACAATTGGTCGGACTACATTGCCCCGGACACCGTCAAGAAGTTCGAAGACGAGACCGGCATCCGCGTGACCTACGATGTGTTCGACAGTAACGAAACCCTTGAGGCGCGGCTGCTGGCGGGGAAATCTGGCTATGACATCGTGGTGCCGTCCAACAGTTTCCTGGCCAAGCAGATCAAGGCTGGGGTCTATCAGGAACTGGACAAATCGAAGCTGTCGAACTGGAAAAACCTCAACCCGGTGCTGCTGAAAAACGCCTCTGCCAGTGAC
The DNA here is from genome assembly GCF_024168645.1 of Pseudomonas sp. GGS8. NCBI lineage: Bacteria > Pseudomonadati > Pseudomonadota > Gammaproteobacteria > Pseudomonadales > Pseudomonadaceae > Pseudomonas > Pseudomonas sp. GGS8. Next base: position 4,504,962 of record NZ_JALJWF010000001.1, on the reverse strand, counting down.
CCGGATAACAGCCACGCCTTCCCGTACATGTGGGGTTCGATCGGCATCGGTTACAACCCGGCCAAGGTCAAGGAAGTGCTCGGCACTGATGCCCCGGTGAATTCCTGGGACTTGCTGTTCAAACCGGAAAACGCCGCCAAGCTCAAAGCCTGCGGCATCAGCTTTCTTGATTCGCCGACCGAAATGCTTCCGGCCGCCCTGCGCTATCTGGGCTATCCGGTGAACTCCCGGGACAAGGCGCAAATCGCCGAAGCCGAGGCGCTGTTCATGAAGATCCGGCCGTCGGTGGCCTACTTTCATTCGTCGAAATACATCTCCGACCTGGCCAATGGCAACATCTGCGTGGCTGTCGGTTACTCCGGCGATGTGCTGCAAGCCAAGGCCCGCGCCCAGGAAGCCGGCGACAAGGTCAAGATCGAGTACAGCATCCCTAAAGAAGGCGCCGGCAGCTTTTACGACATGGTCGCCATCCCCCGGGACGCCGCCAACGTCGACAACGCCTACCTGTTCATGAACTTCCTGATGCGCCCGGACATCATCGCCGAAGTCACCAACAGCATCGGTTACAGCAATGCCAACGCAGCGGCCACACCGTTGGTGGATGAAGCGATTCGCGACGACCCGGGGTCGTATCCGCCGCAAGCGGTGATGGCGACGTTGTATGCCATTCCTGACATGCCGATTGCCACGCAACGGATCATGACTCGGGGCTGGACGCGGGTGAAGCTCGGTAAGTAACCCCCACTGGCATCGCAAACCCGCCTGATCGTTCCCAGGCTCCGCGTGGGAACGATCATCGCTTTCCATTTTCCGTTCACGCAGCGCCTTACCACCGCTGCACTCCTCTCAGAAGAACGGCCTCACCTGGCTCCTCGGTCAAGGTGAGTTTCGGGCGCCCTCGGGCGCCTTTTTTTGTGTTCGTTTATGCAGCGACCAGCGGCCACTCGGCCAGCGCTATGTACCGGCCTTTATGGGATTGGAACAGGCTGAAGCGATCGGCGCGCAGGTAAAACTCCGGCGGCGTCGCGGATTCGGGGATCGGCGCGCGGTAGTCGCGCATCAGGGTCAAATGCGGGCGGAATTCCCGACGGGTGTCTTCAAAACCGAACGGCAGCATGGCCTGCTCCAGCGCATACACCAGGCGCAGCAACTCCGGTGCTGCCTGAGCGGGGGCCAGCAACAACACCCCGGAGCGACGCCAGACGTCCAGCCGATCAAGCACTACTGTCAACGGCACGCCGGGGGTGCGGATATTCGCGGCGGCCTTGCAGATACCCGCTATCTGCGCCATGCCGACCGTGCCGAGAAACAGCAGGGTCAGATGAAAGTTTTCCGCCGGCACCGGGCGCCCGACGTTGAGCCCCAGCGCGCTGCGCCATTGGGCGATGGCCCGGCGTTGTTCGGGGGCGCAGTTCAGGGCGAAAAACAGCCGTTTGAACGGCTCGCGGGTTTCATCGCTCATGTCGGGCACCTCAATGCGTGGGGACCCTCTGAGTTTACAAAGGGATACCACGCCGGCAAGCCCATTTCTGGCAGCTGCCGGCATGCGCGTTATAGTTGAAGCAACCGAATCGACGGGAGGACGCCATGCGTCAGGTCATCAGCAAAGAGCCATGGTGGGCCGTGCCACCGAAGCCCGGCCAGGATGAGTCCGAGCTGGAATGGGGCTGGCTGGTTCATTACAACGAAGGCGAGCCGCGCTTCGAGTTCATCAAGGAGCGGCCGTCGGACAGCGAGATTCGTAACCGCAAAAGCTGCAGGATCACCCCGACGCCGGAGTGATCCTGCCGCCCCTTCAGGCTTTGACGAGCATCTCGAAACCGCCAAAAATCGCCCGCTGACCGTCGAACGGCATCGGATTGACGTCCGGTTGCATCCGCGGATCGCTCATCAGTTTCGCCATGCCGGCGTCGCGGGTAGCCTTGTCCGGCCAGACGATCCAGGAAAACACCACGGTTTCGTCTTCCTTGAGTTTGACCGCCATGGGAAACGACGTCACTTTGCCCTCAGGCACGTCGTCGCCCCAGCATTCGGCGAGGCTGAGCGCGCCGTTCTCCTTGAAAATCGCGGCGGCGGACTCCGCGTGTTTCTTGAATTTTTCGCGGTTGGCCTTGGGTACTGCTGCAACGAAGCCATCAACGTAAGCCATGATCGTTCTCCTCGGGTTATGGGTTGATCTGCTGGGTAGTCGATCCAGCGTGGCTCCAATTGACAGATCCCGCACCCAAGCCGACCGACGGTTCGACGGGCTGTGCAACAGGTTGGGCCAGGGGCTGGGCCAGACTGCCTTCGATTTGCCCGGCCATGTACAGCGTTCCGGCCATGACGCCGGTGGTGGGGTTTTGCACCAGCTTCAGCCACGCCTTGTCGAATGAATCGCCCAGGCTGCTGCGGATCAGCGCCTCGCTATCAGGCCGATCGTTGGCCTGAATAACCGCGCGCACCCCGGCCACTCCCAAGGAAATCATCGCCCCGGCCAGCTTCCCCGCCGCTGCCGCCACGGCACCGGCCGCGCCTCGTGGGGCCATTTCGGCTTCCATCCGCTTGCTTGCGCGTTTGGCCACCGGCGTCATGCCGGCGTCCGTCGAGGCAATGCCCTTCTCACCGCCTGCCGTGTGGATCTTGTCGATCAACGCCGCGTAGGCCGGCAACGTAGTCAGCGATTCACTGTGCACCACCTGATACAGCGACGCATCACGGGCGGGCGGCGGGCCCAGCGAAATCGCCGGAATCTTCTGGATACGCTCGTTGAGCTGCGCCATCGACACGCCATGACGCTGGGAGATGACCTGAAGTTGCTGGCCGAGAGATTGCACGTAATACGCTGTCGCCTGCCCGAGGATCTCGTCGGGATCGGTCTCCAACGCCACAGGGTCCAGCACTTTGCGGTGATATTGCTCCAACAGATAGGCCGCCAGGCGTTTGGCCGAGGCGTCCTGCTCGCCCCCGGCACTGAGGGTGTACCAGCTGACCTTCATCGACAGCCATTCCTGGGTCCAATAGCTGCTGAACCACGGAATGAAGACTTCTTCGGTCTGTTCGTGAACCCGCGAGCGCCAATGCTCCATGGATCCGCGGGCATACACCCTGGTCTGTTCGGTGGCCTGCTGCGAAGCGGCGACAATTTCCTCGTCCACCTGCTGCCAGGTGCTCTGGGAAACCACTACCGGCGCCACGGCTACCGGGGCACGCGCAGAGGTGACGCATCCCGCCAGTACCACCAAAAAAACGACGATCAGCGAACGCAGGTTCAAGATCGCGATGTCCTTCAGTCTGCGTCGAACAGAGTGTTCGACGCGCAAAAAAACAGGTTGATTTGAGTATAGGTCGGCGCCGGGCACCGTCCGTCAGGAAGCGTGGTGGCGCCTTCAAAAATGCCATCGCGAGCAGGCTCGCTCCCACATTGGATCACTGTCGGACACAAGATTCGTGCACGCAGGAGAGCCAGCGTGGGAGCGAGCCTGCTCGCGAATAAGCCCTCAAGACCACCGGACATTACCACCATCATCCACGTCGATATTCACCATCGCCACGAATGCCTTCCGCAAAAAAAACGCCAGGCGCAGGATCAACCTCGTCCCCAGTGAAAACCCCGCATCGGAGGGGCACACCATGTTGATCCACCTTCTGACCTGCCTGGCCCTGACGGCCATCACCCCGACCCTGTTTTCCCGCTTGGTGCTGGATATCGGTCAAACCGAGGAGCCGACATCATGATTTATTCCGTCAGCCTCGCGTTCAGCTTTCCAGTGTTCGGCAGCAACTACTATTTGCAGCAGGTCGTCTCTCGCAAAGCCGTCGCGCTGGTGTTCGACAAGCAATTTGAAACCTTGCTGATGCCGGCAGCCACCAACCACTTCAGTAACGAAGTGGTCGGGCTCAACGATCAGTTTCGCTTTTTGAATGACGTACTGGTTGAGCATCTGCTGGAGACCGAGATGACTGAGCGTCCGTCACGGTCGGCGCAAGCGTTCACCTTCTGACAGGATGGGTAACACTGGTTGATGGCTGGTCAGCGCGGGCCGCCACCGGGACCACCGCCGAAACCTCCAGGATGGCCGAAACCACCACCACCACCACCACCACCACCACCACCACCACCACCACCACCACCCGGCGGGAAGAACATCCAGCAACCCGACAAGGACGACAACAAGGCGAAGACCACTGCCGTTTTTACAACTTTGTTCAACTTCATTACGTCACTCTCTGTTTAGGCGAGAAAAACTACCGTTCTCGGCCTTTCAGACAGTGTTTGCGGGGCTTTGAGCACTGTGCCAACGTAAAGAATGGGTAATGGTTGTATCGTAAATCACTCATATTCCACAGCTTTTTCAGGGGCCGGCCCAATCGGTTATTTCCGAGTCTCCCCCGCAGGGCACGGCCCAAGCCGTTCTCGAACGGCGGCAGTTGCACTCGCTGTCTCTGCAAACTCCCTGATACAAAGCCGTTTTATAGTCGCGGCCTTTCATTCAGGCCGGCGCACGGCCCTCACCTTCCCGCTGTTGCCGCCACCACAGAAAAAGCGGTCGTGGCCATCGAACTCAAGCCCCGACACGCCGACGCCAGCCGGCATCTGGACGCTCTCCAACACCTCGCCCGTGGCCGGATCGACTCGTCGCAGCTCGCTCTCATCACCTTCCCAGGTGCCGTGCCACAGATCGCCCTCGACCCAGGTCACCCCGGTGACAAAGCGATTGGATTCCAGGGTGCGCAGCACCGCCCCGGTCTGGGGGTCGACCTGATGGATCTTGCGCTCGCGATACTCACCGACCCAGAGCGTGCCTTCGGCCCACGCCAGCCCTGAGTCGCCACCGCCACCGGGCGCGGGGATGGTGGAGAGCACGCGACCGGTTTGCGGGTCGATTTTCTGAATACGATCCTCGGCAATCTGAAACAGGTGCTGGCCATCGAAGGCGGTGCCGGCATGGGCGGCGACATCGATCGAGCGCAGGGTCTTGCCGCTCGCCGGGTCCAGGGCGTTGAGTTTGTCGCCGGAGGCAAACCAGACGCGTTGACCGTCATGGGTGACGCCGTGCACATGGTCGATGCCTGGAAAAGGCCCGTATTCGCGGATGATTTCAGCCGTTGAATGTTTCATGTCTTACTCCTCGTTTACTGACTGCGTTCACTGGGCTAGTGAAGAGGATGCTAGTCATTCGGCAGCAGCGCGGTGAGTAACAATACCGTCGCGAATCCCGGGACCGGCGGGGTCATCCAGCGACGGGCCCGGCCGTGACCGAACGACTGCACCTTGTCGGCAGCCGCCAACGTGTCGAGGGCTCGTTGCACGGTGCGCTGACTGGCGCCGAGCGCCAACGCCAGGGCCGAGCTTGACCACGACTCGCCGTCAGCGAGGAAGGCGAGCAGCGTCGCATGCGGTTCTTCGACTGGCCGCGCCAGCACCACGACGTCAGGTGCAACGCGTGGCACCAGTGCAAACCCTCGCGGGGTCGCGACCACATCGGCGATCAGGCGCAGCGCCCCACGCAGCCGCCCGAGTTCGACGCGCAACCGCGCGCGATGGGACTCATCCACGTGCTTCATCCGGAAGGCTCGCGCAATCAGCGCTTGCCTCGGCACATCGGCGGGCCACGCTTCGCCCAGCGCCCGGGCGAGCGCGAACAACACCGGTCGCCGGGCAAGCGAAACCGCCGAGCCTGCGTCGCGCACGATATACCGGCAGGCATCCACCACCAGTGTGGGGGATGCCAATAACGCTTCAATTTCATCGAGTAGCAGCGGCCGTTCCTGCCCATCGATAATCAGCCGCGCCGCTGGCGTATCGAGGATATGCGAGGCGCTTTCGACCTCGGCGGTGAGTGCCGCAATGCCCGCGTGCTGTGCAGCATGCCCGGCCCGCTCAAGTGCCGCGCGCGCCGCTTTCGTTTGCAGACGGCGCATGGCGATGCCCGCCAGAACCAGTTCGTAAGCGGCCCTCGACGCGGGCAGTAATGGCGTGGGGTCGAGTTCGGCGAGACGGCCCTCAGCCTCGTCGAGATGCCCGATCAGCAGCAAGCGGCGAATCTCGAGATAGCGCGCATGGGCGGCATTGACCCAATCGCCGTGTGCCTGAAGCGTCGCCCGCGCAGCGTCGAGCGCCTTCACCGGCCAGTTCAGATCACGCGAGGCGAGCGCGATCTCGGCCTCGGCGACGACACACCGCGCGCGGGCCAAGGCCTCCTTCGCACCGAACGCCCGCGCGGCACTTCGCACCAGCGCCTTCGCCCGCACAAGGTCACCCAGTTGCGCCATCGCGATGCCTCGAAGCGCGAGTGCAGGCGCGTCGTTGCGCAAGGCGATGCGGTTCAGGGCGCCGAGCGGATCACCCGCTGCAAGCGCACGCGCCGCTGCGGTGATCAGCGAGTCCATCTGATTCGCGCCACCTGGCACCCCCTGCATCCGATGTTCGCTGATCAGTCTATCCCACGACTGCTCAACCGCACGCCGGGTTTGGGGGGCGCTTCGCCATCGTTCAAGCCGTGCTGCCACATCCAGTCGAGGCACTGGCGCAAACGGCGTTCAGGGCTATGGTGGATGCAGGGATAAATCCAGCGTGGGTCAGCGCGGCGAAGCTCATGCTTTCGTTGCAGATTGATGTGGCTGAAAGTGTTTAGTGGTCAGCAGCAGACCCAGAACGTCCCGAGGTATTTTGTCAGGAGAAAAACAAAAAAATGAGCACGACAAAAAGCAGCATTATTTCTGCAATAAAAATTATTGTCATATTCACCACCCTTATAAGCGGATCGTATGCAGTTGTCATCCCGGCATTTGCCCCCACCTATAAGACCGACTACATTCTCATCATCGGAATCGCCACCTCTGCATTGCTTGGAGGTTATATCGGCTATCAAGCCCTGACAGACGAAATACCCCTCATAAAAATCGGTTTTGGTCTTTGCTATGCCACAGTCACAGCTATTTTTGTATTAGCACTTTCACTATTTATAATTTTAAACACTCGTGGAGCATGACTTGGAGCCATGCGCTATTTATCAGGCGACCGTATTTATTGAAGCAATAAGATGAGCGTGCATCATGAGCGATCCAGATGAAATCGTTCGTAAATTTGCCTTACAGAGAATTGCGAACATCTTCAACATTTCCGTGAACCTTCTTAATGAAGAGGCCGTATTTGGGGAAGACTTGAAAGCCACCCGCTCTTCCGGTCTATTCCGAAGAAATGAATATGATGCAATTGAAGGCGACGTTCTTGATGTATGTGACAGAGAGACTTACAAGACCATCAGCTCGGGCAACCTGACCATTTACACGGTCGGCGATTATTGTGACCACATGGTTCGTTGTTATAAACGCAAGCCAAAAGATGTTATTGCGACATTGAAAATAACCTCGCTCAGCTAACTACGTTAGGCGGCTACCATGCCGCGGGGAGCACCCGCCTGCTTGCCTTCCGAGTTTTCGAGCTGATTCACGAACAGCTCGACAATAGGGCTGTAAACTGGCCACGCAAAAAAGGCGCTGTGTCATTGAATACCCCGGCGCCCCTTCACCCCCACAAACAAGAGATCCCCATGGCAAACCACGACATCACGTTCCTCCCCGATCCCGACGCGGAATCCATCTCTTCCGATGTTGCCGGTTTCGGCGGCTTGCTGGTCTCCACTCAGATCCCTACCCGTGCCGACGGCAGCCTGGAACTGGGTAACATCACCCTGCAAAGCGAGTGCACTCTGCAGGCGCTCAAGGTAGCGCTGGAGAAAGCCGGCAGTTCCATGGACCGGGTGCTGCATCTGACCATCTACCTCACCGACATGGCCGACCGCGCCGCGTTCAACGAGGTTTACCAGCGCTTCTTCGCCAAGCCCTGGCCGGTTCGCGCCGCTGTTGGCGTGGCCGCTTTGGCGGTCGAAGGCATGCGCGTGGAAGTCACCGCGATGGCGGCCAAAGGCTAAGTCCGTGAACGTGTCCGGCGGCCCTGCTCGGCGAGCGGCCGCCGCCGGGCAGGCTGGCGAGTGGATATCTGCGCGAAGCCGATTATGCTTCAAGAAACCCTTGCAGCGATGCGAGGCCGTCAGCCTGTGTGCATGCTTGGCGCAATACGTAATCCGACGACATCAGCCCTTGGGCCTGGGTGCGGCAAAAAAAGAAAGTGAGGTACTCCGGCCTACAACAAGAACGACGGAGAAGACTCATGGCCGCAATCGACAACACATCCACGGGCAGCGCGCCCCACCACAGCATCACCAAGGAGGAGCGCAAGGTCATTTTCGCCTCGTCCCTAGGCACTGTGTTCGAGTGGTACGACTTCTACCTTTACGGCTCCCTTGCCGCCATCATCGCCAAGCACTTCTTCGCCGGCGTCAATGAAACAACGTCCTTCATCTTCGCCCTGCTCGCGTTCGCCGCAGGCTTCGCGGTGCGCCCCTTCGGCGCCATCGTGTTCGGCCGACTGGGCGACATGATCGGGCGCAAGCACACGTTCCTCATCACCATTGTCATCATGGGTGTCTCCACCGCCGTCGTGGGTTTTCTGCCCGGCTACGCGACCATCGGCGTGGCGGCGCCGATCATCCTGATCAGCCTGCGCCTGCTGCAAGGCCTGGCCCTGGGTGGTGAGTACGGCGGCGCGGCGACCTACGTGGCCGAGCATGCGCCCAAAGGCAAGCGCGGCTACTTCACCTCGTGGATTCAGACCACCGCGACCCTCGGCCTGTTTCTTTCGTTGCTGGTGATCCTCGCCTGCCGCACTATTCTCGGCACCGAAGCCTTCGAGGCCTGGGGCTGGCGGATTCCCTTCCTGATGTCGATCCTGTTGCTGATTGTCTCGGTCTACATCCGCCTGCAACTCAGCGAGTCACCGGTGTTCTTGAAGATGAAGGAAGAAGGCAAGTCCTCCAAGGCGCCGCTGACCGAATCCTTCGCCCGCTGGGAAAACCTCAAGATAGTGATCATGGCTTTGCTAGGCGGCACTGCCGGCCAGGCCGTGGTCTGGTACACCGGGCAGTTCTATGCGCTGTTCTTCCTGCTGCAGACGCTGAAGATCGACCCGCAGACCGCCAACTTATTGATTGCCGGCTCCCTGCTGATCGGCACGCCGTTTTTCGTTGTGTTCGGCAGCCTGTCCGACCGTATCGGCCGCAAGGGCATCATCATGGCCGGGTGCATCCTCGCCGCCGTGACCTACTTTCCGATCTTCCATGCGTTGACCGAATACGGTAACCCCGACGTGTTCGCCGCGCAGGCGAAGAATCCGGTCACGGTGGTCGCCGATCCCGCCCAGTGCTCGTTCCAGTTCGACCCGGTGGGCAAGGCCAAATTCACCAGTTCCTGTGACCTCGCCAAGACTGTGCTGGCGAAGAAGGCCATACCCTACAAGAACGAGAAGGCTACGCCTGGCGCCGTCGCGCAGGTGCGAGTCGGCGACAAGGTCATCCCGAGCTTCGAGGGCACCGGCATGCCGGCCGCCGACTTCAAGACCCGCAACGACGCCTTTGTCGCCACCCTCGGTACCGCCCTCAAGGACGCCGGCTACCCCGAGAAAGCCGACCCGGCCAAGACCAATTACCCGATGGTGCTGCTGCTCCTGACTATCCTGGTGATCTACGTGACCATGGTCTACGGCCCGATCGCTGCCTGGCTGGTGGAGCTCTTCCCGGCGCGCATCCGCTACACCTCGATGTCGCTGCCCTACCACATCGGCAATGGCTGGTTCGGCGGCTTCCTGCCGACAGTGGCGTTCGCCATGGTCGCGGCCACGGGTGATATCTACTACGGGCTGTGGTACCCGATCGTCATCGCGGTGATGACGGCCATTCTTGGCACGTTCTTCCTGCCGGAAACCAAGGATCGGGAGATTCATCACACGTAAGCGTTTAGGCCATACAGCAACGGTGTTTAAGCCGGGTGTTTAAAGACACCCGGTGTTACTTCATCAAGGCTACAACGCCTTGCGTCATTGCCTACGACTGCGCCAGAATCCGCCGGCTTGTGCGCTTTGGGCTCGGGTTTTATCGTTTCCCGGTCACTGAAAAACAGTGATCGGGTTTGGTAGCCCGGTATTTCCAGGCGCATAGCGCCGCCTTTAGCAGAGGTTGATTTTCATCTCTGTTTTTATGGTGGCCATGCGTAGGGCTCCTTCGGGCGCGCCGGGTTCCTGGACCGGTCTACCAACCTGTGCATGGCCGCCACCCTTCGTTTGGTAGCAAAGGGTGATGGCTCCTCAAATAGTTTTCCCAGGAGTTTCATCTATGTTCAAACCTACGCCCAATCCGCCTGCCACAGACCCGACATCCCCCTACGAATCACTCGATTCAAAAAAACTCCACGAAGCCGCCGAGCGCGCCCTCGACCACTACCTCAACCCGGCCGCCCAAATCATGGCCACGGCCAACGAACCCGAGCCCATGTACTTCGCCAACCCGAATTACAACACCGAATCCCTGCTGGCCAACGCCAGCGAAACACTCGGCTCGGCCACCCTCATGCTCAACAATTTCGCAGCATTGCTGGAAACCTCACATCGCAAGACCCTGCTGGGCATTGCGCAAGTGGTCATGCTCGGTGAACTGGCGGTGAACCAGGCACTGGATCACGTCGAACCGAAGGAATAATCGACAGGATCTGTGGCGAGGCGGTAGCACCTCGCCACATTCAACACCACCCTGCCAAGACATCAGCAACACCGGCGCCAGCCCCAGCAACAGACAAACCTCATCAAGCTCAGATCACCGAAACTTGCGCACACCAGCAGTAGGCTAAGCTTTCAGCAGCTTATTGCTCACGATGCTCGCGTCTGCAGGTTTGGTTTTTTTCTGGAGAGCGTCTGCAGCAGCTATTTCAGACAGGTCCAGATCATTCACGCAGGACTGACGCGATGACCGAGCCCCTCCTCAGTTTCGAAGCACTCAAACGCGCCGCTGCCGCCGGCGAGATCGATACCGTGCTGGTGTGCATGGTCGATATGCAGGGGCGACTGGTTGGCAAGCGCTTCCAGGTCGAGTTTTTCATCGACAGCGGCCACGAAGAAACCCACTGCTGCAATTACCTGCTGGCCGACGACATCGACATGGAACCGGTGCCGGGTTACGCCGCTGCCAGTTGGAGCAAAGGCTACGGCGACTTTGTGCTCAAACCCGACATGGCCACGTTGCGTCGCGTGCCGTGGCTGGAATGCACGGCGCTGGTGCTGTGCGATGTGCTCGATCATCACCACAGAAAAGACCTGCCCCACAGCCCGCGGGCGATCCTGAAAAAACAGGTCGAGCGCCTGCGCGAGCGTGGCTATACCGGCATGTTCGCCTCTGAGCTGGAGTTCTATCTGTTCGACGAGAGTTACCAGGCGATCCACGAGCGCAACTACCACCAGCCGAAAACCGCCGGTCACTACATCGAGGATTACAACATCCTGCAGACCACTCGCGAGGAACCGGTGCTACGGGCGATTCGCAAGCACCTGCAGGCCTGCGGCATTCCCGTGGAAAACTCCAAGGGCGAATGGGGGCCGGGCCAGGAAGAAATCAACATCCGTTATGCCGACGCCATGACCATGGCCGACCACCACGTGATCATCAAGCACGCCTGCAAAGAGATCGCGCAACTGCAAGGCAAGGCGATCACGTTCATGGCCAAGTGGCGCTATGACGCCGCCGGCTCCAGCAGCCATATCCACAATTCGCTGTGGGACAAGCATGCGAAAAAGCCGCTGTTCTTCGACCCTAAGGCTGAGTTCGGCATGTCGAAGCTGATGCGTTCATGGGTGGCCGGGCAGCTCAAATACGCTAACGACATCACCTGTTTTCTCGCGCCCTACATCAATTCGTACAAGCGCTTTCAGGCCGGCACCTTCGCACCAACGCGGGCGGTCTGGAGCCGGGACAATCGCACCGCAGGCTTTCGTTTGTGCGCCGAAGCCAGCAAATCCATCCGCATCGAATGCCGCATCGGTGGTGCCGACCTCAACCCCTACCTGGCCTTCGCCGCGTTGATCGCCGCGGGCCTGGCCGGGATCGACGAGAAGCTCGAACTCGCGCCGCCGTTCGAGGGCGATGCCTATATCGATGAGCATTTGCCTGAAGTGTCGAAGACCCTGCGCGAGGCCTGCGCCGCCCTCAAGGCGTCGAGCATGTTGCGCGAGGCATTCGGCGATGAAGTGATCGACCACTACGTACACACCGCCGACTGGGAACAGAAAGAGTACGACCGACGGATAACCGACTGGGAACTGCAGCGCGGCTTCGAGCGCTATTGAGCACGCCATGACTGAGACCGTTCAACTTATCTCCCCGGTCGACGGCCGGGTCTATGCCGAACGCCGCCGTGCCGATGCGGTACAGATCGAGCAGGCCCTGACGGCGGCCGAAACCGCCCAGGCGCAATGGAAACACCGGCCACTGAGCGAACGCGCGGCCTTTTGCAGTGCTGCCGTGGACGCGATGCTGGCGATGAAGGATGAGATCGTGCCGGAACTGGCCTGGCAGATGGGGCGCCCGATACGCTTCGGCGCTGGCGAGCTGCGCGGCTTCGAAGAACGTGCGCGGCATATGATCGCCATTGCGCCTGAAGCGTTGACAGCGGTGGAACCCGCGCCTATTGAGGGGTTTCGGCGGTACATCAAACGCGAGCCGCTGGGTACGGTGCTGGTCGTCGCACCGTGGAATTACCCCTACCTGACAGCGGTGAATACGATCATCCCGGCGCTGATGGCGGGCAACAGCGTGATCCTCAAGCACGCCACGCAAACGCTGCTGGTCGGGGAGCGTTTCGCCGAAGCCTTTCGCCGTGCTCATCTGCCCGAAGGGCTGTTCCATAACCTGCTGCTCAGTCATGTCTATGCAGCGGCGATCATTACCTCTGGACGGGTGCAGCAGGTGAACTTCACCGGTTCTGTCAGCGGCGGCGAGGCCATGGAACATGCGGCTGTCGGAGGTTTCCTCAGCGTGGGGCTGGAGCTTGGCGGCAAAGACCCGGCCTATGTCCGGGCAGACGCCAACCTTGAGCATGCGGTGGAAAACCTGGTGGACGGCAGCTTCTTCAATTCCGGGCAGAGCTGCTGCGCCGTCGAACGTATTTATGTCGATAAAAAAATCTACCCGGCCTTTGTCGAGCGCTTCGCTGCCCTGACCCGCCAATACGTGTTGGGCAACCCGCTGGACGAAGCCACCACCCTCGGGCCGCTGGTCACACCGAGCGCCGCTGAGTTCGTTCGCAAGCAGATCGCCGATGCCCTGGCACAAGGGGCCAGGGCGCTGATCGATCCAAAGGACTTCGCCGCCGACACGCCGGGCAGCGCCTACCTCGCACCGCAGGTAATGGTGGACGTCACCCATCACATGTCGGTAATGCGCGAGGAAAGCTTCGGCCCGGTGGTGGGCATCATGCCGGTGAGCAGCGACGAGGAAGCCATCGCCTTGATGAACGACAGTGAGTTCGGGCTCAGCGCCTCGATCTGGACCCTGGATCTGGCCGCCGCCGAACGCATCGGCAACGAGATCGCCACCGGCACCGTGTTCATGAACCGCTGCGATTACCTGGACCCGGCCCTGGCCTGGACCGGGGTGAAAAACAGCGGGCGCGGCGTCACGCTGTCGCGCCTGGGCTATGAACACCTGACCCGAGCCAAATCCTTCCACTTGCGCCACGAGATCTGAGCCATGAGCCTGACCGCGAACTGGAACTACCCCACAAGCATCCGCTTCGGTGTTGGCCGCATCGCCGAACTGGCCGAAGTCTGCCGCAGCCAAGGGATCCAGCGACCGTTGCTGGTCACCGACAGCGGCCTGGCACGTGCACCGATCACCACCGCGGCGCTGGAATCCTTGCGCGCCGCCGGCCTCGGTGTCGCACTGTTCTGCGACCTCAAGCCCAACCCCGTTGAAGCCAACCTCGCGGGTGGGCTCGACGCCTGGCGCGCCGGTCAACACGATGGCGTGGTGGCGTTCGGCGGTGGCAGCGGCCTGGACATGGGCAAGCTCATTGCCTTCATGAGTGGCCAGACCCGACCGGTGTGGGATTTCGAAGACATCGGCGATTACTGGACACGCGCCGACGAAAGCAGCATCGCCCCGGTCATCGCGGTGCCGACCACGGCCGGCACCGGTTCCGAAGTCGGCCGTGCGGCGGTGATCATCGACGAGCGCACGCACACCAAACGCATCATCTTCCATCCGAAGATGATGCCGAAGGTGGTGATCAGCGACCCCGCCCTTACCGTCGGCATGCCGGCCAAGGTCACCGCCGGCACTGGCATGGACGCGTTTTCCCATTGCCTGGAATCGTACTGCGCTCCCGGTTTTCATCCCATGGCCGAAGGCATCGCGGTGGAAGGCATGCGCCTGGTAGCCAATGCTCTGGTGCGGGCGGTACACACCCCTTCCGATCTCGACGCGCGCGCACAAATGCTGGCGGCGGCGGCGATGGGCGCCACTGCGTTCCAGAAAGGCCTGGGAGGCATGCACGCGCTCTCGCATCCGGTGGGCGCCCTGTATGACACCCACCACGGCATGACCAATGCCACGTTCATGCCCTATGTGCTGAAGTTCAATCGCCCGGCCATCGAGGAACGCATCACCCGTCTGGCGGCGTATCTGCGCCTGCCCTCTCCGGGCTTCGACAGCTTTATGGCCTTCGTCCTCAAGCTGCGCAAGGACATCGGCGTGCCGCATACGCTGGTGGAGCTGGGGGTGGATGATCAGCAGGCCGACCTGATCGCGGATATGGCGATTGTCGACCCCTGTGCCGGCGGTAATCCGCTGCCATTGACACGAAATGGCGCGGCAGAAATTTTCGAAGCGGCTTATCACGGCCGTCTTTAGAACGGCCACCGCGCCACAAGACGACGACATCAAGGTGTTGCACAACATGGGCTTTGCTCAGCAACTCTCGCTAGGCATGGGCGTTGACGGCCATCATCTGGTTCACCTTCGAAAAACGACGCTTCCAGGGCCCGCCCGTGGGCGACATGATCATCAAGCGTCAGGCAGAAAACGCGGCGGTTGAAGAGGCGTTGAATAAACAGGCGGGGGGCTGATTACCACAGCCCAAAAAAGCGGGGTACACCACACTTATATGATTCTGATATCAGTCCTATACGATTAGCGCCATTTATCAATCAATGACCCAAGGGTAAGTTGCTGCTCTGCGATTTCAAGTCGAGAGCCATCCATGACCCCAGACATCCTCCGCAAGTGCATGCCCGCAGCAGCCCGGGCGGGCACCCTTTGTTTCGCTCTGTGCACCGGTGCAGTCGCTGGTGCGGACGATCGCAGTCCGCTGGTCATCAAGGATCAGGGAAGCCTGTTTGCTGGCGGTGGGCTGATCGCTCAGCCGGGCGTCTTCGATCCCTACCACCCCATGAAGCCCGACGGCCAGAGCTATCACGGCGACCATGTGTATGCGTTCTACCAGGTTCCGGTGGACGCACGTCCGCTCCCGATCGTCATGTGGCATGGCGCCGGACAGTCCGCGAAGTCTTGGGAGACCACGGCCGACGGACGTGAAGGGTTCCAGAACATCTTCCTGCGTCGCCGCTTCTCCACGTATCTGATCGACCAGCCACGACGTGGCGATGCAGGTCGCAGCCTGGTTGAAACGACAATCAAGCCGGTTGCCGACGAACAGATGTGGTTCAACCAATTCCGCATCGGTCTGTGGCCCGACACTTTCGAGGGCAGCCAGTTTCCACGTGGGCAGGAAGCGCAGGAGCAATTCTTCCGTTCGATGACGCCCAACACCGGCCCCTACGACATTGAGGTCGTGTCCGATGGCGTATCCGCCCTACTGGAAAAGACGGGGCCCGCCATCCTGTTCACCCACTCGCAAGGCGGCGGGCCCGGTTGGCTGACGGCGATCAAGAGTCATAACGTGCGGGCCATCGTGGCGTTCGAACCGGGCAGCAGTTTCGTGTTTCCAGAGGGAGAGGTTCCCGCGCCGATTCCCAGCGCGTTCGACACGCTTTCGGCCCATGTCGTCTCGACGGCGCAGTTCGAAGCGCTGACCCGCATCCCCATCGTCATTTTCTATGGCGACAACATCCCCGCCAAACCGGTTCGTTTACCGGCACAAGACAGCTGGCGCGCCCGACTTGAGATGGCGCGCCTGTGGCGCGATACGGTGAACCGCCATGGCGGTGACGTAACGCTCATCCATTTGCCGGAGATCGGGGTCAAGGGCAATACCCACTTCCCGTTCTCGGACATCAACAACGTCGAGATCGCGGATCTGGTTTCGAAGTTCCTTGCAGAGAAAGCGCTGGATTGACGACGAGCATGGCGATGGCTGCCATGTCTTTCAGAAACAGGAAGTAGCAGGAGTACTCATACGATGCGAACAACGATAAAGGCCACCCTCCTCGCCGCCATGGTCGGGATTTCGGCAGCCGACGTTGAGGCGGCGGACTACAAGCAGAATCCCTTCACGTTGACCTACGGCGGCGCGATTACCAAGAACGAACCGGGAAAGGTCAACATCCGTGCCGTCACATACAAGCTCAACGGCCTGGACATTGCCGCCAACGTTTACACCCCCGCGAACTATGACTCGGGGAAGAAATACCACGCCGTCGTCGTGGCGCATCCCAATGGCGGGGTGAAGGAACAGGTCGCCGGTCTGTATGCCCAACGATTGGCGGAACAGGGCTACATCACGATCGCCGCGGATGCCGCTTATCAGGGGGCCAGTGGCGGTCAGCCACGCAACGTCGACAAACCCGCCTACCGCATCGAGGACATCCATGGCATGGCGGACTTCATCGCCCGCTATCCAGGCGTCGACAGTGCGCATCTGGGCTTGCTCGGCATCTGCGGCGGTGGCGGCTACTCGCTGGCTGCGGCGAAAACCGACAAGCGATTCAAATCGATTGCGACGGTGAGCATGTTCAACTCCGGGCGGGTTCGTCGCAATGGCTACAACGATTCGCAACTGGACACTGTCCAGCAACGCCTGGAGCAGGCTTCCGCTGCCCGAGCTCAGGAAGCGGCCGGCGGGGAAATTCTCTATGCCGGGGATGCCAACCTGACGGATGAGCAGATCGCCAAATTGCCGTTCGATCTGTATCGCCAGGGTTACGAGTATTACTGGAAGACGCATGCGCATCCCAACTCGACCTTCAAGTACACCATGAGCAGCTTGCTGGACTTGATGCGTTTCGACGCCACTGACCAGATCGAACTGATCCGGCAGCCGTTGCTGATGATCGCGGGCAGCAAGGCCGACAGCCTGTACATGACCGAGGATGCATTCACCAAGGCCACCGGCACCAAGGACAAGGAACTGTTCAAGATCGATGGCGCAACCCATATCGAAACCTATTGGGTACCCGCGTATGTGGACGCCGCAATGGGCAAGTTGACTGCGTTTTACGCGAGAACGCTCTGAGCTGAGCAAGGACCCGTCATCATGAACAAAACCCTTTTGGGAATCGCGGTATGCGCCGCGACGCCCTTCGCCGGCGCAGCCGGCCAACCTGACAATGCCGCTGAATCCTTGGCCGCCCAGCAGATCAGCCGCACCGGCACCCAGGCTTCGGCAACGGGACCGGCGGATTATTTCTCCGGGCGAGTGCGCGTCGATCCCTTGTTTCCCGCCAGCGGCGAAATCAATGCATCCGGCGCCTATGTCACCTTCGAACCGGGCGCGCGCTCGGCCTGGCATACCCATCCTGCAGGACAGCGATTGGTGGTGGTTTCCGGTGTGGGGCTGACGCAGGAATGGGGCAAGCCCGTGCAGGAAATCCATCCGGGAGACGTGATCGTATGCCCACCGGGCGTCAAGCATTGGCACGGTGCCGCACCGACCACTGCAATGACGCACTTGGCCGTGACTGGCGCGGTGGATGGCAAGAGCGTGCAATGGCTGGAGAAAGTCACCGATGACCAATACAACGCCCGCTAGGTATCACAAGCCCGGCGTGCTGGTAGCGGCATTCGCGCTGAGCCTGGGGCTGGCGAGCACGCCGAGCCACGCTAACCAGAACCCTTTGGAGTTACAAGCCATGTCCCCCGCACAACCCGCTTCCCAGACGTTGTCCGCCAAACAGCAGGCGATCCCGTTGATTGCGGCGTTCATGGCCACGAGCAACATGCCCGGGCTCAATACCTCCTTGAACCAAGGGCTGGACGCGGGCCTGACCGTCAGCGAGGCGAAGGAAATCCTGGTGCAACTCTATGCCTACGTCGGCTTTCCGCGCAGTCTCAACGCACTCGGCGAGCTGATGAAGGTGCTGGAGGAACGCAAACAACGCGGCCTCCAGGACGCCCCGGGGCGCGAGCCCGCTGGCGTCATTCCCACCGGCGACGAATTGCTGGCAGTGGGCAAGGCTAACCAGACGCGCATTGCGGGCGCGCCCGTCCAGGGCCCGCTGTTCGACTTCGCCCCCGTTATCAATCAGTACCTGCAGGCGCATTTGTTCGGTGACATCTTCGAGCGCGACAACCTGGACTGGCAAAGTCGCGAGCTGGCCACGGTCGGAGCGCTGGCCGCCACGCCCGGCGTGGAGCCGCAACTGCGCTCGCACATGGCCGCCAGCATGAGGGTCGGCCTGAGCGCTGCGCAATTGCGTCAACTGATCCAGGTGCTGGCCGACCACGGCGATGCCGATGCCGCCCAGCGCGCCCGCGAGGCGTTGGATAAACATCTACCTGGACGCACTCCCCCGTAACCGGGTACGACTCCTGCACATTTGCCATGTATCAGGAATCAACCCGCGTAACGCAGCGCATCGCGCAACAACGCAAAGGCGGGAGAGCTCTGGCGGCGGCTTGGATAGTAGAGGTGGTATCCCGAAAACGGTTCGCACCAGTCCGCCAGCACGCGAATCAACCGCCCCTGCGCGACATGTGTCTGCACCAGGTCTTCCGGCATGTAGGCCAGCCCCAGCCCCTTGAGGGCAGCCTCCAGACGCATGGCGATGTTGTTGAACACCAGTTGGCCCTCGACGCGCACTTTAAGTTTTTGCCCCTTCTTCTCGAACTCCCAGGAGAAGATGCCGCCGTATGTCGGCATGCGCAGGTTGATGCAGTTGTGCTGCATCAGATCGCTCGGGACTTTTGGCCTCGGGTGCCGGGAGAAATATTCTGGAGAACCGACAACCGCCATCCGCATGTCGGGGCCGATGCGCACCGCGATCATGTCCTTGGCGACCTGTTCACCCAGCCGGACACCGGCATCGAAGCCTTCCGCCACGATGTCGGTCAGACCATAGTCCACGATGATCTCGATGCTGAGATCGGGGTTGTCGGGCAGCAGCTTTGCGAGCACCGGTTGCAGGATCGTGATCGCGGAATGCTCGCCGGCCGTGATGCGCAGTTTGCCTGCCGGCTTGTCGCGGAATTCGCTGAGCAATGCCAACTCGCTGTTGATTTCTTCGAACCTGGGAGCGATCACCTGCAACAGATGTTCGCCCGCTTGCGTGGGGGAAACGCTTCGAGTGGTGCGCGCAAGCAACCTGACGCCCAGTCGTTCCTCCAACTGACGCATCGCCCGGCTCAACGCGGGCTGCGACATGCCGAGCCTGGCGGCGGCGCGGGTGAAGCTGCGCTCCTGTGCCACGGCCGCGAAGATCGCGAGTTGGTCGTAGCTTTCAGCGGTCATTTATACGCCCTGGTTATGAACCTTCGGCGATTATGCCATCGATCATGACCAATCGTTTGACTCTACATTGCCCTCCTGACATGGCTCGGTAGAAGTCGTATTTCTGCCGAGACCCGCTCGCCGGTTCAGTCCTCGGACATCGACAGCAGACCTTCGTCCAGTCGTCCACCCTGGATGTTGATGGCCGACAACTGTTCATCGATCTCGCGCAGGTCCGTTGCGGTCAACTCAAGCTCGATCGATTTGATGTTGTCGTCGAGGTATTCGATTTTGTCCATGCCCGGGATGGGCACAATCCACGGTTTCTGGGCCAGCAGCCAGGCCAGCGCAATTTGAACCGGGGTTGCGTTCTTTTTCGCGGCCATTGCGCGGAGCATGTCCACCACCGGCATGTTCGCCTGCATCGCTGCCTGAGTGAAACGCGGGAAGTTCGCTCGCAGGTCGGTGGCGCTGTCAAATTTCGTATTGGCGTCGATGGTGCCGGTCAAGAATCCTGTCCCCAGCGGGCCCCAAGGCACAAAACCAATGCCGAGTTCTTCGCACACCGGGATCACCTCTGCTTCCGGCTCCCGTGTCCAGATGGAGTACTGGTTCTGCACCGCCGTAACCGGATGCACGGCATGCGCTCTGCGGATGGTCGTGGCGCCAGCTTCGGACAAGCCGTAGTGCAACACTTTCCCCTCGTCGATCAGGTCTTTCAACGTTCCCGCCACGTCCTCGATGGGCACATTAGGGTCAACGCGGTGCTGATAGAAAAGGTCGATGTAATCCGTCTTCAAGCTTTTCAGCGAAGCTTCAGCCACCGCTCGAATGGTCTCTGGCCGGCTGTCGGCGCCGACAATGCCGCCGTTCTCCAGCTTGAAGCCGAACTTGGTCGCGATAATGACTTGATCACGGAACGGAACGAGGGCTTCACCCAGCAACATTTCGTTTGTATAGGGGCCGTATGCCTGCGCCGTGTCGAAGAAGTTGATACCCCGCTCCACAGCACCGCGGATAACCTTGACGCCTTGGCTTTGCTCAACGGCTTTTCCGGTGCCGAAGCTCAGATTCATCACGCCCATGCCCAGGGCAGACACTTCAAGGCCGCTGTTGCCTAATTTGCGAGTCTTCATTTCTTCACCTTTTGCGTTAACGGTAAGATTGGATGTCGCCAGTTTGTGCCCATCAAGGGTGGCGCTCCGCCGCGCTTTTGCCCGACCTGTTGTGATTTTGCTTTTATATTCAGGACTGGGCGGCGCGCATGCCCTGTTGTCGTATCGGAGAGCGTCATGAGCCTCACGTCCGTCCCGCAGATGACCTCGGCAGAGAGCCTCGATGCCTACCCCGCCGGCCAGAGAATCAGCACCACCAGCGGCCCGGCCTGGCGAGACGTACGTCTTTCGGTGTTCTCGCTGACCTCAACCTCAGAGGCCTTCAACATGCCGGCTGTGGCCGAGCCCTTTATCGTCTGGGTGACCTCGGGAGAGGCCGAAACGCAGGAGCGCGAGCAAGACGGCCCGTGGATGACCAGCCGGATAAAACGAGGGTCGCTGTTTGTGACCGCCGCCGGTGCGCCTTATGAATTTCGCTGGAAACGGTTGAGCGCCGAACCGTTCGAGGTGGTCATGGTCCTGCTGGGCCTGGCCCTGTTCGAGGAGGCATTGCAAGACGTTTACGGCGCTAATGCGGCCCATGCCACACTTCGGGATATCTCGGGGTTCGAAGACCCACAGCTGGTCAGTTTGCTGCAATGCCTGCGCGAAGAAGCCGACCGCCCCAAGGCCAGTAAACTGTTCACGCGCGGTGTCGCCCAGGCCTTATGCATCCATCTCGCACGCAACTATGTAGAACTCGATAATAGCTCGAGCAAGGAGGCGTCATCGCTACCGGCCTTCAAGCTGCGCCGGATCACCGCCTGGATGGCCGAACATATGGCGCAAGAGTTCAGCCTGGCGCTGCTGGCCGAACAGGCGGGTATGAGCGAGTACCACTTCAATCGCCTGTTCAAACGCGCGGTGGGTATTCCGCCGTCGCAGTATCAGATCAAGCTGCGGATCAATGCGGCCCGACGTCTGCTACGCGAAACGGAGATGACCGTCGTGACGATCGCGAATGAAGTCGGATACTCCAACCCGAGTCACTTCTCCCGTATCTTTCGCAAAGACACCGGCTTCTCCCCCAGCGACTACCGGCGCCAGCGTTAGTCCCGCCCGCCGCTTACGATTCAGGTCGGCTCGCCCAATCGCGGACTGCCTGGGCGAAAAGCCGCAGGGCAATCGGTGGATGACGGTTGGCTGGGTAATATAGACAAAGCCCCGAATAATTCGGGCTCCATTGCGCTAGCAAGTGGATCAACCGTCCGTCCCGCAGATGATCGGCAACCTGTGTTTCGGGCACCCACGCGACACCAACACCCGCCAGCGCGGCTTCAATCATGAGGTTGATGTTGTCCAGGGTGATTTGCCCTTCAACATCAAGGCTGGCGCTTTGCGCTTCGTGTTTGAAATCCCAGCGAAACAGTCCGCCACTGGTAAAGCGAAAGCGTATGCATCGATGCGCTTTCAAGTCTTGCGGCACCTGGGGAGCAGGATGGCGTTCAAGATAGCTGGGTGAAGCAACGGCCGCGAAACGTAAATCCGGCCCGAAACGTATGGCAATCATGTCGCGTGGCACGTCATCAAACAGCCGGATGCCTGCGTCGAAACCATCGCCAACAATATCTTGCAGCTTGCCGTCGACCACGAACTCGATGTGGATATGCGGATAGCGGACGACGAAGTCAGGAACGACATGGCGAATCAGCGGCCGCATGGATGACTCCGAGGCGCTGATGCGGATGGAACCTGAAGGTGTGATCCGGGTGGAGGTGACTTCGTTGACCACATTCGCCAAATCATTCATGAGCGGCCGTACACCGTCGAGCAATTGCTGCCCCGCCTCAGTCAATGAAACCGAGCGTGTAGTACGGTTGAACAGGCGCATCTCCAACCGCGCCTCCAGGTTACGCATGGAGTGACTGAGCGCGGAAGAAGACACACCCAACACGCGAGCCGCGCCACTGAAACTGCGCTGTTCAGCAATGGCGATGAAGGCTGTAAGCCCCGGCAGATCTGCGCGCATCATTTATGAATTTACCTCACCAACCTATGCAGCCAAGGCTATATTGTTGAGCTTTCAACAGCAATATAAGGTGATGGAACCCTACGAGAGGAGACGAAAAAATGCAAAAGCGTTTTTTGGGCAACAGCGGCCTTGAAGTTTCAACCATCGGTTTGGGCTGCATGGGCATCAGCTACGGCTACGGCCCTGCGATGGACAATACAGCCGCCATTCAACTGATCCGCAGCGCGTTCGAGCACGGCGTGACACTCTTCGATACCGCCGAAGCGTACGGCCCATTCACCAACGAAGCGCTGTTGGGCGAAGCATTGGCGCCATTTCGTGATCAGATTGTGATTGCCACCAAATTTGGCTTCAAGAACGGCGACGTGGCGCAAGGTATCGACAGCCGTCCAGAAAATATCCGTGCGGTGGCCGAGGCCTCGCTCAAGCGCCTGAAGACTGACCGCATCGATCTGTTCTACCAACATCGCGTCGATCCCAACGTGCCGATCGAAGACGTCGCCGGTACAGTCAAACAGCTGATCGCCGAAGGCAAGGTCAAGCACTTCGGCCTTTCCGAAGCCGGCGTGCAGTCGATTCGTCGGGCCCACGCCGTACAACCCGTCGCCGCCCTGCAGAGCGAATACTCGCTGTGGTGGCGTGAGCCCGAAAAAGAGATCCTGCCGACGCTTGAGGAACTCGGCATTGGTTTTGTGCCCTTCAGCCCGCTGGGCAAGGGATTCCTGACCGGTGCCATCGATGCCGGAACAACTTTCGCGCCAGACGATTTTCGCAACATCGTGCCGCGCTTCAGCGAAGAAAACCGCCGCGCCAACGCACAACTGGTCGAGGTGCTCGGCCACATCGCCCACAGCAAGAACGCGACTCGGGGTCAGATCGCCCTTGCCTGGCTGCTGGCACGCAAACCCTGGATCGTACCGATTCCGGGTACAACCAAACTGCACCGTCTTGAGGAAAACAACGGCGCTGCGTCCATCGAGCTGACCCCACAGGATCTTGCCGCCATCGAATCGGCGTTAGAGCGTATTCAGATTATCGGCGACCGTTACCCCGCGCACCTGCAACAACGGGTCGATCGTTGATCCCATGCACCGCAGGAGGTCTGATCCGACGCCCAGTCGGGTCAGTCAATTGGAGCCTGACGAGAGAGATACCCATGAAAAATCTTACGAAAGTGATTGTCGTTATTGGCGCCGGCTCAATCGGCCAGGCCATTGCCCGCCGAGTCAGTCCCGGCAAGCATGTTGTGCTGGCGGATCTGAAACAGGAGAACGCCGATGCAGCGGCAAAGGTCTTGTTTGAGGCAGGATTCGAGGTCACCACGGCCATCGTAGACGTCTCTTCTCGTGAATCAGTCCAGGCGCTGGTGCAGACCGCGACGGCCATTGGCGACATCACCGGTGTCATCCACGCTGCGGGGGTTTCACCCTCTCAAGCGCCGGCTGCAACCATTTTGCGGGTTGATTTATATGGCACGGCAGTCGTGCTTGAGGCGTTCGGCAATGTCATCGCCGAAGGCGGTTCCGCGATCGTGATCGCATCACAATCCGGCCATCGCTTGCCCGCATTGAGCGCCGAACAAAACAAAGCGCTGGCGACAACCCCAGCGGACGATTTGCTCGCGCTCCCGATGCTGCAAGCCGATCAAGTCACCGATCCGTTGAACGCTTACCAGATATCCAAGCGTGGCAACTCGTTGCGAGTCATGGCTGAAGCAGTGCGTTGGGGCAAACGCGGCGCGCGGGTCAATACGATCAGCCCCGGCATCATCTTTACACCGCTGGCGCGGGACGAATTGAGCGGCCCACGCGGTGAGGGTTACCGGCGCATGATCGAACTGAGCGCGGCAGGACGCGGCGGCACGCCGGATGAGGTGGGCGCCTTGGGCGCGCTGCTGATGGGACCTGAGGGCACATTCATTACCGGCAGCGATTTTCTGATGGATGGTGGTGTCACGGCGGCGTACTGGTACGGCGATTTGGCTCCCAGTTAACCTGAAGCCCGGGCTCTCTCTACGGTCAATCGCGAGAATAGCGATCAAGTTTCCGGCATCCATTATTCCGGCATGCCGGAAAAATCTCGAACTCAGACCCTATCGCTGAATCCAATGTGTAGGCCAACGGAGGTAAGCGAAATGAACAACGATGACAGTGTTAACGACGTCGAATCAGAACCAACCTCGAACACCCCGCCCACCGCTACATCTGATAAACCCGTCGATGTGGTCGAAAGAGAGCTTGAGGACAGCGACAGTGACCTCGACGGTGAAGATCAGGCCACGACTAAAACCCAGAAGCAGGAAGCTGAAGAGCGCAGTCGGAAAATAGCCGAGATCGAACGCAAGGTGGCGGATGGCAATTAGGAAAATACACGCCCCTCATCAGGTTCAGGGCACAGGCGAATGACAGAGGGCAATGAGTTCTCCGATACTGTCGCGTAATGCAGTGCAATGAGAACCGAAATGAAAGCCCATTGTGAAATAAGTGATGTCCCTGAGCCGAAAACCCGGCGTAACAGCAACCTTCACCACGCTACCCGCCAGCAGCAGGCGGTAACAGCATGATCGAGGTCACCGAGGTTTCCATTGCCGAGTTGCGGGCTGCGCTCGAATCCGGCCAGACCACGGCGGTTGAGCTTGTGCAGGCCTATCTCGCCCGGATCGACGCCTACGACGGCGCCGACACGCCTACCGCCCTGAACGCAGTGGTGGTTCGCAACCCCGATGCGCTCAAGGAAGCGCAGGCCTCCGATGCCCGTCGGGCCAGGGGCGAGACGCTGGGGCCGCTCGATGGCATCCCCTACACGGCCAAGGACAGTTACTTGGTGAAGGGCCTGACCGCCGCGTCTGGAAGTCCCGCCTTTGCCAATCTGATTGCTTATCGCGATGCGTTCACCATCGAACGGCTTCGTGCTGCCGGGGCGATCTGCCTGGGCAAGACCAATATGCCGCCGATGGCCAACGGCGGCATGCAGCGCGGGGTGTATGGCCGTGCGGAGAGCCCGTACAACGCCGACTACCTTACGGCCCCTTTCGCCTCTGGCTCATCGAATGGCGCCGGCACGGCAACCGCCGCCAGTTTCTCGGCATTTGGTCTCGCGGAAGAAACCTGGTCGAGCGGACGTGGCCCTGCCTCGAACAATGGTTTGTGTGCTTATACGCCTTCGCGCGGAGTGATCTCGGTGCGCGGCAACTGGCCGTTGACGCCGACGATGGACGTGGTCGTGCCGTATGCCCGGACAATGGCGGACCTGCTCGAGGTGCTCGATGTGGTGGTGGCCAATGATCCCGACACACGGGGCGATCTGTGGCGGATGCAACCCTGGGTGCCGATTCCAAGCGTTGCCTCGGTGCGCCCCACGTCCTATGGGTCGCTGGCCGCGAAAAGCGATGCGCTCGCCGGCAAGCGCTTTGGCGTGCCTCGCATGTACATCAACGCCGATCCCGATGCGGGCACCAGCGATGCGCCTGGCATCGGTGGGCCGACGGGCCAGCGCATCAACACCCGCCCCTCCGTGATCGGGCTCTGGGAGCAGGCGCGCAAGGCACTCGAAGCGGCCGGCGCTGAAGTGCTCGAGGTCGATTTCCCGCTGGTTTCCAATTGCGAGGGCGATCGTCCTGGCGCACCGACGGTGTTTAACCGGGGCCTGGTGTCCAAAGAGTTCCAGCACCATGAGTTGTGGGACCTGACGGCTTGGGCGTTCGATGATTTTCTCCAGGCCAACGGTGATCCAAAACTGCATCGTCTGGTCGACGTGAACGGGCCGCTGATTTTCCCGCACGACCCGGGGACGCTGCCCAACCGCGAGGGCGATCTTGCCGCGGGCATGGACGAGTATGTGCGGATGGCCGAACGCGGCATCACGCCGTGGAACCAGATCGACACGCTGCCGGATGGACTGCGCGGGCTGGAACAGACCCGTCGAATCGATCTGGAGGAATGGATGGATCGGCTGGGACTCGACGCGGTGATTTTCCCGACGGTGGCCGACGTTGGGCCGGCGAATGCCGATGTCGATCCGACGTCTGCGGATATCGCGTGGAGTAACGGGGTATGGGTTGCCAATGGCAATCTCGCCATCCGCCATTTGGGCGTTCCAACGGTCACGGTGCCGATGGGCGTCATGCCGGACATCGGCATGCCTGTGGGGCTGACATTTGCTGGTCGTGCCTACGACGATTCGACGCTGCTTCGCCTGGCTTCGGCGTTCGAGTCGACGGGGACGAAACGCTTGATCCCGCCTCGCACCCCGCCATTGTCGGGTAGCCAAAAATAGGAAGATCGCAGGTTCCTGCAGAGGTTGAGTACACCCGTACCCATGCCCTGCAGGAGCCTGCGATCTTTGGGCCATTCATGCGAAATCCGGCAACAGTGTTTGTCCAGTCGGCCGCTATTTGAAAGAAGTTCAGACACCTAACATCGTCTCTACCCAGTGAGCCAATAGCGTCAGTGTCCATTAGCTCACGAGGTAGCCACTCGAAAATCCGAGATGAGTTTTACGATCATCTCGGCCCCAGAGTAAACCTTGGACGATACGGTGAAGATAATGAAAACTTTAAAAATTGCGGTTGTTCTTGCTCTTGCCAGCCTGGGCGCACACGCCTTTGCAGACGACGGTCATTCCACTAACGCGACCAGCAAAACACCTGTTGAAACCTACACGTACGAAACGAAGCTCGACATTAAGAAAGTCATTAACCTCACCGCGATTCCAGACGAGTGCAAACCGGTCTCAGTGCAAATGACGTACGAAGACTCTCACGACCAACAGCATGTCATGCAATATCAAGTCATGGGCACTGGATGTTCAAACGGTTGAGTACTGTGCGGGCGATGGAGGGTCGACACTCCATGCCTGCAGCACTAGCGAACTTTGTTATTTTTTTGGGGTGAGCCCACTATTTTTTCATCGGATGCCAATAAGCCTGGAATGTAATCTTTAAGAAACTCTACCCATGTCTTTATTTTTGCATCCACGAACTTTCGTGATGGGTAAATTGCAAATAAATTAAACTCTTCAAAATGATACTCCGGCAGTACGCGCACTAACGTGCCGGCCCTGAGTCCGTCGACAGCAGAGACAATAGGCTGAATACCGATACCCATCCCATTCTTTATGGCCACGGTCATGGCATCGGCGGTATTGACGTGAAAGGGAGACAATGGAATGTTGACGGTCTCCACGCCTTCGGGCCCCTCGAATGCCCAGTTTTCAACCGGCATGACCGTATTAACAATCCTCAAACAATCATGTGAGCAAAGAGCTCCCGGAGAATCGGGGATCCCGCGTTTCTTCAGGTACGCTGGCGAGGCGCAGAGAATACTGTAAGTGGTGCCGAGTCGCTGAGCGACAAAGCCTGAATCGGGAAGATCGCGCGCTAAAACAATCGATATGTCATACCCCTCTTCGAGCAAGTCAGGTAGCCGATTGGTCAGTGTCAAATCAAACGTGACCGAGGGATAAGTCTCTCTATACCTGGCAATGGCATCGATCACGTAATGATTACCGATGGCTCCCATCGCGTGAATCTTGAGCCTGCCAACGGGCATGACGTGAGCGGTCCCTGCTTCCTCATCGGCTTCACGTACCTCCTCCAGAATCCTCTCGCATCGTTGCAGATAGCGCGCCCCGGCTTCGGTCAACGCCAGGCGTCGGGTGGTGCGGTTAATCAGACGGGTTTGAAGCCTGGCCTCCAGACTGGAAACGGCTTTGGAGACGTTGGTTGTCGTGGTGTCCAATAGCTCGGCTGCCGCGGTAAAACTGCCGCTCTGGGCAACCGTAATGAAAAAACGCATGGTTTGGAAAACGTCCATCGTTTTCACCTCAAGGGCATGGATAACAGGGGCGGCCTTACAGAAGACCGCCCTTCTCGTTATGTGTCACTTCTTCCGTGGAATAAATCCAGGCACACCGGTTTCCACTACCGAGTTGAATCGTACCCTGGTCGTAATATCTTCCTTGATCTCAAGCATCGCCCTATGCGGCAGGGTGGGAATATCGAAGTTTTCCTTGATATGGCTTGGTGTAGCGGACGTGGTCAGAAAAGCAACGCCCCGTTGTACAGACCAGGCCAATGCCACTTGAGCCGGGGTTTTCTGCAAGCGCTTGGCGATCCCTGTCATCACCGGATCTTCCAACACTTTCGGCTCCATGCCATGCCCCAGTGGCGCGAACGCAAGGAGGATGATTCCATGCTGTTTGCAGAACTCAAGCAGTTCCCATTCCGGCAGATAAGGGTGGGACTCGACCTGCACCACGGCAGGTTTGATCCGGGCCACTGCCACAATCTCTTTTAACGCTTCCAACGTGATATCCGACAAGCCGATGGACTTGCAGCGGCCTTCATCCACCAAGTGTTCAAGTGCTCTCCAGGTCTCGATCAGTGTCACGTCGGAGTCATAGATAACTCGACCCTGTTCGTCTCTCGGGTCCTGATTCTCGCCAGGTTGAAAAGCAAACGGCGTATGGATCAGGTAGCAGTCGATAGAGTCCACTTGAAGGCGCCGGCAACTGGCCTCAAAAGCAGGTTTGACTCGCTCGGGACGATGGTTGGTGTTCCACAGTTTGGTGGTAATGAACACGTCCTCCCGGCCGATCTTGCCCGCCTCCAGCACTTCTTGTAACGCAACGCCGACACGCTCCTCATTGCGATAGCGCTCCGCACAATCGAAATGACGAAAGCCCGCTTCAAGCGCGTCTTTGACCGCTTGTGTGGTGACGCTGAGGTCGCTGAACAGCGTGCCAAACCCAACGGCCGGTATTTCACCAGAGCCGTGGTTCAGCGCAAATCGGGTATCGCGAAGCGCATCGTAAAAAGGTTCGTAAGACATTTCTTGATTCCAATGCTCGGGGCCGTAGCCGTTATTGATACGAAGGGTTCTGTGCTTCGCGACTGGCAACCCGTTGCTCAAACGCGCCCACCGAATTCCCACCGAGTGCTACATACAGCTGCACCGTGTCGAGATACTGCGCAGTCTTCACCCGGATTTGCCCCAACAACGCTTGCTCATAGGCACGTTCCGCTTCCAGCACCTGGAGAATGCTGTTCTCGCCTTGCGCATAGGCTTGCTGGTTCAACCGAGAACTGGTTTCAGCAGCGCGCAACGCGTCTTCCTGCGCCAGATTTTGCTCGGCGTCATGGTTGATCGCCTGCAACGAGTCCGCGACCTGGCCGAACGACTGAATGACGGTCTGCTGATAGCCGGCGAGTGTCGCCTTGTAGCCGTCGACGGCAGCCTGACGTTCAGCCTTGAGCGTTCCGCCATCGAAGATCGGCCCCGCCAGCCCCGCTGCGAAGCCCCAGAGCGCCGCACCGCCATTGCCGGAAGCCGCCTGTACCAGCGACGCGGACAGCGTTACATGGGGATAGAGGTTCGCGGTCGCGACCCCGACTGCGGCGCTGGCCATGTGCAGTTCGGCCTCTGCTTGCAGTACGTCCGGTCGACCGTGAGCCATTTCCGAAGGCACACTCACTGGCACGTTGGCCGGCAATACGAACTCGGCAAAATCGAAGTCCGGCGCGATCCAGTCGCCGGGGCCTTTGCCGGTGAGAATCGACAGCGCATGACGCGCGGCATCACGTTGCTGAGCGAGGGGCGGTAACAGTGTGCGGTCCTGAGCCAGCCGGGTCTCGGCCAGCGAAACGTCAATCTGCGTGGTGACGCCACTGGCGTGTGCCCTGCGCACCAGGTCGAGGTTCTTGGCGTCATTGGCGAGCAACTTTTCGACGGCTGCCATCTGCGCGTTGGCAGACGCCACCAACAACGCCTGGCTGGCGACATTCCCCGTCAGGGTCAGGTACGCCGCTTCGTATCGGTGCTTCTGAAAATCGGCAAACGCTTGCTGCTGCTCGACCCGCCGCTTGTTACCGCCAAACGCATCAAGGTCGAAACCGACCCGCGGCCCGATCGCGTAGAAATTGGAAATCGAAGGCGCTTTCGCGTTGTGTACCCGCTGGCGACCCGCCTGAGCACCAAAGTCGACCTGCGGATAAAGTGCACCCTCCGCCGCCGCAACCGAGGAGGCTGCTTGCCGGATCGTGGCATCCGCCGCCACGAGTTCAAGATTGCCCTCGATGGCGCGACGTACAACCTTGTCGAGCTTTTGCGAATGGAAGGCCCTCCACCAGTCACCGCTGACCTTTTGGCCAAGATTGATGTGTTGCTCGCCAGGCTGGTTGCCGCTCTGGCCGAGACGCTGCTCGGCCTGTTGGTCGTAGTGCTGCGACAGGCTCGGCGGCTGCATTTGATAGTCGGGGCCGACGGTGCAGGCCGTCAGAAACACAAGTACCGACACCGCACCGAACGTGGTTTTGAACGTCTGTCTGTTGATGAAACGTGCATTGGATTTCATTGGGCGAACTCCACAAAAACTAGTTGGTCGGAACGGGCTTGCGAAGAAAGACAACCAGTGGACTGACCACCAGCATCACCACCATCAACAGCTTGAACTGGTCGATCACCGCGATAAAAGCCGCCTGGCCGGTGATCATTTCATTAAGCCCCGCCAGTGCTTGCAGGGACATCGGCGCGGCATGCGCAACGCCGCGATAAGGCGTCAGATGGCTGACCAGTGCCAGGTGCATCGCTTGCGTATTGTTGAAGAAGACAATCTGCACGATCGCAACGCCGAGGGTGCTCCCGTAAACACGCGACAGATTGAAAAAACCGGTGCCTTCCGGGCGTAACTTGGGGTCGAGCGTGCTGAACGCGATCTTGGTGAGCGACGGCATCAAGATGCCGATGCCAATCCCCTGGATTGCCCCGGCGATCGCCACCGGCGACCAGTCCATCAACGGCGAATAACCGAGCATCAACCAGTTGGCGTAAATCACCATGGCCACGCCAATCGCCACGAACAACCGACGGTCGAAACGCTCGGGAACACGGCCCATCAGCAGGAACGCACCTACCAGCCCTACACCACGCGGTATCGTCAGCGAACCTGTCGCATCAGGCGGGTAGCCGAGAATCTCGTCCAGCATCGGCGACGTCAGTGCCATGGTCGACAACAGCACGAAACCGACGGCGAAAAAGATAATCGTCGACAGTACAAAGTTGCGGTCCTTGAACAGACGCTTGTTGAGGAAATGCACCTGCTTGCTCAACAGATGCACCGCGAACAGGTAGAGCCCCAACGCGCAGCCCGCCGCCTCCAGCCAGATTTCGGTCGAGGCAAACCAGTCCAGGCGTTCACCGCGGTCGAGCAACATTTGCAGGCTGATCAACCCCAGCGTGAAGCTGCCGAAGCCGAAGAAGTCGAACGACGGACGTTGCTCTGCCTTCTTCTCGGCAAGCAAAAGCGCCATCACCAGAAAGATGAATGCCGACAGCGGAAGACTGATGTAGAAGATCGGGCGCCAGCCGAAATGCTCGCCGACCCAACCACCGATGCTCGGGCCGCTGACGATGCCCAAGAGCACGATTGCCGTCCACGTCGCGCCAAATTTCGCACGCTTCTCCAGTGGCAACGTCTCCATTGAAATCGCCATCGACAGCGGCGCCAGCACGCCACTCGCCAGGCCTTGGATAATCCGCGCACCGACGAATTCCAGCGGTGTCGTCGCAGCCGTGGCGAGCAGCAAGCCAAGGACGAAGAAGGCCAGCGCCGCTTGATAAACCCGCTTCAAGCCATAACGCCCGGCGAGCCACTGCGCAACCGGCATGGTGATAGCGCTCGCTGCAAGGTACGAGGTGAATACCCAGCCTGCTTGGTCATCAGTCATCGACAGGCTGCCCTGGATAAACCTGAGTACCGCATTCGGCAACGGCAGGTTCGCCGACTGCATGTAAGTGGCGAGCAGCGCGGCGAACCTTAATGTTCCCGCACCTTGAGGTCCGGCAAGGTTGGCGTTCATCAGAAGTTACCTGCGGTCAACAGCGCCTTGAGCGGATGCCACCATGGCGTGTGATACCCGGTATCGACCTTGACCGTGGCGCTGGTGCCCGAGAAAAGCGGAAACGCAGGGTCGGCCTCATCGAGTTCGAGGCGCACCGGTACCCGCTGGACAACCTTGACCCAGTTGCCGGTGGCATTTTCGGGTGGCAGCAAGGCGAAGTCCGATCCGGCACCAGGGCTCATGCTGGTTACGTGGGCTTTGAAAACGTGATCAGGATAGGTATCGATACTGATGGTTGCTTCCTGGCCTGGACGCATGTGGGTCACCTGCGTTTCGCGAAAGTTGGCCTCGACCCAAATCTGCCGATCCGACAACAACGCAAACGCCGGCGCACCGTTGTTGACGTAGTTGCCAACCTGCAAATCGTCGACCTTGGCCACGATGCCATCGTCCGGCGCATACACCGTCGTGTACGAGAGGTAGAGCTGGGCCTCGTCCAACTGCGCCTTGGCCTCACGAACCGTCGGGTGGTTATCGGCTTCGATGTCTGGATTACCGTTCAACGCGACAACCGTGCTGGCGATCTGTTGTTCGATCGACGCGATGCGTTGCCGGGCAACTTTAAGGTCGGTGTCAGCACGCTCATAAATCGCCCGCGAGACGAACTCGGTGGCCACCAGCGCTTTCTTGCGGGCAAACTCGCGCTGATCGAAATCGGCCGACTCTTTGGCCGATTGCAGTTCAGCCTGCTGCTGCCGGTAACTGGCTTTGAGCCCATCGATGCGCAGCCGCGCCACGCTCAGTTGTGCTTGCGCACGGTCAACCGCGATCTGGAACGGTTTCGGGTCGATCCGAAACAGCATCTGGCCTTTGTGAACCGGTTGATTGTCCTCGACCGCGATTTCGACGACTTGTCCGGAAATGCGCGCGTTGATCGACGCCTTCGCCACTCGGGCATAAGCGTTATCGGTCGAAATGAAGGCCTCGCCTGCTTGATAGCGGGCGTAACCCAGCGCTGCGAAGAGCACCGGCAAACCCACAATCAGCAATGGCCGCAATTTCTGCTTGAACGGTTTTTTGATCGGCGCGTCGGGCCTTGCGTGCTCGAAGGTCTGCGTAGCCGGGATGTCGAACTGTTTAGTCATGATCGAATACACCTTTAACCGGGAAATCGGGCCAGCACCTGCGAGAATCGCCTGCAGCCCTGATGTCAAAAATTGCTGTGAGAAAGCAAACCCGTGCACGGTCAGGGAGGATCGCTCCACCGCACCGGTTTCGTCGCTGCAACACCCAGTTCGAGCTCCGCCACAACAAACCTGAATTCAGGAACTTCTGGTTCCTTAATTTTGTGCGATGATGTAAGAATATAGAGCAACCCATCCGCATTCAAGGATTTTGTACGATATGGCACAAAAAAAGATTACAGAGGGCAAAGGCCGAGGCCGCCCCCGCGCATATGACCCGCAGACAGCGCTGCAGCAGGCACTTGGGGTTTTTTGGAGTACCGGATATTCCGGCGCTTCCCTGGACAGCATCGCCACGGCAGCCGGCATGAATCGCCCCAGCCTTTATGCGGCATTCGGTGACAAGCACGCGCTCTACATCAAGGCGCTTGAGCAGTATTGGGAGTCTGCCTCCGCGGCCATGCAGGAGGCGCTTACGGACAATGACCTGACATTGAAGCAGGCGCTGATGCGCTTCTATGAGGGGCAGTTGTCGATCTACTTCTCGGGCGAGGGGCAACCGCGTGGCTGCTTTGCGATTGGCACGGCGACGACCGAAGCCGTCGAGGATTCTGCAATACGAGAGATTCTTTCGGACCGGCTCAGCCGGCTCGATGCCGACCTCGAAACACGTCTGCGTGTGGCAGTCAGCGCCGGTGAGTTGAAAGACGATGTCGACCCAGCCGCCCTCGCCGTACTCGCGTCATCCCTGCTGCATAGCATTTCGGTACGGGCACGGGCGGGCAAATCCCGAGCGGAATTGACGGAGCTTGTGCGCAATGCGGTCAACGTGATGTGCGGTGTATGAGGTGCAGGGTGGGTGAAGGACTCGAAGACATTCTCACCGAACAGCTTGCGGTGATTTTTTGTGGCATTAATCCGGGCGCGAGTGCCGCCGCCCAGGGCCATCATTTTGCGGGTCGAGGCAATCGCTTCTGGCGCACACTCCATCTCGCCGGCTTTACGCCTACAGAGGTGCGCCCGGAAAACGACCGGACGATCTTGCAATATCAGTGTGGATTAACAGCCGTGGTTGAACGGCCTACGGCGCGAGCGGACCAACTGTCAGTGCATGAATTCACCGCTGCCGCCGCGGATTTTGAACAAAAGATCGCACGCTATGCGCCACGTTTTGTAGCGTTTCTCGGCAAAGCTGCGTATAGCGCGTTATCCGGTCAACGGGAAATTACGTGGGGGCTTCAGTCAAAGACGTTTGGTGATGCCTCGGTATGGGTCCTGCCCAATCCCAGCGGGCGAAATCGCGCGTTCACGCAAGATCAACTGGTGGATGCGTATCGCCAACTCCATTTAGCGGCAGGCTAAAGACTGGCTCAAGCTTGCGCGGCCGGGCCAGGTCGCACAAAACACTGCTCGATAACCGTTGCCCCCCACTGCTGCCCCTCTTGCTCCTGGTCCAATTTAAAACCGAAGTCTTCATACAGTTTACGAGCCACATCCAGACCTTTGAACGTCCAAAGCCGCGTCGCGCAAAAGCCGTGCTCGTCACAGAACTTTATCGCTTCGGCCAATAAGCGTTTGCCCGCGCCCTTGCCTCGCGCCGAGTCATCAAGAATGAAACAGCGCAGAATCGCTTCGCCGCCCTCTCCTTCGCCGTCTATCGCGATGGAGCCGACAATTCGCTCGCCATCCAGAGCCACCCAGACTTCGTTGCGTGGGTTGTGCAAACGCCCCATCAACTCCGCCATGTCTGATGCAACCAGACTTTCGAATGGCTGGCCGAAATTCGAATGCCTGACGTAGTAGTCAGCATGCATTCGCACGATGCGGCCGATGATTCCGGGTCGGTAGCCCCGAGCGATGTCCAGCTGCGGCGCGGGCGGCGGCGCTGTACCGAGTCGATGGGCTTTCAGGGCCATGGAGTAGTTGGCGATTCCCTCACTCACTGCCTGCTGTTGCTCGTTCGTCAGGTAAGTCATGGCAGCGCCCACCTGTTGCCTGGCGAACGACTCGATGTCTCGCAGGGTTTTCTGGCCCTGTGCCGTGAGTCGCAGCTTCTTGGAGCGCGCATCCTCCTCATGCGCAATTTCTTCGAGCTCGCCGGCCTCAATGAGCTTGCGCACCATCCGGCTCACGCTGGATTTTTCCAGACCGAGAAGCTCCACAAGCTCCCCTGCCGTCAGCGATTCCCGATTCCCGATCTCCACGATCGTATGCACGGATGAGGGCGGATAGTCCGTCGCCGCCAGCGTGGCTTGCATGAACCCCAACTCGCGCACCATGAGACGCGACGCCGAACGGACTTGGTCAATCAGGTCTGATTGGGAATGGGTCACGGCAAGCACCTCGAACAAAACGTTTATTTAGTTGTATAGCACAACCAAATAAACGTCAATTGACGGCTGCCGGTTAAGGCATGAAGCCTGGTAGCTGCGCCACCCGCTCGGCCAGGTACTGCATGAATAAACGTGTACGCAAGGGGCGGTAGCGGCGCTCGGGATAGATCAGAAACGCGTCGTTCGACGGGCCGCTCCAGTCGGGCAGCACACGTACCAACTGCCCGCTTTCAAGCAGGTCGCTGACCAGCCAGGCCGGCGTGATGCAAAGCCCGGCGCCCTGCAGAAGACCGTCGCGAATGGCCAATGAGCTGTTGGTTCGATAACGCCCCTGAGTCGTGACGCTGACCTGTTCACCAAGGGGGCCGGTCAGCTCCAGACGGTCGCCCGCGGTCAACCATGCAAAACGCAGGAAGTTGTGTTCGCTCAAGTCTGCCGGGGTTTTCAACGGGGAATGTTTGCGCAGGTATTCAGGCGCGGCCACCAGGTAGCGCGGTGAAGTCGCTATGCGCCGGGCGACGGCATTCGGTGGCAGGCTGCCCCCCAGGCGCAGGGCCAGGTCGACGTTTTCTTCAGTGAGGTCGACGAAACGATCATTGAGGATCAGCTCCACTTCAATGGCCGGGTACTGCGCCATGAACGACAACAGCAACGCATTCAAACGCAACACGCCGAGGCTGACCGGAACGTTGACGCGCAGTAACCCCTCGGGCCGTTCGGTCAGGCCACGCACATCCGCAACGGCCTCGCCGTACTCCTCCAGCACGCCTTTGGCACGCTCGTAAAAACGCTTTCCCGGTTCAGTAGGTATCAGCCCGGAAGTGCCTCGAATCAGCAACCGGGCCCCCAATTGTTTTTCCAGGGCGGCGACCAATTTGCTGACGGTGGGCTGAGTGCTGCCCAATTCACGGGCGGCTGACGACAGGCTTCCAAGCTCAACGGCGCGGACGAAACAGTGCATTGCTTTAAGACTGTCCATGGGTATTCGATTCAGGAATGGGCTGTATGCGGTTTACCCTTCTAGCACACGCATTTTGAATAGACCAATCTGGCCTTCATGAACCATCACCGCCCAAGGAGACACCTGAATGAAAGCCTTTCACTCAAGAATCCCGCTGCCTCTCGCCCTGACTGCCCTGCTTGCCGCAAGCCCTGTCATGGCGGCGGAAAATTGGGTCACCACCTGGATGGCCAGCCCTCAACCCACCTGGGGCAACGAATTACCGCTGCCCACGCGAACTCCTGAAGCGCTGACCGACAGCACCCTTCACCAGAAGGTGCGCATCAGCAGCGGCGGCAGCCGGGTACGGGTGGTGGTTTCCAACGAATATGGCAAGCAACCGCTGGTCATCGGTGCCGCGCGTATCGCCTTAGTTGAGGGTGTCGATCGCATTCACGCAGGCTCCGGGCATCCCCTGAAGTTCAGCGATCAGGAACAGGTCACCCTCGCTGCGGGTGAAACGCGGATCAGTGACCCGATAGAACTGGCGGTGCCGGCACTCAGTGAGCTCGCGATCTCTCTTTATCTGCCGCAACACACGCCGTTGACGACCTTCCATTGGGATGGCAAACAAACCGCATTTATCGCCCCCGGCAAACACGTCGACGCTCAGCGACTGGAAGGCAGCGAGCAGGTGGAGGCGCGGCTGTTTCTCAGCGACATTTTGGTGGATACACCGGTCGACACCCGCGCCCTGGTGGTACTCGGCGACTCGATTACCGATGGCAATGGCTCGACCCTGGACAGCAATCGACGCTGGCCGGACTTCCTCGCTCAACGCTTGACCACGCGCAAGCTCGCGGTGCTCAACGCAGGGATATCCGGGGCTCGCCTACTTGAAGATGGCATGGGTGCCAGCGCGCTGAAGCGTTTCGAGCGCGACGTACTCGGCAAGTCTGGGGTAAAAACGGTGATTGTGATGCTCGGCATCAATGACATCAGTTGGCCGGGCTCCTCCTTCGCGCCGAACGAACACCTGCCAGCCAAGGAACAGTTGATTGCGGGCTATCGGCAACTGATCGATCAAGCGCGCCAGAACAATATTCGCATCATTGGAACAACCCTGATGCCGGTCGAAGGCGCTCTGGATGGAACGACCGTGAAGAATTATCACAACGCGGAGAAAGAACAACTGCGCCAGGCAGTTAATGACTGGATACGTACCAGCCACGCATTCGATGCCGTGATCGACTTCGACCTTATGACCCGTGACCCTGAACACCCAAGTCGCTTACTGCCGCCCATTGACTCTGGGGATCACTTACATCCCGGCGATGCCGGCAACAAGGCGATGGCCGAGGTTATCGACCTGAAAACGCTGATCTAGCCGTTTAGAACAAAACGTGAAAGCCCATAGGGATCTTGAATTGCCCGAAGTTCGAGAATGACATGAACTGTTGGCACCGATGGAGATCAGCAGATAAGGTAGTCGAAATTCATCCTAGGGGTTTTTGTGGAAAACCGCTCCGAAGACAAGACCCGCCAGCCACCATTGCAATC
Source organism: Pseudomonas sp. GGS8 (assembly GCF_024168645.1). Lineage (NCBI taxonomy): Bacteria > Pseudomonadati > Pseudomonadota > Gammaproteobacteria > Pseudomonadales > Pseudomonadaceae > Pseudomonas > Pseudomonas sp. GGS8. The sequence continues at coordinate 4,466,454 of NZ_JALJWF010000001.1, read as the reverse complement.
GAGAAGACTGCCGGCAACAGCGATCTCCGTCGTGTTCATGGCTTTAGTCACCCTTTCGATACTTAGTATTTACTGGCTTCAAGCCGCCCAAAGTAAAGCCTATGAACTCTCACAAGCAAAACGGGTGTCAGGCAATTTGACGTGGTCGATAGCCCAACAAGCGACTGATACGTTTGATGAAGCCAACCTGATCCTGGATGAACTGATCGACAGAATAAAAGACAATCCAAGCGCCCAACAGCTCGACAAAACGCAAAAACTGCTTAAGCGCAGAGTCTTTACCACCGAGCAGTTGCACGGCCTTTTTTACTATGATGAAAACGGCAACTGGATCCTGACTTCGTTCGACTCGAAACCTGAAGCCCCCAACAATGCCGATCGTGACTACTTCATCTTTCACAAAAACAACGTAACCCTGTCGCCTCGCATCGGCCGGGCCATACGCAGCCGCACGACCGGAGAATGGATTATTCCGTTCTCCCGACGAGTCAACGATAGCGAAGGCCATTTTAAGGGTGTCGCGCTGGCCACGATCAAAATGGCCTACTTTGATAAGTTCTTCTCAACGTTCTCCATTGACCGCAAAGGCGCCATTTTCCTGGCCCTTCCCGACGGAACGATAATCGCCAGGCGGCCTTTTGCTGAAGAATTTATCGGTGCATCGCTAGCCAAAGGGGAAATATTTTCCATCTATTTACCCAAGTCTCCGGCTGATACCGTCATGATCAAATCGATTATCGATGGCGTTGATCGACTCTTCGGCTACAGACTGCTTCAAAAATATCCGTTGGTCGTCGCTGCCGCCAATTCACGGGAAGCCATTTTTGCCGAGTGGAAAACCGGAACAATCAAGATGGCATTAATGATTGGCGCAGTGCTGCTGGTGAACCTTCTCGTCGGTCTCTTGCTCATCAAGAAAATACGTTACGGCGTCTCGGTAGAAAATCATTTGAAGCAGACCCGGGCAGCCCTGGAAAAACTGGTATTGCAGGATGCTCTCACCGGACTTGCAAACCGACGCCACCTCGAAAACAGCTTGCAACAGGAATGGCTTCGCGCGGTAAGACATCAATCTGCGATCAGTTTGATAATGCTCGACATTGATTATTTTAAAAGCTTCAACGATCAATACGGGCACATTGCCGGCGACCATTGCATCGCTTCCGTTGCACAGGCAATTGCGCAATGCATTCACAGGCCATCCGATTTAGCCGCGCGGTACGGTGGCGAAGAGTTTGCACTATTGCTACCTGATACAGATGCCAAAGGTGCCTACTCCATTGCCGAAGACATCAGGCTCGCGGTGCTGAACCTTGCCATTACACACGATGGCAACCTCGCCAGACGGGTGACCGTCAGTTTAGGGGTTCATACCTGCATACCGGAGACTGCCGAATATAAACACCTGCTGACACAGGCGGACTCGGCACTGTACCTGGCAAAACGCTCAGGCCGGAATCAGACTGCCTGCTTGTCTTTGATCGAGGCCGGATAAGGCTGTAGGAGCGCCTTGACTGAGTTTATTTGACGAGCCGCTTTTCCTTGGAGGGTCTGTACCCGAAGTACGAGCTATAGCACTTGCTGAAATGACTGGGCGACACGAAACCACAGGCCACCAACACGTCTACCTGGGACAGTTCTGTGTGCTGCAGCAGTCGCCGCGCTTCGGTGATGCGCAGCTCCATGTAATACCGCTGCGGCGTTGTACCGAGTTGTTCCTTGAATAAACGCTCCAGTTGTCGCCGGGAACGGCCGGCATAGACCGCCAGTTGCTCCAGCTCCAGAGGCTCTTCGAGGTTGGCATCCATCAGCTTGACCACCTCGCGCAAGGGCGCGCTCACACAGATATTTTCAGCCGGTTTGATGCGCCGGTAACGAGACTCCTCGAACGCCAGAATGTCCTCGATCCCCTCGACGAGGGCTTTATCGTGCAGGCCCTTGATCCAGTCCAGCGCCATATGGAATGCCCCCGAAGGGCTGGAAGCCGTGAGGCGGTCACGATCAATGACGTAGGGCTCGCTGGTGACCTGTGTCGCCTTGGAGATTTCCGCGAGTGCGGGGCGATGTTCGGGGTGAATGGCGCAACGATACCCATCGAGCAAACCTGCGCTGCCCAGGAACCATGCGCCATTCCACAACCCGGCCAGACTGACACCCTGGTCCGCCGCCGTTCGCAACAGGCTGATGAACTCATCATTAGCCTTGAGCGCTGTCCTGTAGCCGCCACAAATGACCAGCAGATCCAGATCGTGAATGGCTGAAGCATCCAGACGTGCATCCGGCCGAATGACCAGACCCAGATCGCTGATGACCTCGCCATCGCTCAAGCCGAACGTTCGCGAAGAGAACAACCTGGGTCGTAGAAGATTCGCGGTGACAATGGTGTCCAGTGCCTGGGTGAACGCAGGCAACGAGAAATGCTCGAGCAGCACAAAGCCTGCTCGGGTCATTCGAGCAGGCTCATCAGGGTTTTCATTCAGATAGCGGAGATTTTTCCCCTTCATGCCTCCGCTAAATTGGCGTCGTTCAATCAAAGTTCGACCCACTCGGTGACTGCGTAGATAAAGCCTAATGCTAACTGCAGAAGCGCAAAAAGCCCTAGCACCATTCTGCGACCGATCAAGCCAGTTGAAAGCCGACTATTTGGGGTATCTCCTGAAGCGCAACCTCGAATGCTTCAACCGCCCGCTGATCGCCCTCGCGAAGCGTCGCAAACACCATTGCCGTGAAGTTAAAGCCGAGTGCGCTGGGGGCGAGTTGTGCGCGATAACCCAGGATTACGTAAGAAAATACTTGTCCTGCTGCGCCCATAATTGTCCTCAGACATAACCCAACCTCATAGACAGGCCGCTCGGTTCTGCCCTGTAGCGTAGATCAGGAATATGCGGTTGCCTGCACTGCTAGAATCCACGTACCTGTCCCAACTCTGGAGAACCAAGATGATCAGCAAGAACACGATTTGTCTCTGGTACGACGGCACCGCGCTGGACGCTGCGACGTTTTACGCCGAGACGTTTCCGGACAGCGCCGTGGGAGCCGTCCTTCGCGCGCCTGGCGACTATCCAGCGGGCAAACAGGGCGACGTCTTGACGGTGGAGTTCACGGTGATGGGCATCCCTTGTCTTGGGCTGAACGGCGGGCCGGGGGTCAAGCACAACGAGGCTTTCTCGTTTCAGGTGGCGACCGACGACCAGGCCGAAACCGACCGTTTGTGGAACGCGATTGTCGGAAACGGCGGCCAGGAAAATGTATGCGGTTGGTGCAAGGACAAGTGGGGACTGTCGTGGCAGATCACGCCACGCGTCCTGACCTGCGCGATAGCCAATCCTGATCGGGCAGCAGCCAAGCGCGCGTTCGACGCCATGATGGGAATGACAAAGGTCGACATCGCTGCGATCCAAGCGGCTCTAAGGCATTAACCAGCGCGGCTTGGGGCTGGGCGTTTAGAGAGGTCGAATGCTGGCTGCTCCAGATGCCCCGCCCTCGCGCTGACGTCTTTCACTTCCTCTGCAGCAACCAGTGTAACAACCCGCTCTTCTTGATCTCCACAGGCTTTTGCATGACCACGGTCTGACGGATTTCCAGGCGCTGATCTTGTAGAGTGCTCAGGGCAGATTTCAAATCACTGAGGTGCTCCAACTGGTTGTCGAGCGTGGTTTTTTCAATCCTGAAAAGCCGGCCACTGGTGATACTGCGAAACTCTCCTCGCGAAGGACCTGCGGCGAGAATCCCCTCTTCGCCCATGACCTCTCCCGGCCCCATACGCATTGCCTCAATCAGTTTTTCACCGTCGTGAATCGAGACGGAGACCACCCCGGTGCTGATAATCATCAGGCAATCGGCAACCTCACCGAAAGCCAGAATCACCTCATCGGCCTTATAGTCCACCGGGGTCATTTCACCGGCGAGCCGTTCACGCTCATCGCTGCTCAGCGAGCGGAAAATACGTACGTCTTCGAGCAACTGGCGTTGACGATTCCAGGGCTGTTTTTCCTGACCGGCATCCCAGGCGACACCCGCGGCTTCGAGGTGACGATGGGCGAGGTCGAACATCAGGTTGCACACTTCGGTCTTGTGCTTTTGTGACGCTATAAAACCCTTGAGTTCGTATTCGGTGTAGTCGAGGTGAGAGCTTTTTACCGAAACTTTAGCGGAGAACGCCGGCAACAACGCCTGGGTCCCGCGCAAGGTTTTTTCCAGCGCATCAATGACGCGGCGCGGCCGCACGCTGCTAGGCACTGCAACGATCACACTGACCCCGTGTACATTCCCGGGACGACTGAAATTGATAATTCGCGCTTTCGCTGCCAAAGAGTTGGGCACCACCGCAATGCCGCCCATATCGGTGATCAAATGCGTCGAGCGCCAGTCAATTTCAACCACCCTCCCCTCGGTACCATCAATGGAGATCTGGTCATCCAGTTGGTAAGGCTTCGTGGTGTTGATCACGATCCCTGAAAACAGATCGCTCAATGTGCTTTGCACCGCCAGACCGATAATGATCGCCATCGCCCCGGAAGTCGCCAGCAAGCCCTTGACCGGCAGCTGCAAGACATAGGCCGCTGCGCCGACAATGCCAATCAGGAAAATCAACGCCCCCATCAGATCGTAGAGAAATCGAGCGCTTTGGCCGGCACGAGAGATCAGGCCATTGCCCAGAATCACGGTCAGTACTCTGGCCGCAAACAGCCACCAGCTGATGCCCAACACCGTGGCCATCAGGTTCAGTACGGGATCCTCCGGCCAGAGTGGTGGTTGCAAGGGGCTGATGCCGACAGACAGCATCACCCAGCAGAACAACACAAAAATACTGACGCGCACGCCTATTCGCAGGTTGCGCCGCGAGGCACCAATGAACTGCCAGAGCGCCAGTTCAATCACGATCAGGATGGCGGCGCAGATCAAGGGGTGAGCCTGCAAGAACGTGAACATCAATGATTTCTCCTTTATTCCGGCAGCCCCGCTCTGCGTAGACCATCCACCAGCGTGGCGAGATTCTCCGGCCGGTGGATCGGTAGCCAATCAGAGATATTGCACAGGCGCAACGTAGGATCGAGTTTACGCAAATGGTCCATCGCATAGCGCGCTTCGGCCATCCGTCCGGCCAGCGCATGGCTCGCAGCGAGAATGGCGACGGCCAACAGAAAACCTGGCAAATCCCGAAGCGCTTTCTCTGCCCATGACGACGCCGTATCAAAGCGCCCCACGAAGAGATTCGCGACCGCCATTCCGGCTTGCATTCTATACAGTTCCGGGTCGAGGGGGCTGAACCGCATGGCGTGCGTGAAGTACTCGATGGCTGCATCGGTTTCGCCGTGCCAGAGCCTGAGGAACGCGCCGAGGAACCATGCGGCGGCGAGGTTCGGATTGAGCATGAGTGCCTTGTCCAGCAATGCGATGCCACCCCGGAGGTCGCCAGCAAGATAGCCAAGCGTATGGCCGCTTCGGGTGAGAGCAACCGCATCGCCCCTGTCCAGCTCCACCGCTCGGCGAGCGAGTCGAATACCCTCCGCTTCCTCCCGTGAGTGATCAGTCATCCAGCGATTGGCTTTGCGCCAACTATGACACCAGGCCGCCATCGCATAGGCCGATGCAAAATCCGCGTCGAACTCTATGGCCTTATGGAAGAGCGGCAGCGCCTGGTCGATGGCCTCCCTGGTGCCATGATGAAGCTTGGCCATTGCACGCAGATAATAATCGTAGGCGTCGAGGCTTTCGGTGGGCGTGTGCCTCGCACGTTCGATCTCCGCCCGCTCAAGTTGTGGCGCGATCGCGCCGACCACGCTTTCGGTGATCTGGTCCTGCAGTTCGAAAATGTCTCCCTGCACACCTTCGAAACGGCCCGCCCAATGGTGGGCCCCGGTTGTCGCATCAATCAGCTGGGCCGTGATGCGCACACGATTTTTGGCCTTGCGCCAGCTGCCCTCCAGCACATAGCGAACGCCCAATTCGCGACCGACTTGTTTCACATCCACCGTACGGGTCTTGTAGGTAAAGCTCGAGTTGCGCGCGACGACAAACAGCCAGCGATACTGCGACAGCGCCGCGATGATGTCCCCTACCACGCCGTCGGCCAGGTAGTCCTGCTCTTCGTCCCCGCTCAAGTTCACGAACGGCAAGACCGCGATGGACGGTTTGGCAGGCAGGGCCGGCTCGGGTGCAGAAACTGCAACCGATGGGGCGGGCTCGGTGCCGGGAAGGCCAACGTCCTCCACCGGCTTGACCTCGGCGACGAACCGGAATCCCTTGCGAGCCACCGTTCGAATCACACGCTGCTGCTGACCGTTATCGCCGACCGCCTTGCGCACCGCATTGATATGGCTGGCCAGGGTCGACTCCGAGACGATTCGTCCGGCCCATATCGCATTGATCAGATCGTCCCTGCTGACGACGTGCTCGCGGTTCTGCGCCAGGTAGACCAGCAGGTCGAAAACCTGGGGCGCAGTGGCAACGACCTGGGAGGCCCGAAGGAGTTCTCGCCGGTCCAGGTCGAGCACGCAGTCATCAAACACCAATAGCATTCAGGGCTCCTGTCCCGTACTCACGCGCCGGGCACATGCCCGTGGTTACCGGCCGACGATTGGCGGCCAGGCGACGTGATTTATAACACGGGTTCCTGGACAAATAGCCAAGCCAAATTCAATGGAAACCCAAGGCTTCGGCAAAGTATTACGCCCTACTGGCGAGCATGCTCCCTATATCGATCACTGCAACGAAATTTGATCGACACCCAACCGAGGAGCGGGACATGAAAATTGTCGTTATTGGCGGTAGCGGACTGATCGGGTCGAACATTGTCAGCAGGCTACGTCTCAATGGACACGAGACGGTGGCGGCCTCGCCACGCACAGGCGTGAACACCCTCACTGGCGAGGGGCTGGCCGAAGCGCTTGCCGGTGCTCAGGTCGTCGTCGATGTGGCGAACTCTCCCTCATTTGAAGACCGGGCCGTCATGGAATTCTTTCAAACGTCCGGTCGAAACCTGCTTGCAGCCGAAGCGGCCGCTGGCGTAGAGCACCATGTCGCGCTCTCTGTCGTGGGCCCCGATCGTCTGCCGCAAAGCGGTTACTTCCGGGCAAAAGTCGCCCAGGAAGAGCTGATCAAGGCGTCGAAAATCCCCTACACCATCCTGCGCTCGACGCAGTTCTTCGAGTTCATCGAAGGCATTGTCAACTCAGGGGCAGAGGGCGACACGATTCACCTCTCGCCTGCCCTTATCCAGCCCATCGCATCGGATGACGTCTCGGCGGTGCTGGCCGATCTTGCGGTCGGGGCACCGGTCAACGGCATCGTCGAGGTGGGCGGACCTGATCGTTTCCCTCTCGATGAACTGGCGCGCAAGTTTCTTGCCGCGCACCACGACAAGCGGCAGGTCATCGCCGACGTGCATGCGCGCTACTTCGGCAATGAGTTGAATGATCGATCCCTGGTCGCGGGTGACGACTCGCACATCGGTCCGACACGTTTCCTGAACTGGCTCAGTCGCACATCGGCTTAAGGATCGCGCCAGTCAGCTGGCCAACTGGCCAGGGGCAGGACGCCATCGAATTTCCACCTACGTACTTCTCACACAGAGGATTCACCATGACTCAGCGCATCGATTACCAGAAGCAATCCCCCGAGCTGTTCAAGAAGTTCGTCGAGTTCAGCCTTGCCTTCAAGCAATGTGCCATCGAGGAGTCGCTGCGCGATCTCGTGGATATCAGGGCATCGCAACTCAACGGCTGCGCCTTCTGCGTGGACATGCATGTGAAGGAAGCCACGATCCATGGCGAGCGGCCACTCAGGATTCACCATGTCGCCATCTGGCGTGAGTCAACGCTGTTCAGCCCACGCGAGCGCGCTGCCTTGGCGTGGACCGAAATCCTCACCCAGATTCCCGCCCATGGCGTGCCTGATGAGCTCTATGAGCGTGTTCGCATACAACTGTCCGAGAAGGAATTGTCCGATCTGACCTTCCTGGTCATGTCGATCAATGCCTGGAATCGCATCAACGTGGGCTTCCAGGTCGTGCCCGGCACGTACGACAAGGCATTCGGCGTAGACAAGTCCGGCCTGTCCTGATCAGGTGTGGCGAGGGGGCTTGCCCCCGTTTGAGTGCGCAGCACTCACAAGACTTTTGATACATCAGAGATTTTTGGGCAGCTTCGCAGCCCAACGGGGCGGTGCGGCGTTCCGACAAGCCCCCTCGCCACAGTAACTTACCGACATTACCCCCTACCGGACCGACAACGAGGAACACGCCATGTCCATGTTCAGAATCTTCGCCATAGGGCTCCTGTTGACCACCGGCGCCGCCGGCGCACAAGCGGCGCCACCACCACCGGCGCAGGTAACACCGCTGATGACCAAAGCACTGGCGGACTATCCCGGCAAGGAAGCGGTGATGATCACCGTGGAGTTTCCACCGGGTGGAGGCGATCCCGTGCATCGGCACAATGCACACGGATTTATCTATGTGCTGGAGGGTTCGATTGTGATGGGTGTGCGCGGCGGCGAATCCGTCACGCTGACACCGGGCCAGACCTTCTACGAAGGCCCGGACGACATCCACACGGTCGGGCGCAACGCCAGCCTCACCAAACCCGCCAAGTTTCTGGTCGTCCTGTTGAAGGACAAGAGTAAGCCCATTTTTACTCCGGTGCACTGACAGCACCGCCCGCACACGCGGCCAGCTGCGTGCTCGGTGACGCCCTACTCGGCCGACATCATCCGTTCAACGATATCGGCCTGGGGCGATCCCTTCCTCGACAGGACGCTGCAATGACCTCACAACGGCTGCTTTCACAATTACGGCAGTGCGCAATCGCAACGCTAGGCGCAGTCTCGCTGGCCGGCTGCATGGTCGGCCCCGACTTCGTGAAGCCTGAGAGCGGTCTCCGCGAAGCAGTGCTAGCGCCCAGACAAGACCAAGCGAGCGTCCCCCTGACTTCCGACGCCGCAGTGCCCTCCCAGTGGTGGTTGTTGTTCAACGACGCCGTGCTCGCCGAGCTGCAATCACGTGCGCAGGCAGACAACCTCGATCTGCAATTAGCCTCCGAACGCATCGAACAAAGCCGGGCGCAACTGGGCATTGCCTCCTCGCCGTTGCTGCCCAGCGTGGCGGCCAACGCCAGCTACACGCGTGAGGGGCTCAGCGAACACGGCAAGTTCGCCGCCCTGGGAGCGCCCACTGCTCCCAACAATTTCTGGCAGCTTGGATTCGATGCCAGTTGGGAGCTCGATCTGTGGGGCCGCGCACAACGCGCGCGCGAAGGTGCTGCGGCGACCCTGGAAGCCACAGTGTATGACCGCGAAGCAGCGCGGGTGACTTTGTCCGCCGAAGTGGCGCGAACCTATTTGCAGTTGCGCGGAACGCAGGCACAACTGGACATCGCGCAGCAAAATCTGACGATTGCCGAACGCACCCTCAGCCTGGCCGAAAGCCGCGAGCGTAACGGCGTCGCTACGCGCTTCGAAACCTCGTCCGCTCACGCACAGTTGGCGACGATCAAGGCCATGGTTCCCGAACTGACCCAGCGTCGCTACGCCCTGATGAATGCAGTTGCATTGTTGTTGGGAGAACAACCGCGTGCGCTCGATGCGCAACTGCGTGAAGCCATGCCCTTGCCTTCACTGCCAACCCGCGTACCGGTCGGCGTCTCTTCTGAATGGGCTCACCGGCGACCCGACATCCTGCGCGCCGAAGCCCAGCTCCATGCCGCAACTGCCGCCATCGGTGTGGCCAAGGCTGATTTCTACCCGCGTATCGGCTTGAAAGGAAAAGTCGGCGTGGAAGCTTTTGAAAGCGGCGATCTCGCGAGTTGGGACTCGCGCTTCTTTTCCGTCGGCCCGACGGTTTACCTTCCGATCTTTCAGGGAGGTCGGTTGACGCAGCGCCTGGCCCTGAACGAATCACGGCAAAAAACCGCCGCGCTGGCTTATCGGCAAACGGTGTTGCGAGCCTGGCATGAAGTGGACAATGCCCTGGACGCCTGGGCTGCCCAACAGCGCCGGCACGCTGAATTGCTGGATTCGTATGAACAGAACAAGCAGGCATTGCAAGCTGCCGAGCGAGGTTATCAGCAAGGCGCTACGGACTATCTGAGTGTACTGACGGCGCAGCTCAATGTGCTTGCCAGCCAAACCAGTCTCAATGACAGCGCGACCAACGCCACGCTCACCGTGGTCAACCTCTACAAGTCGCTGGGTGGCGGTTGGGACCCGCAGGCTGGCATCGATCATTCGACGGCACCTTCATCGGATCGCCCGGTTGCCCTTGTGACGCCGGTTGCTTCACGCTCGAAGGCCGATCAATGAACGACGTCGCCTTGTCGCCAGCGGACGTCCCCGCTTCCGGTGCGTCCTTGGCCAAGCCCTCGAAACGCCCCATGGCAGGTCTGGTCGGGATTTTCATCGCGGCCATGATGGCGGGGTTGAACACCCGTGTCGGCGCATTGGCGCTGGCGGATGTACGCGGCGCGCTCGGTTTTGGCCTCGACGACGCCTCTTGGCTGACCACCGCGTACAGCGCCGGGGAATTGATTGCCATGCCCTTTGCGGCGTGGTCTGCCATTACGCTTTCGCTGCGCCGCTTCGAGCTGTGGATGCTCGGTAGTTGTGCGCTGTTGGCGGTGATCCTGCCCTTCATCCACGATCTGAACCTGCTGCTGACCTTGCGCTTTGTGCAAGGCATTGCCTGCGGCACGACGATCCCGCTGCTGATGATGGCGGCGCTGAAATTCCTGCCACCGCCCATACGGCTGTATGGGCTGGCGCTGTATGCGATGACTGCGACCTTCGCACCCAATCTCTCGATCTGGCTGGCCGGGTACTGGACGGATGGGCTGTTCGACTGGCGCTGGGTGTACTGGCAGATCATTCCCCTGACCATCATCGCCGGATTGTTGGTCGGGTGGGGGTTGCCGCGAGAGCCCATCCAGATCGCACGCTTTGGGCAGCCCAATTGGTCCGGGATGGTCTGCGGCGTGCCGGCGCTCGGCTTGATCACCGTTGCCCTCGATCAAGGCGTACGGCTGGACTGGTTTCATTCGCCGTTGATCACCTTATCGCTGGTGGCCGGGCTGGCCCTGCTGGCCGTCTACCTGCTGACCGAGTGGTATCACCCCTCGCCCTTCATCAAATTGCAGATCCTCGGCCGCCGCAACCTGGGGCTGGGCTGCATTCTGTTCGTCTGCCTGCTGGTGGTGCTGATGTCCAGCTCACTCTTGCCGGCCAGCTATCTCAGCCCTCTGCAGAACTACCGGCCCCTGCAAATGGCGTCGATCGGTTTGATCGTCGCCTTGCCGCAACTGGTCCTGGGGCCTGTGGTGGCGCTGCTGCTGTACCAGAAGTGGGTCGATGCGCGAATCGTGTTTGCGTTGGGGTTGTTGTTGATCGCGCTGGCGTGCTTTTGCGGCGCGCAATTGACCTCCGACTGGAGCCGCGAGCAGTTCGTCGTGGTGCAAACGCTGCAAGCCTTTGGTCAGCCAATGGCGGTGGTATCGATGCTGTTTCTGGTCACCAGCGTTGTGCAACCCCACGAAGGACCTTATGTGTCCGGCACCATCAATACCCTGCGCGCCTTCGGGTCGCTGATCGGTGCTGCGGTGGTCGGACAGCTGATGACCGTGCGCGGTCGTTTCCATGGGGAAATGCTGCTGGACCATGCGGCCCTGACAGATAACGCCCTTGCGCTTGAGCCCTCCCAACTGATGGGTCTCATTGGTCAGCAGTCGCTGGTGCTGTCGATCGCCGACGCCTATCGCGTGCTGGGCATTCTGGCACTGCTGTTGATTCCTCTGGTGCTGCGGCTGACCTACATCCCCGCGCCCTCTTCTTCTCCTTCATCTTCCTCACACGGATAACCCATCATGGCCTTACCAAAGAAAGCCAGGATCATCAGTGCGGTGCTACTGCTTGCGGTGGCGATCGGCGGTGTTCTCTATCTCAATCGCCCCGAATCCAGCGCATCGACCCAGTCCACGGACGATGCCTACGTCCTCGCCGACTTCACCACCGTCGCACCGCAGATATCGGGAACGGTTGATACGGTAATGGTCGAAGACAACCAACAGGTAAAGAAAGGCGATCTGCTCGCGATCATTGACGACCGTGATTTCGTGGTGGCCGTGAACGCGGCGAAGGCCCAGGTCGCCAGCGCCCGGGCCGGCATCGCCAGCCTGCAAGCGCACCTGATTCAGCAGGAAACCGCCATCCGCCAGGCCCAAGCGGCAGTTGCCGCAGACGACGCCGCGCTCAAGCTGGCCAGCGTCAATCAGACGCGTTATCGCAACCTGGCCACCGACGGCTCAGGAACGGTGCAAGCGCGGCAACAGGCCGAAGCGCAATTGAGTATTCAACTGGCCCGGGGGGAAAAGAGCCAAGCGGGTTTACAGGCGGCTCGCCAGCAAGTGGATATCCTGAAAGCTGATCTGGAGAACGCCAGGGCGGCTCTTGCCCACGCGCAAGCCGCACAAGCCATCGCAGAGCTGAAACTTTCCTATACCCGTATCACTGCGCCGATCGGCGGCACGATCGGGCAGAAATCGGTACGTATCGGTGCCTTCGTCAATGCAGGGAAACCCTTGCTGGCGATTGTTCCGCTCGATGCCGTCTATGTCACGGCCAACTACAGGGAGACGCAACTGGCGCGCGTACAAAAGGGTCAAGCCGTGGATATCGAGGTGGATGCCTTGCCGGGCGAGACGCTGCAAGGAACGGTGGACAGCCTGGGACCGGCCAGCGGCGTCAGCTACTCCGCCGTTGCGCCACACAACGCCACTGGCAACTTCACGAAAATCGTCCAGCGCTTGCCGGTGCGCATTCACATTAATCCCGACCAGCCCGCGGCGGCGAAGCTGCGAGTCGGCATGTCCGTGATACCGAAAATCCGTATCCGGTAAATGAACAAAGAACCCACTGCCGCCCGTAAACCCAGCGCGATCTTTATCATCGCACCCGGTATCGATCCGCAAGGCTATCTGTAGCCGCTGCCTAAGGCTGCGTTCGGCTGCATAACAGTCGTAAAACCAGAATCTGCGTACGTCAGGCAGACGGCATTAGCGCAGTGGGAATATTGGCCGCAACGTACTGGATCACCTCATCAAGCAGGTCTATGTCTGGAGCATTGCTCACTAACACTTCCGGGCGGCACCAGGGGTAATCCAGATGCGATACCCATTCCATGATGCAGTGCAGATCAGTCGCTGGCAGGGTTTTCATGTGCTCGATGGTGATAGTGAGACTCTGGACAAGTCCCGACTCGGGGCTGAACTGCCATTCATACAAACCGCAACCGACCCGGGCTTCACCGGAGTGCTTGTCGGACATGCCGACCAGCCATTTACACTGGAATGTTTTGGCCTGCGGTTCAGGTGGGCGTCCCAGGCAGAAGGTATAAACATTTTCGAAGGTCTGACCGAATCGCCTGACCAGCACATCACCGATAGGTCCAAGGCCTTCAACGTGGGGTGGAAACGAGATAGATCCGGTGTGCACGACCATGTCCAGTATCGCGTCTGGCGCAAAGGCCTGGTGTAACAAATGTGGACGGTTGCCGTCCTTGGCGTTGATGTACTGTCGAATCGATAGTTGAGCCGTGTTCATTGTTTGTTCGTCGCATCCATACTGGGTTGAGTGCCGCCTTATACGAGGCTCACATGACTATGACACATGAGCCCGTACGCCTTTATAAAGCGCTATTCCATAAATCCGTCACCAGCATACAACCGGGGGCATGGGTGATGCACAGCGGCGGACGTGAAGCTTGCACCACCGATTGCGGGGTCACGCCGCAGGCCCAGAACACCGGGATTTCGTCGGCTTCGATCGGTACGGCATCGCCGTAGTCCGGGTTGCTTAGCGAATGGATGCCAATCAGCGCCGGATCACCGATGTGTACGGGCGCCCCGTGGACATTGGGCATGCGTGCGGTGATCTGAATCGCCTGGATCGCCGCGGCGGCTTTCATCGGGCGCATGGTCACCACCAGTTTGCCGGACAGGCGAGCGGTCGAGCGTGTGTCGATGTTGGTCCGGAACATCGCGACATTGCGCCCCAGATCTATGTGCCTGAGGCGGATGCCAGCCTCAAGCAGGGGTTGTTCAAAAGAGAACGAGCAGCCGAGGGCAAAGGCGACCATGTCGTCCTGCCACAAATGCTCGATATCCGACGGTTCTTCGCTCAGCTCGCCATGGCGATAGACCCTGTATCGGGGCACGTCATGGCGGATATCAATGGCCGTCCCGAGATTACGAAAATGCGGATCACCCGGTTCGGTAACGTCGAGCACCGGACACGCCTGCCGATTGAGCGTGCAATACCGGAGAAACTCGTTAGCCCAATCATTGGGCAGAATCACGATATTGGCTTGCACCCGACCTTGGGCCAAGCCGCTGGTATGGCCCCGATATTGCCCGGCGGCAATGCTTTGGCGCAGAGCCAGAGGAGAACGCTGCTGCAATTGCTCAAAGGACAGGACTGACTGATTCATCACGGCATCTCTTCAGGTTCGATGACTCTTTTTAGAAAACCATGACGATGCCGTCCAACTAGGAATGTTGTTACCCCCGAACAACTAATAGTTATTCAATGGGCTGTCGGCTGTTGAGACCGGGCGTTGGAACCATTCGAAGCGGGCCGACATCCTCAGCGTATTGGCAAACCACTTGGCGACTCATGTTGACGATGCTCTCGATCAATTCCAGGCCGACTCCGGCGCGCCACGAAGCCACGACATCCAATTGTGGCAAGCTTGTGCCCGGTTCCAGCTGAATCAGCTCGCCACTGGCCAAGGGCTTAGCCACTAATGCGGCCGGTAATGCGCCAATACCGAAGCCGTCTCGAATCAACCGGGTCATGGCTGAAACAGAGTTGACGCAACTGACTCGCGGCGTACTGATGCCATGGGCGTGCAGGAGGTTGAGTACATCCTGATGGGGTCGTGAGTTTTTAACGAAGGTGATGATGCGCTCACTGGCCAACTCGGCAAGGGAGGCAAAGGGGCGGGCATAGATCGAGTTGCTGGCGGCGATCCAGTGCATGGGATAGTGCGCCAATTCGAGATTACGTACGCTTTCGTGGCGGATCAGGTCAGTCTGGAACACGATGTCCAGATAGCCTTTTTGCAGCTGGTCGCACAGGTTGCGCGCGGCGTCGGCGTTGATCTCGATTTCCACGGTGGGGAAAGTCTGCATCAAGGTCGACATAAACGGGCTGAGCCAAGTGTGGATCACTGTATCCATCACGCCGATACGCACCAGGCCCTGCTGCTGGCTGGTGTTGTCCAGCGAGTGCTTCAACGCTCGCTGAACCTCAAGCATCTGCTCGGCATAGTCGAGCACTTTCACACCTTCGGGTGTCAGTGACACCCCACGCGAATCACGCACGAACAAACGCAGGCCCAACTCCTCTTCCAGCGAGGCAATCCGGCTGGAGATAGCGGCCTGAGTGCTGAACATTTTCTCCGCGGTCAGGCTAAAGCTTTGCAGTCGGGCAACCCAGACGAAGGTTTCGAGGAATTTGAGGTTCATGGCGACTCTCATGGCTTTCGCAGCTTTTGTATTTGGGGGTGCAGACACTGCTCTCCCATAGGGAAACATGTTCGGCACCTGGCAATTGTTACTCCAGAAGCCGTCGCACAGGTATCAAATTTTCTTATGTGCAACCTCGCCTTTTTCCCGTTTGACGTCATTCTGCCGCGGCGCGAAGAATCCACCCCATGACGCAGCCACTGCGTCTGGCCCCCCACGACACCGCCTTCACAAAAAAACAATGAGGCGTGTCCGTCATCTTCGCTTGCTGCCGCAGGAACCCCTATGGAAAAGACCATAATTGACAGCGTGCCTTCAGGCACGGGCCGCGCCGGCCCGTTCAGTTGGTACGGCCCTCTGTCAAAAAATGAGAAACGCACATTCTGGAGCTGCAAGATCGGCTATGCCCTGGACGGCATGGACACTCAGATGCTGAGTTTCGTGATTCCCACACTGATCGCCACCTGGGGCATTTCCAAGGGCGATGCCGGAATGATCGGCACCTGTACGTTGCTGGCCTCGGCGGCAGGCGGGTGGGTTGCCGGGATTTTGTCCGACCGCATCGGCCGGGTACGAACCCTGCAGCTGACGGTCCTGTGGTTCGCGCTCTTCACCTTTTTGTGTGGGCTGGCGCAGAACTACGAGCAATTGCTGGTGGCCCGGACCTTGATGGGCTTTGGCTTCGGCGGTGAATGGACGGCGGGCGCGGTGCTGATCGGCGAAGTGATTCGCTCACAGGATCGGGGCAAAGCGGTAGGCATGGTTCAGGCCGGTTGGGCTCTGGGTTGGGGGCTGACGGCGTTGCTCTATGCCGGGTTGTTCAGTTTTCTACCGCCGGAAGAAGCCTGGCGGGCGCTGTTCATGATCGGCTTGGTGCCTGCGTTGTTTGTGCTGGTGATTCGCCGGCTAGTCAAGGAATCGGACACCTTTGAGCACACCCGGCGCGAGCGCAAGGCCAAACCTGAGCAGGACTCGCCGTGGGCGTTTTTCGAAATTTTCTCACCACGGATGCTCAGCACCACCTTGCGTGCGTCGTTGTTGACCACCGGCGCGCTGGGCGGCTACTACGCGATCACCACCTGGTTGCCGACCTACCTGAAAACCGAACGGGGCCTGAGCGTGCTCGGCACCGGCGGATATCTGGCGATGGTTATCGTCGGTTCGTACATCGGCTATGTGACCAGTGCGCTGCTGACCGATGCCATCGGTCGCAAGAAGAACTTCATCCTGTTCGCTGTCGGTTCCATGGCGATTGTCCTGGCCTACACCCAGTTGCCCATCGATAACAGCTTGATGCTCTGGCTCGGTTTCCCGCTGGGCTTTTTCGCCTCAGGGATCTTTGCCGGCATGGGGGCATTTCTCACCGAGTTGTTTCCGACTCGCATGCGCGGTTCGGGCCAGGGCTTCTGCTACAACGCCGGACGCTCCATCGCCGCGCTGTTCCCGTTGTTCATCGGTGCGCTGAGCGACAAGCTGCCAATTGGTACGGGTATCGGAATCTTCGCAGCCGGTGCTTATGGCGTGGTGATTCTGGCGGCGTTGAGTCTGCCGGAAACCCGCGGTCGACAACTCGAGCCCTGAGCCCCGACACGTCTGAGCAAGACGGCCCAGACGTCGCTGATCCACTTCTTATCGACAACATCGGTCGCGAGCGCAACGCCCCCGAGAGGGCTCGCTCGCGCCTGCAAAAGGAGCACGGCATGAACGATTTGATTTCCACCCAACGCTTGTACGTCCCGGCGGGCACATTGCTGGGCTTGAGCCTGCTCTGTGCACCGGCTGCTCAGGCGGACTTCATTGCCGACAGTAAAGGCAGCCTGGAAGCGCGCAATTTCTATTTCAATCGCGATTTCCGCCAGGCCGATTCGCGGGACAAGGCCGAGGAATGGGCGCAAGGCTTCCTGTTGCGGATGGAGTCTGGTTACACCGCCGGCACTCTGGGCTTTGGCCTGGATGCCTTGGGCATGGCCGGTTTCAAACTGGACTCTGGTGGAGGGACTGCGGGCACCAATCTGTTGCCGGCGGATTTGTCCGGTGGCTCCCAAAATAGCTACAGCAAATTGGGCATGACCGCCAAAGTGCGCTTGTCCAACAGCACCCTGAAGCTTGGGACTTTGCAAATCAAGGACCCGGTGGTGAACTCCAATGACACTCGCTTGTTACCGTCTACCTTCAAGGGCGGCGTGGTCAATGTGCAGGAAATCGACCATTTGAAGCTCACGGCCGGTCAACTCACACAGATCAATGTTGTTGACTCCACCGATTATCAGAACATGACCGCCAACCGCATCGGCGGGCAAAGTGACAAGTTCCAGTTTGCCGGGGCTGACTATCAGTTCATGCCGAACCTGACTGCGCAGTACCGCTACGGCAAGCTGGAAAATATCTACCAGCAGAACTACCTCGGGCTGGTGCACTCGCTGGACCTGGGCAAGGGCCAGTCGCTCAAGAGCGACGTGCGCTATGCGCGCAGTACCGAAGACGGCAGTTTCCGTAAGCTCGACAACCAGGCCTTTGGTGCACTGTTTACCTACAGCCTTGGTGGCCATGCTGTGGGCTTCGGCTACCAGCGCATGAGCGGCGACGATCCGTTTCCGTATATCGGGCGCAGCGATCCGTTCCTGGTCAACTTCGTGCAAATCGGCGACTTCGCCAACATCGACGAGCATTCCTGGCAAGCACGCTACGACTACAACTTTGCGGCACTCGGTGTGCCGGGGCTGAGTTTTATGACCCGCTACATCTCTGGCGACAATGTGCAACGCGCAGCGCCAGGTGAAGGCAAGGAATGGGAGCGCAATACCGATATCGCTTATGTGGTGCAGGACGGTACGTTGAAGGGGCTGGGCCTCAAATGGCGCAACGCGTCAGTGCGTTCGAACTTCGGTAATGATCTGGATGAGAACCGCTTGATCCTCAGCTACACCCTGGCGCTTTGGTAAATGCCAGTCGCAGCGTGGCGAGGTATAGGGTGATTACTAGCCAACAAAGCATTGGGGAAGCGCAACGGGAGGCATAAATGCTCAGGCTGTTCCTGTTATTGATTATTTTGTGGTGTGTATTCCTATCGGCTGCAATGGCGTTTGCACCGAAACGTGTGCTGGCTTATGTACAACAAAGTCGCATCTGGATGGGGTACATGAAAACCATATTCAGTATTACAAGCGAATCTCTTGGTAGTAGAGCGGCCATTCGGTGGGTGCGCATTCAAGGAGGAATCGGTTTGGTTGCGGGACTGCTGGCGCAATATGCCTGGCTTATTCATCCTGTCTCTAGCCCATAGGCAGCACCTCACCGGTACGGGCCAACCTCCTCGCCGGAGTGCTCACCGCAAATACACCTGCGCGCCCTATGGCCAGACCAACAGCATCAGCCACCCGTGTTAGCAGCCAGCAGTACACCGACCAGGAAAATGATGGCATAGAGGTCTATTATTGTCGGATACGGTATTACTACCTGAGATTAAATAAACATGACGCCCTACGATGAAAATCCACTTTTAAAAGATGTACGTCGGCGCCGCAAAATGTTCTGGCTTTGGCTCCCTATTGGCTTTTTGATTGACTTTATAGCTATAACATCAATAGATTTTTTTTGGGGAGAACCACCTGAATGGGTATTTACCGCACTTAACATTGGCTGGGGAATCGTTGCTTTCACACTACTAATAAAACTCTCAAATGTGCGCTGCCCCAGGTGCGGGAATAAGGCGCTTCGATTTGTCCCGCTCCTCACCACGAAGTATGTTCACTGCCAATGGTGTGACTACTCATAACATCAACAATTTAACACAGAGGGGGCTTTTGCTGGGCGAGCGAATACAATTCTGGGACTGCCGGGAATTTATCGTGATGAGAATAAAGACAATTACCATCATATTTGAATTTACCGCTGGGATTTCTGGCGCCTCACTGTTCTTTTATCGAAATTATTTGTTTGTTTGTTATGCATGGGAAGGCACGAAAAGCTTAGATGCAACGCATCAGATTCTGGTTAATAATCATGGCGCATTTTCATATATAACCTTGACACAATCAGACCTTCTTAATTTATTGGTTTTTGGGTCTGTGTCTTTATTTGTGCTGATGGTCGTCACCCATCTCTTGCGACGCAAGTACCTCCATTGAGTTAGCCGATGAATGTTCGCGGGCACCGGCCAATATCCGCCGTCTGCGAATGACCGGTTTGGGTTGTGGATTCAACCGGTCGATGCAACAGATTGGCTAAGGACTTAACACGTCAATGAATCGATCGATATCTACTCGGTCAATTTCTCACGAGCAACTCTTCGGTGGCGTCACGTTTGTGCATTCCCTTCGCGTCAAACCTTAGACGGCAGTAGATGAAATGCCTATGCTTGACCTGTCTCAGCCTTTGGCAACGGGGCAAGGATTGAACTGCTCGGAGTACTTAAACTCAGTAAAAAAAGGAATTTTTGTTCCTGGAATCATCCCGCTCACCATTTTTTCTTTATCGCTCAACCTAGAAGATTTCCCTCCTCTTCCGATCAGCAGCGGCTGACCGTCAGCCAATAAATAATCAATCATTTGTCTATGCATCGGTCCATTCCATTTGTGTTGAGCATCTACTGGTAGCAATACAAAAGTATAGTCCGTAGTGAACATATTTAGTGCTTCTGCCGCCTCTCGCGATGTGGCTGTATGGCCACAGAGCACATCAGCGGTTTTCAGAACATGTGCTGGAACATATTTGTCGTTTTTATAGAGACTAAGAATCAGCTCCTGCCGGGTGAGCACTGCCAGACCATGCTCTGCATCGCAGACCGCTTCACTGCCGTACTTCAGCCTGCAAAAACCTGACTCAGATATCGCGACAATGTCATTGGCTGAAACGCCCAAGTCCTGCTCTATCTGAGCCCTAGCCTGTGGGGTTTGGTACGGAATGCTGCAGGCAGCAAGCGTGAGGCTGGCAACCAGATAAATCAGCGGTAAAAGACGCATAGATACCCCCAGACAATTCAGCGCGATGGTAACACTAGTGGGTATAACGCCGTCATCCGGTGTGGGCTTTGCTGGCTCTGCTGGGAGTAGAGCGCAATATTCGTTGGAGCAAAGGGGCCCTGATCTCGGGGCCACGCCATCGGGGCATTTGAATAACTATTTCAGGTTTGTACTCACTGGCAGCTTTGGGTCGATTCTGTTGAAAAGTCGGCGATGGTTTCCACGTTAGAAAAGTACGCGTTTGAGATTGAAATCTTTACATTGAGCAGAGGATTCCGGGCTCGGATTTCGCGTAGCAGCGCGCAAAAAAGGCATTTTCTGCGGTCAATATGCGGCAGTCTGAAAGAACCGACTTTTTCAACAGAATCGGTCGTGTGGCCGCTCTTCGCAATAAACAGCAATAGCCCAAAAGCAGTCAATTTCGCTCCATTTCGGCTACCCTCACACAGCGCCACGCAGCAATCACCGTGTGCTTGGCGCCTCGACATTCTTCCGTAAATGCACCGGAGATCTTCCATGCTCAAGCGTACCCTGGCAGTGGCCGTCGGCTTGTCCTTGTCTTTTTGCACCCTGCTGGCGCAAGCCGCCGAGACCCTGAAAGTCAGCGCGATTCCCGATGAAGCCCCGACCGAACTGCTGCGCAAGTTCAAGCCGCTTGGCGCCTATCTGGAACAACAATTGGGCATGAAGGTTGAGTTCGTGCCTGTCAGCGACTATCCGGCGGTGGTCGAGGCGCTGGCTACCGATCGCATCGACCTGGCCTGGCTGGGCGGCTTCACGTTCGTGCAGGCACGCCTGAAAACCGGCAATGCCATTCCGTTGGTGCAGCGCGAACAGGACGCTCAATTCACCAGCAAATTCATCACCGCCGACCCAGCCGTCAAGTCCCTCGCCGATCTCAAGGGCAAGACCTTTGCATTCGGCTCGGTGTCCTCCACTTCCGGCAGTCTCATGCCGCGCTATTTCATGCTCAAGGAGGGCATCAAGCCGGAAAGCTATTTCAGTCGCGTAGGCTATTCCGGTGCCCATGACGCCACTGTCGCCTGGGTCCAGGCCGGCAAGGTCGACGCCGGGGTGCTCAACGCCAGCGTGTGGGAAAAACTGGTCGCCGCCGGCAAGGTCGATACCACCAAGGTCAAAGTGTTTTCGACCACCCCAGCCTACTTCGACTACAACTGGACGGTGCGCGGAACCCTCGACCCGGCGCTGGCGGCCAAGATAAAGGCTGCGTTCCTGGCGCTCGATCCGGCGAACCCGAGGGACAAGGAGATTCTGGACCTGCAAGCCGCCAGCCGCTTCATCGAAACCAAGCCTGAGAACTACAAGGGCATCGAGGAAGCCGCACGCGCCGCCGAACTGCTCAAATGACATTGCATCTGACCCAGGTCAGCCTTACCCACGCCAACGGTGTCCAGGCGCTGCGTGGCGTGGATCTGCACATCGGTGCACGCGAACAGGTCGCGATCATCGGCCCGTCCGGCGCGGGTAAGTCGAGTCTGCTCAACCTGTTGGCCACCGCCCTGCGACCGGGCAACGGCGAGCTGCAGGTGCTCGGCGAGCGCGTCTGGCAGCTTTCTGCCCGTCAGCGCCAGCGGCTGCGCGCGCGCATCGGTCTGATTCATCAGGCGCCTCCCCTGCCCCCACGCCAGCGCGTGGTCACCGCGGTTCTGGCCGGCAAGCTGGGTCAGTGGGGGCTGGGCAAAAGCCTGCTGAACCTGCTGCATCCACTGGATGTTCCAGGCGCACGCGCGGCATTGGCCAGGCTGGACCTGAGTGACAAGTTGTTCGCGCATTGCCAGCAACTGTCCGGTGGACAGCTACAGCGCGTAGGCATTGCCCGCGTGTTGTATCAAGCGCCCGAGGTGTTGCTGGCCGATGAGCCGGTATCGGCGATGGATCCGGTGTTGGCCCAGCACACGCTTTCGGTACTGTGCCGCCATGCCCGGGAACAGAACGTCACCTTGGTCGCCAGCCTGCATGCGGTGGAGCTGGCCCTGGCGCACTTTTCACGCATCATCGGCTTGCGTGATGGCCAGATCCTGTTCGACCTGGCGGCCAGCGCCGTCGACCGCGAGCTGCTCGACAAGCTCTACGCCAATGAGCAGTTGCAATCCTCGCCGGTTCCTCTGCCTCCCTTGAGCGTGCAGATTCCCCGATGCTGACGTCTGGCACCCGCGATCCGGCCGCCCTGCCCCGTCTGCTGCTCAGTCTGCTGGCCCTTGCCCTGCTGTGGCCGGGTATCCGCTTCAGCGAGTTGGACCTCCGTGTGCTGGTGGCGAGTGACAGTCAGAGCGAGATGGGCCGGTTTGTATCCGCGTTCTGGCCACCGGCCCATGGCGAAGAGTTCATCCAGCTATTGTTGCAAGCCACCCTGCAGACCCTGGCCATCGCCACGGCCGGCATGGCCCTGGCGTTGCTATTGGCAGTCCCCGCCAGCCTGCTTGCCAGTCGTGCTCTGTCGCTGTCCGCTGCCTCCCGCGCTGGCCATCCGAGCTATTGGGGCAAACTGCTGCGTTGGCCCATACGCGGCTTACTGATCTTCCTTCGCAGCGTGCCGGAAATCGTCTGGGCGCTGCTATTCGTGCGCGCGGTCGGCCTCGGCCCGACGGCCGGAGTACTGGCCATTGCCATCACTTACAGCGGCATGTTGGGCAAGGTCTACGCGGAAATTTTCGAGTCGGTCGACCAGCGCCCGGTACACGCGCTACTGCAGTCCGGCAGCGGTCGGTTCGCAGCCTTTTGCTACGGGATCCTGCCCAATGTCGCTGCGGAACTGCTGTCGTACACGGTGTACCGCTGGGAATGCGCAATCCGCGCCTCGGTGGTGATGGGCTTCGTCGGTGCCGGCGGCCTGGGCCAGCAAATGGATCTGTCGTTGCGCATGTTCGCCGGTGGTGAAGTGGCCAGTCTGTTACTGACGTTCCTCGTCCTGGTGCTGCTCGCCGATCAACTCAGCCGCCTGCTGCGCTGGAGGCTGACATGAATCGCCTGTTCAACCTGGCACTGCTCCTGTGCATCGGCGCAGCGGTCGTCGCCTCGTTCAACTACCTGGGCATTGACCTTCGCGAGCTCGGCGGCACCGGCAATCTGAAACAGATGGGTGCTTATGCCCTGCGTTTTCTCAGCCCGGACCTGAGCTCGGGCCATCTGCAAGCCATCGGCCACGGTGCCCTGGAAACCCTTGCCATGTCTGCCCTTGGCACCCTGCTCGCGGCGGTATTCGGCCTGTTATTGGCATTGCCCGCAGCCGGGCGCTATGGCTGGCCTTTGCAGAGCGCGTCACGTCTGGTGCTCAACGCCTTGCGCGCGGTGCCGGAACTGGTGTGGGCCGCGCTGATGGTCCTGGCCGCCGGACTCGGCCCCAACGCCGGCACCCTGGCCTTAGCCCTGCACACCACCGGCGTGCTCGGCCGGCTGTTTGCCGAAGCACTGGAAAACACCCCACCCGAACCCGCCGACGCCATCCGTTTGCAGGGCGCCAATGCCGTATGGGCTTTCTGTTACGGCACCCTGCCCAACCTGTTGCCACAGCTACTGGCGTACATCCTGTACCGCTGGGAAAACAACATCCGCATGGCCAGCGTGCTCGGCTTCGTCGGCGCCGGTGGTTTGGGGCAAATGCTCTATGTCAACCTCAGCCTGTTCCAGGAAGCTCAAGCCAGCACGGTTATTCTGGCGATGCTGTTATTGGTGTTGGCGGTCGATACATTGAGTAGCTGGAGCCGTCAGCGTTGGGTCAAGGCATGAGTCAAGCAATTACCTGAAGACTCTAAGGATGGTGGGTGCAATAGCTCTTTTAATGTCTTTCTTCTTAACGTGGGCACTCGCACAATGAAAAACATAATAGTTGGATTAGGCATGATTCTGCCGTGCGCGATTTCCTACTATGCGGGTGTCCTCATAACATCTTTCGATACAAATCTGTGTTACTCAGAACTCATTGGCAATCTTTCCGATCAAGCACAAGTCGTGGCCATGTCCAAGGACCCCGCCGAGATGGAAAAATATGCAAAAATAATTAAGAACTTGCCACTAGAAGGTTATGAGTCAAACTGCTCGATCATTCGTTCTTATGCGCAAAAACAGCAATTTTGATGCCTAAATAGTCCATAGTGACGGCAGTAATTGAGCAAAGCGTCAATTTCAACACGATTACAATTGTAGTTTGTGCCCTGCCGGAGAAGATGTCCGCACTGGACTCGCTCATCCCGCAGCCCTGCCATACTGTTCAACATGACCCGTGCAACCTTCCGCTTCTACGAGGAGCTCAACGATTTCCTGCCGGCCGAGCGACGGCGGCAGTCCTTCACTTGCGAGTGCGCGCAAGGGGCGACGGTCAAGCACATGATCGAGGCGCTCGGGATACCGCACACCGAAGTCGAGATGGTCTTGCTCAACGGCGAATCGGTGGGTTTCGAGCGAGTGATTTTCGACGGTGACCGGCTGGCGGTGTATCCCAAGTTCGAAGCGCTGGACATCAGCCCGTTGCTCAAGGTTCGTGCACAACCTTTACGGGTGCTGCGCTTCATCGCTGATGCGCACCTTGGCGGGCTGGCCAGCCTGCTGCGCATGAGCGGCTTCGACACCCTCTACGACAATGGCTTCGATGATGCCGAGATCGCCGAGATCGCTGCGCAGCAAGGACGCATCGTGTTAACCCGCGACCGCGAACTGCTCAAGCGGCGGATCATCAGTCACGGCTGTTACGTGCACGCTCTGAAACCGTCGCTGCAGTTGCGCGAATTGTACGAGCGCCTCGACCTGGCGCGTAGCGCGCGGCCATTCAGCCTGTGCCTTCATTGCAACCTGCCGCTGCACGAGATCAGCCCGGAACTGGCCCGGCCGCAGGTGCCACCACGCGTTGGCGTCCTCTATTCGCACTTCCTGCGCTGCGACGCCTGCCAACGGATTTACTGGGAGGGTTCGCACTGGCGCGGCATGTGTGCACTGTTGGCACCTCTGCTGAACCGATAGCCGAGTGCATCGGGCCGGCTGCGTTGCCAGGAATCACTGGCTTTGCATCAGGTAGATAACGGCCAGAAGCAGTCCTTCAAATGACAGTCACTGCTGAGCATGAACGGCTTTGTTCGAACGAAAGACCAGGCAGCTCGCCGCCACTAGCACCCATGCAGCAATACCGCCATACAGCATCACCCAGCCAAACCCATGCGCTAAAGCTGCGTTGGCGACATCGACCGGAATCGTGATCCCTTGGCCAGTTTGCACCAGCACGGCAGAGTTGCCGGCCGAAATATTCTCCGCCAGCCATCTCAGTTGCACCTCATCGGGCGAGCCAGGTAACTGGTCGCGCAAGGAAGACCGGATACCTTCCATCAAGATGAGTCCCATCAGCGCGATATTGATTGCAAGGCTGATCATGCGAGCGCTGATATCGATGCCCGATGCCATGCCAGCACGTTCACTGGGCACCGATCCGGTGGTGGTGTTGGTAACAGGCGTATTGGTCAGCCCCAGTCCAATTCCGGCGATCAGGCAGCCCGGGAGCATCGTCAGCCAGCTGGCGTGCGTGACACTGCTGCCCCATTTCATCAACAGGAACCCCAAACCTATGGTGAACAAACCTGCGGGAATCACCACCTCAGGTCGATAGCGCATCGCCAGCCGTTCACCTATCGGGGGAACAACCAGCGTCGGCAGCGTATAGGCCAGCAGTGCCAGACCGGTGCCGACACTGGCGTAGCCCAGACTATTTTGAAAGTACAGGGGCAGGTAAATCATGAACGGCCAGAAGCTGAAGTTCATGCCTGCCGACCCTAGCAACGCACCCGAGAAGCGACGGATGCGCAATACCGAGAAGTCGAACATGGGATCGACATAGCGTCGCTGCGCAACGACAAAGACGATGAAGCTGACCATTGCCACAATCAGACTGGTGATGGCCGAACCGCTGGAGAAACCCTCCCCCGCGCCCTGAGTGATGAACCAGGAAAGGCCTAACACAGCCAGTGACAACGAAATAATGCCCAACACATCCAGCCTGCGACGCTGCGGATCACGTGACTCATCGACACCCGCGATCACCAGCACCAGCGCGAACACGGCAATGGGCGCATGCACCAGAAACACCCATTCCCAACTCGACAACGCCACGATAACGGCGCCGATTATCGGGCCAAATCCCAAACCGATGCCGAACACGATTCCCCAGGCACTGAACGCTTTGCCGCGCGCAGCCCCCGACTGGAATCGGTGAGACAGCACGGCCACCTGACAGATCAGCATCGCACCACCGGACATGCCTTGCAGGAATCGGTTTGCGATCAACACGCTGGCGTTTTGCGCCCATCCACAGCCCAGTGAGGTTATGCCGAAAAGCACCAGGCTGATGACAAACACTCGCTTGCGCCCATATCGATCCGCCAGTGTGCCGGTGGCCATCAGTACCGTGGTGCAGGCGATGGTGTAGGCATTCATGATCCACTGCATATCGTTGAAATCGCTGTGCAGAACCGATTCAAGAGTGGGCAGGATTGCCGGCACGCTCGAGATTTCCAGGCCGAACATCAACGACGCCAAGCACACGGCGGCGATGGTGAATATATCCTTTTGCGAAGAAGAGAACTGCATCGTGATCTTCCAGATCAAGTTGATGGGCACTGACAAGACCGCACTGAACGCCATCAGGCGTAGAGACGCGAGAGCCTCGCCAGCGTCACCCGGCACAAGTCCAAGTGACCGGCCGCATTCTGGAAGTAATTAAAAAATGACAGAAATGATTTAATTTCGTAAGTTTTATTAATATTCGTCATGAGTTGACTTAATGGACTTCGACCCAGCTCTGTTGCGTGCTTTTGTCGCGATCAAGGACACCGGTAGTTTCACTCGTGCTGCAGAGCGGCTGCACTTGAGCCAGTCAGCGATCAGTCATCAGATCCGCCGTTTGGAAGAACAGGCCGGTACCACGCTACTGGTACGCACCACCCGACGTTTGACGCTGACGGAAGATGGCGAAGATTTTCTGCGCCATGCCGAACAAATCCTCAGAGCACAAGACGCCCTCTCCCGACGTTTCGAAGCGTCGCCGGTATCCGGGGCCGTGCGCTTCGGTGTGCCAGAAAACTTTATCGGCGACGGCCTGCCGCCGTTACTGACTCGGTTCGCCAGACAATTTCCCGCCGTACGCCTGGATGTAACCGTCGGCACCTACCTCGATCTGCGCGCGCTGGTTGATGCCGACGGGCTCGATCTGGCCGTAGTCATGGCATTGCCAGGCAGCCAGGTCGGCGGTACCGTGCTGCGCGAAACCCGGTTTGTCTGGGCCGCTGCGCAGAGTTTCGACTTTACCGGCGATGCCCCTTTGCCGTTGGCGTTTGCCCCAGCGCCCTGCTTGCACCGCCAGGTCGCCGTTGATGCGTTGGAGAGTTCCACCGTGGATTGGCGGGTCGCCTTTACCTCTCCAAGTCAACAAGGACTGAGAGCGGCGGTATTGGCGGGACTTGCCGTCACCGCCCTACCGCTGGGCGATCTAGAGCCCGGAATGGTGGTGATTGACGGTCAACATGGCCTGCCACCGCTGCTGGATGCTGATTTCAGACTGATATGGAGTGTCACGGGAAAGACGCCCGCGGCCAATGCCTTTGGACAACTGCTGGTGGAGATGTCTGAGTCGCCATCGATCTAGAACAAGCTGGCTGCCATTGGCATTCCAGAGTAGGTGCGCTGTTGATTGCGAAGGGTTGCTTTAAGTCCAGAGTGTGTAAAAAGCCCCAAATCTCGAGAGCCCTGTGTAAAACTCTTATCTCGATGGACGTTGAGGTCACGAGCGACCTTGCTTTTGGAACATCTCATTTCCGTGACGAACACCGTCCACAGGACTCGCGAGCAAGCACATGATCGATGGTTCCGCCGTTTTGACAGTCTTTTTGATCTACTTGGCCGGTGTCGTTATCCCAGGGCCAAATTTCGTTGCAGTGGTGCATAAAGCGGTGGCTGCTACACGTTCAGAAGCTCTGGCCTTGGTAGCGGGCATCGTACTGGTCAATTTGTTCTGGTCCACCTGTGCAATTGCAGGTCTCGGGGTTGTATTTGCTGCGCTCCCTTGGGCTGCGCTTGTTGTAAAGGTTCTGGGCGCCGCCTACCTGATGTGGTTCGGATTCCGACTGCTGATCAACGCAGGGAAGAATGCGCTTGGCCCGCCAAATGATGCCGTCGCCGGTAGTTGCCGGCAGTCTTTTCTTCAGGGGGTGATTACCAACATTGGCAATCCCAAGTCCATGGCCTTCTATGCCGCTGTCTTTTCAGCCGCAGCCCCCGCTCACGTTTCGCCAGGCACGTTTTTGTCGATGCTGGCAGTTGTAGTGGTGGTTTCAATGACCTGGTATGGAATGGTCGCAATCGCTCTATCGCAACCTAAGATTGCTTCCACGTATCAAGGGAGGAAAAAAGCCATCGATCGACTGTGCGGCGGTTTGATTTTGTCTCTGGGGGTCCGCCAGTTGGTTTAGCAATCCCGCGATTGATTCGCCTGACAAAATCACCCTACCCCGCACTCAACTCCCACAGCACATCCAGCACATGTTGCGTAGGCCGTTCGATGTCCTGACTACGGTGGGCAATACCAAGTTGACGCCACAATAAGGGCTGTAATGGCCGCATGACGATCCTGGTATCAGGCAATGGCGTGGAGGCCTCATGCGGCAACAACGTCGCACCATAGCCAGCCGCCACCAGGCTTTTGATCGCATCGTTGTAGTTCAGTTGAATACGCGGCGCAGGCTGCCGTCCGCCGCTGGCGAACCACTCCGAAGTCAAGCGTGAAAGACGAGTGGTGTTGTCATTCAGAATCAATGGCTGAGCAGACAGCCAGTCGGGAGTCACAACCTCCGGGGCTTCCCAGCGAGCCGGCAAGAAGGCCATGACCGGGTCCCGTCGCCACGGCTCGATCCGCAAGCCCTTCACCGGAGGCTGCGGCAGCGCGACCAAACCGATCTCCAAAGAGCCCTCGGCAAGCTTCTTCAAAGTTTCCTGCGATGTGAGCACCGCGACCTGCACATCGATCGCGGGATGGCGTTGGCTCAACGTCTCCAAAGCGTGCGGCATCAACTGTGCGATGGCCCCTGTGGAGGCACCTAGCCGCACACGCCCGGCCAATCCCTGTACCTGACGCTCCACGTCCTCAAGCGCCTGCTCCGCATCCGCCAACAGGCGCCGCGCGCGTTCCACCAGTGTTCTCCCTATCGCTGAAGGCTGAATGCGCCCACGCGTACGCGATAACAGCTTGCCGCCCACGCGCGACTCCAGGTCGGCGATATGCAAACTGACGGTGGGTGGCGCAAGGTGCAGCACACGGGCCGCCTCGGCAAACGAACCCAGGTCGGCAATTGCCACCAACGTGCGCAGACGGTCCAGGCTGATTTCACGCATGAGTGACTCCTTGTTCAGAAAAACTGACTTTCATCGTTTGTAAATTCAACTTTTCCTATCTTAACGCCTCGCTGAAGATTGGAACTCCTGAATTCCAATGTCCGAGAGCATTCCATGGTAAGTCCCCTTGTATTCATCGATGGCGACCAAGGCACCACCGGGTTGCAAATCCATCAACGCCTACGCGACCGGAAGGATCTGCGGCTTAACACACTCAGCCCCGAATATCGCAAGGATCCGCAACGTCGCGCCGAAGCCATCAACAACTGCGACATCGCGATTCTCTGCTTGCCCGACCAAGCCGCACGCGACGCTGTAGCGACCATCGAAAACCCCGCCGTGCGGGTGATCGATGCGAGTTCGGCACACCGTACCCATCCAGAATGGACCTATGGTTTCGCGGAGATGAATCCGCGGCAGACCCGACGCATCGCCGCCGCGCGACGGGTCAGCAATCCCGGTTGCTATCCAACGGGGGCGATAGGGTTGCTGCGCCCGTTACTGGAGGCCGGATTACTGCCCAGGGATTACCCGATGAACATTCATGCCGTGTCGGGTTATTCCGGGAAAGGACGTGTCGGAGTGGAAGAGCATGAAGGAGAAGGCGCAGCACAGGCTTCGGCGTTTCAGGTCTATGGGCTGGGGCTGGCACACAAACATATTCCGGAGATTCAGCAGCAAAGCGGTCTGACAGAGCGGCCGATGTTTGTGCCGGCCTATGGCGCTTTTCGGCAGGGGATCGTACTGACCATCCCCTTGCAAACACGGTTGTTGGCGCCAGGTGTGAGTGCGGTGCAGTTGCATGCGTGTCTGATGCAGCACTACGTCGATGCGAGCCATGTGCAGGTGATGTCGATGCAGGAGGCTAAAGGGTTGACGTACCTTGATCCTCAGGCGCTGAACGGGACTGATGGTTTGCGATTGTCAGTGTTTGAGAATGATGAAACGGGCCAGGTTTTGTTGGCTGCGGTGTTCGACAATCTTGGGAAGGGAGCAGCTGGAGCGGCAGTGCAGAATCTGGATTTGATGCTTGCAGGAACATGACTCAGATTACCGCGAAAATCAGCGTGACATCCTCGTCTCGAGCCAGGATTAGAGGCAGTACCATGGGTACGATGAGCCCCCCCCAGGAACTGCCTCGTTATGCGGGTCGCAATGAGCCGGCAGATGAAGTTGTGGTCAAGCCAGGTTCGTACCTGAAGCCGCCCCCCCACTTAAAGGTAATACCCAGACAAAAACACAGGCTTCAATTTGTAGAGAAAACATCCTGTTTTGGCGTAAAAAATCGAGCAAACAATTCGGACTGCGACTTGATATTTAATTTGGCATAAATATTACGACGGTGAACTTTTATCGTTTCCGCCGAGAGAGAAAGCTTTCCGGCTATCTCTTTATTAGAGAAGCCACTAAGCAACAACCTGAGCACATCACTTTCGCGCGTTGTTATTTGTGTACCAAGCTGGGTAATCGTTTCTGGCCATAGAGGTGGTTCAGTCAGTTTTTTCTCTACATCAACTTCAAAACACATGCGCTGTTGCATTAATGCAATCACCCACGGCTTGATAATATCAAGCATTGTTATTTGCTCTTGATTAAAACGGACCTTGCTACCAACGGAAATACATAACGTTCTATCGGAGTCGAGCTGGACATTGTACTGCGCCTCATCGACAGAGATATACTGTGCAAAATATTGATGATAATACTCAGTTTCAAGGAAGTATTCCGGCGCAATATCCAGCAGATGAAAGAAACCGCTCTGTGGGTTTTCTCGATTAGCTATATAAAATGGATCCAGCAAATACAACCCTGTAACATAGCGATGAATGAACGCATCTACCTCCTCCGCATCTGCCACCTCAGGAAGACTAACAACTTGCACTTGTTGACTGCTGAAAATCAATACAACCCAATTATCGACTTGCACGTATTCATTCAATGTACGAATAAGCGAACTCCAGAATTCTGGACGGTTCAACTGCATGATCAGCTTCCCAATCGATCGGTGCCACGCCAGGCTATGAAGGTCGAACGGCATTTTCTACCCCTTTAGGGTTAGGGATTCGTAGGTCAGAGCTAAGTATTCGTAGGTATTTACTATTCGGTAATGCCCGGTATATTCACTGGCAGGGCTTACGATGGCCATGAGGGCACATCGTCTTGACAAGGATGTTGCATGAGAAAATCACATTTGCGAACTCTTTTTTCAGCCTCGCTTCTCTGTGCAGGGATGAGCACATCAGTGGGGGCTGTAGAGTCTGGGATGTATCTGTACAACTGGTTCGGGTTTATCGCACCGGAGACCCCAAAGGAGTTTGAGCAGGAAACCGGCACCAGGATGCATATGGATGCGTTCGACAGCGCCGAAATCATGCAAAGCAAGTTAATGGCTGGGCACACTGGGTATGACGTGGTTGTGGCTACCTCCAATGTGTTGCCAGGCCTGATCCAGGCGGGATTACTTCAGCCGTTGGATCGTGATCAACTAAGTAATTTGTCGCATATCGACCCTGATATCTTGTCCCAGGTCGCGGTCAATGATCCTGGTAATCGCTATGCTGTGCCCTATTTATGGGGCACTACCGGCATTGGCTATGACGCTGACAAAGTCAAAGCGGCATTGGGTGATAATGCTCCGGTGAATAGCTGGGATTTGATCTTCAAAGAGGAAAACATTAGCAAGCTCCAGTCGTGTGGTGTGGCAATGCTTGACTCTCCAAGTGAGATCATTTCGATTGCTTTGCATTACCTTGGACTCCCTGGCAACAG
This sequence comes from Pseudomonas sp. GGS8, assembly GCF_024168645.1. Taxonomy (NCBI): domain Bacteria; kingdom Pseudomonadati; phylum Pseudomonadota; class Gammaproteobacteria; order Pseudomonadales; family Pseudomonadaceae; genus Pseudomonas; species Pseudomonas sp. GGS8. The sequence goes on along the minus strand of NZ_JALJWF010000001.1, from coordinate 4,433,828 downwards.
CAGGAACCCGGATGATTACCAGAAAGCTCAAGCCTTGCTGTTAAAAATCCGCCCCTACGTCCTCTATTTCGACTCATCCAAAATCGACGCTGACCTGGCTGACGGCAATATTTGCGTAGTTGTGGGATGGGCCAATGGTGCCCTTGCTGCGCAGGCCATCAACGAGAAGGCCAATACTGGACGCAAGATTCACTACAGCCTTCCTCGCGAAGGGGCGCTGGTCTGGTCGGAAAATCTGGTTCTGCTAAAAGACGCTCCCCACCCGAAGGAAGGTATGGCGTTCATTAATTATATGTTGCGACCAGAAATTATTGCCAAGACCTCAAACCACACTCTATATCCTAACGCTAATAAAGATGCCACTGAGTTTGTCGAACAGAAGCTGCGAGACAATCCTTGGATTTATCCGGACAAAAAGACTATTGCTACACTTATTCCACTTGAGCCACTGCCATTGAAGCTGGAACGAATCCGCACACGGATCTGGACCAAAGTGAAGAGTGGTGTGTGATCTGACTTGATTTGTCGCCTGTTGCTCGATGCAAGTCCTTATTTTATACGTGGGCGTGGGGCGAGCAGCAGGTTGACGCTATTTATGTCCGAAGAGTAAGACACAAACGCCGATATACAGCGGACGCTGAGCCAGTGGGTTAGTGTCTGTTACTTCACTTTGTCCGGCATTACCCAGAGTGCTCTCCGGTCCATTGTTTAAACGCCCGGTGGAACACACTCGCCTTGCAGAATCGTTTGTAAAACTGGCTGAGCCTCTCTCGGTTATAGGTCTAGCCCTGGGCTGAATTCACCCGACTTGCTGACATTGCTGTCTGCGACAGCGTCAATTCAACACCTTATGTAAGAAGAGAACAGTGGATGTTCAGCTCAGCCAATCAAACGCCTTTCAGTTTGACAATCGACGGTTTTGAGCACGATTTTCAAGTGCTCGCATTCACCGGAGAGGAGGCGATCAGCAGGCCTTACCTCTTCAACGTGGAGCTTGTTAGCGACCGGTCTGACCTGGATCTCGAAGGCCTCTTCGACATAGAGGCTTTTCTGACCTTCGACACGAAGGGCAACGGCATTCATGGGCGGGTTTATCACATCGCTCAAAGCGGGAATGGTCAGCGTTTGACGTGCTACAAGCTGGCTCTCGTACCGCACCTGTCCTACTTGCGCCACCGCATTAATCGGAGGATCTATCAACAGTTCTCGGTGCCGAAAATCGTCTCCTTGATACTGGAAGAGCACGGGATTTTGGGCGACGCTTATCGGTTTCATCTGGGGTCGACCTACCCCGAACGTGACTACTGCACCCAGTATGACGAAACGGATTTGCACTTTATTCAGCGCTTGTGCGAAGAAGAAGGTATTCACTTCCACTTCCAACATAGCGCTCAAGGCCACGTGCTGGTCTTCGGCGATGATCAGGCAGTTTTTCCCAGGATTGGGCAACACACTGCTAATAGACAAGAGAGCGCCAGGATAAATCTGCGCACTATGGGGCACTCCTACGCGGCTTATCGTCAAGCTGAAGGGCAAGGTGACCAGACCCGGTTAGTCAGTGGCCATGCTCTGGAAATCTCTGGGCACCCGCGCCAGGAATGGAACGACCTATGGCTACTGACTCAGGTCATCCACGAAGGCAAGCAACCACAGGTATTGGGTAAGAACGTCGCCCACGGCAACACTGACAACGATGATGACTTTCATCAGGGTTACCGCAACCACTTTATGGTTCTTCCATGGGATGTGTTTTACCGTCCGCCTTTGGCTCACAAGAAACCTCAGATGCCAAGTAACCAGACCGCTGTGATCATCGCTCTGGAAGACGAGGAGATCCAAAGTGATCGGCGCCTCGGAAGGGTCAAGGTCAAGTTCCCCTGGGACCGCGAAGATAGATTTGACGACAAGAGTAGTTGTTGGCTGGGTGGGGCCTCCAATTGGAGTTGTGAAATTACGCCCCCCCGAACGGGAATGGAGGTCATGGTCAGATTTCTCGAAAGCGACCCCGATCAACCGCTGATCAGCGGCTGCCTGTGTTGCCGCTAACCGCAAACCCTATTAGGGCAGCAATCGCCAGGTTGAACTTTACCTCTGCAATTACTTGGTTAAGGGCTCAAGCCAGCAGGTCGGTGATCCACCGAGCCTGCCGGGCAACGTCTTGCACCTTCTCCTCGGGCACGGCCTGCCGCGCCTGAGCGAAGTTGCTCAGGGTCCGCTGCTTCTCGCGCAGCAGTCGTTGCCACTTGACCAGGAACGCCGGGCTGCGCGCCTGCATCTGCAGCGGGCCGAAATACAACTCCTCGGCGGTGTACATCACCGGCCCGGCGCGTTCGGCGACGATGATTTCGTAGTCGAAGCGGTTTTCCCGCAGCACTTCCTCGCAGAGGATGCGGTAGCCATTTTCCATCAGCCATTGGCGCAATGGCTGCTCGCCGCCGTTGGGTTGAAGGATCAGGCGCTCCTGGCCGCTCAGACGCGCCTTGCCGCTGTCGAGGATGTCGCGGATCGTCTCGCCGCCCATGCCGCAGATGCTGATCGCCGTGATCCCGTCTCCCGGCTCGATCGCCGCCAGGCCATTAGCCAGGCGCACGGTGATCCGCTGGTCCAGGCCGTTTTCGCGCACGGTGCGTTCGGCCGAGCGAAACGGCGTCAATGCCACCTCGCCGGCCACCGCCACAGCGATGGCGCCGCGACGCATCAATGCCACAGGCAGGTAGCCGTGATCCGAGCCGATATCGGCCAGGCGCGCCTCTGCTGGCACATGCGCTGCCACGCGCTCCAGGCGCATGGACAATGTCTGTTGGTTCAACTGCAGCCCCTTTTCACCACGAACGTCCGGCACCTTGGCCAGATCGGGTTGCGATTCTGTCGAGCAACGCCATGCATTTCAAATTTATGTGACCAGGGCCATCGCTCGCCCCGTACCTATCGCTTACGTACCGGCCCAAAGCGAACCCTGACTGCTGGCAAGGAGCAGCCCCCTCCTCAAGCGTTAAGCCACTTTCTCCTTCCGGGCAGATTCCGGAGCAGGAATAATGCGCCTTTCCAATCAGTCGGCTGAAATAATCGCCCAGCACAAGCAGCCGCCTGGACTTACTGGTGAAGCAGCAGCGACTGCCGGTATCGCCTTTGGCGCGTCGCCTGGGGATATGGGACACATGATGCATTCCACAATCTTCAATCCCATCAGTGGTTCGCCGATGTAAGCGGATTACGGCGCCTGGCAGGAAGTGATGCGCACCTTGAATCATCCGCACGTTTGTAGGCTTGACTACTGCGGGGCGACTTCAGCCGATTCCAACAATCAGCCTCCGGCCAAAAGCAGACTTTAACGCTGGTACGCGGTTATGATCCGGGATAATCAGGTTGCCTTGGACCCACGCTTATGCCCGCCTCGCAAATCCGCCCCTCTCCCGCGCCGCTGCTCAAACCAGGAGAGACGGTGGTCTTGTTCGACGGTGTCTGCAAGCTGTGCAATGGCTGGGCGAGGTTCTTGATTCGCCATGACCGCCAGCGACGCGTGCGGTTGGCGGCGGTTCAGTCACCCGAGGGGCAGGCTCTGCTCGCGTGGGCTGGTTTGCCCGTGGATCAATTCGACACCATGGCGGTGATCCGCGACCGACACTACTGGGAGCGTTCGGATGCATTTTTCGAAGTCATCGCCCAGTTGCCCGCACTCTGGCGTCCAGTGAACCTGTTGCGCATCTTCCCTCGCACGCTTCGAGATTGGGCATACGACCGCATTGCGCTTAATCGTTATTGGCTCTTCGGGAAATACGCCACGTGCCTGTTGCCGGATCCTGATCATGAACAGCGCTTTTTGAAAGCGCCCCTATAAACGCCCTTGTCAGTGAGCCCCTTCCCGCACCACCCGTCTGACCTCAGCCTGTATGGCATAAGCCGGCGCCTCCACAGCATTGAAATCTTGTGTATACCGCTGGGCAAATCCTTCTACCCCCCATTCCTGAAACTGCTGCACATGTTTCAGTTCGTGAGCCCAGAGCACGATGTCCTGTTCTGCGGCTTGAGCGTCCCGGAAGAGGATGATGTCGATCAGCGTCACGGCACCGACATCGGGGTTTTGCAGCATGGTAGTGGCGGCGTTGAATTGGCCGTTGTCCACTTTGTAGTGCGCGGCATCGAGGACGCTGGGGGCATACCAGCGCAGCAGTTGCTCCCGGATGTGCAGTGGAATGGGTTGGATGTCGGCGCTGGCTGCTTCAGCGCGGGCTTGGGTCAGCCACAGCGCCAGGGCAGGTGCCGCGACCTGGTAGATGCCATCAGGCACCTGCCCCAGATCTGGCAGGCAGATGCAGCCGTTCAGGCACACTTGTTTCTCGCCGGCTGGGCAGGTGTTGGTCTGGGCTTGAACTACAAGAGTCAGGCCAAGAACAGACAGCGCCACCAGGAATGTGATGATGGGCGGCATTGGGCCCTCCGGGGACGGAAGCAGCATGAACAGTGGGGTCACAATTGATCGACGCCGCCCCGCATAATTTTAGCGTATCCCTATCGGGTCACTTCTCGATGACTGCTTTGGGTTGTCGATTGTAGCCCTTCGCGACCGGCAGTTTCCGGCCGATTCTGTTGAAAAAGTCGGTTCTTCCAGACTGCCCGGATACTGACCGCTGATAACTCCTTTTTTGCGCGTTACTACGCGAAATCTGAACCCGGAATCCACTGCTCAATGTAAAGATTTCAATCTCAAACGCGTACTTTTCTACCGTGGAAACCATGGCCGACCTTTTCAACAGAATCGGCCGATAACTGCCGGTGTCGGCTAAAAACGCTAATGCCCCTCAGATTTTCGGAGCATCGAAGTTCGTTGGCGAGTCATCGCGAGGTCAATGCCACGGATTGCATCGTAGCGACCTGCAACGCTCCAACGCCGCTTTAGAGTCCTTTGAATGGGTGAAAACAGGCTGCTTTTACGCCGACAATGCCTTAATCAAACTGTTGGCATGTTCCCAGCGCCTGACTCGCCTTTGCTTGCTCGGTGTGCATTGCAATTTCAGTGCGCAGCCTTGGCAATTGGAACTCCAGTAACGGTGCAACTTCAGGTCTTTTTCAACGCTGGAAAAACGCCAGATCAACTTCTCTCCCGCTGGACATGTGTACTGGTTTTTTGCAGCGTCATAGATGAAGGCATCGTTATTGAAACGCCCGTCCGCTTTGGCCCGGGAGGTCATCGGCTTGGGCACATAGGCGGTGATACCTGCATCGTGACAAGACAGGATCTCTTCGCTTTTGAAGTAACCTCGGTCAGCCACTACCGACAGCGTTTCTGACGCCATCGCTTCGCGGGCCTGCTTGGCCATTGAGCTAAGTTGATCGCGGTCGGAGCCGGTATTGGTGACCTCGTGCGCAACGATCAAATGGTGCTGGGTATCGACCGCTGTCTGCACGTTGTAGCCGACGATTCCAGTGCCGCGAGTCATCATGGAGCGGGCGTCTGGATCGGTCAGTGAGACCTGTTTATCCGGCGACTCGTTGAGCTGGATTTCAATCGCTTGTAGCTCCTTCATTTGCGTCTTCAGCTTGGCGATTTTTTCTTCCAGCCGCACCACCTTGGCCTCAGAAGAAGTGGGTTCTTTCCGATCAGCAGCATCGAGCGCGGTCAGGTAACGGTCGATGCTCGATTCAATTTCTTCCATTCGCCGCTTCAGTTTGGCACTGGTGAAATTGCGGTCGCGGTTGTTGACCGCCTTGAATTTGCTGCCGTCGATGGCAACCAGATGTTCTGCGAATAATCCCAACTGCTGGCACAGCACGATGAACTTTCGGCAGACACCTCGGATGGCCTTGCTGTTATCTTTTCGGAAGTTAGCGATGGTCTTGAAATCAGGCATCAAGCGGCCAGTCAGCCACATCAACTCGACGTTGCGCTGGGCTTCTCGCTCCAGGCGCCGGCTTGACTGAATGCGGTTGAGATAGCCGTAGATGTAGATCTTCAGCAGGATCGCAGGATGATAAGCAGGCCGGCCAGTGTCGGCCGGTATGACGCCTTCAAAACCCAGCTTTACCAGGTCGAGTTCGTCGACAAAGACGTCGACTACGCGCACCGGATTGGTATCCGTAACGTAATCGTCGAGGCTTTCGGGCAGTAAGGTGCTTTGGCCTCGATGTTCACCTTGAATAAAGCGCTTCATGGGCTATCCCTGCGATGAAATCTTCCGAAATCATAGCAAGGGATTGAGGCGTTTTTTTACAGCTTTTGGGCCGATAGCAAGGTCAATCGAGCACGGGACGCATAAAGCTACGCTCATAGCTAACAATGAATTTCTTTTCTACCGCCAACGTCACCGCATTGACGCATTCGGCATCGGTTTCGGCTTCTTTGCGATAGCGTTCGTAGTCCGCGAGGCTTTGAAAGCTGAACAGACAATACGCGATATTGTTTGCGCCTTCGGCAGGAAGGAAGTAGCCATGGTGCAAGCCTCCCATTCGAGTCACCAGCCGGATCCACAATCGTGAATAGCTTTCAAAAGCAGGAATTTGGTAAGGGTCAATCAGATACTTCACATGGCAGGTAATCACACGAGCTGTCCTTGTTCGATAAAGGAAGGAGCTTACCAATTGAGCGTTGATCTGAATATTCCTGCTCGGCGGTTAACTTCAGAGAGTGCTTCCTGTAGTGGTCTAATAAACTGCCCCCCATTTAGGAAGCCAAGCCTCACCGCTTCGGCAACCTTAAAATAGTTTGGGCAGAGCCGAACCGGTGTTTTTACACAGTCTCGGCCAAAAGCGGTCAGTTACATAGGACGTGCGGCGCCATACACGCTCAACACCGTGATAGGGCTTCTCAAAAGATCAACGCTTTATTCCGCGAACAGCATTCCGACAATCCAATAACAAGTCATCCAGGAAGGGATTGATTTCCAGCAACTCCATTAGATCCACCAGCTCTTCAGCAGCAGTTCTGATCGGCCACCATTCGTCATGATCAAATATGAACCAATCATCACAGTGAAATGCAGCCTCAGTAAGGCTATCGCATAGCTCCCAGATACCTTGTAGCCGTGTTCTGATCTCCGTTGGTAACGCGCTGCCGCAGATTGAAAGAACCTCGTTCAACGGCAGCATCATTTCGGACCAGGCTTCACATGCCGGACAGTATGGGATTGCGTTCCGCTGCGAATCCGGGGTCAGTGCCAGGAATTGAAGGGCTGGGATTGCCTCACACACGGCGAGAACTCGCTTGTACTCATCCTGGCCGTACCACTCCCACAGTGTTGTTGAGAACCCCATCATCAGACTCCAAAAAATCAATCCAGCCGAACTGCCCGCACTGGGAGTACTCAACTCTATCAGTCAGTTCTTGCTTAGGTCGAACCACTGCTCAGGGTTGTGGATTCAACCGGTGGACGCAACAGGCGGCAACCGGCCCAAAAACGGACATCCCGTTACAATCCCTCTTGGGCAGCAGCTGCCTCTGCATGGGGCATCGAGGCAGCTATCCATACTTACGACCTAAGCCTGGAACAGGTTGGAGATCTTGACGTCCGGATCTACCTCAGCCTCGTAGTCAACCCCTTCGATCCCGAAACCGAAGAGACGCAGGAACTCCGCTTTGTAACCGACAAAATCAGTAAGTTCATAAAGGTTGTCATTGCTGACCTGATCCCAAAGTTGCTTGACCCGGTCCTGGACTTCGGGAGCCAGCTCCTTGTAGTCCGCGCGCAGGCGGCCCTCTTCATCCATCACTGGAGAATGACCGTACAAGCTGTCTTTGTAGAGCGCGTAGACCTGCTCGATGCACCCCTCGTGTGTGCCCTGCGCCTTCATGACTTTGAACAACAATGACAGGTACAGCGGCATGATCGGGATAGCTGAACTTGCCTGGGTAACCACCGCTTTCAATACCGAGACCCGCGCGTCGCCTCCCAGAACAGCCAACCGTTCACGGATACCAAGGACTTTCTGATCCAGGTCCTTCTTGGCCGCACCAATGGAGCCGTTCCAGTAGATGTCATGAGTCAGCTTTTCGCCCAGATAAGTGAACGCGGTCGTTTTCGCCCCATCAGCCAAAACACCCGCTTCGTGCAGGGCATCGATCCACATCTGCCAATCTTCGCCGCCCATCACGGCCACCGTGCCATCGATTTCGCTTTGGATCGCGGGTTGTAGCGTGGTGTCCTTGACCACTTCCTTATCAGTATCCAGGCCCCGCAAGGTCACGGCCTTGTCGAGCGGCTTGAGGGTCGAACTGAATACTTCACCCGTCTTGGGGTGTGTCCGGCGCGGTGCGGCAAGACTGTAAACAACCAGGTCGACCTTCCCGAAGTCGCGCTTGATAACGTCGATAGTCTTCTGTTTGATCTCATCGGAAAAAGCATCGCCGTTGATGCTCTTGGCGTAGAGGCCGTCGGACTCGGCAAACGTGTGAAAGGCCGCTGTGTTGTACCAGCCGGCGGTGCCGAGCTTGCCCTCATCGCCTTCACGTTCGAAAAACACACCGAGAGTGCTGGCGCCACAACCAAAAGCTGCCGTTATCCGCGCAGCAAGTCCGTATCCGGTCGATGCACCGATCACGAGTACGCTCTTTGGCCCTCCGGTGATCAATCCTTTCGTAGTAACGTAATCGATCTGATTCTTGACGTTGGCTTCGCAGCCAGTGGGGTGGGTAGTCACACAGACAAAGCCGCGAACGCGCGGTTTAATGATCATAAAAGTTCTCCCTCTTCCAGGATGAGAGCCAACCTTGGCTACAAAGTTGTAGACGCCTGGAAAGCTGGAACGTCACGATGGAAGATCTGCAGCGATTGGTGCCTCGCCAAGCAATGCTTGAACAAATCCTTCCTTCTGGTCATATGGCATTGGCCGACCTCGAGCTTGGCAAGAGACTGCGATGGTCTAGCCTCGACCGTTGCAGTGGGTGGTCAGACGTCCGTCTGTTCCGCCATTTCCAGGGCGTCATCGACCTCGATCCCCAGGTATCTGACGGTACATTCAAGCTTCGTACGGCCAAGCAGGAGTCGCACTGCTCTCAGGTTCTTCGTCCTGCGATAGATTAGCGATACCTTGGTTCTCCGTAGCATGTGGGTACCGTACATGGTTGGTGTGTCCTGCATCGGCAACCTCTCTACGAAAGTCGTTAGGTTCAGCGGTTGTTACAGAGTGCCCATTGGTTCGCGCAAATGGACGGAATCCGTATGTCAGTCCGCACTTGGCCGTTTTTGACTATCTATCGCCACCGGCAGTTTTGGGTCGATTCTGCCCTTGGCAAACAGGGGCGTCCATGTACGTCCGGCCAATTCACCTTTCGAACTCCAGCATTAAGAGCGATAGTGGGCCAGTGACCACCCTGAGCGCTGAACTGCAACATACTGGGCAACTGAAGGTTGGCTAGAGATTTTTCCTGGCTTCTCGATTCGGAGCCGCGGCGCGTCGAAGTCAGTTCAGGCCTGGGCAGACAGCTCACGCAGTGCTCGCCCTGATAACCACCCCGGATTGGCCGAGTGCTCCCCCCGGGGGTATTGTGTCAGGCTATGCCGTTTTCACCCGTAGCTCCTAGTTTCGCTAGGGGCTTTTTCATGCTCAGGACGAGTCATTCAAGATGTTGATGAAGCTGGCGCCGAAGAAGCGGCGCAACCCGCGTAATTTCTATCTGGGTATCGCTGCGGTGGTACTGATTGCCGGGATTGGACGCTATTTCGCGCTCAAGGCCGAGCAGGAGAAGGTGGCCCAACAGGCGCTGCTGGTCGAGCGCCTCGCCCAGTTGGACGCGACCCTGCCAAAGCAACTGGATGCAATTACCACCCTTGAGTACGTCGGTTTGACGTACGGTGACACGATCTTCTACCGCTACAGGGTCGACTTAGCAGCGAGCAGCCTCTCCGAGGAACGCAAGGCCAGCATGGAGGCGGGAATGCGCCGTGATCTGGAGCAACTGGCCTGCAAGGAACCGCAGTTGCTGGCGATGATGCGCAGGTTCAAGTTTCACCAGGAGCATTACTACCTGGCCAGGAACAGCACACTCTTTTCCATTGAGCTTCACCCTGAACAGTTGAGCTGCCCAGGATGATGCCGATAAGGTGGGCGCCGTCGCTCGTTCATCGCCTCAGGCCATTCCCTAGACCGCAAGCGTCCAGCCAATCCGTCTTGCATGACTAGGCCGGCATCCACAGTTGACTAAGGCTTCGGCCGTCGCTGATCCGTTGGGAACGGGACATGAGTGATGAGGATCGCTTGCGGATATGGCAAGAAAAAGCGGCGCCGTTAGTGAAAGCCCTGCACGACTGGATGTTGACCCAGCGCGAACGCGCGATGGCTAAGCCGGCTCGGCCAAAGATTTTCTCCTGCCGGTACAACGGTAAGTGGTCAGCGAACTTCGCCACCATCACATGAGCCAGCAGGCCTGCGGTTGGAATTCCCTTGTCGATAACCTGGGCCGGCACTGGTGCCTGGATCAGTGTTTCGCACTGACGGCAGGCCCATTTTTCGCGCACATGCTGTTCGACGGTGAACACGCCCGGCGTGTAATCCAGCTTCTCGCTGACGTCTTCGCCGATGATCTGTGTTGAGCAGGTCGTCGAGCAAGTTGCCTTGCTCAGGGCTGATCTGCTCGCTGCGCTTGGCAAACCTGTGCCGCTTGAGGATGGCGATCTCGTGGGTCAGTTGCTCGATGATGGTTTGATCGCGGTGGATCTTTCTGCCCATGGTGTCGACCTTCGACATCAACTGCGAAGCGAATGCACGCAGTTGGTCGGGGGTCATTTGGTCGAGGTTGGGCGAGGAAGAGTCATGCCCTGGATTTTACAAAAGCAGATCGCCTGCGGCAGCAGGCCGAGGCGCTAATTGCTAATCCAGCACGCATCAGAAAGCAGTCCGACTCAGCGTCGGGATTCGCTATCTGAAGTCCTCTCGCCCATCGTCATTCGCCTCCTGCTACGCTCTCACTTAGCGTCCCTAAGCAGCTCACGTCATCGTTGGGTCGCCAGGAGCCTAAAATGAAATGCGCATTTCTGACGTTTATAGCCCTACTCACCTGCTCATCGGCAATGGCATCACCGCCAGATGGTGAAAAACTTTTTTCAAGATAACTGCGTTGTTTGTCACGGGCCTCGAGGCACGGGAGGATCGGCACCTAAGCTGGCCGGAGATGCCAGTGAGTGGAAATCAAAAATTTTTGAGCGAGCCGTGCTGAGCGGTATCGACGACCATGGGAAGCCTCTGAAGGCGCCAATGCCGCATTGGGCTAGCGCTAGCTTCAAATCTGACAACGGTGTAAAGCCAGGCAAACTTGAAATTGATGCAATTCAGAAATACCTGCGTCAGCAAAAGTAGTGTGTTTGCTTCGACCAAATTGCTTTCGTTTTGGCGACATGCTTTTCACGCAGTGTTCACAGAATGGAGCGCAGATTACCCCTGCTCCTTTGAAGAATTCCCATTTGGCCCGCCCGCATGCGGGCCATTTTTTTGGCTGCTACGCTTTCCTGATTCAAAGGAGAAGTGGCCATGCCTGACGTCTATGTTTCGCATCTTCGACAGCTTCATCGACGCTGAGCAGAAAGAGTGGTTGGCATCCCACAAGCCTAAACGCGCCAAAGGCATCTAGTAGTACGGATGGAGCTGGCGGCCAGATCCAGACTGCGGGCCATCGTAAAAAGTCATTTAGCACTGGCGGCTACGTTAGGTCGGGAGGCTACCTGTTATGGAGGGCTGTCGAGAGCTGCCCTTGCCGACAGACAGAAACCGTCCAGAAGCAGCCACTATCGGCTCTGTTAAAGTACCTCTCTGAACACAACTCACGGACAGCTTCATGGAACGATTCCATCCTCGTGGCATTGATGCAGACGGTTATATCCTCACCGTGCTCAACGTCGAGGTGCAGCCACAGTTTCAGGATTTACTGGTGGACGTTCGCATGACGCTCGCTCGATCGGAACCTCTGCTGGACGGGATTTATCTTTATGGCAGCGTCGCTAGAGGCGACGCTGTGCCGGGGGTTTCTGACCTGGACCTAGCCCTTGTTCTGCACAGCCCTCCTACGTCGCAGGATCTGGAAATGCTGGAGTCGAAAAGGCGCACGCTGGAAAGTCGGCATGCCGAAGTCATCAAGATCGATTTCGACATCGGTAGTCGTTCTGAAGTATTGGCGGCTGACAATCGATTGAGCTGGGGGTATTGGCTCAAGCATCACTGTCGTTGCTTATGGGGGAATGATCTGACCAAACGCTTCGACCGGTTCAAGCCGTCGCGTGATATCGCCATTGCCGTGAATGGTGATTTTGAATCCGTACTGACCCGATATGCCGATCTTATCGATCAGGCGACCACACCGACGCAATCGCTACGCTTGCAACGCGAAGCCTCGCGCAAACTCATCCGGTCAACTCAAGTACTTCGCTCTGAACAGGACCTGATGTGGCCGCAAACACTGGAAGAGCATGTCGAGCTGTTTGTTCAGCATTTCCCGTGCATGAGAATGCAGATCTCTTTTTTCTTGTCCCAGGCAAGGAACCCGTACGCTAAACCAAAAGAGTTTACGACTCGGCTCCATAATTTTTTGACCTGGATGGCTACAGAAACCGGTTAGGTCCGCTTTGGGTCGATTGCTGCCCCTCGCGACAGGCAGCAATAGTTGCACACATACCTTTATAGCGCTGGTTTGTGCGGAGACAGAGTCAGGTAAACACCGTTTTCTCCCCCCCCCTGCAATGTCCCCTTAGCATCAACAACATAGTATTGACCGAAAGCATTATCGGGGGTCTGCAAGCGCAATCCGCCATCGGGGAGCGTTTGTGCGACGTAACTTTCCGTATTTTTCCCACCAGTAGGGAATATGTTATCGATTAGATATTTTCCATCACGCTGGTAAAGCACCATCACGTGGCCAAGCGCACCGTCATTCAGCCAGGTGCCGATTCGATCCGGATAGTCTTTCAAGCTCAACGTTTTCAGGTACTGGTATTCCGTGACGCTGAGACCGTAGAGCGTGCTTTCGTAATCAGGATCGAATTTAGCCTGTGCCCAGTACGACTTGTTGCTTTGCCCTTCGACGCGAAATCCTATGAAAGTTCTTATCGCATTAGATTTGGAATTGGCATGAATAGTATTGGCAACCTCAGCTAGCTGCTCATCAGTAAATCGCTGATTCAAAAGAACCTGTACCCGCCGCGGCCCACCTTCACGAAATTCGTCCTCAGTGATCAAATACTTAGGTATGTCGGCGCTCTGCGATACCTTCTCCACGGATTTTTCTTTGCTAGTCCCTGTCCACATCAAGACCCCCAAAGCAATGACGATCCCCAGGATTACCAGTGCACCGATCTTCCCTACTAACGTAACGCCAGGGTTCGCTACTCCACAGCTGGGACAGGTTTTCGCAGAGGTATCAACTTTGTGTTTACAGGACTTACAAGGTGTTAACGCCATTTTTTTCCTTTCCTATCTATATCCATGAAAAAGCCGGCTATCGTGGCCGGCCTACTGCATCCACTCACCTGAGCAATGATTGACCAGGTCAGTCACTGTCCGTTCTCACGCGATGCTTGCGGCCTTCGCTACAGAGCATCTCCGTAAACCTCTTACCCGGATTGGATCATAGATCCTGTTTCCTGGCCATCACTGTGCCATCCATCGCCAGAGTTTCAGGCGCAGGTTCGTACCACTTTTACACGGAGAACGTGTTCAATAACCGTGCGCCTTTATGTCCAATGGAGAGAGAGGTAGGTTGCCACGCTGTCGCGAGAGTATTACTGCAATATCCTGGAGGGCAAATGCCCGGCCCTCCAAGAGGGCTGAATTAATTTCCGATGCCAACACCCAAACTCGCGCGGTAATGCGCTGTTTCAATAACCCGTATCCTGTCCACCCAGAATGTTCGCTCTGCTTTGGGACGTACGACCATCGCTGTAGCGGGTATCCTGACCTCCCATAATGTTTGCACTGCTTTGCGACGTGCGGCCATCGCTGTAGCGGGTATCTTGCCCGCCCATAATGTTCGAGCTGCTTTGCGACGTGCGACCATCGCTATAACGGGTATCTTGCCCGCCCATAATGTTCGCGCTGCTTTGCGATGTACGGCCATCGCTGTAGCGGGTGTCCTGCCCTCCCATAATGTTCGCGCTGCTGGAAGAAGTTGTTCCATCATCGTATCTACAATCGTAACCGCCTGTAATATTTGCACTGCAACTGTCTGCAAAGGTTTGATACAGCGGCGAAGCAATCAAAATCGAACCTAGCAGAACAACCTTAAGCTTCATGAAAGTTCCTTACGAGATGTCTCGAAATCACTGGCAAAGTCATCACGCCCGCGCGGACCATACTCGGGCGCTTGTGCATTGGCATACAAAAGAGGGTTGAATGGCTTGGTGTCTCGAACTCCTTGAGCAGGCCTGGGACAGGGCAGCCTTGCGCAGCTGATCGAATCAGCAAGGGTGGCAGCCTGCCACTACCAATACAGACTGAGCGCCGCGCACCAAGTTTCCGCTACAGGAACATATTTTTTACACGCCCAACCCGGGCGCTTCATGCAGCTACTCTTCCCACCCAGGGCGGGTCCCGGGACTTTCGATGACGTCCGCTTTGGCTCGGGAGCAGTCATGCCCGACTGCTTCTGATCCCACACAGACAGATCTGACTCTTGAGCCCGGCCCGTGAATGATTAGAGCGCGCCAGCAGCCATTCTCAGTAGCTGAGAAAAATGGTTGATCGCGATGTTGATGTCATCCATCGTGTCGCCATCCCACGCTTCGATCGTTTCCAACTCGGCCCTGAGGGATGCGACGCGCCTCTCTATCTCTACAGTTTCCGCGGCTCCGCATTGCGACGCAATCGCTGCCCATTTTTCATGGGGGATCCGCTCCTGGGTGGAAAGCCCTGATCGAGCTTCCGCGATCAGCATTGAAAGTCTGCTCATCGAATTCTGTGTCCTGAACGATAGAGGGCGCCACCGATTCTAACCATACCGACGTCCGATTTCGGCCGATTCTGTTGAAAAAGTCGGCCATGGTTTCCACGGTAGAAAAGTACGCGTTTGAGATTGAAATCTTTACATTGAGCAGAGGATTCCGGGCTCAGATTTCGCGTAGCGGCGCGAACACGCGCCGAACACCTAAAATCCTTTAATCGCCTCACACCATGAACAAGACACGGAGAGCCCTATGGAGTAGCGCAAACACATTTGCGGCACAGACGAGATCAGAGTTCACGTTAGGGACGGTAGCGAGCTTAAGTACTGGGCACAAAAAATGTGTGGTCTCCAAGAATGAGATACGATCAGCCGTCAAGGAGGCTGGCGAGTCGCTTACCGCAGTCCAGCGGCAGATCAAGCTAATCCAGCACGCATGAGAAAGCAGTCCGGCCCAGCGTCGGGATTCGCTACCTGAAGTCCTCTCGCCCATCGTCATTCGCCTCCTGCTACGCTCTCACTTAGCGTCCCTAAGCAGCTCACGTCATCGTTGGGTCGCCAGGAGCCTAAAATGAAATGCGCATTTCTGATGTTTATAGCCCTACTCACCTGCTCATCGGCAATGGCATCACCGCCAGATGGTGAAAAACTTTTTCAAGATAACTGCGTTGTTTGTCACGGGCCTCGAGGCACGGGAGGATCGGCACCTAAGCTGGCCGGAGATGCCAGTGAGTGGAAATCAAAAGTTTTTGAGCGAGCCGTGCTGAGCGGTATCGACGACCATGGGAAGCCTCTGAAGGCGCCAATGCCGCATTGGGCTAGCGCTAGCTTCAAATCTGACAACGGTGTAAAGCCAGGCAAACTTGAAATTGATGCAATTCAGAAATACCTGCATCAGCAAAAGTAGTGTGTTTGCTTCGACCGAATACTTTCGTTTCGGCGACATGCTTTTCACGCAGTGCTCACAGAATGGAGCGCAGATTATCCCTGCTCCTTTGAAGAATCCCCATTTGGCCCGCCCGCATGCGGGCCATTTTTTTGGCTGCTACGCTTTCCTGATTCAAAGGAGAAGTGGCCATACCTGACGTCTATGTTTCGCATCTTCGGCAGCTTCATCGACGCTGAGCAGAAAGAGTGGTTGGCATCCCACAAACCTAAACGCGCCCAAGGCATCTAGTAGTACGGATGGAGCTGGGCTACGTTAGGTCGGGAGGCTACCTGTTATGGTGGGCTGCTTTGGGGCGCGAGTTGCCCTTCACTACCGGCGGCTCTCGTTCCGAAGTGGTCATCGAACCTCGTGGTATCCATTTTTTCCTCCTGCTGACTCTTTCAATCCCACCTTCAAGGACCGAACCTGTGATCGCATCCCCCGCCAAACTCCTCTTCCTGCCCGGAGCCTCAGGTAACACCCGGTTTTGGCATCCGGTTGCTGAGCGCTTGGCCCACCCGGCGCAGCAGGTCCATATCGGCTGGCCCGGCTTTGGAGACACTCCGCCCTTGCCTGGCGTGACTGGCATGGATGATCTGGTGGCGCGCGTGCTGGCCGAGATCGACCGCCCCACAGCGCTGGTGGCACAGTCCATGGGCGGCATAGTCGCTGTGCTTGCGGCGCTTGAACGCCCTGAGCTGATCACGCACCTGACGCTGACCGTTACCTCTGGCGGGGTGGATATGTCTGCTCTGGGCGCGCATGACTGGCGCCCGGATTTTGCTGCCGCCAACCCGACACTGCCGAGTTGGTTTCTCGACGACCGCACCGACCTCACGCTCCGGTTGGTCGAGTTGCGCATGCCAGTCCTGCTCCTCTGGGGAGATTCTGATCTGATCAGCCCCGTTCGCGTCGGCCAGCGCCTTGCTCAACTGTTACCCCGTGCTGAACTACACGTTTTCCCTGGCGCCGATCACAGTCTGGGCTTTACTCACGCAGCCGAAGTGGCGAGGTTGATCGAGAGACATCTGGCCTGCGGGTGAGCGGAGCACTTGTTGCCACCGCGTCGGACTGATTGTGTGGCCCCGTGCCTCTCGGATAGAAGCCAGACAACCGGAGGCATATCGCTCCTAACCTCGCCGGATACTCTGCGCAAACCGCGTAGAGATGAAAAAAAATCAAAGCATAGTTAAGAGAGTACGAAGCAACATTGAGTCTATGACATGTGATTTCGCACCTCGTTGACCACTATGGGTCGTTTTCTGCCGACTGTGACAGGCAGAAAACGGCCAAAACCGGTCTGTCAAAGTGTTTGGAAGACAGCGTGGCCTTACGGTAGTTGTTTAGGAAAATCGCGATTTATGTGAGTTTTACAAATTGCCCCTTCAGCCGCGAATTTCGGCATTGCTCGCCCAATTCCGAACGGAAGAGCCGAAAGTGGAAATTCGGTTGTCGGAAACGTCGCTGTCGCTGCAGATCAAAGGACTAAACAGCGACCTGTTCAATGCCGGGTTCGTGCAGTCTGACGAGGTACCGGCACAGAGTGATGCTTGCCAGCGGGTGTTACGCGATGCTCGATGACGGCAAGGGATTCAGCCTCGTGCAGTGTGCCGTGGAAGCCGGTGATCGAACAGCGGCTTGGACAGCCGGTGGCAGCGACGGTCCGCGAGGGTGGTGTATCGTGGACAGAGAAGGCCATTCATCGGCTGACGTGCCGCTTCGGCTTTTGATGGGTCTTCGCTTCAGCGACGGGAAACACCCGTTCACTCAGAAAGTCTATGAACACCCTGATCTTGGGCGATACCTGACGGCCGGAAGGCCACAGCACATGGAAGGCGCCAGTGCGCTGCACATACGGGTCCAGCACGGTGTGCAAGCGGCCATCGGCGATGGCGTCACGGATGGCGAAATCCGGCAGGCAGGCGATGCCCAGTCCCTGCAACGCGAAGCAAACGCGCGTCTCGATGTTGTTGCAAATCATCGAGGTCGGCAGTTGCAATTCCGGCTCATCCGGCGCGATACGCAGGGGCCAGACTTCCAGCTTGCCCGTGTTCGGATAGCGATAGTGCAAGCAGCTATGCTCCGCCAGGTCGGCGGGCCGCTGCGGCGTGCCGCGCTGCTCTAGGTATTCGGGCGAGGCCACCAGTATCATCTGGAACTCGCCCAACCGCCGCGCCGACAGCCGTGAATCGGCCGGCTCGCCGGTGCGCACGACGGCATCGAAACCTTCCTCGATCACATCGACCATACGGTCGGTGAAGTCCAGGTCCAGTTCGATTTCGGGGTACTGCCGCATGAAATCGCCGAGCACTGGCAGCACGAGCGAACTGACCAGCGGCAGACTCACGCGCAAGCGCCCGCGCGGCGCGGTGGTGGCATGCGACAGTTCCAGCTCCGCAGCTTCGATCTCGGCCAAGATGCGCCGGCTGCGTTCCAAGAATTGAGCACCCTCGGCGGTCAGCGCGATGCTGCGCGTGCTGCGGTGGAACAACCGCGCGCCGAGCCTAGCTTCCAGCCGCGCCACGCTCTTGCCCACGGCCGATGCCGATACCCCCAGCAGACGGCCGGCCTCTACGAAACTGCGCGTTTCGGCGACTTGGACGAATACGGTGAATCCATTCAGGCTATCCATGTTCCTGCCCCCTAATTGCGGACAAATATTTCCGCATACCGTGGAACTCTACCCTGCTTTTTCTTTTATCGCGGAAATCCTATCGTTCAGGGGTTATCCATGAACCAAGGAAATCCGCATGCCAACTCTTCCGTCTCCGTTGCGCCTCGGCGTTCCGCCCGCGCGCTTACCCGGCCGTGTCGATACCGTCGTTGATCAGGCGTTGGCCGACCAGCGCTTGGTCGGCGCGGTGGTGCTCGTCGCCAAGGACGGTGAACTGATCTACCGTCGCGCCGCCGGCAACTCCGACCGTGAAGCGGGCCGGGCGATGAACGAGGACGCGCTGTTTCGGCTGGCGTCGGTGAGCAAACCGATCGTCTCCATCGCGGCGATGGTGCTGGTGGCGCAGGGGCGGCTCGCCCTGGACGAAGGCATCGAGCGCTGGCTGCCGGATTTCCGGCCGTGCTTGCCCGATGGCAGTATGCCGTCGATCACGGCGCGGCAGTTGCTGAGCCACACGGCCGGCTTGGGCTACCGTTTCTTCGAGGCCGACGACAACGGCCCCTACGCCCGGGCCGGCGTGTCCGACGGCATGGACCAGTCTGGCATCACTTTGGCCGAAAACCTGCGCCGCCTGGCCAGCGTGCCGCTGCTGTATCCGCCGGGAACCACCTGGGGCTATTCGCTGGCTATCGATGTGCTTGGTGCGGTGATCGAGCGGGTCTGCGGCCAGTCGCTGGACAAGGCGGTGCAGGCGCTGGTGACCGGCCCACTGGGCATGGACGACACCGCCTTCGTCGCGCGCGATGCCAGCCGGCTGGCGGCGGCCTACGTCAACGGCACACCGGCACCGCGCCGCATGCGCAACGTGGATGTCGTGTCCGCCTTCGAGGGCTCTGTTGGAATCCGCTACGCGCCGGCGCGCGTCTTCGACGCCGAGGCGTTCCCGTCTGGTGGTGCCGGCATGGTCGGCAGCGCCGGAGATTTCCTGCGCTTGCTGGAAGCGCTGCGCCAGGGCGGCGATCCATTGCTACCTTCTACCTTGGTGAAGGAAATGGGGAGCGACCAGACCGGGGGACTGGAATTGCCCAATGCGCCAGGATTCGGCTTCGGCCTGGGCTTCTCGGTGCTGCGCGACCCCGTGGCCGCCGCGTCGCCGGAATCGCCGGGCACCTGGCGCTGGGGCGGTGCCTACGGCCACGCATGGTTCGTCGATCCCGCACGCGGCCTGAGCGTGGTGGCTTTCACCAACACCTTGTACGAGGGCATGTCCGGGCGTTTTGTCACCGACCTGCGCGATGCGGTCTACGGTACCGTCCCTGCGGAGCCACGCGAATGAACGCCAGCGACCGCTGCAGCGAAGCCGGAAGACCCGCCCAGCTTCCAATCACAGCATTGCTGGCGCTCGCCTTGGCGGGGTTCGTCACGATCCTGACCGAAGCGCTGCCAGCGGGCCTGCTTCTGCAGATCGGCGCCGGGCTGATGGTGTCCGAATCGCTCGCGGGTCAGCTCGTCACCATCTATGCGATCGGCTCTCTGGTCGCCGCCATCCCGTTGATGGCAGCGACCCAGGGAGTGCGGCGCAGGCCGTTGCTGCTGGCCGCCATCGCGGGCTTTGCCATTGCCAATACCCTTACGACTCTCTCCACCAGCTTTACCTTGACGATGGTGGCCCGACTCCTGGCGGGCGTATCGGCTGGGCTGCTCTGGGCGCTGCTGGCTGGTTATGCCGCCCGGATGGTGCCCGAACATCAAAAGGGACGGGCCATCGCGATCGCCATGGTGGGTACACCACTGGCGCTGTCGCTGGGTGTGCCGGCAGGCACTTTTCTCGGCAACCTGGTTGGCTGGCGCATGTGCTTCGGCATCATGAGCTTGTTGGCACTGATCCTGATGGTATGGGTGCGCTTCAAGGTGCCTGACTTCTCCGGGCAGACCATGGGCAAGCGGTTGTCACTGAAGTATGTGTTTACTCTGCCGGGTATCCGCCCGGTGCTGTTCGTGGTGTTGGCCTTCGTACTCGCGCACAACATCCTCTATACCTACATCGCCCCGTTTCTGGCGGCGGCCGGCATGGGGGAACGGACGGATCTGGTCCTGCTGGTGTTCGGGGTCACGTCGTTACTGGGCATCTGGATCATTGGCGTACTGATTGACCGTCACCTGCGTGCGCTGACCCTTGTCAGCACGGCCTTGTTCGGATTCGCGGCACTGGTGCTGGGCGTGATGGGCAATGAACCTGTCGCCGTCTATGCGGCGATCGGGGCTTGGGGCCTTGCCTTCGGTGGTGCCGCGACCCTGTTCCAGACTGCAATTGCCCAAACAGCCGGGGACGCGGCGGATATCGCACAGTCCATGCTGGTCACGGCCTGGAACATGGCGATCGCAGGTGGCGGCATCATCGGCGGCTTGTTGCTGGATCGCCTCGGCGTCGGCGCGTTCTCTCCTGCGCTACTGTTGCTGCTGCTGGCAACGCTTGTCGTGGTGTGGTCTGCCAGGCATCGCGGCTTTCCGGCAATGGGGAGATGAAGCTGGATGGCGCTGCGCCATTTGCGGTGTTTCATCGCCGTCGCCGAAGATACGTCATTTCGCCCGTGCCGCCGAGCGGCGGCATATCGAGAAGTCACCGCAATCTCGATCAATGATCGGATGCAGCACCATCCCGATGCCGTGCGTACACCACCAGCGCAGGTGCCGTTCTTCATGTCCGCCATTGGCCGTAACTGCCTTTCCCGAGGGCTGCTTTGGGTCAATTCTGTTGAAAAAGTCGGCCATGGTTTCCATGGCAGAAAAGTACGCGCTTGAGATTGAAATCTTTACATTTAGCAGAGGATTCCGGGCTCAGATTTCGCGTAGCGGCGCGCAAAAAAGGTGTTTTCAGCGGTCAGTATGCAGACAGTCTGGAAGAACCGACTTTTTCAACAGAATCGGTCGACTGCTGCCCTTCGCAACAGGCAGCAGTCGGCCAAAAGCAGCCGCTCGAAGGTATCGACGAAAATTCGGTGACTCCGCTTTTGTTGATTGACGCGCTGTCTTAATAAGGCCGCACGCAAGAAGCCCTGGCGTTGGCCAAGGCTTCGGCGTTTTGCGAGTAAGGTCAGGTCGCTACATTGGGGCTGGCATACTGGCCCCGTCCCGCACCTGCATCAGCGCAAATCCCAGTAGATTCAAGCCTTTCCACAGATTTGGATTGTTCGCATCCGCGTTGTCCTGTGCGAGCCCTATACCCCAGATGTTATCAACCGGGCTCGCTTCGACAATAACACGCGAACCGGTTTGTAGAAGATATTCGTTTAACTGCGGATTCTGAGAGAACTTCGCCTGGTTCGCTCGAACGACGATGTCGTATCGGTGTTGCAGCCAAACCTTATCATTAAATCCGCGCACGTTGCGGCCAAGTGCTTTGGCGGCATTAGGAGTAGGAGCGCGGAGCACCTGCGCACGAATTTCCTGATCGTCGAACAAGGCCGCTTTCTCGGCCATCATGAAGTGTTCGGCCGTCGGGTAATGTTGACCCTCGACAATAAACCCGGCCTCGAACCATTGGCTGAAGCACGAAGCCGTGACGACAATTTTGTTACGCTGGTGCCCCCAGAAAAACGTAAAGCTCAGATGTTCTCCTGAGTTGAAACGGGCGCACAGTTCTTTCAGATGTTCTGAGTCGTTCAATGAGATACCCTCGCTAACTGAAGATCGAAGTTACAGCTACAGTGCTGGCCAAGGCAACCACGAAGCTTGGTAGGTCTTCGGCTGACAAATTCAGTCTCGGGTTCTCGAATGTAAACCAAACAGCGATACGTTAGACCTATTCTGTCCGTTAGCAGCTCACAAAAGGCAGCTTTGGGTCGTTTTCTGCCTCTCGCGACAGGCAGAAAACGACCCATAACTGCCAGTGGCGACAGGCAGAAAACGGCTAGAACCTGCCGGTCACCGCAAAAGAAAATATGGATTCTCATAGAATGAATGAACGCGAAATATTTGGTCCTGCGTCCGGTTGCCAAAGCCTCTCGGAGCTGGCGTTACTCCAACGACGAGTATTGGGCGATGATGCCAAACGTGCCATCGCTGCTTACGCGATGGTTCTTAGTGGCCGGTCTGCGCCACAAGGCGACTACTTTGAAGATGCTCTAGGCGTTCTTGATTGTCTTGGGGCGGCTAAAATGGAATTGGATAAGTCTTCATTTCATACTAAGCCAACAGTTATAGTCACGGCCACAATTCTGTCCGAGACTCAAAGATTCGTGGATGAAATGACCATACCTTGTACTGAATGGCCAACCTCTGGCGAAGTCGTTTCTTTCATTTTTGAGATTGCGGCTAAATTCGCATGTGCTGGGCCATGGAAACGGACAGTGGTTGGACTTCACGGGCAGGTCACCGGCATCGAAGAATTTGACCGTATCTGATGCTCAACCTTTCTATCACTAGGTGCCCTCAATGCGGTCGGCCGAGTTCGGCCCATTGAAGACCTTCGCGACCGCGAGCAACCGGCCAAGAGCGGCCAGAATCGGACGGTCAGCCTGGGTGGCCGCCCTAACAAATGGACATATGATCTGCCTATCAAATGAGAGCCGATTCAGGCCTATGATTCTTCGATAACCACCTGTATGAAAAGAGCACGGAATGATGATAAATGATTCAGATTTGGCCGAAATGATTCCTTCCGCGCTAACAGGTGTAACTGTCGGGATCGGTTCGCAGATCCTGCTTTTTGGTGATATGGCTAGCGTGTTAATTCAGTGCCCATTCGTTTGTGATATCAATAGGGTATGCAAGTGGGGGCATGGTGAAGACTCTGCCACCAGCCCTTTACTTTTCGACTTTCTAAACCTCGATGTAGAAAGTTTTTCAATTGATAATTCTGGGGTTTTCACCATCACCTTCAGTACGAAAATGATCTTGAAAATCTTTCCTGAGAAAAATGGATTGGAGTCTTATGTCGTGAGTACGCGGCGCGATATATTTCCCATCTTGGTGTGGTAGTCGGAAGAAGGCGATGGTTCTCAGTGGAGAATACGGAGCGAGCCCCGGCTTCCGTACTGACACTGGTTGCTGACACCTCTGGTTCGGTTGCAGCACGTGGAGACAGGCAGATATCGGCCAGTAGCGGTCACTCGAACGAGGTCCTTATCTGAACCTGTATGAGGCATTAACGACAGCTACGACACTTTCCAAAGGCGACTTCATAAAACTGACCCACGTCGATTCTACGAAGGCTGTGTATTTTGATTGGATAAATGCTCGTGATGCGGTGCCTGGAGATATCGCAGTCGTCAAAGAAACTTTTAGTACGGAGTACTGACTCATCGTCCGTCTATTGTGCGAGCCCCGGTCGGGCTTTCAAGAATGGTGCACCACATTTTATGAAGGAGATTTGACCTACGAACTGTTGCTCGTAAAACCAATTCGCGATGACTAAGCTTGAAAGTCCACTTCCAGTCGATGGCGGCCCTTACAACGGGCAACAGTCGATCAAAAGTGCTCACTCAGTGATTGCGATGAAACTGGATATACGGTGTGCCATGCACGCTCAGTCTCTCTCCGAACGATCCCAGGACACGCCGTCTTCGCCCGCCGACGGAATGTCCGAAAATAGCCATAAACGCTGAAGTACCTCAAGTAACCGGTTTAGTCGCCGACACGGTTGCTGAATGCCCTCATGCAAAGGACCGTAAGATGTTTTATCCACGCGAAGCAGAAAAAGATCATCTGTACAACCGAATAATCCTGCTGACCATTGCTTGCTGTGTACTGCTATCACTGGCCGCTATGGCACGGCACCAGGGATCAATCTATGCGACCATCCAATTTAGCGCGGTTGAGGTCACGGGCACAGTGACGCAGCTGGAAAATATCCCAAGAACCAACATGGCCAAAATAATTCACTACCAATATGTCGATTACGACCGCCAAGTTCACGATGGCGAATACTGGGACGAGCGTTATGCCGAACGCCCCCAATATGAAGTGGGTCAGGATATTTCGCTGCTTTACTCACGCTGGTTCCCGCGAGTCAGTAGTATCACAACCGAACTACACACCTACCGCCCCGGCTTTTTCATCATGACTGGCGGTGTATTGCTGGCATTGTTGTTTCTTGGCATCTCGTTCAGAACAATAAGCCGCATTTCTGCCATGAAGCAGGAAGATCGCTTCTACTGAGGTGTACAGTCGGCTATTGCTCATGTATTGCATTGATCTGATCGCCCCTGCCAACGGTTTGACAACCGACAGCAATCGGCCAAAAGGTCATTGAGAAGCGTAGCCAAAGACTTGGAGTAGCCCGTGATAACGAGAAGAAAACGGCCAAAATGGAAAGCTCTAAACATGAAATCTGCCGTCTTTCTGATAGCATCCGGCCACCTATTCAGTTGGCCAATGCCGACACATATTTTTGGACACACGGAGAGTGACAGTGAACCTCCTAAACATGCTACTAGCTGGAAGCTGCGCCGCGCTGATTGCTGCATGCAGCAGTACAGTTCCCTATGAATCACCTGAAGATTTAGCCCGTATGAAACAAGACCTTCACTTGGAGCATTTACCGCCAGGAATGCTCCCTCTGAAATGGTCCTATTTTGAGTATGGCGTTCAAAAGGAAGGCATGGATACGGTAGATACACTTGCGCTGGTCCAACCCGGCTTACTCACACTTGTCGGGTATGAGAAAGGCCATTACGTTCGCCAGGCTGAATTCACCAGTGCCTCAACCGACTGCATGTACATTTTCAACGGTGATGTAAGCGCGCAGCCGGTGTGGTTATTGAAAGCCGATCGCCCCGTATTTCTTACTACCGGCAACAACAGAGGGCTTATTGACGTCCCCCTACGAAAAAAGCTGATCGATGAGATGACAGCCGCCGGCTTCCGTCCTCACATCGATGCCCAGGGAAAGTCCTATCAGCCAACCGGGATCACTGAACGAAAGCTCGTTATGATGACAGGATATGGGCAGCGCGTTGAATTAATGGACCAGAATCGGGTTTACAACGTCTGTAAAAACCAAAGTTAGTCGTTGAGCTTTCGCCCGGAGATTGGCCATCTGCTGTCCTTGGCGAAGGACAGCTATGGGTCGATTCTGTTGAAAAAGTCGGCGATGGTTTCCACGGTAGAAAAGTACGCGTTTGAGATTGAAATCTTTACATTGAGCAGAGGATTCCGGGCTCGGATTTCGCGTAGCAGCGCGCAAAAAAGGCATTTTCTGCGGTCAATATGCGGCAGTCTGGAAGAACCGACTTTTTCAACAGAATCGGTCGATTGCATCCCTTCGCGATAGACAGCAACCGGCCAGAACTGGGCACCTTGAATACCCCCCGACCTTTACATCGCCTTGGGAGAGATCGCATTGGCCCACCCAAAACGTACCTTGAGCAACCGCGGCTAGGCGCGTTCACGCCGCTATAGTCGATTCTATTGCCGACCGTACCTCCAGGAGCCTTTTCCCAGTGTCTGACATGCCGAGCAACTTCGCTTACACCAAACGCTTCAACGCCGTACTCACCTACATTGATGCCAATCTCGAAGGTGACCTGTCGGTGAAGACGTTGAGCCACGTGGCGAATTTTTCGGCGTTTCACTTCCATCGACAGTTCACCGCGTTCGCAGGAGTGCCGGTCTCACGTTATGTGCAACTGATGCGGCTACGACGCGCGGCACATCGCCTGGCCGCCTCAGCGGATCACTCGATACTGGACGCCGCACTCGGTGCCGGCTTTGAAAGCCCCGAGGCATTTTGCAGGGCGTTCAGGCGGGCATTCGGTATGACGCCGAGTGCGTTCAGGAAGGAACCGAACTGGCAGGTCTGGAATGCGGTATTCGCAATCCCTCACTTTTCCAGGACTATCATCATGCAAGTACGAATCGTGGAATTCGCTGAAATCAGGGTAGCAGCGCTTGAACACTGCGGACCCGCCGGGCTCGTCAATGAGAGCGTGCGCAAGTTCATCGAATGGCGTATGCAGAGCGGACAGTCGCCGGTGGCATCGAGTCGCACCTTCGGCATTCCCTATGGCAACCCCGATACGACACCTCCACAAGCATTCCGCTTCGCAATCTGCGGCGAGATTCACGAGGCTGTGGCGCCGAATGAGTCCGGTGTGCGCGAGATCGTCATTCCTGGCGGTCGCTGCGTCGTGGTTCGACACATGGGGTCACCGGATCACATCGGTGAAACGATCTATCCGATTTACCGCGATTGGCTTCCTGCCAGTGGAGAGGAACTGCGTGACCACCCGCTGTTCTTCAATTACCTGAGCGTCTATCCCGAGACGCCGCAGGATCAATGGCAAACTGACGTGTATGTTCCGCTGCAATAGCGGAGCAAACAACTTTCGCCCCTGACGGACATTGACGAGTGTCCGCTCAGGGTTGCAGCGGCCAAAAGCAGACATCCGGGATAAACGTTATCCGGAACATATCTATGCTTTGACGTTAAACCTGCGCAATAACGCGGCAGCATCCGTGACACCAAGAATCTGATCGATCGCAGCGATTTTCATGGTTGCGTGACCAAGATGAAAATCAGCGTTGCTGTACGCAGCCTCCGCCTCAGTGTGGAGTGCATACGCCATATGAGCCGCGATGCGGACGCTCATTGGAGCATCTACTTCACTGCCCAGGTAATCAGCAAGCAATGTCCTGATTTCAAGTAGCCCAAGCGCGAGTAGCCTAGTCTGGTCAGACTGCATTCAGGAGTCCTCAGTGTGCAAGAGATCTCGCGAGATTATATAAACTCGCAGCCTGGTGATACCGAGTGCCTTCCCTCATCTCTCCTCGGCAAATGCATCCTTGATAAATGCCTCCAGCTCTTTCTCTTCAAGCAGCTCAATAGAAAAATGCCCGAAGCGTTTTGGTAACCAGAGTATGCGCGTCCCACTTGGCGACTGGAGATTGTCGCGAGACAGCGGCTTGCCGTTCTCATTTTCCGGCTGAACGCCTGCGTCGATCAATTCGTCGTAGGCTGCCTCGATATCCGGTGTGGAATAACAGTGCCGGTAGATTGTGCCTTCGCCGTTGGCGTCCATCAGAGCCTTGAGATTTCCGGTGAACGGTTGCACCAGCATAAGGCGCTCCGTTCCGAACATGACGATCGCATAGCGCACATGCAAACCGTCGCGCTGCCAATCAAGTGTCTTTGAAATTTTGGCGCTGAGGACACGGGCGTAATACCTGCACGCTCCCTCGAGGTCTTTGACGAGCACATCGACGTGGCTGAACTTTAATTTCAATGGCCTCACCTTTTTCAGATATGCGATTTGATACCGAGATCTCTCTGCTATGTATCACAGTGTGTCTGACCAGCCTCTTGATACATGGTTTTTCACCTGGCCTGCAATTCGACACAGGCCAGATACGTCGACGCGTTCAAATGCAAGCAAGGTTTCGAGGGGATCAGCCAGAGCCCCTGGCCAACGGCTTGCAACGGAGACATCACATGAAGATGGCACTGCAGAACAAAACCGGCAAAACCCGCCACCGCCTGGTCGGCTCGTCGATCCTCGCGTTTACCCTGTTCGGCGTTCTCGGTGCGGCCCACGCACAAACGACCGCAGCCGCGCAGCCAACCGCGATCAATGCTGACGCCACTCATGCAACACCCTCCCCGTTCGGCCCGCTCAAGCATGTCAATGCCGGCCTGTTGGACGTGGCATACGCCGAAACAGGCCCGGCTGACGGGCCGGTGGTGATTCTTCTGCACGGCTGGCCGTACGACATTCACAGCTATGACGAGGTCGCCCCGTTGCTTGCCGCAAAGGGCTATCGAGTGCTGATGCCGTATGCGCGTGGTTATGGCGATACGCATTTTCTGTCCGATAAGACCGTTCGCAATGGCCAACCGGCTGCGCTGGCCAGTGACGTCATCGACTTCATGGATGCGCTGAAGATCAAACAAGCCGTGCTCGGTGGTTATGATTGGGGCGCGCGCTCGGCCGACATCGTCTCGGCGCTGTGGCCGGAGCGGGTCAAGGCGCTGGTCTCGGTCAGCGGGTATCTGATCGGCAATCAGGCGGCTGGCAAGAACCCGTTGCCACCCAAGGCTGAATTGCAGTGGTGGTATCAGTTTTACTTCGCCACCGACCGCGGTCGCGCCGGGTACGAGAAAAACACCCACGACTTTGCCAAGCTGATATGGCAACTGGCTTCGCCGAAATGGGCGTTCGATGACGCCACTTTCGACCGCAGCGCCAAGGCGCTGGCCAACCCCGACCATGTCGACATCACCGTGTTCAACTACCGCTGGCGCCTGGGCCTGGTTCAAGGCGAGACCCGATACGAGGCGCTCGAGCAGAAACTGGCCACGGCGCCTTCCATCAGCGTGCCGACCATCACCCTTGAGGGCGATGCCAACGGCGCACCGCACCCTGCCCCCGAGGATTACACCAAGCGCTTCACCGGTAAATATGAGTTCCGGCTGATCAGCGGCGGCATCGGCCACAACCTGCCGCAGGAAGATCCGCAGGCGTTCGCCAAGGCTGTGATTGATGCGGATCACCTTTGAGGCTAATCCAAGCTCCGTGCCCCCCTGAACAGGCAATGCCCGTCAGTTACGTTGTAATGCGATCTGTAGCAGCCTTTCAGGGCGAGGTCAGGGTAATCAAGTAAGTCCCTGACCGCTCCGGTTTGCCTCCGGGCACCTGTAGCTTGCCCACTACGTGAAAGTGTTTGCGGCCCCTGGTGAATGCTTTCCTCCACTAACAAACATCCGCTTCCTATTAATACGTCATTTACCATTTCACAGAAACTTATTACCCTACTGCATCACGACAATATTCAGGCGTCATTTAAGTGACCGCCACAACCACCATTCTCCAGAGAGACAGACACTTAACAGCACCCACGCGACCCTGACAATCAATGAATAATTCATACGCACCGACGAACGGAGTAAAAATATAAAATAACTATATAAATCAATAATATAAAATCAAAACAAGATTCAAATAAAAACATCTTAAAATAATTAAAAACCATAAGTGACCGAGCGCAAATATAAAAGTTTCAAACTTTTTAATTAAATAAAAAAAACCACATATAACGCTTTAAAATGCTCACCTTTGATGCTAATAATCCGGCAGCTTCCGGGTTTCCAGGCGACGTACCTCTCACATGAAGTGAACATCAGCGCTCACGTTGACTATCCCGGCCTTTACTAAACTCAAATAACGCTAGCGTGGCTCAAGTTCCAATAAAACTTAGGGCAGCTTTTGTGTTGCGCACTAAAACTGCGCGAGGGAGGCATCATCGTCCGCCATCATTCAAGGCTTAAAGTCCTTTCGATCTTCGGTACCCGTCCTGAAGCCATCAAGATGGCGCCTTTAGTCAAAGCCCTCGCTGCGGAACCTGGCATTCATTCGCAAATATGCATCACCGGCCAACATCAAAGCATGCTTAAACAGGTGCTGGATCTGTTCGACCTCAAGGCCGATTTCACCCTCGATGTGATGACGCCGCACCAGACGCTTAATTCGCTGACCGCGGCGCTATACGAAGCGATTGATCCCGTGCTGGAAATGGCCCACCCGGACCGGGTGCTGGTACATGGCGACACCACCTCGGCCATGGTGGCCGCGTTGGCTGCGTTCCATCGGCGCATCCCGGTCGGCCATGTGGAAGCCGGCCTGCGCACCGGTGATATCTACAGCCCGTGGCCGGAAGAAATGAATCGTCGCTGCATCGACCTGGGTGCGGACATGCTGTTTGCGCCGACCCACGAGTCGCAAAAAAACCTGCTCGACGAGCGTTTGCAGGGACGCTCTTTCGTGACCGGCAATACGGTGATCGACGCTTTGCAGATGACCGCTCAGCGCATCGAACAGGACGCTGACCTGCGCGCAGGCCTGGATGAGCAATTCTCGTTCCTGCAACCTGGCCGCAAGGTATTGCTGGTCACCGGGCATCGTCGGGAAAACTTCGGCGAAGGCTTCCTCGACATCTGCAAGGCCCTGAGCCATTTGGCCCGGCGTGCCGACATCCAGATCGTCTATCCGGTGCACTTGAACCCCAATGTCATGGGTCCGGTCACCGAGCAGTTGGGCGACCTGCCCAATGTGCACCTGATCAAGCCACTGGACTACCTGGCTTTCGTGCACCTGATGCAACGGGCACACGTGATCCTCACCGACTCCGGTGGCGTGCAGGAAGAAGCCCCCTCACTGGGTAAACCCGTGCTGGTCATGCGTGACGTTACCGAGCGCCCCGAAGCGGTCGCGGCGGGCACTGTGCGCCTGGTCGGGACCTCGCCGGACTCGATCATCGCGAGTGTCAACGCGTTGTTCGATGACGAGTTGCTGTGGCGTCGATGCTCCCAGGCGGCCAACCCATACGGCGATGGCAGCGCCAGTGCGCGCATCGTCGACGCGCTGATGGGGCGTCCGGTCGATGAGTTCGTCGTCGCTCGGCAGTCATTGCCCAAGTTCCTGCATTACCCGACAGCGGTACCTGTGCCCGAGGAAAATTACCCGGCTTTCACCTCTCACTAAACCGAACCGCTCCTCCCCTTATCAGCTCGAGATCTACCTGAATGAAGTCTTCCGTTGCCATCCATACGGGTGCGCTCAGCGCCCTTGCCTGGGGCGTGAGCCTGCTCGCGCTCATGCCGGCCTTCGCCTTGGCCGCGGACAGCCCGCTCACCCAGGCGATCAACCGACTCAACGCCGACACTCGGCAGGAGCGTGAGATCCGCTTGAGCGATCTGGGGATCGACACACCCATCATCCTGGGTTCCACCGATGCCCGGCGCGAATTGTATTTACCCGTGCCGGCGGGTGTACCACTGACCGATGCCACGCTGAATTTCGACGCCAGCTACCTCAACGGCGAAGGCGGCCGCAACACGTTGCTGCTGTCGCTGGACGGCTATCCGGTGCGCGCCGAAGGGCTCAGCGAAGCTCAAGGTGACGCCAGCGCCACGCTGGGCGTGGACAAGACCGCGCGTGACAGCGGTTCGGTGCGCCTGGGTATTGCCTGGTCGTCGATCGTGTCCCGCGTGTTGTGTGAAGACGAACGCGCCATCGGCAACGTACTGCGTATCGAACCGGGCACCCGCCTCAACTACAGCTACGACGCCAGCCAGCTACAGGACGTTGGTGCGGCCTGGACGGCATTGCCCGGCAAACCGGGGATCATGGTCGCGCCGGGCACCTTATCCGCCGAAACCTACGACGCCACCTGGCGTCTGGGCGTGGCACTGGAACGGATCGGCAAGCACAGCCGCATCCTGCCCTTCCCTGCCGTACAGGACAGCGTTGACCTGACCGGTCTGCGCATCCCGGCCGAACTGCAAACTATTCCAGCGTTCGCCAGCCTCAACGGCAAAGGCCCGCACGTTCTGGAGAACCCGGCGCAAATCGGCGCGCTGCTGATATTGGGCCAGACCCCGAACGTCCAGGCGGATCTGGCCATCAACGACCCGCAACTGCTCAAGGCCGTCAATGAGTCTCTGGACGCGCTGCAAAGTCAGATTCAAGGTCTCGACGCCACCGCAGCCAGCGCCTTCGCGCAATGGCGTGTACGGCATATCAATGCAGGCCTGGCCGCCACCGGCACAGACAATGTGCGACTGGCATTGCTGGGTACCCGCCCGGTGCTGACGATCGCGCCGCAAGCGACAGGCAAGGCCTTGGCCTTGTTCAGCTCGGCCTGGAACACACTGGCACGCAGCCGCCAATTGACCGTCAGCGAAGCACAGTTGCCATTGAGCGCCGACGGCCGTGTGGCCTTGTCGCGCCTGGGCGGCAAACCCGGCGCAATCGACGTGCTGGCCAAATCCGACTGGAGCACCTCGTTCCCTCTGGGCAGCGTGGCCTACGACGGTCGTCTGCCGGTGAAGGCGGTGATCGATGTCTCGGCCGCACCCGGTGCCTCAGACACCGCGCCGGTGGCCTCGCTGTTTCTCAACGATTATCTGATTGGCGCACAACAGCTCGTGGCCAACGGAGAACAGCAACGCATTGAAGCGCGGATCCCACGTTACGCCATGGGCTCGACCAACGTGCTGCGCGTGTCGTTCCAGCGCCAGCCGGTCAGTGATCGCTGCCTCGAAACGCCACAAGCCTTCCCGGTTTCGGTGCTGCCGACCAGCCATATCGTGTTGGAAAAGACTGCGCTGGATGATGACTTCTCCGGCACGGCTGCACGCTTTGCCGTGAACGCGCAGATCCTCGTGCCGCAGGCCTACCTCGAACACCCGGCAAGCAGCTTGCCGCAGGTGATTTCGGTGGCTGACGCCGCCGGTGTGTCGCCGCTGCGTGCGCAATTGAATGTCAGCGCCGACCCGAAAGCCTCAGTCACGCCAGACAAAGCCTTCCTGGCCTTCGAGTTGCCGATCAAGGACGGCAAAGAATCGGTGCAGGCCGACGAGCAGGGCCGCCTGCGCATCAATCACAAGGATCAGGTGTTGCTCGACGTGCATCCCCTCAACCACCTGGCCTTGTTGCAAGCCGTGGAGAGCGGCGGCCAGCACGGCCTGGTCTATCGCACCCTGGGTACAGACGCGCCCCGCTTCGCCAGGCAGATTCTGCTGAGTCGCGGCGACGTCGCCATCCTCAGTGACAACGGCGCTCTGACTACCTTCGACACTCAGGATCCCAGTGGCAGCCAATTGATCGATCACGAAGAACCCAAGGGGCTGGACGCCTGGCGCACACCGTCGCTGTTGTGGCTGATTCCCGGTGGCATCCTGTTGGTCCTCATCCTGTTGCTGGCCGGCCGTAACGCCCGTCGCAATCGCCAGTAACGGTAACCCTCGATGACGTCGCTTTATTGGCCCTATTGGCTGGCCCACTACTACAGCTTCCTGGAAATCTCGACCATCGTGGTCGCGGTGCTGATTCTGATTTCCAGCCTGGACGATCTGTTCATTGACCTGTGGTACTGGTCTCGTCGCCTGTTTCGCACATTCACCGTGGGCCGCAAGTACCGGCCGCTGACCGCCGAGCAACTGATGGCCCGGGATGAACAACCGTTGGCAATCATGGTTCCGGCCTGGCTGGAATACGACGTCATCGCGCCGATGATCGAGAACATGGTGTCGACCCTGGACTACCAGAACTATGTGGTCTTCGTCGGCACCTACATCAACGACCAACGCACCATCGATGAAGTGGAGCGCATGCGTCGGCGCTACAAGCAGCTGCATCGCGTGGAAGTCCCGCATGCCGGGCCGACCTGCAAGGCCGACTGCCTGAACTGGGTGATCCAGGCGATTTTCCTGCACGAGAAAACCCACGGCATAACCTTCGCCGGCGTCGTGCTGCACGACAGCGAAGACGTGCTGCACCCGCTGGAACTGCGCCTGTTCAACTACTTGTTGCCACGCAAGGACATGATCCAGTTGCCCGTGGTTTCGCTGGAACGCAACTGGTACGAATGGGTGGCCGGCACCTACATGGACGAATTCGCCGAATGGCACGGCAAGGACCTGGTGGTGCGAGAAAGCATGACCGACACCGTGCCGTCTGCCGGGGTCGGCACCTGTTTTTCGCATCGTGCCTTGCGAGTATTGGCCGGGGAAACCCAGAACCAGCCGTTCAACACCGACAGCCTCACCGAGGACTACGACGTCGGCGCACGCCTGGCCAAGGTCGGCATGAATGCGATCTTCGTGCGCTTCCCGGTGCAGTTTCGCGTGTTGCGCAAATCCTGGTTTCGCAAGCCTTACGAATCGACCCTGAAGATGCCGTTGTGTGTGCGCGAATTCTTTCCCGATACCTTCCGCACCGCGTTCCGCCAGAAAGCCCGCTGGACATTGGGCATCGGGCTGCAAGGCTGGGAGCAAATGGGCTGGAGCGGCTCGCTGGCCAACCGTTATCTGCTGTTTCGCGACCGCAAAGGCGTAGTGACGGCGTTCGTCAGCATCATCGCCTACGTGATTCTGGTGCAGTTGCTGGGCCTGATTGTTTTGCGCCAGAGCGGTCTGTGGGACGTGAGTTTCCCGACGCCGTTTGAAACCAACGGCTTTATCCAATACCTGCTGCTGGCCAACGGTATCGCGCTGGCCTGGCGCATCGCGCATCGCTGCTATTTCACCACCGTGCTGTACGGCTGGCAGCATGGTTTGCTGTCGATCCCGCGCATGGTCGTGGGCAACTTCGTCAACTTCATGGCCGCGTCACGGGCCTGGCGCATGTTCCTGGTCGGCAAGGCGCTGAACCGCAAACTGGTGTGGGACAAGACCATGCACGACTTCCCGTCCACCGACCTGGTCGCTGCCGCACCGCGCAAGCTGGGCAGCGTGTTGCTGTCCTGGCAGGCGATCAACGAAACCGACCTGCAAAATGCTCTCGTCGAACAGAAAACCCGGCACATGCCATTGGGGCGGATTCTGCTCAGCAACGGCTGGCTGGACGACGAAACGCTCGCGGAAGCCATCGCCTTCCAGAACGACTTGCCGCGGGTGTTCGATGTGGCCGCCAAGGCGCGGGATTCGAACCAGACGCTGGACGATGAATTCGCCCTGCGCTGGCGCGTGGTACCGCTTGGCTTGAATGCCGACGGCTGCGCGCAAGTCGCCGTGGCCAGCCCACTGCCGGCCGAAGGCCTGCAACAGGTCAGCGACGAACTGGGCAGCGAACCAGTGCAGCTGATTGCCCGGGAGAGCGAAATCGTCGCGCAGTTGCGTCGACTGAACGTGCGCGAAGGCCAATCCGTGCCGGATGCCCGAGCGCCATTGCTGGGCGACCTGTTGATCGAAATGGGCCTGCTGGATCGCGATGTGTTCAGCCGCGCGATGTTGCAGTACCGCCCGCAGCATCACGGCCGCATCGGCGACTATCTGGTCGACAGCGGCGTGCTGCCTCGCGCCACCATCGAAAAAGCCGTGGCACGTCAGCACAGCCACTACCCTGCGGAGCTTCCTGCATGAATCGCCCCTTACTGACCCTCATGGCCACGGGGCTGAGCCTGATACCTGCGTTTGCTCATGCCCAGACGCTGCCATTGCCATTGACCGGTCCGGCCTATGTCACCGCCAACGAGGCGTACAGCGCTTACGCGCGCAAAGACTATGACCTGGCCATCGCCAAGGCTCGCGAAGCGCTACGTCAGCGCGCCGATATCCAGCGTTTGAACACACTGATTGTGCTGGCTCAGCGCGACAAGGACCTGCGCGATCATCCCAGGCGCTACCCGCAATCACGTCAGGCTCCGGGCTTCGGTGCCGCTGCCCAGGCCTTCAAGGCCTATGACCGCGATGACTTCGGCGCTGCTGCCCAGGCCGCACGCAAAGCCATCGCTCAGGCGCCCAAACGCATGGACTATCGACTGCTGCTGATCGAGTCCTTGCAGCGCCAACCGCAGCTGCAAGAAGCGGATCAAGCCACCACCCAGGCGCTTGTGATGTTCCCGGACGACGACGCATTGCTGACGCGTCGCGCAGCGATTCGTCGTCAACTGGCGGTGCCGCTGGCGGTTCAGGGCTATCGCGCCCTGCAGCAAGGCCATGTCCCCTTGGCCTTGGACCAGGCCAGAAAAGCCGTCGCCTGGGCCCCGGAAATCGGCGCCAACCAGCAACTGCTGATCAGCGCCCTGCTCGCCGCCAACGATTACCCTGGGGCCGAGCAAGCCGCGTCGGCTGCATTGGCACAGGATGACGGGGAAATCGCACCATGGATTCTGCGCAGCTACGCCCTTGATCGGCAGGGTAAAACTCAAGCCGCTCAAGCTGACCTGAAGCAGGCCCTGGCCATCAATGGCCTGCCGCAAGCGCAAGTCCGCGACATTCGTTTCTTCGCCGCCGACGCCGCGCTGGCCCATGGCGAGCCTCAGCAGGCGCTCGATGATTTGCAGCCACTGGTCGACGACGAAGGTGGCGAAATAGCCCGCCGACGCAGCGCCGCACGAGTGGCGTTGCGGCAGAAAAACAAGGGGGATCTGAACACTGCAGCTCACGTCCCTGCTCCGGCCCTGAACTGTCAGGAAACGGCCTTCGGCCTGGTGTGTGATATCTGGCCGGGCAACCAGCGCGACGGCGGAACCGACATGGCCGCCCAGGCCTACGCAGCCCTGGCCCGCAAGGACGTCGAAACGGCGGTTGTCCAGGCTAACCAAGCCGTCGGCCGCGCGCCGCAGAACCCGGCGTATCGACGCCTGTTGGTCAGCGCCCTGACCGACCAGAAGCAGGTGCCCGAAGCCATCGCGGCGGCCAGCGATGGTCTCAAGGCCAATGGCGATGACGCCCGGCTGCTGAGCCAGCGCGGCTTCTTGCGTCAACAATCGGGGGACGATGCCGGGGCACGCCAGGATTTTACCCAGGCCTTGGCCCTGGGCAGCTTGCCGGCTTACGAAGAGGCCAGTCTGTATGCTGCCATCGGCCAGAGAAGAACTGCGCGCGAACGGCTGCAACAGGCGCGGGACACCGGCGAACTGGAAGCGATGAGCGACCTGCAGATCGCCTACTTGTCGGTCCAGGCCGGCGACGATGACCTCGCCCGTGAATCGTTTCGCAAAGCCGATGCTGGCAGCCGGCTCTCACCGACGGCAACGCAGGATGCCGCCTACAACGCCATGCGGGTCAATGACGACGAGCAAGCCGTCACCTATTTCAAGCGAGTTATCGACGCAAAAAATGCCGGTGAACTCGACATGTCCCCGCAGCAGCTCTTCGACACCCGTCGCGCGGTGGCCGATGTGTCGCGTACCTGGGGCTTGATCAGCACCACCAGTTATCGCGGCAACAGTTCCAGCAGCGGTCTGAGTTCCGCGCCGAGCAGCGGCAGTAACAGCAACGACAGCCTGCAAAACAGCACCGAACTGTCCTGGCGCCCGTTGGGCTATCGCAATGCACGTTTTGTCGAACTCTACGGCCGCGTCACCGACACGCTATGGAGCAAGAACAGCGATTCGGCTACCGGTATCGATGCCCTGCAAGGCGCCGTTGGTGTGCGGGTCAAACCGTTCACCGCGTTGAATGTGATGGCTGCCGTTGAGCGCACATTCCCCTTGGGGTCGTCAGACGTCAACGGTGACTGGCTGCTGCGCCTGGGCTATAGCTCAAGTATCGGGACCGATTTGCGGGTCGATACCTCCAGTTGGTGGACCTCGCAGTTGTTTGCCGAAGCCGGTCACTACCTCAATGATTCGCGTGACTATTTCAACAGCGAATGGCAGGTCGGCCGCAGTTACGCCATCGGCGGCGCAGGTTCGCGCTGGGTGAGTTTCCCCCATGTCGTGGCCGCGTTCGACTATGACTCAAAGATGAACAGCGAGACCGATACCGACGGCAGCACGAGCTCATCATCCGGCAAGGCCGCAGGCATCGGCATTGGCAACAACGTCCGGTACTGGTTCCGCGAAGATGCCTACAACGCCCCACGCTCCTACGTGGATTTTTCTCTGCAGTACCGCGTGAAGGTGCTGGGCGATGACCGTGCTCAAGGCGTGTTCGCTCGCCTGACGTACTCTTATTGAGGACTGGTATGAACGTTCGAGATTATTTGTGCTTGGGGTTTAACTTGCCCCCGACGTGGGCACATCCCCCGCCCCTGAAAAAGGCAGCCCTGTGAAATTTTTTGGCTACACCGTCAGTCGCGCGACCGTTGTCGCCCTATTGTTTATCGCAACCCTCGGCGCAGGTTCCGGCATGCTCTACGTGACACATACCAAGGCTATTGACCCGGGGATTGTCGGCATCGTCTGGCAGCCGGACAACAAGACTGTCGGCATCAACGGCCACTGGGAAAAACTCGGCGCCCGGGAACTGCTGGTGCAGTGGACCGTCGTCGACGATCAGGCATTCGTTCCCGGTACCGGCCTGCCCACCGTGCCGGTGTTGCCCGACTGGGCCCGCATCGCCAAGGCGCCCTGGGCGCAGGATGTCATTCTCGGGCTGGCCGGTTACTTCAGCGAGAAACGCTCACGGGACAACATCGAGCAACTGGCCGCGGTCTCGGAACGCATCGCCAAATTGCCTACACCGCTACACGTCACCGGCTGGTATTTCCCGGCCGAAGTCGACCCCAGCTGGAGCCGCGCCAAAGAATTGCCCGCCCTGCTGGCCAAGCTGCCGCGACCGTTATGGATCAGTGTTTACGACGGCGCCAACATCGGCCCCGCCGCCACCGCCGATTGGCTCAAGCAATGGCTGCCGGATGACATCGGCGTGTTCTTCCAGGATGGCGTCGGCGTCTACGCCCGCACCGCACCAGTGGCCCGAACCTACGCCGACGCGATGCGCCAGCGCCTGGGCAAGGACCGTGTGCGAATCATCGTCGAAGCCTTTCGCCCCAATTTCGGCGGCGGATTCCGCTCCGCGACCGCGGCCGAGCTCAAACCGCAACTCGCAGCCTATGACGGTTATTCGCTCTACCTGTTCGACGGACCGCACTACGTGACACCTGAGTTGGTGGAGCAACTGGTGCGGTGAATCGCAAAGCAGCCATTTAAGACGGCATTAGTGAAAGCCCTGATTTTGATGACTCATGCGTGATTGATCTGGATATTTGAGGCAACAGCATCAGAGCAAAAAAATATACAGAAACCACCCCAAGGGCAGGCACAACACCGTCTAATCTGAATAGAACACGACCACAAACACACCTCCAGCCTCTTGATACAGGGGAAACGGGATGATCGGCAAAACAGCACGTCAATGCTCGTCATGGATCCTCCCTTCCCTGCTCGCCATCAACCTGGCCCTGACTGCGGGATGTGCAGGCAAAGCTGCCACGGCCCGCTATTCGGCCTCAAATACAGACTCAAGCGCAGGCTCAAGCTGCTACGCAAAAGCACTACCCACTGCCGGCGAAGGTGGCTTGGCCTGGGGCTCCACCTTGGACATGGCTCGCCAAAGATCCATGGATAATTGCATACGCTATGCCGGCCAATCTGGTGGCTCGCCGACTACCTGCCATGTGGTATTGGCGGAGTGCAAAAACTGATAGAGCGGTAGCGAAGCGGGCCCTGTGGGAGCGTGCGGTGCGGCGGTTAGTACCGATACGTTGCCTGCACTGAAATTCCATTCGCACTATTTTCGTAATTGGCACTGTATTCCGGTTGAAGACCGGAGTCGTTCGAGTGTTTTACGGAGACTTTTGAATCCCAGAGATAACCATAAGCAAAGTCGATCGTCAGATCGGGGTTCGGCGAATACGCGCCGCCCAGGGTCACGGCCTGGCGATTCCCGACCGGAACACGCACGCTGCGATCGGCATTACCAACGGGCGCCGGGTCATAGGCATAGCCTGCACGTATCAGCCATTGTGGGTTCAATTGATAGGATGTGCCAATCGCAGTGGACCAGATGTCGTGCCAGTTCATTTGTTCGGCCACACGTCCCAGGCCAGCAGCCTCGCCCATGGCGGAAACACCGCTGTTGATTGCCTCGACCTTCTGGATCCGGCTCCAGCGTGTCCAGGTGGCCCCCAGGTATCCGGTCCAACGACTATTGAAATGATGAGTGATGGACGTGTCCACTGATTCAGGCATCGTCAGATCTATCTGGGTGTCATAGTTTCCGTCCAGTGGGATAACGCTCGGGGAGCCGGAAACCTCAGTATGCCCTTTGAGGTGATAGCTCACCTTCGAGTGATAAGTCATCCCCCAACGGGTTGCCTCACTAAAGTCCACCAAGAGGCCGACGTTGTAGCCAATGGCTGTGTCATCGCCTTTGATGGTGACCAGCGTGTCCTGGCCGTTGTTCAGGGCGCCGGTTGCCATGTAACTCTGAAGTTTTGCATCGAAATGGTTCAGGGTCGGTCCGCCACCAATGGACACGTAATCATTGATCCGATAGGCCAGTGTGGGCTGCAGGGTTATCTCTTTGGTCGTGCTGTAAGAACCATGGTAACGACCCTGAAAAGTGCTCTCGTAGTCATTGATCAGACCACTCGGCGCGTAGAGGCCCAAGCCTATCGAAAAACGATCATCAAGCGGTGTCGACATATAGGCGAAGGGCACAACCCCCAAAGGTACCGAATCCCCCTTGTTCGTTCCTGCGG
The DNA here is from genome assembly GCF_024168645.1 of Pseudomonas sp. GGS8. NCBI lineage: Bacteria > Pseudomonadati > Pseudomonadota > Gammaproteobacteria > Pseudomonadales > Pseudomonadaceae > Pseudomonas > Pseudomonas sp. GGS8. The sequence goes on along the minus strand of NZ_JALJWF010000001.1, from coordinate 4,393,503 downwards.
CACTGCTCTGCGCATCGCTGATGTCATCGCTCACCGAGACGATTGCGGCCCCGCCGGAAATTTCATTGCGCTGCAACTTGGTCAGGCCTGCCGGATTTCCGTAAATGGTGCTGGCGTCCAGCGCGGAAGACGACCTTCCCGCATAAGCAGTTCCGGCGCTGCTTGCGCTTTGTTCGTTGAGGCCAATGCCATTGGCGCCTGCAATTGTCGAGGCGCTGAGCAGTGCCATGGCACTGGTGAACTTAATCCAGACAGCACTCTTTCGCTGAACAGAAAGACACGGGCTCACACGGCTATTCAGTTTCATTTTCCACCTCTGTTTATTGTTTTTGTTGATTTCACGCAGGCAAAGCTTCGCCTTCCTGTGTACTTTTCAGCGCCGGTTGGAGTTGATCGAAGTTGTGTAAAAGACCCTGGCGGAACTGCGCCAGGGCATGACTGCTGGACTGACAGATGCGAATCAGGGACTCATTTAAGCCACTCGATCTGGAAGCTATAGTGGCCCAAGAGCGGCGCCAGGATTTCCTGGCCAACCCCGGCCCGGATGCAGGCGACCGGCCCACGACGAGTGTCCTGCACGACCTCAACAGCAACATCCGAAAGCCCCAGGCGCCCCGCTTCCTGCTGGACTACTCTGGCAATTTCCTGCTGCTGCAATGCGGGCTTGAATATCTTGCCCACGGCAGTCAGTGGCAAGGCTTCGAGGATTTCAATGCGCTTGGGAACGGCTGCCCGCTCACTGATATGGCGATGGGCGAACGCCTCCAGCTCTTCGGCATTGCAAACTTGCCCGGGTCGCAATTGAACGTAGGCCACCGGCACCTCGCCCGAGTAGACGTCGGGGCTGCCGATTGCCGCGGCCAAGGCGACGGCGGGATGCGCCTGCAGAACTTCTTCGATTTGCTTGGGATCGATGTTGTGGCCGCCGCGGATGATCAACTCCTTCTTGCGCCCGGTCAGCCAGAAGTAACCCTGCGCATCCTGGCGACCCAAATCACCTGTATTCAACCAGCGCTGACCGTCGATATCGATCCAGAGGCCCTGGTTATGACGCTCCTCCAGATAGCCATCGAAAAGATTCGGACCACTGATCGTGATGAGCCCGATCTCATCCACGTTGGCATCGCGCAGGTACTCACCCGCGTCATTGAGCAAGACCGCGCGCATATTCTGGTAGGCGATCCGTATCCCGATGGAGCCGATACGGCGCTCGCCATGGGGCGGATTGATTGAGGAAACGCAGGCGCCCTCGGTAAGACCGTAACCTTCAAGGATCTTTAGCCCGGTCCGGCGCTCGAATTCTCGGAGAAGCTCAGCCGGCATGGGGGCCGCGCCACACATTGCATAGCGAAGACTGGACAGGTCGCGACCCTGCCATTCATTTTGCAGAAGTGCGGCATAGACCGTTGGCACGCCGGAAAAGAAGTTGATACCGAAGTGCTCGACCATCTCCCAGAATCGCGGGATCACCCCCTCGCCACGATACCCTTGAGGCGTCCCGAGGATCACATGGTCGCCTTGAGTCCAAGGCATCAGACCAGTCACCATTTGTCCATTGACATGAAACAGCGGCAGGCCACAAAAGATAACCTGGCCACCACCGCGTGGCTGCATGTGAGCGGCCATGGCCCATGCATTGAATACTTCCGAGCCATGGGTTCGCGCGGCGATCTTGGGGAGCCCGGTGGTGCCGCCCGTACAGATGTAGGAGGAGCACTCATCCTCGCGGATTTGCCGACCGCTTTTCAGGTGTGTGTGCGGCTGACCATCCATCAACGATAGCCAATCGTGGATCGCGATTCCGCTGTGCAAGTCTCGCTCCTTCAGTGCCGCGGCTTTCAGAGCCCCGCGCACAGGTTCGGCGACATAGGGTTCCATGCTGACCCAAACGACAGACCTGACCGCAGGTAACTGATCCAGCTGTGAAGCCAGCTTGGACCACAGATCGCTACCCGGAGTCGGTGCGAGCGTCACCACCACGGAGGCCTTCGCGGCATTCAGCAAGCCAGCCATCTGCTTGGCTTCGAGCAGAGGATTGATCGCCATGACGATGCCTGCCGCCTCCCCACCCCATATCGTGAAATGGGTTTCCGGCAGGTTGGGCAGGATGAAAGCAAGCACCTCGCCCGGTTCTATGCCCAGGTCATGGAAGACATTCGCGGCGCGGGTGATGTCCGCGAAGAGCTGGGAGTAGTTCCATTTGTAGGTGCGCCTGAAATCGGCGGCATCGGCGAAGAAACTCAGCGCGGGCGCCTGAGGGGTGCGCCGGGCCGCCTGTCGCAGCGCTTCATAAGTGCTGGATGCCAGGCCACGCTCCGACAAGGGGATTTGCTCGAGACTTTCGATGTCGCTCAGGGTTTGTACGACCATCAGGCTTGCTCCACGACTCGGTTACGTTGCACACCGAGATCGATCACACCATCAGCGCTGCGAATGCGCGCCTCGACCACGTCACCTGGCTTGAGATACTGCGGCCGGCTTTCTTGCGCCTTGAGGAACAGCTTCCACTTGGTAGCTTCTGGCATCAGGGCCGCAATGCGCTGTTTGGCAGGCGAAGGAACTGTTAGCGCACAGCCGGCAGGCGTACCGGTGGCAATCAGGTCTCCAACGGCGAGGTCTTGCACGGCGGAGAGTTCGGTAAGGGTTTCAGCGGGGCCGTAAACCAGGTTGGCCGTGCTGTCGTTCTGTCGCACCTGGTCGTTGACCGTCAGACGCAGATGCAGTGCCTTGAGGTAAGGCATGCTCTTGGCATCCAGAAGGCAAAGGTACGGGCCGACCGGGCCAAAGGTGCGGAAGCTCTTGCCCTTGTAGAACTGCATCTGGGGAATCTGAATGTCACGCGCCGAGTAGTCATTGACGATGACGACGCCTGCGATGAACTCATGCAGATTGGCGTCGGTGACAGCAACAGCGCCAGTAATCGCGCGTTTCATCACCAGCCCCAGTTCGATCTCGTAGTCCAGGAAGCGCACGGAGCGCGGCTTGATCAGGTCGCTGTCCGCTGCCACCAGGCAACTGGTCGCCTTGGTGAAGATCATGTTGAATTTCTTCGCATCCGGGTCCATGCCCGACTCGATCATATGCTGACGATAATTGGCGCCCTGACAGACGAACTGCTGGTTACGGGTGATCGGCGACAGCAGCTTCACTTCGCCTTCATCCAGCTCCGTACCTTTCAGTTGAGCGAGATCGTCGATGCGGTTGTGGCGGATGAAATCACCGGTGGTTTCAAAAATACCGGGAACAACCGTGATACGGCCCTGGCGTAGCACGCCCCAGTGGATACCGTTCTGAAATTCAAAGCGAACTACGTGTACAGCAGACATCGAAGGCACTCCTGGAGCAGCGTTTGTCCCGCGCGCGGCAGCGCGAGATCTGTGATGTTGTTCTGTGGAAAGGCTGGCAGCTCTACCCGAACATCCGCATGAGTGTTACCAGCTTGCGAAGGGTCAAGTCCGGACTGCGGCGCAGGTTACGGATCAGCGCACGCAGCTTGCTCAAGCTCATCCTGGGTTTTGTAAAGCTCTTGGGCATGCGCTGCCCCCACTGCGCCATTGCCTCGGGGCTCACGGGATGAATACCCGTGGGCTGTGCGGCCGTGAACACATCCCCGTCGCAGTAATGCTCGTGTTTATCGCCCCAGGGGTCTTGCCAGTAATCGAAGATCTGACTACCCAGAATGTGTCGGCCGATTCCCCATGAGTGCTCCCAACCGCGTTCGCGCAGGACGCGCTGCCCCATTCCCACCGCATCGGCATCGACAACCTCATAGGCGCTATGGCTATAGGTGGCCATGAACCCTTGCGCTATCGCGAGCGTATGGTGAGCCGCGGGAACGTCACCGAGATCAAGGCGCATGAAAGCGACGATAGGCGTGCCATCGGGGAGTACCTGCACATCGCTGGGAATAAACCCGAAATGCTTCGTGTACCAGGCACAGGTCGCCTGGTAGTCAGCCACTTCGATGACGATGTGGCCGAGTCTGAGTACTTCAGGGGGAGCAATCGGCGGCCGCTGCGTAGCATTGATTCGCGGTTGCTCCTGCGCCAGATTCCAGGGAAGAGGCGCTCTGTGTACCAGCGTTTTACCTGGAGTCTGGTCGCAAACTGCTTCCACGATGAAACCGGAAGGATCGGTCAGTCTGACGTAATACCCGCCACCTGGATGTTCCGATTTTTCTACCGGTGAGGCGCCTGGGATGCGCGTCAGTTTTTGCAGATCCTTGAGCGACTGGACTGCCAGTGCGAACCCGACAAAACGTGCCTGTTCTGCACGATGGACTCGGTAACAGTACGCAGTGGGGGCGGTGGCGCGCAGATAAAGTGTATCGGCGTCCTGCTGACTGACCGTCAGGCCGAAGTCCGACAGGAACCGCGCCGCCTCGTTCAAGTCCGGCCTTTGAAAGATCAGGTGAGTCAGATCCTGGGCCTTCACCGTCGGCTGTGGATGCCGGGCGGGTTGTTGTGTCGGCAACCGGGGTATTTCATCTTTGTTGTTCATTGTTCTTGTTTTCCGGGTTTTTAGGGTAAAGCCGTCCCCGCACCCCTGAAAATCCAGAGGCGTTGAGTTGAATCGGCTTACGAACTAGTCGAGAGAAGGAAGTGTTGGCAGCTCTGTAGTCGCCAGCGCACGAGCCTCCTCTGGTGCCACACCCAATGCCCGCAGCACGAGCTCGGCCGTGTCAGAGCCAGACTCGCGCCACGTTCTGTGCCCTTCCAGCACCAGGAAAATCGAGCCCAAGACACTGCTCGATATCAGTGTCAGTACAGAGAGCAATTGCTCCTGCGCAAACGTGTAGCGTCCAGTGGAAAGTCCGCTCAGAAGATCGGTAGTTGCCTGGCTGCTGAACATTTCGCGCAACGAAGCATTGCTCATGGCGAATTTATGGATGAATGCCCCCCACAGGGAGTCTTCGTGAGCTCGACGAATGAAGAATCGAATGCCATTGGCAAGGCGCTGAGCCGGATCGGAGAGGGAATTGAAGCTCTTGTTGACGCGTTCATGCATCTCTCTTGCGAGATGGCTGGCGACCGCTTCGAACAGGCTTTCCATGTTGTCGATGTTGCTATAGATCGTTCCACGCGCCACACCTGCCTCTTGTGCAAGGTCGAGGATGTTCACCTGAGAGGTGCCCTTTTCAGCGAACAGGCGAAAGGCAGCTTGATGAATGCGGCGCTGTATCGGATTCAGGGTTTCCACGTTCTCTCTCCAAAATTACCTTATGACCCAATTGAACACGCGTGTTCATATTCAGTCAACAACGTTTTTTGAATCAAGAACGAAGCCATCCAACAAAACCCTTCTATGCCGCATAGAATCAGATACTCCGAGTAGTTTCTCGAAGTCTATGAAGGGATTTGGAGTTCTATTCGCCAACCACAATGAACACGAATGTTCAGATATCCAGCAAAAGCTAAGTCGAGGACGACATCAGGGCTAGGGTAGCGGCTTGCCGACGATTTTCCTGGCTTTGGCAGGTGTCACGCCCAGAGCCTTGAGAATCATCTCGGCGACCAACAGATCATGCTCTGCCGCCGCACGCCCCTCGACAACCGAACGCATGGCCCCGGTTGTGCACGACACGACCAGGTCCAGGGCGATCCCTTCGTCTTCGTAAGCGAAAGTGCCCGCGTGCAGCCCCTCACGCAGGTCGCCCAGCACATGAGCAGCCAGGCGCGAGCGCATGGTCTGATCGGAATGGATGATGCGCAGCAGCGCGTTGGCCCATTGATGATCATAGGCCGCCCGGCGTACGAACATGCGCACACCAATCGAAAGCCGTTGTGCACCGCAGTGCACGTCCGAACTCAGGGCGGAAATGGCATCAGAGAACTCGGTTGCCATGGCGATGCCAACCGCCTCCAGCACTTCGTCGCGTGTTCGAAAATAGTTGTAGATGGTGCCGTTGGAGACCGCCGCCTCCGCGGCGACCTCGAGCAGTGCAATCTCCCCCACCTCCTTGCGCGCGACAAGACGCAGCGCCGCATCCACCAGACCGCGACGGGTGCGTTCACGCTTCTTGTGGCCTCGAGTGAGAGGTTCTTGCTCGGTTGCTTCTGAAGGCAAAGTGGGGGAAGGCATCTTCACGCTCTTAATCGAGGGGGTTCGTTGATGGTAATGGAAACGCTATCGACAGTGGAATCGGCGCCAGTCATCAGGAGCAGGCAGTCTCGAACCAGGCTGCCTGCTTCTGCGCCGGGAGCGTGGTGCATGATGATCCGGTCAGGGCGAATCGCAACGAGGGTGCCTTTGGCAGCCCGCGGCAGGATGTCATGGTTCAGGTCTTCAACGAAGTCGCAACCGCTGCCGGAGCGTTGACCGCAGGATCCGATCTGCAAGAAGTGACCTCCCATCTTAATCCAGGAAAAGACCTCGGCAGCGGTCAGCAGTGACAATGGGTCGACGCCGAATCCAACCAGCGTCAGGTTGTGTCCAAGTGCATCATCGCTCAGCTGGACTTGCTGGTGCATGTCACGCACCCAGGCTTGAGGGAACAGACTGCCACGAACCAGCCTGTCGCCACGACGATGCTGCACGAACAGACCGTGCTTGAAGATGTTCTTCGGTTTGATGTCCAGTTGCTCAAAGTACTTTCTGGACGCCGGGGTCAACGCCAGCGTGCGCATCATGCCGTGGATGAAGAACGCTGCAATCTTGTTTCTCGGCATCACCAGACGACCCATGAGTTTCGCCAGATTGATCATCGCCTGGGCATGGGGGCGACGTTCTACATCATAGGTGGCGAGTATCGCAGGCGTGGCTTGACCTTGAAGGACCCAGGCCAGTTTCCAGGCAAGATTGGCGCCATCTCGAAGCCCCGCGACCAGGCCCTGCCCGACAAAGGGCGGCGTGATGTGGGCTGCATCCCCTGCGAGGAAGATGCGCCCCTTGCTGAATCTTTTGCAGCACCGCGCGTGGAATCGATACACCGCCTTGCGTTCGATTTCCAGCTCCTGCGGATTGACCCATGGCGCGATCAGCCGGGCGATGCTTTCCGGACTTTCCAGCTCTTCCCGGGATTCACCCGGGTGCAGCATGAACTCCCAGCGTTCCCTGCCGCCGGGAGCGGGCATGTGCGGTGTTGGGCGCTGTGGATCACAGATGAACTCAACGTGATCGATGGCTGACTGATGCCGGTTTCTGGCATCGACAATCAGCCAATCCTCTGCATAGGTTTGTCCTTCGAATTCCTGGCCAATCAAGCCCCTGACCCTGGAGCTTGCACCATCCGCACCTATCAGGTATCGGGCGCGAACGGAATGCACATGGCCATCCTGGTCCCGTATGGAGGCGACGACACCCTCCGACTCTTCGACCAGATTCTCAAGCTCGAATCCACCCAGGCTGGTCACTGACTTCAGCCGGGAGACCTGCTTGCGCATCGCGTGTTCGAGATCGGGTTGATAGAAGGTCACCAGTTTGGGATGGCCGTCGATACACCCCTCGGTATTGGCCCGACTGAATTGCCCGAGGACCGGAGAGTGCATCTTCACCTCAGGGATAACGATCTTCTCGAAAGCGTCTTCCGACAGTCCGGCGAGTTGCAGGATGCGGAGCGCCTCGTTGTCCAAAGCAATGGCGCGGGGCATCAGTACGACCTCATGGGTCTTGTCCAATACCAGCGTCTTTACACCATAGCGGCCGAGCAGCGCCGCGATTGTCGCCCCTACCGGACCGTTACCGACGACCAGCACATCGACATCGGTGGGAGGCAATTCGGAACCTTTCTTGTTGTTGTTCATCTCGAGCCCTTGTTGTGATTGAAGTCGTGAGACACGCAGGTCCCATCGTCAGGCAAGGTGAAGGTATGTAAAATTGAAACATATTTCAATATTGAAATTACCGTCATTAATTTTCCGACACCAGTTTCCGACCGACGAGGCTTGGCTTCCGAGCCGATCAGCGTTGTTATTGGAGTGACCACGAGCCACGCCTCACGGCGCATAACTCTGTTTCAGCTTTCAGGAATCCAACGTGGCACGTCCGCAGTCCCATCCGAACCCGGTCCAGCTCTGTTTCGTCGAGTTTGAGCTCGACGAAGCCAACGCCTGCCTGTCACGTAATGGAGAAGCCGTGGCTTTGGCGCCAACGCCCTTCATGCTGCTTTGCGCACTTGCACGCCAGCCGGGATCGCTGGTGACCAAGGATGCTTTGCTTGATGAAGTGTGGGGGCATCGGTTTGTCAGCGATTCGGTGTTGAAGACAGCCATCAGCGATCTGCGCAAGGTGCTGGGCGACGACCCCAGGCAGCCCCGCTTCATCGAGACGGTGTCGCGGCGCGGCTATCGGTTCATCGCCGGGCCGTCCCCTGCCCCTTCGATACCGTCTGCATCCACGACCGTGCCGGCGGTCGTCGCCTATCCGTCGCCGCCATTCATTGGTCGCACCGACAAACGCTCAAAACTGCAGCAGGCATGGGAGCGGGCTTGCGGCGGGCAACGGGCGGTGGTCTGGCTTGCCGGAGAACCGGGGATTGGCAAAACCACGTTGATCGAGCATTTCCTCGCCAGCCTTGGCAGCATCGCCTGCGCACGCGGCCACTGCGTGGAGCACTACGGCACCGGCGAACCGTACCTGCCAGTGCTGGAGGCGTTGGCCGATCTGTGCCGCAGCGACCCTGCCCTGCCGGCACTGCTGCGCACCGTGGCGCCGACCTGGCTGCTGCAACTGCCGTGGCTGAGCACAGCGCAAGAGCGAGACGCGCTGCGGCGAGAGCTTGCGGGCATCGGTCCGGATCGCATGCTGCGGGAAATGGGCGAACTGCTGGACCGCTACACGGAGCAGCGACCGCTGTTGCTGGTGACCGAAGACCTGCACTGGAGCGATCGGGCGACGGTCCAGCTCATCGACTATGTGGCGCGCAGACGTGGCCGCGCGCGGCTTATGTGGTTGTCGAGCTTCCGCGTCGCCGAAGTGGTAGCGCTCGACCATCCGTTCAACTCGTTGCGCCACGAACTGCGTCAACAACGTCTGTGCGAGGAAGTGGTGCTCGATCCGTTCTCGGAAACCGAAGTCGCTGACTATGTCGCGCTGCGTTCGGCGTCGCTGGCGCGTGATGAAGCCTTCGTGCGTGCCCTGCACGAGCGCACCGACGGCGTGCCGCTGTTCGTGTCGTCAGTCATCAGTGAAGTGATGGACCCTGCGGACGACGACGCCACCATCGAAGCCCGGCTGACGGGAATGGCAGTTCCCGAAAACCTTGCGGCCATCATTGATCACTACATCACCAAGCTCGGGCCAGAGCAGCGTGCGCTGCTCTCGGCGGCAGCGGTATGCGGAGTCGAATTTCGTGTCGAGACGGTTTCGCTGGCCCTCGAACGCGACCTCGCTTCTGCGGTCCACGCCTGTGAGGAACTGGTGCGCGAGCAGGTGTGGCTCACGCGGTCGCGGGCCCCCGAACCTGATGAGATGGCGGAGCTACCCTACTCGTTCCGGCATGCCCTCTTCCGCCAGGTACTGTACGACCGCACGCCGCGCTCATTGCGCACTCACCTTCATCACCAGGTTGGCGCTGCGCTTGAACACGAGCGCATCGCCGGCGTGCCAGTTGCTGCCTCGGCATTGGCGACGCACTTCGACCGGGCCCGGCAGCCGATGATCGCGCTGCGCTACTACGCCGAGGCCGCGGAAGCCGCGCTGCTGCACTTCAGCCCGGCCTTGTGCATCGGCCTCACCGAGCGGGCGCAGGTTCTGCTGCGGCAAGCACCGGAAGGGATAGAGCGCGATACGCTCGAAATTACCTTGGCGACGCTGCAGGGCGTATCGGCTTTCCATACGCTCGGTGTCGGCAACGAAGCCAGGAACGCATTCGAACGCGCGTACACACTGCTAACTGAGATCCCCGAGCATCCGATGCGCGGTCGCCTGCTGCACGGCTTCGGCTATCTGCTCGGTCTGCGCGGCGACTACACGCTGGCGCTGGCGGTAGCAGAACGCGCCGAAGCCCTCTCGTGCGAGGCGAACGACCCGGCGCTCATGCTGGTGGCGTGCATCGTTCAGGGCGAGGTGCATCATCTCCAGGGGCGCACGCAGGCGACCCGCCATTGGCTAGAGCGCGCCCTCGCAATCGCCGAGCCGCTGGACATCGGGGCGAATGAGATTTTCGCGGCCGATCCTCAGGTCATGCTGCACGGAATGTTGGCCATAGAACTCGTGCGTTCCGGTCTGGTTGAGCAAGGCCGGGACCACATCCAGCGGGCACGGACCCGCGCGCAGGCGCTTCGCCAGCCCATGACCTGGCTGGTCGCCACCTGGCAGGAGGTGTTGATCGAGGTGCGGATGGGCAACTCTGTGCGTGTGGCAGCGCTGGCTGACGACATGCAGACGCTGGTCGACGAGTATTCACTCGCACTGGGGCGCACGGCTTGCCGCTGGTGGCGTGGCTGGGCCGACGCGCGCAATGGCACGCCGCGCGATGGCTACCGCAACATCCGCGAGGCCTACAACGAACACACCGGACTCGGCATGCGCTCCGGTGCCAGCGAGGTGCTCGGCTACGCCGCCGAGGCGCTGCTGCTGGCGGGTGATTTCGACGCGGCGCAAGCCGAACTACAGGAAGCACTACGGGTGGGGGAAGAACTGGGCGAGCGCGTGTACCTGCCGCAACTGTTGCTGCTGGAGGCAGCGATTGCGCGGATGCAGGGCCGGCTCGATGCCGGCAGCACCGCAGCGCGGCGCGCGATTGAGGAGGCGCGCGCCCAGGCCGCACCGTGGCTGGAGTTGCTGGCGCTGGTCGAGCTGTGCGGGCACCACGACGCTGCAACCGAGGACCGCCAGGCCCTGGCGGCGCTGGTTGATCAATTGCCTGAAACCGAGGGAACCGAACTGGCGAGACGTGCGCACTCGTTGCTTCAGGCTACAAGGCCCGTTTGAAGAGTTAAAGGCGCAAAACCTGTGGGACTGCGGTGTTCATGTCTGTCCCGACCGAAGTCCGACCTTTCGCTTACGACTCGACCAGGGGGGACAGCCTACGCTGTCGGCGAACTTTCTGATCCCCTGGTCTGCAATGAGCCTGAATCCTGAATCCAAATACCCGAACCGTCGCTCGTATGTCGTGAAGCTGCGTAGCGATGCCATGCCCGGGGCTCTCGTGGGCCGCCTCGAAAACCTGGTCACCGGGCGTCAAAGCAAGTTTTCGTCCGCCGAAGCGTTGCTGGAGTCGATTGACTCGGACCTCGCGTCAGCGGCCGGCGAGCACGCGTCAGACACCGACGGCGAGTGACGCCCCCAACCTGAATGAGCGCTCGATATGGCGACCGAATGGCGACGCTTCGCTGACGACTTCGCGCACACCGGGCCCTACGCTGATGCCACCTCGAATCTACACGAGTCCAATGCGATGCCGCGACTTCCAGTTTCCTTTCCACTGCCCCTCCACACCGGTCGGCCGACCTTGCAACGGGCCGGGCTCGCCGTTGTTGCGGCCGCCCTTGCCACTTCGATCGCCCTCGCCCTGGGCGGTTGCTCCACGCCGGTCGTCAAGCCGTCGGTCGAACTGCCGAGCAACTTCGCCGCGAGCACGGCCTCCGAGATGGAACCCGAGGCGGCATGGTGGGAGGTCTACCATGACCCGGTGCTGACGGATCTGGTGCGCCGAGCAGCGCGCGAGAACCGCGACGTCAAGATGGCCGCCGAGCGTCTGCGCGCCGCGCGCGCCGGCGAAACAGTCAGCCGTTCCTGGTTGCTCCCGAGCGTCGGCGCATCCGCCTCTGGCAGTGATCGCAGCACCGGCTACAACTCGGCCACGAAACAGGGTTATCCGGATACCAAGACCACCAGTGTGGGTCTGGACGTCTCCTGGGAACTCGACCTGAGCGGGCGCTTGCGCGCCGGCGCAGCGGCGGCCAATGCCGATGCGCTGGCCGCGGAGGACAGCATGCGCGGTGTACGTCTGCTGGTGATGAGCGACGTCGTCAGCAATTACTTCACACTGATCGGCGCGCAGCGCCAGGTCGCGACCCTGCGCGCCATCTCGGCGATGCAGGACGAGACGCTACGTCTGGTCACCGCGCGCCAGCAGGTGGGGCTGGCATCCGCCTTCGACGTCGAGCGCGCGCAGACCGACGCCTTGTCGGCACGGGCACAGATTCCGCCGCTGGAAACGCTGACGGAGGTATCGCGCCATCGCATCGCGGTGCTGATCGCCGACCAGTCCTTCAATACCGCGAACATCCAGTCCTCCAATAGCGATGTGGTGGTGCCCGAGGCCAAGCCGGGCCAGCCCGCCGCGCTGCTGCAACGTCGACCTGATGTGCTGGCGCTGATGGCGCAACTCGACGCAGCCAATGCGCGCCGCCAACAGGCCGCGGCCGAGTGGTTTCCGCGGCTCTTCCTCGACGCGTCCTTCGGTCGCCAGGGCCTGAACCTGAACGGCGCAAATCTCGGCGCTGCGCGCTTCACCAACGTGGCGGGCTTGCTGGCGATGCCGATCTTCAACGCCGGGCGTACGCAAGCGATCAACGACGCTGCCGAAAGTGCTCAACAAGAGGCGCTGCTGCGCGCCGAAGACGGCATCGTACGGGCGCTCGAGGATGTGGAGAACGCCCTCGTCACGCTGACGCAGGAGCGTCGCCGCTCCGGGTCGCTGCAATTGGCCGCCGCGTCCGCGGAGTCTGCGCAGAACCGCGCCCAGTCGCTCTATAACCGCGGGCAGATCGACCTGTTGCCGCTGCTGGATTCGCAGCGGGCGCGCCTGGCGGCACGCTTGAACGCCAACGAAAGCAGCACCCGACTGCTGCTCGATAGCGTGCAGCTCTACAAGGCACTGGGCGGGGGCTGGCAGGTGTTCGAACAACCTGCCCCCTCCACTGCAGCCACCAAAGCCGACCGGCCACCACTTTCCTGAGAACTGCCGTTTTTTAAAGAGGAACCGCCTTGAAAACCTCCCTTACTGCCGCCGGCGCCCTGGCCGTAGCCGTCATGCTTTGCGCCTGTAGCCCGGAACAACCCACCGTTCAGGCGCCACGCCCGGTACGCACCGCGGCAATCAACTACGACAATGCCCGCGACATCAGTCGTTACGTGGGCACCGTACAGTCGCGGCACGAAGTCGATCAGGCCTTCCGCGTGGGCGGCAAGGTCGCCCAGCGCAAGGTCGACGTCGGCCAGTTTGTGCGCGAAGGCGACATCCTGGCTGTGCTGGATGACAGCGACTACCGCCTCGCTGAAGACGCGTCGCGACAACAATGGACGGTTGCCGTCGAGCAGACACGCCAAGCCGATTCGGACCGCCAGCGCCTGACCGCGCTGAAGGCTGACGGCTCGGTCAGTGCGGCCGATGACGAGCGCGCGCAGACCAACGCCCAAACCGCGCATGCGACCGCCGAGGCCGAGGCACGTAAGCTCGAGCTCGCGCGTAACCGGCTCAAGTACACCGTGTTGCGCGCCTCGCGTAGCGGTGTCGTCACGTCTGTGCGCTTTGAGGCTGGACAGGTCGTGGCCGAAGGCCAACCGGTGGTCTCGGTTGCGAATCCGGATGAGTCAGAGATCGTCATCGATGTGCCCGAGGATCAGCTGTCGGTTTTCAAGGAGGCGCGTTTCAAGGCTTCGCTGGCCAGTGCGCCGAACGAAGTCTTCGATGTCACGCTGCGCGAGCTGTCGCCGCAGGCTGCGGCGCAGACGCGCACCTATCGCGCACGGCTTAAGCCGGTGCAGGCGCTGCCGCTGGGCGCCACTGCCACGGTAACGGCCGAGCGCATGATGACCGGTGTCTCCGTGGCGGCGGTACCGGCCACGGCACTGACGCAAAGCGGCGGCCAGCCGGCGCTGTGGGTGGTCACGCCCGCGGGCAAGGGTCCGGCAGGCATCGTCGAACTGGTGCAGGTGGCGGTGTGGGGCTATCGCAATGACGACGTGCTCGTCTCCGGGCCGCAGGCCGGCGCTTTGGTCGTCACCGCCGGGGTGCAGAAGATGTCATCCGGGCTGAAAGTCGCGCTTCCCGGCGCGGCGATTGTTGACGCGAACACCACGCAGCAGGCCGCCCGATGAACAACTTCAACCTCACCGACTGGGCGCTGCGTCACCGCGCCATCGTCCTGTTCATGCTCATCCTCGTCGCGGTGGCCGGTGCCTTCAGCTTCACCCGGCTCGGCCAGCTCGAAGATCCGAATTTTTCCGTGCCCTCCATGACCACCATGGTCATCTGGCCGGGCGCTACCGCCCAGCAGATGCAGGACCAGGTCCTCAACCGCATGGAGAAGAAATTCGAGCAGATCGACAACTTCGAGAAGGTGGTCACCTACGCGCGGCAAGGCTACGCGGGCATGACGCTCACCGTGCGCGGCGGCACCTCCAAGGCTGACCAGCGCGAGGCCTGGTACCAGGCGCGTAAAAAACTCAACGACCTGAGCCTCGAGCTGCCTGACGGCGTGATCGGGCCGATCGTAAACGACGAGTACGGCGACGTGTATGGCCTGATGTACGCCGTCAAGGGCGACGGCGTCGGCCACGCCGACCTGTCGGACGCAGCCGAAGACATCAAGCGCCAGATGCTGAAGGTGCCGATGGTCAAGAAGATCGACCTCATCGGCAAGCAGGCCAAGCGTGTCTACGTCGAGTTCTCGCACGAGCGCCTGGCAGCGCTGGGCATTACACCGCTGGCCATCGCCGAAAGCCTCAAAAGCCAGAACGCCCTGTTGCCCGCAGGCCAGATCGACACCCACGGCGACCGCGTGATGGTACGCGTGAGCGGCCAATTCGCCAGCGAAGAGGCTATCCGCAACGTGCCCATCAGCGCGGGCGGCCGGCTGATCAAACTCGGCGACATTGCGACCGTTACCCGTGGCTTCGAGGATCCGCCCACCTACACGGTGCGCCACAACGGCCAGCCAGTGCTGATGCTCGGCATCACGATGACCAGCGACGGCAACATCGTGGACCTTGGCAAGGCGATGAATACGGCAGTCGCCAAAATCCAGTCGGAACTTCCACACGGCGTGGAGCTGGAGCTCGTGGCCGACCAGCCCACCACGGTGAAGGACGCCATCCTGGACTTCGGTCATGCGCTGGCCGAGGCGCTGATCATCGTGATCGCGGTGAGCCTGGCCAGCCTGGGCTGGCGCGCCGGCCTCGTGGTCGCGACCACGGTGCCGCTGGTGCTGGGCGGCGTGGCGCTGGTGATGCTGGCGATGGGCTGGAACCTCGAACGCATCTCGCTCGGCTCGCTGATTATCGCGTTGGGGCTGCTGGTGGATGACGCCATTATCGCCATCGAGATGATGGTGGCGAAGATGGAAACCGGCATGGACCGCTTGAAGGCGGCTGCCTTCTCCTATCAGTCCACCGCCATGCCGCGCCTGACCGGCGCGCTGATCACCGTCGTGGGCTTCCTGCCGATTGGCCTCTCGAAGTCCACTACCGGCGAGTACGCAGGTGGCATTTTCTGGATCGTCGGTGCCGCGGTGCTGTTCTCGTGGATCTGCTCCGGCATCTTCACACCGTATTTGGCGGTCAAGATGCTGCCCAACGACTTGGGCAAGCACCAGCATGGTGATCTGTACGACACGAAGTTCTACCGTACCCTGCGCCGCCTGATCGACGCCGCTATCGAGCACCGCTGGGTGGTCATCGGTGCGACGTTTGGCGCCCTGGTGCTTGCGCTGGCTTGTATCAAGCTAGTGCCGCAGCAGTTCTTCCCCAACAGTTCGCGTCCTGAACTGGTCATTGACCTGCGCGTCAAGGAAGGCTCCTCGTTCGCCGCGACAACCGAGCAGGTCAAGCACATGGAAGAGATCCTGGCGAAGGATGAGGACGTGCGTTTCTATACCGCCTACACCGGCGCCGGCGCACCGCGCTTCTATCTCTCGCTCAACCCCGAGCTGCCGAATCCCGGATTTGCCCAGTTCGTTGTGATGACCAAGGACCTGGATGCACGCGAGCGAGTACGTGCGCGGCTGGTGACCTCGGCCGACCAACAATTCCCCCAGGCATGGGTGCGGGTGACCCGGCTCGAATTGGGGCCGCCTGTCGGCTACCCGGTGCAGTTCCGCGTCGTAGGCCCCGATACCCAGGTGGTGCGCCGGATCGCGCGCGACGTGGAGAAGGTGGTCGGGTCCAACCCGAAGGTGCGCGACCTCCAGCTCGACTGGAACGACCCGGTGCGCACGCTGAAAGTGCAGCTTGATCAAGACAAGGCGAGCGCGCTGGGCCTCACGCCGGCCGACGTGTCGCTGGCGACCCAGACCGTGATGAACGGCGCAACCCTGTCGCAATTGCGTGAGCACGAGGACCTGATCGACATCGTGGCCCGTGCCGTGCCTGAGGAGCGCTTGAGCCTCGACACACTCAAAAACATCAACCTCTACACCCGCCAGGGCACGGTGGTGCCACTGTCGCAAGTCGCACAGGTGCACTCTGAGCTGGAAGAGCCGGTGCTGTGGCGCCGCAACCGAGACATGGCGATCACGGTGCGTGCCGACGTGAAGGATGGCGAGCAAGGTGTATCGGTGACGCAGCAGATCCAGCCGTTGCTCAAGGAGATCGAAGCGAAACTGCCGTCGGGCTACCGCATCGACGTGGGCGGCGCGGTGGAGGAAAGCGACAAGGCCAACAAGGCGCTGCTGGCGGTGGCCCCGCTGATGATGATCAGCATCCTGCTGCTGCTTATGCTGCAACTGCAGAACTTCTCTCGCATGTGGATGGTGGTGCTGACCGCACCGCTGGGCCTGATCGGTGTGGTGCCGGCGCTGCTGGTGTTCCAGTCGCCGCTGGGCTTCGTCGCGATCCTGGGCATCATTGCACTGGGTGGGATGATCATGCGCAACTCGGTCATCCTGATCGACCAGGTGCAAACCGAGATCGCCGAAGGACGCGACCCGTGGAATGCCGTGCTGGATGCCGCCATTCACCGGACCCGTCCGGTGATGCTGACGGCGCTGGCCACCGTGCTTGCAATGATCCCGCTAACGCGCAGTGTGTTCTGGGGGCCGATGGCAATTGCGATCATGGGCGGCCTTACCGTGGCGACACTACTGACGATCTTCTTCGTCCCGGCGTTGTACGCCGCATGGTTCAAGGTGGGTCGCCAGACGGTTGCTGACACTCAACAGGTACGGGGAGATACCGCGCTCGCTGCTGAGTGATGAGTGCCCCGGTGGGTAGCATTGCGATCTTGATCGACCGCTCTACTACCCATCGAACGCCTGCATTCAATTCAATAGAAGAACTGAACACTCACCTCTGCCATTAGTGTCAGGCGGCACCAGGCACATTCGTGCCCATGCCCGCCGGCAGGAACGGTCGAATTTCGTCGATTTCCGCAGCGCTAAGGCGCAACTCCAAAGCCGCAATCAGCCCGTCTACTTGTGCGCGATGGCGGGCTCCGACAATGGCGCCTGTCACTACCGGTTGGCGAAGCACCCAGGCGATGGCGACCGCAGCGGCGCCCACCCCATGCCTTTCTCCAATGCGTGCCATGACGTCAACCAATGCCAGGTTCGCACTCAAACGGGGCTCCTGGAAATCAGCACTTCGGGCCTTGCGCCAATCGTCTTCGGGCAGTTGCGAGATGCGTTCGCGCGTCATGCTGCCGGAAAGCAGCCCTGATTGAAGCGTGGAATAGGCAAGGACACCCATCCCGGCCTGTTCGCAGAATGGCAGAACGTCCTTCTCGATGTCCCGCATCAAGGCCGAGTACGGCGGCTGGAGCGAAACGATCTCTGTCACTGCCTGCGCTCGCTTGAGTTGAGCGACATCGAAATTCGATACACCGATAGCGCGAATCTTTCCTTGATCGCGTGCGGCTGCCAACGCCGAAAGCGCCATTTCAATCCCTTCACTGCTGGCGTCGGCAGGAAAAGCAGGCCAGTGGATCTGATAAAGATCGATCGTCTCGACTTGAAGCCGGTGCAAGCTTGCGTCGATCTCGGCGAGCAAGGATTGAGGGGCCAGTGAATGCGAAATTTTCTTCGTGACCGGGTCCCAGACCAAACTGCCTTTGGTGAACACCAAAGGACGCCGTGAGGCCGGCACCCGCCGCAGCAATTGCCCCACTAATTGCTCTGCATGGCCCAAACCATAAACTGCAGCGGTATCAATCCAGTTCACGCCGCGCTCGACGGCATATTCAAGTGCATCCAGGCTGTCCTTGTCATCCTGTGCTCCCCAGCTGTACTCCCAGCCGGTGCCGGCGATTGCCCATGTCCCCAGGCCAATAGGCGAAATCAGAAAATCCGATGATCCAAGACGATTCTTTTGCATAGCGACCTCTCCACTAATGATGGAGGAAGTATCCGGCAGAGGTCTCGTGACGATAAGATGAGTAATCGTATTTGAACTACTGAACGATATTCATGAGTTATCACCCCGACCTCTCTGAACTCGATGCCTTTGCCGCCGTCGCTCGCCATCGCAGCTTTCGCAAGGCCGCCGACGAGCGTGGCGTTTCGGCTTCCGCGTTGAGTCACGCAATGCGAGCCTTGGAAGCACGTTTGGGCATCCGACTGCTGAACCGAACCACGCGTAGCGTGACCCCGACCGAGGCCGGCCAGCAGCTATTGGCGACGCTGGTTCCATCCCTGCTCCAGGTTAACGATGCATTGGCGCAATTGACCTCGATGCAGGAAGTGCCCGCTGGCAAACTTCGCCTCAACGTGGCGCGTCCAGCGGCTCGCATCGTGTTTGCGAAAGTGCTCGCGCCCTTCGTGGCCAGGTATCCACGTATTCAGTTGGACCTGATCACCGATGATGGATTGACTGATATCGTGAATGAGGGGTTTGACGCTGGAGTCCGCTTTGGTGAAAGCCTGGCCGGTGACATGATCGCGGTCCCGATCGGCGCCCCTCAATCGTTCGTGACCGTTGCTGCGGATGCTTATCTGGCCGCGAAGGGAACCGCGCACGTCCCCCGCGACTTGCTCGACCATGCGTGCATTGCCAGGCGTTTTCCCAGTGGCAAACTTTACGCCTGGGAGTATCAAGCCGATGGTCAACCGATACGGTTATCCGTCACCGGCCCGCTGATTCTGGAAGACGATGCGCTGATGATCCAGGCAGCGAAAGATGGCGCTGGTATTGCCTATGTCTACGAGGAGCTGGTGCGCGACGATCTCCGGAACGGGCATCTCAGAGAAATACTCCAAGAGTGGAAAGCACCGCCCAGCCGGTTCTTTCTTTACTACTCAAGCCGGCGCCATGTGCCACCCGCCTTGAAAGCACTCATCGAATTTATCAGAGCCCGCGAGGCTGCGTAGCCGTCGTAAAATCAAAACTTGAAGCCCACGATTTTTTTCAACAAACGGAGTCACCTACATGGAAGTCATCAATCAATTGCAGCCCGCAGAGTGTGCAGGCATGGAAGATATCCGGCGCGAAATCGATGCCTTGGATCAAGCCGTTATCAAGCTGTTGGGCAAGCGTTTTCACTACGTGTTGGCCGCCTCGAAGTTCAAAACCTCGGAGACTTCGGTGCGCGCTCCGGAGCGTTTCAAGGCCATGCTGGCGACACGACGCGAGTGGGCCGAAGCCGAGGGCCTGAGCCCGGATGCCATCGAGAAGATGTACAGCGACCTGGTCAACCACTTCATTGCCGAAGAGATGAAACACTGGGTGGCTCATCAAGCCGAAGCCTGACGCAAGTGTCCTGACTGTCCGCCACCATGACAGGCTGCGATCGGCCTAGGGCGGACAGTTGTTCCACTGCTCCATTATCCAAGTAGTTTTACCCGCAAGGAGAGCGCCCTTATGAAGCCCGTCAGAATTCGTACCCTGCAATGTACTGATGCTGAGGCGTTGCTGACGTTCGAGCTGGACAACCGCGAATGGTTCGAGCGCCACATTGACGCGCGCGATTCTGCTTTTTACTCGGCGCAGGGCGTCACCGAGCACATTGCAGCTTATTTAGCTGAGTTTGCCGCCGGAACCTGGCACCCATTCATCATCGAAGATAACGGTGGAAACATAGTGGGCCGCGCGAACCTCAAAGGCATCGACATGTCCGAGCGGTCAGCAGAGGTCGGCTATCGGATTGCCCAAAGCGCTTGCGGACAGGGACTGGCAACACTGGCGGTGAGGCATCTGATCCAGGAGGCGCAGTTGCATTGGAACCTTAAACAGCTGGTTGCCAGCGTATACGCTGGAAATATCGGCTCGGCAAAAGTGCTCGAACGGTGCGGCTTCTTGATCGAACATGCGTCTCGGCAAGAAGGGACAGAGCGCGACTATCGGCTTGGTCTTTCGATTTAGCTGATTGTCTGCGCCAAGTGCCGGGTGATGCGCCGAACTGGCGCTTGAATGCGCGACTGCGGGCTCTGGAGCAACAAACGGTGGCCGCAGCGGTCGAACGCGTCGTTGAACACCGGGTGCGAGATGCCAAGAGCATCACCTGCCGACCGCCACTACCTCGGGGAGACCCCATTGTCAGTTGTCTTTTTGCGTCAAGTTTTCCGGTTATCGGTACTGCTCTTTTCCGTTGGCACTTCGTTTTCTGTTTACGCCTGCCCAGCAGGGCAGTACGAAGCCTGCGTGGTCACTTGTTTTTGTGCTCCAGGCTCCAAAGAGGAAATGGGGCCGATCTTTGAAAGCATGAACCAAATGGCTTCCACTGGATTACAGAGTTGGATTGTGCAATCGCGCAACACCGCGGCAACGGGCGATATTCGGACAATCCCGCTGAATATCCGCGCCCAACTCGAACCCTACTATGACATTCAAGTGCTTGATTCCGCTCGCTACAAGGTAGGCGATGATGTGGAACTGAACGCCGCAAACACCATGCTGCAGAATCCCGATGTCACTGCAGTCACCCTGATAGACATCATCGTCTTTCGCAGTCCCGATGATGCACTTAACAATGTCGCGCTGTGGGCGCATGAATTGAAGCACGTGCAGCAGTACCAGCAATGGGGGGTTCGGGAGTTTTCCACTCGCTATACCCGTGATTACACAGCCGTCGAGGCACCTGCGTACGAGATTCAAGCCAAGGTAGCCAGAGCGCTAAGAGCCAGCGTGGCCCAGTCAGAACCTCCTCGACATCCTTGAGTTAAAACGGCCAGGCAATCCTGCCGTCTGCAGGCATGACTGAAGCGCACATCCACCCGTTCATGATCGCGTCCGAAACACTGGTTGCCCGGACGGGTATTTCAGTCACGGCCGCTTGATCGCGAAGGCAATCGCTCGCCATCACAGCCTCCGAGAGTCTCGACGCTGGACCAAAAAGCAGCCGGTGGGCGAAGCGATAGTTAATGAGTAGCTATGCTTAGTCTGTTGTGCAAACTGATTGTGCAGACGGGAATTACAGACACCCGTGTCGATCGCCGCCCCACTGCTACTCCATAGGCAGCCGCGAAATATGACGTCCTTGGTCTCATCGATCATCGAGTTCCTCACGGCGCACCCGCATATCGCGTATCTGGCCGTGTTTCTCCTGGCGCTTTCCGAGTCAATCCCGATCATCGGTGTCGTCGTTCCCGGCACCGCCGTGATCATTGCGCTCAGCACCCTGGTGCCGAGCGGCGTGTTATTGCTCTGGCCGTTGCTGATCGCCGCCACGTCAGGCGCCATTGCGGGTGATGGTCTTTCGTTCTGGCTCGGGCACCGATACCATCGCGAGATTCTTGGCCTCTGGCCACTGAACCGGCATCCTGAACTGATTCAGCGCAGCGAAGCCTTTTTCAACCGTCATCGCGATAAAAGTATCTTTTTCGCGCGCTTCACGCCGGGCGTCCGCGCCTTCGTTCCGCTCCTCGCCGGCACGCTGGGAATGGCGGTCAGTCGGTTCTATGCCGTCAATGTCGTGTCGGCGCTCGCCTGGGCTCCGTCGCATATCCTGCCCGGTGTGCTCGTCGGCGCGACGTTCAGCGTTCTCGGTGCAGCGGCAAAGCCGCTCGCGATCCTGCTGGTCATTCTAGTCGCGGCGGGCTGGGTGGTCCTGCATATCGTGCGCTGGACGCTGCGTCGCGGCATACCCTGCCTCATCGCAGGAGTGGAGCGGTTGCGGAGCTGGGCCGGCACCCACGACACCTGGCTAAGCCGCAGTCTCACTCACTTCCTCGATCCTTCACGGCCCGAAGCACGGGCTCTCGCACTGTCGACGGTCCTGCTCATCGGTGCCGCATGGCTTTTCTTCGGTGTCCTTGAGGACGTCATCAACGGTGACCCGTTGCTGCTCGCCGATAGCGCGATATACCGCGCGCTCCAGGATCTTCGCACTGCACCAGGCAATGCGGTGATGATCGCCATCACAGAACTCGGCGACACCAAGGTCGTGCTGGCGGTCACGATTGTTGTCTTGCTGTGGCTCATGTGGAAACGCGCCTGGCGTACCGCTGCCTATTGGCTGATTGCAATCGCCGGCGCTTCGGCGCTCAACATTGCCATCAAAGTAGCGTTGTATCGAACTCGCCCCGCAGAACTTCTCTATTCCGGGTGGAGTGCCTTTTCCTTCCCCAGCGGCCATAGCACGATCAATGTCGTGCTATACGGTTTCCTCGCCTTCCTTATCGCGCGTGATACCCACCCGGCACGGCGCCTCGTGGTCGCTCTTGGCGCCGCCACCCTGATATTTCTGATTGCATTCTCGCGCCTCTACCTCGGGGCGCATTGGCTTTCCGACGTGCTCGGGGGGCTGGCATTCGGATCCGCGTGGCTGGCACTACTCAGCCTCTTCTACCTGCGGCGGCAGGCCGAGCACATTGGCTCAGCGGGGCTGCTCGCCCTCGGATGTGTGACACTTCTCCTCGCCGGCGGCTTCAATATCTATCGTAACCATACGACGGACAGCAGTCGCTATGCCGTCAAGGTGGGGACGTTGACCATGGCTGCCACCGATTGGTGGACGTCGGATTGGCAGCAGCTGCCGGTGCGGCGTATCGACCTCACTGGCGAGACGAATGAGCCACTGACGTTTCAATGGGCCGGTGGCCTGCCGGATCTGCGAGAGGTCCTGCAGCGCAACGGATGGCGCACCTCAGCGGCATGGACACTGTTGAATACGCTGAACTGGTTTACCGTCCAGGCTGACCCTGCCGATCTTCCGGTCATCCCTCTTTTCGCCAGTGGTCGCCTTCCCGGTCTGACCCTCGTTCGACCGTATAACGATGGTGGATCTGCCGGTTCACGCCTGGTGCTTCGATTGTGGGTCGTCGATATCGAGCTCACAAACGGGCGAACAATACCGCTGTGGATGGGCTCGGTTGTCGAGGAACGTTTCTATCACCCCCTCTCTCTCGTCACGTTGACGTCAACACAACCCGATGCGAATACACCGTGCAGAATGCTAGCGGCCGTTCTTGACGGTGGGCGGCTCGTTTCCCGGACCGAAGGAACGGCAGATGCGGATTGGGATGGGCAGGTTCTGTTAGCTCGCACGGTGAAAAACAGAAATGAATGACCGTTCAGGGTCGTTTGCCGCCCTACTTCTGAAGGAGCGCTTCCCCATGGCCTGAATCAGGACTAAAGCGTAAAGCCTACGATCAGCTGACCAACATCGATTACTTTTCAGGCAAGCCGAAGCAGCAGATCGACTTGGCGTTGCAGGAGCTTGAGACAGCGGTCAGCAGAGCGCTCTCTGCGGACGAGCCACATAGTCGCAACCGGCCAATCACAGTTCCGCTTCAAGCGCGGTGTGATTCAGGTACTGACGGCCTGCGCACTCGTTGGTTTGGCTGTGCACCTGCTGCGCTAGAGCGCGCAACGATCAACTATTCCCTGGCGGGCACCGGGCCTGCCAGATCACCCAGCCTACTGAATTAGGCAGGAGGTGTTCCATGAGGTGGATTACCCGTGAACGACCCAAGATCGACCGCATCGCCTGTCCCTGGCTGATCACTCATTTTATCGATCCCCAGGCCGAGTTCTTGTACGTGCCCAGCAGAGAGGTTCTGCAGATTGCCGCCGAGAAAGATGCAACGTCTTATGACATTCCGGGTGTTGAGCTTTCCCACGTAGGTGAGCTGTGCAGCTTTGATGCGTTCCTGAACAAGTACCAACTCAATGATCCTGCCTTGCAGCAGTTGGCCAAAATCGTGCGCGGAGCAGATACCTCCCGCCTGGATCTGACACCGCAATCGGCCGGGCTCTATGCGATTTCGCTGGGACTATCGCAGCGTTATGCCGATGACCACGAAATGCTGGCACATGGTTTGATCATGTATGACGCCCTCTATGCCTGGTGCAAGAAGTGTCAGGGCGAGTCGCATAATTGGCCTCCGCAGATGTGAGAGGCGTCCACACGGAGGTCCAGCCCGGAACTGGGCTCATGAGCAGTGAAACACTGCACATTCTGATCTGCGCATTGTTGAGACTTGGGCGAGGCGGTTGAACCCGCCTTGTCCGAGCAGGAGAAGGCCTCATGAACATACGAGACAATCGACGTTTCGCTCTGCCAGTCTTCGCGATTCTGTTGAGTGTGCTAGCCGTTATGGGCTTCGCAAGCTTTCGCTACTGTCAGGCCGCCGACGAGCTGCCGATTAACGACTTGCCACTGAAGCACGTCGCCGACATTCCATTGCCCGGTGGCGCCACTCGGCTCGACTACGAGAGCTACGATCCAGAGCGCAACCTGATGTTCATTGCACATCTTGGTGACGGTGAAATTATCGCCTTTGACATGCGTGAGTCCCGCGTTGTCGGGCGCATTGCGAACGTCTCGTCGGTACACGGTGTGCTCGTTATTCCTGAGTTGTCACGTGTCTACGCTTCAGCGACGGGTACGAACGAAATCGTTGCAATAGACGAAGCGACCCTGGCAATTGTCAGTCGCATACCAGGCGGCATCTATCCAGACGGCATGGCTTATGCGCCTGACCTTCACAAGCTTTACGTATCGAACGAAAACGGCGAGACCGAAACGGTGATCGACGTGAACACGAACTCTCGTGTTGCGACGATTCCACTGGGAGGTGAAGTCGGCAATACACAATATGACCCGATATCACGACACATCTTCGTCAATATCCAGACTCGTCGGCAACTTATCGAGATCGATCCCGCGACCGACCACATCGTGGCGCGCATTGATCTGCCGGGGGCACGTGGCAACCATGGCCTGTTGATCAATCCGCGTGACCGGCTTGCCTTTATCGCGTGCGAAGGTAATGACAAGCTCCTCGTACTGGACATGCACACCCTGCGGGTTACCCAGGAATTCGATACTGGGGGAGCCCCCGATGTGCTTGCGTTCGATCCAGTGCTGAACACACTTTATGTCGCTGGAGAGGCCGGCATTGTGTCGATGTTCCACGTCAAGGGGGCAGTGGTCACGAAAATCGGCAATGGCAGCGTGGGCCCACGCGCGCATGTCGTGGCCGTGGATGCCGCGACACACCGCTCGTATTTTCCGCTCAAGGATATCGACGGGCACCCGGTACTACGGATTATGGAGCCCCGGTAGCGCATTGAATCGACTCGAGCTTCGTCGACAATCCCAAACCATGGAGCAAGGCTGACTTTTTCAACAGAATCGGTCATTTGCCGCCCTTCGGGCCGCAATCGGCCGACCGCGTTAGATGTCGGACCTGGACTTACTCTTGCCTGACAATATCGACCGAGATCTCCACCGCCGCAATCGTGCCTCTGTTCTCAAGCCAGTGCGTGGTGTTCCTGTCTTCGGGCCAACCCACACCCGGCCCATAATCCGTGGCGACGCCATTTCGATGGTCAGTGATTGTTCCTTGCAGTATGTAGACGGTGCCGGGTCTGTCTTTATGGTTGTGAAGCGGCCCGAAAACGCCTCCAGGCTCGATCGTCACCATACGCATTCTAAGTTGGCGCCCTGCCATGCCTTCGATCTCGGGGCCAAGGTCAACCGTTGCAAGTAACTTCACCGCTACACCTTGCGTTTCGGGTGCCACCTGTTCGTTGCTCATCGTGCTCTCCCTCTGTACATACAGGGCCTGACTAGAAGTAAAGACCCTAAGAGCAGACAGAGGTATAAATCCGCCCGGCGACACACTAAACGCTGTGTCAACAGGAGGCATGTTGCATCGACGGGACACATCGCGTTCAACGCCACAACAACCCCATGGGCAAACCCGATCATAGCGCTCTATGATTGAACCCCATGACGACCTCTCTCTCGATCCGCCAACCCTGCCCTCCAGGTGCCTGCATCTGCGAGCGTGAGCAGCTGTTGGAAACGCCCGGCACGGATCTGCGCATCCTGAGCCTGACCCAGTCGGAAGAGAAACGCCTGATCGAACGCCTGGAGAACCTCCAGAGCCTGAGCGACCTGGAACGTCTGCAACGGCGAATGTATGAGCAGTTGGGCCTGCGCGTGGAGATTGCTCCAGGCTTCAATGAAGTGCGCACCATGCGTGGCATCAACATCACCCTCGGCGAACTGCCGGGCCTGTGCCGCAAAACCCGTCAGTCGATCCCGGCGGCCATTCGCCGAGGGCTGGAGAAGCACCCGGAAGTTGCCTACGAGCTGCTCAATGCCAACGACTTGTTGCGTGATACCTGATGGCTTGCACCGTTATCCCGATACGTTCATCCGAATGCCCTGAAACAGGATCAGCGGTCGTACGCGCGATACGGTCTGCTGCTATGCCTTCTCATGGGAGAACAGGTTTCAGGCCAGCCAGGACGACGCTGGAAACTCAGGCGTGACCGTGGCCCCGGCGCCAGCCAGGAACGCGAAGATACACGGTGCCAGTCCGTAGCAGGAGGTGGCAGATGTTATTCATCGTCCGTTGGTCCATCAGTCCGCAACAACGTAACAGCGCGATCGAACGTTTTCTCAAGACCGGTGGCGCCCCACCCGCAGGCGTCAGCATGCTGGGACGCTGGCATGCCGTCGGCGGCTCCAGCGGTGTGGGCATTGCCGAGGCCAGTGATCCGGTGGCGATTCAGAAGTGGGTGCTGGAATGGAGCGACCTCATGAACATGGAAGTCCACGCCGCATTGACCGATGAACAGGTGGCACCGCTGCTCGCTGCCGCAGTCGGCAAGCAATAGTTATTTAAGAGCTTGCCCCCCTGTGGGAGCGAGCAGGCTCGCTCCCACAGGGGGCGCACCTCGCCCTGCTCTACTTCATTACTTTTTCATCCCGATCCGCCGCCGCATCTCGGCAGTAATCATCTGCCGGGTTTTCTTCAGGTCGGCCCAGGGTTCATCGCCGACCTCGGCCAGGCGCTCATGCACGGTGTGCAGGTTCCATTGATTAGCGCCCTTGAGCTCAGCCACTTCTTCGCGAAAGATCGGCACCGACACCGGCAGCCCTTCGCGGGTGCGCACGGCGTAGGCGCAGATCGTGGTGGCGCCCAAACCGTTGCGCAGGTAATCGATGAAGATGCGCCCAACCCGGTTTTTCGGCCCCGATACCGCGGAAAAACGTTCCGGCAGCAGCTTGGCCATGTGACTGACAATCGCGTGGCTGAAGTCCTTGACCTCGTCCCAACCGTGTTTGCGGGTCAGCGGTACGACCAGGTGAATCCCCTTGCCGCCGCTGGTCTTGAGAAATGCCTTGAGCCCCAGTTCATCGAGCACCGTGAGGGTCAGTCGGGTCGCTTCGACCATGCTCTTCCAGGGCAGCGCCGGGTCCGGGTCAAGGTCGAGGACAAAGCGGTCGGGCTTGTCCAGATCGACTGACGTGGCGTTCCAGGTATGCAGCTCCACCATGCTCATCTGCACCGCGCCGATCAGGGCTTCGGCATTGTTGATGATCATCATCGGTTGGCCTGTCAGGTCCTTGTCCAGGGTGATCATCCCGGGTATGGCCAGGTTCTCGGCGTTTTTCTGAAAGAACAGTTCGCCGGCGATGCCGTCCGGTGCGCGCACCAGCGCCACCGGCCGGTCCTTGAGTTGCGGCAGAATCCACTCGGCGACACTGGCGTAATACTCCGCCAATTGCATCTTGGTGGTGCCGCTGCTGGCATCGATCACCCGATCCGGATGCGTGATGCGCACCTTGCCCTGCCCCAGGCCGACTTGTGACGGTGCGGGTGCGGCTTGAGTAGGTTGCTTTTTGCTGGCTGGGGTCTTCACGGCTTTCGGCACCTCCTCGGTGACTTCTTCGGCAGGCTTATCCTCGCGCAGCCCGTGGAACACAGCATGGCGCACCGAGCCGTCCTTGGTCATTTCGGCAAAGGCTACTTCCGCCAGGAGGCTGGGTTTGAGCCAATGCACCCCCTTGGCCTCGAACCCGGTGGGCGGGTTGACCACTGACGGCTTTTTCGTCTGCAGTGGCTTCAATTGTTCATAAAGACGCTTGAGGGTTGCCTCGTTGAACCCGGTGCCGACCTTGCCGGCATAGCGCAATTCACCGCTGTCGCGGTCGTGCAACCCCAGCAGCAACGCGCCAAAGGCACTGCGCGCGCCTTTGGGATCGGTGAAGCCGACCACAACGAATTCCTGTCGATGCTTGCACTTGAGTTTGATCCAGTCGCTGGTGCGCCGGGACACGTAAGGCGAGCCCAGGCGTTTGCCGATCAAGCCTTCCATCTGCATTTCGCAGGCGCTGTTGAGCAAGGCCTCCGGGGACTCGCCGAACGCGTCGGAGAATCGCAACAACGGGTTCTCATTGAGTTTGAGTACAGTCGCCAGCGCCGCCCTGCGCTCCTCGACAGGCACTGCGCGCAGGTCCACACCGTTGAGGTACGGCAAATCGAACAGGTAGTAGACAATGTTGCCACTACGGCCGGCATCGAAGGCGTTTTGCAGCGCCTGAAAATCCGGAACGCCCTGCTCGTCGGCCACCACCATTTCGCCGTCCAGCCACGCCGACTCCAGGCCCACCGCCGCTAGCGCCTGGGCCTGCTCTGGCAATTTGTGAGTCCAATCGTGACCGTTGCGGGTAAAGAGATTGACCTCGCCGTGGTCGATACGGGCCATCACCCGGTAGCCGTCGAACTTGATCTCATAGCTCCATTCGCCATCCGGCGCGGATTCGACCAGCGTCGCCAATTCGGGTTTGATCAGCTCCGGCAGCCTGGCTTTGCGGGCGCCTGTCAGCTCTGATGAGCGCTCTCTGCGCGCCCTCGCCGCTGGCTTTTTGACGGGATTGGGTTTCGACTTGGCGACAATGGTGCGATCGCTGAGTACGCTGTCCGGCTCGGCGGCGACCACGTCGTAATCACTTTCGGGCCTGGCCGCACCATCCTGATGTTTGATCAGAAACCATTGCTCTTGCTTGCCCGGCATGTGCGTGCGCACGAGGTTCCACAGGCCGCCGAGCTTTTCTCCTTGCAGCTCGAATTTCATCCGGCCCTTGGCGTAGGCCTTGGCCGGATCGTCCCGGGGAATCCACACCCCACGGTCCCACACAATCACTTCGCCGGCGCCGTAATGCCCTTCGGGAATGGAGCCCTCGAACGTGGCGTAATCGAGCGGATGGTCTTCGACGTGAATCGCCAGGCGCTTGACCTTGGGGTCCAGCGACGGGCCTTTCGGCACGGCCCAACTTTTCAGCGCGCCCTCGAGCTCCAGGCGAAAGTCATAGTGCAGGTGCGAGGCGTCATGTTTCTGAATGCAGAATTGCAGCGCATGATCCGTCACCGTCTTTTTGCCCGTGCGCTTGGCGGCAACCGGTTCCGGAGTCGCCACAAAATCACGCATGCGGTTGTAATCGTCCAGGGTCTTGTTCATGGCTTACCGGGTGCTCGCTGCCGGACGCTGAATCGGCACGTCTCTACATCAGCAGAGCGACTGGTCAGGAAAAAAATTCCATCACCATTGGAATTCCCCGGACAGACGGCTCGCCGCTCGCTAATCATCGGGTTGTGCAGTCCGTTGCAACGTTTGTCGGAATGACGGCTCATGGCCTTGATGCGCAAGAAGTTGCGCAGTTGTTCGCCCCAAACGCCCCCCCACAACGCTGAAAGCCAGATGTATCAAGCCCTCCAGCCGAGTGCGCAACTTCTTGCGCACCACTGCGCAAGAAGTTGCGCACTTTTTCAGGTGATCGTTGCTGAAAAACCTCTCCACGTTTGAAAAATCGCCTCAACCACCTGATTTATATGGCAAAAATCATTTCTGGCACGCTCCTTGATAACAGTCTGGCACCCACCGGGCGATACCGCCTCCCGGGCACCCTAACTTTTAGCAAGGAGCACATCCATGGCTACACCAGCGTACATGTCCGTTACCGGCGAGAAACAAGGCCTGATCACTGCCGGCGCATTCACCGCCGACTCCGTTGGCAACACCTACCAGGAAGGTCACGAAGACCAGGTCATGGTTCAGGCTTTCAGCCACGACGTGATCATCCCGCGTGACCCTCAGTCCGGCCAACCGACCGGTCAGCGTGTACACAAGCCAGTCGTGATCACCAAGGTCTACGACAAGTCTTCGCCACTGCTGCAAGCGGCGCTGACCTCCGGCGAGCGCATGAGCGAAATCGTTATCCAGTGGTACCGCACTTCGGCTCAAGGTACCCAGGAGCACTACTACACCACCAAACTGGAAGACGCGATCATCGTCGCCATCAACAACAAAATGCACAACTGCCAGGATCCGTCGAACTCGCACTTCACGCACCTGGAAGAAGTGCAATTCACCTACCGCAAAATCACCTGGACCCACGAAGTATCCGGTACTTCGGGTTCCGATGACTGGCGTGCTCCAGTCGCTTAATCGCGGCTGACGGTTCCAAACATCGGCCAGCTCTGCTGGTCGATGTCATTTGCGCCTTCCAAGAATTTTCGCGTCCGCAAGCGCCCGGTTTGGGTGTAGGCGTGCGCCGTGGAGAAAAGGTGACATGGAGAAAAGGTGACAGATTTATTTTCATGGCGCGGAAAATAAATCTGTTACCTTTTGGCTACTTTTTGGCTATAAGCAACTTGAACCCAGCAGGTACTACACATGGAGCTAAAAAGCTTGCTTCCGATCCTCCACACTGATCAACCAATGGACATTAAACATACACTTTTCATCATTCTGACTATTTTTTCAGGGGCAGTATTTGCCCAAGACACTGGATTTGGATTCGTTAAAAACAATCCGGACGGGAAAACTTATTTATATACAACCCAGAATATTTCAAGCAACGAAGTCATTTCAGTCCAATTCCCTCAGGATGGAACCGTTGCTTGCTGCAAGTTAACAAAGACAACTGAAAAAAAACAGCAGCAGGTCGATGCAATGGACTTGCTCAACGAATCCGATATACACATCTATGGGCTTGACATTCAATACACAGCGCCTTTCATCGGCATAGCTGTAGTTGGTAAAAATGCAACCGAAAACGGCGTCTCAGCCGTTGAGGTCAAGGACCAAGCTACAACTATCAGCACCTGCTTGAGTCAAGAAGGCGTTCATCTCTTCTCGAGAAAAAATGGGAATTTGAACGGTCACTTGTATTTGAGCCTAGGTTACGATGTAGAGCCAACGTCAAATGCTTGTGAAACGGAAAATGCTGAGTCCGTTCCGACCGACGTCTCCGGCTACATCAAAAACAGAGACAATTGTGATTCTTTGCGCGGAGATATTCCTGAACGGGACCCCGCCGACCCGAATAATCTCGATCGTGTCATTAGCGATATAAATAAATATTGCAAGGGCACCGACCAGCAGCTAAAGCAGCTGAAAGAAAAATACTCCGAGAACGAAAGCATTATGAAATTGTTCTCGAGTTACGAAGAAAATATTGAAGCTGATATGAGTTTTTAAATTCACTCATCAAGGACGGCTGCCGTGACATCTGAAGACATCAACCCATAAGTCTGGTTATCCGAAAACCCGCTGCTGCAGGGGGTGAACACCTTCTACCTGATCATCAGCGCCGACAGCGATGCCGAAGCGCTCATGAAAACAAACCTGAGAATCGCCTGACCTGTCTCCCCTCCTCACGGAGATGGCGCAAAATTCAAGGTGCGAACTTAGACTTTTGCCAGGAGTATGCCAATTGCCTTATCCCGATCTGCAAAATGCTGTTCAACATGCTGGATTCACCGTCACCGAGTTCTCGGATCAGCGAGTATATTTCGGCTGTTGGTCGCTGACCGTCGAAGGTCATGGGTGCACCTACTTAATAGTCAACGAAGGACGAGACGGTTGGTTAATGTTTTATCGCATGGGCACAGCAGGAACATTTACAGAACTGGACAAGAAAGTATCGACTTGGATGGACGACGCCGATAAAGCAACTCAATGCCTGATCTGGCTTTCTAGCTACCGTCCTCCCCTACAGCCCCACAAAGTCCGAAATTATTATGTGATTGCCGAAAAGGATCTTGTACCGGAGCAACCCCACAGCGCTGACTGGCCAAAATTGATCGGCTACTGCTACGACGATGACTACTTTTTGTTTTTCGAAGGCAAGGGTCATGGACTGAGTGGGACAGCAGTACCCGCTTGCGAAAGCAAAAAAGCTGAGTGGCTAAAGATATTCGCGGCACTGGACGTCGAGTGGTTTATGAGCTGGCTGGAAACGCTGAAGTTCACGTCGGAGGAGGCATTTACCTTAGCGTTAACCAAGAAGACAGGCTCGCTCGGCGTTCGTCGATATTAAAAACCATGAGGGGGACAGATTTGTTTCTACGTGACCATGATAATAATCTGTCCCCCTTTTGCTTCCGATGCATAGCCATCGACAAGTCACTCCCAAAGAAATCGGATCACCACCCAACAAAGGAATGAACCCTTGGTTACCATTGCACGACCATTCGCCATGCTTCTGGCATTGACCCTTTCTCTTGACGCCGCTGCGCTGTCACTTCGATCAGAAAAGCGCGAAGACGGTGCCACTGTGCTGCTGCTCACCAACGACCCTGCCCCGGAGCACGCACCACAGCTCAACGAAGATCCGGCGATACGCGCCGCCTTGATTGACTTCATCGGTTACGCGACAGGCAGCTACACAAACGATGGCTCGTTGATCGTGACGCAAGTACTGGAAGCTCTCGATTCAGAGTTCTCGACGTTTGAGGAAGGTGTGCCTGCCGGGCGCAAGATGCTTACCGCCATGGATGACGGTAACCACGGCGACGAACGCGGCGCGCTGCTGCTGGACGAAAAGGGGCAGTTGATCGCCGTTGGGCTGGTCAATGGGCACTGTACCGTCAAATCACGCACAGAGTCGTTGTCCTGCAATCCCGGCCCAGAAACCGTGCTGACCATCTTCCAGGCGAAAGGCGCCAAGAAGAGCGACGCTGACCCAATCATTGTCTGGAGCAAACAGTTGCCGCCATTGATTGCGTATTGGGCCGAAAGTGAAGATCCCGAAACACGTGCTCGAGCGCAAAAAATTACCACGATCGAATACATCACCACTGACCCGAAAAAAGACTCCTGGAACGCCTCGCAATTACCTTCCGACTTCCCGAAGGCGATGCTCCCGTTGCTTCCGAAGAATGCCCATCTGGCGGGCGCCGGCGTCGATGGCGTGTACACCACGCCCGGCATGAAAGGCGCACCGATTTACGGTGACTTCGACGAATTGGCAGGCCGCCCACGACATGATTTCGAGGTCATGCTGAAAACCTATACCGAGTTCTCCGACGTCGTCGAGTTTTACAAACAGAATGCCAAGGGTGCCGAGTTAAGTGCGAACGATGAACAGGCATTGATTGAAGGCGTTGCAGGTGGTGCCACCTACAAGATCGAGATCAAGGATAACGAGGAAGAAGGAACAGCCATCACCTTTTCCGCGTGGAGAAAAGAAGTCTGACTTTCTTTAACTAGATGAGCGAACGCAAGAGGCAGACTTATTCAAATCTTCGTGACGGGTAATCTGCCCTTTGCCCAATTTCGTTCAGGAGGTTCAACCATGACTCGATACGGCATCGACTGCACGATCCCTTCCCCGCTTGCTCGACACCGCAGCGCCTGTCGATGTGCTGCATGCTGGACGTGGTCGGGCGGCGGTTACGGACGCAGCTTTAATTCAGCCAGTAAAAATCGGCGACTCCAGGATCGCCCATTTTTATATCCGACGTTTAATATCATCCCTCAAATTTATACACGCAGCATTTCACAAGAGGCTGCTAAAACATCGCCTGCAAGTTTCTTGATATAGAAGCAAAATTCTTCAAACTTCCGCCACGGTGGACTCTTCCGCAAAATCGTGACCACCCAGAAAGCCAAAAAAATTGGCCATCCGGTCAAGTAATTTCCTCATAGAGAAAGATGGCTTTCAGCCAGCCTTCAATCTATGCTTGAACTGACAGTATGGAGGCTGTGATGCATGTTCAAATTCAAACAGAAAACATGGACTTTGCTCTTTGTCTACATCGTAGGTGTCAGTGGCTATATCTACTATCTCTACGCCGAGACGCAAAAAAATCTCACCGAAAAGATTAATAGCAAGCTACTGCATGCCGCATTGGGCGCTTCGGCCATCCTCGGCGACCGCTACCATGACAATCTGATCGACAAACAGTCGAAAACGGAAGCACAGGACCGGGATGCCATTCAACGGCTTTCCAGGTTCAATGAGTCTATGGGCACCGCCTTTGTCTACAGCGTGGTCAAACGCGCTGGAGAAGCTTATCTGGTCAGTTCCAGCGCATCAAAAAAAGAAATCCAAGAGCAGAATTTCGTACGCTTTTTCGACCCTTATCCAGATGCCAGTCAGGCTTTACTCGACAGTTTCGAGCGCACCGAGCCCAACTGGATCGATTACTCAGATCATTGGGGGGATTTTCGAGCCGTCTTCGTCCCAATGAGATCCCAGGACGGGACAGTTTATGTGGTGGGGGCGGAGATGACGTTGGCGGACTACTACCACCAACTTAATGAGGAGTCCCTGCACAATATCATCCTTGCCATTCTGGTGTTTCTCGCCTTCAGCCTTTTACGCATGCGTGCGCATCTTCAGCAACTGCAATTAAACGAACAGGTATTGAATCAGGCAAAAAATGCCGCCGAGGACGCTGATCGTTCCAAAACCAGATTTTTAGCCACCATGAGCCATGAAATCCGCACCCCCATGTACGGGGTCATCGGCGCGACCGAGTTGTTGGCTGGGTCTGGCCTGCCCCCCGAGCAAAACAATTTGGTAAAAACGATTCATACCAGTGGACGAAACCTGTTGTCTCTTATCGACAACATTCTTGACTTGGCAAAAATCGAAGCGGGCAAACTTGAATTGAAGCCTCGTGTATTTGACGTGAGAGCACTGGTTTCATCCAGTATTGAAATAATCCGGCAAAACATTCAGGACAAGCCAATCGCCCTTGAGGCCCAGGTCTCACTGGACGTACCTCCGTGGGTCAAGGCCGATAGCGATTGCCTCCGCCAGATATTGATCAACTTGTTGGGCAATGCGGTTAAATTTACCGAAGCCGGACACGTATCACTCATGGTCACGACCAGTGGCTACGGCCCTCGAGCCCATCTCGACTTCTCCATACACGATACCGGCATAGGTATCCCCGTGGCGCGGCAAAGCAGCCTGTTCAAGCCTTTTACCCAGTTTAAAGGGGCGGCCAGTCAACGCTTTACCGGGAGTGGACTCGGTCTTTCAATTTGCAAGAGTCTGGTCGAGGCGCAACAGGGGACTTTGTCCTTTACCAGTCAGCCTGGCGTCGGATCAACGTTCTCCTTCTCACTCCCCATGGAGCATTTTTCAATCTCGGAGATACCCGTCGAGAACAATCATGCAGCGGTTGGTTTCGACGCCTCTTTTGCCCAGGATTATCCACTGGATATCCTGCTGGTGGAGAATCACCCCATTAACCAGAAAGTTGCTCTGGCGATGTTACAGGCACTGGGTTATACGCCTGACCTCACGTCAAATGGCCTGGAGGCGGTCAATCATTGTATGGCATCGACTCCAGATGTCATTTTCATGGATATCAACATGCCTGTTATGGATGGGTTAGCGGCCATGCGTGAAATCCGCAAACAACCACTGAGCGATACTTGCTATATCGTTGCTTTCACTGCGAACGCTTTTTCGAGCGAGATTGAACGTTTCAGGGCCGCCGGAGCCGATGACATTTTAACCAAACCGGCAAACTTTCAATCCTTGACCCGAGTGCTTCAACGAGCAGCCAATTACCGACAGCAGCGCCAGGCCAGCACTCGGGTAGTGGATGCCATTTCAAGTTGACGCCAGAATCTGGCTGTTGATGGCGTTCGCCTGACCCGGACCGGTTCTAACATCCAAAAAAAATGGGCGCCCCCTAAGGTCGCCCATTCTTATATCCGAAACTTTTAAACAGCACCTCCCGAAGAAGGTGTTCGCCCAGTGTAATGGCCTGGCAATCCATGCACCGGTAAAGAGCCCTGACACCGGGCGAACAGCAAGGATTTTAATAGCATTTGGCAGATATGTCCTCATGTATAAACGTGAAATTTTGTAAGGCTTTGCTTACACAACGCTTACAAACTACTTAAACCCACCAGCTCTACCCTTAAGATTGATTGTTTCTATACAACCGCCCCACAAAAACAATCAATACGGACAAGTAATGATCAGCTCGATACTGGAGGGCAAGGTCGGGCGGTTTGAGGTCGTCGCCCATGGCAGGCTCCGGTAATAGACTTCATTACGTAGGAAAACCGCGTGGCGCCAAGAGTTCCGACTCAATACCCGGTCATCTCCAGATACCCCTGCCCCCCATGACTGCCGCTCAGCCGCACCGGCCCTTCCCAATAGGGAATGCGCAAGTCCATCCAGGCCTTTGCGTTGAGGGCGTCGATGGTGATTTCGAGGTGCTTGCCCGGGATTTTGATCGACCAGCGCACAGGCATCGAACGCCCGGCGACCCTGGCGGTATCTTGCGGTGTGAGGCTGATGTCATCGGCTTGCAGCCGCTGCGTCTGCCCTTGAGCGTCGATCCAGGTGCCGGTGAGGTATGGCGCGCCGTCCTTTTGCCGCATGCGGTAGAGCATTACCTGTTCGCCACTGTCCAGGTGCAGGGAGAACCAGTCCCAACCAGTCTGGTTGGCAGTCAGCGGTTGGCTGCTCCACTCGCGGTCGAGCCAGGCCGGGCCGTTGACGGTGTAGGTTTTGCCATCGATTTCCAGGGTGCCGCTGGCCTGGAAAAACGGCTGGCTGTAGTAGTACGACGCCTGGCCTTGTTCAGATTTCTGGCTGAAGCCTTTGTCTCCCTGGAGCACCAGTGGCCGGGTTGAGGTCAGTCGAAGCTGGTAGCTGAACGCCTTGTCGCGGGCGCTGATTTGCAGGTCTGCCAACGGGTTTTCATCGGAAGCCTGACTGCTGAAGCGCCAGTCATCGATCCATGCGTTGAACGGCGTCAGGCTTACTCCAGCCTGGCCGACGCCGCCTCGGGCATAGCGTTCGGCGGCATGGTGTGCTGTGGCGGATGTCACGGCCGCATGGCCCAGCCAGATGGTCTGATTGGCCCAACCGGGTTGCTCGGGCGTCGCTTTCAAGGCGCTGCGGAATAGCGTCCATTGCGCGCCGAACTCATGGCCCTGATCGTCCTTGAGGTTAGCGGTGACGTACCACCATTCAATGCGAAAGCCATCGTGGGCGCCATGGTCCGCCGGGAAATTGAAAACTCGCCCGGGCACCACTGGGGTAAATGCCGCGGCCTGATGGCCGAGACCGGCGAAGCCTTTTTCCGGTGCTGGCGTGTTGTCACAGCCGCTCAGCAACGCCAGTAACAACACGCCGACTTTAATCTTCATGACAAAACGTCCTCAGCAGATCCGCCGGTTGCGTGCGATACAGCGAGTACAACGGCCACGCCGATGCGAGCAACGTGGCGAGCAAGGCCAGGCCCATCAACTGCAACAGTTGCAGTGGAAACACCCGTAGCGGCAAGCGCCAGCCGAAGGCCTGAACGTTGATCACTGTGTCCAGGCACCACGCCAATGTGATGCCCAACGGCAATGCCAACACCAACGTCAGCAGAGCGAGCAACCAGGTTTGCCCGAGGTTGAGCAGCATCAACTGTCGCCGCGTCACGCCCAACGCCCACAGTGGCGCGAGTTGTCCGAGGCGACTCTGGCTCTGGGTCAGCAGGCTGATGAACAGTGCCACGCCCGCGACGCAAAGCGTCAGGCTGTTGAGTGCGGCGGTGGCGGCGAAGGTACGCTCGAACACTTGTGTGGACCAACCCTTGAGCCGGGCCTGGTCGACGATGCGGCTGTCGTCCAGGGCGAAGCGCGCTTGCAGCGCGGTCAGGAACGCGGGAATCGATGCCGGCGCGATGCGCAGGTTGAAACGGGTGGGTGTCAGCTGCGGCCAGCCGCGCAGCAGGTGATTGATGTTGACCAACAGATGCCCCTTGGGATTGCCATAGTCGGCGTAGATCCCGACGATCCGTGGCGACCATGGACCATTGGGCGTGGCAATGGTCATGTGATCACCCAGGCGCACCTTCAACCGCCGGGCCAGTTGCTCACTGATCATCAGCGCGTCGTCTTTGGCCAGTCGCTCCCAAGGGTCGTCGCCCAAGGCTTCCAGCAGCGGCCAGTGCTGGCGATAGGTCGGGTGATCGATCACGCCGAAGACGTCCGCCGGCCAACCCTGCAACTGGATCGACACTTGCCAGTTCGGCAGTACCGCGCTGACGTGGGGTTGTTGTTTGAGCCAGCTGTGCAGCTCTCGAGCCTGGGCCGGATTTTGCGGACTGACATACAACTCGGCGGTCAGGCGCTGTTCGAGCCAGTTGTTGAAGGTCTGGCGGAAACCGGCGGTCATGCTGCCGGCGCCGATGTTCGCCGCCAGCGCCAATAACAGCGCCATCAGGGCCAGGCTCAGGGCCGGCAACTGCTGACGGCAGTCGGCGACAAACCATTGGCCGAGCACCGAACGACTGTGCCGCAGCACTCGGTTGAGCACGCTGTTCAACACCACCGGCAAGGCCAGTGCGGCACCGATCAACAACGCGGCCATCAGCACGAAGCCACTGCTCAGGCTGTCGCCGAACATCAACGCCAACAACGCGATCAGCGCAGTCATCGCCGCGACCCAACCCTGGCGCCGCAACCAGCGCGCGTGGGCCTGATGCCAGGCTTGTGGATCGGCCAGCGCCAGCAACGGCAAACGCGCCGCTCGCAACAAACTGTTGGCACCAGCCAGCAACGCGCCGAGCAAGCTCAGACCGATACCACTGAACCACCACAGCGGGCTGAGGCTCAACTGGCCCGGCACTTCGGCGCCGTACAAGCCGCGCAAACTGGCGGCGACATCCGGCAACAGCACACCGGCCAGCAGGTAGCCGCTGACCACACCGGCGACACCACCGATCAGTGCCAGACCACCCAACTCCACGGCGAGGCCAGCAATCAGCATCCGCGCGCTGACACCACAGGCACGCAGGGTTCTGAGCAAGCCTCGACGTTGCTCCAGCGCCAGGCCAATCGCCGCGTGCACGATGAACAGGCCAACCACGAACGACAGAAAGCCCAAGGCATCGAGGTTCAGGTGGAAGCTCTCGGTCAGGCGCGCGAGATTGTTTTCTTCGCCGCTACTGATGAGCTGGAGTTGGCCCTTGAGCCGATCAGGCAAGGTCGCGGTGAAATCCTTGGGCAACAGCAGGCGCGACAATTGATCGGGCATCTGCAGAATCTGCTGGGCGAAGCCGATGTCCACCAGCAATACACCGGGGGCCATGTCGGGTTGGGCACGCAGGGGCGGCAAGGTGATACCGCTCTGGGCCAGCGGTGTTTCACCTTCGCTCATGCCCAACGCCTGCAAGGTTTGCGGCGAAATCCAGGTGCTGCCCGGGGCCGTGAAGAATTCGACAACCTGCTCGATCGGCAACGACCGGCCGGCCACTGCGGAACCGGCCGGCAGCGACACCGGTTCAATGCCCATCAACTGCAAGCGCTGGTCTTCATGGCCCTTGAGCGTCACCCGGCCTCGCAACACGGGCGATACCGGCCAACCCGCGCGGCGCAGGTCGATAAACAATTGCTGAGGGAACACCCCGCCGCCGGGCGCGCTGAGGCTGGCTTGAGGTTCGCCGCCGA
This sequence comes from Pseudomonas sp. GGS8, assembly GCF_024168645.1. Lineage (NCBI taxonomy): Bacteria > Pseudomonadati > Pseudomonadota > Gammaproteobacteria > Pseudomonadales > Pseudomonadaceae > Pseudomonas > Pseudomonas sp. GGS8. The sequence continues at coordinate 4,353,741 of NZ_JALJWF010000001.1, read as the reverse complement.
TCAACTGACTGGCCCGCGCGTAGCTTTCCCGCGCCTGACTGTTCAGCGCCTGCACGCCGGTCAGCAGGCTGGTGGCGAGCCAGAGCCCGGTCAGCACACTGAAAAATTGCACCGGGTGTTGCCGCCAATGGCTGAGCAGCGCCCGCAATGTCTCGCGAAAAACCCGCACTTCAGCGCTCGTCCGCGCCAGCCAGACGGCCACCGTGCAGCACCACTTTTTCCGCCAGTCGAGCGGCGACCCTTGGGCTGTGAGTGACCATCAACAACGTCGTCGGGCTGTCGTCGAGCAGCTCCAACAACAACTTCAACACCTCATCGCTGGTGGCTTCATCGAGACTGCCGGTGGGTTCGTCGGCCAGCAGCAGTTTCGGTTGTGAGGCCAATGCCCTGCCAAGCGCAACTCGTTGCTGTTGCCCGCCAGACAGTTGTTCCGGATAGCGCTGCAACAGATCCAGCAACCCAAGACGTTGCGCCAGATGCGCCTGCCAACGCGGATCGTGGCGCCCGGCCAGACGCGCCTGAAACGCCAGATTATCCTCGACCCGCAAACTGCCGATCAGGTTGAACTGCTGAAACACCAGGCCGATTTCGGTGCGCCGCCAGTGGGCCAATTGGCCTTCGTTCATCTGCTCCAGCCGATGCTCACCGCTGCGAATGCTGCCGCGATCAACCTTGTCCAGGCCGGCGATCAGGTGCAGCAAGGTGCTTTTGCCACTGCCCGATTCGCCCATCAGCGCCAGGCTGCTGCCGGGTTTCAACGTGAGGTCGACGCCTTGCAGCACCGGCAATGGGCCTTGGGGGGTGGTGTAGCTTTTGAAGACGCCCTGGACGTGGAGCATGAAGGGAAACTCTCTTTGATGAGCGTGGGGCAAGGATAGAGAGAGTACACCCGATAATCTTTGGTTGAGCGGTCTGACGCCTTCGCGGGCAAGCCCGCTCCCACAGGTGATTGAGGTGTCCCCAAACCTTGCGTACACCATCGCCCCCTGTGGGAGCGGGCTTGCCCGCGAAGAGGCCCGCTCAATCACTCAACATCTCACTCCCCCACCGCCACACTCGGCATCGCCGCCCCCGGCGTCACAATGCTGTTCAGGTCAATGTACTTCCACGCCGGCACAGCGCCGAGCCGCGCATTGAAGCGATAGTTGAAGGTGAAGTCATCCGCCGTCGACACGCTCAACGGTTTGCCATACACCGCCTCGATCCCGGCCAGGTCGTAGCCCATCAACTGCAGCAACGTCGGGAAGATGTTGTAGTGACTGGAGTGATCCTTGTTGGCCGGCAACTGTGTTTGCCAGTCCAGGGTCTTCAAATCACTGCCTGAAATCACCACCAACGGCACCAACCCCTCCTCCTCCACCGGATCACTGCCGCAATGAGTGTTGAGCCCCGGGTTACCGCGCTCATGCAAATCCTGCCCATGGTCCGAGGTGTAGATCAGCAGCGCATTGCGTAAATCCGCCTGGGCGAAAACCCGTGCGAAGAACTCTCCGACATTCCACAGCACAGTATTTTTGTAGGCATTGCGGTACAGCACCCAATCATCCGGCTGACCGTTGAAGCCATCGCGCTTACCGGTGTCCGCCACCTCGACAAACTGCCCCCGAGGCAAGGTTGGGCGGTAAGCCATGAACGCGTCCGGGTATTTGTCGTTCACGGGGAAATGCGCGCCGACCTTGTTGATCACCACCAGTTCCGGCGTGCTGTCGTTGAGCAGATCGATCAGCTTGGCTGCCGCGGCCATGTCACGGTCACGCACACTGGTCTGGTCGAATTGCACGAACTCGTCGATGTCTTGCTTCTCGGCATTGTTCATCAGGTTCTGCAAGTTGCCGCCCGTGCGCTGGGCATCGATGTAAACCGTACGCAGCCCGGCCTTTTTCGCGTACTGCCAGATCGACGGCAGCGTGGTGTTGATCCGCATGTAGTCGGTGCGGGTGCCGCCATAGCGCAGGGTGACGTTGGTGTCGGCGCTGCAATTGGCGATGGACGCGGCGTAGCCGTAATTGAAGATGTCCACGCCCGGATGCGTTTGCTTGAGGTTGCTGTGCACACCGAACGGCGTGTTGATGTCCAGGTAGTTACCGGAAATGCTCTCGTCGATGATCAGTACGATGTCGTGGCTCACCGGCTGATCGACACGCGCCAGGCTCACCGGTTCGCGCGGGCCGACGGTGTTGTGCAGCGCTTCATAGGTAAACAGATTCAGATAGGCCAACGGCGTGTACATGATCGGCAAGCCACGGGCGCCCTCGCCCGCCCTCACGAACAGCACGACACTGAGCAGCAGCACGCCGAGCACCGGCGCTGCCACCAACAGCGGTCCCGACAATGGCAGCCGTCGACGCGGCTTGAGCCCGATACCCAACAGCAACAACAAGCCACTGACCATCGCGCTGATGATCGCATTGCGGTACTGGTAAGCCGCCTCCTGAATGAACCCGCCGGAATACACCAGCGACACAAAGCTGCTGTAAGTCAGGTAACTGGCGGTCACATGCGTATAGACGTCAAAGAAAACCGCCGAGCCAAACATCGCCAGCGCGAACAAATGACGGATCAACGTCTGTCGTATGTACGCGGTCATGAACAGCACGATCGTCAGCACCACGAACATCCCGCCATACAGCAACATCGGCAAACCGATGCCCAATGCGTCGAGACGATCGAGGTAATAGTCGTAACTCTTGAGTAAATACAGAACCAGCAACAGTTCCTTAAGGTATCGGATCATGGTGGTGCAGTACCTCCATGGCCGTCATTAGCTGATGGAAACCAATGATTGTCAGCCATTTTCTGACACTAGCACCAAGTCATGGAAGCGCAAGAAATGCCGGTTTTTTGCCAAAAGCGTCAAAAAAACGTTGACTCAAATCTGACACGCAAAAACGCCTGTAACCCTTGTAATACAAGCCTTTCGACCGTTTATCGTTTTCTTGAAAACCTCAGCAAGCCCTCAAAACCGCGACAAATCCAGCAACGGCAAGCACTTGATAGCAAATAGCCCGTGAAATCAGGGTTTCCAGCCCGCGCTACCCGTCATTTTGCTGACACGCTTTCCCAAGGCTGGGCTATACCCCTTTTGACAGTCTCATTTCAGTTACATCCACCGTTTTACGAGGCACGCCAGTATGGACGTGAGCGTATTTGGTACGGGCTACGTCGGCCTTATTCAAGCTGCTGCATTGGCCGATGTCGGGCATCGCGTGCTGTGCGTGGATGTTGACTGCAACAAGATCAAACAACTGCAGCATGCCGTGCCTCCGATCAGCGAACCGGGCCTGCCCAGCATTCTGGAAGACAACATCAAGACCGGTCGCCTGCTCTTCACCACTCAGGCCAGCGACGCGGTCGAACACGCCGAGCTGATTTTCATCGCGGTGGGTACACCCGCCGATGAAGACGGTTCCGCCGACCTCAGCCATGTCCTGAATGTAACCCGGCAGATCGCCAGCTTCATGGAGGCCGATCGCACCCTGATCATCAAGTCCACCGTGCCTGTCGGCACCGCGGACCAGGTGGCGAGCGCTGCCGGTCAAGAGCTGCAACGCCGGGGCAAAAGTGCGCTGAAGGTGCGAGTGGTGTCCAACCCGGAGTTTCTCAAGGAAGGCAGTGCCCTGGCCGATTGCATGCGCCCGGACCGGATCATCGTCGGCACCAATGACGACGAAGCGCGCAGCCAATTGAGCGAACTCTATGCACCGTTCTGCCGCAACCGTGAAAAGCTGATGTTCATGGACAACCGCAGCGCCGAGCTGACCAAGTACGCCGCCAACGCGATGCTCGCCACCCGTATCAGTTTCATGAACGAACTGGCCAATCTCACCGAGTTGCTGGGCGCCGACATCGAAGCGGTGCGCAAAGGCATCGGCTCCGACCCACGCATCGGTTACCACTTTATCTACCCCGGTTGCGGCTTCGGCGGCTCGTGCTTCCCCAAGGATTTACGCGCCCTGTTGCACACCGCCGAACACCACGGCATGCCCTTGCGTCTGCTGCGCAGCGTCACCGATGTGAACGACAGCCAACGGCACATCCTGTTCAGCAAACTGAAGGCGCAATTCCCCAATGGGCTGGCCGGTCAGTCCATCGCCATCTGGGGCCTGGCCTTCAAGGCCAATACCGATGACATGCGCGAAGCCCCCAGCCGTTATCTGATGGAGGCGCTATGGGCCGAAGGCGCGAGCGTACAGGCTTACGATCCGGAAGCCATGTCCGAATGCCGGCGCATCTACGGCTACCGCAATGGCCTGCACCTGTGCGCCACCCGCGATGACACTCTGGAAGATGCCGATGCGTTGGTGATCTGCACCGAGTGGAAGAACTTCCGTGTGGTCGACTTTGAACTGCTGGCGAGCAAACTGCGCGCGCGGGTGATCGTCGATGGCCGCAACCTGTACAACCCGGAACATGTGGCGGCAGCCGGTTTGCACTACAGCGGCATCGGGCTTCGACACATCGTTCCCGGGGCGCCACGATCATGAAGATACTCGTCACTGGAGCCGCCGGTTTCATTGGTGCCCATTGTGTGTTGCGGCTGTTGCGCGACGGGCATCAGGTGTTCGGGCTGGACAACTTCAATGACTACTACGACCCGCAGCTCAAACATGACCGCGTGAATTGGGTGCATGAGCAGGTCGGCGATTTCCCCCTCGCAAAAGTCGACCTGGCCGATGCCGAGGCCCTCGACGCACTGTTTGAGTGTGAACAACCGGAAGTGGTGATTCACCTCGCGGCCCAGGCCGGGGTGCGGCACTCCCTGGAAAATCCCCGGGCCTACCTCAACAGCAATCTGAGCGGGTTCCTCAACATCCTCGAAAGCTGCCGTCATCACCCGGTCAAGCACTTGCTCTATGCCTCCTCCAGTTCGGTGTACGGCGCCAACCAGCACACGCCATATTCGGTCAAGGACAACGTCGACCATCCGTTGTCGCTGTACGCCGCGACCAAAAAAGCCAACGAGTCGATGGCCCACAGCTACAGCCATCTGTTCGGCATTCCCTGCACCGGTTTGCGTTTTTTCACCGTGTACGGCCCCTGGGGTCGGCCCGACATGTCGCCGATCCAGTTCGCCCGGGCGATTGCCGAAGGGCAGCCGCTGAAACTGTTCAACTACGGCCAGCACCAACGGGACTTCACCTACATCGACGACATCATCGAGAGCATCGCCCGCCTGATCGAACGCGCGCCCCAGCCGGCACCGGACTGGAACCGCGAGCAACCGGACCCGGCCAGCAGCATGGCGCCATGGCGCATTTACAACATTGGCGGACAGCAGCCGGTAGCGCTCAAGGACTACTTGGCGCTGCTGGAAAAGCACCTCGGGCAAAAGGCCCTCGTCGAGTTGCTGCCGCAGCAACCGGGCGACGTGCTCAACACCTGCGCCGATGCCAGCGACCTGGCACAGGCCATCGGTTTCCAGCCACGGATAGCGCTGGATGAAGGACTCGGACGATTCATCGCCTGGTTCCGTGACTACTACCCACTGCGTAGCGCCCGCACGCCATACATGGCCGGGCTTTAGCGGAGGACTCTATGACTGGACATGAAAAAGGCATGTTGCTCGATCACATGCAACGTGACAACCGCCTGGATCCCGAGCACCGAATGCGCCTCGACAAGGCGATTCACGTGCAGGGTCACGGCTGGGTGACCGGCCGCAACGGTGGTCGGCCCTGGACCCTGTCGCGCACCAATCGAGTGTTCGCCTGCCTCGGTGCAATGGTGATTTTGCTGTTGATCTCCCCGGTATTGCTGGGGCTGGCACTGGCGATCAAGTTCAGCAGCCCGGGGCCGGTGATGTTCGTGCAGAAACGCACCGGCTACCGCGGCCGCATGTTCGGCATGTACAAGTTCCGCACCATGGTGGCCAACGCCGAGGAGCTCAAGGAGTCCCTGCGGCATCTGAACAAGCACGGCGCCGACGCCATCGACTTCAAGATCGACAACGACCCGCGGATTACCCCCATCGGCAGCTTCCTGCGGCGCAGCAGCCTCGATGAATTACCCAACCTGATCAATGTGGTGAGCGGCGACATGCGTTTAGTAGGTCCGCGACCGACCTCATTCAATGCCCGTCGTTACAAGGACAGCCACCTTGCACGCCTGAGCATCTACCCCGGCATGACCGGCCTGTGGCAGATCTCCGGGCGCAGCAATATCGACTTCGACCAGCGCGTAGAGTTGGACCTCACCTACATCGCCGAGCAGAGCCTGTTGCTTGATCTGAAGATTCTTTTGAAAACCCCCTTCATTGTATTCAACGGCCACGGAGCGAGTTAAATGGACGGTTCATCGAATAAAAGCCTGACCATCGCCAGCCCGAGCGAGTCCAACCTGACCTCGACCGTGCTCGACCTGGATCTGCGGATCCTTTTTCTGACCGCTGCCAACGCGGGCACGGGCACCACCACCTGTGCCCTGGCGCTGGCCAGCCAACTGGCGGCAATGAGCAGCGGCCAAGTGCTGCTGGTAGACGCCAGCCAGTCGGCGGACAACCTCACGCAACAGCTGGGGCTGAGCAAAGAGCGCGGCTTTCGCGACCTGCTGTTCAACGACTCCCCGCCGCTGCTGCAGGACTGCCTGGTGACCGTCTCCAGCCTGCCCTTTCACATCTTGCCGTACGGGCGGCACATCCGCGGCGCCGAGCACCTGACGAGCGAACAGCTGAGCCCGTTGCTCGAACAGTTGGTCGATCGGTATCGCTTCGTGGTGATCGACGGCGATGCGGTGTATGAGGCCGTCGACACCCTGGTCATCAGCACTTTGGTGGACGGCGTGATCATGGTGGTGCGCGCGGAAGACACCCGCTGGGAAGTGGCCCAGGCCGCGGCCCAGCGCCTGACCCAGGCCGGCGCAAAACTGGTGGGCAGCGTCTTCAACCGGCGCAAGTACTACATGCCCAAATGGCTCTACAAAAACCTGTAAGCAACCACCTGAAGGATGACGTCATGAACGCCAAAGTGCTTGTCCTGCTGTTGCTGCCGCTTGCAGGTTGCTCCAGCACCAATGAAACCCAGAACATGCCGGTGCAGATCCTCACGGCCGAGCCGGCTAACGCCCAGGCCACCGATATGCCCAAGGTCGAACAGACCTTGCGGCCCAAGGACGTGCTGGACGTGATCTTCCACGTCAGTACCAGTGGCTCGGAGGCTTACCGCATTCAGCCCGGTGACCAGGTCGCGCTGAACTTCACCGCGGCCAGCCAGCTCAACGGCACGCAACTGGTGCTGCCCGATGGCACCATCGAACTGCCGGGGGCCAACACCTCGGTGAAAATCGGCGGGATGACCTCGGTCCAAGCGCGGGATGAAATCCAGCGCGCCTATAACCGCAAAGCCCTGTTCCAGCCCAATCGCAACCAGTTGACGGTGCTCGTGACCAGCCCGCTGAGCAACGAGCAAAACCTCAAGAGCGCCCTGAACCACCCCGCCACCGGCATGAGCCGGGAGATCACCGTGGGTAACGACGGCTATGCGAGCTTTCCGGAAATCGGCTCCGTGCCGCTGCAAGGCATGACCGTGAACCAACTGGAAACGTTCCTCAATCAACGTTATGCGCAATTGCCGGGGCGGATGACGGTCGACGTCATGCTCAAATCCACGTCGGGCAACGAAATCTATGTGCTGGGTGAAGTCGGGCAGCCGGGTTCCTACCCGATTCGCCGCCCGGTCTCGGTGCTCGAAGCGTTAACCCTGGCCCGTGGCACTAGCATCAAGGCGCGCCTCGATTCGGTGGTAATCATGCGCCGCAACGGCAACCAGGTGCAGGCCGTGCACTACGACGTGGAGAAAGCCTTGTCCGGTGACGCGTCGCAGATTGCTTACCTGCAACCGGACGACATGCTCTATGTGCCCAAGACCAAACTGGCCAGCGCCGGCGAGCTCGCACGGCAACTGGCGGACGTGGTGTTGTTTCAGGGGGTGGGCTTCAGTTTCGCCTACCGTGTCGACAACAAAGGCAGCAGCGGCAGCAACTAACTCTCAGGGGACCCATCATGAATCCAAAGGAAAACTACCTGCATGAGTTCTTCAGGATTTTCTTCGCCAACAAACGGTTGGTGAAGCGAATCTTCCTGAGCTTTGCAGTGATCGCCCTGCTCCTGCCGTTGGTGCTCAAACAGAGCTTCGATATCACAGCGCAGGTGCTCGTGCAGTCCAAAAAACTCTCTCAGGGAGACGCCACCACATCCCTGACCCAGGGCGACGCCTCTTTCATTCCGCCGTCACTGGCAGACATGGAAACCGAGAGCAACATCCTGCGCTCGCCGGCCCTGATCCGTCAGACCATCAGTGACCTGCAGGCCAAAGGCGAATACACGCCCAACCCCGGGGCCTTCAACAAACTGGTGACCGTACCGATCCAGCGCTTCGTGACCAACCCCTTGCGTGAATACGTGATCAATCCGGTGCGTGGCGCGCTCGGGCTTGCAATCGATCCGGTGCGGGACACCACCCTGGATACCTTCACCCAGGAAGCCATCGATAACCTGAAGATCGACACCCTGCCCGGCTCCAACGTGATCTCCATTATCTACAGCTCAAGCGACCCGGCCCAAGGCACCCGGTTTGTCGCGACGATGTTGCAAAACTACCTGGCCAGCCGTCAGGAACTGCAATCGATCGACCTGCCACAGAGCTTCTACGAAACCAAGAAGAAGCAGTATCAGGTGCGGCTCGATGGCCTGGAAGGCACTCGACTGGCGTTACTCGAAAAGATCGGCGCGTCCGATCCGAAGGAAGAAATCACCTTCCGCCTCAACGCCATCAACACCGAGGAAGAGAACCTCAACCAGTATCAGGATCGCTTGCTGCAAAGCCAGCGCTGGCTCGACTACCTGAAAACCGCGCTGGCGGCGGCCAACAATACCTCTCGGCTCAACGACTACACCTTCCCCTTCACCTTCACCACCACGGTGGACAACATTGCCTTCGAAGACCGGGAGATCCGGCAGATCGGTGAGCAACTGACGACTCAAGTCAGTCGCTACATGAACGACCTGGCGGTGTTCCAGCCGGGCAGCGAACCGATGCTGCTGGCCCGCGAACAAATTACCCGCACCCGTCAGCAGTTCCTGAAAATCGTCAGCAACCGGATTCAGGAGCGCACCAGCGACCTGGCCATTGTCACCTCGGTGATCAACCAGAAAACCGCGCGCATCGCCGAGTTCAAGAACCGTATCCACCAATTGCAAGTGGCGCAGAGCAAGTTGCAGCAGATGGATACCGAGATCAATGCCTTGCACGCGGCGTTCTCCACCTACGCCCAGCGCTTTGCCGAAAGCAGCACCGCCCGCGCGCTGGACAGCGATTTGTCCAACGCCCGGGTGCTCAGCCCGCCGTTCGAACCGTCCGAGGTGGCGTTTCCCAAACCGCTGCTGATCATTCCGTTCGGGATGCTGACCGGTCTGCTGCTGGCGATTGCCTTCGTCTACGTGCGTGAGTTCTTCGATCACAGCTTCAAACATCCAGCGCAAATCACCCATGAACTGGGATTGCCGGTGCTGTTGGTGATCAACGATCAGGACGTTCTGCCGAACAACCCGCACAAGAACTGGACCGTGCCTAGCTTCATGTATTGGGTGCGCCATTGAACGGGCCGCTCAGCGCCAACGCGCTGCCGATCATGCATTTGATCAGCAGCGGCGGCTTTTATGGCGCTGAGCGGATGTTGCTGGACCATTGCCTGGCGACGCCGGGACACCATCAGGTGCTGTTTCTGGATGCGCCGCCGGCCCTGATCGACCGGTTCCGCGAGGCCGGGGTCGATTGCCGCGCTTTCACGGGGCTGGGGCAATTGCTGGGGCATTTACGTTATCGGCGGGCTGAACAGCCGCTGATCAATACGCACAATTTCAAAGGCCTGTTGTTTGGCTGGGTCGGCGCGACATTGTTGGACTTGCCGTTGGTGATTACCCAACACGGTTTCACCCCGCGCAGTCGCAAGCAACGCTTCTACGGCTGGCTGAGCCTGCAACTGTGCCGCACGGCGTCGGTGAATAGAGTGGTTTGCGTGGCCGAAAGCATCGCGGTGCTGCACCGCAAGGCCAGTGTTCGAACGGAGAAGCTGCAAGTGATTCCCAATGGTCTGCCAACGGCCAACGGCCTGCTGCCCCACAACGCCAGACACCCGCGCTGGCTTGCGGGCTACGTCGGTCGGCTGACCCATGAAAAAGGCCCGGACCTGTTTCTCGATTCGCTGATTCCGCTGTGTCAGCAACACCCGCAACTGGACGCGGTGATGCTCGGCGACGGCCCGGAACGGGAAACCCTGCTGGCGCGAATTGCCGCTGCCGGCTTGCACAACCGCATCACCCTGCCGGGCTATCAGACCGACATGAACCGCTGGTGGCCGCAACTCGATGCGCTGGTGATCAGCTCGCGCACCGAGGGCACGCCGATGATTTTGCTCGAAGCGATGCAGACCGGAGTGCCGGTGGTGGCGTTCAGCGTCGGCGGGGTGCCCGATGTGCTGGAGGATCGGCACAACGGCCTGCTGGCGCCCCCCACCGACAGTGCCGCCCTCGCCCGACAGCTCGACACGCTACTGAGTGAGCCGGCACTGGCTCGCGAACTGATCGACAACGCAAGACGTACGCAACAGGACCGTTACGACCTGAAGGCCTTGGCCGAACGCTGGTCGCAGCTTTATATCCGTACTGCACGGGAGGCACGCGCATGATCTTTCCGCTCTCGATCGTCAGTCTGCTCGCCCTGGTCTGCCTCGGTTTGCTGGCCAGCCCTTACCCCTATCTGGCGCCAGGCGCGGTGCTGGGCATGGTCGCTGTTGGTGTGCTCTACCGAAAACCCGCCTGGGGGTTGTTGGGCATCGCGGCGCTGGTGCCGTTCGAAGGTTTCTTCAAGGGCAACGCGTTGTCGGGCACCAAATTCATCGGTGCGTCACTGGCCCTGATCCTGATGTTGCAACTGGCCATTCACCAGATTCCGTCCGAGCGCTTGCGCAGCAACATCTGGCGCTACCTGATCGGCTTCATCGTGTTGTACGGGTTGAGCATGATCAATACCGACAGCATGGACATGTCCCAGAGTCATCTGCGGGATATGAGCGTCGGCATGGTTCTGTTTGTGATCACCTTGCTGATCGGCCGTGAGTTGAACCTCGATCTGTTCGCCCGGCTGGTGACTCTCAGCGTCGCCGCGACCTCTGTGCTGGCCATGTTCTCCACCAAGTATCAGGACCAGGGCCGTGCCGCCGGGCTGCTGGAAGACGCGAACTCGTTTGCCCTGCTGATTGCCTTCGCCGTGCCGTTGGGCCTGCTGCTGGTGATCCGCGGCCCGAATCTGTTGCACCGATTGTTCTGGGGCGGCTGCTGCATTTTGCTGCTGGGCGGCATGACCAAAACCGATTCCCGTTCCGGGCTGGTGGTGCTGTTCCTGAGCTTGATGATCGGCGCCTGGCACTACCGCGCGCAGCTGCCACGCATCCGGCCGCGCCACTTGGGTTTTGCCATGCTCGGCCTTGCACTCGTGATCCCGGTGGGGATCTATTCGATGCCGGCCGGTTACCTCAAGCGCATCCAGTCCTTGAGCGTCTTGAAAGAAGGCGCCAAAAGCCAGGACGAATCCCTCGGCCGCCGCACGTCATACCTTGTGGTCGGCGGCCAGATGATTCGTGAGCATCCGTTACTCGGTAGCGGCCCCGGCACCTTCCCGCTGCACTACGCCACCTCCGGTTACGCCAAGGTGTTTTCCGCCAACCGCAAGCCCGGCGACTTGTACCGTCGCGCTCACAACACCTACATGGAAATCTTCAGTGAACTGGGGATTCCCGCCGGGTTGTTGTTCGTCGGCATGCTGGGCCTCGGGATGTACAACCTGGTCCGTGCCCGTCACGCCTGGATGCTGCGACGGGATTGGGAGCAGGCCGACCTGATCACGCACCTGGGCATCAGTTATCTATCGTTGACCCTGTTTTTGATGTTCCTCAGCGCACCGAATCACAAGTACCTGTGGATCATGCTCGCCCTGACCTGGGTACTGCGCCTCAAGGCTGAAGAACGTCCGCCGACGGAGGCCAGGGCATGAACCGCATCAGCATCGCCATCCCGATGTACAACGAGGCCCGACACATCGGCCGTACCTTGCTTGCCGCGAAAAAAGCCGCGCAGGCTGCCGGGATGGAATGCGAGTTGATCGTGGTCGATAACGGCTCCAACGATCAGGGTCCGCACATCGCTCGCCAGCTCGGGGCGCAGGTGCTGGTGCTGCCCGGACTGCGGATCGGCGCCTTGCGCAATCGCGGGGCGGCGATGGCGACAGGCGAATGGCTGGGCTTCATCGATGCCGATATCGAGATGCCCGAAGACTGGCTCACGCTGTTGTTGAGCATCCAACCCGCGGTTCAGGTCGACGTCCTGGGACTGGACCTGCACACCCCGGCCGAAGCCCCGTGGTATGCCAATGCCTGGCAACGCCGCACGTTGCGCCCGAACGATGAAACGGTGAAAACCGTGCGATGGCTGCCCAGCTCCAACCTGTTGATGCGTCGTCCATGGTTCGACAAGGTCGGCGGCTTCAACGAAAACCTGAGCACCGGCGAAGACAAAGATTTCACCATGCGTCTTTCCCACTCCGGCGCACGCCTGTTGTCCGTCAACCAGAGCGTTGCCCTGCATTGGGGTTACGAGAGCAGTTGGCGCGAATGGATGGGCAAGGAGTTCTGGCGTCAGGGCAGTCACCTGCAATTACTGCGCAGCCACGGCATGAATCTGCGCTTACTGCGTTTCCCGATGCTGTCGATCATTGCCTGGGTGTTGGATTTCACGGCGCTATCCGCCCTGCTCAACGGTTTCCCCCGACTGGCGCTATTCATGCTGTTCGTCACCAGCCTGCCAGCGCTCGCCCAGAGCCTGCGGCAAAGCCTGAAACACCGTGACCTGCGCCTGATGCTGCAACTCTGGGGCCTGCATTGGGTGCGTCTGCACCTGGCGGGTGCCGCGCTCATCCTGAGCCTTTGTCGTTGGAATGCCAGGAGACCCGCCCGTGGCTGAATTCGTGTTCTGGTGGTGCCTGTTATTGCCGGTATATGCCTGGCTCGGCTACCCGCTGCTGCTGACACTGCTCTCGCCGTTGTTTGCGGCGCGCCGTTATGAGCCAGCGCAACCGATGAACGTGAGCATCGTCATCGCCGCGCACAACGAAGCCCAGTACATCGAAGAAAAGCTGCGCATGTTGCTCGCCCAGGATTATCAGGCGCGTTCGCTACAGATCATTCTGGCCAGCGACGGCTCCACCGACGACACCGTGGCCTGCGCCCACAAGGTCATCGACCCGCGCATCAGCGTGCTCGACCTGCCCCGTCAGGGCAAGACGGCTACCTTGAATGCCGCCGTCGCCTTGAGCACGGGCGAGATTCTGGTGTTTACCGATGCCGACAACCAATGGTCGACCGACACCCTCCGCCAGTTGCTCGCGCCCCTGGCCGACCCACAGGTCGGCGCCTGCGCCGGGCACATGTTGATCCCGGTGACGGGCAAGGGCCTGAGCCTGGGCGACAGCCTTTATCGGCACTACGAAGGCTGGCTGCGCCGGGTGGAAAATCGCACCGGCTGCATGGTCTCCGCCGACGGCGCCCTGCTCGCCCTGCGCCGCGAGTTGTTCCAGAACGTGCCGGCGGAGGTCAACGATGATTTCTTTATCAGTACCTGCGCGCCAGTGGCGCTCAAACGCATTGTCTATGTGCCCACAGCCCGAGTGATCGACCAGGGCGTCGATGAGATCGACAAACAATGGCGCCGTCGTCTGCGCATCACCGTCGGCGGTCTGCAGAGCCTGGCCCAGCGTCGGGAACTGTTGAACCCCTGGCGCCATGGCTTGTATGCGATTGCGCTGATCAGCCACAAACTGATTCGACGCCTGGTACCGATCCTGTTGCTGCCGTTGTTGCTGAGCAACTTCTGGCTGTGGAACGTACATGGCTTCTATCGCCTGAGCCTGATCGCGCAACTGCTCGGTTATGCGGTGGCCGTCGCCGGCCTGCTGGATGTGCAACACCGTTTGCCCAAACCCTTTCGCCTCGCCGCATTCTTTCTGGTGACCCTTGCCGGGATGAGTATCGGCCTATGGCAGTTCCTGCGTGGACAGCGGTACGCGCAGTGGAACCCCGAGCAAAATCGTTGAAAGGACCGCTCCATGGCGATCAAACAACTATTAAAACGCACCAGTGGCTGGCTCTATCTCAACTCGCCGGTAGGCCGTCACCAACTGCACGGTGCCGGGGTGATCCTGATGCTGCACCGGGTGTTGCCCAATGACCGCGCCGCCGACCTGCCCCATCGCAATGAACTGTGCGTCGGGCCGAAGGCCTTTGCCCATCTGCTGCTCTGGTTGAAAAAACACTTCGATTGCGTGCCGCTGATGGAGATCTTGCAACCCGGCGCACTGAGATCGGAGCCCAGGTCGGAGCGTCCCAAAGTCGCGCTGACCTTCGACGATGGCTGGCGTGACAACGCGCTGAATGCCTTCCCGTTGCTGAAAAGGTATCAGATGCCGGCGAGCATTTTTCTCTCCACCGATTACATCGGCAGCCGGCAACGCTTCTGGTGGGAAAGCCTGGGGGAAACCCTGTGGCACAGCCACGGTGAAAAAGCCCGGATGCATTTGATTGAATGCCTGCAACAGATCGGGCGACCGTTACCGGTGCTGCTCGATGATCTGGATGTGCAGCGCCGTAGCCTGGCGCTTTTGCATTTTCTGCAAAGCCTGAAAAACCTGCCGCCGGGCGAACTGAACCGGCTCACCGGCCAATGCCCTGAAGAGTCGTTGCCCCAGGCCCTGGACTGGCATCAAGTGCGCGCGCTGGAAGCCAGCGGGTTGATCCGCTTCGGCCCTCACGGCGCCAGTCACACAATCCTCACCAGCCTTGACGATCAACACCTGGATGAAGAATTGAGCCGCAGCCGCAATGCACTGTTGAACGGCTGCAACCGGCCGCTGCCGGTCTACTGCTACCCCAATGGCGACCATGATGCGCGCGTGCGCGAACACGTGGCCGACCACGACTTTGCGTTTGCCCTGGGCACCGCCAGCGGGATTTACCGTGGCGTCGACGATCCATTGGCCTTGCCGCGGATCGGCATCAGCCAGCGCACGGCACGCAATCCGGAGTTGCTGTCGTGGCGCATCTACCGCGGAGCCCGGCCATGAGTCGCAGCCACTACCTCAAACACCTGGCCCTGAGCATGGGCACCAAACTGGCAATGATCGGCTTGCGGCTGCTGCGCAACGTGTTGCTGGCGCGGATTCTGGGGCCCAGCGAGCGCGGCCTGTTCGCGCTGCTCAGTACCCTGCCCGATTTGATCAGCGCCGCCACCAGCGGCGGGCTGAATTCGGCGGTGGGTTATCAGGCGGCCAAGCAACGACCGATGGGTTTGCTGCTGAGCCAGGTGCTGGTGTTCGGTTGCCTGCTGGCGGGTTTGCTGACGTTGCTGGTGGTGGCGCTGGTGCGGCAGTTCGGCAGCGAACTCGACATCACCACACAATTGGGATTGCTCGCCTGGCTGTTGCTGCTGGCGGTGCCACTGACCGTGCTCAAGAGCGGCCTGTTGACCTTGCACAACGCGTCGGGCGGTGTGGTGGCGTTCAATGCCTTGCGGCTGGTGGAATCGCTGGCGCCACTGCTGCTGTTTATCGCCCTGTTCTGGATGTGGAAAGACGCCGCGCTGGAAGCGGCGCTGATCAGTTGGCTGGCCGGCATCAGCCTGGTGGTGCTGGCCGGTTGGGTCTGGCTCAAACGAGCGCAACCCTTGACGTTGCAATGGGACCGCACCAGCCAGAAGGAACTGTTGCGCTACAGCGCCCGCAGCCATCCGGACCTGCTGTTCCAGCAAGTGATTCTGCGCTCCGATTACCTGTTCATCGGTGCCCTGCTCGGCAGCACGGCGTTGGGTCATTACGCCATGGCCAGTGCTGCCGCCGAGTTGCTGCTGATCGTCCCGGAAGCGGTGACCACACCCCTGATGAAACGCCTGCTGCAACAAGACGAAGGCATGGAACGCCTGACACCGTTGGCCCTGCGCCTGACCGCCACGGTGATGCTCGGTGCCTGCCTGACCATGGCCGTGATCGGGCAATGGCTGATCGTCACCCTGTTCGGCATTGCCTACCAACCGGCCTACCCGGCCTTGCTGGCGCTGCTGCCGGGGCTGCTTGGTCTTTGCTATGCGAGCATCCTGCGCCTGGACCTGCTGGGCAAAAATCGCCCCGGCACGGTTTCGTTGCTGGTGGGCCTCGGCGCGCTGCTGAATCTTGCGCTGAACCTGTTGCTGATCCCGATGTATGGCATCGTCGGCGCCGCGGCGGCATCGTCCATCGCCTACCTGGCGGTGACCGTCGCGCTGCTGGTGATGTACTGCCGGTTGAGCGGCGTGCCGGTTTGGCAAACCCTGATCATCCTGCCCAGCGATGTGGCACCGATGCTTCAGATGCTGCAACGGAAATCGGCATGAAGCGCCTGATGCTGCTGTTGAGCCTGGGCCTCGGATTGAGCGCTCAGGCGGCGCCCATGCGCTGGACCGACATCCGCGACGGCAGCCTGTACCTGCAAGCGGATCGCCCCGACACACTGACCATCCAGTGGGTCCCGGCGTGGCAGGCCGATGCCAATGAAGAACACCTGTACCTGCTCGACGGCAATGGCAACCTGAAGGGCGAACGGCTGATCGCCGCCAGTGAAACCCGCGGCAAGCAGAGCTGGCCGCTGGCGCCGGGTGCCGCCAGTTATCGACTGGAAATTCCGGGCTACAGCTTCCGCCGCTACACCGTCGAACATGACGAACACACCGTGGCGTTATTCGCCCCGGCCAAGGTGCATTTCAGCGCCGAAGCCCGTGGCGGCGATGAGCTGTATTTCAAAATCGCACCGGGGGAGCACGCGGTACTGGCCGGCAAGTTTCATGGTGGAGTCGGCGCCCTGCAGGCGCAGCGTGTGGGTGATAACAAACAAGTGTCGCTGATGCTCAAGCCCTATCGCGCCTATTGGCAATTCGATCAGCTGGAACTGCCCGTTTCCCGGGATGAGCAAGTCTGGCGCCTGCGCCTGCAAGGCAGTGGCAAAGTCGCGTTCTGGCTCGATGGCACGGCGAACCTGTTCGCCCAGAACCCGCAGCAACTCAAACCGCTGCGCGAGAACGATGGCCAGACCCGGCTGACCCTACATAAAGAGACCCTCGGCCCGACCCCGAGCCTGGGCATTTACTTGCCCTACGTACTGCCGCCTCAATCCAGTTTCACTGCGCTCGACGCCCTCAAGCCCCAAGCGGGCTCCTATTACAGTTTCGTCGACGTCACCGCGCAAAATCCGCACTACGAAGATGCGTTCCGCCAGCTCTATCAGAACCGCTTCGGCATCACGCAGGACATCACGCTGTTGGCCGGCAGCCAGCGCCAGGCCGATCTGCGCGTCGACACCATAAGCAATGCCGGCCTCGACGCCTGGCTCGCCGCGACTCGCGCACTCGGTGGCACCGGCACCCACTACATCGCGTTCGCCGACGAGCCGAATCTCAACTATTCGAGCTACGCCAACTACCAGGCGATCTTCAACAGCATGGCCAAGCAAGTGCGTAATGACCCGGCCAACGCCAAGGCCGGCATACGTATTGCGATGCCCGCCAGTTCGCGCTTAGTCAACGGCCCGTTCACCGACGATGCTGCCGACAAGCGCGGTATCGACTGGGCACGGCGCCTGCTGGCCGAATCCGGCGAGCAGATCGACGCCCTCGCCTGGCATGAATGGATGGTTCGCGACCTGCTGGCGACCCGGGTCTACCGCGACAGCGTGCGCCGCGCCGCCGAACTGGTGGGCCTCGATGCCAAGGGTCGGCCACGCAAGGCCTTGCTGCTGGACCAGACCAACCTGTCCAGTGGCTCAAGCCTGAGCCCCTACGATCAGGAAACCCATTTCACTTCGCTGTGGTGGGCCTCGGTGGTCATCAACTCGGCGCAGGACGGGTTGCTGGACATGCTCAACTGGTTCCAGGCTGCCGACGAACCGAACTACCCCAAAGGCATGGTGCGGGTGCTGGGTGGCGATCGTTTCGAGCTCAAACCGGTGGGCCTGGCCCAACAATTCATCCGGCAGCACTGGCTGAAAAACGTCATGCGCCTGGACAACGACGCCTTCGAAGTCGACGTGCTGGCGATGGCCACCGAGCGCCAACGCAGCCTGTTGGGCGTCAATAAGGGGGCGCGCTTGCAGCGTGTCGATCTGGCCGGGGCGAGATGCCCGCTGACCAAGGGAGTGCTGGTGTATTTCGGTGCCGACAGCCGCAGTCGCGAAGGCAAATTCAACTGTCAGGACGGTCGCGTCAGCTTCGATCTGCCTGGGCAAACCCTGTTCGCCCTTAGCTGGAGCGCCTCATGAACGTCCATGAGTTATGCGGCGGCCTGAACCTATGATGGCTCGATTCGAATGGCGCACGTCGCTGTGCGCGCCGGACTTTCCGACAGCCGCCTATGAGGGGTTGCGCTGGCGCGTGACGGACCATACGCCGTTCAACACCCTCGCCTGGCTGCGCGCATCGGAACAGGCACTGGCCGCTGGGGAACGCTTGCACGTGCTGCTCGGCTGGCACGGCGATGAATTGGCCTTGTGCCTGCCGCTGGTGATGTCCGTGAAGCGCTTTGGCGGGCTACCGTTTCGAGTATTGCATCACCTCGGTTACCCCCTCACCGATCGCCTGGCCCTGCTCAGCTGCCTCCATGCCGAGAGCATGCGCAAGGCGCTGGTGATCATCCGCCGTCGTGTGCCCCATGCGTTGTTGCAACTCAATGAATTGTCCGAACCCATCGGCGAGGAAAGTGCACTGACCACCTGGATGGCCCACAGCTCGACCGGAGAACGCCGCCTCAGTTGTCGGGTGCCGGTGCACCTGATCAGCGACGCCGACCGCCAGGAAGTGTCCGGCGACCCGCGCTACAAACTGCGCCGGGCGCGTAAACGCATCGCCGCCTGCGGTGCCGAGGTCCGGCGGATAACCCCCGACGCCGCCAACATCAGGCCGCTGTTGCGAACCCTCGGCAAAGTCGAAGCGCTGAGCTGGAAAGGCCTTCAAGGCGTGGGGATTTTCACCAATGACCGCTACCGACAATGGATCGAGCACGCTTTCACCGCCCTCGCCGAACAGGGACTGGTGCGGGTGGTGGTGCTGGAACTGGACGGGCGCTGCATCAGCTACCGCATCGGCTTGCTGGAACAGGGCCGGTTGTACGACTACAACCTGGCGTTCTTGCCGCAATACGCCGACCTGGGCAGCGGTCGCGTGCTGCTCGAAGAGTGGATCCGCTGGGGGCTGGACGACAACTGGCACTGGGTCGATGCCTCGCGGATCAGCCTGGAAAACTCCAGCCATCAACTCCTGGAACGCATGACCGGCCAACTGGAGCATTGGCGTTGGAGTTTCTACTCCTGGCGTCCCAGCGGCATCGCCTTGGGGCTGGCGCTGCGACTCTGGCACCGAATCAAACCCTGGTTAAAAAATTGGCAGGCCAGGCGTGCAGCGACGCTGGTTGCTCCTACGCTTACACCTATACAGGCTCCTATTGTCGTTATAGACGCTGCACCCACCGAACAAGAAAGAGAGGGCAGCCATGCCTCGCCAAGTCATAGTCAACGCTGACGATTTCGGCCTCAGCCCGAGCGAAAACGCGGTGATCCTGGGTGCCTTCCACGCTGGGGTCATCAGCTCCGCGACCGCCATGGCCAACATGCCGGCCTTCGAAGCGGCCTGCGTCCTGGCCCGGCAGCCATTGCTCAAGGGGCGGATCGGGCTGCACTTCAACCTCACGTATGGCCGGCCGTTGAGCCTGTCGATTCTAGCGCGCTCGACATTTTGCGACAGCCAGGGTGAGTTCGACCTCAGCCTGCCCCGCCACAGTCTCTGGCTCAATCGCCTGGATCGCGATGCGGTGCTGGAGGAACTCGAAGCCCAATGGCAACGCTGCGTGGACAACGGCCTGCACCCCAGCCACCTCGATTCCCATCAACATGTGCACAACATCTGGCCCATCGGTGAAATCGTCGCGCGGTTTGCCGCCCGCCAAGGGGTGCCCGTGCGACTGGCGCGCGATCTGGGCAGCAACTTGAGTGTGCCCAAGCGAGTGTTCAAGACGTTGCTCAACCATCGATTGAACAGCTTGTCCGGAGCGACCGCCCAGAACGTATGCACCCCGGTCGACCTGCGAACCGTGGCGATGCCTATCGACGGCCTGCTGGAAATCGTCGTCCATCCGATCCATATCGGCACCGATTTTGGCGATGCCTATCTGAACCCCGGCGAGTCGCTGAGCCAAGTGCTGGATCAGCGTCTTGGGGGTGTTCCGAGGGTGTCCTATGCCGTTGTGCCGAGGGCGTCCAAAGAGGAGCTGCAATACTCGACCGTACTGCATCCGTTGAAATCCTGATTTTTCGCCATCGAAAACGTTACCCACCACACCCTGGCTTCGGCCTCGGAGGACTTCATGAGCGCCATCGACAAGCTTCGCGAACGCATCAAACAAAAAGGCCTGCTCCACACACTCCAGTCGCTCTGGAAGCGCTACGTGTACTTCCATCGGGAGCTGTTATGGCTGGGGCGCGACCTGGTGACCCCGGTGGCGCCGCAAAATCTGCGGCCCTATTCGGGCCTGCGCCTGGTGATCATCACCCCGGAAAACGCCACGGCATTCACCAAGTATTACGGCAACCGCGTCAAGGCCATGGCCGAAATCGCCGCCGAGGGACACACCGGGCACATGTACGTGAACGAGGAAGGTGATGCCATCGGATTCATCTGGGGCAGCGCCAGAGACTACTTCGACCGGCACTATTACGGCTGCTGGTTCCGGGTCAATCCCGGTGAGTTTTTCGAGTTCGGCGGTGAAATGATCCCTCAATACTTCGGCACCAGCCTATCGATGGACGCCCAGTTCAAACTCTGGGATGCGATGCGAGCCAAAGGGTGCAACAAGATCGTTGACGTCTGCGATACCCGCAACATCCAGGCGATGAAAATGCACATCCGCATGGACTACCAGGAGCAAGGGCGCATCACCCATGTCTACGACCTGTTCGGCCGCTGGCGCTTCTTTCGCGAAACCTACTACACGGGCTCACGGCTGACCGCACTGCGTAAACCGGAGCAGCAGCCAGTGACAGCGGCGCAGGCGTGAGTGGCCGGTGCGGGAGCGATTGCCGTTGCTTGACTGAGGGCTGTGTCGCCGCCATCGCGAGCAGGCTCGCGATGGCGTTAGTCAGTGCAACTCATTCCTCAGATCTGACGCTCAGCGCTTCACCGCCACCAACGTGTAACACAACGGCAACTGCGCCTTTTGCTGCTGATACTTGTCGTAGAGTTCTTCGCGATTGGAATGTGGGTGTTCCTTGAAATGACTGATCTGCAACCCCGCCTCCACGGCACCGGTGAAGATGGCACTCAGGGTGTGGACGAACCAGTAGGACGCCGAGGCCTGCTGTTCGACTTTGCCTTCGTAGACGATCGGTTGGTCCTGGACGAAAGGCTCACGGCGAAAATACGAGCTGTCCGGGCGATAGGGATCGGCTGACTCGGGGTCGAACATTTCCAGGAACGGGTGGGTTTCGTAGATCACCAGGCTGCCGCCGGGTTTGAGGGTTTGCGCGACATGGCGCAAGAACTCGCCGATGTCCGGCATCCAGTTCAATACGCCGATGGTGATCAGCGCCACGTCGAAGCGCTGGTGAAGTTCCATCGGCAGGTGATGGATGTCAGCCTCGATGAATTCGGGCTGATGAGGCGAACGGGATGCCAGCTCCCGGGCCTGATCGAGAAAGGCCCCGGACTGGTCGACGCCCACTACGCTGCGCGCACCCAGCGCAAACAGCGAAAGGCTTTCCCGGCCATTGTTGCAGCCCAGTTGCACCACATCCTTGCCGTCGACGCCGACCTGTTGAAGCAACCCGGTGAGAGTGTCATCCAGGCAGGAAAAATCGCCATGGCTCACGGCACTCGAACAGGCCTGCCACTCAGGGGTGTCTTTGTGGTGTTGGGCAGAGTCATTCCAGGCATCGCGATTGCTGGCGATGGCTTTTTCTTTTGTCGGCATTTCCATTGCACGCTCCAGAATTCGGGCCTTTGATTGGCCGGCATGAGTCTGGATCAGCGTCAGGAAAATCACCATTCGAGCTTTGTTGCGATCTTGTAATCACCGACAGTGCGAACCCTCTTCGCGTTGATTCAACCGCTCACGCAAAAACTCAATCAGGGCCTGCACCGGTCGCGAACTCTGGCGATGCTGCGGGTAGACAGCCGACAAGGTCAGCGGCTCGGGGCGAAAATCATCCAGCACCGGCACGAGTCGGCCGTCCTCCAGGGCCGAACCGACGATGAATGTCGGCAGGTAGGTGATCCCCATGCCGGCGATGGCCGCGTCCTTGAGCAACTCACCATTGTTGACCCGCATCCGCCCAGTGACGTTGACGTTCAGCGGTTTGCCCCGCCCCTCGAAACGCCATTGCACCTGACGACCGTGGCCGTAAGGCAGGCAATCGTGAGTATGCAAATCCTCGGGTTTATGCGGCGTGCCCCGATCGGCCAGATACACCGGGCTGGCGCAATACACTCGCTCGATGGAGGCGAGGCGTCGGGCGATCAGTGTCGAGTCTTCCAGCACGCCGATGCGCAAGGCCAAATCGTAACCCTCACCGAGCAAGTCCACTGGCCGATCACTCAGGTCGACTTCCACGGTGACATCGCGATAACGCTGCAAAAACTCCGGTAACAGGCTACCCAGATGCGCCACGGCAAACGACAACGGCGCGCTCAGGCGAATAGTGCCGCGAGGTTCGGTGGTCTGGCCGGCGATGCCCTGTTCCACTTGCTCGACTTCGCTGAGCAGGCGCAGGGCTGATTCGTAATAACTCTGCCCCAGCGGCGTGACGTCCAAGCGCCGGGTCGAACGGTTGAGCAAGCGCACGCCGAGACGCTCTTCCAGTTGCATCAGGCGGCGGCTGACGAATTGCTTGGACAGCCCTAATTGATCGGCTGCCGCAGTGAAGCTGCCAGATTCCATGACCTGGCAAAAAAGACGCATATCCTCGAACGGGTTCATTGTCGCGCTCTGGTTGACAGTAAAACGCTTTATAGCCGCTTTTTCACTTTCCGGCATCTCATTAATCTGTGCTCACGGTGTTGCTGAGGCCTGAACCCCAGCGCCACAGCAGCCCGATCCCAAGGCATAAAAACTCAAACGATTTAAAAAGGATTTGCACATGAACATCAAGAACACCCTCGCCGCTTCCGTCCTCGCCCTGTCCATCGGCAACGCATTCGCCGCCGGCAGCCCCGGTGTCGAACACAACACCCAGGCCTTCCTCGATGCGCTCGCCGCCGGCGGTGGCAAACCGCTGGAACAGCTGAGCCCGAAAGACGCCCGCGCGGTGCTGACCGGCGCCCAGGCTTCGGTGAAGGTTGATCTGTCGGGTGTTGAAATCAGCGACAAGGCGATCAAGGTCGATGGCCAGACCATCAACCTGAAAGTGGTGCGTCCGGCCAAGGTCAAGGGCGAGTTGCCCGTGTTCATGTTCTTCCACGGTGGCGGCTGGGTATTGGGCGACTTCCCGACTCACCAGCGCCTGATCCGTGACCTGGTGGTGGGCTCCGGCGCAGTCGCGGTATACGTCGACTACACGCCGTCGCCGGAAGCGCACTACCCGACCGCTATCAACCAGGCCTACACCGCGACCAAATGGGTGGCCGAGCATGGCAAAGAGATCGGTGTCGATGGCAAGCGACTGGCGGTGGCCGGCAACAGCGTCGGCGGCAACATGGCGGCGGTCGTGGCGCTGATGGCCAAGGAACAGAAAACCCCTGCCCTGCGCTTCCAACTGTTGATGTGGCCGGTGACCAACGCGCAGTTCGACGACGGCTCGTACCAGCAATTCGCCGAGGGGCACTTCCTCACCAAAGGGATGATGCAATGGTTCTGGGACAACTACACCACCAACCCGGCCGAACGTGCGCAGATTCATGCCTCGCCGCTCAACGCCAGCACCGAACAACTCAAAGGCCTGCCTGCCGCACTGGTGCAGACCGCCGAATTCGACGTGCTGCGTGACGAAGGCGAAGGCTACGCCCGCCACCTCGATGCGGCCGGTGTGCCGGTGACCTCGGTGCGCTACAACGGGATGATTCATGACTTTGGCCTGCTCAATCCGCTGAATCAGATTCCGGAAGTCAAAGCGGCGGTACGTCAGGCCGCGGCTGAGCTCAAGACGCATCTGAACTAAGTCCAAGCGCTCGCCACACCCCAGGGTGTGGCGAGTTTTTTGTGCCCGCTGGAGTGCAATCCATGAGCCTTTTCTCTGCCCACCTGTTGCCTTGGAGCGCCCTGCTGCTGGCGCTCGACGCTCTGCTCTGGCACCTCGTCCCGTTCAAGCATCGCGCGCCAAAGGTCGGTGTGCGGCTGGTGTTGTTTCTGGCGTTCAGTGCGCTGGTCATCAACGCCGGTGTCAGCCCGTTGCAGACGCCGTTGTTTGCCGATGACCCGGTGGCGCAACTCGGTGCTACGGCGTTGGGGATTCTCTGGTGGTTGTACGCCGCACGGGTGCTCACGGAAGTGTTCGGTCTGGTGTTGATGCGCCGCATAGGTCACAGCGGCCGTTTGTTGCAGGACGTTATCGGTGCGCTGGTGTTTCTGGCCTCCATCGTCGCGGCCGCCGGCTATGTGCTGGATCTGCCGGTCAAAGGTCTGCTCGCAACTTCCGGCGTGTTCGCCATCGTGGTCGGTCTGGCGTTGCAGAGTACGTTGGCTGACGTGTTCTCCGGCATTGTGCTCAACACCACCAAACCCTATCAGGTGGACGACTTTGTGGTGATCGATGGCGTCGAAGGCAAAGTGCTGGACATTAACTGGCGCGCCACGCACCTGTTGAGCAGCGCCGGCACGATGGCCGTGGTGCCGAACTCGGTGGCGGCCAAGGCCAAGATCGTCAACCTCAGCCGCCCGAACAACCTGCACGGGGTGTCGATCAGCATCAAGGTGGCGAACCACATCCGCCCACGCCGGGTGCTCGACGCCCTCGACCGCACGCTGCAAGGCAGCAGCAACCTGTTGCTGAACCCGGCACCCAAAGCGGTGTTGAAAGAGGCCGGCGAAGAGATGTCCGAATACGTGGCCAGCGGGTTCATCGCCGAGCTGGGCAAAAAGAGCGACGTGCGCAATCAACTGTTCGACCTCGCCCATCGCCATCTGGAAGCGGCTGGCATCTCGCGACACCCCGACGGCGTGATCGAACCCTCGACTCGCGCCCGCGCACTGCTCGACGAAGTGAAGATTTTCCGCTCACTGAGCCATGAGGAACGCGACCGCCTCGCCGAATCGATGGTCGCGCAACAATACGCCGCGGGCGAAGTGGTGCTGGATCTGTATGACGTGCCGGACAGCCTGTTCGTGATCGCCACCGGCGTCGTCAGCGCCAGCGTGCCGGACGGCAATGGTTTCACCGAGGCCGGTCGCATGGGGCCGAGCGAAGTCATGGGCGAACAGAGCATCCTGGCCGATACGCCGTCGCAGGCGACGTTCACCGCGCTGACATCTTCGATCATCTACCGTCTCGACAAGAACCTCACCCGCCAGTGCATGGAACAGCGCGGTGAAGTGGGCCGGGCGTTGAACAAGCTGCAGGCGGTGCGCCAGCAGAACAGTCGGCTGGCGTTGATGGCCAAACCGCTGCCGATCAGGAAAGGTGGTTTTTTGGGATGGTTGCAAAAACGCTAAAAGCAAAAGATCGCAGCCTGCGGCAGCTCCTACAGGAGGAACGCATTCCAATTGTAGGAGCTGCCGCAGGCTGCGATCTTTTGATCTTCTTACTTGGCAGTGAACTTGGTGTAGCTGTTGATCAGGTTGCGGTAGTTCGGCAGACGCTGGGACAACAGGTTGGCCAGGCCTTCCATGTCGTTGCGCCAGTCGCCTTGCAGCTCGCAGGCCACGGCGAACCAGTTCAGCAGGTGTGCACCCGCCGCCGACATGCGTGCCCACGCCGCTTGTTGCACGGTGGTGTTGAAGGTGCCGGAAGAGTCGGTTACCACGAATACTTCAAAGCCTTCGGCAATGGCCGACAGGGTCGGGAACGCCACGCAGACGTCAGTCACCACGCCGGCGATGATCAGTTGCTTGCGGCCGGTAGCCTTGATGGCTTTGACGAAGTCTTCGTTGTCCCAGGCGTTGATCTGGCCTGGACGCTGAATGAACGGCGCGTCCGGGAATTGCTCGCGCAGTTCAGGCACGATCGGGCCGTTCGGGCCTGCGTCGAAACTGGTGGTGAGGATGGTCGGCAGGTTGAAGAACTTGGCGATGTCGCCCAGGGCCAGCACGTTGTTCTTGAATTCGTTGGGCGAGAAATCCTGCACCAGAGAGATCAGGCCGGTCTGGTGATCGACCAGCAGCACAACGGCGTCATCTTTGTTCAGACGTTTGTAAGGAACGTTGCTCATGTGAAACTCCTCGGAGGGTGGTGAGTGAAGCGTCGACCACACATGGCCGACGCTTTTGTTGCAAGACTCAGAACGCGAAGCAGGAACAGCCGAAGGCGCCCCAGAAACCGGCGAAGTCACTCACCGGCACGTTCGACATACGGGCCTTCTCATGGCTGTGGGTATGCACGGCGCACGGGCCGCTGCACTGGTGTACCTGCGCCTGCATCGGCGCGTTCGGCCGCCAGTGTCCCGGAACCTTCGCCACCGGCGACCAGTCCGGCAGCACCGGCAGGCTGACAGGCCCGAGTTTTTCGAAGTCGCCGGCGGCGTACACCACCTTGCCGCCGACCACGGTCAATACCGACTCGATCCACTTGATCGCTTCTTCCTCGACGCTGAAGAAGTCCGCGCTCAGCGCCGCG
This sequence comes from Pseudomonas sp. GGS8, assembly GCF_024168645.1. NCBI lineage: Bacteria > Pseudomonadati > Pseudomonadota > Gammaproteobacteria > Pseudomonadales > Pseudomonadaceae > Pseudomonas > Pseudomonas sp. GGS8. The sequence goes on along the minus strand of NZ_JALJWF010000001.1, from coordinate 4,326,870 downwards.
ACGTCCGCCAGTTGTCCGACCTTGATCTGGCCCTTCTTGCCCTGCTCGGACGAGAACCAGGCACTGCCATGGGTGAACAGTTCCAGCGCGGTCTGCCGTGGCAAGCCTTCCTCGTACAGCGCCAGGCCACCGACAGTGCGGCCGCTGACCATCCAGTACAGCGAAGTCCATGGATTGTAGCTGGACACTCGCGTGGCATCGGTGCCGGCGCCGACCGGTACGCCCTCGGCCAACATGCGCTTGATCGGCGGGGTAGATTCGGCGGCCTGCTTGCCATAGCGGTCGACAAAATATTCACCCTGGAACGCCATGCGGTCCTGGATCGCAATGCCACCGCCCAGCGCCCTCACCCGCTCGATGTTGTGTGGGGTGATGGTTTCGGCGTGGTCGAAGAACCACGGCAAACCGTTGAACGGAATGTCACGGTTGACCTTCTCGAACACGTCGAGCATGCGGCTGATGGATTCGTTGTAAGTGGCGTGCAAACGGAACGGCCAGCGCTGTTCCACCAGATGGCGGACCACCGGCTCCAGCTCCTGCTCCATGGTCTGCGGCAGGTCCGGACGCGGTTCGAGGAAGTCCTCGAAGTCCGCCGCCGAGAACACCAGCATTTCCCCAGCGCCGTTGTGCCGCAGGAAGTCGTCGCCCTGGTGCAACTTGACGCTGCCGGTCCAGTTCTGGAAATCGGTCAGCTCTTCTTTCGGCTTCTGGGTGAACAGGTTGTAGGCAATGCGGATGGTCAGTTGCTCGTCCTTGGCCAACTGCTCGATCACCTGATAATCGTCCGGGTAATTCTGGAAACCACCGCCGGCATCAATCGCGCTGGTCAGGCCGAGGCGGTTGAGCTCACGCATGAACTGGCGGGTCGAGTTGACCTGATATTCCAGCGGCAGCTTCGGCCCCTTGGCCAGGGTCGAGTAGAGGATCATCGCGTTGGGCCGCGCGACCAGCATGCCGGTCGGGTTGCCGTTGGCATCACGCACGATTTCACCGCCCGGCGGGTTCGGCGTGTCGCGGGTGTAACCGGCAACCCGCAATGCAGCGCGGTTGAGCAAGGCGCGGTCGTACAAATGCAGCACGAACACCGGGGTGTCTGGCGCCGCCTGGTTGAGCTCTTCCAGGGTCGGCATGCGCTTCTCGGCAAACTGGAATTCGTTCCAGCCACCGACCACCCGTACCCATTGCGGCGTCGGTGTGCGGTCAGCTTGCTCCTTGAGCATGCGCAACGCATCAGCCAGGGACGGCACGCCTTCCCAGCGCAGTTCGAGGTTGTAGTTCAAACCGCCACGGATCAGGTGCAGGTGCGAATCGTTGAGGCCAGGGATGACACAGCGACCCTTGAGGTCGATCACCTGGGTGCCCGAGCCGCGCAGGGCCATGGCTTCGGCGTCGGTGCCGACCGCGACGAAGCGGCCGCCCTTGATCGCCACGGCGCTGGCGAGGGGTTTTTCGCGGTCTACGGTATGAAATTGGCCATTGAACAGAATCAGATCGGCGTTCATCGCAGTTCCTTCGTCATCATTGAAATGAAGCAAAAAGCGCCGGCTCAGCGTGGCGAATTTGCGTTGGATTCGAGGTGCTCCCGTGGCTGACTGGCCGTCAGCCACGGCGCAAACAAGCGAGTCGCAGCCGGCATGCACACGTACACCACCGACACCACGATGGTCAGGGTGATCAGGAACGTGGCGACCAAGTAGTTGGAGAGAAAAGCGTTGAGTTTGAGCAGCGGCCCCCAGAGCAGCGGCACCAGCAAGGTGTGCGGCAGAATCACCAGCAACGACACCACGGCCTGCTTCCAGCGCGGTGGCGGCGACGCGGCATCGGCCAGCGGCGCGAACCAGAATTCGTTGACCGGGTTGACCTCGGTCTGGTCGCCGTCGGCCAGCATCGGCGCGGCTTCATCGATCAACGACTGACGTTGCGGCGAATCGAGCCAGTGCTGCATGGACTCGGTGGAGCAAAAGCGCAACACGCAGGTGAACATGTCCAGGCCACCGTTCTTGCCGCGGATCACGTCCACGCCCAGATGCCCTTCCGTGCGCCCCGCTACGCTGACGATGTTGCGCAGCCAGGCTTCATAGGCTGCTTCGAAACCGGCCTTGACCCGGTGCTTGACGATCAGCGTCACGATCTCATCGGACCCCGGCGCTTTTTGAGTTTGGGCTTCAGGCATAACGGAGCACTCCGGGCAAACGGACATTGAGCGCCAGCCGTCCAGGCCCGGCGATGAACACAGAGGTGAAGAGGATCAACAGCAGCCAGCCGAACTGCCCTTCGGCCACGCTCCATTGCGGATGCACGACCAGCAGCGCCACCAGCAACACAAACAGAATAGGCAAGCACGCCAGACGCGCCAGCACACCGGCGACGATCAGCAACGGGCACAGCACTTCGGCGAAAATCGCCAGGCTCAGGGTGAGGTGGGCACCGAGGTGGAACGGGTCTTCAATCAGTTGCAGCTGCGCACTGAAGTCCAGCAGCTTGGGCAAGCCGTGAACCCACAGCAGAAACAGACCACCGCTGACCCGCAGAAACAGCAGCCCGACATCCCGCGCCTGTTCATCCCGTTGCGAAGCGTTCATGGCTCTCCCCTGTTCAATCATTGGATTGAATAGTGCCGCCAAGGGGTAGGGAAAAATTGGATGTACGTGCTCTCTTTGTACGGCGGGAACGCCATACACAGACAACGCAACCTCTGTGGCGAGGGGGCTTGTCGGAACGCCGCATCGCCCCGTTGGCTGCGAAGCAGACCCAAAACCTGCAGTCACCGTCTGTCTGGCAAACCGCATGCACAGGTTCTACGACTGCTGCGCAGCCGAACGGGGGCAAGCCCCCTCGCCACAGGGGATCAGGTTACAGGGCCGGGTTGGCCTTCAGCTCCAGACTATCCAGCGCCCGACTCACCGCCAGTTCGCCGAACATGATGAGTTGCGCGACGCCCAGTATCGTATTGCGCTGCGGCCCCTGCAGAAACCCGGCGCAGTCACTGGCGATCACCTTGGCCGAGGCAAAGGACTCGCAGGCATTGGTCAGTAGCTCTTCGATGTCGATGCCCGGGGCGACAGTGTAAATCGTGCTCGGTTTGCGTGGGGTCTTGGGGTCAGAGGGCTTGAGGTAATGATCGAGGGCGCGTTCGGCGGCTTCGTGGAGTTTTTTGGGATCGAGGGGATCGTAGGGGGAAACGTCGTCGGTTTCTGGTGGGTTAGGTGTGGCTTTGAACATGGTGAATCTCCTTTGGAAAATAGCACCACCAGAACCTGTCGCTAAACAAGTAAGGGTGGCGACTGTATGCAGGTTAGCGAACCGGTCAAAGGCACCCGGTAGACCCGAGGGTCTCCCGCATACAGCCACCATAACGTAATTGCAGGCGTCAAAAGTCGGCAATTAAGTCTGGGGCACTGATGCACTTTGAATAGTCCGAGTCGCTAAACCCGATCACTGATTGGCAGCGACACGGAAACGATAAAGACCAGGCCCAAAGCGCACAAGCCGGCGGATTCTGGCGCAGTCGTAGGCAACGGCGCAAGGATCTGTAGCTTTCAGGAAGTAACGTTAAACACCCCTAAACACAGCCCTCGAATCAACACACATTCCCCTGTGGGAGCGGGCTTGCCCGCGATAGCGGTCTGCCAGTCGACATCAATGCAGGATGTGCCGACCTCATCGCGGGCAAGCCCGCTCCCACTGGGTTTGAGGTGTTTTGAAGACCTGTATCTACAGCCCTTAAACTGCCGGAATATCCAGCGTCACCGACATGAACTGACTGATCCGCGACCTCAACCAGCGCTCTGCCGGATCGTTGTCATGCACCCCGCTCCAGGCCATCGACAGTTGCGCGGCATCAATCGGAAACGGTGGATCTTCGGCCCGCAACGCACAACCTTCCACCAACGCACACGCGGCGTAATCCGGCACAGTGGCAATCATTTCCGTGCCTGCGAGCAACGCGCGCAAACCACTGAATTGCGGCACGCCGAGCACCACGCGACGGGTGCGGCCGACCTTGGCCAGGTCGAGGTCGATGTTGCCGCTCAGGTCGCCGGAGAACGACACCATTGCATGCGGACGGGCGCAGTATTCGTCGAGGGTCAGCGGCCCCGGGCGGTCATCGCCGCGCAGGACTTTGCAGGGGATGTCCCGCAGCTTCTTGCGCTTGGCATTGGCCGGCAGATCGGTGGTGTAGCTCACCCCCACCGAGATTTCCCCCGACGCCAGCAAGGCCGGCATCAACAGATAGTTGGCGCGGCGCACCACGACCACGATTCCCGGTGCCTCTTCCTGCAATTGCCGCAGCAATGGCGGAAACAGCCCGAACTCGGCATCGTCCGATAGCCCGATGCGGAACACATCGCAGCTGCTGGTCGGGTCAAACTCCTTGGCGCGGCTGACCGCCCCCGAGATGGTGTCCATCGCCGGTTGCAGCTCCTTGAGAATCGCCAGCGCCCGCGCCGTCGGCTCCATGCCACGACCGTTGCGCAGCAACAACGGATCGTCGAACAAATCACGCAACCGGCCCAATGCCGCGCTCACCGCCGGTTGGCCCATGAACAGTTTTTCGGCGACGCGGGTCAGGTTCTTTTCGAACATCAGGGCTTCGAAAATCACCAGCAGGTTCATGTCGACGCGACGCAGATCATTACGGTTCATGGGCACGATTCCCTTTTGTGTTCAGCCAGGCGCAGATGTGTCGGACTTTACTCGATCATCGGCACGTTCGCCGCTCGTTTGTAAGGCCCGTACTCGATCGGCACCCACTGGAAATGCTTGTCCACTGCGGTGATATGGCCGACACCCGGAAACGGCAAATGCGCTGCCGTGACCCAGATCTTGCTGGCCGCCGCATCGCTGAACACCTTGGCGCGGCTCTTGATCGCTTGCTGATTATCGACATCGAAACGGATCGATACCTCGGGATGCTCAAACTGCACCGCCAGGTTATGCACCAGATCCCCCATGAACAGAATACTCTGGCCCTGGGAGTTGAACCGATAGGTGGTGCTGCCCGGTGTGTGCCCGGCCTCCAGCTCGGCATCGACAACGCCCGGCACTGGCGATTGCCCGGCAGCAAAGGTCTTGAAGCGACCCGCCGCGATGTAGGGCGCGGTGGAGTCCTGGGCGATCTTGAAGAATTCCCTGGCGCCGGCCGGTGCCTTGGCCATCGCCTGCGGGTCAAGCCAGTAATCGGCTTCGGCCTTGGCCGCGTAGACCGTGGCGTTAGCGAACACGGGCTTGTGCTGCCCGTCCACCAACCCGCACACATGGTCCAGATGCAAGTGGGTGAGCAGGATGGTATCGACCTGTTCTGGCTGATAACCGGCGGCTTTCATGTTCGCCGACAACTGGCCCGCCGTGGCACCGATGCACTGCCCTGCTCCGGTATCCACCAGAATCAACTGTTTGCCGGTGTTCACCAGAAACGCATTGAACGCGGTTTGCACCCCCGGTGTTTCAATCGAACGACGAGCCAGCAACGCGCGGATCTGGTCTTGGGTCAGCCCCTCGAGCAGTTTAGGCGACAGGTCGTTGTAGCCATCGAACAACGCCGTCACCTCGTAGTCACCCACCGCGAGCCGGTAATAACCGGGCACCTGAGTGTTCACCTGAGCCGGTGCCTGGGCCAGGCTGATGCCGGACATCAGCGCCAATGCCAGGCCGAGTCCGCCAAGCGTGCAAACGCGGGAATGCTTCATGAGATCACCCTTGATCGAGCCAGAAAAAGCGGCCCTGCCCAGGCCGCTACACATCGCCCATCTTGCATGACCGTGCATCGGCGCGAATTGCAGTGATGTGCTCAGTTGACGCATTTTCACCCTTAAGCCTGACTGCGGAATTAACAACGTTTAACTCGCAAGCCAAAGTCCTCGCGGCCAAGAATGAAGCCTTCTGCGCAGACTTGTTTCTAAAACAAGGGAACGTGCTGGCCCACCGTGCAGTGCACCCGCGCGCGCCCACCGACACGGACATTGGCCATGGCTTACTTTCAGCAAAACGCGATCAGGGCGTGCGCCACTGAAACGCAAAAAAAGACCACGGGAGGCCTTAGCCCCTGGCGTGAAAACCTGGTTAAACAGCTGATCCTCGATCACCTCGACGAAACCCTGGAAGTGACCGAACTGGCACGGGTCTGTGCCCTGTCGCGCAGTCATTTTTCCCGTGCGTTCAAATGCAGCACCGGTGTTTCACCGCAGGACTGGATCCGACAGCAACGCATTGCCCGGGCCAAACAGTTGATCCGGAACACCGACCTGACCCTGACGCAAATCAGCCTGGAATGTGGCTTCTGCGACCAGGCGCATTTCTCCCATATCTTCACCCGCAGCGAAGGCATCACACCGTTTGCCTGGCGCTGCCGTGCCATGCGTACTCTTCCCTCTCACAACAGCAAAAGATCGCAGCCTTCGCCAGCGCCTACAGGTGCTCACATGTCCCTGTAGACGCCTTTGATTTTGATCAGCCCTTGATGAACGCCAGCAGATCTTCGTTGAGTTGATCCTTGTGGGTATCGGTCAGGCCGTGCGGGGCTCCCGGGTAGACCTTCAACGTGGAGCCCTTGACCAGTTTCGCCGAGGCGATGCCCGCCGCTTCGATCGGCACCACCTGGTCGTCGTCGCCATGCACCACGAGGGTCGGCACGTCGAACTTCTTCAGGTCTTCGGTGAAGTCGGTTTCAGAGAACGCCTTGATGCAGTCGTACGCGTTCTTGTGGCCGGACGCCATGCCCTGCAGCCAGAACCAGTCGATCATGCCCTGAGACGGTTTGGCGCCCGGCCGGTTGAAACCGAAGAACGGACCGCTGGCCAGATCCTTGTACAGCTGCGAACGGTCGACCAAGGATGCCTGACGAATACCGTCGAACACTTCCATTGGCAGGCCGCCGGGGTTGGTGTCGGTCTTGAGCATCTGCGGCGGCACCGATGAAATCAGCCCGGCCTTGGCCACGCGACCAGTGCCGTAGCGACCGATGTAGCGCGCCACTTCACCACCGCCGGTGGAGAAGCCGAACAGCACGGCGTTTTGCAAATCCAGATGCTCGATCAGCTGCGCCAGGTCATCGGCGTAGGTGTCCATGTCGTTGCCGAACCATGGCTGACTCGAACGACCGTGACCACGACGGTCATGGGCGATGACCCGGTAGCCTTTGGAGGCCAGGAAGATCATCTGCGACTCCCAACTGTCGGCATTCAACGGCCAACCGTGGCTGAAGACGATCGGCTGACCGGTGCCCCAGTCCTTGTAGTAAATCTCGGTGCCGTCTCGGGTGGTAAAGGTGCTCATTATGATTCTCCTGATGCATGGGGTTTACGACGGTTAATCAGAGGTGTGGGCCATTCGCTCGGCCAGGCGCGCCACCCGCTCGCCCAAATGTGCGGCGGTACGGCGGTCTTCCAGGGGGGGTGCAAATTCGGGGGATTGCTCGACGTTCGATTGGGCCATCGCTCCGAGCGAACTGCCGAGTCGATTCAACTGCCCGTCGAACACGCCGATGCTGCTGCGCGCCGGCAGCAGGTCGAGGCCGACCCAGATCATCGAGTGCTGGGCCGCGAACACCGCCATCTGCAGCAAGGTGTTGAGCTTGTCGCCGCACAGGCAACCGGAGTTGGTAAACCCGGCAGCGAGTTTGTCGCGCCAGGGTTGCGCCAGGTAGAACGACGCGGTGGCCTCCATGAAGCCCTTGAACGCCGCCGAGGCGCTGCCCATATAGGTGGGAGCACCGAAGATGATTGCATCGGCACGGTGCAAGCGTTCCCAGTGCTCGTCCACTTCCTCCACCGGAATCAGCCGGCAGGTGCTGCCCAGGTGCCGTTCCACACCCTGGCCCACGGCTTCGGCCATGACCCGGGTGTGCCCGTAGCCACTGTGATAGACCACCACCACGTTGCTCATTCCGGCTCCTCCAGAAGTGTTCGTCCTTTTGCGGCACGCTTTTTGTTGCACTTTCTGTTGCAAAGAAGGCCGAGACCTTCGGCTACTTGAAGAAATGGATTTTTGAGCGTAGACCGGACTTGGTACGAGTTAAACGTTGTTAATTTTCCACCGTACACCCATGACCCCGGCGCGCCCTCTACCCGCACTGTGCCCAATAAATACGGGACCACTGGGTACTGACGGCAAGGCAACAACCGATGCACACGCCGACAACGCGCCTGACGCTGCGTTGCGTTGCCGAAAAAACCTGAGGAATATGCCTGGATAGCGCGTGATAGACGGATGTAAGCAGGAGTGACCCGTTGACCCTTTCCCCCGAACAGGCCATCCATTTCGGCCCCTACCGGATCTACCCCGGACAACGCCTGGTGATGGAGGCCGACCAGCCTCTGCGCCTGGGCAGGCGAGCCATGGACATTCTGTTGATCCTGCTGGAGCACGCAGGCCAGGTGGTGAGCAAGCAGCACCTGATCGCGCAGGTCTGGCCGAAAAGCGTGGTGGAAGACATCAACCTGCGCGTACACATGGCGGCACTGCGCAAAGCCCTCGGTGACGGTCAGGCCGGCCAGCGTTACATCGTCACCGTCGCCCAGCGCGGCTACAGTTTTGTCGCACCGTTTTCCCTGGAGCCCATTGAACAACGCCCGCAAAACGACGCCAATGAACCAGGCGGCCATAACCTGCCGATCCGCCGGACCCGCATGATCGGCCGTCAGGCCCTGGTCGACAGCCTGTTGGCGCAACTCTCACAGCAACGTTTCATCACCCTCGTGGGCCCCGGCGGGATCGGCAAGACGACCGTGGCGCTACGCGTCGCCGAGCAACTGATCGGTCGCTATCGAGACGGCATTCGCCTGGTGGACCTGGCACCGATCAACTGCCCTTTGATGATCGGCGCGCACTTGGCGACAGCGCTGGGCTTGTCGTTGCATGACGCCGACCCCATGAACGGGCTCGCCACATGCTTGCGCGAACGGCAGATGCTGCTGGTCATCGACAACTGCGAACACCTGATCGATGCCATTGCGTTGCTTAGCGAAAGCATCCTGCGCGCGGCGCCCCAAGTGCACATTCTGGCCACCAGTCGCGAAAGCCTGCGGGCCGAAGGCGAATACGTGCAGCGCCTGGAATCACTGGACTGCCCGCCGCCCATCGCCGTGCTCGACCGTGCTCAGGCCCTGACGTTTTCGGCGCTGCAATTGTTTGTCGAGCGGGCGATGGCCAGCCACGACAGCTTCGAACTGAGCGAAGCCGACCTGCCGCTGGCGATTGAAATCTGCCGACGTCTGGACGGCATCCCGTTGGCGATCGAACTGGCAGCGGCGCAGGTCGGCAACCTGGGTTTGAGCGGCTTGCTGTCGCAACTGAAAGACAGCTTTCGCCTGCTCGCCCAAGGCTGCCCGACCACCATGGGCCGCCATCAGACCCTGCGCGCCACGCTGGACTGGAGCTTCGAACTGCTCAATCCCTGCGAGCAGACGTGCCTGCGCCGACTGGGGATATTCCGGGGCGCTTTTACCCTGGAATCGGCGGCTGCCGTGATTGTCGGCCAGTACATCGAGCCCGACGTAGTGTTTGCCTCGATTACCCAATTGGTGGCCAAGTCATTGCTGAACGTGGAAGTCGGCGACGAAGAAGTGTTCTACCGTCTGCTCGACACCACGCGTGGCTATGCGCTGGAAAAACTCGACCAAGCCCAAGAGCTGGCGGACACCCGAGAGCGCCACGCCGAATGCTGCCTGGCCTTGATGCAGAAGGCGCAGAGTGAATGGGAACACACCCAGAGCGAGCGCTGGACCGAGCGTTACGCCCGCAACCTGGAAGACATTCGTGCGGCGCTCGATTGGGCCTTGAATACTCAAGGGTCGCAAACGTTGGCCATCCGCCTTGCCGCGACCTCAACACCGCTCTGGCAGGAACTGTCGCTGCTCAAGGAGCACGGTGTGTATGTGCGCAAGGCCTTGGCGTTGCTCAAGGCGACAGATCATCCCTGCCCGCGTTTGAAAATGACCTTGAAGCTCGCCCTCGGCAGCTCCTGCTACCACACCCAGGGCGGTACCGCCGAAACCATCGAAGCGTTCGTCAGCGCCAAACGACTGGCCGAAGACTGTAACGATATGGCCGGTCAGCTCAGGGCAATCTCGGGGCACATGGCGGTCAACCTCAGTTGTGGCCAATACCAAATGGCCCTGGAGCAGAGCCTGGAATTTGACCGTTTAGGGCTGCACGGCGACGCGGTGTTATCCCTGAGCACTCACCGCTTGCGGGTCCTGGCCCTGCATTTTGCCGGAGATCAGGCACTGGCGCGGGAGAATGCCGAACAGGTCATTCAACGCCTGGCCCAGAGCGGCCAACTCAACCGTTTCACCCATGGTTTTGGCGTGCAATACGACCAGAGCGTGGCGGCCCTGACGATTCTGGCGCGCATTCTCTGGTTACAAGGGCTCCCGGAAAAAGCCTGGCGCACCGCGCGACAGGCGCTCGACATCGCGATGCAAATCAATCATGGCACGTCCATCTGCTACACCTTGGCGCTGTCCGGTTGCCTGATCGCCCACTACAACGGCAACACGCCGGTCGCCCGCGAGCTCCTGGCCTTGCTGCTTGAGCAGGCGAAGAAACACTCGGTGTTGCTGTTCTACACCTGGGCCAAACATTACGCGCAGGTGATCGACGGAACTGATGCGCCTTCATCCCCGCGACCGGACACCGGGTTGGTCAAGGAAATCATGGTCACTCTGGGCAGCCGTTTCATCGATGATGCGTTGCTGGAGCGGGCCGAAAACGGCGCGGCGGGCTGGAGCACGGCGGAGATTCTGCGGGCCAGGGCCGACGCGTTGCTGGCAGAGAATTGCCCGAACAGCGTCGACGCGGCCGAGGCGGTGCTGCTCAAGGCTTTAGCCGTGGCGAAAACCCAGGGAGCGCTGGCCTGGGAACTGCGCAGCGCCACATCACTGGCTCAGCTGTGGCAACGTCAAGGCCACTTCCGACAAGCCCATGAACTGCTGGCGCCGATTTACCAGCGTTTCACCGAAGGCTTCGCCACACCGGACCTGATAAAAGTCCGGCGGCTACTCGACGAGCTGCAGCGCGACCTGCCCGCCTGATGTCCAGTGGGCCCGGCTGATGTAGCGCTCATAACGCAGTTCGAAGGCGTGCAAGTAACCGCTGTGTTCGAGTTTCTCCAGGGCGTAGGTGCGCGTGGTATTGAGGAAACGGTAGCGCGTCACGCCGTTGCCCTGCTCCACCGACAGCAGCGATTTATTCGCCAGACTCTCCACCACGTTGACCAGGCTTGCGGGCAGCAACATCGCGCCACTGATCACGCCAATCGCCGCGTCCAGGGTGAACGCCAACTTGAACACCGCCAGCCGCTGCAACACGATCTGTTCCAACGGGCTCAGCCGTTCATAGCTCCAGTCCAGGGCGGCTTTGAGATTCTGATGCCGTGGCACGGCGGTGCGTCGACCTTGGCTCAACAGCTGAAAACAGTTGCCCAGTTGCGCTTGCAACCCCACCAGTGCCAGTGCATCGATTTGCGCCGCCGCCAGCTCAATGGCCAGGGGCAAGCCATCCAGCCGCCGACAGATGTCGCGCACAGCATTGAGATCCTGTTGGCGCAGGGCAAACCCTTGCTGACGGGCTCGGGCGCGGCTGACCAACAGCTGCACCGCTGAATACCCCATGGCCTCGTCCACGCTATAAATCGCCGAGGCTGGCGGCACCGTCAGGGCGGGTAACCGCAGCAGCGTTTCCCCCGCTGCTCGCAGCGGTTCGCGGCTGGTGGCGAGGATCGACAGTCGAGGCGCCGAGGCCAACAGATCGTCCACCACTGTCCTGCAACGTTCGAGCAGGTGTTCGCAGTTGTCGAGCACCACCAAGGCATGCCGTTGCGCCAACGCCTTTGCGCCGACGTCCAGTTCCAGAGTGCGCGACAGATGATCGACAAACTGTGACGGGTCATCGATGGCCGCCAGGTCAACCATCCAGACACCCTCCCGATAGTGCTGCAACAGCAATTCGGCCACGCGTAACGCCACGGTGGTCTTGCCAATGCCAGCAGGGCCGACCAGGGTCATGAAGCGTCGAACCGGTAACTGCCTGACCACGCTGCCGACGATCGAGTCGCGACCGGTCACCGGTGTCAGCCGCGCAGGCAAGTTGTGTTGAGGCTTGTGCAAGGTCTCGACCAGCACAGGAGTGCCCGTCCGGTCGTGCTGCACCGGGGCGATGAAGCTATAACCGCGTTGGGGAATATTAACGATGTAGGGCTGCCCGTTCGGCCCATCGCCGAGCGCTCGACGCAGGGCGGCAATGTGTACGCGCAGGTTGATTTCCTCGACCACCGAGGTCGGCCAGACGTGGGCAATCAGCGCCTCTTTGCTGACCACCGCACCGGCGTGCTCGACCAGCACCTGCAAAATTTCCAGGGCTCGCCCCCCCATGCGTAGCGGCCGATCACCGTCCAGGATCAGCCGCTGATGCAGATGGAACGCGTAAGGCCCGAACCGCAGCACCGTGTCGCTGTTTATATCTCTGAGGCTGTTCATGCACGTTCATGCGCTGAAAACCTGGCCCGGTTTAAGGAACTGCAAGGCCCCTCGCAACCGCCTATCCAGGCTCCCGCACCTCCTTGAAAAAGAGTTCACGGGTATCTTGGCAGGCATGGATGACCGTACAACGGCCACGGGAGGAGCATCACCGCCATCGCGGTGCGCACGACGGACAACAACGCGCTAACTGAACTGCTCGCGGTACTGGGTGGGGGTCAGGCCGAGCTTTTCACTAAACAGAAAGCGCATATGGCGCACGCTGCCGAAGCCACTTTTATAGGCCACGGTCTTGAGCGGCAGCTCGCTGGTTTCCAACAGATTCCTGGCGTGATCGATGCGCGCGCTTTGCAGAAACTCCATCGGCGTCATATTCACTTCCCGGGCGAAAACCCTGGCGAAGTGCCGCGCACTCATGTTCACCAGACTGGCCATGCGTTCGATGCTGAACGCTTCGTCGAGGTGTTCGAGCACATGGTTCTGCACCCGGGTAATCGGCGTTTCCTGGGGCGCCACCGCCGCCATCAACGGACTGAACTGCGCCTGCCCGCCCTGGCGTTTCATCACCACCAGCAGCACTTTGGCGACGTCCTGGGCGACTTTCTTGCCGTGGTCCTGGGCAACCACCGCCAGCGCCAGGTCGATTCCGGCGGTGACACCGCCGGAAGTGATGAGGTTGCGGTCCTGCACGAAAATCTGATCGGTCTCGACGGTTGCCTTGGGGAAGCCTTTGATCAGTCGTTCGGTGTAATGCCAGTGAGTGGTCACGCGAAAGCCGTCCAGCAATCCGGCATGCCCGAGCACGAACGCGCCGGTGCAGATCGACCCGTATCGGTTCGCACGGCTGACGGCAGCCTGAAGCCAGTTGAGCAGCGGCGGATGCTTTTCGTTGTAGGCCCCCGGCCCGCCCGGCACCAGCAACACGTCGTAGTGCGCGTTCGCCTGATCGATGTGCAGATCGGTCTGGACACTGACGCCGTTGGAGGCCCGCAATGCGCCCTGCTCGGTGCCGATGGTCAACAGCTCGTATCGGTCTGCCGGTTGCAGATAACGATTGGCGATGGAAAACACTTCCATGGGCCCGGCCATGTCGAGCAGGAGAAAGTCTGGGAACAACACCATTGCCACGGTTTTCATCGGTTCAAGGTCACTAAAAGAGTACGGATTAATATCACTGCGCCAACTCTCGACATTATGGCCGAGTGTAACAACAAGGATATATGAACCCGCTCACACAACTGTCAACCTGCACGAGACAGTATTTCAATTTTCATCTACTTATTGCGCCTCAAGGTAAACATTAACCTTCTCCTCACTCGGACGAATTCACGTCCTGACAGGAGATTTCATCATGCTGACCCTTCGCAAAGCTTCGGATCGCGGCGCGGCCAATCACGGTTGGTTGAAGTCGTTCCATACCTTTTCTTTTGCCAACTATCGCAACCCACGGGAACAGGGTTTTTCCGACCTGTTGGTGATCAACGACGACCGCGTGGCCGCCGGCAAAGGCTTTGGCCAGCACCCTCACCGCGACATGGAGATCTTCTCCTACGTGCTCGAAGGCGCGCTGGAACACAAGGACACTTTAGGCACCGGTTCGGTGATCCGCCCCGGTGACGTGCAACTGATGAGCGCCGGCAGTGGCGTGGCACACAGTGAATACAATCACTCATCGACACGCCCGGTGCACTTCCTGCAAATCTGGATCGTGCCTGACGTCAGCGGCGCCAAACCGCGTTATCAGCAAGAGCATTACAGCACCCAGAAAAAACGCGGCCGCTTGCAGCTGATCATTTCCCCTGACGGGGCCAACGGTTCGCTGAACGTCCGGCAGGATGCGCGAGTGTATGCCGGACTGATCGACGGCAAGGAAAGCGCCACGCTGGAACTGGCTGCCGATCGCTACGCTTATGTGCATGTGGCGCGGGGCAGTGTCGAGCTGAACGGCATGCAGTTGCAGGAAGGCGATGGCGTACGGGTTCGCGAAGAACAGGTGCTGACCTTGAGCAATGGCGTGGACGCCGAGGTGCTGGTGTTTGATTTGCGGCCGCAGGAGTTGCCGGAAATGCCGTGAGCCCATTGTTCAACGCCCAAAAAAAACGGCCTGATCAAGGCCGTTTTTTTTGGGGATCTGATCGCGCGCGCCCACCCTGTGGCGAGGGGGCTTGCCCCCGTTCGGCTGCGAAGCAGTCGTAAAACCGGTGCATGCGATGTGCCTGAAAACAAGCAATTGCGGGGTTTGGGGCCGCTTCGCGACCCAACGGGGCGATGCGGCGTTCCGACAAGCCCCCTCGCCACAGAGCACGCTCGCCAAAGAACGCACAGTTTCACCGCGCACAGGAATACCTAAATCGCCGCCCGCAATTCCCGTGGCGACAGGCCATAGTGTGAGCGAAAGCGCACGGCAAAACGTGAGGCCGAGGCGTAGCCGCTGGCACCGGCAATTTCACCGATGGGCCGGGAAGTGGTTTGCAACCATTGCAGCGCCGTCGCCAGTCGAACACTTTCCAGAATACTCCTGAAACTGCTGCCCTCATTGGCCAATTGGCGACGCAACGTCGACTCGCCCAAGTGCAGGTGTTGTGCGACGCTCGCAACGGTCCAGTCGCTCTCAGGGCTGCCCATCAGCAATTGCTCCACACGTTCGCACAGTGGATCATTGCGATCCATCAGCAGCGGTCCGGCCTGGCCGTTGAGGCCCAGGCTGAGCAGAACCGCTTCCCCATAGTGGGTGCGTAATGCATCCGGCGCGTTCGCATGGATGGCGGCCAATAGCTGATCCCATGCCTGCGTCGTGTGCTTGTCCAGAGGAACACACAGATCTGTCTTCGGGGCACCGCGACCACTCATGATCTGCCGGCCATATCGGCTGCTGAAGTTGCGCAGTGTCGAACCGGGAAAGGTCACGACATCAGCGATGTAGTGACCATGAAGGCCAGGGAAGTTCGAGATGCCAAGCTCGCGCCCGGCCGGCATCAGAATCAGATGTTGCGGCCCTGCGCGCATCTCCCGGTCATCCCATTGCAGCAGCTTTTCCCCCTGTCGCACTCGACACAGGGTGGTTGCGAAGATCGGCACCCGTTGCAAGGTGTGAGGCTGCCGCGCCCGTATGACACACGCATCGATAATGTTTTCCCGGTGCTGGATGCCGTCACAAGGGCGCATTGCTCTTAACGTCCGTAAGTTGAAGTGATGGTCGCTTTGGCCAAGGCGTTGGCATTGAGCATATAGCCCACCAAGGCTCCGCTGGCCTGGTTGTCGAGTGGCAGCTTATCGACTTTCAACGCCCATACAGTGAATTGATAGCGATGGGGCTTATCCCCTACAGGAGGGCAAGCGCCGCCAAATCCCGGTTGGCCATAATCGGTTCGCCCTTGTATTGCACCGGCAGGCAGGTTCGAACCGACCCCTCTTGGCAAACTGCGGGTGGAAGCCGGTAAGTTGACCACGGTCCAATGCCACCAGCCGCTGCCGGTCGGCGCATCAGGATCGTAGACCGTGATCGCGTAACTTTTAGTGCCGGCCGGGGCGTTGGACCAGGACAATTCTGGAGACGTATTACCCCCTTCGCAACCGAAGCCCTTGAACACCTCTCGACTGGTCAGCGGGCGATTTTCAGCAATATCCTGGCTGCTCAGCGAGAAGTCGGCAGCGTGCCCAGTGAGGACAACCCCCATGGACAATGCGGATAGGATAATTCGGATGTTCATCGTGACCTCATCGGTGTCTTGGCATGAAGCACGAGTCTAGAGAGAGCAAAGGCTGATTACTGTGCCGAAATGCTCGACCATTGTGCCTGAACGCTCTCTCGATCCAGGCACTGCCATAGGCGATCTCAAACCGGTGCGAAGATATTCTTCATCGCCGCATACTGCAGCAGCATGATGGTCTTGGCATCGCAGATTTCCCCGCGATAAAACGCCTCAAGGGCGTCGTCGAATTTCCACTCCAACACTTCCAGTTCTTCGGTTTCGTCTTCCAGCCCACCGCCCTCGCTGACTTTCGAAGACGCGTCGTACTCGGCAATAAAGAAATGCAGTTTCTCCGTGACCGAACCGGGGCTCATGTAGGACTCGAACACCTTCTGCACATGGTGGACGCGATAGCCGGTTTCTTCTTCGGCTTCAGCGCGAATGCGCTCTTCAGGCGCGGCACCTTCCAGCAGCCCCGCCGCGACTTCAATCAACAAGCCATCATGGCCGTTGACGAACACCGGCAACCGGAACTGGCGGGTCAGCACGACGGTTTTCTTCTCGCGGTTGAACAACAGAATCGCCGCGCCGTTGCCACGGTCATAAACCTCGCGGGTCTGGCGCTGCCAGACGCCGTTGTTGCGCAAGTAATCGAACGTGATTTTCTTCAGCAGGTACCAGTCGTGGGACAGCACCTGGGACTCGATGATGTTGACCCGCTCGGCTGTGTTCGACATGACAATCCATCCCTATTTTCGTCAGAAGGTGCCCATGTTAGGCGAAAACAGAAAAGCCCGGCATGGTTGCCGGGCATCTTTTTTTCTAACGCTCTGTCCAATCCTTCAGAACGGATTCAGAGGGTTGGCGTTACTTGAAATCCAATGGACCTAAACGCCAAAGCAATAAATGATTGCGTGCCTCAGATCAGGGCAACTGCGCCTTATATTCTTTCTGGTATTGCCCGGCGAGTGATTCCTTTTGCTTGTCATCGAGCAGCTTGCCGGCCATTTGAAAGAACTTCTGCTCTTCCTCTTTCAGGTGGTGATGGACCTTTTCCGAGAGTTTTTTTGCAGTGATCAGCCAAGCGGAGCTGGACATCTCAGTCTCGTCCAGTTCCTCCATCATCTCGTCCATTTCATGGTGTTCGGAAATGGCGTGGCGACTCAGGTCGACACCATTGTCGAACGCCATCAGCGGGACGTAGAAATGGCGTTCTTCGGCCGTTGCGTGGGCCTGCAGTTCGGCTTTGAGCTGTTTGTAAGCCTCCACCCGTTCCGGGGTGTCGCCATGGGTCTTGATCAGGGCGGCGGCATAACTACGCTGGCGATCATGGCTTTCTCGCAAGGCTTCAAAAATATCCACGGCGTGTCCTCATGGGCGCAATCTGTAATGACGCTATTGAGGGCTAGACCTTCCGGCGCGCCCGGGAGTTCCAAACAAACTACGATCGCGATAGGCTCCCTCTTTGCCATATGGATGTAGCCCATGACCCTGCGAATTGAACGTTCGGAAAACGCCACCCAGGAAGAACGCGAGGCGATCCTTACCCCCTTGCGTGCCTACAACGCCTCAAAGGCCGGGCCCACGGTGTCAGAGCAGATTGCCTTGCTGGTACGCGATGACAACGACGAGATTCTCGGCGGGCTTTATGGTCGAGTGTTTTACCGGTGGTTTTTCATTGAATTGTTGTCGGTACCGGACCAGGCACGGGGACAAGGGCTGGGCTCGAAGCTGATGCAGATGGCCGAAGACCTGGCGCGGGAGAAAGAGTGCATCGGGATCTGGCTGGACACCTTCGACTTCCAGGCGCCGGCGTTCTACAAAAAACACGGCTATAGCGAACTGGGGCAGATTGCCGATTATCCGCCAGGCCACAAGCGCTTCTTTTTCCAGAAGCGTTTGATTGATTAAAACGCAGAACCTTGTGGGAGCGAGCCTGCTCGCCATAGCGGTTTGTCATTCAACAATGTTGTCGACTGCCCCACCGCTATGGCGAGCAGGCTCGCTCCCACAGGGCGACGGCCTCATAAACCTCTTACAGACAAGTCGCCAACGCCGCCAAACGGCGCTTGGCGACAAAATCATCATGCTGGGCGTAGTAGCTCAAGGCCGTGCCTGAAGCATCGCTGGTCACGTCCACGAAAGACTCGGCCGAACGGGTGTAGACCGTCGAGCCGCCCTTCTTGCCCGGCTGCAAATACGCGCCGGCGTCGACGCCAAACACCGCCTCGTCCTGCCAGGCAAACTGCACGCACTGGGCGACGACTTTTTCCGGTTTGTCCGAGGTCAGGGTTTTGTACGGGGTTTTGCTGCGGGCGTCGTTCATCGCCGATCCGGCGCAGCCCACCAGCAAAGTTGCGGCCAGCGCCACCATCAGAATTCGCATTGCGTTCGCTCATCAGGAAAAAGCGGACTGTACCACCGCGGCGCGGCGTATCGTTCTGCTTTACTTCATTTATACCGCGACACCGCGCGACGATTCGCGCACCCTGTCGCGCCGATATCGTCGCATCGCCCATTTTCAGGAAAGGTCATGACACCCAACGCCGAGTTCTACAAACCCTCCACCGACTATGCCGACAAGCTGATCAGCCAGATCGGTCAGACGCCAGCCTGGATCGCCAAGCGAATTGGCGTCACCGACAAGCGGATTCGTTACATTCTCGACGGCGAAAGAACCGTCAAAGGCGAAACCACGCCGATCCAGATGACCTACACCGAGCAGTTTGCCCTCGAGTGTCTGGCCGCGGCTGCCAAGGCGAGCAAAAAGCAGTCTTCGTAATCCCCCTCAAGGAGTGACCATGGCGGCAACCGAACAGCAACACGAGCAGGCGCTGAGGAAGTTTCTCGATCAGCGCCCCGAACTGCGCGTCGAACTGGATAACTTGAATCCACTGTTGGCCCAAGCCAAGGGCCAGACGGTGGCGCAGTACCGCGACGAACGCTTGCATGAAGCGTTCGAAGCCGAGGCCGAGCGTCTGGGTTTATTTGCCTGGGAGCTGACGTTGCAACTGACCACCGCCACGCCCGAGGAATATCAGGCCCAACGCATGGAAGTGCACAAGGAAGTTGCAGAGATGGCCGGCATGGACTGGCTAGAGTATTGCGAGTTGTATGGGCTGACCAAATAATCGTCGCCACTGATATCGCGAGCAGGCTCGCTCCCACAGGGATGTGTTGTCCATGAGCTTGTGGTTAACACAATTCAATGTGGGAGCGAGCCTGCTCGCGATGGCCGCGACTCGGTCTACGAGTAAACGCCCTTCGCCGCCCTGCTGATAAAGCTTTATCATGGCCGCAGTTTTGCTGATCGAGTCCGTCATGAAGTTCGCCATAGCGCTGTTTTCCGCCGCCCATGCGCCCTCCTCGCGCCGCGCCTTGCTGTTCGCCCAGGCCGCGTTGGCCGGCGGGCATGAGATTGTCCGACTGTTTTTCTATCAGGATGGCGTCTACAACGCGTCCGGCAGCGTGGTCACGCCTCAGGATGAGCAGGATTTGCCTAAGCAATGGCGCAACTTTGTCAGCGAGCATCAACTCGATGGCGTGGTCTGCATCGCCGCCGCCCTGCGTCGCGGCGTGCTGAACGAGGAAGAAGCCCGGCGCTATCAGCGTGAAGCGGTCGCAGTGGGTGCGCCGTGGGAATTGTCCGGCCTTGGCCAGTTGCATGACGCCGTGCAGGACGCTGACCGCCTGATCTGTTTCGGAGGCGCGTGAGATGGCTAAATCCTTGCTGATTATCAGCCGTCAGGCGCCGTGGTCCGGGCCGAATGCGCGGGAAGCGCTGGACATTGTATTAGCCGGCGGTGCCTTCGATTTGCCGATCGGCTTGCTGTTTCTGGATGACGGCGTGTTCCAGCTCGCCGCGAAACAGGACGCCAAAGCCCTGCAACAAAAAGACCTGAGCGCCAACCTGCAAGCCTTGCCGATGTTTGGTGTCGACGACCTGTTCGTCTGCGCTGAAAGCGCCGCGGCCCGTGGCCTGGCCACTGAAGGCCTGTCACTTGCAGAAGCCCGGGTGCTGAGCGCCCAGGACATCACCGCCCTTATTGACCGTTACGACCAGGTGATCACCCTCTGATGTCGACTTTGCATGTGTTGTCTCATTCCCCTTTCGGCGACGAGCGCCTGAGCAGTTGCCTGCGCGTGATCGGCGCCAACGATGCGCTGTTGCTGAGTGGCGACGCGGCCTATGCCTTACAGCCAGGCACCACGCCGTTCAGCGCGCTGCACGCCCGCCAACTGAAACTGTTCGTACTGGCCGAAGACGTACAGGCCCGGGCTCTGCAAGTCCCGGACTGGGCCAAGGCTATCGATTACCCGGCCTTCGTCGAGCTGTCGATTCACTACGACAAGGTCAACAGTTGGCTATGAAATCCCTGACCGTTGGCGCCCGCGCCATTGAACTGGACAAGGACGGTTTCCTGGTGGAACTGAGTGACTGGTCGGCTGAGGTGGCCACCGCCCTCGCCGCCGCCGAAGGCATCGAGTTGAGCCCGGAACATTGGGAGATCCTCGAACTGCTGCGCAGTTTCTACGACGAATTCCAGCTGTCCCCGGCGACCCGCCCGCTGATCAAATACACCGCGTTGAAACTCGGCCCCGACAAGGGCAACAGCCTGCACCTGAACCGACTGTTCAAAGGCACCCCTGCCAAACTCGCCGCGAAACTGGCGGGCCTGCCCAAACCGACGAATTGCTTATGACCGACTATCCAGCGCTGACCCTCGAAACGCCCGCCGAGCACCCGTTCGCCCAGTTCGTGCGAATCCTGGGCAAAGGCAAACGCGGCGCCCGCGATCTGACCCGGGCCGAAGCCCGCGAAGCCATGGGCATGGTGCTCGACGACAAGGTCGAGGACACCCAGCTCGGTGCGTTCCTGATGCTATTGCGGCACAAGGAAGAGAGCGCCGAGGAAATGGCCGGGTTCACCGAAGCCTTGCGTGAACGCCTGAATCCACCGGCGCTGGCGGTCGATCTGGACTGGCCGACGTACGCCGGCAAGAAGCGTCACTTGCCGTGGTATCTGCTGGCGGCCAAGTGCCTGGGGCAGAACGGCGTGCGCATTTTCATGCATGGCGGCGGCGCACACACGGCGGGTCGGCTCTACAGTGAACAACTGCTCCAGACGCTGAACATACCGCTGTGCCGCAATTGGCAGCAGGTCGGGGCGGCGCTTGATCAGGGCGGTCTGGCGTTCATGCCCCTGGTGGACTGGGCCCCCCAGCTTCAGCGGATGATCGACCTGCGCAACACCCTCGGCCTGCGCTCGCCGATCCACTCCCTGGCACGGGTTCTCAACCCGCTGGGTGCCCGCTGTGGCCTGCAAAGCATTTTCCATCCCGGCTATCAGGCAGTGCATCGCGATGCCAGCGGTCTGTTGGGTGATACCGCCATCGTCATCAAGGGCGATGGTGGCGAGATTGAGGTCAATCCGGACGCCGACAGTCACCTGTACGGCACCACTGGCGGCGAAAGCTGGGATGAAGAATGGCCGCAGCTGTCGAGCCAGCGCCATGTCAAACCGGCCACCCTCGACCCGGAGCACTTGAAAGCCGTGTGGCGTGGCGAGGTGGTCGACAGCTACCCGCAAATGGCGCTGATCTCGACCATGGCCCTGGCCTTGCGCGGCCTCGGCCAGCCCCGCGAACAAGCCTTCGAAACCGCCCAGCAATATTGGGACGCCCGGGACCGATCGATTTAATCGATCATAACTGCCCAACCTTTGCGCTTTTTGTTCGAACCTATGCGCATAGACTCCTCTCCAACGCTTACAGGTTGAGGAGTCAGGCACATGGGTTTGTTAGTCGAAGGTCGCTGGCAGGATCAGTGGTACCAAAGCAGCAAGGACGGCGCATTCCAGCGTGAACAGGCGCAGCGTCGCAACTGGCTGACTGCCGATGGCAAGCCAGGCCCGAGCGGCGTCGGTGGTTTTGCCGCCGAGGCCGGTCGCTATCATCTCTATGTGTCCCTTGCCTGCCCGTGGGCCCACCGCACGCTGATCCTGCGTAAGCTCAAAGGCCTGGAAAGCCTGATCGATGTGTCGGTGGTCAGCTGGTTGATGCTGGAAAACGGCTGGACCTTCGATAAAAACCTCGGATCGACCGGCGACAAGCTCGATCACTTTAATTTCATGCATCAGCGCTACACCGCCGATACCGCCGACTACACCGGCCGCGTCACCGTACCGGTGCTGTGGGACAAACAGCTGGGACGTATCGTCAACAATGAATCGGCGGAGATCATCCGCATGTTCAACAGCGCGTTCGATGCCTTGACCGGCAATGACCTGGATTTCTACCCGGCACCACTACGCAGCGAAATCGACGCTCTGAACGAGCGGATTTATCCCGCGGTGAACAACGGCGTCTATCGCGCCGGGTTTGCCACCTCGCAGCAGGCTTATGAAGAGGCGTTCGATGAGTTGTTTGCTGAGCTGGATCGGCTGGAGCAGCTGCTGGGCGCCAATCGTTACCTGACGGGCGAATACCTGACCGAAGCGGATATCCGCCTGTTCACCACGTTGATTCGTTTTGACGCGGTGTATTACGGCCACTTCAAATGCAATCTGCGGCGGATTGCTGATTATCCAAACCTGTCGAACTGGCTACGGGAGATCTATCAGTGGCCGGGGATTGCCGAAACGGTGAATTTCGAACACATCAAGAATCACTACTATGGCAGCCACAAGACCATCAATCCGACCGGGATTGTGCCTAAAGGGCCGGCGCAGGATTTCACTGTGGCACATGATCGTGGGCGGTTGAGCGGGAAAGGGGTTTGGCGCAAGGCCTGAGGTTCATGCAGGATTTGAGGGCCTCATCGCGGGCAAGCCCGCTCCCACAGGGGTTTGTGTGATGCCAAAGATTGCAGCTTCACCAAATAACCTGTGGGAGCGGGCTTGCCCGCGATGGGAGCGACTCGGTCTCTAGACCTGCGCCTGAGCCCCTTCAAACCACGCCAGTTTCTCGCGCAGTTGCACCACTTCCCCGACGATCACCAGCGTCGGCGCATGCACTTCATGCTCCGCCACCAGCCGTGGAAGGTCGGCCAAGGTGCCGGTAAATACCCGCTGGTTGACCGTGGTGCCCTGCTGAATCAACGCCGCCGGCGTATCGGCCGCGCGACCGTGTTTGATCAACTGCTCGCAAATGATCGGCAAGCCCACCAGCCCCATGTAAAACACCAGGGTTTGCGCCGGCGCGACCAGGTCGGCCCACGGCAAATCGGTGGAACCGTCCTTGAGGTGCCCGGTGACAAACCGCACTGACTGCGCGTAATCGCGGTGAGTCAGCGGAATCCCGGCATACGCCGCGCAGCCGCTGGCGGCAGTAATGCCCGGCACGACCTGGAACGGGATGCCATGGGCCGCCAGTTCTTCGATCTCTTCACCACCCCGTCCGAATATGAACGGATCGCCCCCCTTCAAGCGCACCACGCGCTTGCCGGCCTTGGCCAGATCCACCAGATGCTGGTTGATCTGTTCCTGAGGCACGGCGTGATCGGCGCGGCGCTTGCCGACGTAGACCCGCTCGGCATCGCGACGGCACAAATCCAGAATCGCCGGCGCCACCAGACGGTCGTACAGCACCACGTCGGCTTGCTGCATCAAGCGCAAGGCGCGGAAGGTCAACAGGTCGGGATCACCCGGCCCCGCGCCCACCAGATAAACCTCGCCGGTGGCTACAGGTGCTTCGCCATTGATTTTCGCCAGCATCAAGCGCTCGGCTTCGGCGCCCTGCCCGGCCAGTTGCCGGTCGGCAATCGGTCCCTGGAATACATCCTCCCAGAACGCCCGACGCTGCTGCACATCCGGAAACAGGCCTTTGACCTGGTTGCGGAACCGCGCCGCCAGACCGGCCAGTTGACCGTAAGTGGAAGGAATCCAGGTTTCCAGCTTGGCGCGAATCAACCGCGCCAGCACCGGTGCATCACCGCCACTGGACACCGCGATGATCAGCGGCGAACGGTCGACGATCGCCGGGAAGATCACGCTGCACAGCGCCGGCGCGTCCACCACATTGACCGGCACGCAACGCCGATGGGCATCGGCGGAAACTTGCGCATTCAGCGGTTCGTCGTCGGTGGCGGCGATAATCAGCCCGCAACCGTCCAGATCCGCTTCGACGTAGCCCCGCACTAGGCACTCGCCACCGCTGCTGGCCACCAGCTCACGCAACTGCGGTTCGATTTCAGGTGCGACCACCCGCAGCAGCGCACCGGCTTCGGCCAGCAGGCGGGATTTGCGCAAGGCAATCTCCCCCCCGCCGACGACCAACACACGACTGCCGCGAAGGTTATGAAACAGCGGCAGATAGTCCATTTAGCCGATGACCTCAAGGCCACCCATGTACGGCTTGAGCACCTCAGGCACACGGATCGAACCGTCGGCCTGCTGATAGTTCTCAAGCACCGCCACCAGGGTACGACCGACCGCCAGGCCGGAACCGTTCAGGGTGTGCACCAGCTCAGGCTTGCCGGTTTCCGGGTTGCGGAAACGCGCTTGCATGCGGCGGGCCTGGAAGTCGCCACAGTTGGAGCACGACGAAATCTCGCGGTACTTGTCCTGGCTTGGAATCCACACTTCCAGGTCGTAGGTCTTGACCGCGCTGAAGCCCATGTCGCCGGTGCACAGCGCCAGGGTGCGGTATGGCAGCTCCAGCAGTTGCAGGACTTTCTCGGCGTTGGCGGTCAGGTTTTCCAGCGCTTGCATCGAGGTCGACGGCTCAACGATCTGGACCATCTCGACCTTGTCGAACTGGTGCTGACGGATCATCCCGCGAGTGTCACGACCCGACGCGCCAGCCTCGCTGCGGAAGCACGGCGTGTGCGCCACGAACTTGATCGGCAGCAGTTTCGGATCGACGATTTCGCCGGACACAATGTTGGTCAGCGACACTTCAGCGGTCGGGATCAGGTACAGATCGGCTTCGCCGTCGCGGCTGATCTTGAACAGGTCTTCTTCGAATTTCGGCAACTGACCGGTGCCTTGCAGGGCCGGCGCTTGTACCAGATAAGGCGTGTAAGCCTCTTCGTAACCGTGTTCGTTGACGTGCAGGTTGATCATGAACTGCGCCAGCGCACGGTGCAGGCGAGCAATCGGGCCGCGCAGCAGGGCGAAACGGGCGCCGGACAGCTTGGCGGCGGTTTCGAAGTCCAGCCAGCCGAACTTCTCGCCCAGAGCCACGTGGTCCTGAACCGGGAAGTCGAAAGTTTTCGGTGTGCCCCAACGGCGCACTTCAACGTTGCCTTCTTCGTCATCGCCAACCGGCACCGATTCGTGCGGCAGGTTCGGGATGCCGAGCAGGATCGAATCCAGCTCGGTCTGGATCGCGTCCAGCTCGACTTTACCGGCACTCAACTCGCCCGCCATGCGCTCGACGTCCGCCATCAGCGGCGCGATGTCTTCGCTGCGCTGCTTGGCCTGCCCAATGGATTTGGAGCGCGCGTTACGTTCGGCCTGCAGAGCTTCGGTGCGGGTCTGGACGGTCTTGCGCTGTTCTTCCAGCGCTTCGATGCGCACGACATCCAGGGCAAAGCCACGGGATGCCAGGCGGTCCGCTACGTCCTGAAGGTTGCTACGTAACAGTTTGGAATCGAGCATGTCGGTTTCTCGTTATCAAAGTTTGGTCAAGGACAGGCCAGCCCAGGTGGCGAGCAGCCCGCCGAATACGCTGATGGCCGCATAGCCCAGGGCCAGCGGCACTTGCCCGGTTTCCAGCAGGCGCACCGTATCCAGTGAAAAGGATGAAAAAGTCGTCAGCCCCCCGAGGAAGCCGACGATCAGCCCCGCGCGTACCGCAAACGATACCTCCGGGCGAATCAAAAACAGGCCGTATAGAACGCCGATCAGCAAACAGCCCACGATATTAACGGCCAGCGTCGCGGTATAGAAGTGCCGCGGCCAATTCGCGTTGATCCAGTTACCGGTGGCGAAGCGCAACAGCGTACCGGCGACACCGCCGACGGAAACCGCAACAATCAAGGGAATCACTATTTTCTCCGCTGTCGGGGGCTTAGACGATCAAGCTGCGCGAGGTGGTTGAGCTTTTCGCCGATCTTCAACTCCAGGCCACGGGGCACCGGTTGATAGAAACGTTGTGGCTCCAGCTCCTGCGGGAAGTAATCTTCGCCCGCGGCGTAGGCATCCGGTTCATCGTGGGCATAGCGGTATTCGTCGCCATAGCCCAATTGCTTCATCAACTTGGTCGGCGCGTTGCGCAGGTGCAGCGGCACTTCCAGCGAACCGTGTTCGGTGGCGCTGCGCATCGCGGCCTTGAAGCCCATGTACACCGCGTTGCTTTTCGGTGCGCAAGCCAGATACGTAATGGCCTGGGCCACTGCCAATTCGCCTTCGGGGCTGCCGAGGCGCTCCTGCACTTCCCACGCGGCCAGGCACAAGCTCAGGGCGCGAGGGTCGGCGTTACCGATGTCTTCGCTGGCCATGCGCACCACGCGCCGGGCCAGGTACAGCGGGTCGCAGCCGCCGTCAATCATTCGCGCGAACCAGTACAGCGCGCCATCGGGGTTGGAACCGCGCACCGATTTATGCAGCGCGGAGATCTGGTCGTAGAAGGCTTCGCCGCCTTTGTCGAAACGCCGACGGGTGTCACCGAGCAGGCTCTGCAGCAGGTCGACGCCGATTTCGCTGTTGTCTTCGGCCAGGTCCGAGGCGTTTTCCAGCAGATTGAGCAGACGCCGGCCATCGCCATCGGCGGCCGACAGCAGCATCTGAAAGCCTTCATCGCTGAGGGTCAGTTGCCGCTTGCCCAACCCGCGCTCTTCGGTCAGCGCGCGATGCACCAGTTTGCGCAGGGCGGCTTCGTCGAGGCTTTTGAGCACATAGACGCGTGCCCGGGACAGCAGCGCGTTATTGAGTTCGAACGAGGGGTTTTCCGTGGTCGCACCGATGAAAATCAGCGTGCCGTCTTCAACGTACGGCAGGAACGCATCCTGCTGGGACTTGTTGAAGCGATGCACTTCGTCGACGAACAGGATGGTGCGTTTACCGTACTGCCCGGCCTGCTGCTTGGCGATTTCCACCGCTTGACGAATCTCTTTGACCCCGGCCAGCACCGCCGAAACCGTTTCGAAGTGCGCATCCGAGACTTCCGCCAGCAGCCGCGCCAGGGTGGTTTTACCCACGCCCGGCGGCCCCCAGAAGATCATCGAGTGCAGGGCACCCTGCTCCAGGGCTTCGCGCAAAGGCTTGCCGCGAGCGAGCAGGTGTTCCTGACCGACGTACTCGTCCAGATTGGCCGCACGCAGGCGTGCTGCCAAAGGTTGAGCGATCGGGGCACTTCGAAACAGGTCCATCACTACTTATGAAACCTCACTGGGTCCTGATGCCGATCAGTTAAGGATTGAACAGCGCGGTTCCTGTGGGAGCGGGCTTGCCCGCGATGGCGTCGGGTCAGTCAACATTGATATTGAATGCAATGCCCCCATCGCGGGCAAGCCCGCTCCCACAGGTTCTATGTTCTGCTCTTTATTCCTGGATCACGTCGGCACCCTTGGGGATGTCGAACTTGAACTTGGACGCCGGGATCGGCTCATTGGCCTTCACACCGGTGAACAGGATATTGGTGCGCTGGCCGACGCTGTCGATCATCTGCATATCATTGACCAGACCATTGCGGAACGACAGGCGCAGGCTGTCGAACAGGGTGTCCTTGGTTTTCGGCTTCAGGGTGAAGTCGATCACGCCACCAGCTTCCTTGGCGCTGATGTCAAAGCTCTGGCTGATCTTCGATACATCACCGGACAGCAACAACGCCGGGGTCTGGGTCAGACGCTGATCGAGATTCTTGATGGTGGCCTGTTCCAGATCCGGGTCCCACAGGGTCACTTTCTTACCGTCCGATACCATGGTTAGCTCGGCCGGCGCGTTGGTGTGCCAGTAGAACAGGCCCGGGCGCTGCAAGGACATTTCCCCCGCTGTCTCTTGTAACTGAGTGCCGCTGCCATCGAGGGTCAGCTGGGAAAAACGCGCGCTCAGGGTCTGGGATTTTTCCAGCAGTTGAGTCAGACGCGCCACGTCCTTGTCGTCGGCGTGGGCCGAGAGCGTGGTCAGAGCCAGTACCGGCAGCAACAGCATGCGGATAAGACGCATGGGAGTCCTCATAAACATTCGTGGGAGTGCGGGCGGCGCCTCAAGACGCCGCCCCTTTCAAAGCCGGATCAGTCGCGCACCGGCCCAGGGGCCAGGACTTCACGCGAACCGTTGGTGTTCATGGACGTTACGACCCCGGCCATTTCCATGGCTTCGATCATGCGCGCCGCGCGGTTGTAGCCGATTTTCAGCTTGCGCTGAACTGCAGAGATGGATGCACGACGGCTTTCCAGGACGAACTGCACCGCTTCGTCGTAGAGCGCATCGGTTTCGGCATCATCTTCACCGCCACCGCCGCCGTTTTCAAAGCCGCTACCGGCCTCTTCGACACCGGCGAGGATGTCATCGTTGTATTCCGGCGCGCCGCGCAGTTTCCAGGCTTCAACCACCCGGTGCACCTCGTCATCGGACACGAACGCGCCGTGAACACGAATCGGCAGGCTGGTGCCCGGCGGCATGTACAACATATCACCGTGACCAAGCAGTTGCTCGGCGCCGCCCTGGTCGATGATGGTGCGCGAATCGATCTTGCTCGACACCTGGAACGCCATACGGGTCGGGATGTTCGCCTTGATCAGACCGGTGATCACGTCCACCGACGGACGCTGGGTCGCGAGAATCAAGTGGATGCCCGCCGCACGTGCCTTCTGGGCGATACGGGCGATCAGCTCTTCAACCTTCTTGCCGACGATCATCATCATGTCGGCGAATTCGTCCACGACCACGACGATGGTCGGCAGTTTTTGCAGCAGAGGCGCTTCGTCATGGATGCTTTCGCGCTTGTACAGCGGATCGCTCAACGGCTCGCCCGCGTCCTGGGCTTCCTTGACCTTGGCGTTGAAGCCCGACAGGTTACGCACGCCCATCTTCGCCATCAGTTTGTAGCGCCGTTCCATCTCGGCGACGCTCCAGCGCAAGGCGTTGGCGGCGTCCTTCATGTCGGTGACCACCGGGCACAGCAGGTGCGGAATGCCTTCGTAGATCGACAGCTCGAGCATTTTCGGGTCGATCATGATCAGCTTGGCGTCTTCCGGGCCAGACTTGAACAGAATCGACAGGATCATCGCGTTCACACCCACCGACTTACCGGAACCGGTCGTACCGGCCACCAGCAAGTGGGGCATTTTCGCAAGGTCAGTGATGACCGGTTTGCCGCCGATGTCATGACCCAGGGCCAGGGTCACCGGGGACTTGAAGTTGTCGTACTCAGGGGTCGAGAGCACCTCGGAGAACCGCACGATCTGCCGGTCTTCATTAGGGATCTCGATACCGACCGTGGTCTTGCCCGGAATCACTTCCACCACGCGCACGCTGGTCACGGCCAGGGAACGGGCCAGGTCTTTCGCCAGGTTGGAGATACGGCTGACTTTGACGCCGGCCGCTGGCTGGATTTCGTAACGGGTAATGACCGGGCCTGGGTGAATCGAATCCACCGAGACTTCGACGCCGAATTCCTTGAGCTTGATTTCCAGCAAGTGGCCGACGGCCGCCAGGGATTCAGGCGAATAATTGAGTTGTTTCTTTTCCGCAGGGTCGAGAATCGAGATCGGCGGCAAAGTGCCTTCCACGGCGCTGTCGACGAACAACGGCGCCTGCTTCTCTTTTTCCACGCGCTTGCTGGGCGCTGCGGGTTTGGGCGGAGCCGGGGCAATCACCGGCGGCACCTGTTTCTCGCGTTCAGACATGTGCTTGCTCAGGGCCTGCTCGCGCTCGATCAGGCGCTCCTTGACCTTGGCCTGCTCGCGTTTGTCGGTAACGGTGGGCGCTACTACGTCATGTACACGATCGTCGACTTCACGCAACTGGGCGACCAGTTGCTTGCGTTCGGTACGGGCCGCCCACCAGCGATTGGCCGCGCCCTGAAACAATTCGAACAAATCGAGGGTGATCTTGCCGGTGACGTCCATCACTTTGAACCACGACAGGTCGGTGAATACCGTCAGGCCGAACAGGAACAGCGCAATGAACAGCAGCGTGCTGCCCTGAATGTTCAGTGCATTCTTCGCCAGATCGCCGAGGCTTTCACCCAAAGCGCCGCCCGCGCCGGCCGGCAGACCGGTCGCCGCATGAAAATGGATATGGGCCAGCGCCGCGCCCGACAGCACCAGAAACACCAGGCCGATCAGGCGCCAGGAGAACAGCCAGCCGCTCCACTGCCATGGCTCATGGCGTTGACGGAAGATCTGATAGGCCTTGATCGCCAGCAATAGCGGGAAAATGTAGGCGAAGTAACCCAGGACCATGAACAGGATGTCAGCGCTGTAAGAGCCGGCAGGCCCGCCGAAGTTCTGTACATCGTCGATCTTGCTGTTATGGCTCCAGCCCGGATCGTCCTTGCCATAGGTCAACAAGGCCATCATCAGGAACAGGCACAAGGCGCCGATGGCGATCAATGCACCTTCCTTGAGCCGGTAGTGCAATTGCTGGCGCCAGAGCGGAACGACTGTTTTAGGTGCTGCGGTGGATTTCTTCAAAACGCTTCTTTTCCTGCGCCCTTGGCGCGTCCATCTGTTGAATGACTATAAAAACTGCCCAATCCAGGCAGGTAAAAAAGTTAACAGTCCCAACCGGGACTACTTTTAACACTGTGCCCCGGCTTTTCGAAATACGGCACGCAGCGCTTTTTTGATACAAACACTGTTACAAGCGGGCATTGTACGGGTTTGTTCGCCCAATGCCATGCTTGAGACCCTTGGCTCCAGCATAGCCAACAGCACAATACGCGCCGTCCAATTTGAGCATGCATTCTCTTTTGTGACAAAGGCTTATGAGGTGTTTTTATGAGTGAAGCGAAGCATTCCCGCCTGATCATTCTGGGTTCCGGCCCTGCCGGTTACAGCGCAGCCGTTTATGCCGCTCGCGCCAACCTCAAACCCGTTGTCATTACCGGCATACAGGCCGGTGGCCAGCTGACCACCACCGTCGAAGTCGACAACTGGCCCGGCGACGTCGAAGGCCTGACCGGGCCGGTGCTGATGGAACGCATGCAGAAACACGCCGAACGCTTCGACACCGAGATCGTTTACGACCACATCCATACCGCCAAGTTGCAACAGCGCCCGTTCGAGCTCATCGGCGACAGCGGCACCTACACCTGCGATGCGCTGATTATCGCCACCGGCGCTTCGGCCCAATACCTGGGGCTGCCATCGGAAGAAGCCTTTGCCGGCAAAGGGGTTTCGGCCTGCGCCACCTGCGATGGTTTCTTCTATCGCAACCAGGTGGTCGCGGTGGTCGGCGGCGGCAACACCGCGGTCGAAGAAGCCCTGTACTTGTCGAATATCGCCAAGGAGGTTCATCTAATTCACCGTCGCGACAAACTGCGTTCGGAGAAGATCCTGCAGGACAAGCTCTTCGAAAAAGCCGCCAACGGCAATATCCGCCTGCACTGGAACCAGAACCTGGACGAAATACTGGGTGACGCCAGCGGCGTGACCGGCGCCCGCCTGCGTCACAGCCATACCGGCGAAACCGCTGAACTGTCACTGGCCGGCGTGTTCATCGCCATCGGCCACAAACCCAACACCGACCTGTTCCAGGGCCAGCTGCAGATGCGCAACGGCTACCTGCTGGTCAAGGGCGGCAGCGAAGGCGACGCCACCGCCACCGCTATCCAGGGCGTGTTCGCGGCAGGCGATGTAGCCGACCACGTTTACCGCCAAGCGGTGACATCCGCCGGGGCCGGTTGCATGGCCGCACTGGACGCCGAAAAGTATCTCGATGACATTCCCGGTGTTTGACGGTTAACCTTCTATCAGGCGGGCTCACCGACCCGCCACCGCCCTCCCCTTCTGCAAGCCCGGATGCCATGCTGACTTGGTTACAACGCAACACCCTGACCTTTCCACCACTGGAAAAAGCCATGCGCGACCCCAACGGGTTGCTGGCCGCGGGCGGCGATCTGTCTGCCGACCGCCTGATTCAGGCGTATCGCCATGGCTGTTTTCCGTGGTTCTCGGAAGGCCAACCGATTCTCTGGTGGTCGCCGGATCCGCGCACGGTACTGTTTCCCGACGAACTGCATGTCTCCCGCAGCCTGAACAAACTGCTGCGCCAACAACGCTATCAAGTGACCTTCGATCGGGATTTTGTCTCGGTCATCCGCGCCTGTGCCGCGCCGCGTGAGTACGCCGACGGCACCTGGATCACCCAAGCGATGCAGGACGCCTACGTCGAACTGCACCGACGCGGCTACGCCCATTCGGTGGAAGTCTGGGACGATGGCGTGCTGGTCGGCGGGCTCTACGGCCTGGCGATGGGGCAGCTGTTTTTCGGCGAGTCGATGTTCAGTCGCGCCGACAACGCCTCTAAATATGGCTTTTCCACACTGGTGCGACATCTGAAAGACTCAGGTTTTGCGCTGATTGACTGCCAGATGCCTACCGATCATCTGCACAGCCTGGGCGCCCGAGCGATTCCCCGCAGCGAGTTTGCCGGCTACCTTGCGCGGCACCTGGATCAACCCAGTCGTGCCACCTGGGTTTGCTGAGCGACATTGGCGCGTGTGGCTTACACTTAATGCGGGGAGACTGATTGAGAACGCCCCCTTATCAAAAGTTTATCCCGAGGGTTGATCATGACCGAGTTGGCGCGTTTGAAGTTCTATGCCACTCAGCCCCACTCTTGCAGTTATCTGCCCGAGGAGCAGGCCACTACGCTGTTCCTCGATCCTAGTCAGCCCATGGATGTGCATGTCTACGCAGATCTGTCGGAAATGGGCTTTCGTCGCAGTGGCGATCATCTCTACCGGCCGCATTGCCAGAACTGCAATGCCTGCGTACCGGCGCGCATTCCTGTGGCGCAATTTACCCCCAACCGTCAGCAGAAACGCATTCTCAAACGCAATGCCGACTTGCAGGTACGCCCGGCCCGGCCAAAGTTCAGCGAAGAGTATTTCGACCTCTATCAGCGCTACATCGAACAACGCCATGCCGACGGCGATATGTATCCGCCGAGTCGTGACCAGTTCTCGACCTTCCTGGTCCGTGACCTGCCGTTCTCCCGCTTCTACGAATTTCGTCTCGAAGGCCGACTGGTGGCGGTGGCCGTCACCGACTTGCTGCCCAACGGTCTGTCAGCGGTCTACACCTTCTACGAGCCCAACGAGGAGCGTCGCAGCCTGGGTCGTTACGCGATTCTCTGGCAGATTGCCGAAGCCCGGCGCCTGGAGCTGGAAGCGGTCTATCTCGGCTACTGGATCAAGAACTGCAAAAAAATGAGCTACAAGACCCAATATCGCCCCATCGAACTGCTGATTAATCAACGTTGGGTCATCCTGAACTAGAACCCCTTGGCTTAAACCCCTCTTTTCGGGCACAATGCACGCCGCTTTTGCCTGGCGCAGTTGCACCGGGCCATTCATTGGACACCGAGGGCTTTACTGCATGTCGAAAGAAGACAGCTTCGAAATGGAAGGCACTGTCGTCGACACCCTGCCCAACACCATGTTTCGTGTGGAGTTGGAAAATGGGCACGTCGTAACCGCGCATATCTCCGGCAAGATGCGCAAGAACTACATTCGTATTCTTACCGGCGACAAAGTGCGCGTCGAGCTGACGCCCTATGACTTGAGCAAAGGGCGCATCACCTACCGCGCTCGCTAATCAAGTCAATACAAAACGCCCGGCTATGCCGGGCGTTTTTGTTTGCGCGTGAATTAGTTGCCACATTTCGAGCCGTTGCACAGATCCTGTGGGAGCAGGCTTGCCCGCGATAGCGATGGTGCCGCCGCCTTCGCGGGCAAGCCAGCTCCCACAGGGCTTGGTGTTTATCGCTTGAAATCGATCAGACAGCAAAAAGGCGCCTTTCGGCGCCTTTTGCTTTGTTGCGGTTAACGTCAGGCCATTTCAGCCGTGGTCTCGAACTCGAAGGTCAGTTCACCATCCTTGAGATCGATGTGAACCACACCGCCATGGTCGGCCAGTTCGCCAAAGAGAATCTCTTCCGCCAGCGGACGCTTGATCTTGTCCTGAATCAAACGCGCCATTGGTCGAGCCCCCATCGCTGTATCGTAGCCACTCTCTGCCAGCCAACTACGCGCAGCATCGGTGACTTCCAACTGCACTCGCTTGTCTTCCAGTTGCGCCTGAAGCTCGGTAAGGAACTTGTCCACCACGCTTTTGATGACCTCATGACTGAGGCGACCAAACTGGATAATGGTGTCCAGACGGTTGCGGAACTCTGGCGTGAAGCTCTTCTTGATCACTTCCATCGCATCGGACGAGTGGTCCTGATAGGTGAAACCGATCGAAGCACGCGCTGCGGTTTCGGCACCGGCGTTGGTCGTCATGATGACGATCACGTTACGGAAGTCCGCCTTGCGCCCGTTGTTATCGGTCAGCGTACCGTGATCCATGACCTGCAACAGCAGGTTGAAGACTTCCGGATGCGCCTTCTCGATCTCATCGAGCAACAGCACGCAGTGAGGTTGCTTAGTGATGGCTTCGGTCAGCAGACCGCCCTGGTCGAACCCGACATAGCCTGGAGGCGCACCGATCAGACGCGATACGGTGTGGCGCTCCATGTACTCGGACATGTCGAAGCGAACCAGCTCGACCCCCAACGCCTTGGCCAGTTGCCGTGCAGCTTCGGTTTTACCGACGCCGGTCGGGCCTGCGAACAGGAACGAACCGACGGGCTTGTCAGGCGATTTGAGGCCGGCACGGGACAGTTTGATCGCGGTCGACAGTGAGTCGATCGCCGCATCCTGGCCGAACACCGTGAGCTTCAGGTCACGCTCAAGGTTACGCAGCAGCTCTTTGTCGGAACTGGTGACGTGTTTTGGCGGAATCCGCGCGATTTTCGCAACGATATCCTCGACCTGAGGCACTTCGATGCGCTTCACGCGTTTCTCGATCGGCTGCAGACGCTGGTAGGCACCCGCCTCGTCGATGACGTCGATGGCCTTGTCCGGCATGTGCCGGTCATTGATGTAACGCGAGGCCAGTTCGGCAGCGGCGCGCAGGGCTTCATCACTGTATTCGATATTGTGATGGAGCTCGAAACGCCCTTTCAGACCGCGCAGGATACCGATGGTGTCTTCCACCGAAGGTTCCGACACATCGACCTTCTGGAAGCGCCGGGCCAAAGCACGGTCCTTCTCGAAGATCCCGCGGAATTCCTGGAACGTGGTCGAACCGATGCAACGGATATCGCCCGACGACAGCAGTGGCTTGAGCAGGTTCGAAGCATCCATGACGCCACCGGACGCAGCACCCGCCCCGATAATGGTGTGGATCTCGTCGATGAACAGGATCGCCTGCGGACGTTTTTTCAGCTCATTGAGCAACGCCTTGAAGCGCTTCTCGAAATCGCCGCGGTATTTGGTTCCGGCCAGCAAGGCCCCCAGATCGAGGGAGTACACCACGCTGTTGGCCAGCAGGTCCGGGACTTGGTTGTCGACAATGCGCTTGGCCAGGCCTTCGGCAATCGCGGTTTTACCCACGCCTGCCTCGCCCACCAGCAATGGGTTGTTTTTGCGACGACGCGCCAGGATCTGCGCGACGCGCTCGACTTCGAGCTCACGACCGACCAATGGATCGATACGGCCCTGGCGCGCGAGTTCGTTGAGGTTGCTGGCATAAGCATCCAGAGGATTGCCTGAAGAAGAAGACTCACCGCCCTCGTCGTCCTGCATATCTTGTTCACCTTCAGAGTGATCGCCATGCCCTGGCACCTTGGAGATGCCGTGGGCGATGTAGTTGACGACATCGATACGCGCAACGCTCTGCTGTTTCAGCAGAAACACGGCCTGACTCTCTTGCTCACTGAAGATCGCGACCAGCACGTTGGCGCCAGTCACTTCGCGTTTGCCCGAGCTCTGTACGTGAAAGACAGCACGTTGCAGTACACGCTGGAAGCCCAGGGTTGGCTGGGTTTCACGATCCTCGTCATGCAAGGGGATCAATGGCGTGGTGGAGTCGATGAACTCCTGCAGATCATGCTTGAGTTTGTCGAGGTTTGCGCCGCAGGCACGCAAAACGGTGGCGGCAGCCTCATTATCCAATAGGGCCAGCAGCAGGTGTTCGACGGTCATGAATTCATGACGCTTCGAACGAGCCTCCTTGAAGGCTAGATTGAGGGTGACTTCGAGCTCGCGGTTTAACATAGCTTCACCTCATACCCAAGTGGTCGGCGATTAACCGTCCTTCTCGATTTCACAGAGTAGCGGATGCTGGCTTTCCCTGGCGTACTGGTTGACCTGCATGGCCTTGGTCTCCGCAATGTCGCGGGTAAACACTCCACATACTGCCCGTCCTTCTGTATGAACGGCCAGCATGACCTTGGTCGCCAGCTCGCGATTCAGGTTAAAAAACACCTCGAGCACTTCGACGACGAAATCCATCGGTGTGTAGTCATCGTTGAACAAAACCACCTTGTACATAGGCGGCGCCTGTAAAGCAGGCTTAGCCTCCTGAACAGCAATGCCTGCGGAATCGTCGTCGTGTAAATCAGGGCGATCCTGATTGAATGTTAGTCGAATCTGGCTGATTGCATGCATGGAAAGAAAGGTTCGTCAGTTGTGCAAATACAGTGGTGGGGGCGCCCATCGACGATTTCAACTCCGACTACCCGGTCACCTTGACTATCGGGAAAACGGTGTTACAACCAATAGAGCCCACAGTGGGTAAAAAAGGTCCGCGGAGTCAATCCTATTTGCAAGATTAGACTGCGGATGAACTGGATGATACTCCAGTGATGGAGTCTGTTGCAGAGGGATATGGGTATGTCAGTTGGTAAGGTGAAATGGTTCAACAATGCCAAGGGGTTCGGCTTCATTAATACCGACGCCAGAGAAGGTCATGACGAGACCGGAAAAGAAATCGATTTCTTTGCCCACTATTCGGCCATCGAGATGGATGGCTACAAGACCCTCAAGGCCGGGCAAATCGTTAGATTCGAGATCATTCAGGGCCCCAAAGGGCTGCATGCGATAAAGATCGCGCCTGCCACCTCCCCAATCGGACAGACCGCAGCTGCCATCCAGCAAGAAACAGTGTCGAGCTGACGCAACCCGTCATCCAGTCATAAAAAACCGCCAAAAGGCGGTTTTTTTGTGCCGATCGGTTTACATATGCGAGATGAGCGCATCACCAAACGCGGAAGACGACAGCAGTTTCGCGCCCTCCATCAGGCGTTCGAAGTCATAAGTCACGGTTTTAGCGGAAATCGCACCATTGGTGCCTTTGATGATCAAGTCGGCCGCTTCGGTCCAGCCCATGTGACGCAACATCATTTCAGCGGACAGGATCAACGAGCCCGGGTTGACCTGATCCTTGCCGGCGTACTTTGGCGCGGTGCCGTGGGTGGCTTCGAACATGGCCACGGTGTCGGACAGGTTCGCACCCGGCGCGATACCGATACCGCCCACTTCCGCCGCCAGGGCGTCAGAGAGGTAGTCACCGTTGAGGTTCAGGGTCGCGATCACATCGTACTCGGCCGGGCGCAGCAGGACCTGCTGGAGCATGGCGTCGGCGATGGCGTCCTTGACGATGACATTCTTGCCGGTTTTCGGGTTCTTGAACTGCATCCACGGACCGCCATCGAGCAGGGTCGCGCCGAACTCTTCGGCGGCCACTTCGTAGGCCCATTCCTTGAAGGCACCTTCGGTGAACTTCATGATGTTGCCTTTGTGCACGATGGTCAGCGAATCGCGATCATTGTCGACCACATACTGCAGGGCCTTGCGCGCCAGACGCTTGGTGCCTTCCAGGGAGACCGGCTTGACGCCGATACCGCAGTTTTCGTCGAAACGGATCTTGGTGACGCCCATTTCTTCTTTAAGGAACTTGATGACCTTGGTCGCTTCCGGCGAACCGGCCTTCCATTCGATACCGGCATAAATGTCTTCCGAGTTTTCGCGGAAGATGGTCATGTCGACGTCGCCTGGCTTCTTGACCGGGCTCGGCACGCCTTCGAACCAGCGCACCGGGCGCAGGCACACATACAGGTCGAGTTGCTGGCGCAGCGCCACGTTCAGGGAGCGGATGCCACCGCCAACCGGGGTAGTCAGAGGCCCCTTGATGGAAACCACATAATCCTTGACCGCGTCCAGGGTTTCCTGAGGCAGCCAGGTGTCCTGATCGTAAACCTGAGTCGCTTTCTCCCCGGCGTAGACTTCCATCCAGGAAATTTTGCGCTCGCCGCCGTAAGCCTTCTTAACAGCAGCATCGACAACCTTGATCATGACCGGGCTGATATCAACGCCAATACCATCGCCTTCGATGAAGGGAATGATCGGGTTGTTAGGAACATTGAGAGAATGGTCCGCGTTGACGGTAATTTTTTCGCCGACGGCTGGAACCTGAATCTTCTTGTATCCCATGCTGAACTCCATTGTTTGGATTGAACATCTGGCTTCGTCCGAGCGTACCCCAGTTAAATCGGCGCGCAAACCCTATGTTCCGCCCATCTGCCGCAAAGCTGCGCAGTTCGTGACGTACAAGCCTGAAAGCAAAGGGAAAAGCGCCAAACTCAAGCACACCATACGAGGCTACGCCCCAAGCTCGCCTGCGACCTTTAGACCAATGGACGAGAATCGTTGCATATGAACCATCGGCAGATTGCCAGCTACCTATGTATAATGCCGCCGCTGACCACAGAGTCACGACGGCCGACCTCTCTGCCACTGGAAATGTAGCCGAGACTCTGGGCCCGAAAAAGCAGGATTGCTATCGCAGTCCACCCGCTTGACGCTCGACCGATGCACCCAACATCACCGCAAAGAACCTCGACATTCGGCTCATGGATGACTTTGAACGAACGCGCTTACCCGGCGCCCCTCGAGTTTCTGTGCACGCTTTAGCAAAGAAGAGAGAGTTAATCCGAATATGCCCACCCGCTCGAAGATCATCTATACCTTCACCGACGAAGCCCCAGCCCTCGCCACCTATTCACTGTTGCCTATCGTAGAGGCCTTCACCGCCTCCGCTGATATCGCCGTTGAAACCCGCGATATCTCTCTTGCAGGGCGCATTCTGGCCAGCTTCCCCGAGCAATTGGGTGACAAAGCGGTAGCCGACCACCTCGCCGAACTGGGCGACCTGGCCGTTACACCTGAAGCCAACATCATCAAGCTGCCGAACATCAGCGCTTCGGTTCCGCAACTGCAGGCCGCGATCAAAGAGCTGCAAGCCCAGGGCTATGCACTGCCGGACTACCCGGAAACCGTCACCAGCGACGCCGACAAAGAAGCCAAGGCCCGCTACGACAAAATCAAGGGCAGCGCCGTAAACCCGGTTCTGCGCGAAGGCAACTCCGATCGTCGCGCACCGCTGTCGGTCAAGAACTACGCACGCAAGCACCCGCACAAAATGGGCGCCTGGGCCAAGGACTCCAAGTCCCACGTGGCTCACATGAACACCGGTGATTTCTACGGCAGCGAAAAAGCTGCCCTGATCGACGCCGCTGACGCCGTCAAAATCGAACTGATCGCTCAAGACGGCACCGCCACCGTCCTGAAAGAAAAAACCACCGTACAAGCCGGTGAGATCCTCGATTGCGCGGTCATGAGCAAAAACGCGCTGCGCAGCTTCATCGCAGCCGAGATCGAAGACGCCAAAGCAAAAGGCGTGCTGCTGTCGGTTCACCTCAAAGCCACCATGATGAAGGTCTCCGACCCGATCATGTTCGGTCAGATCGTTGCCGAGTTCTATAAAGACGCACTGGCCAAGCACGCTGACGTGCTGGCGCAAATCGGCTTCAACCTGAACAACGGCATCGGCGACCTGTACGCTCGCATCAAAGCCCTTCCGGCAGAGCAACAAGCGCAGATCGAAGCGGACATCCAGGCGGTCTACGCCGTTCGTCCGTCGTTGGCCATGGTCAACTCCGACAAAGGCATCACCAACCTGCACGTACCGAGCGACGTCATCGTCGACGCCTCGATGCCGGCGATGATCCGTGACTCCGGCAAAATGTGGGGCACCGACGGCCAGCTGCACGACACCAAGGCCGTGATCCCGGATCGCTGCTACGCCACCATCTACCAGGCGGTGATCGAAGACTGCAAGGCAAACGGCGCCTTCGATCCAACCACCATGGGCAGCGTGCCAAACGTTGGCCTGATGGCGAAGAAAGCCGAAGAGTACGGCTCGCACGACAAGACGTTCCAGATCAAGGCCAACGGCGTTGTTCGTGTCACCGACAGCAAAGGCACCCTGCTGCTGGAGCAGTCGGTTGAAGCCGGCGACATCTTCCGCATGTGTCAGACCAAAGACGCGCCGATCCAGGACTGGGTCAAACTGGCCGTCAACCGCGCTCGCGCAAGCAGCACTCCAGCGATTTTCTGGCTGGACCCGATGCGCGCTCACGATGGCGTAGTGATCGAGAAAGTTCAGGCTTACCTGAAGGATCACGACACTTCCGGTCTGGACATCCGCATCATGTCGCCAGTCGACGCGATGAAGTTCACCCTGCAACGCACTCGCGAAGGCAAGGACACCATTTCGGTGACCGGCAACGTACTGCGCGACTACCTGACCGACCTGTTCCCGATCATGGAACTGGGCACCAGCGCCAAGATGCTGTCGATCGTGCCGCTGATGAACGGCGGCGGTCTGTTCGAAACCGGCGCTGGCGGTTCGGCACCGAAGCACGTTCAACAGCTGCTGGAAGAAAACTTCCTGCGCTGGGATTCCCTGGGCGAGTTCCTGGCCCTGGCTGCTTCCCTCGAGCACTTGGGTGTTACCTACAACAACCCTAAAGCGCTGGTGCTGGCCAAGACCCTGGATCAGGCCACTGGCCAGTTCCTGGACAACAACAAGTCGCCATCGCGCAAAGTCGGCAACATCGACAACCGCGGCAGCCACTTCTACCTGGCGCTGTACTGGGCTCAGGCCCTGGCCGCCCAGACCGAAGACGCCGCACTGCAAGCGCAGTTCGGCGAGCTGGCCAAAACCCTGACCGCGAACGAAGCAACCATCGTTGCCGAGCTCAATGCCGTTCAGGGCAAGCCAGTGGACATCGGCGGTTACTACCACGCCAATGCCGAGCTGATCAGCAAGGCCATGCGCCCGAGCAACACCTTCAACGCCGCGATCGCTGCGCTGGTTTAAGGTTGTAAAGGAACGTCACAAACCCCGGCCATGTGCCGGGGTTTGTGTTTCTGGCGCTCACACATACTTATCGGTCAGAACCCGACCCTGTGGGAGCTGGCTTGCCTGCGATAGCGGTTTATCATTCACCATTGATTTCGACTGACCCACCGCAATCGCAGCGGTGCGGCGATCCGACAAGCCAGCTCCCACAGGAACCTTATTTCAATATTCAAAACTCGAGGAAGCTTCATGGATTGGTTACCCCACATCACCGTCGCCACCATCGTCGAAGAAAACGGCCGCTTCCTGATGGTCGAAGAATCCAAGCACGGACGAACGGTACTCAACCAGCCGGCCGGCCATCTGGACCCGGACGAAACCCTGATCGAGGCCGCCGTACGCGAAACCCTCGAAGAAACTGGCTGGGACGTCGAGCCGACCGGTGTCATAGGTATTTACCTCTACACTGCGCCGAGCAATGGCGTGACCTATCAGCGGGTCTGCTTCAGCGCGAAACCTGTCCAGCACCACCCGGATTATCAATTGGACGACGGTATTGTCGGCGCGAAATGGCTAACGCGTGACGAACTGCTGCAACAGCGCGCAAACTGGCGCAGTGAGCTGATCATCCGCTGCATTGATGATTATCTGGACGGTAAACACTTCAGCCTCGAGCTGATCCGCCCTTCTCTTTAGCCTTGCAGGCTTGAGCCTGCTAGAATCGCGTCCTTTTTCAAGACACTCATTAAATCCCTATGCGTGATCCAGCCCCTTCTGCCACACAAAAGAAGCGCGTCATTGTCGGTATGTCCGGCGGCGTGGACTCTTCCGTTTCCGCTCTCCTGCTGATCGAGCAGGGTTATGAGGTGGAAGGTCTGTTCATGAAGAACTGGGAAGAAGACGATGGAACGGAATACTGCACCGCCATGGATGACCTGGCGGACGCGCAGGCCGTTTGCGACAAGATTGGCATCAAGCTGCACACCGCCAACTTCGCCGCCGAGTACTGGGACAACGTGTTCGAGCACTTCCTGGCCGAATACAAGGCCGGCCGCACGCCGAACCCGGACATCCTGTGCAACCGAGAGATCAAGTTCAAGGCGTTCCTCGACTACGCCATGATGCTCGGCGCCGACCTGATCGCCACCGGCCACTACGTGCGTCGCCGCGACATCGATGGTCGCACCGAACTGCTCAAAGGCCTGGATCCGAACAAGGACCAGAGCTATTTCCTGCACGCCGTCGGCGGCGAACAGATCG
Organism: Pseudomonas sp. GGS8; assembly: GCF_024168645.1. Lineage (NCBI taxonomy): Bacteria > Pseudomonadati > Pseudomonadota > Gammaproteobacteria > Pseudomonadales > Pseudomonadaceae > Pseudomonas > Pseudomonas sp. GGS8. Next base: position 4,284,296 of record NZ_JALJWF010000001.1, on the reverse strand, counting down.
CCAAGACGCTGTTCCCGGTCGGCGAGCTGGAAAAACCGCAAGTGCGCGCGATCGCCGAGAAACACGACCTGGCCACCGCGAAGAAAAAGGATTCCACCGGGATTTGCTTTATCGGCGAGCGCCGCTTCAGCGATTTCCTCAAACAATACCTGCCAGCCCAGCCCGGCGAGATCAAAACCACCGAAGGTGAAGTCATCGGCCGCCACCATGGCTTGATGTACCACACAATCGGCCAGCGCCAGGGCCTGGGCATCGGCGGCCTGAAAGACGCCGGTGAAGAGCCGTGGTACGTGCTGATCAAGGACCTGGAACACAACGAGTTGATCGTTGGCCAGGGCAATGACCACCCGTGGCTGTTCTCCCGCGCCCTGCTCGCCTCGGATATCTATTGGGTCAACCCGATCGATTTGACCGAGCCGCGCAAGCTGACCGCCAAAGTGCGCTATCGCCAAAGCGACCAGCCTTGCACGCTGGAAAAGACCGCCACCGGCTACCGCGCCACCTTTGATGACCCGCAACGCGCGGTCACCCCAGGTCAATCCGTGGTGTTCTACGACGGTGAAATCTGCCTCGGCGGCGGCGTGATCGAAGTCGCCGAGCCCTGGACCAGCAAGGGTCAGCGTTCATGAGCCCGACTCAGGAGCAACTGACGGCCCTGGGCGGCGTGTTTCTCGCCGCCGTACTGGTCGACAAGATCGCTAAAACCGGCCAGACCAACGAAGCCGGCCTGACTTGCATGCTTGGCAGCCTGTTGATTCGCGACCCTAAGGACACTCTGGAAGTGTACGGCGGCGACGACATCAATTTGCGCGAAGGCTATCGCGCCTTGATCGGCGCCCTGGAACGCGACCCCAGCACCCTTCAGCGCGAACCGCTACGCTACGCCCTGGCGATGCTGGGGCTGGAGCGCCAACTGGCCAAGCGTAATGACATGCTGGACGTAATCGGCAAGCGCCTGCCGCAGATTCAGTCCCAGGTCGAACACTTCGGCCCGGCTCACGAAAACGTGATCGCCGCTTGCGGTGCGCTGTACCAGGACACCCTGAGCACCTTGCGCCAACGGATTCAGGTGCATGGTGACATGCGTAACCTGCAGCAACCGAGCAATGCCTCGAAAATCCGCGCGCTGTTGCTGGCCGGGATTCGTTCGGCACGCCTGTGGCGGCAGTTGGGCGGTCATCGCTGGCAGTTGGTGATCAGCCGACGCAAGTTGCTTAAAGAGCTTTACCCGCTGATGCGCAGCAGCTGAACCGCGCCTGCAATACCGTTTTGTAGTCAGTAACGCGTAATACGCCGGTCAGTTGGCAACGGACCTGCGGATTTTTTTCATGTATGATACGCGCCCCATTTCGTTGCCCGACTGTCCGAGAACACCCCATGCAGCTCTCTTCGCTCACTGCGGTTTCCCCTGTTGACGGCCGCTACGCCGGCAAAACCCAGGCCCTGCGCCCAATTTTCAGCGAATACGGCTTGATCCGTGCTCGCGTTCTGGTTGAAGTGCGCTGGCTCCAGCGCCTGGCCGCTCACCCTGCCATCAGCGAAGTGCCGGCGTTCTCCGCCGAAGCCAACGCGGTGTTGAACACCCTGGCGGAAAACTTCTCTCTGGAGCACGCCGAGCGCGTCAAAGAGATCGAGCGCACCACCAATCACGACGTCAAAGCCATTGAATACCTGCTCAAAGAGCAGGCGGCCAAGCTGCCGGAACTGGCCAAGGTCAGCGAGTTCATCCACTTTGCCTGCACCAGCGAGGACATCAACAACCTGTCCCACGCCCTGATGCTGCGTGAAGGCCGTGATGACGTAATGCTGCCGCTGATGCGCCAGACCGCCAACGCCATCCGCGAACTGGCCATCCGCTTCGCTGATGTGCCGATGCTGTCGCGCACCCACGGTCAACCGGCATCGCCGACTACCTTGGGCAAAGAGCTGGCGAACGTGGTTTACCGCCTGGAGCGTCAGATCGCTCAAGTCGCCGCCGTTCCGCTGCTGGGCAAGATCAACGGCGCCGTCGGCAACTACAACGCTCACCTGTCGGCCTACCCTGAGATCGACTGGGAAGCCAACGCCCGCGCCTTCATCGAAGACGAGCTGGGCCTGGGCTTCAACCCGTACACCACGCAGATCGAACCGCACGACTACATCGCCGAGCTGTTCGACGCGATCGCGCGCTTCAACACCATCCTGATCGACTTCGACCGCGACATCTGGGGCTACATCTCCCTGGGTTATTTCAAACAGCGCACCATCGCTGGCGAAATCGGTTCCTCGACCATGCCGCACAAGGTCAACCCGATCGACTTCGAAAACTCCGAAGGCAACCTGGGCATCGCCAACGCACTGCTCCAGCACCTGGCGAGCAAACTGCCAATCTCCCGCTGGCAGCGTGACCTGACCGACTCCACCGTACTGCGCAACCTCGGTGTCGGCTTCGCCCACAGCGTGATCGCGTACGAAGCCAGCCTCAAGGGCATCAGCAAACTGGAGCTCAACGAGCAAAAGATTGCCGCTGACCTGGACGCGTGCTGGGAAGTATTGGCCGAGCCAATCCAGACCGTGATGCGTCGCTACAACATCGAGAACCCGTACGAGAAGCTCAAAGAGCTGACTCGCGGCAAAGGCATCAGCCCTGAAGCGCTGCAAACCTTCATCGACGGCCTGGACATGCCAGCTGCCGCCAAGGCTGAGCTGAAACTGCTCACCCCGGCCAACTACATCGGCAACGCTGTAGCACAAGCCAAACGCATCTGATCGACCGCTCTACCCGTTTGAGACGCCCGGCAGCGCCGGGCGTTTTTATTCCCGTCTGAAAAGTGCTTTTTTTCAATAGGTTACACATGAATCCTGACATTCCTCTTCAACTTCTGGGCGGCATCACGGCACGGGAATTCCTGCGCGACTACTGGCAGAAAAAACCGCTGCTGATCCGTCAGGCGATTCCTGATTTCGAAAGTCCGATCGACGCAGACGAACTGGCCGGCCTGGCGCTGGAAGAAGAAGTCGAATCGCGCCTGGTGATCGAGCACGGCGAGCGACCTTGGGAATTGCGCCGCGGCCCGTTCGCCGAAGACGAATTCAGCAAACTGCCGGAACGCGAATGGACCCTGCTGGTACAAGCCGTCGACCAATTCGTGCCGGAAGTTGCCGAACTGCTGGAAAACTTCCGTTTTCTGCCGAGCTGGCGCGTCGACGACGTGATGATCAGCTTCGCCGCCCCGGGTGGTAGCGTCGGTCCGCACTTCGATAACTACGACGTGTTCCTGCTGCAAGGCCACGGCAAGCGCAACTGGAAAATCGGCCAGATGTGCGATTCCGAGAGCCCGCTGCTGCAACACGCCGACCTGCGCATCCTCGCCGATTTCGAAGCCACCGATGAGTGGGTGCTGGAACCGGGCGACATGCTCTACCTGCCGCCGCGCCTGGCTCATTCTGGTGTGGCTGTCGATGATTGCATGACCTACTCGGTCGGCTTCCGCGCCCCGAGCGCCGCTGAAGTGTTGACCCACTTCACCGACTTCCTCAGCCAGTTCCTGACGGACGAAGAGCGCTACACCGACGCCGACGCCCTGCCGGCGGTCGATCCTCATCAGATCCAGCACGACGCCCTCGATCGCCTGAAAAGCCTGCTGGCCGAGCACATGAGCGACGAGCGCCTGCTGCTGACTTGGTTCGGCCAATTCATGACCGAGCCGCGCTATCCGGAACTGGTGGTCGGCCCGGAAGAAGTCGAAGAGCAAGACTTCCTCAGCGCGCTCGAAGAAGGCGCCGTGCTGATCCGCAATCCGAGCGCACGACTGGCCTGGTCGGAAGTCGACGATGACCTGCTGCTGTTCGCCAGCGGCCAGAGCCGTTACCTGCCAGGCAAACTGCGCGAGCTGCTGAAAATGATCTGTGCCGCCGATGCCCTGCATGTCGACAACCTCGGCTCATGGCTGAACGACGAAGACGGCCGTGGCCTGCTGTGCGAACTGGTCAAGCAGGGCAGCCTGGGGTTTGCCGATGAATAAGATTCACGTACGTGTCGCAGACTGGCAAAAGGACAACGCCGAGATCCGGCGCATTCGTGAAGCGGTATTCGTCGCCGAGCAATCCGTTCCGCCTGAGCTGGAGTGGGATGCCGATGACGCCACGGCGGTGCATTTTCTGGCCTTCGAGGGCGACTTTCCGATCGGCACCGCCCGCCTGTTGCCCGATGGCCACATCGGCCGGGTGTCGGTACTCAAAGACTGGCGTGGCTTGAAGGTTGGCGATGCGCTAATGCAAGCGGTGATCGGTGAAGCCGAGAAGCGCGGGCTGAAGCAGCAAATGCTGAGCGCGCAAGTGCAGGCCACGGCGTTCTATGAGCGCTTGGGTTTCAGCATGGTCAGTGAGGAATTCCTGGAAGCCGGGATTCCCCATGTGGACATGGTGCGTCACTCGGCTTGATACCCTGTGGCGAGGGGGCTTGCCCCCGCTGGGCTGCGCAGCAGCCCTAAAAATCTTCGGGCCGCTATGCGACCAACGGGGGCAAGCCCCCTCGCCACAAATGCACATCATGAACACCCCAAAAACGCCCCGCCATTCTCGGATGCCGGGGCGTTTTGCTGTCTGTGATTCAACTCGCACCACGCCGGGCCGACAAACTGGCAATATCAAACCTTTGATTTGCGGAGAAACGGACATGTCCCTACGCACCCTGCTCACCACGCTGCTACTGACCTGCAGTTTTTCGGTCATGGCCGCCACCGAGATCGTGCCCCTGAATTACCGCACCAGCGCTGATCTGTTGCCAGTGGCGCAGAATTTCATCGGTAACGATGGCAAGGTCAGCGCCTATGGCAACCAACTGATCGTCAATGCCGAGCCCGGCAAGATCGACGAACTCAAGGCTTTCCTCGCGCAACTCGATACCGCCCCCAAGCGCCTGCTGATCACCGTCGACACCAACGAAAACAACTTTCAGGGCGATCAGGGCTACTCGGTGAATGGCGCCGCACCGAATCAGACCCGCATCATCAATCGCAGCACCGACAGCCGTGAAGGCGGCATCCAGCAGGTTCAGGCCAGCGAAGGCGCACCGGCACTGATCCAGGTCGGCCAAAGCGTGCCGCTCACCAGCACCCAGACCGACAGCTACGGCGACCTGCGCAGCCAGACCGAATACCGCAATGTCACCCAGGGTTTCTACGTCACCGCCAGCGTCACCGGCGACATCGTTCATCTGGCTATCAGTACCAACCGTGACCGGATGAGCCAGGAACGTCCCGATGTAGTGAACGTGCAGAGTACCGACACAACTGTCAGCGGCCGACTGGGTGAGTGGATCACCCTGGCCGGCGTGAATCGCCAGACTCAGGCCGACAAACAGGGCCTGACCCGCAGCTACTCGACTCAGGACCGGGACGACATGACTCTGCGGGTGAAGGTCGACACCTTGGACTAAAGCACCAAAAACTGACTGATTAGTCGTATTAGACTAAAGATGTAGTGCTTGAAAAAAAGCACTACAAAACGTTTGACGAGCCAAAAAAGCAAAGGCATGATGACCTCGCTCCCGCTAATCAGAGGCCCTGGCAAGGGCTTTCGAGTCGCTGTTCGCACCCTACCCCGCGAACCGATTCGTGTCTGTACCGCCCACAAGGTGTGTTTGACGAGGTTGCCGACTGGAACGAAGTTGTCCCGAGGGACGGAAGCGTAATTAGGTAACCCGGCTCCACACTGAAGTTCGCACCAAGGCCCACGACGCCCGAATGCGCTCGCCAGTTCGCCCTTACCTGCTCACCTCCCCTCGAGCCCATCGTTCATCCCGTCGCCATCCCCGCCAAACCCGACTTGACCGCCTAAGCTTCTGGTCAGCGAGCAACCATATACGCCCCCAATTGAATGAGCGTATTTGGCACGCAGGAACTGTCCACTCAGAACCACTTTCGATTAAAGACGCGACGAGGTTTATCTCCATGGCACTGACACGCGAACAGCAAATTGCAGCCCTCGAAAAAGATTGGGCTGAAAACCCGCGCTGGAAAGGCGTGACACGCACTTACTCCGCTGCTGACGTCGTCCGCCTGCGTGGCTCGGTTCAACCTGAGCACACCTTTGCGAAAATGGGCGCCGAGAAGCTCTGGAACCTGGTGACCCAGGGTGCCAAGCCGTCCTTCCGTCCTGAGAAAGATTTCGTCAACTGCATGGGCGCCCTGACCGGCGGCCAGGCAGTGCAACAAGTCAAGGCCGGCATCCAGGCAATCTACCTGTCGGGCTGGCAAGTGGCTGCGGACAACAACTCTGCCGAATCGATGTACCCGGATCAGTCGCTGTACCCGGTGGATTCGGTTCCAACCGTGGTCAAGCGCATCAACAACTCGTTCCGTCGTGCCGACCAGATCCAGTGGAAAGCCGGCAAGAACCCGGGCGACGAAGGTTACATCGACTACTTCGCCCCCATCGTGGCGGACGCTGAAGCCGGTTTCGGCGGCGTACTGAACGCCTACGAACTGATGAAGAGCATGATCGAAGCAGGCGCCGCCGGCGTTCACTTCGAAGACCAACTGGCCTCCGTGAAAAAATGCGGCCACATGGGCGGCAAGGTACTGGTTCCGACCCAGGAAGCCGTGCAGAAGCTGACCGCTGCTCGCCTGGCGGCTGACGTTGCCGGTACACCGACCATCATCCTGGCCCGTACCGACGCTAACGCGGCTGACCTGCTGACCTCCGACTGCGACCCGTACGACCAGCCGTTCGTGACTGGCGAACGTACCCAGGAAGGCTTCTACAAAGTGCGCGCCGGCCTCGACCAGGCCATCGCTCGCGGCCTGGCCTACGCGCCGTACGCCGACCTGATCTGGTGTGAAACTGCCAAGCCGGATCTGGAAGAAGCACGTCGTTTCGCCGAAGCGATCAAAAAGGAATACCCGGACCAACTGCTGTCGTACAACTGCTCGCCTTCCTTCAACTGGAAGAAAAACCTGGACGATGCGACCATCGCCAAGTTCCAGCGCGAACTGTCCGCCATGGGTTACAAGCATCAGTTCATCACCCTGGCCGGCATTCACAACATGTGGCACAGCATGTTCAACCTGGCGCACGACTACGCCCGCAACGACATGACTGCCTACGTGAAGCTGCAAGAGCAAGAGTTCGCTGACGCTGCCAAGGGTTACACCTTCGTGGCTCACCAGCAGGAAGTGGGCACCGGCTACTTCGACGACATGACCACCGTGATCCAGGGTGGCACGTCTTCGGTAACCGCGCTGACCGGCTCGACCGAAGAAGAGCAGTTCCACTGATCTGCTTCGCTTAAACAAACGGCCCTTGCGGACCGAATAAAAAGCTAACCGCAAAGCCGCTCATCTGACGCCCCGACTGGTTCGGGGCGTTTTTTTGCCTGCAATTTTTTGAACGCCACCCACCCTGTGGGAGCGGGCTTGCCCGCTCCCACAGTGGTCGGTGGCGCCCCAAGGCAAAACGTTGATCCAGAGCAGTTTCGCGATCAGGAAAACAAGGTAAAACCACCCCGCGCGCTACTTGCAGTAACGTGCATATAAGACAAGTTCCCGAACCGCTACCCGCTAAACAGTTTGAAAACCACACCAAATAACATTGATTATCATTTAGCAGCAACTATGTTCGTTACATTTCCTACAAAACATATTTGACAAACCCCCCGCTAATGCCCGGACCGCATGGGCTACAGGGCTTTTGAGGTGCGCCATGTCCTTATTCCAATAAATAATTTCGCTATAGGAATTTTACTTGCAGGGTGTTTAGCCATAAAATCAGCGCGATTGATTGCTGCGACATATCGTCACTGCCTTATTTCTTTATCAAGCTCAGAGACCTTTGCTCTCTGTTAAGGATTACCAGCATGCCCGAAGCGACCGGACTCATGGCCCACAACTGGGGCTTTGCCATTTTCCTTCTGGGTGTCGGCGGCCTTTGCGCCTTCATGCTCGGCGTCTCCAGCCTCCTCGGGTCAAAAGCCTGGGGCCGCAGCAAAAACGAACCGTTCGAATCCGGCATGCTACCTACAGGTGGCGCCCGCTTGCGGCTCTCAGCCAAATTCTATCTGGTCGCGATGCTCTTCGTGATCTTCGATATCGAAGCCCTCTTTCTCTTTGCCTGGTCTGTGTCCGTCCGCGAAAGCGGCTGGACCGGATTCGTCGAAGCTCTCGTTTTCATAGCAATTCTGTTGGCAGGTCTTGTCTACCTATTCCGAGTGGGCGCCCTTGACTGGGCTCCGGAAGCTCGTCGTAAGCGGCAAGCGAAGCTGAAACAATGAGGCTTTGGCAATGCAATACAATCTCACCAGGATCGACCCCGATGCTCCTAACGAGCAGTATCCGATTGGCCAACGGGAAACCGTTTCCGATCCGTTAGAAGATCAAGTCCACAAAAACATTTTCATGGGCAAGCTCGAAGACGTGCTCAACGGCACGATCAACTGGGGGCGCAAGAACTCCCTGTGGCCGTATAACTTCGGTCTTTCGTGCTGCTACGTGGAAATGACCACCGCCTTCACGGCGCCCCACGACATCGCGCGCTTTGGCGCCGAGGTAATCCGGGCATCGCCGCGCCAGGCGGATTTCATGGTTATCGCCGGTACCTGCTTCATCAAGATGGCGCCGATCATTCAGCGTCTCTACGAGCAGATGCTCGAACCTAAATGGGTTATCTCCATGGGTTCGTGCGCCAACTCCGGTGGCATGTACGACATCTACTCCGTCGTTCAAGGGGTGGACAAGTTCCTGCCCGTGGACGTCTACGTGCCTGGCTGCCCACCCCGCCCTGAAGCTTTTCTGCAAGGCTTGATGCTGTTGCAGGAGTCGATTGGCCAGGAGCGTCGCCCACTTTCCTGGGTCGTTGGTGATCAAGGCGTTTACCGCGCCGAGATGCCTTCGCAAAAGGAACAGCGCCGCGAACAGCGTATTCAGGTAACCAACCTGCGCAGCCCCGACGAAGTCTGATCCAGATCTGCTTCTTTTATAGAACGAGAAACTGGCTTCATTCTTTACGTTGACCGAAAGCGATAAATAACCATGACTGCAGGCAGTGCTCTGTACATCCCGCCTTATAAGGCAGACGACCAGGATGTGGTCGTCGAACTGAACAACCGTTTTGGCCCAGAGGCGTTCACCGCCCAGCCTACCCGCACCGGCATGCCGGTGCTTTGGGTTGCCCGCGCCAAACTCGTCGAAGTCCTGACTTTCCTGCGCAACCTGCCCAAGCCGTACGTCATGCTCTATGACCTGCACGGCGTGGACGAGCGTCTGCGCACCAAGCGTCAAGGGCTGCCAAACGGCGTCGACTTCACTGTGTTCTATCACTTGATGTCGATCGAACGTAATAGTGACGTAATGATCAAGGTCGCCTTGTCCGAGAGCGACCTCAACCTGCCGACCGTCACCAGCATCTGGCCGAACGCCAACTGGTACGAGCGTGAAGTGTGGGACATGTACGGCATCCACTTTGCCGGCCACCCGCACCTGAGCCGGATCATGATGCCGCCGACCTGGGAAGGTCACCCGCTGCGCAAGGACTTCCCGGCCCGTGCCACCGAGTTCGACCCGTTCAGCCTGACCCTGGCCAAGCAACAGCTTGAGGAAGAAGCCGCGCGCTTCAAGCCTGAAGACTGGGGCATGAAGCGTTCCGGCCCGAACGAGGACTACATGTTCCTCAACCTGGGTCCGAACCACCCTTCGGCGCACGGTGCGTTCCGTATCATCCTGCAGCTGGACGGTGAAGAGATCGTCGACTGCGTACCGGACGTCGGCTACCACCACCGTGGTGCCGAGAAGATGGCCGAGCGTCAGTCCTGGCACAGCTTCATTCCGTACACCGACCGTATCGACTACCTCGGCGGCGTGATGAACAACCTGCCGTACGTGCTCTCGGTCGAGAAGCTGGCCGGCATCAAGGTGCCCGAGAAGGTCGACGTCATCCGCATCATGATGGCCGAGTTCTTCCGGATCACCAGCCACCTGCTGTTCCTGGGGACTTACATCCAGGACGTCGGCGCGATGACTCCGGTGTTCTTCACCTTCACCGACCGCCAGAAGGCGTACACGGTGATCGAAGCCATTACCGGTTTCCGCCTGCACCCGGCTTGGTACCGCATCGGTGGCGTCGCCCACGACCTGCCGCGCGGCTGGGAAAAACTGGTCAAGGATTTCGTCGAGTGGATGCCAAAGCGTCTGGACGAATACCAGAAAGCCGCACTGGACAACAGCATCCTGCGTGGCCGGACCATCGGCGTCGCCGCCTACAACACCAAGGAAGCTCTGGAATGGGGCGTCACCGGTGCCGGCCTGCGTTCGACCGGTTGCGATTTCGACCTGCGTAAAGCCCGCCCCTACTCCGGCTACGAGAACTTCGAATTCGAAGTCCCGCTGGCAGCCAATGGCGATGCCTACGACCGTTGCATCGTTCGCGTCGAAGAAATGCGCCAGAGCATCAAGATCATCGAGCAGTGCCTGCGCAACATGCCGGAAGGCCCGTACAAGGCGGATCACCCGCTGACCACGCCGCCGCCCAAAGAGCGCACGCTGCAGCACATCGAGACCCTGATCACGCACTTCCTGCAAGTTTCGTGGGGCCCGGTCATGCCGGCCAACGAATCCTTCCAGATGATCGAAGCGACCAAGGGCATCAACAGTTATTACCTGACGAGCGATGGCGGCACCATGAGCTACCGCACCCGGATTCGTACTCCAAGCTTCCCGCACCTGCAGCAGATCCCTTCGGTGATCAAAGGCAGCATGGTCGCGGACTTGATTGCGTACCTGGGTAGTATCGATTTCGTTATGGCCGACGTGGACCGCTAAGCATGAATAGCACGCTTATCCAGACTGACCGTTTCGCCCTCAGCGAAACCGAGCGCTCGGCCATCGAGCACGAGCTGCATCACTACGAAGACCCGCGCGCGGCGTCGATCGAAGCCCTGAAGATCGTCCAGAAGGAACGTGGTTGGGTGCCTGATGGCGCGCTCTACGCCATCGGCGAAATCCTCGGCATCCCGGCCAGCGACGTTGAAGGGGTGGCGACGTTCTATAGCCAGATCTTCCGTCAGCCAGTCGGCCGTCACATCATTCGCGTCTGCGACAGCATGGTCTGCTACATCGGCGGCCATGAATCGGTGGTCAGCGAAATCCAGAGCAAGCTGGGCATCGGCCTGGGTCAGACCACCGCCGACGGTCGTTTTACCCTGCTGCCGGTCTGCTGCCTCGGCAACTGTGACAAGGCGCCGGCGTTGATGATCGACGACGACACATTCGGTGACGTGCAGCCTGCCGGCGTTGCCAAATTGCTCGAGGGCTACGTATGACCCTGACTTCCTTCGGTCCTGCCAACCGCATCAAGCGTTCGGCCGAGACTCACCCGCTCACCTGGCGCCTGCGTGACGACGGCGAAGCCGTATGGCTCGACGAGTACCAGGCCAAGAACGGTTACGCCGCTGCGCGCAAGGCCTTCGCCGACATGGCCCAGGACGACATCGTCCAGACCGTGAAAGACTCCGGCCTCAAGGGTCGCGGCGGTGCCGGCTTCCCCACGGGCGTGAAGTGGGGCCTGATGCCCAAGGACGAATCCATCAACATCCGCTACCTGCTGTGCAACGCGGATGAAATGGAGCCGAACACCTGGAAAGACCGCATGCTGATGGAGCAACTGCCCCATCTGCTGATCGAAGGCATGCTGATCAGTGCTCGCGCGCTGAAAACCTACCGTGGCTACATCTTCCTGCGTGGCGAATACACCACCGCCGCCAAGCACCTGAACCGTGCCGTGGAAGAAGCCAAGGCAGCGGGGCTGTTGGGTAAAAACATTTTGGGCAGCGGCTTCGATTTCGAGCTGTTCGTCCATACCGGTGCCGGGCGTTACATCTGCGGTGAAGAAACCGCGCTGATCAACTCCCTCGAAGGCCGCCGCGCCAACCCGCGCTCCAAGCCGCCCTTCCCTGCCGCCGTAGGCGTGTGGGGCAAGCCGACCTGCGTGAACAACGTTGAAACCCTGTGCAACGTGCCGGCGATCATTGCCGACGGCGTGGACTGGTACAAATCGTTGGCCCGCGAAGGCAGCGAAGACATGGGCACCAAGCTCATGGGCTTCTCCGGCAAGGTCAAGAACCCGGGCCTGTGGGAATTGCCGTTTGGTGTCACCGGTCGCGAGCTGTTCGAAGACTACGCCGGTGGCATGCGCGACGGTTACAAGCTCAAGTGCTGGCAGCCAGGCGGCGCCGGTACCGGCTTCCTGTTGCCGGAACACCTGGACGCACAAATGTACGCCGGCGGCATCGCCAAAGTGGGCACCCGTATGGGTACCGGCCTGGCCATGGCGGTGGACGACAGCGTCAACATGGTGTCCTTGCTGCGCAACATGGAAGAGTTCTTCTCCCGTGAATCCTGCGGCTTCTGCACCCCGTGCCGTGACGGTCTGCCGTGGAGCGTCAAGCTGCTGCGCGCGATCGAGAACGGTGAAGGGCAAGCCGGCGATATCGAGACCCTGCTGGGTCTGGTCGGTTTCCTCGGCCCAGGCAAGACCTTCTGTGCTCACGCACCGGGTGCCGTGGAGCCGTTGGGCAGTGCCATCAAATACTTCCGTCCAGAGTTCGAAGCCGGCATCGCGCCTACCCGCGCCGTCGTCCCGCCTCTGGCAAAGCCGATCGTAGTCGGCGCTTAACGCTTTAAAAAAGGCGAACGGTCCGTGCCGTTCGCCTTTCGTCCGATGACGCCTTTCGAGGCTGTTTGGATTTGGACGGATAACAAGATTCCATTAGCCACGCCCGCTGACACCGGGCCAACGAAGAACTTTGAACCATGGCCACTATCCACGTAGACGGCAAAGAGCTCGAAGTCGATGGGGCAGACAACCTGTTACAGGCATGTCTGTCGCTAGGCCTCGATATCCCTTATTTCTGCTGGCACCCAGCCCTTGGCAGCGTTGGCGCTTGCCGCCAGTGCGCGGTCAAGCAGTACACCGACGAGAACGACAAGCGTGGTCGGATCGTCATGTCCTGCATGACCCCCGCCACCGACGGCAGCTGGATCTCCATCGATGACGAAGAAGCGAAAGTATTTCGCGCAAGCGTCGTCGAATGGCTGATGACCAACCACCCTCACGACTGCCCGGTCTGTGAGGAAGGCGGTCACTGCCACCTGCAAGACATGACCGTGATGACCGGCCACAACGAGCGCCGTTATCGCTTCACCAAGCGCACTCACCAGAACCAGCAACTGGGCCCGTTCATTTCCCACGAAATGAACCGCTGCATCGCCTGCTATCGCTGCGTGCGCTTCTATAAAGACTACGCTGGCGGCACCGATCTCGGTGTGTTTGGCGCCCACGACAACGTGTACTTCGGTCGCGTTGAAGACGGCACCCTGGAAAGCGAGTTCTCCGGCAACCTCACCGAGGTCTGCCCGACCGGTGTGTTCACCGACAAGACTCACTCCGAGCGCTACAACCGCAAATGGGACATGCAGTTCTCGCCGAGCATCTGCCATGGCTGCTCCAGCGGTTGCAACATCTCTCCGGGCGAGCGTTACGGCGAACTGCGCCGCATCGAAAACCGCTTCAACGGTTCGGTGAACCAGTACTTCCTGTGCGACCGTGGCCGTTTCGGCTATGGCTATGTCAACCGCAAGGATCGTCCACGTCAGCCACTGCTGGCCAACGGCGCGAAACTGAGCCTGGACGAAGCCCTGGATAAAGCCGCCGACCTGCTGCGCGGTCGCAACATCGTCGGTATCGGTTCACCGCGCGCCAGCCTCGAAAGCAACTACGCGCTGCTCGAACTGGTCGGCGCCGAGCATTTCTACTCCGGTATCGAAGCCTCGGAGCTGGAACGCATTCGTCTGGTCATGCAGGTGCTCAAAGACAGCCCGCTGCCGATCCCGAACATGCGCGACATCGAAGACCACGATGCGATTTTCGTCCTCGGCGAAGACTTGACCCAGACGGCTGCGCGCATGGCCCTGGCCCTGCGCCAATCGGTCAAGGGCAAGGCCGAAGACATGGCCGACGCCATGCGCGTTCAGCCGTGGCTCGATGCCGCGGTGAAGAACATCGGCCAGCACGAGCTGAACCCGCTGTTCATCGCCAGCCTGGCTGAAACCAAGCTCGACGACATCGCTGAAGAATGTGTTCACGCCGCGCCAGACGACCTGGCCCGCATCGGTTTCGCCGTGGCTCACGCCCTCGACGCCAGCGCACCGGCCGTAGAAGGTCTGGACGCCGAAGCCCTGGCGCTGGCCAAGCGCATTGCCGACGCCCTGCTCGCAGCCAAGCGTCCGCTGATCATTGCCGGTACCTCGCTGGGCTCCAAGGCGCTGATCGAAGCGGCGGCAAACATCGCCAAAGCCCTGAAGCTGCGCGAGAAGAACGGCTCCATCAGCCTGATCGTGCCAGAAGCCAACAGCCTCGGCCTGGCCATGCTCGGCGGCAACTCGGTCGACGAAGCGCTGCAAGCGGTGATCGACGGCCGTGCCGACGCCATCGTCGTGCTGGAAAACGATCTGTACACCCGTACCGATAAATCCAAGGTCGATGCTGCCCTGAACGCCGCGAAAGTGGTGATCGTGGCGGACCATCAAAAGACCGCCACCAGTGATCGCGCGCACCTGGTGCTGCCAGCGGCCAGCTTCGCCGAAGGCGACGGTACGCTGGTCAGCCAGGAAGGCCGCGCCCAGCGTTTCTTCCAGGTCTTCGACCCGACTTACCTCGACGCGAGCATTCTGGTTCACGAAGGCTGGCGCTGGCTGCATGCCCTGCGCTCGACCCTGCTGAACCAGCCGATCGACTGGACCCAACTGGACCACGTCACCGCTGCCGTTGCTGCAAGCACACCGCAACTGGCGCGTATCGTCGATGCCGCACCGTCCGCCGCGTTCCGGATCAAAGGCCTGAAACTGGCTCGCGAACCGTTGCGTTATTCCGGTCGTACCGCCATGCGTGCTGACATCAGCGTGCACGAACCGCGTACCTCCCAGGACAACGACACTGCATTCTCGTTCTCGATGGAAGGTTACTCGGGCTCGGTTGAACCGCGTCAGCAAGTGCCATTCGCCTGGTCGCCGGGCTGGAACTCGCCGCAAGCCTGGAACAAGTTCCAGGATGAAGTCGGTGGTCACATCCGCGCTGGCGACCCAGGCACGCGCCTGATCGAAAGCACCGGTGACTCGCTGAACTGGTTCGCCAGTGTTCCGCGTGCGTTCAACCCGGCTCCGGGCACTTGGCAGGTCGTGCCGTTCTTCCACCTGTTCGGCAGCGAAGAGAACTCTTCCAAAGCCGCACCGGTGCAGGAGCGCATTCCGGCCGCCTACGTGTCGCTGGCCAAGTCCGAAGCCGATCGCCTGGGTGTCAATGACGGTGCCCTGCTGAGCTTGAACGTGGCTGGTCAGACTTTGCGTCTGCCGCTGCGCATCAACGAAGAGCTGGGCGCCGGCCTGGTCGCATTGCCTGCAGGTATTGCCGGCATTCCACCGGCAATCTTCGGCAAATCCGTTGACGGTCTGCAGGAGGCAGCGCTATGACCTTGTTCACTCCTGAAGTGATCGACGTAATCATCGCGGTCTTGAAGGCCATCGTGATTCTGCTCGCCGTAGTGGTCTGCGGCGCGCTGCTGAGCTGGGTCGAGCGTCGTTTGCTCGCCCTCTGGCAGGACCGTTACGGTCCGAACCGCGTCGGCCCGTTCGGTGCGTTCCAGATTGCGGCCGACATGATCAAGATGTTCTTCAAGGAAGACTGGACCCCGCCGTTCGCCGACAAAGTGATCTTCACCTTGGCGCCGGTCGTGGCCATGAGCGCCTTGCTGATCGCCTTCGCGATCATCCCGATCACCCCGACCTGGGGTGTGGCGGATATCAACATCGGCATCCTGTTCTTCTTCGCCATGGCCGGTCTGTCGGTCTACGCGGTGCTGTTCGCCGGCTGGTCGAGCAACAACAAGTTCGCCCTGCTGGGCAGCTTGCGGGCCTCGGCACAAACCGTGTCGTACGAAGTGTTCATGGGCCTGTCGCTGATGGGCATCGTGATTCAGGTTGGCTCGTTCAACATGCGCGACATCGTTGAATACCAAGCGCAGAACATGTGGTTCATCATTCCGCAGATCTTCGGTTTCCTGACCTTCTTCATCGCTGGCGTCGCCGTGACTCACCGTCACCCGTTCGACCAGCCGGAAGCGGAACAGGAACTGGCCGACGGTTACCACATTGAATACGCCGGCATGAAATGGGGCATGTTCTTCGTGGGTGAGTACATCGGCATCGTGTTGATTTCGGCACTGCTGGTGACTTTGTTCTTCGGTGGCTGGCACGGTCCGTTTGGCATTCTGCCGCAGATCCCGTTCATCTGGTTCGCACTGAAAACCGCGTTCTTCATCATGTTCTTCATCCTGCTGCGCGCCTCGATTCCGCGCCCACGGTATGACCAAGTGATGGACTTCAGCTGGAAGTTCTGCCTGCCGCTGACCCTCGTCAACATGCTGGTGACCGCTGCGATCGTGTTGCTCAACACGCCCGCCGTCGCGGCTCAGTGAGGATAGAGAATCATGAAGTACATTTTTGACATCGTGCATGGTTTCTTCACCCAGCTTCGCAGCCTGGTGATGATTTTCGGCCACGCCTTCCGCAAGCGCGACACGCTGCAGTACCCGGAAGAAGCCGTGTACCTGCCGCCGCGTTTCCGTGGCCGTATCGTCCTGACCCGCGACCCCGACGGCGAAGAGCGTTGTGTAGCCTGCAACCTGTGCGCCGTGGCGTGCCCGGTGGGTTGCATCTCGCTGCAGAAAGCTGAAACCGAAGACGGTCGCTGGTACCCGGACTTCTTCCGCATCAACTTCTCGCGCTGCATTTTCTGCGGCCTCTGCGAGGAAGCCTGCCCGACCACCGCGATCCAGCTGACACCGGATTTCGAAATGGCCGAGTTCAAACGTCAGGACTTGGTGTACGAGAAAGAAGATCTGCTGATCTCCGGCCCCGGCAAAAACCCTGATTACAACTTCTATCGTGTTGCAGGTATGGCGATTGCCGGTAAGCCCAAAGGCGCCGCGCAGAATGAAGCCGAGCCGATCAACGTGAAGAGCTTGCTGCCTTAAGGAAGAACGATGGAATTCGCTTTCTATTTCGCATCGGGTATCGCGGTTGTGTCCACGCTTCGCGTGATCACCAACACCAACCCCGTGCACGCCCTGCTCTACCTGATCATTTCGCTGATCGCCGTGGCCATGACGTTCTTCGCCCTTGGCGCACCGTTTGCCGGTGTACTGGAAGTGATCGCCTACGCCGGCGCCATCATGGTGCTGTTCGTGTTCGTGGTGATGATGCTGAACCTGGGCCCGGCCTCGGTTCAGCAAGAGCGCGTCTGGCTCAAGCCCGGTATCTGGCTGGGCCCGGTCGTACTCGGCGCCCTGCTGCTGGCTGAGCTGCTGTATGTGCTGTTCAGTCACTCCAGCGGTCAGGCCATCGGCCACGCCACCGTAGACGCCAAGGCCGTGGGCATCAGCCTGTTCGGTCCTTATCTGCTGGTGGTCGAACTCGCCTCGATGCTGCTGCTCGCCGCAGCCGTCACGGCGTTCCACTTGGGCCGCAACGAAGCCAAGGAGCAATGACGATGCCTGCTATCCCTTTGGAGCATGGTCTGGCGGTCGCCGGCATCCTGTTCTGCCTCGGTCTGGTCGGCCTGATGGTCCGGCGCAACATTCTCTTCGTGCTGATGAGCCTGGAGGTCATGATGAATGCCTCCGCGTTGGCGTTCATCGTTGCCGGTAGCCGCTGGGCGCAGCCGGATGGACAGATCATGTTCATCCTGGTGATCAGCCTGGCAGCCGCCGAGGCCAGTATCGGCCTGGCGATTCTGTTGCAGCTGTATCGCCGCTTCCACACTCTCGATATCGACGCTGCCAGCGAGATGCGCGGATGAACCTTCTCTATCTGACTTTCCTGTTCCCCCTGATCGGTTTTGTGCTGCTGGCGTTCTCCCGGGGACGCCTCTCGGAAAACCTCTCGGCGCTGATCGGCGTCGGCTCCATTGGCCTGTCGGCGATCGTCGCGGCTTATGTGATCTGGCAATTCAACGTTGCGCCGCCCGAGGGTGGTCATTACACCCTGGTGCTGTGGCAATGGATGGCGGTGGAAGGCTTCACGCCGAACTTCGCCCTGTACCTGGATGGTCTGTCCGTGACCATGCTCGGTGTAGTGGTGGGCGTGGGCTTCCTGATCCACCTGTTCGCGTCCTGGTACATGCGCGGTGAAGCCGGTTATTCGCGCTTCTTCGCCTACACCAACCTGTTTATCGCCAGCATGCTGTTCCTGGTCCTGGCCGATAACCTGCTGTTCGTGTACTTCGGCTGGGAAGGCGTGGGCCTGTGCTCGTACCTGTTGATCGGTTTCTACTACAGCAACCGCAACAACGGTAACGCGGCACTCAAAGCCTTCATCGTGACCCGGGTCGGCGACGTGTTCATGGCCATCGGCCTGTTCATCCTGTTCCAGCAGCTGGGCACGCTGAATATCCAGGAACTGCTGGTCAAGGCGCCTGAGCACTTCAAGGCCGGTGACTTCTGGATCGTTCTGGCTACCCTGATGCTGCTGGGCGGCGCTGTCGGTAAATCCGCGCAACTGCCGCTGCAAACCTGGCTGGCGGATGCGATGGCCGGTCCTACTCCGGTTTCGGCACTGATCCACGCCGCGACCATGGTAACCGCCGGTGTCTACCTGATCGCCCGTACCCACGGCCTGTTCGCATTGGCGCCGGATATCCTCCACCTGGTAGGTGTTGTGGGTGGCGTGACGCTGGTGCTGGCAGGTTTTGCCGCACTGGTTCAGACCGACATCAAACGTATCCTCGCCTACTCGACCATGAGCCAGATCGGCTACATGTTCCTGGCCTTGGGCGTGGGTGCATGGGATGGCGCGATCTTCCACCTGATGACCCACGCCTTCTTCAAGGCGCTGTTGTTCCTTGCATCCGGTGCGGTGATCGTTGCCTGCCACCACGAGCAGAACATCTTCAAGATGGGCGGTCTGTGGAAGAAACTGCCACTGGCCTACGCCAGCTTCATCGTCGGCGGCGCGGCCCTGGCGGCCTTGCCTCTGGTGACCGCGGGCTTCTACTCCAAGGATGAAATCCTCTGGGAAGCGTTCGCCAGTGGTAACGAAGGCCTGCTTTATGCCGGTCTGGTCGGTGCCTTCATGACGTCGCTGTACACCTTCCGCCTGATCTTCATCACGTTCCACGGTGAAGCGAAGACCGAAGCCCATGCCGGCCACGGCATTGCTCACTGGCTGCCGCTGTCGGTGCTGATCGTACTGTCGACGTTCGTCGGCGCGATGATCGTTCCGCCGCTGCACGGTGTGTTGCCGGAAAGCGTCGGCCATGCTGGCGGCGAAGCCAAGCACAGCCTGGAAATCGCCTCGGGCGCCATCGCCCTGTCCGGTATCCTGCTGGCCGCGCTGCTGTTCCTCGGCAAGCGTCGCTTCGTCACGGCCATCGCCAACAGCGGCGTCGGCCGCTTCCTTTCGGCCTGGTGGTTCGCTGCCTGGGGCTTCGACTGGATCTACGACAAACTGTTCGTCAAGCCATACCTTGCGATCAGCCACATTCTGCGCAAAGACCCGCTCGACCAGACCATCGGTCTGATCCCGCGTATGGCCAAAGGCGGTCACACCGCCCTGAGCCGCACCGAGACCGGTCAATTGCGTTGGTATGCCGCCTCGATGGCTGCTGGTGCCGTGCTGGTAATCGGCGCCGTCGTGCTGGTAGCGGTCTGACTATGAACCTTGCGAACTTGCGAAAGGAAACGAGCCCGTCATGATTCTGCCATGGCTAATCCTGATCCCCTTCATCGGCGGCCTGCTGTGCTGGATGGGTGAGCGCTTCGGCGCCACCCTCCCCCGCTGGATTGCGCTGTTGACCATGTCCCTGGAACTCGCTCTCGGCCTCTGGCTGTGGGCCCACGGCGACTATTCATTTGCACCGGCGCCTGGCGCCGATCCGACCTGGGCGATTGAGTTCAAACACGTCTGGATCCAGCGCTTCGGCATCAACGTGCATCTGGCCCTCGACGGCCTGTCGCTGTTGATGATCCTGCTGACCGGCCTGCTGGGTGTCCTCTCGGTACTCTGCTCCTGGAAAGAGATTCAGCGTCACGTGGGCTTTTTCCACCTGAACCTGATGTGGATCCTGGGCGGTGTCGTCGGCGTGTTCCTGGCCCTCGACCTGTTCATGTTCTTCTTCTTCTGGGAAATGATGCTGGTGCCGATGTACTTCCTCATCGCGCTCTGGGGTCACAGTTCTTCGGACGGAAAGAAAACCCGGATCTACGCGGCGACCAAGTTCTTCATCTTCACTCAGGCTTCCGGCCTGATCATGTTGGTGGCGATCCTGGGCCTGGTACTGGTCAACTTCAACGACACCGGCGTGATTACCTTCAACTACGCCGATCTGTTGAAAACCAAGATGTCGCAGACCACCGAGTACATCCTGATGCTCGGCTTCTTCATCGCCTTTGCGGTCAAGCTGCCCGTCGTACCGTTCCACTCCTGGTTGCCTGACGCTCACGCCCAGGCACCGACTGCGGGTTCCGTCGACCTGGCCGGTATTCTGTTGAAGACCGCTGCGTATGGCATGTTGCGTTTCGCCCTGCCGCTGTTCCCGAATGCCTCGGCCGAGTTCGCGCCGTTCGCCATGACCCTGGGTCTGATCGGGATCTTCTACGGTGCGTTCCTGGCCTTCGCGCAAACCGACATCAAGCGTCTGATTGCCTTCTCGTCCGTTTCCCACATGGGCTTCGTGCTGATCGGCATCTACTCCGGCAGCCAACTGGCGCTGCAGGGCGCGGTGATGCAGATGCTGGCTCACGGTCTGTCGGCCGCGGCACTCTTTATCCTCTCCGGTCAGTTGTACGAGCGCACCCACACCCGCGATATGCGCGAGATGGGTGGCCTGTGGTCGAAGATCGCCTACCTGCCGGCCCTCAGCCTGTTCTTCGCGGCTGCGTCGCTGGGCCTGCCGGCGACCGGTAACTTCGTCGGTGAGTTCCTGATCCTGATCGGCACCTTCGCCAGCGCGCCATGGGTCACCGTGATCGCCACGTCCGGCCTGGTATTCGGTTCGGTCTACTCGCTGATCATGATCCACCGTGCCTACTTCGGCCCGTCGAAATCCGACGCGGTACTGCATGGCATGGACGGTCGCGAACTGATCATGGTGGTTGGGCTTGCGGCACTGCTGCTTTACATCGGCGTGTACCCGCAACCGTTCCTCGATACCTCTGCCGCGACGATGCATGGCGTGCAGCAGTGGCTCGGCACCGCCTTCACTCAACTCGCTTCGGCCCGGTAAGAGCGCTATGGAATTCACGACTCAACACTTTATCGCGCTTGCGCCGTTGTTGATCACCAGCGCCACGATCATCGTGGTGATGCTGGCAATCGCCTGGCGCCGCAACCACTCGCAGACCTTCCTGATTTCCGTGGCGGGTCTGAACCTGGCGTTGCTGTCGATCCTGCCAGCCCTGAAAGTCGCGCCACTGGCCGTGACTCCGTTGCTACAGATCGACACGTTCGCTTGTTTGTACATGGCGCTGATCCTGGTCGCCACCCTCGCCTGTGTGACCCTCGCCCACGCCTACCTTGGCGATGGCGGTTCGGGCTACCCGGGCAACCGTGAAGAACTTTACCTGCTGATCCTGATGTCCGCCGCCGGTGGCCTGGTGTTGGTCAGCGCGCAGCACCTGGCCGGTTTGTTCGTCGGTCTGGAACTGCTCTCGGTACCGGTCTACGGTCTGGTGGCTTACGCCTTCTTCAACAAGCGTTCGCTGGAAGCCGGCATCAAGTACATGGTGCTGTCGGCCGCCGGTTCCGCGTTCCTGTTGTTCGGCATGGCCCTGCTCTACGCCGAAGCCGGCAGCCTGAGCTTCAACGGCATCGGTCAGGCCCTGGCGGCCACCGGCCTGCCTAGCCCGATCGCGCAACTGGGCCTGGGCATGATGCTAATCGGCCTGGCGTTCAAACTGTCGCTGGTACCGTTCCACCTCTGGACCCCGGACGTTTACGAAGGGGCTCCGGCACCGGTGGCAGCGTTCCTGGCCACGGCCTCCAAAGTGGCTGTGTTCGCGGTGATGGTGCGTCTGTTCCAGATCTCGCCAGCGGCAAGCAGTGGCGTGCTGAGCAACGTGCTGACCATCATCGCCATCGCGTCGATCCTGTTCGGTAACCTGCTGGCACTGACCCAGAGCAACCTCAAGCGTCTGCTGGGTTACTCGTCCATCGCGCACTTCGGTTACCTGCTGATCGCCCTGGTGGCGAGCAAGGGCCTGGCCGTGGAAGCCATCGGCGTGTACCTGGTCACCTACGTGATCACCAGCCTCGGCGCGTTCGGTGTGATCACCCTGATGTCCTCGCCGTACAGCGGCCGTGACGCGGATGCCCTGTACGAATACCGCGGCCTGTTCTGGCGCCGTCCGTACCTGACCGCCGTCCTGACCGTGATGATGTTGTCCCTGGCCGGTATCCCGCTGACCGCGGGCTTCATCGGCAAGTTCTACATCATCGCCACCGGCGTCGAGTCGCACCAATGGTGGCTGGTCGGTTCCCTGGTACTGGGCAGCGCCATCGGCGTCTTCTACTACCTGCGTGTGATGGTCACCCTGTACCTGATCGAACCGAACCTGCGTCGCCACGATGCCCAGCTGCACTGGGAACAACGTGCAGGCGGCGTGATGCTGCTGGCGATTGCCGTACTGGCGTTCTTCCTCGGCCTGTACCCACAACCGCTGCTGAACCTGGTTCAACAGTCGGGGTTGGCGGGTTGATCGTTTAGTCGATACTCGGTAGAAAACAGAAACGGCACCTTCGGGTGCCGTTTTTGCGTTTGTGGGATTTGTTACTGCCGCCCTCCCCTCCTTCTGCAATCCCCGAAAGCTCGCGCGGGAATGTCCGTATCGTCCTACATCCAGCACTGCGCACTTGGCTCTATCTTGAATGACTGACTGGATAGATAAATCAACGCGAGAAATAACAATGAACCGTGACATCTTTTCCGAACTGGTAGACGGCCTCGACGCCTTGGCCGCTGAGCGCCAAGGTAATGTCACGCTGCTGACCCATCGAGTGAAACGCGCCAAATTGCCCCCCGTCCCCCTTGAAGAGTCGCGCCTATTTACCGTCTCCCAATATTCTGGCTATATTTGTCCAGAATATGGGAGAGAAACCATGATCGTCGTTCCGTTGGCCGAAGCAAAAAACAATCTGTCCAAACTCGTCGATGACGCAGCCGCCGGGCAGATCATCACGATTACCAAACATGGTCGGGCCCTTGCGCGTCTGGTTCCGGTGGGAAAACCCCGCGGCCAGCGTATCGGAGCGATGAAAGACAAACTGGTGCTCCCCGAAGACTTTGATGCCTCACTGCCTGACGACATGCTCGATGCTTTTGAAGGCACTCAAGAATGAGGCTTCTGCTCGACACACATATTTTGCTCTGGACGCTCAGCGATGACCCCAGGCTATCCGGCAAAGCCAGAAAGCTCATCGAGGGTGCTGCCGACATTTACGTCAGCGCTGCGACATTCTGGGAGATGGCGATCAAGGTCGGGCTGGGAAAGCTGAACGTTGACCTGGAAGAAATCCGCCAGTGCTGCCTCGACAGCGGGTTCATCGAGCTGCCTGTGACCTCAGAACACGCCATTGCCGTGAAGGACCTCGAACATCACCATCGGGACCCGTTCGATCGCCTCATTGTTGCAACGGCCATGACAGAACCCATGAAACTCCTCACCACCGATCCATTGGTTGCCCGATACACGGATCTGGCTATTTTGGTCTGATCGGGCAACACCAGATGCACATGACGAAATTGTAATTCCCCCATCACCTTGGCGTTATCCGCAGCTTGCAACGATGTCACCCGGCGACCATGCCGGCGGGCCCTTGCCCGCCGAACAATAAAACCCACGCCGAAGCACGTTCCCGTTCTGCCGAACCCAAGGAGTGATTGATGGTTAACAATTCAAAAATGTCGATAGCCGCTTTAGCGGTGGTGGTTGGATCAAGCCCGAGCATGGTGCTGGCGGATGACAAGGCTGAGGGGTTTATCGAGGGCAGCAGCCTGACGGTGCTCAACCGCAACCTCTACTTCAATCGTGATCACCGCAATGGTCAGTCCAGTCCTACCGGCAATGGCTATTCCGAGGCTTGGGCCCACGCGGTCATCAGCAAGTTCGAATCAGGGTTTACACAGGGCACCGTCGGGGTCGGTGTGGATGCGTTTGCGATGATCGGCTTGAAGCTCGATACCGGTGACGGGCGCAACGGTGGCCGCAGTTCGTTCGACGTGCTGCCGGTCGACAGTGACGGTCAGGCGCGGGACGAGTACACCAAGGTTGGTGGCGCCGCCAAGGTGCGCGCCTTCGATACCGTGATCAAGGTCGGCGACGTGTTCCCCGCCAACCCGGTGGTTGCGGCGGGTGACTCTCGACTGCTGCCGGAAAGCTTCCGGGGTGTCACGGCCACCAACACCAGCATCGAAGGCCTGTCGGTACAGGGCGGTCGCCTGCATGCGATGAGCCAACCGGTGTCCAGCGACATGCGCGAAAACTTCGCGACCTTCTACGCCGGTCCAGTCAATTCGCCGTGGATCGGCTATTTCGGTGGCGACTACACGCTAAACAAAAACCTCAGTTTCAGCCTGTACTCCAGTCGCCTCAAGGATGCCTGGAATCAGTACTACGCCGGCACTACGTGGACTTACCCACTGTCGGATGATCTGTCGCTGTTCGGGGGCCTGAACTATTACAAGGCGGTCGATGAAGGCAAACAACTGCTCGGCGAATTCGACAACAACATCTGGAGTGGCCGCCTCGGGGTGAAACTCGGCGCCCACTCCGTTGCGTTATCGCACCAGCGCAACAACGGCAACGACGACTTCGATTACCTGCGCCAGTCCGACTCGATCTTCCTCGACAACTCCATCCAGTACAGCGACTTCAACTCGCCCAAGGAACGTTCGTGGATGGTGCGTTACGACCTCGACATGACCGGCTATGGCGTGCCGGGTTTGTCGTTCATGACTCGTTACGCCCGTGGCACCGACGCCGACTATTCCAACGCCAACGCCGTGTACATGCGCCGCGATGCCGACGGCAACCCGCTGACCGACCAGAAGCGCTGGGAGCGCGACATCGAAGTCAAATACGTGGTGCAGAGCGGCTCGCTGAAAGACATGTCGCTGCGCCTGCGCCAGGCCACAACCCGTGCCACGGCGTTCGAGTCGGACCTGGATGAAGTGCGAGTGATTGTCGAGTATCCGCTGGCGATTCTCTGACTTCGCGGTTTATGCAAATTCACCTTTAGAAGCTCCTTGCTCCTTTGGTAAGAGGTGAATCTTTTGGCGTCCCTGGGGGCGCCTTTTTTATGGCCTCCGCTGCGGCTCGCGGGCAAATCGGATTTGCCCTACACCTAAACCGGAATCACCCGGCATTCATACTTGAGGCTGCTCGCCAAAGCCCCCCGTTTTGCAGAACGGTTCACGGACGTGACCAGACTCATCCCCCAAAGCGAACTCCATGGCCACGCTAATGCGCTTTTCATCTTGTGGATGCTTGGTATTCTGGTCCGGATAACGGCGAGATATTCCCTGTGATTGGCCCTCATTTTGACCTCATTTACCTCTTCTCATGGGGGGGTGTACTGCTACTTATTTTCCTCAGCGAGGCAATCGTGTTGTTTGCCGCCTATTTCCGGCTCGATCAGATGGAGGACCATTTCACGACCTCTCACCTTGTGAGCACTAATCGGAAAACATTAGGAAATAGCCCATTCGGACGAATGAAAAGAGTAAGGCAGATAGGAGCATTAATAGGCCGTTTCACCTATTTCCAAATGCTGGATCGGTACGCGGTCATGGAGGCCGAGATATTTCCGGAGCACTTGAAAAAATCGGTGAAGCTCCCAGGCTACTTCATGCGGATCGGTTTGACCGGGGCCGGTCTACTTTTGCTTTGGCTTGGTTTTGAGTGGTTGTGGATGACAGTTTCCAAACCGGCGAGCGATCTGAAATTGCTCTGTATAGCCGGATTGATTGCCTGTTTTGTCATCGCATTGGTGGCGGTACTCGTACGGACCTACGTCAGTTTTTTCAAACTGGCTGAGATTGAATCTTTCCTGAAAGAGTCCTACTTCGTCGCTCGCAATCGACGGGTGATGGGAAGCAGCTTTTATGGCCGCACCTGGCGCTTGTCCCACATTTCGATCATGCTTTTACTGGACTACGATTTTTTGTGGGGAAGTGATCCGGACGCAATAGATGAGATTGCTCGCTTTCCGTTGTCCCTGCGACGTTGGGTCATTATTCCCGCTCGAATGGCAGGCTATTCTTGCCTGGGTTTTGCCGCGATCTATCTCGGCGGAATCATCTTTAGGGTATTTGCCTAACAGCAGCGAGACAGGCTGTCAGTCTTTTAATAAAAAACGCGGCCCTGCAACGCCGCGTTTTTTTGTGCCCGCGCAGCCTCATTGATTAGCCAGCCGGCTCGACATTATCCAACGCCTGATTCACCGCCAGTTCGCCCAACATGACCACTTGCGCAATGCCCAGCAAAGTCTTGCGGTGGGTGCCTTCCAGCAGCGCGGCGAAGTCACCGAACATGACCGTGGCCGAGGACAATGATTCGCTGGCATTGGCCAGCAGGGATTCGGTGTCGGCTTTGGGATTGGCGAAAAACATCTGGTTGGGGGTGTAGGGCGTGGCCATGATGTGGGCGGTAGGATTCAGGTAGTAATCGAGCGCACGCTCGGCAGCTTCGTGGAGTTTTTTGGAGTCGATGGAGGCGTAGGGGGATGTTGTGTCGGTGTCCGTAGCTGTGTTTGCTTCGGGAGGGTTGGGTGTTGGTTTTTTCATGATGTTTCTCTCTCTTTGTTAGTTGCAGCTGGCCCATTCGATTTCCAAGCGAATGGGTGGCAGCTGTACGCAGGCTGGAAATCCGGGAGAGAGAGCAACCCGGCAGACACGAATGTCTCCCGCGCACAGCCGCCATAACAGAGTGCACACCATGAAGGTGCGCAAGCATACGTTATGAAAGGCGCTTTTTGCTCTCTCAAGTCCTCGGGTTTCCAGGCCCGGTCGCTGAATTGGCAGCGACGAACACAGGCTAGAGAGCGGACGTCCGACGGACAACCTGAAAACATTGTGGGAAGCGTCTGTACTTGCGCCGCATCCGTTAAACATTCCGAATTGAAATACGTAATGTAGGTGGAGGCCCTCTGTGCCCTCACCCGCCCTGGCGACGGCAATCGCCTGCCACGGTGTACTTGATGGTGTTGAGTTGGCCCTTTGAATCTTCATAGGTCATGGCAGTAGGCACCACGGTGCAAGCAACTTGCGGCCGTACAACGCTCACCACTTTGACCACATCCAGCTTCATTCCGTATTCGTAGTCTTTCACCACTGGCACAGGTTTGCCCTGCTTGGCCGCGTATTGCTCCATGGCTTTGGCGTTGGCACTAAACGCCCTCTCAAACGTCCGGTCACCGCCGCCTTCTGCCAGCGCATTCAACGACATCGCCATCACAGCGATGAACGCCATCAACCTAAAAACTTTCATTCCAATACCTTCAAATCCAGGCTCAAAAAAAAAGCCCACCATCGGTATTCGATGACGGGCTAGTTCCAGTGCGACACGCTTACAAGTCTTTGGTCTTGTCGTCCTTCTTTTCATTCAACACGACGGGGTTACGCGCCTGTTCTTTGGCGACAAACGCCTCCACCGAGCGGTCATTGGCCACCATCATTTTTTCAAAGGCTCTGTCGCCGCCACCTTCAGCCAAAACAACAGAAGACATCACCAACGCCGCCGCAAACGCACTCAGTTGTACAAATTTCATGCTTGATTCCTCGTTTAATTAACTAACGGGATCAAGGTAACAATCCGAACCTTTCGTGACGGTGGCGCGCAAATTACATATCCGTTATGTGGCAAAAACCTGTGGGATCTCCTACTTGGTTGAAGCTGCGTCTTCGTCGCGCCGATGCGCGAGCTGATACAGCGCCGGCAGTATCAGCAGCGTCAGGATGGTCGAAGACAGAATCCCGCCGATCACCACCGTCGCCAACGGACGTTGCACCTCGGCACCCGTGCCGGTCGCCAAAGCCATCGGAATGAAGCCCAGGGACGCCACCAGCGCCGTCATCAATACCGGCCGTAGACGCGTCAACGCGCCTTCGTTGATCGCATCACTGAGTGAGCGCCCCTCCTCCCGTAAATTGCGGATAAACGCGATCATCACTAACCCGTTGAGCACCGCCACCCCCGACAGCGCAATGAAACCAACGCCCGCCGAGATCGACAGCGGAATGTCCCGCAGCCACAACGCCATGACGCCCCCCGTCAACGCAAACGGAATCCCGGTGAACACCAGCAAGCCGTCCTTGAGGTTGTTGAACATCATGAACAGCAACCCGAACACCAACAGCAAGGCCACCGGCACCACGATCTGCAAGCGTTTGGCTGCCGACTGCAACTGCTCGAACTGCCCGCCCCAGCCGGTCCAGTAACCTGCCGGAACCTGAACATCGCGCTCGATCACCTCACTGGCCTCTTTAACGAAGGAGCCAATATCGCGCCCACGTACGTTGGCGCTGACGATCACCAGCCGCTTGCCGTTTTCGCGGCTGACCTGATTCGGCCCGAGCACCAGATCAAGGCTGGCGACGTCCTTGAGAGCGATGAAGCCAATCTGATCGGCCGCGCCATTGAGGGGCGCCGGCACCGGAATCAACAGCGCCGACAAGCCTTCGATGTCCTTGCGCATGGCATCGGACAGACGCACCACCATGTCGAAACGCCGATCGCCTTCATACAGTGTCCCGGCCTGACGCCCGCCGACCGCCACCGCAATGGTGTCTTGCACGTCGCCGACGTTGAGCCCGTAACGCGCCGCTTTGTCGCGGTCGATGTTGATGGTCAGCACCGGCAGGCCAGTGGTTTGCTCGACCTTGACCTCGGATGCGCCGTTGACCCTCTGCATGGCGGCGGCGATCTTCGCTGCCGTGGCGTTGAGCACGGCCATGTCATCCCCGAACACCTTGACCGCCACATCACTGCGCACGCCGGAGATCAGTTCATTGAAGCGCAACTGGATCGGCTGCGACAGTTCATAGTTGCTGCCCGGCAGCGTCGCGGCGGCTTGTTGCAGTTCGGCCATCAGCGTTTCACGAGACTTGCCCGGATCCGGCCACTGCGCCTTCGGCTTGAGCATCACATAGCTGTCGGAGATGTTCGGCGGCATCGGGTCGGAGGCGATTTCGGCGGTGCCGGTACGGGCGAACACGCGCTCGACTTCGGGCACCTTGTTGAGGATCAAGGTCTCCAGACGCTGCTGCATATCCA
Source organism: Pseudomonas sp. GGS8 (assembly GCF_024168645.1). Taxonomy (NCBI): domain Bacteria; kingdom Pseudomonadati; phylum Pseudomonadota; class Gammaproteobacteria; order Pseudomonadales; family Pseudomonadaceae; genus Pseudomonas; species Pseudomonas sp. GGS8. The sequence continues at coordinate 4,254,946 of NZ_JALJWF010000001.1, read as the reverse complement.
CCGATTGCGTGAGGCTGGTGCCCGGCACGCGTAACGCTTGCAGGGCGAAATCACCCTCGCTGAGGCTCGGCACAAACTCACTGCCCATGCGGCTGGTGAGCACGCCACTGAGCACAATCACAGCCAACGCCGCACCCACCGCCGCTGCGCGATGGGACATCACCCACGCCAGAGCCGGCGCATAAACGCGACGCGCGCCGCGCATGACCACGCCTTCCTCTTCTTTGACTTTGCCGGTGACAAACAGCGCGATGGCCGCCGGCACAAAGGTCACCGACAACAACATTGCGCCCAATAGCGCGATGACCACCGTGAAGGCCATCGGGTGGAACATTTTCCCTTCGACACCGCTCAGGGCGAAGATCGGCAGGTACACCACCATGATGATCAACTGGCCGAAAATCAGCGGCCGCCGCGCCTCTTTGGCCGCCGCGAATACTTCGTGGAAGCGCTCGGAACGGCTCAGCAAACGCCCGTGATGTTGCTGCGCATGGGCCAGCCGTCGCAGGGTGTTTTCGACGATCACCACCGCGCCGTCGACGATGATGCCGAAGTCGAGGGCGCCGAGGCTCATCAGGTTGGCGCTGACTTTGTTGGTAAACATACCGGTGAAGGTGAACAGCATCGACAGCGGAATGACCATCGCGGTGATCAACGCCGCGCGGATGTTGCCCAGAAACAGGAACAGAATCGCAATGACCAGAATCGCGCCTTCGACCAAGTTCTTCTTCACCGTAGTGATGGCCTTGTCCACCAGGTGCGTGCGGTCATACACCGGCACCGCGATCACGCCTTTGGGCAGGGAACGGTTGATCTGTTCAAGCCTGGTCGCCACTGCCTGGGAGACGGTCCGGCTGTTTTCGCCGATCAGCATGAACACCGTGCCCAGCACCACTTCGCGACCGTTTTCGGTGGCGGCACCGGTACGCAGTTCGCGGCCGATGTCCACGGTCGCGACGTTCTTGATGCGGATCGGCGTACCGTCGACATTGGCCATCACGATATTGGCGATGTCGTCGGTGCTTGCCACTTGCCCGGGCGCACGAATCAGCAGTTGCTCGCCGCTGCGCTCGATGTAACCGGCGCCGACGTTGGCGTTGTTGCGCTCCAGCGCCGTGACCAGATCGGTGAGGGTCAGTTTGTAAGCCGCCAGCCGTTTCGGATCAGGGGCGATCTGGTATTCCTTGGCGAATCCGCCGATGGTGTTGATCTCGGCCACACCGGGCACGTTGCGCAATTGCGGCTTGATGATCCAGTCTTGAATCACCCGCAGGTCGGTCGGCGTGTAGGCGGTGCCGTCGTCCTTCAGCGCACCTTCCTGCGCCTCCACCGTCCACAGGAAAATCTCCCCGAGCCCGGTGGAAATCGGCCCCATCAGCGCTTCCGCGCCCTCGGGCAATTGCTCCTTGGCGATCTGTAAACGCTCGTTGACCAATTGCCGGGCGAAGAACAGATCAGTGCCGTCCTTGAAGATCACCGTGACCTGCGACAGCCCCGAACGCGACAGCGAACGGGTCTGCTCCAGCGCCGGCAAACCGGCCATGGCGGTTTCAATCGGGAAGGTGATGCGCTGCTCGGTTTCCAGCGGCGAGAACCCGGCCGCGCCGGTGTTGATTTGCACCTGGACGTTGGTGATGTCCGGCACGGCGTCGATCGGCAGCTTTTGATAACTGGCGATGCCGAGGCCGGCCATGAGAAGAACGGCGAGCAGCACGATGATGCGCTGCTCGATGGCAAACTGGATCAGGCGTTCGAACATGAGAACCTTCTCGTCGAGGGGGCGGATCAGTGGGAATCTTCAGTGAGCGTCTTTAGTGAGAGTGCTCAGCTGAGGCTTTGCCCAGTTCCGATTTGAGGACGAAGCTGCCGGCACTGGCGACTTGCACACCCGGTTCCAGCCCTTGGGTGACTTCCACCAAACCGGCCGCGCGACTGCCCAGCTCCACCGGTTGCGCCTTGAAGCCGTCGTCGGTGCGCACGAACACCGTCGGTTTATCCTCGACGGTCTGGATCGCGGTTTCAGGTACGGCAACCCTGGCTTGGCGACTGTCGGTCGCCACCAGCGCGGTGACGAACAGGCCGGGGCGCCACGAGCCTTGCGGGTTTTCCAGGGTCACGCGGACCGTTGCAGTGCGGGTCTGTTCACCCAGCAAACTGCCGACGTAGGCCACGGCGCCGGCGACTTCGGCATTGAGTTCCGGGGCGCTGACGGTGACCGGTTTGCCCACTTGCACCTTGCTCAGATCCTTGGGCGAAACGCCAAACGTCACCCACACCCGCGACAGATCGGAGAGCGTAAAAGCCGCCGTGGATTCATCGACCACCTCCCCCGGCGTCAGGTGTTTTTCCACCACCACGCCGTCGAACGGCGCGCGCAGTTCATAGCGATTGCCGCCGGTGGCGACCACGCTGCCACTGAGCACGCTGATTTTTTGCCGGGCATTGGTCAGGGCAATTTCGGCTTCTTCCAATGCCTGGCGTGCCTGAAGGAAATCCTGCTCGGCGGAGATCTTGTCCTGCCACAGTTTTTTCTCGCGTTCGTAGGTGGTGCGCACCAAGGTCAGGCGACGCTGTGCGGCAGCCTGTTCGCTGCGCTGATCGGAGATCTGCTGACTGGCGATCACCGCCAGCAACTGGCCCTTCTTCACCGACTGCCCGAGATTGACCGACACCGACTCGACCACGCCGGGCACCCGAGGCACCACGTGCGCGGTGCGGTCTTCGTCAAAGCGCACTTCACCGGGGAACGGCAAGCCGAGGCTGATGTTCTGCGCCCGCGCTTCGGCCAGTTGAATGCCCGCCGCAAAGATCTGTTCGGCACTCAACTCCAAGTGCCCTTCTTCTGTATGTTCACCGTCGGCTGCTGCGCCTTCTTCAGCGTGATCGGCGTGTTCCGCCGCTTCATCGGCGTGAGCGTCAATGGACGCATTGCCCGGCCACATCGAGCCAATACCAATGCCCAGCGCCAACGTCGCCGCAGCCACCACGATCAGTTTTTTTTCCATGGAAACTCCTCTGCGCCATGCCATCGCGCAGTGATCTGAAAGATGAAATTCAAGGGCTGACGGTGAGGTCGCCGAAGATGCGTTCGATGCGTACTCGCGCATCCGTCGCCTCGCTGACGGCCTGGATGTATTGGCTGCGCGCGCTGATCAGGGTGCGTTGGGCGTCGAGCACGTCGAGGAAGCCGAACTTGCCCATTTCGAAGCCGCGCGTGGCGTTGTCGACCGCACTTTGCGCGGCGGGCAGGATGGTCTGGTTGAACGCTTCGACTTCGCCGTTGGCGGTCTGCCACTGCTCAAGGGTGGTCTGGATTTGCGTGCGTAAACGCAGTTCGGTGGCGTTGCGCAGATCCCGTGCCTGATCGCTGCGCCGGGCAGCTGCCAGCACGTTGCCCTGATTGCGGTTGAACAGCGGAATCGGCATCGACAGCCCGACCACGTTGACCCGTTCGCGCTCGGTTTCGCTGTATTGGCTACCAATGCTCACGGTCAGGTCGGGAATGCGTTGCGACTTTTCCAGACCCAATGAGGCTTCGCGCTGATCGATCTGCAATTTGGCCAGACGCAGTTCGGCGGTCTCGTTCAGACGCTCAAGCAATCGGCTCGGCGGTGGCACGGTGGGTATGCTTTGCGTGGCCGCTTGCACGGTGGTCGAGGTTGGCAACGGTGAGCCCATGACCTGCGCCAATTGCTGATAGGCGTTGGCCTGATCGCGTTCGGCGCGGCTCAGTTCCAGGCGCACTTCGGAGAGTTGCACGTGCGCACGGGTGCCTTCGAGGGGCGATGATTGACCGGCCTCGATGCGTCCTTGGGCAACGCGCAAACCGTGTTCGGCGAGTTGCAGCGACTGGCGCGACAACTGCAAGCGTTGTTGTGCAGTCTGGGCGCTGTTGAACGCCTGAATCACATCGGCGCGCAAGGCATTGCGCTTGCGCTCCCATTCGATCCCGGCGGCGTCCTGCGCGCGGCTGGCGACGTCAATCCGTGCGCCGCGTTTACCGCCCAGTTCGATCGGTTGGCTGAGCATCACCGTGGTGGTTCGCGAGTCGCGTCGGGTGTCTTCGGCCTCCCACGACACTTCGGGGTTGGGGATCAGGCCGGCCTGTTTGCGCTCACCCTCGGCGATGCCGATTTCCCACTGTGCAGCCGCCAGATCCGGGTTACCGGCGAATGCCGTTTGCAGGGCTTGATCGAGGGTCAGGGTCGATGCCTGCACAAGCCCCGTGCCGGCCAGCAACACAAGGCTGGCCGTCACTGTCCTCGCTGTTTTTTTCAGGCGTGATCGCGCCGTCAGTTCTTTTAAACCGGGCAATGGAAGACTTCCTTTATTCAAGAATCTTTGATGCCGCCACGGTAGGGTTTTGAACTTATCGACAAGGTGACTGGAACATTACAAATCCGTTATCCACGGTTTATCGAAGTTGTTTTGATCTAGGATGCGAAGTGCGAAAGGCGATATAGCAATATATGGAAACAAATACACGGTCATTATCTGTTAAACAGCACTTGCCTGAGTGCGGCACATGGGCATTCGGGCTTGCCCACTGCGACAGGCTGTCGCAGATCGTCATTTCAGGGCTCAAGACCCAGCATTTCAGTTGACCCTGTAGCCACTACAGCCTTTACCTTGCACACCATCACATGGGGAAGCCTCTGTAGGAAACCAGCAACTCACAACCTCTAGTCGTTATTCAAACCCGTCCGGCCCCCTTACAAAAACAATAACTTTCCCGGCCACCTTAATTAAATATCCATTCAATAAAAGTGGTGATAGATCATGCGAATCCTTGTCGTCGAGGACGAGCTTAAAGCTGCCGAATACTTGCATCAGGGACTGACGGAAAGTGGTTATATCGTTGACCACGCGGCAACGGGCGCCGATGGACTGCATCTGGCCCGACAACAGGTTTATGACCTGGTGATACTGGACGTCAATCTGCCGGAACTGGACGGCTGGGGCGTGCTGGAACAATTGCGTCGCACCCATTCCACCCGGGTGATGATGCTCACCGCGCGCGGGCGTCTGGCCGACAAGATTCGCGGCCTGGATCTGGGCGCCGACGATTATCTGGTCAAACCGTTCGAGTTTCCGGAATTGCTGGCGCGGGTGCGCACGCTGATGCGCCGCAGCGAAAGCATCCCGGTGCCGCAGGTGCTCAAAGTCGCCGACCTGGAGCTCGATCCGGGACGACACCGCGCGTTTCGCGGTGCACAGCGCATCGACCTGACCACCAAGGAGTTCGCCCTGCTGCATTTGTTGATGCGCCAGTCCGGCGAAGTACTGACCCGCACCCAGATTATTTCGCTGGTGTGGGACATGAATTTCGACTGCGACACCAACGTGGTCGAAGTCTCTATCCGGCGTTTGCGCGCCAAGATCGACGACCCGTTCGACAGCAAACTGATCCATACCCTGCGTGGTGTCGGCTATGTGCTGGAGGCGCGCGAATGAAGCCGGCCAGCCTGTCGATGCGCCTGGGCCTGACGGTGAGTATTCTCGGCGCGCTGCTGGTCGTGTTTCTGGCGATCCTGGCTTATTTCGCCCTGACCCATGAGTTGAACGCGTTATCCAGGGATGGCCTGGCCCAGAAGATGGAACAGGTGGAACACAGCCTGTCGCTGTACGCCGACTCCGCAGAAATTCGTTCGGCGCCACACATTCTGCTCGATCAGGTCATGGGTCATGACAACCTCACCCTGACGATTTATGACCGCTCCAACTTGCGTACGCCGCTGTTGAAATCCGGCTCCGGCATGGTCGACTCCCGTCTTGAACGCAGGGCAGTGCTGGCCGCCGACGAACAACTGGCGTTCTCCAGCAGCACCGACGATCAAGGCAAGCGCTACCTGACCGCCTCTCGGTTGGTCCGCATCAAGGACGGCACCCGCGTCCCGGTGCTGCTGTCGATGGACGATGCCCACAATCAGGCGTTGATCAGCGCCTATCTGCGCTCGACGCTGATTGCTTTGCCGTTGCTGCTGATCTTCATCGGCCTCAGTGCCTGGGCCGCCGTACAGCGGGGGCTGATGCCGCTGCGCGAGTTTCGCAAAGTGGCGGCAAGGGTCTCGACACAAGACCTCGGCCATCGGCTGTCGGTGCTCGACATGCCCCAGGAGCTTAGTGAACTGGCCCTGGGGATCAACTTCATGCTGAATCGCCTCGACAATGGTGTTCAGCAGTTGTCGCAGTTCTCCGATGACCTGGCCCATGAACTGCGCACGCCGATCAACAATCTGATGGGCAAGGCACAGGTGACGCTGTCCCGGGAACGCACGGCCGAGGATTACAAAAACGTTTTGGTGTCTTGCACTGAAGAACTGGAGCGTGTCGCGCGGATTGTCTCGGATATGCTGTTTCTGGCGCAGGCCAGTAACCCGGCAGCGCTCACGTCCTTCGAGTCGGTCGCCCTGGAAGAAGAAGCCGAGAAAGTGGCCGACCTGTTTTCCTTGTCGGCGCAAGACAAGCGCATCAGCCTGAGCGTAACCGGCAGCGCGCAGGTACTGGGCGACCGCTTGATGATTCAACGGGCGATCTCGAACCTGCTGTCCAACGCACTGCGCCACTGCCCGGCCGGGCAATTGGTTTCGCTACACATTGAGCAAGAGGCGACTCAGGTTTCGCTGCGGGTCAGCAACCCCGGCGCGGGCATCGAAACACAGCATCTGCCGCACCTGTTCGACCGCTTTTACCGGGTCGACAGCAGCCGCTCCCGCTCACAAGGCAGCACCGGACTGGGCCTGGCCATCGTGCGTTCGATCATGAGCTTGCATCAGGGGGTGGCCGAGGTTGAAAGCCTGCCCGGTGCGATGACGGTGTTCAGGCTCGCGTTCCCCCATAACGATAATTGCACCCGCGCCACATAGGCCACCCGCTGCCCCGCCCGGCGACTGCGAACATACACATTCGCATCGTCGGCATCGCGCACGAAGCAATGACCTCGACGTTCAAGCTCCCGATCCACTTCGTCCAGCAGCACGTTCGCCAGCCAACGGCGACAGCGGGCCGCCTTGCGGCGCCCCGCAGCGGCTTTTCTCGACCACGCCATGATCAGCGTTCCCGCCTCCAGATGCGCCCGAATCAGCCGGGTAACCGCATTTCCACCCGCAAGATTGCGCCCATACTGGGCGCACAACAGAAACAGTTTGATCTATCGTCCTCTCTCCTTTGCCGTCCAAAAACTCTGGCTATATTTGTCGATGAGCGGAGAAACAAAGGCAAGCGCGGCGGGCTGAAGGTGATTTATTACTGGCAACTAGCGAAGCTGACTTGAATTGTCTGCACCATTTTTAATTGCTCCTTCATTGGATCGTCGCCCGCAGTGACGGACCTGCTCGCTAAAGCGCTGGAACTGGCACAAACAAAAACGGCACCTCTCAAGGCTGAGTGAAAAGGCACTGAAGGTGGTTTCCAGCAAACGCCCCCGACTTGTTCGGGGCGTTTTCATTTGTGCAGAAAGCAACGGCTTCTGCTGGTTGAATTTTAGGGGTAAATCCGCGCCGACATCTGAAGAAACTTCAAACGCGGTAGGAAAAGTCTCCGCAACCACCTGTAAAGGAACGAAAACAGACTAATCATTGCGATTTGGCTACCCAACTATCTGAATTTTCCCACATCTCATTTCCCCCCATCACTGCAACGAATGCGGTGTTTACTCGGCGTCCGTCCCTGTTTACGAATCAAAGTCGTCAATCGCGGATTAATGTGTATGTGTTTCCTTACACCCAAAATAACGACACTGTAACTTCCCGTCATTTTTGACCGACCAACTTCCAACTTATACAGTTGCTCCGTGCTTGATTAAGCACTCCACTATCCAACAAAAAAGAGAGTCTACCTATGGGTTACCTTGTCGGCTGGAACGCAAACAAAGTTATCGACCTGGAACAACAGGACACCCCCACAGCAGAGCAAATTGAACAACTGCAACTGACCGAGGATGAACAGGCAGAACTGGAAGCCGTTTAAGAAAGCGGGGGGGCGAATGCCCCCCCGTTTTTCAAGGGAGGGAACAATGGATAACTTTACACGTGCAGAACGAGAACTCACCCTCGCGCAGGCCGAAAAGAGGATTCACGCCGAACTGGAAAACCTGGGACTTCGCGCAGAACCCCGCACACTCGGACAACAGATTGTCGCGGTGCATGTCTCGGCGAGTGTTGGCAATCAAAAGGGCATCGCCAGGGGAGCGGGAAAAGGTTACCTCCACCACGCCCAGGTGGGTGCACTTTACGAAACACTGGAACATCATTTAAGTGACCACTTCAGCTCCCGCGATATTCACTGCATCGCCCCGCACTACTTTTCTGACTCGCCGCTATTTGTCGATGACACTGTTCTTTCTACTCTCCTCGACCAACCCGACGCCTTGACAGCCTGCAGAACTTATACGGACATTTTCAAAAAAACTTTATTCTCTTACCCCGTCGCGTTATGCACTCCCGACTACTCACGCCAGCCACTGAAACAAGACACTACGAACTACGGCGTATTACAGCGCTATGCCTCTAACAGTGGAACGGCCATTGGCGCGAGTTACGACGAAGCGGTCTTGCATGCGGCAAATGAATGCATCGAGCGCGATGCGGTTTCGTTGTTTCTGCTGGAGCATTTTTACTACCAGAACCGGCCTGTGCTGCGCCGGGTCGGTCGCGTGGCAGATCACGAAGAATTGGGTCAACTGTGGTCGGACGCCGAAGCGGAAATCGGAGCGGAAATCATCCTGATCGACATCAGCACTGAATTCCTGTCACGCACCTTTCTGGCGTTCACAACCGAACCGGGTCCCCATCCTCGCGTGTTCGGCAGCGGTAGCTCGATCAGCGCCCGACATGGCGCCTGGCGGGCGCTGACCGAACTCGTCCAACTGCATCACGGGGCCTCGGAGCCAGAACTGCAACACTACCTGAGTAATGCGCAACGGCACTTGAGCAAATTTCCTCGCCTGCTCCGCTGCCTGCAATTCGATTTGCTTCCACTGCTTATCCTGTGCGAGCAATTCACCGTCGAATTACCCGAAACAATCAATGAGCGACCGTTGGCCGAGCAAATCAACTTGCTGGCAGAAGATCTCCAAAAACATGGGCGCGTGCTGGGGGTCACCCAACTACATCAGACGCCGTTGGGGACCACGCTGGTCAACGTCGTCATTCCGGGGCTGGAGCGGTTTTTTGTGGTGTCCAGTGGCAATGTGGTGATACCGCAGGCACGAGGACGGCGCCTGCAAAGGAATCAGGGAGTGCCGGCATGACCCCTGCCCTTCGTCGAGAACACCACCTCGCTCAATCATTACCCCGGCGCAAGGCATCGCCGGGCGAGCTCGATAGCTTCATCGAACCCTTCGGCTCGGGCCTGCATCACTTGTTTGTCTTGCGTGTCGGCGGCAACGAATGGGTCGGCCGCAAAGTCCTGCAATACCGCGAGACGGTCGGCTGGCACATCAGCAGCGTGCTCCAACCCTGGATGCTGCTCGGATCGCTGGCGGAGTGGCATTGGGGCAATCAAGGCGCCGTGATCTATTTCCATGCTGTATCTGCGCAGGAGAAAGAAACCGCGTTCCATAACGCATTGACGCAGCCTGGCAGTGAAGTGCGTTTTCCGTTTCCTGCCATGAATGACAGCGGCCGAGAGTGCGTCTGCCCGCCCGAGTACTGGCAATGTAATGAGTCGCTCGCCACACAGCTGGATGCTGACGAACGGCATTTTCGCCAGCATTGCACAAGCCTGCTCAATTCCCTGTCATCTCCCGGCGCGGTGATCCATGACCCGGCGTGTTCGACGGGCGAGTTCATCGCGCACCTCGCTGGCGAACTCCCGGATCGCCAATGCCTGGGGTCTGATCGCTCAGCGTCGATGATCGAGTACGCCAAAAAGCATCATGGCACTTCAGCCGCTCGGTTCTACCTGGCCGATGCCCGCCATATCGCGACAACAGGTATTCAATGCGATGTGCTGATCCTGCGTTTCCTCAATGCCGAAGTGATGACGCGCAAGGACGCGCAGCGAGCGTTCCTCGATATGGCAGCCGGCGTTAAACCGGGAGGCACGATTCTCCTTTTCGGCCATACGCCGGTGCTGATCGCCGTGCCCTATATGGCGCAGGCGCTGAAGCTTGAACTGATATCGAGCGTAGCGGCCCGTCCCGGCCACACGGAACTGTTTCAATTCTACAGGCTGAGGACTCCCGCCTAATGGTGAACAGTGGCTACTTCTCGACCGGCGACGGTCACCAACTCTATTGGGAGCGGCACGGCACGCCAGGTGGCGAACCGATATTTTTCCTGCATGGCGGACCGGGGGGTTGCAGCGACAGACGTCATCTCGAATTCTTCGATGAGCGCTGTTTCGACATTATTCTGTTCGATCAGCGAGGCTGCGGCCGCTCCGTTCCCCACGGCGAACTCCAACACAACGACACCGGGCTTTGCGTCGAAGACATCGAAGCCCTGCGGCAGCATCTGGGGTTCGAAACGATCAGCATGCTCGGCGTCTCATGGGGCAGCTGGCTGGCCATTCAATACCAGCAACGCTATCCAGAGGCCGTTCTGAAAACCACACTGGTCTCAGTATTCGTGCCGTTTGCAGCCAACGTAAGTACCTACGATCAAACCTTGAATGACGGCCTGTCGGCCATTACCCATGAGCCTTGCGCCGTCAGTGCCGGTGCGATCTACCAGGTCCTGAACAATGGCTGCGCAATCCAGCGGCGTCAGGCGGCCCTCCACTGGTTACGGGCGACATTGCAATTGAGCGGACACTCGATGCAGCCGAGTGCACTCGAAGAATTCGTTGACGACGAAGCCGTGCGCGCTATCCGCCTGGAATTGCATTACCACGTAAACCAGTATTTCTTCACAGGCGCGGACGAAGCGCTTTCGCTTGATGCCCATACTGAAGTGATCCAAGGCATCAGCGATACCTTCGGCATGGCCAGCGTTCGCTGGCTTCGGCGGCGCCAGCCGCTGCGATGCCGGCTACTCAACGCCGGACACAATGCCTTCGAGCTGGCGATTCTGAAAACCGTGCGCCAGTCGTTGAAACGTGAACATATCCGCTGTTGAGGTAGTGGGGTGGCAGCTGTACGCAGGTTGGAATCCGGGCCACCAAAAAACCCGACAGACTCGAAGTCTCCCACGCACAGCCGCCATAACGGAGTGCACACCATCAAGGTGCGCGAGCATCCGTCATGAAAGGTGCTTTTGCTTTCAGTGGAGTCACGGGGTTCCAATCCCGGTCGCTGAATTGGCAGCAACGTGCACAGGCTAGAGAGCAGACGTCCGACGGATAACCTGAAAACATTGTGGGAAGGTTCTGCTCCTCCACCTAAACGCTTAAACATCCAGAATTGAAATACGAACTGTGGTGCACGGATTATCAGGCCAGTTCTGGCTTACCCACGAAAAAGCCCGCCCATCCAGCATCTTCATTGACTGTCCCACCGCTATCGCGGGCAAGCCCGGCTCCCACAGGTTTAGCGGTGTACACAACGTTTGCCGGCACTGCGCAATACTGTGGGAGCGGGCTTGCCCGCGATGGCGGACTATCAAGCACAAAAAAAAAACGGCACCTTCCGGTGCCGTTCGCGTTTCACATTACAGCCTCTTACTTCCGTGCATCAGCCCACGACTTCAGCAGTTCGTTGTAGCTCACGGTTTCACCTTTAGGTTTCTCGTTCGCCAGTTTCGGCTTCGGTGCGCCCGGTTGGTCGAACCAGTACTGCGCATCGCGCTCGGGGTTCATTTTTGGCGCGCACACGGCTTGCGCTTTCGAACGTTCCAGGCGGGACATGATTGCGTCCTGATCCTTGGCCAGGCCATCCAGCGCTTGTTGCGGGGTTTTCTCGCCGCTGGCGGCTTCGGCGATGTGGCTCCACCACAACTGCGCCAGACGCGGATAGTCCGGCACGTTGGTCCCGGTCGGTGTCCATTGCACCCGGGCCGGGCTGCGATAGAACTCCACCAGACCACCGAGCTTCGGCGCCAGATCAGTCATGGCTTGCGAGTTGATGTCCGACTCGCGGATCGGTGTCAGGCCGACGATGGTTTTCTTCAGCGACACGGTTTTCGAGGTCACGAACTGCGCGTACAGCCAGGCCGCGAGCTTCTGTTTCTCAGGCGTGGACTTCATGAACGTCCACGAACCCACGTCCTGATACCCCAACTTCATGCCCTCCTCCCAGTACGGCCCCCTCGGCGACGGCGCCATGCGCCACTTCGGCGTACCGTCGGCGTTCACCACCGGCAGGCCCGGTTTGGTCATGTCGGCGGTAAAGGCGGAGTACCAGAAGATCTGTTGGGCGATGTTGCCTTGAGACGGTACCGGACCAGACTCGGAAAAGGTCATGCCCGCTGCTTCCGGCGGCGCGTAGGCCTTCATCCAGTCGACATATTTCTGCGTCGCGAACACCGCCGCCGGGCCGTTGGTGTCGCCGCCGCGGGTCACGCTGGAACCGACCGGATGACAGTCCTCGACGCGAATGCCCCACTCGTCCACCGGCAAGCCGTTGGGCAGTCCCTTGTCACCGCCGCCGGCCATGGAGAACCAGGCATCGGTGAACCGCCAGCCCAGGGACGGATCCTTCTTGCCGTAGTCCATGTGCCCATAAATGCGTTTGCCGTCGATTTCCTTGACGTCTTCGCTGAAGAATTTGGCGATGTCTTCATAGGCCGACCAGTTCACCGGCACGCCCAATTCGTAGCCGTACTTTTCTTTGAATTTTGCTTTCAGGTCCGCCCGCTCGAACCAGTCGGCGCGGAACCAATACAGGTTGGCGAACTGCTGGTCAGGCAGCTGATAGATCTTGCCGTCCGGCGCGGTGGTGAAGGAAATGCCGATGAAGTCCTTGATGTCGAGGGTCGGCGAGGTGAAGTTCTTGCCTTCGTTGGCCATCAGGTCGGTGATCGACTCGGTCTTGCCATAGCGAAAGTGCGTACCGATCAGGTCCGAGTCGTTGACCCAACCGTCATAGATGCTCTTGTCCGACTGCATCACGGTCTGCAGCTTTTCCACCACATCGCCTTCTTGCAGCAGGTCGTGGGTGACTTTGATCCCGGTGATCTCGGTGAAGGCCTTGGCCAGCACCTTGGACTCGTATTCATGGGTGGTCAGGGTTTCCGAGACAACCTTGATGTCCATCCCGCGAAACGGCTCGGCCGCCTTGATGAACCACTTCAATTCCGCGAGTTGCTGATCGGCCGTCAGGGTGGACGGTTTGAATTCGCTGCCGATCCACTTTTTCGCAGCGTCTTCGTAGGCATCAGCCCAGGCCGATGCGCTCAAACCGCTGAGTGCCAGCATGGCTGCCAATGAAATGCTATGTCGCAGCTTATTGTTTTTGTCGAACATAGAGACCTCCTGTTTAGGTTTTGGAGCGCGATTGCCGAGCGATTCGACTAGCCCCAACGCATCACAGCCAACAGCCACACCACAGACAACGCGAACGCTATCCAGATGCTCCAGTCGGTGACGCCGATTACCAGCAAATGCAGGTAGGCGCTGCCGAGAAGACCGATAAACAAGCGATCGCCACGGGTGGTGGCAATCGGCAGAAGACCTTTTCGAAGAATGCTTGGTGAACGCAATTCCCAGGTGGTCATGCCCACCAGAATCAAGGCAATGACGCCGAAGAACGCCGCCGTGGGGGCGGTCCAACTCATCCATTCCATCATCAGCTCCTCAGACACGGCCCAGGGCAAAGCCCTTGGCCACATGATTGCGAACGAACCAGATCACCAGCATGCCCGGCAGGATGGTCAACACCCCCGCTGCCGCCAGCACGCCCCAGTCGATGCCCGACGCCGAGACCGTGCGGGTCATCACCGCCGCGATAGGTTTGGCGTTCACCGAAGTCAGCGTCCGCGCCAGCAACAGTTCGACCCAGGAAAACATGAAGCAGAAAAACGCCGTGACACCGATCCCGGAGCCAATCAGCGGAACGAAAATCTTCACGAAGAACTTGGGAAAGCTGTAGCCATCGATGTAGGCCGTTTCGTCGATTTCCTTGGGAACACCAGACATGAAGCCCTCAAGAATCCACACCGCCAGCGGCACGTTAAACAGACAGTGAGCCAACGCCACCGCGATGTGCGTGTCGAACAACCCGATCGAGGAATACAGCTGGAAGAACGGCAGCAGGAACACCGCCGGCGGTGCCATGCGGTTGGTCAGCAGCCAGAAAAACAGGTGCTTGTCACCGAGAAAGCGGTAACGGGAAAACGCATAGGCCGCCGGTAACGCCACGGTCAAGGAGATGATCGTGTTCATGCTGACGTAGTACGCCGAGTTGAGGTAGCCGGCGTACCAGCTCGGGTCGGTGAAGATCACCTTGTAGTTGGCGAAGGTGAAATCCCGGGGAAAAAGCGTCAGGCCACCGAGGATTTCGGTGTTGCTCTTGAAGGACATGTTCAGCAGCCAGTAGATCGGCACCAACAGGAACAGGATGTAGACCAGCAGCGGGATCAGCTTTCTCTTGCTCATGGCGGGCCTCACCGATTGGCGTCAGAGTGAGTCATGGCGGTGTAGAACAGCCACGACACCAACAGGATGATCAGGAAGTACACCAGCGAGAAAGCCGCCGCCGGGCCGAGGTCGAATTGGCCTACGGCCATTTGGGTCAAGGTCTGACTCAAGAAGGTCGTGGCATTACCCGGGCCGCCACCGGTCAACACGAACGGCTCGGTGTAGATCATGAAACTGTCCATGAACCGCAGCATCACCGCGATCAGCAGCACGCTCTTGAGCTTGGGCAATTGGATGTGCCGGAACACCGCCCAGGCCGACGCCCGATCGATCCGCGCCGCTTGGTAATACACGTCCGGAATCGCCCGCAGTCCGGAGAAACACAACAACGCCACCAGCGACGTCCAGTGCCAGACGTCCATCACCAACACCGTGACCCAGGCGTCCATGGTGTTGGCCGCGTAGTTGTAGCTGATGCCCATGCCGTTGAGGCTGGACCCGAGCAGGCCAATGTCGGCCCGACCGAAAATCTGCCAAATAGTGCCGACCACGTTCCATGGAATCAGCAGTGGAATCGCCAGAATAATCAGCACCAGCGACGACCAGCGTCCCTTGATCGGCATGGTCAGGGCGATGGCGATGCCCAACGGGATTTCGATCAACAACACACAGCCGGAATAGATGAACTGACGCAGCAGCGAGTCATGCAGCCGTGGATCGAGCAGCACCTGCTTGTACCAATCAGCACCGACGAAGTAGCGGCTGGACTGGTCGAAAATGTCCTGCACCGAGTAGTTGACCACGGTCATCATCGGGATCACCGCACTGAACGCCACCAGCAGGAACACCGGCAACACCAGCCACCAGGCCTTGTTGTTCTGCACCTTGTTCATGGCAGCACCTCCAGCAAGTAATCGTCGGCGTAGACCATCAGCCATTGCCCCGGGAAACTGATGTACGCCGTGCCGTCGGGCACCGGTTTGTCCTCGGCCAGGCGTACTTTCAGCGGCACGCCGTCGAGGTTCAGGGTCATGATTTTGTAGGTGCCCAGGTCTTCGACGTGTACGACCTGGGCCTGCATCGCTTCATCAAAGGATTCTTCCCACACATGAACGAACTCCGGACGGATGCCGACCTTCAGGGTTTTCCATTCGGACTCGGCGATTCGTTTCTGCATCGCGTCGGACAACGGCAAGTGGGTCCCGGCAAAACCGACACCACCGGGTTGCGGTTGAACCTCGATCAGGTTCATCCCCGGGCTGCCGATGAAATAACCGACAAAGGTGTGGCTCGGCCGCTCGAACAATTCCCGTGGCGTACCGAACTGCACGATCTGCCCGCCATACATCACCGCGATCTTGTCGGCGAAGGTCGAGGCTTCGAGCTGATCGTGGGTGACGTAGACCATGGTGATGTTGAACTGCTCGTGGATCTGCTTGAGCTTGCGTCGCAGCTTCCACTTCAGGTGCGGGTCGATCACCGTCAGCGGTTCATCGAAGAGGATCGCCGACACGTCATCACGCACCAATCCACGGCCCATGGAGACTTTCTGTTTTTCATCGGCAGTAAGGTTGCGCGCCTTCTTGTGCAGCAATGCCTGAAGGTCGAGGACTTCAGCGATTTCATGCACCTTGCTGTAAATTTTCGCTTCGACCATGCCCTGATTGCGCAGCGGAAAGGCCAGGTTGTCGAACACCGTCATGGTGTCGTAGACCACCGGAAACTGGAAAACCTGGGCGATGTTGCGCTTTTCCGGGGTCAGTTCGTTGACCACTTTGCTGTCGAACAGCACTTGGCCCTGGGACGGGCTGAGCAACCCGGAAATGATGTTGAGCAAGGTCGACTTGCCGCACCCCGAAGGCCCGAGCAGCGCATAAGCGCCGCCCTGCTCCCAGACGTGGTCCATTTCGCGAATCGCGTAATCCTCAGGGCCGGTCGGCGTAGGGGTGTAGCTGTGGGCAAGGTTCTGCAAACGGATTTCGGCCATCAGGCAACCCTCGCAATGCGGCGACCGGGCGCCTGAACCAGCCGCCCCTGCCTATCGAACACAAACAGTTTATGGGTCGGGATATAGATGCGAATCGGCGCGTCGACATCGTATTCATGAACACCCGGCAAATGCAGCACCAGCAGGAAATACTCGTTGCGCACATGCAGGAAGGTTTCCGAACCGCTGATCTCGGCCACCTCGACGGTCACCGCCAGTTCCAGATCGTCGTCGTTGCTCGGCACCAGCGAAATGTGGCTGGGGCGCACGCCGAAACGGAACTCGCCCTCGCCCACCGGACGTAGATCGACGTTCAACGGGAAATGCACAAAATTGGCAAAACTGACTTCGTTGCCGGCGATGCGCCCCGGCATCAGGTTGATCGGCGGCTCGGAGAACAGCTCCGCCGCCAGCACCGTTTGCGGCTGGTGATAAACCTCGGAGGACTTGCCGCTCTGAATCACCCGACCTTCGTGAAGAATCGTGGTAGTGCCGCCCAGCGCCAGGGCTTCGTTGGGTTCGGTGGTGGCGTAAATCGCGATGGTATTGCGCGCCTTGAACAGCTCGCGCATTTCCTGGCGCAGCTCTTCGCGCAGCTTGTAGTCGAGGTTGACCAGCGGCTCGTCGAACAGAATCAGTTCGGCGTCCTTGACCAGCGCCCGAGCCATGGCTGTGCGCTGTTGCTGGCCGCCGGAAAGTTCCAGTGGATGGCGCTGAAGGAATTTCTCGATGCGCAGCATCTTTGCGGTTTCCAGCACTTTGCTCTGGATCAGCTCATTGGCAACGCCGCCCTGACGCAGCGGCGAGGCGATGTTCTCGAACACCGTCATGGTCGGGTAATTGATGAACTGCTGATAGACCATCGACACGTTGCGCAAACGCACCGGACGTTGGGTGACATCGACGCCGTTCATCAGGATGCGGCCGCTGTCGGGCTTGTCCAGACCGGCCATCAGGCGCATGAGGCTGGTTTTGCCGGACAACGTGCGACCGAGCAAAACGTTGAACGATCCGGGTTCGAAATTAAGGCACGCATCGTCGATCCAGGTCTGGCCTTCGATGGTGCGGCTGACGTGCTCCAGGATTAGTGACATGGCTCGGCCTTTTTATTATTGGAGTCAAGCGACCGGAGCTACATAGCGACATCCGTGCCAGAAATCTCAAGCGTTTGATCCGGCTCGAAATTCCATCAGAGGAGATTGAAAACGCGTTCGTTGCTGAACAGAAATGAACAACCACGAATGAACAACTGAACAATTCAACGATTGACAATGAACAAATGTGAACAACACTCTACGGATGTTTTTTGCGTGGCCCTCACGTGATGCAAAACCCATAAAAACAATAAAAGCTTGCTCAGAGATCGACCGCCATGGCCGTACCTGCATCAAAGCTCTCCCACGACGCCATCATCCAGGACTCCTGGTCCCGCTGCCGCGCGTTCGGGCTCGATCATCAGAGCGCTCCGGCGTTCGACCAACTGCCGGCAGACGGCATCGCCCAATTGCTGGAGAGCCAGCATTCCCTGGTGCAGACCACCCATCAGGAAGTCCTGCCGTATTACGAAAACATCCTCAGTAACTCCAATTGCCTGATCATGCTCGCCGACAATCACGGCCAGGTGCTGACGTCGTGGGGCACCCAGCGTTTCATCGAGCCGAGCCTGGCCCGTGGTTTCAGTGTCGGCGCCAGCTGGATGGAGCATTGCAGCGGGACCAATGCAATCGGCACCGCACTGGCCTGCGAGCAGGCCGTGCACATCGAGCACGATGAACATTTCCTCAAGGCCAACCGCTTCATGACCGGTTCCGCCGCGCCGATTTTCGATGCCGAGCGCAAGGTAATCGCGGTGCTGGATGTGTCCAGCGACAGCTACCTGCCGCCCTCCCACACGCTGGGCATGGTCAAGATGATGAGCCAGACCGTGGAGAACCGGCTGATCCTCAACCTGTTCCACGGCCAGCATTTCCAGTTGATCTTCAACAGCGGGTTGAACAACCTCGACAGCCAGTGGGCCGGGTTGCTGATCTTCGACGAGACCGGTCAGGTACTGTCGGCCAATCGCCGGGCCGATAATCTGCTGGGCATCAGCCTGTCGCGGGTCAGCGTCGAAAGCCTGTTCAAAGTATCGTTGATGGAGCTGCTGAACCAGCCGGACGGCCTGCCGTTTTCCCTGCAAGCCTTGGGACGAGGCCGTTTCCAGTGCGTGCTGAAACGACCGAAACAGGCGTCGATTCAGGCGCGGCTGTTTTCGGAAATAAAGAGCACTGAAACGAAAAGCACTGAAACAAAGAGCGCTGAGACAGAGAATGCTAACCCCAACCCGGCAGTACCTGCCGCAATCAACCTCAACACCCTGCACTTTGGCGACAGTCGCGTGGACAAAGCCGTGCGTCAGGCCGAGCGCTTGCTGGAAAAGGACATTCCATTGTTGATTCACGGGGAAACCGGGGTCGGCAAGGAAGTCTTCGTCAAAGCCCTGCACCACGCCAGCTCACGCAGCAAACAACCGCTCATTGCCGTCAACTGTGCAGCGATCCCCGCCGAACTGGTGGAGTCAGAGCTATTTGGCTACGAGAAAGGTGCGTTCACCGGTGCCAACCAGAAAGGCAGCATCGGGCTGATCCGCAAGGCCGACAAAGGCACGCTGTTCCTCGATGAAATCGGCGACATGCCGCTGCCGACTCAGGCTCGATTGCTGAGGGTGTTGCAGGAGCGTTGCGTGCAACCGGTGGGCAGCAGCGAGTTGTTCCCGGTGGACATCCGGATCATCTCGGCGACCAACCGCTCATTGCGCGAGCAGGTGCAGTTGGGGCGGTTTCGTGAGGATTTGTATTACCGCATCGGCGGCTTGACCCTGGAACTGCCACCGCTCAGGGAACGCAGTGACAAGCAGGCGCTGTTCAAGCGCTTGTGGGAACAACACCGTGAACCGTCGCAGTGGGCCGGGTTAAGCCCCGAGGTGTTGGAGCTTTTCGGCCGCCATCCATGGCCGGGGAATTTGCGCCAGGTCAGTAGCGTGATGCAGGTAGCGCTGGCCATGGCCGAGGAACAACCGGTGCGGCCGGAGCATTTGCCGGATGATTTCTTTGTTGATTTGGAGATGGAGCCGGTGGACTTACCGGAGCCGTTGGCGGTGGATTTGAATGATGCCGAGGATTTGAATCGGCAGTTGCAGGCGGCTGGGGGGAATATTTCGCACTTGGCCCGGAGGTTGGGCGTTAGCCGCAATACCCTATATAAGCGGCTGCGCCAGTCAGAAAGCTGACTGCTGCGCAGTCAATCGCGGGCAAGCCCGCTCCCACAGGGTTATGAGTCGTTCACAAAATCGGAATCCACCTCCATCACTGTGGGAGCGGGCTTGCCCGCGATAGCGTCAGCCGAAGCACCGCTGCACTTGAGCCCTGCGCACAAACAAAAACCCGCACAAGGCGGGTTTTGTTTGTAGCCAATCAAGCAATCAGTCAGCCAGACGCCAGGTCGTCCCACCCTTCCCATCTTCCAGCACCACGCCCATAGCGGTGAGCTGGTCGCGGATGCGGTCGGATTCGGCCCAGTCCTTGTTGGCACGAGCGGTCAGGCGCGCCTGGATCAGTGCATCAACTTCAGCCGCATCGACCCGCCCTTCGGCACCGGCCTGCAGGAAGTCATCCGCCTCAAGCTGCAACACACCCAGCACGCTGGCCAGCTCTTTCAAGCGCGCCGCCAGACCGGCCGCCGCATCAAGATCGCTCTCGCGTAGACGGTTGATCTCGCGGACCATCTCGAACAGCACTGCGCAGGCTTCCGGCGTGCCGAAGTCGTCGTTCATCACCTGGGTGAAACGCTCGACGAAGGCTTCGCCACCCGCCGGCGCTACCTTTGGCAGGCCTTTCAACGCATGGTAGAAACGCTCGAGTGCGCCCTTGGCGTCCTTGAGGTTGTCTTCCGAATAGTTGATCGCGCTGCGGTAGTGGCTCGACACCAGCAGGTAACGCACGACTTCCGGGTGGTACTTGTCGAGCACGTCGCGAATGGTGAAGAAGTTGTTCAAGGACTTGGACATCTTCTCGCCATTGATGCGAATCATGCCGCAATGCATCCACGCGTTGGCGTAGGTCTTGCCGGTGGCCGCTTCGCTCTGGGCGATTTCGTTTTCGTGGTGCGGGAACTCGAGGTCGCTGCCGCCGCCATGAATGTCGAAGGTCTCACCGAGGCAGCAGGTGGACATCACCGAGCATTCGATGTGCCAGCCCGGACGCCCGGCGCCCCACGGCGACTCCCAGCTCGGTTCGCCCGGCTTGGCGGCTTTCCACAGCACGAAGTCCAGCGGGTCCTGCTTGGACTCGTCGACTTCGATCCGCGCGCCGATGCGCAGGTCTTCGATCTTCTTGCGCGACAGCTTGCCGTAGCCCATGAACTTGGCGACGCGGTAGTACACGTCGCCATTGCCCGGTGCGTAGGCGTAGCCCTTGTCGATCAGGGTCTGGATCATCGCGTGCATGCCCGGGATGTGATCCGTGGCACGCGGCTCCATGTCCGGCTTTTTGATGTTCAGGCGCGCTTCATCTTCGTGCATCGCCGCGATCATGCGCTCGGTCAAGGCCTCGAACGACTCGCCGTTCTCGTTGGCCCGATTGATGATCTTGTCGTCGATATCGGTGATGTTGCGCACGTAAGTCAGGTCGTAACCGCTGAACCGCAACCAGCGGGTCACCAGGTCGAATGCGACCATGCTGCGGCCGTGGCCCAGGTGGCAGTAGTCATATACGGTCATTCCGCAGACGTACATGCGCACCTTGTTGCCATCCAGCGGCTTGAAGACTTCTTTGCTCTTGGTGAGCGTGTTGTAGATCGTAAGCACGACAGTTCCTTAAAACTTGATCACTGGCCCCACGAATCACGCAGGGTCACGGTACGGTTGAATACCGGAGCGCCCGGTTTCGAGTCCTTGATATCCGCGACGAAGTAACCTTCGCGCTCGAACTGGAAACGGTCTTCCGGCTGTGCGTTGCCCAACGAGGGTTCAGCACGACAACCGGTGAGGACTTGCAGTGAGTCAGGGTTGATGTTGTCCAGGAAACTGGCGCTATCTTCGGCCTTCTCCGGGTTCGGAGAACGGAACAGACGATCGTACAGACGCACTTCGCACTCGACGCTGGCCGCTGCCGGCACCCAGTGCACTACGCCTTTGACCTTGCGGCCTTCAGGGTTCTTGCCCAGGGTGTCCGGATCGTAGGAGCAACGCAGTTCGACGATGTTGCCATCGGCGTCCTTGATCGCTTCGTCGGCACGAATCACGTAGCTGCCGCGCAGACGCACTTCGCCGTTCGGCTCCAGGCGCTTGTAGCCTTTTGGTGGCTCTTCCATGAAGTCTTCACGGTCGATGTAGAGCTCACGGGCGAACGGCAGGACGCGCACGCCCATGTCTTCTTTCGGGTGGCACGCCAGTTCGAGGTTCTCGACCTGACCTTCCGGGTAGTTGGTGATCACGACTTTCAGCGGACGCAGCACGCACATGGCGCGTGGAGCGCTGTGGTCGAGGTCGTCACGGATGCTGAATTCGAGCATGCCGAAATCCACCACGCCGTCGGAACGGTTGGTGCCGATCATTTCGCAGAAGTTGCGGATCGATTTCGGCGTGTAGCCACGGCGGCGGAAGCCCGACAGCGTGGACATGCGCGGATCGTCCCAGCCATTGACGTGTTTTTCATCGACCAGTTGCTTGAGCTTGCGCTTGCTGGTGATGGTGTAGTTCAGGTTCAGACGGCTGAACTCGTACTGACGCGGGTGCGCCGGCACTGGCAGGTTGTCGAGGAACCAGTCGTACAGTGGACGATGGCTTTCGAACTCCAGGGTGCAGATCGAGTGGGTGATGCCTTCGATGGCGTCCGACTGACCGTGGGTGAAGTCATAGTTGGGGTAGATGCACCACTTGTCACCGGTTTGGTGGTGATGCGCGTGACGGATGCGATACATGATCGGGTCGCGCAGGTTCATGTTCGGCGAGGCCATGTCGATCTTGGCCCGCAGCACACGTGCGCCGTCCGGGAACTCACCGGCGCGCATGCGGGCGAACAGGTCGAGGTTTTCTTCAACCGAGCGGTCGCGGAACGGGCTGTTCTTGCCCGGCTCGGTCAGGCTGCCACGGTATTCCTTGGCTTGTTCGGGGGTCAGGTCGTCGACGTAGGCCTTGCCGGCCTTGATCAGCTCTACCGCCCAGTCGTGCAACTGGTCGAAATATTGCGAGGCATAGCGCACTTCACCGGACCATTCGAAGCCCAGCCATTTGACGTCGCTTTCGATCGCGTCGATGTATTCCTGGTCTTCCTTGGCCGGGTTGGTGTCGTCGAAACGCAGGTGCGTGACGCCGCCGAACTCCTGGGCCAGACCGAAGTTCACACAGATCGACTTGGCGTGACCGATGTGCAGGTAGCCATTGGGCTCAGGCGGGAAACGAGTAACGATCTGCGTGTGCTTACCCGAGTCCAGGTCCGCCTGGATGATCGGGCGCAGGAAATTGACCGGCACGGCAGGGCCGGTCTTGGAATTCGAGGTAGGGTCGACAGTGGGCTTGCTCATAGGATCCTTGAACGTACAAGTGCGCGGCCAGTTGGCCAAATCAAAGCGGCTGTTATAAATCAAAGGGGCTTATCATAGCCGATGCTGTCAAGTGGCTGACAGAGCAGGCCGGCAATCGGTTGCATTTAATCGGCCGGCGATGAAAAACAGCCTCGAAATTCACGCCCGGCACGCTAAACTGCGCACCTTGGCCGCCACTGGCCGGACCGGTTGAGGGCTGTAGAGCCCCGAAACCCACGAATTCCTAGAATGAGTACCCATCATGACCAAAGTCAAACTGTCTACCAACTTCGGCGACATCGTCCTGCAACTGAATGCTGAAAAGGCACCGCTGACCGTTGCCAACTTCATCGAATACGTCAAGGCCGGTCACTACGAAAACACTGTTTTCCACCGCGTCATCGGTAACTTCATGATCCAGGGCGGCGGTTTCGAACCAGGCATGAAAGAAAAGAAAGACAAGCGCCCAAGCATCCAGAACGAAGCCGACAACGGCCTCCCGAACAAGAAGTACAGCGTTGCCATGGCCCGCACCATGGAGCCGCATTCGGCATCCGCGCAATTCTTCATCAACGTGGCTGACAACAGCTTCCTGAACCACAGCGCCAAGACCGTTCAGGGCTGGGGCTACGCGGTATTCGGCGAAGTGGTTGAAGGCACCGACGTCGTCGACAAGATCAAAGGCGTGGCCACCACCATGAAATCCGGCCACCAGGACGTACCCGCAGACGACGTGATCATCGAGAAAGCCGAGATCATTGAGTGATACTGCTGATTTCAGATTTACATCTGGAAGAGGAGCGCCCGGACATTACCCGGGCGTTTCTGGATTTGCTCGCCGGACGCGCCCGCTCGGCGAGTGCGTTGTACATTCTGGGTGACTTTTTCGAGGCGTGGATTGGCGACGATGCCATGACGCCGTTCCAGCGTTCCATCTGCCAGGCCCTGCGTAATTTGAGCGACAGCGGCACGGCGATTTTTCTGATGCACGGCAATCGCGACTTCATGCTGGGTAAAGCCTTCTGCAAAGCAGCCGGCTGTACCTTGCTCAAAGATCCGAGTGTCGTGCAGTTTTACGGCGAGCCGGTGCTGTTGATGCACGGCGACAGCCTCTGCACCCGCGACGAAGCGTATATGAAGCTGCGGCGCTACCTGCGCAACCCGATCACCCTGTTCATCCTGCGCCATCTGCCCTTGGGCACCCGCCATAAACTGGCGCGCAAGCTGCGCAGTGAAAGTCGTGCGCAGACGCGGATGAAGGCCAATGACATTGTCGATGTCACGCCGCAAGAAGTGCCGCGCATCATGCAGCAATACGGCGTAAAAACCCTGATCCACGGCCACACCCATCGCCCCGCCATCCACAAGTTGCAGATTGGCGAGCAGGCGGCCAAGCGTATTGTGCTGGGGGATTGGGATCGTCAAGGCTGGGCGTTGCAGGTGGATGAGCAAGGGTTTGCGTTGGCGCCGTTTGATTTCACCCCGCCGCCGCAACTGGCAGCACCCGCAAACTAACGGCCAAACACAAAACTTGTGGGAGCGGGCTTGCCCGCGATGACAGTGGGTCAGTCGACAACGTTGTTGAATGTGATTCCGCTATCGCGGGCAAGCCCGCTCCCACAGGGGGTTGTGTTTATCTCAATGACCGGCAGAAGCCGGCCCCGCCTTCGCCGCAAACGGCGGTTTCGCCAGCCACACCAGCAGAATCAAGCCCATGAACGCCCACCCCAGCAACGTGAAGTAATCCACGGTGGAGAGCATGTATGCCTGACTGGTCAGCAGATGATCCAGCTGCGCGTAGGCCGGGTTGCCCGCCCCGCCCAGCGTGTTCAATGCCTCGCGGGTCGCCGGCTCATAGGTGGTGATGCTTTCACTCAGATACGCATGGTGCTGATCGGCGCGGCGAATCCAGATCCAGGTGGTCAACGACGCCGCAAAACTACCGCCCAAGGTCCGCAGGAAGGTCGCCAGCCCCGCGCCGTCGGCAATCTGGCTCGGCGGCAGGTCCGACATCAAAATGCTCAGGGTCGGCATGAAGAACAGCGCCACGCCAATGCCCATGAACAACTGCACCAGGGCGATGTGCTGGAAGTCCACTTCGTTGGTAAACCCGGCGCGCATGAAGCAACTCAAACCGATGCAGAGGAACGCGCCACCGGCCAGCAATCGCAGGTCGAATTTGTGCGCATACTTGCCGACAAACGGCGACAGCACCACCGGCAGAATGCCGATCGGCGCCACCGCCAACCCGGCCCAAGTGGCGGTGTAGCCCATCTGGGTTTGCAGCCATTGCGGCAGGATCAGGTTGATGCCGAAGAACCCGGCGTAACCGCCCACCAGCACGATAGTGCCGATGCGGAAGTTGCGGTAGGCGAACAGCCGCAGGTTGACCACCGGGTGTTTGTCGGTCATCTCCCAGATCACAAACACCGCCAGCGCAATCACTGAAATAGCCGCGCCGATGATAATGAAATTCGACTCGAACCAGTCCAGGTCATTGCCCTTGTCGAGAATCACCTGCAATGCGCCAACGCCAATGATCAAGGTGATCAGCCCCACGTAATCCATCGGCTGGTAACTGGTCTCCACCGGACGCGCCTTGAGTTGCTGGCGCACCACCATCACCGCGAAGATCCCGATCGGAACGTTGATAAAGAAGATCCACGGCCAACTGTAGCTGTCGGTGATCCAGCCACCGAGGATGGGACCGGCAATCGGCGCCACCACCGTGACCATCGCCAGCAACGCCAGGGCCATGCCGCGCCTCGCGGGCGGATAGACCGCGATCAACAGCGTCTGGGTCATCGGGTACAACGGTCCGGCCACCAAGCCTTGCAGTACCCGAAAGCCGATCAGCTCCGGCATCGAGGTCGAGATACCGCACAGAAACGACGCCAGGACGAACAGCATCGTCGCCCACAAAAACAGTTTCACCTCACCAAAGCGCCGGCTGAGCCAACCGGTCAGCGGCAGCGCGATGGCGTTGCTCACGGCAAACGAGGTGATCACCCAGGTGCCCTGCTCCGAACTCACGCCCAGGTTGCCGGAAATCGTCGGCAAGGCCACGTTGGCGATGGTGGTGTCGAGCACTTGCATGAAGGTCGCCAGCGACAGGCCGATGGTGCTGAGCACCAGGCTGGGCGGCGAGAAAGAGGCGTTATGGCTCATCGCGAATCCTTTGGAGCTGAATTTTTTGGAGCGGGATTGGCACAGCGCCTGTTACTGACGCAGCTGACCTTGTGGGAGTGAGCTTTGTGGAGAGGGAGCTCGCTCCCACAGGGTCGGTGTGATGGCGAATCAGCGGTGCGCGGTTTTGCTGACCGCGGCGCTGTTGTCGTGGATCAATTGGGTAATCATCGCGTCAGCCTCGACCAACTGACGGTCATACACGTTGGTGCTGAACGACGCCTTTTGCGGTGGCTGTTGCGCCAGTACCGGACCGCTCTGGTCGCGCAAGTTCACATCGACCTGAGTCGACAGGCCGACCCGCAATGGGTGTTTGGCCAGCTCTTCGGCATTGATGTGAATCCGCACCGGCACCCGCTGCACGATCTTGATCCAGTTACCGGTGGCGTTCTGCGCCGGCAGCAAGGCAAACGCGCTGCCGGTCCCGGCGCCGAGGCTGTCGATGGTGCCGCTGTATTTGACGTTGCTACCGTAAAGATCGGCTTCGATGTCCACCGGCTGACCAATGCGCATGTCACGCAGTTGGGTTTCCTTGAAGTTGGCGTCGATCCATAGCTGATCCAGCGGAATCACTGCCATCAGCGCCGTGCCTGGCTGAACCCGCTGACCGAGTTGCACGGTACGTTTGGCGACATAACCGGTGACCGGCGCGATCAAGGTGCTGCGGGCATTGTTCAGGTACGCCTGACGCACTTGCGCAGCGGCGGCCATCACGTCCGGGTGCGACGACACCACAGTGTCATCGACCAGCGCGCTGGTGGTCTTGAGCTGTTGTTGGGCGTTGGCCAGAGCGTTCTGCGCTGAGGTCAGGTCATCGCGGGCGTGGGACAGTTCTTCCTGGGAAATCGCCCCGCCGGCAGCGAGATTTTTCCGACGATTGAAGTTGTCCTGAGCCTTTTGCACTTCGGCCTGCTGCGCATTGACCTGGGCTTTCATGCCGTCGACGTTGCTGTACAAGCCGCGCACCTGGCGCACGGTGCGGGCCAGGTTGGCCTGGGCGCTTTGCAAACCGACTTCGGCGTCGTTCGGGTCGAAGTTGATCAGCACCTGGCCTTCGTGGACCAGATCACCATCATCAGCACCGATGCTGACTACGGTGCCGGTGACCAACGGGGTGATTTCCACCACGTTGCCGTTCACGTAGGCGTCGTCGGTGCTTTCGCTCCAGCGACCGAAGAATTGGTGATAACCCCAGACACCGGCTCCGGCGAGGATCACCATGATGGTCAGGACAAACAGCATCACTTTGCGCTTGCGCGGGTTGCTCGTGTCTTGAGCGTTGTCAGAGGCTTGAGTTGTATCGACAGTGGCCATGACGAGTACCTTGAATTAGTTGTGCTGCGTGGCTGGGGTTGCGTTGGCTGCGGTCAGGGTGTCGCCCTGAAAACCGCCACCCAGCGCTTGCATCAGTTGGATCGACAGGTCGATCTGCTCGGCATTCAGGCTGGCCAGCTGACGCTGGGCCTGGAGCAACTGCTGCTCGATGCTGAGCACATCGAGGTAGTTACCGATGCCGGAACCGTAGCGCTGGACCACGGTGTTGTAAGAATCCTGGGCAATGTCGGTGGCGTGTTGCTGGGCGCCGATTTGCCGGCCGATATCGTGCAACTGGTTGATGGTGTCGCTGACATCGCCCAGCGCTTTCACCAGGCTTTTGTTGTACTGCGCCACCGCGAGGTCGTAATCGGCGTCGCGCGAGTCGAGGTCGGCACGCAGGCGGCCGCCGTCGAAAATCGGCACGGAAAGGGTCGGCGCGATGTTGAAGAAACGGCTCGCCGAACCAAACATCGCGTCGCCCAGTAAAGATTCGGCACCCGCCGCGGCACTCAAGTTCAAGTTGGGATAGAACTGGGTTTTGCCTGCGGCGATGTTCTTGCTCGCGGCCTCGACCCGCCAGCGCGCGGCCACCAGGTCGGGACGACGACCGAGCAGTTCGGCCGGCAACACCGACGGCAATGCAACGGCACTGGCCTGAAGGACTTTCGGCCGGGCGATTTCGTTGCCGCGATCCGGGCCTTTGCCCAGCAGCACCGCCAAGGCGATTTTCGCGCTTTGCAGACGTTTCTCGGCGTCGATCAGGCTGGCTTCGGCGCTGGCTTCCAGGCTTTCGGTCTGCTGGAACTGGTATTGACTGTCGATCCCCGAGCTCAGGCGACGCTGGCTGAGGTCGAGCATTTGTTGGGTACGTTTGAGGTCTTCGCTGGCCAGGTCATGGATGATGTGTGCCTGCCCCAGATCGCTGTAGGCGCGGGCGACGTCGGCAGACAAGGTCAGTTGCGCGGCCTGCTGATCGACTTCGGCGGCGCGGGCCTGGCCCAATGCGGCTTCCCAGGCATCGCGCTGACCGCCCCAGAGGTCGAAGGTGTAATTGAAGCTGGCGCCGAGATTACGCACGGTGGAATACGTTCCACCCTGCCCGCTCGGGTCTTTATCGCGAGCCAGACGCGAACGGCTGACACCGGCGTTGGCATCGAGGGTCGGCATCCGCGCAGCGTCGGCGGCATAAGCAGCGGCACTGGCCTGATGGGCACGGGCGTCGGCGATTTGCATGTCGGGGCTGTCGTGCAGGGCTTCGCGGATCAGGCCGTCGAGCTGCGGGTCACCGAGGCTTTGCCACCAGTCACTTTTCGGCCATGCGGCAGGCGACAGGGTCACACCGTTGAGCGACTGCCCGGCCTTGAGGTTCTTCGCATCGAGGCTGACACCTTCGGTGTTCAAGCCACTGTAACTGGCGCAACCGGCGACGCTCATGGCCAACAGCACCAGGCTCAGTCCGGTACGCAGGCGTTTACTGTTCATGGCCACCTACCCGCAGCAAGGTGATCGAGTCGCCCGCCGCTACCAGAATTTTCTTCAGGATGTGTTCCAGGGTTTTCAATTCTTCCGGGGTGATGGCGCCGGCCAGTTCGTTCATGGCATCGGCGCCGATCTGCGGCAGCTGGTCAGTCAATTGTTGGCCTTGTTCGGTCAACACCAGTTGCACCTGACGGCGGTCTGCTTCGGAGCGTTGGCGGGCGAGGAAACCTTTCTGTTCCAGACGATCGAGCATGCGGGTCATCGAACCGCTGTCCAGCGACAAGTGACGGCACAGCTCGGCCGGGGTATCGACGCCGAACTGAGCCATGATGATCAGCACTTTGAACTGCGCGGCGGTGATGCCGTGGGGTTCCATGTGCGTGTCGATGATCCGGTCCTTGAGCAGCGCGGCGCGGCCGAGCAAGAGGCCGAGATGGCAATTATGGAAATCGTATGAGGAGAAATGTTTCATCTGACCACCAATTAGCTGCCTAGGCAGTGAGTGTATGTCGAGATATTACTGCTTAGGCAGCCAATGTCAACGCAATAGTTAGGATGCTTTGTATTTGACTGATAAATGGCAGTCGAACGACCACCACAAATCCCTGTGGCGAGGGGGCTTGTCGGAACGCCGCACCGTCCCGTTCGGCTGCGAAGCAGTCGTCGCTTTTCGATTTGCAGGGTTTCAGAAGGAATGAAGTTGCAAGTCTTGGGGCCGCTGCGCGACCCAACGGGGGCAAGCCCCCTCGCCACAGGGATCGTGCAGGAGCTTAGAAATCCCGTTTATAGAAGATGTCCAGCGAACTGGCCACGCCGCTGGCGGCTTCGAGGTAGACCTTTTTACTCAGTTTGTAACGCAAGGCGATGGTGTTGGCCGGCTCGAATACGCCGACGCCATAACGCAGGCTGAGCTTCTCGGAGATATTGCCGCTGGCGACTACGCTGGTGGTGTTGCCACTGCCTTGGGTATCGAGCTGGAAGTCCTGAATGCCCAAATCCTTGGCCAACCCGCTGGTCACGCCGGAGCTGCCCATCAAACCCAAGCCGAGGGCGGCTTGCGCGAGCATGTTGTTGTCTTCACCGGTGGTGCTCAACGGGCGCCCCAGCACCAGGTAGGACAATGCCTGCTCCTGACTCATCGCCGGTTCGGAAAAGATCTGCGTGGTCGGCTGCTCAGCGCTGCCGCTCAGGCGAATGCCGGCGATCACGTCGTCGGTCTGGCGAATCGCTTCGATGTCCAGGTATGGCTGATCGATGGGGCCGGCAAACAACAGCCGCGCCCGACGCACCGTCAGCCGCTGGCCGTAGGCGCGATAACGCCCGTCGTTGAGCCACAACTCGCCGCGGGTGTCCATGTTGTCGCCGATGTGCACATGACCTTGCAGGTTGGCGGTCAGGCCGAAGCCGGCAAAGCTCAGCTTGTCCTCCCCCACCACCACATCGATGTCCATCGCCATGGCCATCGGCGGCTTGCCCTCTTCGGTCTGCTGACCGACGATCACCGTGTCATTGGAGACCTTGACCGTGGACGGCGGCAGTTCGCGCACAGTGATTTCGCCCTTGGGCACCTGCACCTTGCCGACGATCGCCAGTTTGCCGTCCTTCATGGAGATCTTCAGGTCCGGCGCGACTTCCAGTGCGGCGTAGGGTTCGACGGTGACCGGCAACTGCGAGCCCTTGAGCGCCAGATCCACCACCAGTGCCTGGCCCCAGGCGATGTTGCCATTGAGGCTGCCCTGCCCGCTCTTGCCGCTTTTCCAGCCGCCGTTCAGTTGCACGGTTTCACCGGCAATCACCGCTTGCAGTTGCAGGGCCTGGAGCGCCATCGGCAGTTCCGGCCCGGAGATTTCACCGTCACGCAGCTCAAGATTGCCGTTGACCAGCGGCGCCAGTAACCCGCCAGACAGCGTGCCGCTGCCGTTCAAACGCCCGGTAAGTTTCTCGACCATCGGCACAAACGGCCGCACCACCGACAAATCCAGGCCGTTGAGACGGAATGAGCCGGTCAGCGGTTTGTTCTTCGGCAACGGGTTGATCTGCGCCTGGAGCATCAGCTCACCAAGTTTGCCACCGACGAAGTTGAGGTCGGTGTCGATGCGTTTTGGCGTGAGTTTGCTGGTGAGTTTCAGGGTCTGGTACGGGAAATCCAGCCACTGATCCTTTTCCTTCATGCGCAGCGTGCCGCCGCTGGCATCGACGCTGATCTGGCCGTTCGGGCCGCTGGCCGGCAAATCCAGTTGCAGATCGGCGTTGAGCCGGCCCTGCCAGGCAAAGTCCTTCGGCAACCATTGCGCCAGGCTGTCGATGGGGAATTGCTTGAGGTGGTAACGCAGCTTGGGTTCGGGCATCAAGCGTTGGTCTTCGCCACACAGGCTGGCCGGACCGGACATCCAGCAATGGGCGCCAAAGTTGATTTTGCCGTCCGCCAGTCGTTCAAGCTTTGCCGGATTTTGCAGCTTCCAGTCTTGACCGCCGGCCTGGATGTCGCCACTGGCCAGGCGCCCGCGCCAGTTGACCTGGTCCAGCGCGCCGTCGAGACCGAGCGCCAGTTTCAGTTTCGGTCCTTGCAGGTCGAGGGTCAGTTTCTGGTTTTTGATGTCGCCCTGGCCGCTGGCGGTCAAGGTGCCCAGTGACGTGTCGCCGGTCTGGATGCCACTGCCCTTGAGGTCGATCTTCGCCCGTTGGGCACTGTCGAGGGTGGCGTCCAGATTGAGGCTTTGCAGGCGGTTGTCTTCGAAAACCAGTTGCGTGCCTTGCAGGGCGAGCTTGCCTTGCGGTGCCTTGAGCGTGCCGGCGACATTGACCCGACCATTGAGCTGGCCGCGCAGTTGCGGCCAGAGTTGGGCCAGACGCGGCATTTTGATGTCGATCTGGCCGGCGAGTTTCTGTTGCAGGCTGCCTTGCCCATTGATGCTGTTGTCACCCAGGCGAATCTGCAACGCGCTGAGGTTCCATTGTTCGCCGCCGCCATCGGCCTTGGCTTGCAACACCGCCGGTTGCCCGCGCAGTTTGCCTTTCAGGTCCAGGTCGGCGGTCAGGCTGAGCCTTTCATTCTTCATCTCGCCTTGGCTGCGCAACGGACCCGCCAAGGTACCCGGCAACTCCGCGAGCCAGTACGCCGGGTTGATCGCCGAGAGATCCAGCGCCGTATCCCAGGCGATGCCGTCGGCAAACTGCAGGTTCAAGTGCCCTTCGGCCTTGCCCTGCCCGGCTTCGAGTTTGAATTGCGGCAGATGGATTTGGCTCAGGTCACCGCTGAACGGGCTGTTCAGGCTGAACGCCCCGGCCGGGCCATCCAGTGCGGCTTTGAAATTACCAATGTAGTTGCCGTCGGTGTAGGAGACTTCACCGTTGAAGCTGCGCAGTGCCACTTGCGGCTCGTCGATCAGCGGATAGAGGCGATGCCAGGGGAAATCCAGCCAGTCGATTTTCGCCTCGGCACTCAAGCCTTTGCTCCAGTCCAGTTGCCCGCTGAGCTTGAGGCTTTGTTTATCATTGGCCGTCAGATCAAGCCCGGCGATCTGCGCGCCCTTGGCGTCGACCTTGCCTTGCAGCAACAAGGCGACCGGGCCAAGCTCTGCGGGCAACGTGGCTTTGCCGAGCAACTGGTAGCCGTTTTTCAGATCGCCGTCGCCGGTGAGTTCCAGTTGATTGAGTTGCAGGGTGTCCGGCAGATCGGCGCTGGCCTTGAAGCCGTCAGCGGTGATGCGCACTTTTGCCGGCAGGTTTTCCACCAGTGGCTGCAATTCGCCAGTCAACTGCCCGTTCAGATAACCGCTGCTGTCGGCTTTGAGCTTCAGGGTTTTCAGCAGATCGCCGTCGACCTTCAACGCCAGGACCCAGGGTTCGGTGCCGGGTGCCGGCAAGGTCAGTTTGCCTTCGGCGGTCAGAGGCCAGTTGCCGCTCGGCTGCAACAGGCCGGACAGGTTCAGGCTCAGTTCATCACGCTGCAAGTGCACCGAGTCGATCTGCAAACCCTGTTCGGTCCAGTGCGCCGCCAGTTGCAGGCCTTTGAGTTCTTCGCTGCCGTTGAACAGCAGGCGGCCGACCCTGACGTCACCCAACTCGATGGCCAGCGGCAATTTCAAGTCAGGGAGGCTGATCGGCCCGCTGCTTTGCTCTTCTGACCCCGGTGGGAATTGCAGGCTGACCTGCTCGGCCTGCAATTGCTCGATGCACAGCGTCATGCGCATCAGGCACAGCGGCGACCAGGCGAAAATCGCTTGGTTCAGCTCAACCCGGCTGCTGTCCTGTTGCCACAGCAGATGGTCGGCGCTCCACTGCCCTCCCAAACGGCCCTGGAAATTTTCTACGGTCAAACCCGGCACAAACCCGAGCGCCCAGCGGCTGCCCGTCGCCGTGCCCAGCACGGTGGTCAAGGCCAGCACCAGCAGCAAAAGCAGCGCCGGAATCGCCAGCAGCGTTATTTTCAAACCACGCTTCACAGCTCAGGCCCCATGGAAAAGTGCAGTCGAATGCCGCCGTCGTCGTCCAGCGCATGGGCCAGGTCGAGGCGAATCGGTCCCACCGGCGAAACCCAGCGTACGCCAATACCGACGCCCGTCTTGAGGTTCGGCAGTTCGAGGGTGTTGAAGGAGTTGCCCTGGTCGATGAAGGTTGCGACCCGCCACTTTTCGGCGATGGAGTATTGATACTCAACGCTGCCGGCCACCATGTAACGGCCACCGATACGGTCGCCATCGGAGTTCTCCGGGGACAGGCTCTGGTAGTCGTAACCACGGACGCTCTGATCGCCACCGGCGAAGAAGCGCAGAGACGGCGGCACCGATTTGTAACCGTTGGTGGCGCTGCCGCCAACCTGCACCCGACCGAGGAAGCGGTGTTTGTCGAAGACCGTGGTCAGGCCTTTGACCAACGCCGTGCCATAGACCAGGTTGGTGTCCGAACCCAATCCTTCCTTGGCGACCTTGGTTTCGAATTGCAGGCGATAGCCATTGTGCGGATCGATGCGGTTGTCGCTTTTCAGGTACGAATAGCTCACGCCGGGCATCAGTAAGGTACTGAGCCCCGAGTCGTCGCCGAGCGTGTACTCCTCGCGTTGCCACTTGAGCGATACCACCCGCTGCCAGCCGCTGGGCAACTTGCTGTGCCATTCGGGGCCGAGGGTCAGCAGTTTGCTCAGGGAGTCGGTGCCAGCGATTTCTTCATATTGATAGCCGGCGGCCCAGCGCAGTTTGTCGGTCAGCGGCGGGTCCAGGGGAATGTCGTAAAACACCCCGACGTTTTGCCGCGGTGCCGACAGTTCCGCTTCCCAGCCATAGCTGTCGCCTTGCGGGTTGACCCAGTGCCGGGTCCAGTTGGCCTTGATTCGCGGGCCGACGTCGGTGGAAAACCCCAGACCCAAGCCCATGGTCCGAGGCTTGCGGGTGTCGAGTTTGACCGCCACCGGGATCACGTCGTCCTTGGAGGCAGTTGGCGCTGCGTCGACGCGCACGCCTTCGAAATAACCGCTCGATTGCAGCGCCTGATTGAGTTCGGCGATCAGTTCGGAGTCATAGGGCGTGCCGGCCTTGAACGGCACCATGCGTTGCAGCAGGTCTTCGTCGAACGGTGTATCACCTTCAAAACTGACTTTGCCCAGCGCATAGCGCGGGCCGCTGTCGTAGATCAATTCGATGTCGGCGACGCCCGCACGCGGGTCTACCAACAACGTCTGACGAGTGAAGCGCCCACTGAAAAAACCGAAGCGCGAGGCCTGGTTCTGGATCATCCGCTTGGCGTCTTCATAATGACCATGATTCAGCACCGCGCCAGGCTTGAGCAGGTCGCTTTTGGGCACACGAAAGGATTTGAGCGAGGCGGCAGGACCGTCGACACGCACCGTGACGTTGCGCAGATGGATCGGCTCGCCGGGATCGATGTTCAGCACCAGGCGCGGCGTCTTGCCGCCCTTCACGTCACTGTCGATTTGCGGCTGATAATAACCCAAGGCCTGGGCAGCCTTGCGCGCCTGCTCTTCGGCGCCGCGACTGAAGCGCAGCAAGGCTTCTTCATCGCGATCGCCGAGGCTACCGATATAGCCCTCTATATTGGCCTTCAGTTCATCGTTGGACGGTTTGATCCGCACATCCAATTCACTTTGCGCCAGCGCCGCGCAGCTGGAGATCAGCATCAGCACGCCACTGGTAAA
The DNA here is from genome assembly GCF_024168645.1 of Pseudomonas sp. GGS8. Classification (NCBI taxonomy): domain Bacteria; kingdom Pseudomonadati; phylum Pseudomonadota; class Gammaproteobacteria; order Pseudomonadales; family Pseudomonadaceae; genus Pseudomonas; species Pseudomonas sp. GGS8. The sequence continues at coordinate 4,219,808 of NZ_JALJWF010000001.1, read as the reverse complement.
TCTTCCGGAAAACTTCATAGCGCGGATGCTATCACGAGCCTGGGAGCGCGATAGAGCCGGACTTGTCCCAAAAAGTTCGACAATTACGCTGTTGCTGTTTGTAACACCTGCGGGTTGGCGTGGAAAAACACGTGCTCACGAATCGGTCCTACGGCCACCTCGCCGATTTCCTCGTAACCCTGGCGTTTATAGAACTCCAGATAGCGAGGATTCCCGGTGTCGAGGATCACGCCCTGGGAGTGCTCATCGACCGCACACCAGTTGTGCACCGCTTGCAGCAATTGTTCGCCAAAGTGCTTGCCCTGGAATTGCGGGTGAACACCCAGCAACGGCAGCACATGCACCGAGTCGGACGGCACGCACGCCATCACGGCGGCGTGGTAATCGAGGTAGCGTCGGGTGCAACGAAACCCGGTGCTGAGCACCATCCGCAGGCGCCAGGCCCAGCTTTCGGTGATGCCCAAGCGACGTTGCGGCGGCGCAATCAGGGCGATGCCGATCAAGCGGTCATTCACCAGCAGGCCGATGGCCGGCAAATCCTGCAGAAAATGTTGTTTGACCAGTTCGCGCACCGTCGCCCGAACCCGCTGTTCATAACCGGGGCGTTCGGCTTCGAACAGGTAGCCGAACGTCGGCTCGTGCCGGTACGCCTGGTACAACAGGGAGCGTGCTTCGCGGGAATAGCCGCTGTCGAGCATGTGGATATCGGCGATGGCGGTCGAGGTTTCGGGCATAACGGCGGATCTCCCTGGGCACGGCTCAGATGGCTGCGCTCTTGTTTGGTACGAACCTTCGGGTGGCTTCACAGTTCCCCAGACAGGTATAGACCAAGCCAGCATCTTCATCGACTGGGCTGACGCCTTCGCGGGCAAGCCAAGCTCCCACAGTATCCGTGGCGTTCACAGATTTTGTGTACACCGCGGATACTGTGGGAGCGGGCTTGCCCGTGAAGAGGCCGGATCTGCCAACACATCTCTGACAGGACACAACGAATCCCCTCACCCCAAGCTGGCCCCATTCCTACATGTCAGCTAGCATCGCACTTTTGCCAGGACTGCCGACCATGAAGATCGTCTCCTTCAACATCAACGGGCTGCGCGCTCGCCCGCATCAGCTGGCGGCGCTGATCGAAAAGCATCAACCGGACGTGATCGGGTTGCAGGAAACCAAGGTTCATGACGACCAGTTCCCCCTGGCCGAGCTGCAGGCGCTGGGTTATCACGTGTACTTCCACGGGCAAAAGAGTCACTACGGCGTGGCCCTGCTGTCGCGTCAGGAGCCGATTGCGCTGCACAAAGGTTTCGCCACTGACGAAGAAGACGCTCAGCGGCGCTTCATCTGGGGCACGTTCGCCGATGCCAATGGCGTGCCGGTCACGATCATGAACGGCTATTTCCCGCAGGGCGAAAGCCGCGATCATCCCACCAAGTTCCCGGCCAAGGAACGTTTCTACAGCGATTTGCAGCAGTTGCTGGAAAGCCAGTTCAGCAACGACCAGCCGATTGTGGTGATGGGCGATGTGAACATTTCCCCGGAAGACTGCGACATCGGCATCGGCCCGGACAACATGAAACGTTGGCTGAAAACCGGCAAATGCAGCTTCCTGCCCGAAGAACGCGAATGGATGGCCCGCCTGAAAAACTGGGGCCTGGTGGACAGTTTCCGCCACCTGAATCCGGACGTTGCCGACCGTTTCAGCTGGTTCGACTACCGCAGCCGCGGTTTTGAAGATGAGCCCAAGCGCGGGCTGCGGATTGACCTGATCATGGCATCCCAGGGGTTGTTGCCGCGGGTCAGGGACGCGGGCGTGGATTACGAACTGCGCGGGATGGAAAAGCCTTCCGATCATGCGCCGATCTGGCTTGAGTTGAGCTAGTTTCAAAACTCTACATATGCTGATCATTCCCACGCAGAGCGTGGGAACAATCACTGTCATCGTTCAGAAACCTTACTGACTTATTCTCCCGGCACTTTCTTTACCTTATAAGGTGCCGGCATGACGCTGCGCGTGTTGTTCCTGTTGCTGCTCGGCGCCGTGCTGCCGTTGACGGTGTCGGCCGGCGACTTGCCGACGCCCGAACGCGGCCCGGTGCTGCGCATCCAGGGTTCCAACACCATTGGCGCGGCATTGGGGCCGGCGTTGGTCGAGGGGTTGATGCATGAGCAGGGCCTGCTCAAGGTGCACCGCGAAGCCCCGGACAAGGCCAACGAACAACGCATCGTCGGCGAAACTGCTCAGGGCCGCCGAGTCGAGGTAGAGGTCGCGGCCCACGGCTCCAGCACCGGGTTCAAAGCCCTGAAAATCGCCTCCGCCGATCTCGCGGCCTCGTCACGGCCGATCAAGGACAGCGAACGGCTGGATCTCGAACCGCTGGGCAATCTGAAAAGCCCGGTTGCCGAGCAAGTCATCGCCATCGACGGGTTGGCCATCATCCTTCATCCGCACAATCCGCTGCAGCAGCTCAACACCAAGCAACTGGCGCAAATCTTCAGTGGCGAAGCGAAAACCTGGGAAGAACTCGGCGGCAGCGGTGGGACGATTCATCTCTACACGCGAGATGACCAATCGGGCACCTACGACACATTCAAGGAACTGGTCCTCAGCCCCCGTGGGAAAATGCTGAGCGGCAACGCGAAACGCTTCGAATCCAGCGAGCAACTGTCCGACGCGGTCAGTCTGGACCCGCAAGCCATCGGCTTCATCGGTTTGCCTTATGTCCGCCAGGCCAAGGCCGTGGCTATTGTCGATGGCGACTCCCAGGCCATGCTGCCGCTCAATAGCCTGATCGCGACGGAAGATTACCCGCTGTCCCGTCGGCTGTTCTTCTACCTGCCGCCAAACGGGAAAAATCCCTGGGCCAAGGCCTTGATCAGGTTCGCCCAAAGCAGCAAAGGCCAGGCGATTGTCGCGACTAACGGTTTTATCGCGCAGACCGTTCAGGCCATGGCGGTCACACCGAATGCGCTGATGCCCGAGGGGTATCAGGCACTCAGCCGGCATGCCCAGCGGTTGACGGTGAATTTCCGCTTCGAAGAAGGCAGCGCGACGCTGGACAACAAGGCCCGACAGGACCTGTCGCGGGTGCTCGACTATATAAAGCAGCACGACAAAACCAATCGGCAGGTGACACTGGTGGGGTTTGGCGATGCCAAAGGCGATCCGGCACGGGCCGATCTGCTGTCAAAACTGCGGGCCATGGCAGTGCGGCGAGAACTGGTGAAAAGCGGCGTGGTGTTTCGCGAGATTCGCGGTTTCGGCGCCGAGATGCCGGTGGCGACCAACAGCGGGGATGAAGGGCGGATCAAGAATCGGCGGGTTGAGGTTTGGGTGTATTAAACCTGATGCCGCTGTGTTGAATGGGCCGACGCCATCGCGGGCAAGCCCGCGATGAACGATAACGCGGTGTCTGTCAGTGCCCGCCGCGCATCATCTCTTTCGGCACATACTTGCCAATCTCGAACTTGCCGATTGCCGCGCGGTGCACTTCGTCCGGGCCGTCAGCCAGGCGCAGGGTGCGTTGCATGGCATACATGTAGGCCAGCGGGAAGTCATTGGAAACCCCTGCCCCGCCATGGATCTGGATCGCCCGGTCGATCACCCGCAACGCCACGTTCGGCGCGACGACTTTGATCTGCGCGATCTCGCTCTTTGCCACTTTGTTGCCAACGGTGTCCATCATGTACGCCGCTTTCAACGTCAGCAGTCGCGCCATGTCGATCTCCATCCGCGAGTCGGCGATTTTGTCGATGTTGCCGCCCAGACGCGCCAGCGGTTTGCCGAACGCGGTGCGGTTGACCGCCCGTTTGCACATCAGCTCCAGCGCACGTTCAGCCATGCCGATCGAACGCATGCAGTGGTGAATCCGGCCCGGGCCGAGGCGACCTTGGGCAATTTCGAAGCCGCGCCCTTCGCCCAACAGGACGTTTTCGTACGGCACCCGGACGTTTTCGAACAGCACTTCGGCGTGACCATGGGGCGCGTCGTCGTAACCGAACACCGGCAGCGGACGCACAATCTTCACGCCAGGGGTATCCACCGGCACCAGAATCATCGAGTGCTGCGCATGACGCGGTGCATCCGGGTTGCTCAGGCCCATGAAGATCAGGATCTTGCAGCGCGGATCGCAAGCCCCTGAAGTCCACCATTTCTTGCCATTGATCACCCATTCATCGCCATCACGCACAGCGCGGGCGGCCATGTTGGTGGCGTCGGATGAAGCCACATCCGGTTCGGTCATGGCGAACGCCGAGCGGATCTCACCGCGCAACAGCGGTTCGAGCCAGCGCTGCTTCTGCTCTTCGTTGGCGTAACGCACTAGCACTTCCATGTTGCCGGTGTCCGGCGCCGAGCAGTTGAACGGCTCGGGGCCCAGCAACGAACGACCCATGATTTCCGCCAATGGCGCGTATTCGAGGTTGGTCAGGCCGGCACCGAGTTCAGACTCAGGCAGAAACAAATTCCACAGACCTTCAGTCTTGGCCTTGAGTTTGAGCTCTTCCATGATAGCGGTCGGCTGCCAGCGGTCGCCTTCGGCAACCTGGCGCTCGAACACCGCTTCGGCGGGATAAACGTAGGTGTCCATGAACGCAGTCACGCGCTCACGCAGTTCCTGGACCTTGGGCGAATAAGCGAAATCCATGAGCAATTACCTTCTTGGGAAGAGGTTGTTTAGGTCATGCAATCGATGCTAGAACAGCTACGAAAATTTACCTAGCCTATTCTCGGCGTGTATTAACATTCATCACCGATATATGATCGGCTGATTGCCAAGGCCCTCGGGTCCGATCAAGACGCCCCTAAAAACAAGAGTGCAGCGCATGAATCTGAGCAAGGTCGATCTCAACCTTTTCATCGTCTTCGACGCGATCTACACCGAAGCCAACCTGACCCGCGCCGGGCAGATTGTCGGCATTACTCAACCGGCGGTATCGAACGCCCTGGCCCGCCTGCGCGAGACCTTCAACGACCCGCTTTTCGTGCGCACCGCCCAAGGCATGGTGCCGACGCCGATGGCGCAGAACATCATCGGCCCCGTGCGTAATGCCCTCTCCCTGCTGCGGGTGTCGGTGCAGGAAAGCCGCATTTTCAACCCGTTGCAGGCGGTCAAGACCTACCGCATCAGCATGACCGACCTCACCGAAGCAGTGATCCTGCCGCCGCTGTTCCAACGCCTGCGCCGCCTGGCGCCGACGGTGATCATTGAAAGTTTCCTGTCCAAACGCCGCGAAACCACCAAGGAGCTGGCCGCCGGGCGTCTCGATTTCGCGGTGGATGCGCCGCTCAACACCGACCCGCAGGTGCGCCACGTCAAGTTGATGGAGGACCGTTATGTGTGCGCCATGCGCAAGGGCCATCCGCTGGCGGGCAAAGAGAAATTCACCCTCGACGATTACCTGTCCCTGACCCACATCCATATTTCCAGCCGACGCAGCGGCCTAGGCTATGTCGACCTGGCCCTGGGCAAAATGGGCATCCAACGCAAGATCGCCCTGCGCTCCCAGCATTACCTGATGGCGTCCCAAGTATTGCAGCAGACCGACATGGTCATGACCGTGCCGGAACGCTTCGCTCGTCGCCATGATTTGTACTCGGTGAACCTGCCGGTCAACGATGTTCCGCCGGTGGAAACCCACCTTTACTGGCACGAAAGCACCGACCAGGACCCGGCCAACCGCTGGATGCGCGAACAAATGATCGAGTTGTGCCAGCAGGTTACGGCGCATGAGAAGAAGCTGGATAAGGTATAGGGCCGTTTGACCGCGTTATCGTTCTTCGCGGGCAAGCCCGCTCCCACAGGTATAGCGTGATCCCTGTGGGAGCGGGCTCGCCCTCGAAGAGGCCGGTGATGACACTGAACATCCCCGCCCCCTTGACGTAAACGTAAACCTGCCATTAGCTTAGCGCCATGACCTTTTTCGAGCGCTTCCATGAGCAGCCAGACCTATAGCATTTCCGACCTCGCCCGCGAGCTCGACATCACTACCCGGGCCATTCGCTTCTATGAAGAGCAAGGCCTGCTCAGCCCCGAGCGTCGCGGCCAGGAACGCATTTATTCGCCCCGTGACAAGGTCAGCCTGAAGCTGATCCTGCGGGGCAAGCGCATTGGTTTTTCCCTGGCCGAATGCCGCGAACTGATCGAGCTCTATGACCCCTCCAGCGGTAACACCAAGCAACTGCACAGCATGCTGGCGAAAATTGCCGAGCGTCGGGAACAACTCGAACAGCAATTGCTGGACATCGAACAGATGAAACTGGAACTCGACACGGCCGAAGAGCGCTGCACCCAAGCGCTGGAGCAAACGATCAAGAGCCAGGAATCAGTCCAGTAGATCTACACAACTCCTACAGGGCTCTCTCAGCATTCAGACAATCAGCACAGGTCAATTCCCATGTCCCTCCCCACCCACGTACGCCTGGTCGAAGTCGGCCCCCGCGACGGTCTGCAAAACGAAGCCCAACCCATCAGCGTTGCGGACAAGGTGCAATTGGTCGATACGCTCACCGCCGCTGGCCTCGGCTATATAGAAGTCGGCAGTTTCGTCTCCCCCAAATGGGTGCCGCAAATGGCCGGTTCCGCCGAGGTCTTCGCGCAGATCCAGCGCAAGCCGGGGGTGACCTATGGCGCCCTCGCCCCCAACCTGCGGGGCTTTGAAGACGCTATCGCCGCCGGGGTCAAGGAAGTCGCCGTGTTCGCCGCAGCGTCCGAAGCGTTTTCCCAGCGCAATATCAATTGCTCGATCAACGAAAGTCTGGAGCGCTTCGTGCCGATCATGGACGCGGCCAAACAATACGGCGTCAGCGTGCGCGGTTACGTGTCCTGTGTGCTTGGCTGCCCTTACGAGGGTGATGTCAAGCCTGCGCAAGTTGCCCGGGTCGCTCGCGAGCTCTATGCCATGGGCTGCTACGAAGTGTCGCTGGGAGACACCATCGGCACCGGCACCGCCGGCGCGACCCGCAAGATGTTCGAAGTGGTTTCGGCCGACGTGCCGCGGGAAAAACTGGCCGGGCACTTCCACGACACCTATGGCCAGGCCATGGCCAATATCTATGCCAGCCTGCTGGAAGGCATTGCGGTGTTCGACAGCTCCATCGCCGGCCTTGGCGGCTGCCCGTACGCCAAGGGTGCCAGCGGTAACGTCGCGACCGAAGACGTGGTTTACCTGCTAAACGGCCTGGGTATCGAGACCGGCATCGACCTGGACGCGTTGATTCGCGCCGGCCAGCAGATTTGCGCGGTGCTGGGGCGCCCTACCGGTTCTCGCGTGGCCAAGGCCCGCAGCGCACAGTGACAGTGTGGATGTGTCCGGGTGTTACCGCGTGCTCTGGCACGTGGGGCGGAAACGAGTAACACGGAAACAAATTGTCAGGTTTGACACGGATGAAAAATCTCACAAAAAATCAAATCATTGATTTTAAAGGACTTTCTAAAGTTGGCACGGCTTCTGCTATCTCTATGGCATAACAAGAATAAAAAGCTGCAAACCAATAAAAATAAGACGTAACGACTCTGACATAACAAGAACAACACGGCAGAGACGCAGCTAACAGATTTTTTTGGAGAAGGTGTGCTTTTCAGGGTGCTTTTCGGAGTAACCCGCAACCGGGCAGAGAACAATAAAACTACCCTCAGGTAGCTCCCGAACTGGTTGGATCGCTTGGCGAAAAAGTAGATCAGCGCTCAAAAAAATACGTTTGCTCTTGATCCCGGATGGGGATCGACAAAAACAGCGATAAAGGGCCACGGTTGCCAAAAACAACAACAGACCGCCCCTCAATAATAAAAAAAGAGCACGTACGACAAAATTAAAGGGGAGCTTCGGCTCCCCTTTGTGCTTTCTGCGTTTCCCCTTTTCCACTGCGCCCTTTGTGGGAGCGAGCCTGCTTGCGATAGCGGTGGATCAGTCGACATCTCTATTGGATGTGCTGCCGTCATCGCGAGCAGGCTCGCTCCCACAGGAAATTGTGGTCAGGCCTGGTTACCTCGCAGCTCCTCGATGCTGATCTCACGCATCCGAAACTTCTGGATCTTGCCAGTCACGGTCATCGGAAACTCCTCGACGAATTTGAAGTAACGCGGCGTCTTGAAGTGCGCAATGCGCTCCTTGCACCAGGCTTGCAGCTCCTGCTCGGTAGCGCTGTGGCCGGGGTGGAATTTGATCCAGGCAACAATCTCTTCGCCGTATCGAGAGCAAGGAATGCCGATCACCTGCACATCGGCAACTGCCGGGTGGGTGAAGAAGAACTCTTCCAGTTCCCTTGGGTAAATATTCTCACCGCCGCGGATGATCATGTCCTTGTTACGCCCGGCGATGCACACGTAGCCTTCGTCGTTCATGCTCGCCAGGTCGCCGGTGTGCATCCAGCCCGCCTGATCGATGGCCTCAGCGGTGCCTTGCGGGTTGTTCCAGTAGTCGAGCATCACGCTGTAACCCCGAGTGCACAACTCGCCAATGGTGCCGCGTGGCAGCAGATTGCCCGCCTCGTCGATGATCTTGCTTTCCAGCTGCGGCTGGGTCCGACCAACGGTGGTGACGCGTAATTCCAGATCGTCTGACGGACCCGTCTGCAAAGACACGGGGCTGGTTTCCGTCATGCCGTAGGCAATCTGCACTTCGCTCATGTGCATTTCGTTGATAACCCGACGCATCACCTCGATCGGACACGTCGCCCCGGCCATGATCCCGGTGCGCAGGCTCGACAAATCAAATTCGGCGCGCTTGGGCTGATCGAGCATGGCGATGAACATGGTCGGCACGCCATAAAGCGCGGTGGCTTTTTCTTCGGCGACGGTGGTCAGGGTCAGCAGCGGATCGAAAGCATCGTTGGGGTAAATCATGGTGCTGCCGTGGGTAACACAGCCGAGGTTGCCCATGACCATGCCGAAGCAGTGATACAGCGGCACCGGAATCACCAGCCGATCACGGGCGGTCAGCCCAAGGCTTTCACCGACCATGTAACCGTTATTGAGAATGTTGTAGTGGCTGAGGGTCGCGCCCTTGGGGAAACCCGTGGTGCCGGAGGTGTATTGAATGTTCACCGCCTGATCGAAATGCAGGCTGTCCTGGCGCGCATGCAATTGCTCGACTGATACGCTGGCCGCCAGATCGGCCAGTTGCGACCACGGCAGGAAACCCGAGGGTGGCTGCGCATCCAGGCTGATGACCCCACGCAGTTCCGGCAGGCGTTCGCTCTGCAAGCGGCCGATGGATTGTTCCGCCAATTCCGGCACCAACCCTTGCAGCATCCCGTGATAGTCGGAAGTCTTGAAGGCCCCGGCGCAGACCAGCCATTGGCAGCCAGATTGCTTCAACACGTATTCGAGTTCGGAACTGCGATAAGCCGGATTGATGTTGACCAGGATCACGCCGATTTTCGCGCTGGCGAACTGACTGATGCACCACTGGGCACAGTTCGGAGCCCAGATGCCGAGCCGATCACCGGTTTGCAAACCCAGCGCCAGGAATGCTCTGGCGCGCAGCTCAACGACCGCTGACAACTGCTGCCAGGTGTAGCGCAGCTGTTGATGGCGCACGACCAGCGCCTCCCCGTTCGGGTAGATGGTCATCGCCAGCAAGGCTTTGTCCTGGGAACCACGGGTATAGCTGCGCTGCGGGCTTGCACTGGGTTGATCCATGACGACCCCTATTGTCTTTGGGCTGTACCGGCGACCTGTAGGAGCCGGCTTGTGTGGCGAGGGGGCTTGCCCCCGTTGGGCCGAGCAGCGGACCCAAGATCTGCGAGCGCTGCGCACTCGAACGGGGGCAAGCCCCCTCGCCACAGTCTTTCAGAACTGGCTCTACTCTCGCTCAAGTTGACGTTAACGTAAAGGGTGATTGACAGCCATTCGTCACAGGCTTACGTTAACGTAAAGGTGAGAGCCGAACCACTGCCCTCCCCACCCTACAAAAAAGCCAAAAGGTGCCCCATGAGCTACCCATCCCTGAACTTTGCCCTCGGTGAAACCATCGACATGCTGCGCGATCAGGTTCAGTCCTTCGTCGCCAAAGAGATCGCCCCGCGCGCCGCTCAGATCGACATCGACAACCTGTTCCCGGCCGACCTGTGGCGCAAATTCGGCGACATGGGCCTGCTGGGCATCACCGTGCCGGAAGAGTACGGCGGCGCCGGCCTGGGTTATCTGGCGCACGTGGTCGCCATGGAAGAAATCAGCCGTGGTTCGGCGTCGGTCGCCCTGTCCTACGGTGCGCACTCCAACCTCTGCGTCAACCAGATCAACCGCAACGGCACTCATGAACAGAAAAGCAAATACCTGCCGAAACTGATCAGCGGCGAGCACATCGGCGCGCTGGCCATGAGCGAGCCGAACGCCGGTTCCGACGTGGTCTCGATGAAGCTGCGCGCCGATAAGCGCGGTGACCACTACGTCCTCAACGGCAGCAAAACCTGGATCACCAACGGCCCGGACGCCAACACCTACGTGATCTACGCCAAGACCGACCTGGAAAAAGGCCCGCACGGCATCACCGCGTTCATCGTCGAACGTGACTGGAAAGGCTTCAGCCGCAGCAACAAGTTCGACAAGCTCGGCATGCGCGGTTCGAACACCTGCGAGCTGTTTTTCGATGACGTCGAAGTGCCGGAAGAAAACATCCTCGGCGTGCTAAACGGCGGCGTGAAAGTGCTGATGAGCGGCCTCGACTACGAGCGCGTGGTGCTTTCGGGCGGCCCGACCGGGATCATGCAAGCGTGCATGGACCTGATCGTGCCGTACATCCACGACCGCAAACAGTTCGGCCAGAGCATCGGCGAATTCCAGTTGATCCAGGGCAAGGTCGCCGACATGTACACCCAACTCAACGCCAGCCGCGCCTACCTCTATGCGGTAGCGCAAGCCTGCGAACGCGGCGAAACCACCCGCAAGGACGCCGCCGGGGTGATCCTCTACAGCGCCGAACGCGCCACGCAAATGGCCCTCGACGCGATCCAGATTCTTGGCGGCAACGGCTACATCAACGAATTCCCGGCCGGTCGCTTGCTGCGTGACGCCAAGCTGTATGAAATCGGCGCCGGCACCAGTGAGATCCGTCGCATGCTGATCGGTCGCGAACTGTTCAACGAAACCCGCTAAACGGAGCTGTCCATGGCTATCCTGCATACCCAGCTCAACCCCCGTTCGGCAGAGTTCGCCGCCAACAGCGCGGCGATGCTCAAACAGGTCGACGCCCTGCACACCCTGCTCGCGCAAGTGCAGCAAGGTGGTGGCCCGAAGGCGCAAGAACGTCACACTTCGCGGGGCAAATTGCTGCCCCGTGAGCGGATCAATCGCCTGCTCGATCCGGGTTCGCCGTTTCTCGAAATCAGCCAACTGGCGGCCTATGCGGTCTATGGCGAAGACGTTCCCGCCGCTGGTGTGATTGCCGGGATCGGCCGGGTGGAAGGCGTCGAATGCATGATCGTCGCCAACGATGCCACCGTGAAAGGCGGCTCGTATTACCCGCTGACCGTGAAAAAACACCTGCGTGCGCAAACCATCGCCCAGCAGAATCGCCTGCCCTGCATCTATCTGGTGGACTCCGGCGGCGCCAACTTGCCGCGTCAGGACGAAGTGTTCCCAGACCGCGAACACTTCGGGCGGATTTTCTTCAACCAGGCCAACATGAGCGCCATGGGCATTCCGCAGATTGCGGTGGTCATGGGCTCGTGCACCGCCGGTGGCGCTTACGTGCCAGCGATGGCCGATGAAGCGATCATGGTCCGTCAGCAGGCAACGATTTTCCTCGCCGGCCCGCCACTGGTGAAAGCCGCGACCGGTGAAGTGGTCAGCGCCGAAGACCTTGGAGGGGCCGATGTGCACTGCAAGATTTCCGGGGTCGCCGACCACTACGCCGAAAGCGATGAACATGCCCTGGCATTGGCCCGACGCAGTATCGCCAACCTCAACTGGCGCAAGCTCGGCGAACTGCAACAACGCACACCGATCGCGCCGCTGTACAGCAGCGACGAGTTGTACGGCGTGGTCTCGGCCGACGCCAAGCAACCGTTCGACGTGCGTGAAGTGATTGCGCGACTGGTGGACGGCTCAGTGTTCGATGAGTTCAAGGCACTGTTCGGGACGACATTGGTGTGCGGCTTTGCCCACTTGCATGGCTACCCGATCGCGATCCTCGCCAACAACGGCATCCTCTTCGCCGAGGCCGCGCAGAAAGGCGCGCACTTCATCGAACTGGCCTGCCAGCGCGGCATTCCATTGCTGTTCCTGCAAAACATCACCGGTTTCATGGTCGGCCAGAAATACGAGGCCGGCGGCATCGCCAAGCACGGCGCGAAATTGGTGACTGCGGTGGCCTGCGCCAAGGTGCCGAAATTCACCGTGATCATCGGCGGCAGTTTCGGTGCCGGTAACTACGGCATGTGCGGGCGGGCTTATGATCCACGCTTCCTGTGGATGTGGCCGAACGCGCGGATCGGCGTGATGGGCGCCGAACAGGCGGCGGGCGTGCTGGTGCAGGTCAAGCGTGAGCAAACCGAGCGCAGCGGGCATCGTTTCAGCGCCGAGCAGGAGGCTGAGATCAAGCAACCGATCCTCGATCAGTACGAAGAACAGGGTCACCCCTACTACTCCAGCGCCCGGCTGTGGGATGACGGTGTCATCGACCCGGCGCAGACCCGCGACGTGTTGGCCCTGGCCTTATCGGCGTCGCTGAACGCACCTATCGAACCGAGCCGCTTCGGCGTGTTCCGGATGTGATCTGGAGAAAACCATGAGCGACTTCAACACCCTCGAGCTGCAGACTGACACCCGTGGTTTCGCCACCCTGTGGCTCAGCCGAGAAGAAAAGAACAACGCCTTCAACGCCGAAATGATCCGCGAACTGATCCTCGCACTGGACAAAGTCTCGAGCGATGCCAGCCTGCGTTTTCTGCTGATCCGTGGACGCGGCAAGCATTTCAGCGCCGGTGCCGATCTGGCCTGGATGCAGCAATCGGCCGAACTCGATTACCACACCAACCTCGATGACGCCCGGGAACTGGCGGAGTTGATGTACAACCTCGCCAAATTGAAAGTCCCGACGCTGGCCGTGGTGCAGGGCGCGGCGTTCGGCGGCGCGCTGGGTCTGATCAGTTGCTGCGACATGGCGATTGGCGCCGACGACGCGCAGTTCTGCCTGTCGGAAGTGCGCATTGGTCTGGCACCGGCAGTGATCAGCCCGTTCGTGGTGCAAGCCATTGGCGAGCGTGCGGCGCGGCGTTATGCCTTGACCGCCGAGCGTTTCGGCGGGCAACGGGCGCGGGAAATCGGCCTGTTGTCGGAAAGCTATCCGACGGCTGAGCTGGAGCAGAAAGTCGATCAGTGGATCGACAATCTACTGCTCAACAGCCCGGCAGCCATGCGCGCCAGTAAGGATCTGCTGCGCGAAGTCGGTAACGGCGCGCTGACTCCGGCGCTGCGGCGCTACACCGAGAACGCCATCGCCCGAATCCGCGTCAGCCCCGAAGGCCAGGAAGGCCTGCGCGCCTTCCTGCAAAAACGTTCGCCCACCTGGCAAGCCGAAACCATCCTCAAGGAGCCGCGTTGATGAGCGCCCCCGTCCTCACCACCCTGCTGGTGGCCAACCGTGGCGAAATCGCTTGCCGGGTGATGCGCACCGCCAAAGCCCTCGGCCTGACCACTGTGGCCGTGCACAGCGCCACCGACCGTGACGCCCGGCATAGCCGCGAAGCGGATATCCGCGTCGACCTGGGCGGCAGTAAAGCCGCCGACAGCTATCTGCAAATCGACAAACTGATCGCCGCTGCGAAAGCCAGCGGCGCTCAGGCGATTCATCCCGGTTATGGTTTTCTCTCGGAAAACGCCGGGTTCGCTCGTGCAATCGAAGCGGCCGGCCTGATTTTCCTCGGCCCGCCCGCCTCGGCCATTGATGCCATGGGCAGCAAGTCCGCGGCCAAAACCTTGATGGAAACCGCCGGTGTGCCGCTGGTGCCCGGCTATCACGGCGAAGCCCAAGACCTCGATACCTTCCGCGATGCCTGCGAACGCATTGGTTATCCGGTGTTGCTCAAGGCCACGGCGGGCGGCGGCGGTAAAGGCATGAAAGTGGTCGAGGACGTCAGCCAACTGGCCGAAGCCCTGGCCTCGGCGCAACGGGAGGCGCAATCCTCTTTCGGCGACTCGCGGATGTTGGTGGAAAAGTACCTGCTCAAGCCCCGCCATGTGGAAATCCAGGTGTTCGCCGACCAGCATGGCAACTGTCTGTACCTCAATGAACGTGATTGCTCGATTCAGCGTCGACACCAGAAAGTCGTCGAAGAGGCGCCTGCTCCAGGCCTGAGCCCGGAATTGCGTCGGGCCATGGGCGAAGCCGCCGTGCGTTCGGCTCAAGCGATCGGCTATGTCGGCGCCGGTACCGTGGAGTTTTTGCTGGATGCGCGCGGCGAGTTTTTCTTCATGGAGATGAACACGCGCCTGCAAGTCGAACACCCGGTGACCGAAGCCATTACCGGCCTCGATCTGGTCGCGTGGCAGATTCGCGTGGCCCGCGGTGAAGCGCTGCCAATGACTCAAGACCAGGTGCCGCTGATCGGCCATGCGATTGAAGTGCGGTTGTATGCCGAAGACCCGGGCAACGACTTTCTACCGGCCACCGGGCGTCTGGCGTTGTACCGCGAATCCGCCGAAGGGCCGGGGCGTCGCGTGGACAGCGGCGTCGAAGAAGGCGACGAGATTTCGCCGTTCTACGACCCCATGCTCGGCAAATTGATTGCCTGGGGTGAAGACCGTGAACAGGCGCGGTTGCGGTTGCTGAGCATGCTCGATGAGTTTGCTATTGGCGGGCTGAAGACCAACATCAACTTCCTGCACCGGATCATCGGCCACCCAGCGTTTGCCGCCGCCGAACTGGATACCGGGTTCATTCCGCGTTATCAGGATCAACTGCTGCCAGCACCTTCGCCGCTCAGTGATGAGTTCTGGCAAGCGGCGGCCCAGGCGTTTGCGCAAAGTCAGCCGTCTGTTTTGCGTGACGATGACCCGAGTTCGCCTTGGGCCTTCAACAACGGTTTCCGTGCCGGGTTGCCGACGGAAATCACCCTGCATTTGAGTTGCGAAGGGCAAGACCGGGCGCTGACCCTGGGCGATGTCGACGCGCATACCGCACGGCTTCAAGGTGAATACCTGCTGACCGAACACAACGGCTTGCGCCGCCAGCACCGGGCCATCCGCCGTGGCGATGCGCTGTATTTGCAATGGGACGGCGAGCTGCGCCGCATCGAGTCGTACGACCCGATCGGCGCCGTCGAAGCCAGTCACAGCCATCAGGGCGGGCTCACCGCGCCCATGAACGGCAGCATCGTGCGGGTGCTGGTGGAGGCCGGGCAAACAGTCGACGCCGGGGCGCAACTGGTGGTGCTGGAAGCGATGAAAATGGAGCACAGCATTCGCGCCCCCCACGCCGGCGTGATCAAGGCACTGTATTGCCAGGAAGGCGAGATGGTCAGCGAAGGCAGTGCGTTGGTGGAGTTGGAACAAGCGTGAAATGAAGATCGGTCCTACGCGTTGTGAGGACCGATCTGATTAGAATCTGGCAGTTGCCTGAACCACCACGCCGATGATTCGGCATTCCTCGGTGTAAAGAGCTTTCGGATAAGTCGGATTGAGCGGGACCAGATAACGCTGCCCGCCCTCTTCGATCAGTTTGCGAAAGACCGCTTCGGCGCTACCGGGCCATTGGGCGATCACCAGTTTGCCAGGCTCCGGCACGATAGCCGGGTCGACCAGAATCAGCATGCCCTCGGCAATGCTCACACCCGAAGGTGCCGTCATCGCATCGCCGACCACCACCAGCCAGAATGCCGCGCCCTGCGCATGGTAATCGGACAGTTCGAAGCGCGGTTTGCTGACAGCCGATGACGCGCCGTAGGTCGATAGTTCTCCGTCGCACACCTCCCCGGTTTCCCGCCAGTCACTGACCGGATAGCGAAAGTACGGGTTGTACTTTTGCATCAGAGAAACCTCCTCATCCTCTGAGGGCAGCGGCTCCCTGATGACCATCGCCACTTCCAGATAGTCCATGCCGAGCGCCCGCAAGACACGATTCATCTCTCCGATGCCGGGCTGACGACGTTTATTGAGCCAGTGGCCGACGCCCCCCTGGGACATCCCGATGCGCTCGGCGAGTATTTCTTGAGTGACTTTGAGTTCACTCATTTTGGCCTTGACCAATTCAATCCATTTATCCATGTGCGGCACGATACGTGGGGTACTCCGACCATCAAAACACAAATTGTAGTATTAAAATTAAAGACACAAATACAGTACGTACTAAGCTGGGCTCACGGATTTGAATCTTTCACGGAGCTCGCCATCGACATGACCATCCCCAGCAATACCTTGCCCGATATGCAAATCGACACCAGCCTCACCTCGCCAAAAGGCTCTGCCGCGGCGCAGCGGGCACTGGACTATTACTTGAAACCAGCTGTGTCAGAAGAGGCCAGCGAAGAACGTTTCTTTGCTGTGAACCGTAGCATCAGCAGCGAAGAAGCGCTGGTTCATGCTTCGGATCTGCTGCGGTGTGCCACCGCCACCGCGCATGAGTCAGCCAACCAGCTGCAGGGCGCAAGCCGGGATCTGGCGTATTCGACCGTGCACATGATCGACATGGCCAAGGCGATGGTCGACCGCGCCCTGGAGGGCAATCAGAGCAATTGAGGCGAGAGCGCACTGGAGGAGGACAGGAAAAATTTCCAAGCGAGCAGGTAAAAACAATTGACTCGTAAATGATAATGATTATTATTGCATCAACTGATCGAGAGGTCAGTTGATAGAACAAGAGACCTTAGGTCGGACTCCTGGACTATCTCCTCATCAGGCTAATCACGGTTTTTGACCCGGCTTTTTGCCGGGTCTTTTTTTTGCCAGTCAGCCTGGCTTCGGCTTCAGTCTAATGAAGTCTATGGGTGTTACAAATTCGATTGGCGCCGGCGATATCAATAGAATATTTGTGAGGAAGAGAAGCCCGGCGGCATTGGGCCAAACTAACGAAAATAGCACTTGAGAATCAATCAGGCAGTCTCTAAGCTGCATCGGCGTCAAGGAGGACGCCCCCCTTTTTCACCCCCGTAATTTCCCCCCGGCTTCTCCTCCCCTTGCGTGTAAAGTAGCAGCCATAAAAATCATATTCAGGAATTGATTATGGCCGGGGCTAAATCTTCTTTCGACATCAGCGCAAACTTCGACAGCGGCAACATTGACGTGCTGGACATCAGCAATCCTCTGCAAGCGTTGCTGGCCATAAGGCCAGACACCCGCAGCCAGCATTTCCAGTGGTTCCACTTCAAGGCCAGCGGCCTGCACGTGGGCCAGGAGCATTGGTTTCGCCTGAATAACGCCAGCAAATCCTCATACAACAAGGCCTGGGATGGTTATCAGGCGCTGGCCTCCTACGACCACGTCAACTGGTTCCGGGTACCGACCATCTTCGAAGGCGACTGTCTGCGTTTCAGCCTTGAAGCCACTGCCACCCATGCCTGGTTCGCCTATTTCGAACCCTACAGCCGTGGCCGTCACGACTGGCTGATCGAACAGGCACTGACCAAGGCTGGCACCGAACTGCTGGCCACCGGCAAGAGCGTTGAAGGTCGCGACATCCAGTTATTGCGCAAAGGGACCGGCGCCGAAGGTCAGCGCAAGGTCTGGATCATCGCCCAGCAACACCCTGGCGAACACATGGCCGAATGGTTCATGGAAGGCGTGATCGAACGCCTGGAAAAACACGACGATCCGCTACTGAAAAAGCTCCTGGCCAGCGCCGACCTGTACCTGGTGCCCAACATGAACCCGGACGGCGCCTTCCACGGTCATTTGCGCACCAACGCCATGGGCCAGGACCTTAACCGTGCCTGGCAGAGCGCCAGCCAGGAAATCAGCCCGGAAGTGCTGTTCGTTCAGCAACAGATGGAAAAGTATGGCGTCGACCTGTTCCTCGACATCCATGGCGATGAAGAAATCCCCTACGTGTTCACCGCCGGCTGTGAGGGCAACCCCGGCTATACACCGCGGATCGAAAAACTCGAAGAGCACTTCCGCAGCCATCTGAAGCACCTGACCAAAGACTTCCAGACCAAACACGGCTATACCCGCGACGAGCCCGGTAAAGCCAACATGACCCTGGCCTGTAACAGTGTCGGTCAGAAGTTCGACTGCCTGTCCCTGACCCTGGAAATGCCCTTCAAGGACAACGATGACGCGCCGAATGCGCTGACTGGCTGGTCTGGCAAGCGTTCGAAGCAGTTGGGCAAGGATGTGCTGACGACCATTGCGGATATGGTCGATACCTTGCGCTGACTGCCCTTGGATCAAAAGATCGCAGCCTTTGCGGCTCCTGCAAGGCTGCGATTTTTTGATGTTTTACCAAGCCGGGATCCGCACACAATCCTGGGGCCCCAACAACCGCCCATCCTCGGCGCGCAATTCCAGCGGCCGCACCGGTCGACCGTTCTCACGATCGACAACCTGCGAATGCGCCTCCCCTGCCTCATAGAAAAACGCCTCGCCCCACTGCCGCAACCCAATGATCAATGGGAACAGCCCCTTGCCCTTCTCCGTCAGCACGTACTCCTGATACGCACTGCCATCGGAGGCCGGCACCAGATCGAAAATCCCGTGGGCCACCAATGTGCGCAGGCGCGCCGAGAGAATGTTCTTGGCCATGCCCAGATTGCGCTGGAACTCACCAAATCGCCGCAGACCATCGAACGCATCGCGCACGATCAATAGCGACCACCAATCCCCTATCGCGTCCAGTGAACGGGCGACCGGGCACTCGGCGCCTTCCATGCTTGTACGTTTAACCATGACCGCGTCCGCCGACAACCAATGTGGTTGCAATATAAAACCAGATTCTCTACCGTACAACTGGTTTTATTTTGAAACCACACAAGGAAGCCTGTGATGAAACCTGATCACCCGTTAAGCGGCGCCGTGGTGTTGCTATTTGCCGTGGCCTGCGGCTTGGCCGTCGGCAATGTGTATTACGCACAACCGCTGCTCGATGCCATGGCCGAGGCCTTCGCCATGAACCCGGCAACCATCGGCATCGTCGTCACCCTCACCCAGATCGGCTATGGCGTGGGCCTGTTGTTGCTGGTCCCTCTGGGGGATCTGCTCAACCGTCGCCGATTGATCGTCCTGCAAACCCTGCTGTCGGCACTGGCCTTGTTGATGATCGCGTTAGCACCGAACAGCTCTTGGTTGCTGCTCGGCATGGCGCTGACCGGGTTGCTGGCGGTGGTGACGCAAGTCCTGGTGGCCTACGCCGCGACCCTGGCCATCCCGGCGCAACGTGGACGTGTGGTGGGGGTGATCACCAGCGGCATCGTCGTCGGCATTCTGTTGGCACGAACGGTGGCCGGCGGCATGGCCGACCTGGCTGGTTGGCGTTCGATTTATCTGCTGTCCGCCGGGTTGACCCTGGTGATGGCGTTGCTGTTGTTTCGTGTGCTGCCCAGGCACGAAGACGCGCGACC
Source organism: Pseudomonas sp. GGS8 (assembly GCF_024168645.1). Taxonomy (NCBI): domain Bacteria; kingdom Pseudomonadati; phylum Pseudomonadota; class Gammaproteobacteria; order Pseudomonadales; family Pseudomonadaceae; genus Pseudomonas; species Pseudomonas sp. GGS8. The sequence goes on along the minus strand of NZ_JALJWF010000001.1, from coordinate 4,200,322 downwards.
GGATAGCGCTTACGGCGCGTTGATCGGCTCAGTCTTCACGTTGTTCAAGGAAGAACCGGTGTTGCGTCAACGGGCCATCCTTGCCCTGCTGACGTTCGCCAGCGCCATGGTGCTGTGGACCCCTCTGGTATTACCGCTGAGTGCCCCACCGCTTTCACTGTCCCACACCGAAATCGGACTGTTCGGGCTGGCCGGGGCCGCCGGCGCACTGGCCGCTGCTCGCGCCGGGCATCTGGCCGATCGTGGCCTGGGTCAATGGACCAGCGGACTGTCGTTGTTGCTGATGCTCGCCTCATGGCTGCCCATCGCCCTCACTCAATCGTCGCTGTGGGCGTTGTTACTGGGGGTCATTACGCTGGACTTGGGGCTGCAAGCCGTTCATGTCACCAGTCAGAGCATGATCTACAGCGTGCGCCCCGAAGCGCAAAGCCGACTCACCGCCGGCTACATGTTGTTCTATTCGATCGGCAGCGCCTTGGGCTCGATCGGTTCGACGGCGATGTATGCCTGGGGCGGCTGGATCGCGGTGTGCTGGATGGGTGCAGGCATCAACGCCGTGGCGTTGATCTATTGGTGGCTGACGTTGGCCCCAGCCCCGAGCGCATCCTGTGGCGAGGGGGCTTGCCCCCGTCCGGCTGCGCAGCAGCCGTAAACTGATTAAATGCTATCTGCCTGACCAACCGCATTTGGGGCTGCGTTGCAGCCCAACGGGGGCAAGCCCCCTCGCCACAGTCATCGGCAGTCCCCCAACTCACCCACGGTCCCCGCCCCGCAACATGCTGTCCAGCACCTCATCGCGGCGCACCCAACCGTGAAACAGCGCCGCCGCCAGGTGCAGCAGCACGGTGAGGAACAGTAGATACGCCAGATACCTATGTGCCTTGCGCAGCAACGCAAACACTTGCGCATTGGCCGGCAGGATCGACGGCAACTGCAACGAACTGCTGAGCATCACCGGATCGCCCGCCGCCGAAATCATCGCCCAGCCCAGCAGCGGCAAAATCAGCATCAAGGCGTACAACAAGACATGCGAGGCCTTGGCCGCCAGCACCTGCCAACCCGGCAGGTCCGCCGGCAGAGGTGGTTGCCGGGTCGAAAAACGCACGGCCAGACGCACGACCACCAGCAGCAGAATCGCGATGCCCAAGGGTTTGTGCAAATGGATCAGCCACTCGTGGCGCTCAGACACCGAGGCCACCATGCCCGCTCCAATAAACAGCATGGCGATGACCATCAGCGCCATCAACCAGTGCAGCAGTCGCGCCAGGGGAACGAAATGACTCGGTTGAGCGCTCATTGTTGAGCCTCCTGTTTGGCGTTGGGCAACTGTTTCACTTCGCTGGTGCGACGCAGGTAAGAACTGGCATAGCCCGCTGAACGAGCGGCGAGCAGCGGGTCGTCGGAGCCTTCGATACCGCTGGGCAATACCAGTGGGTCGTAGTTGATGTCACGGCACTCGCCATTGAGTTGTGGCTGGGTGCTTTCGAGCACCAGAGTACCGGCGTTCAGCACTTTTCGGTCGTCGGGCCAAGTCTTGCTCGCGTCGTTGACCGGGTCCCCGGGGTTCGCCAGGGTGATGTTCAATTGCCAACGCAGCGGTCCGGCGGACAAACGCTGAACCAGATCCTGCTCCAGAAAGTCAGCGCCCTGCGGTGCCGTCGCGCCCGCCGCGTCCTGAGCAACCGGCGCCATGCTCCAGCGCACCGCCTGCCGTTGCCCGGCCGCGTTCACCAGGTAAAACGCATTGACGCTGTTATACGTCTCGGTCGCATAACTGGCAGAAGGTTTGGCAGTCTTGATCCACGCCAGAAACGGCGCGGCTTCGGGGTGAGAACCGAAGAACGCCGGCACCGCCGCAGGATTCGGTTTGCCGGTGGCCGGGTCCGGCGACTGCGCTTGTTGCAACTGATAGAACGCCTCCGGCGTGCCCACCGGGAACACCGGCATGCTGTTCATCCCGGTACGCCACTGCTGCCCGTTGGCCTGGGTAAAACGCAAGGCCAGGCTGCGGATCGGCACGCTGTTGTCCGGCGCGTAAGGGTTGCCGGCAGGCAGTGCGAAACGCCCGACCACCGGGGTCCGCGCTTCGCTGAACACTTGGGCACTGGAATACTCGCGCGCCTGGCCGCTGCTTTCGAAATGCCCGATCACGCACACCCCTTTGGCGTGGTTACGACGAAACCCCGGGTGCACGCCGTTATTTGTTTCCAGCACATTGATCAACGCTTTCGGCGTCAGACGCTGTGGGTCAAGGGTGCCGTTAACGTAGGCAAAAGCCCCGGCCAGCGCGGCGACCACCACGGCAATGCCGGTCAGGCGCAACGTCAGGCTCGCGGCACTCAGCGGTGGCCGGCCAGGCCCCGTTGGCGGTAATGAGCGATCTACCATGAATGACTCCAGGGCCATCGGCCACAAGTGAGAAGAATCAGGCAGACGAACCCCACCCGGGTTTATTCCATCGCCCGATATTTATTTTTTCAGCCGTGGAATAACCTCAAGTGCCGTGCGTCTTCCTGGACACTCACCACAGCGTAGTGACTAGTCAACATTTCATGAACGATATCGACGAACAACTCAGGGACATCATTCCCAGGCTGCGGCGCTTCGCCGTATCGCTGACGCGTAATTCCAGCAGCGCCGACGATCTGGTGCAGGCCTGCCTTGAACGAGCGCTGTCGAATTGGGGTGGCAAACGTCCCGAGGGCGACTTGCGGGCCTGGCTGTTTTCGATTCTTTATCGGCAGTTTCTCGACGCCCACCGCCGCTCCCGGCGGTATGCGCGGATGCTCGAATTCTTTACCGGGCGCGACGATGTGCAGCCTTCGGTAGAACGCACAGTGATCGCCCAGTCGACCCTGCAAGCCTTCGATCAACTCAACACCGAACAGCGCGCGCTGCTGCTCTGGGTATCGGTGGAAGGCTTGAGTTACAAGGAGGTCGCCGAGATTCTCGACGTCCCCATCGGCACCGTAATGTCACGCCTGTCCCGCGCGCGCCAGGCCTTGCGCCAGCTCAGCGACGGCGAAATCACCCGCCCTTCGCTGCGGAGACTCAAATGATCAGCCTGCCTCCCAACGAGCGTGACCTGCACGCCTACGTCGATCACCAACTCAGCGATGCCGACCGACATCAAGTGGAAACTTATCTGGCCGGCAATGCCGAAGTGGCCGCGCAAGTACGCGCCTGGCAGCAAGACGCCCAACAATTGCGCGCAGCCCTGAGCGGCGCCTTGCAGCAACCGGCCAACCCGGAACTCGACCCGGCAATGATTCGCCAGCGCCTCAAACGAAAGTCCCGTCGTCATCTGGCCAGTGCCGCGGTGCTGCTGATGACGGTCAGCGTTGGCGGATTGGGCGGTTGGCAGGCACGGGAAATGACCCTGGCCAGCGCCCCACTGCCGATGACCGATGCGATGCAGGCCTACCGGCTGATTGCCCAGCAGGGCATTCTGCCGGCGGATTACAAAGTCAGCGATGACGGCGATATGCAGGGCTGGCTCGACCGCTATTTCAGCCAGGCCCATCGTTTGCCGAACTTGGCGGGAGCGGGCTACAAACCGGTCAGCGGCCGTTTGCTCAGTACCGAGCAAGGGCCGGCGGCGATGGTGATTTACGAAGATCAGGGCGGCCACAAAGTCAGCTTCTACATCCGTCCACCCGGGCCGAAAAACTTCCTCCTGCCCCGGGGGAGCCGCAGTGATGGCGAGTTGCAGGCCGAGTATTGGTCGGGGGCCGGGTACAACTACGCGATGGTCAGCCCAAGTGACACGCCGGCGGCGCAGATGCTCAAGCAGACCGCGCAGTTTTAATCACCACAACCCCTGTGGGAGCGGGCTTGCCCGCGATTGCGGTTGCACATCCAACATTAATGGTGGCTGATCCAATGCTATCGCGGGCAAGCCCGCTCCCACAGGGATCAGCGATTATTTGGAGATTGTGGTCAACCCTGCCCGAACACCTGCGAAGGCCGGCGCAGCAGCGGATCGAACGGGTTGATCCGCGGCCCGATCAGCGCGGCTTCACGCTTGAGCATTTCGACCACCGTCGGCAAACGATCCGGCCCCAGACGATCACTGATTGTGGCCACACTCAGCGCCGCCACCGCCCGGCCTTCGCGGTCGAGGATCGGCACGGCCACGCCGGCCATGCCTTGCAACACGCCGGTGTTGCGCCCGGCGTACCCGAGCGCGCGCACATTCTCGACTTCCGAGCGCAGGAACACCTCGTCATACAGATGGAAATCCTTGAGCCGCGGCAAGTTGTAGTGAATCACCGTGTCACGCTCCTCTTGCGGCAGAAAAGCCAGAATCGCCAAACTGCCCTGCCCCACGCCGAGCGCCACCCGCCCGCCGATGTCACCGGTAAATGTGCGGATCGGAAACGGCCCTTCACTACGGTCCAGACAGATCGCATCAAAGCCACTGCGCGCCAGTAAAAACAGCGAATCGCCCAACGATGCCGATAACCGCAGCAATGCCGGCCGCGCCAGTTCGCGCAGGTTGTTGGTATTGCCGGCGCGGGCCGCCAAGGCAAAAAACTCCAGGCTCAGGCGATAGCGTTTGCTACGCGCGTCCTGCTCGACCATGCCCTCGTCCATCAGGCTGCGCAGCAAGCGATGGGTGGTCGGTTGCGACAAACCGATGCGTTGCGCCAGTTGCGTCACCCGCTCCCCACCCTCGATGGTGTCACCCAGGCTGCGCAGCACCGCAAACAGTCTTGAGACCGCACCGACACCCACTTCATTTTTGTTTTCATTCCGATCAGTGGAATCTGACATGTGATTTCCCATCAATAAATTTACTCACTGAATAAAACTGAAAATAGTCATCTATCCAGTGAAATAGGTTATTGAGCCCATCCTATTCTTCGTCCTACTCTGCGTCCATACAGGGGCGATTCGAACAACAACGGCAGCCGACACACGTCGAGCGCCAACACCCCCCGCAACATCCTTTCGTATCTGCCCATATAAAAAAGCGCGCCGTTGGCGACGCATAACAATCTCAGGTGGAGCGCAGTCATGGCTTTTGTGCAGCTTGAAAACCTCGGCAAACGATATGGCGAGATCGACGCAGTCGTCGCCACCAACCTGTCGGTGGAAAAAGGCGAGTTCGTCTCACTGCTCGGCCCCTCCGGCTGCGGCAAAACCACCACCCTGCAAATGATCGCCGGCTTCGTCGAAGTCAGCAGCGGACGCATTGTGCTGGACGGTCGCGACATCACCCACGCCAAACCCGCCAGCCGTGGTCTGGGCGTGGTGTTCCAGAGTTACGCGCTGTTCCCGCACATGACCGTGCAAGACAACGTCGCCTTCGGCCTGCGCATGCGCAAAGTGCCCAACGGTGAGTTGCAGCAACGGGTGGACCGGGTGCTGAAACTGGTTCGCCTGCACCAGCACGCCGAGCGTTACCCGCGAGAGCTTTCCGGCGGCCAGCGCCAGCGTGTTGCACTGGCCCGGGCGTTGGTGATCGAGCCGCCGGTGTTGCTGCTCGACGAACCGCTGTCCAACCTCGACGCCAACTTGCGCGAAGAGATGCAGTTCGAAATCCGCCGCATCCAGCGCGAAGTCGGGATCACCACGCTGATGGTCACCCACGACCAATCCGAAGCGCTGTCGATCAGTGATCGAGTGGTGGTGATGCAGGCCGGGCGCATCACCCAGATCGACGCGCCCTACACCCTCTACGAGCACCCGCGCACCGAGTTCATTTCCGGGTTCGTCGGCAAAGCCAATCTGCTGCCCGGTGAGCGAGACGGCGCCGGTGTGGTTCAGGTGTGCAACGCCGGCAACGGCGAACTGACGTTAAGCCTGCGCCCGGAAAAAATCGATCTGCGGGAACAAGGCCATGGCCGTCTGCAAGGCAAAATCGCCAGCCGCTTCTTCCTCGGCAGCCAATGGTTGTACGGCGTATCGACGACCCTGGGCGAACTCTGCGTGGTGCGTCGCAACGACGGCTCGGCGCCATTGGCCGAAGGCACGGCGGTCGGGCTCGACTGGGACGCAGCGCTGCTGCGGGTATTGAGTGTCGACGAGGTGTCGGCATGAATACGCTCGCCGCCATCCGCCAGGGACACCAAGGGTATGTGTTGTCGGCACCGGCCCTGGCGTTGTACGTCGGCCTGTTGGCGATCCCGCTGCTGCTGACGCTGGTGCTGTCGTTGAACGTCTTCGACTACAGCTCGGGGATCAACAGCGACGCCTACACCTTCGACCACTACAGCAGCCTGCTGGGCGATTCGTACTTCTACGAAATCTTTTTACGCACGATGTGGATCAGCGCCCTGACCACCCTGCTCTGCGTGCTGATCGGCGTGCCCGAGGCCTACATCCTCAGCCGCATGGGCGCACCGTGGCGTTCGATTTTCCTGATTCTGATCCTCACGCCGCTGCTGATTTCGGTTGTGGTGCGGGCGTTCGGCTGGAGCCTGTTACTGGGCGCCGACGGGCTGGTCAACCAGACTTTGCAAGCGTTCGGCGGCTCGCCAATGAAGCTGCTCTACACACCGTTCGCAGTGGTGATCGCGCTGGTTCACGTGATGCTGCCGTTCATGATCATTCCGGTCTGGACCTCGCTGCAAAAACTCGACCCGGCCGCCGAGCAGGCTGCGCTGTCGCTGGGCGCCAGCCATTTCACGGTGATACGCAAAGTGGTGTTGCCGCAGGTCATGCCCGGCGTGCTCTCCGGCACCTTGATCGTGTTCGGCCTCGCCGCCAGTTCCTTCGCCATTCCCGGACTGCTGGGCGGGCGCCGGCTGAAGATGGTCGCCACGCTGATCTACGACCAGTACCTGTCGGAGCTCAACTGGCCGATGGGCGCGGCCATCGCCGTCGCGCTGCTGTTGCTCAACCTGCTGATCATGCTGTCGTGGAACCGGATGATCGAAGGCCGCTACAAGAAGTCATTGGGATAATTCGTCATGTCCAGAAACGGTCCTTTCGCCCTGCTGTTCCATGCCCTGGTGGTGCTGTTCATGCTCGCGCCGCTGGTGGTGGTGTGCCTTGTCGCCTTCACCCCGGAAAACACCCTGAGCCTGCCGACCACGGAGTTTTCCCTGCGCTGGTTCCGCGCCGTGTTCGAACGCGCAGATTTTGTCGATGCGTTCTACAACAGCCTGATTCTGGCGTTCAGCGCAGCCAGCCTGGCGACGCTGATTGCGGTGCCGGCGGCGCTGGCGATCACCCGTTTCGAGTTCCCCGGACGGGACTTTTTCAATGCCCTGTTCCTGTCGCCGATCATCATTCCGCACCTGGTGCTGGGGGTGGCGTTGCTGCGCTTGTTTGCGCTGATGGGTGTCAACGGCAGCTTCGCCTGGCTGATCTTCGCGCATGTGCTGGTGATCACGCCGTACGTGCTGCGACTGGTGTTGGCTTCGGCCATTGGCCTGGACCGCAGCGCCGAACATGCCGCGCAATCCCTGGGCGCCGGGCGCTTCACACTGTTCCGGCAAATCACCTTGCCAATGATTTTGCCGGGGGTCGCCGGTGGCTGGCTGCTGGCGTTCATCAACAGTTTCGATGAGGTCACGTTGTCGATTTTCGTCACTTCACCGGCCACGCAAACCTTGCCGGTGCGCATGTACGTGTACGCCACCGAATCCATCGATCCGATGATGGCGGCGGTGTCGGCCCTGGTCATCGCGCTGACTGCGCTGACGATGATTCTGCTCGATCAGGTCTATGGCCTGGATCGGGTTCTGGTGGGTAAACAATGAGGACGCCATGGCGCTGCTGAAACGACTGGCCGAAGGCGACCGCCCGGCCCTGGATTTTACCCTCGACGGCGTGCCCGCCAGTGGCTTGCTCGGCGACACCCTGCTGACCGCCGTGCTGACCAACAGTGAACACCTGCGCGGCAGCGACTTCAGCGCCGAACCCCGCGCCGGTTTCTGCCTGATGGGCGCCTGCCAGGACTGCTGGGTACGCCTGGGCGATGGCCGCCGGGTGCGAGCCTGTTCAACACTGCTTGAAGCCGGACAGCACATCAGCCGCGAGCCGGGGCGATCGGTATGAACACCCACTTTCCCTGCAGAAACCCAATCCTCTGTGGGAGCGGGCTTGCCCGCGATAGCGGACTGTCAGCCACCACCGACGTTGGATGTGCCGCCGTCATCGCGGGCAAGCCCGCTCCCACAGGAGTTCGGGTATGAATTCGGTGGTGATCATCGGCGCCGGCCCTGCCGGGATTCGTGCGGCACAGACGCTGGTGGCGCATGGCGTGCGCCCGGTTCTGCTGGACGAAGCCGCACGCGCTGGCGGGCAGATTTATCGGCGGCAACCGATGAATTTCAAGCGCTCGCCCGTCAAGTTGTATGGCTTCGAAGCCCCCAAGGCCAACGCGCTGCATCAAACCGTCGACGCACTGCGCGAACAACTCGATTACCGCCCCGACACGCTGGTGTGGAACGCCGAAGCCAATGCGCTCGACACCTTGCACGAGGGGCACGCTGCCCGCGTGGCATTCTCCCGAGTGATTGTCGCCACGGGTGCCACCGACCGGATTCTGCCGGTGCCGGGCTGGACGTTGCCGGGGGTGTACAGCCTCGGCGCGGCGCAGATCGCCTTGAAGTTTCAGGGCTGTGCCATTGGTGAACGTGTGGTGTTCGCCGGCAGCGGGCCGTTGCTGTACTTGGTGGCCTATCAATACGCCAAGACCGGTGCCAATGTGGTCGCGGTACTCGACAGCTCGCCGTTCAGTGCTCAGGCACGCGCCCTGCCCGGCCTGTTGTCGCAACCGGCTACCCTCGCCAAAGGCCTCTATTACCGCGCCTGGCTGACCGCCCACGGCATCCCGGTGCATCAGGGCGCCAGCCTGTCACGCATCGATGGCCAACAGCGCGTGCAATCGCTGAACTGGTGCAACGCAAAAGGCCAACATCGACTCGACTGCGACGCCGTGGCCTTCGCCCATGGCCTGCGCAGCGAAACCCAACTCGCCGACCTGCTGGGCTGCGAATTCAGCTGGAATCCGCTCAACCGCGCCTGGCTGCCACAGCGCGACAGTGCCGGGCGCAGCAGTGTCGCCGAGGTCTACCTGGCCGGTGACGGCGCCGGCATCATGGGCGCCGACGCGGCGGAAATGGCCGGCGAACGGGCAGCCCTCGCCTTGCTCGAAGACAGCGGTTACCTGATCCCGCCGCAACGTGCCACCCAGCTGGAACAATCGCTGAAAGATATCGGCAGATTCCGCCAGGGCCTGGAGCGTGCCTTTGCCTTCCCCGAAAACTGGGCCGCCAATGCTGCGGATGACCTGATGATCTGCCGCTGCGAAGAAGTACGCGCCGGCGACATCCGCCAGGTGGTGCGCGAAGGTCACTGGGAGATCAACCGGGTCAAGGCCCATTGCCGGGTCGGCATGGGTCGCTGTCAGGGCCGCATGTGCGGGGCCGCCGCGGCGGAAATCATTGCCTGCGAAAGCCAGCGCTCGGTGTCCGACATCGGCCGTTTGCGAGCTCAGGCGCCGATCAAACCCTTGCCGTTCGGTCTGGAGGTCGAGCCATGATCGAAGTCGAGGCAGTCATCATTGGCGGTGGCATTGTCGGGGCTTCCACCGCCCTGTTTCTGAGCAAGGCCGGCCGACGCGTGGCGCTGCTGGAACGGGATTTTTGCGGTTCGCATTCCAGTGGCGTGAACTATGGCGGCGTGCGTCGCCAGGGTCGGCCATTGTCGCAATTGCCGTTGTCGCAACGGGCTCATGAGATCTGGGGACAACTGCCGCAGTTGATCGGCATCGACGGCGAGTACCGGCGCAGCGGTCATCTGAAACTGGCCCGCAGCCTCAACGATCTACGAGCGTTGCAGGATTACGCTGCGAGCAGCCAGGGCTTCGGCCTCGATTTGCAACTGTTCGACCGCAGTGAATTGCGCGCACGTTTTCCGTGGGTCGGAGACGTCGCGGTCGGTGCTTCGCTGTGCCCGGACGATGGCCACGCCAACCCGCGCCTGGTGTCTCCGGCGTTTGCCCAAGCAGCACGTCGGCATGGCGCGCAGGTGCATGAGCAATGCGCGGTGACGGCGGTGGAGCACGATGGTCAGCGCTTTCGCGTCAGCACTCAAACCGGCCTCGAACTGCACGCGCCCTGGCTGCTCAACTGCGCCGGCGCCTGGGCCGGCAGCCTTGCCGCGCAATTCGGCGAAGCGGTGCCGATGCATGCCGGGCACCCGGCGATGCTGGTCACCGAGCCCTTGCCGCTGGTGATGAATGCCAGCACCGGTGTCGAAGGCGGCGGCATCTATGCCCGTCAAGTCGCGCGGGGCAATTGTGTGTTGGGGGGCGGCCAGGGCTTTGCCCTTGATGGTGCCCGCGCCCGTCCCGGCCAGAGCGCGGTGATCGAGATCCTGCGCCAGGCCGTCGAGCTCTACCCGTTTCTTCAAGGCGCCCAGGCGATTCGCACCTGGAGCGGCACCGAAGGTTATTTGCCCGATCGTCAACCGGTGATCGGCCACAGCAGCACGCAACCCGGTCTGTTGCACGCGTTCGGCTTTGCCGGCGCGGGCTTTCAGATCGGGCCTGCGGTGGGCCAGGCGCTCACCGAGATCATCTGTAGCGGTGCGTCAAAGACGCCGCTGGATGCGTTTTCCATCACCCGGTTTCACTCCATCTCCGTAGCTTGATAGAGGAAGGTCGCGCCAATGAATAACCTCAAACGCACTGCACTGCTCGGTTTGTCCTGCATGAGCGCCCTGCTCACGGTCACCCAGGCCCAGGCCGAACCGACGCTTTACCTGGGCATGAACGGCGGGACCATGGAGCGGCTCTACGCCGACAAGGTGCTACCGGCTTTCGAGAAAGCCAATAACGTCAAAGTGGTGATCGTGCCGGGAACTTCCGCCGATATTCTGGCCAAGGTCCAGGCCAGCAAAGGCAACCCGCAATTGCACGTGATGTTCCTCGACGACGGCATCATGTACCGCGCCATTGCCATGGGCTTGTGCGACAAACTCGAAGACAACCCGACCCTGGCACAGATTCCGGCCAAGGGCCGCATCAAGGATCAAGCGGTGGCGGTCAGCCTCGGCGTTACCGGATTGGCGTACAACACGCGGCTGTTCAAGGAAAAAGGCTGGAATGCGCCGACCTCCTGGATGGACATGGCCGACCCGCGTTTCAAGGACAAACTGGTGTTCCAGTCGATGGCCTCCTCGACCTTCGGCCTGCACGGATTCCTGATGTTCAACCGGATTCAGGGCGGCAGCGAAACCAACGTCGAACCGGGGTTCAAGGCCTGGCCCAACACCGTGGGGCGCAACGTGCTGGAGTACATTCCGAGCTCGGCGAAAATCTCCGAAATGCTCCAGACCGACGAAGCGGCGCTGTTCCCGTTGACCCCGACCCAAGTCACCGCGCTGAAACTCAAGGGCATGCCGGTGGAGTATGCGCAGCCGAAGGAAGGCCCGGTGGTGCTCAACGTGGCCGAATGCGCCATCGCCAACAACACCCAACCGGAACTGGCGCAGAAACTCGCGGCCTTCTTGCTGACGCCCGAAGCACAGGCCGCCGCGCTTGAAGATGGCGATCAGATTCCGTCGAACCCGAATACGCCAACCACCGACAAGACCCACGGTCAGGTGGAGGCAATGAAACACTATCTGGAAACGGCGATTGCCATCGATTGGGATCAGGTCAACGAACAGCGCCCGGCGTGGAATGACCGGTGGAATCGCAGTATCGAGCGCTAACCTCGAAGATCAAAAACCCATGTGATGAGCGACGAAAACCCTGTGGGAGCGTGGCTTGCCCGCGAAGAATGCACCGCGGTTTTCAGGTATTACGCGTTATCGTTCTTCGCGGGCAAGCCACGCTCCCACAAGTTCTGCGCCTTGGCTAAGCCCTCTCGCCACAAAAGCTTCGTCGGCAGCAGTAGAGGGAAAATTACCCATTTGGTTACACTACACCGCCGCGGCTCAGGGGGAGCCGGCCTGAAGACTACGGGGGACATTACAGTGGCCGTTCGACCACCCAACCGTGCGCGACTCACACCACGCTGGCCCACGCTGCGCCGTTTTTTCGGCAAGGTATTTGCGGCACCGACCAGTGGCAGCGCGCAAGGTCAAGTGATCCACGACTACTTCCGCCACAGGGCCCATGTTCAGGGCTACACCCTAAGCCACAGCCAACTACGCGTGATCGACTGCATGGCGCAGCATGCGTCGGCGCTGCCGGGGTCATCGGCGCCACTCCCTGGGCTTTACCTCCATGGTGCGGTCGGGCGCGGCAAGAGCTGGTTGCTCGACGGTTTTTTCCAGGCCATCCCCGTCGCGGAAAAACAGCGCCTGCACTTCCATGAATTTTTTGCGCAATTGCACCAGGGCATGTTCAGCCATCGCGATCAGCCCGACCCGCTGGCGACTACCCTCGACGAACGGCTGAAAAACTGCCGCGTACTGTGTTTCGATGAATTCCACGTGCATGACATCGGTGACGCGATGCTCATCACGCGTCTGTTCAAGGCGCTGTTCCGCCGGGGGATCCTGTTACTGGTGACCTCCAATTATCCGCCAGAAGGTTTACTGCCCAACCCGCTCTACCATGCACGGTTCAAACCGGTGATCGACCTGATCAACACGCGCATGCAGGTGATGGAAGTCGGCGGCCCCCACGATTACCGCAGCCAGGCACGAACCCACGCGCAGCAGCTGTTCACCCAGGGCCAGTACGTCTGGCCGGCCACGGTGGCCCAGCGTCAGGCGCTGCACCTGCTCAAACACGACGCACCGGCCATTCGACTGCCCGTCGGGACACGGCACCTTCAAGCCCGATACTGCGAAGGGCGAACCATCGGTTTCACCTTCGCCGACCTGTGCGAACACCCCACCGCCGTCATGGACTACCTGGAACTGTGCCGGCGTTTCGACCGCTGGATCATCGACAAACTGCCCAGCCTCGCCGACTGTTCAATCGCCGCCCAGCAGCGTTTCATCAATCTGATCGACGTCTTGTACGACCAGGACAAGCACCTGATTCTGCTCGGCCATCAGTCATTGCGCGAAAGTCTGGGTGGCGATGCCATCGACCTGGCGCGTACGCGCAGTCGGTTGGGGCAGCTGGTGGAGGTCAGGGATCCGGCTTGAGCAAAGGGTTTGTGGTGCTGCTCGCGATAGCGGCCTGACAGCCACCACACTTTTCCCGCTATCATGTCGCCCATTTCCAGGCCCCCACGCCCTCCTTCAGATCAATAGCGAACCTGCCCATGCATACCCTTGCACAACTGCGCGCCGGCCAACTGTCGGGCATCACCCGCCTGGACCTGGTCTGCGGCCTGACCGAATTCCCCCGGGAAATCTTCGACCTGGCGGACTCGCTGGAAGTGCTCAACCTCAGCGGCAACGCCTTACGCAGCCTGCCGGACGATCTGCACCGCCTGACCCGTTTGCGCGTGCTGTTCTGCTCGGACAATCAGTTCACCGAACTGCCCGCCTGCCTCGGCCAGTGCGCAGCGCTGACGATGATCGGTTTCAAGGCCAACGCCATCGAACACGTGCCGGCCGCCGCCCTGCCGCCGCTGTTGCGCTGGCTGATCCTGACCGACAACCGCATCACGGATCTGCCGACCGAACTGGGCGAGCGCCCGCACCTGCAAAAACTCATGCTCGCCGGCAACCGGTTACAGCATTTGCCCGAGAGCCTGAGCCACTGCCATCGACTTGAGCTGATCCGCATCGCCGCCAATCAGCTCACCGAGCTTCCCGAGTGGCTGTTGACCCTGCCGGGCCTGACCTGGCTGGCGTATGCCGGTAACCCACTGGAAACCGAAGCCGATGCGGCGGCACTTGAAGCCACCGCGAGCATTCCCTGGTCCGAGCTGAGCCTGGAGAAGAAACTGGGCGAAGGTGCGTCGGGGGTCATTCATCAGGCATTGTGGGCGCAGACAAAACAGGTCGCGGTAAAACTCTACAAAGGCGAAATGACCAGCGATGGCTCGCCGTTGCACGAAATGAACGCCTGCATCACCGCCGGCATCCACCCTAACCTGATCCGGGTCGAAGGGCGGATTGTCGGGCACCCACAGGCGCAAGCCGGGCTGGTGATGCAGCTGATCGACCCGAGCTACCGCAACCTGGCCAGCCTGCCGAGCCTGGCGTCCTGCTCCCGCGACGTCTACGCCGACGACACCCGATTCAGCGCCGACGTGGCAATGCGCATCGCCAGTGGCATCGCCTCGGTGGCCGAACACCTGCACCGCCAAGGCATCACCCACGGCGACCTCTATGGCCACAACATTCTGTGGAACGAGCATGGCGATTGTCTGTTGGGGGATTTTGGCGCGGCATCTTTCCATGCCACCTCGGATAACCTTGAAAGCCGCGCGCTGCAACGGATCGAGGTGCGGGCGTTCGGGATTTTGCTGGGCGAATTGCTGGAGCGGATCGACTCGGGGTTGAGCGCTGAAGATCGTGCGCGGCTAGGGACGTTGCAGCAGCGCTGCTGTCAGCCGGATGTGCTGGCGCGGCCGGGGTTCAGTGAGGTGGTGCGGGAGTTGGCCGCGTTCAACTAGCGGCAAATATAGAACCTGTGGCGAGGGGGCTTGTCGGAACGCCGCATCGCCCCGCTCGGTTGCGCAGCAGCCGTAGCTTTTGGGGTCGCTTCGCAACCCAACGGGGGCAAGCCCCCTCGCCACAAGCAAGCTCCCTCGCCACAAGTCAAATCACAAACTGCAGAACCGCTTAACCCGCCAACCCGACAAACATGTCCTGCACGTCATCGTGGTTATCGAGGCCTTCAAGGAACGCTTCGACTTCTGCCATCTGCTCGTCGCTCAAGCCGCTCACCGGGTTCTTCGGTTGGTAACCCAACTTGGCCGACAACACAGTGAAGCCCTGCTCCGGCAGCGCTTTCTGTACCGCGTCCAGGTCCGCAGGGTCGGTCAGGAACAGCGTCGCGCCGTCTTCGCCCGGCTCGAAATCCTGGGCGCCGGCTTCGATCGCGGCCATTTCCGGATCGGCGTCAGGGCTGTCCGGGGACGCCTCGATCATGCCGACGTGGTTGAAGTCCCAGGCCACCGAACCGGAAGCGCCCAACTGGCCCTTGCGGAATGCGACGCGGATTTCAGCGACGGTGCGGTTGATGTTGTCAGTCACGCATTCAACGATCAGCGGCACCTGATGCGGTGCAAACCCTTCATACGTCACGCGATGGTATTGCACGGTTTCGCCGAGCTGGCCGGAGCCTTTCTTGATCGCGCGTTCCAGGGTTTCGCGAGGCATCGAGGCTTTTTTCGCCTGTTCGACCACCAGACGCAGGTGTGCGTTGGTGGCGGTATCGGCACCGTTGCGCGCAGCAATGGTGATTTCCTTCACCAGTTTGCCGAAGATCTTGCCCTTGGCGTTGGCTGCCGCTTCTTTGTGTTTAACCTTCCACTGTGCGCCCATTACTCACTCTCTTGATCTGTGGCGCCGAGACATCTATTGGCCGACGCGTAGCGCAAGTTTATACGGCCTAAAGATGCCAATCGACCAAAAATTCCAACATCTTCAGCCCACGACGGGTCGACATCTTCGCCAGTGTTTGT